>NZ_FPKO01000009.1 GCF_900119385.1 Thermophilibacter mediterraneus
ATCATTCCTTGTGTCCAGGGGCACGGTCATCTCCTCCATCCTTCCCGGGCGGCCTCGCCAAAGTGCCCGCCCGGGACAACCCTACGGCGAGGGCCGCGCCCCTGGTCCAGGGGGCGCGGCCCTCGTGATCAAACTGCTCAATTCCTGGTGCACGCGCTGCTCAGAAGCCGGCGCTCATTTGGACCACTTCCTATTGCACATCAACAGCCTCCTGAGGCGCCACCACATCATCTATTACGGCGAGCTCGGGCGCTACCTGGACAAGAACCTCGCCCTCGATGAGTCTCGCGCCTCCACGGCCGCCCGATGGGCCCTCCGGCACCTGCCCATCTGCAACGGGGCGCTCATACTGCTGGCACTTCTCGCCGCCCTTGCGATCAACGACATGCTCACGCTGCCGACGGCCCTTCTCATCACCGCTGGTGCCGCCGTGTTCGTCGCCCTGGGCATGGCGCTCGACAAGAGGCGACGGGAGCTTCCCGGCGGCGTGCCCCTGCCGCCGCAGCGCTAGCGAAGCGGGGCGGGGCCGTCCGGCACGCTCGCCGGCGCGGCCCCGCCCCGTCGCCCTTCTCGCCGCGCGAGGAGACCCCGGCCCTACCCCGCGAGCTTCTCCGCGAAGTCGGCGAGCGTGCCGGGGATGTCGATCTGCTGCG
Source organism: Thermophilibacter mediterraneus (assembly GCF_900119385.1). Classification (GTDB taxonomy): domain Bacteria; phylum Actinomycetota; class Coriobacteriia; order Coriobacteriales; family Atopobiaceae; genus Thermophilibacter; species Thermophilibacter mediterraneus. The sequence continues at coordinate 654 of NZ_FPKO01000009.1, forward strand.
GGCACACCGCGGCGCAGCTCCCGCACCCGATGCACGCGCTCGGGCGCTTGTCCTCCGGCAGCGTCCCCACGAACATGCTCGGGATGAAGCCTCCCTTGCCGCCGGTCACCGTTGCCTCGTTGTACAGCTCGAGCAGCTTGGGGATGTCGAGGCCCATCGGGCAGTGGCTCGTGCAGTAGTGGCAGGCCGTGCAGGGGACGGTGTGGCGGCCGAGCATGTCACCGACCACGCGGCGCAGCGCGGCGCGGTCCCTCTCGTCGAACGGGCGCTCCGCGGAGAAGATCTCCACGTTCTGACGGAGCTGCGCGGCATCGGACATGCCGGAGAGCGTCACCACGACCTCCGGGATCTGCTGGACGAAGCGGAACGCCCAGTCCACCGGGTCGGCGTCCGGGCGCGCGCCGGCGAGGATCGCGGCGTTCTCGTCGGAGAGGCGCGCGAGCTTGCCGCCGCGCACCGGCTCCATGACCCACACGGGGATGCCGTAGCGCCCGAGCAGCTCGACCTTGCCGCGCGCGTTCTGGAACTCCCAGTCGAGGTAGTTGATCTGGAGCTGGCAGAACTCCATGTGCTCGCCGTACGCCTCGAGGAAGCGCTCCATGCAGGGGATGTCCCCGTGCGCCGAGAAGCCGAGGTGGCGGATGCGGCCCGCCGCCTTCTGCTCGAGCAGGTAGTCGAGGATGCCGTGGGCGGGGTTGAGGTACTCCTCCACGTTCATCTCGCACACGTTGTGGAAGAGGTAGAAGTCGAAGTGGCCCGCACCGGTCTTCCTGAGCTGCTCCTCGAAGATCTCGGCGACCTTGCCCATGTTGGCGAGGTCGTAGCCCGGGAACTTGTCCGCCAGGTAGTACGACTCGCGCGGGTGACGCGCCAGAGCGCGGCCGAGCACGATCTCGGACTGCCCGCCGTGGTAGCCCCACGCGGTGTCGAAGTAGTTCACGCCGTGCTCGAGCGCGTAGTCCACCATCTCGTCGACGGCAGCCTGGTCGGGCGTGGCGTCCTCGCCCTCGACGCACGGCAGGCGCATGGCGCCGAAGCCCAGGCGAGAAAGGCTGAGGCCCTTGAAGTCCTTGTACAGCATGTGGGTTCCCCTCTCCGCAAGCAACGAAGTGTCAACTATAAGTATACCGCTCGCGCTCGTCGGGTGGGAAGCGTCTACACGCCCGGAGAGCGCGAGGTCGACCTCGCGCTCGCGTCGGCGTGGGACGACTTCGACGCCGCCCTCGTCTACCAGACGGCCATGAGCATCGGGGCGCGGGCAATCGTCACCAGAAACGCCGGCGACTATGCTGCCTCCTCGATCCCCGTCCTCTCTCCCACCGAGTTCTTCTCCTGGCTCGAACGCCTCCACAACGTCTATTACGACGAGATAGACTTCTGACCCCACGTGCCGGTAAGAGAACCCGCACGTCGCGGCCCACCCAAGGCAGGCGCCCCGACCTTCTAAGCAGGATCTTTCGCGAAGCGCAGTCCTGCGTGAAGGTCGGGGCGCCTGCCTTGGGCGGGCCTCACCCGCGACGTGACGTTCTTCTCGCCCTACGCGTCCTTCATGATGATGTCGCGCACGATGCCCGAGACGCGGTCGCACGCGTCGAGGCAGAGCTCCATGCGGTCGAAGATGCGCAGCCACGTGACCGCGTACTTGCCGCTCGCCTCCTCGTCGGAGAAGAGGCGGCGCAGCGCCTGCTGGTAGACGGTGTCGCCCTCGTCCTCGACGGTGCCGATCTCGATGGCCTTCTCGAGCACCACGCGGTCCTTCTTGTAGTCGGGCAGGTGGTAGATCATCTCCTGCATCTCGTGGACGGCGTGCACCGTGAGCTCGGAGATTTGCTTGGCCTCGAGGCGCAGGTCGGAGAGGTTGAAGAGGTCCATGCGCACCGCGACGCCGTACATGGAGTCCACGACGTCGTCCATGGCGAGCGCCAGCGAGCTGATGTCCTCGCGATCGATCGGCGTGATGAAGGAGGTGTAGAGCTTGGCCATGATCGCCTTCACGCGCTCGTCGGCGGTGGACTCAAAGACCTTCATCTGGGGAATGGAGCTCATGGTCGAGGGGAAGTCGCAGATGATCTTGTTGTAGGCGTCAGCCGTCTCGGTGATGAGCGCGGCGAACTCCTTGAGCATGGTGTAGAACTCGTCTTCCTTCTTGATGCGGGGCATGTGGACTCCTTTGCATGTGGACGAGAAGGACGTGCGGGCAGAGGCGCGAGCCAACAGGGACGCGGGCGACGCGGCGGCCGTGCCGACGCGCGACTAGAACAGGACGAGGAACAGGCGGGCGAGGACGTAGCCGATGACGCCGCAGCCGGGGAACGTGAAGACCCACGTGAGGACCATCTCCTTGGCCACGCCCCAGTTCACGGACTTGGGGTCCTTGGCCGCGCCCGCGCCCATGATGGCGGCGGACTTGGTGTGCGTGGTCGAGACGGGCAGGCCCGTCAGCGTTGCCAGCAGAAGCGACGCGGTGGCCGAGACCGAGGCGGCGAAGCCCTGGTACTTGTCGAGCCGCACCATCTCCATGCCGACCTTCTTGATGATCTTCTTGCCGCCCACCGCGGTGCCGATGGCCATGACCGCGGCGCACAGCACCATGATCCAGAGCGGGAAGCCGCCCATCTCCCCCACCGTCAGGTTGAGCGAGAGCGCGATGGCGAGCATGGCGGTGGACATGAACTTCTGGCCGTCCTGCGCCCCGTGCATGAGCGCCACGCCCGCGGCGCCGAGCACCTGCATGCGCCCGAAGAAGTTGTTGGCCGTGCGGCGGTCGGCGTTTCTGCACGCGATGGGAATGACCTTCGAGATCACCCAGCCCGCGGCGAAGCCCAGGCCGGTGGAGAGCACGAGGCCGTAGACGACCTTGATCCACTCTCCCATGTTGACGCCGTCGAGGCCTCCCTGGACGGCGAGGGCGGCGCCCGTGAGGCCGGCGATGAGCGCGTGGCTCTCGGAGGTGGGGATGCCAAAGGCCCAGGCGCCCAGGCCCCAGGCCACGATGCCCACCGTCGCCGCGGCAAGCGCGATGAGCGCCGCGTGCGAGTCGCCGCCAAAGTCGACCATCCCCGAGATGGTGTCCGCGACGGCGGTGGAGATGAACGACATGGCCACGAGGCCCACGAAGTTGCAGATCACCGACATGAGGATCGCGTTGTCGACGTTGATCGAGCGCGTGCCCACGGGCTCGGCGATGGCGTTGGCGGCGTCGGTCGCACCGTTCACGAAGATGGTCCCCATGACGAGGAGCATGACGAGGATCAGGAAGGGATTGCTCGACAGGACGCCGAGGAACTGGTCAAAGCTAATCACTCGGGGCTCGCTTCCCTACGGTCGGATACGTAAATGTCACGATTCTGTAAACGACTGATAAGGATAGCGTAATGCCACGCGCGCTCAGGCGAGAAGAACGGTCCTCAGCCTGCCGTTTGGCAGTAGCTTACAAAGAGCTTACATTGGGACAGTGGGGACGGGGGGGTGTGTCACACCTCCGTCCCCACTGTCCCAGACCGGCCTCACTCCCCCACGAGGCCCAGGTGACAGAAGGCCTTCCAGAGGCCGTCCTCATCGACGCCCGCGGTGACGAAGTCGGCCATGGCGCGGATCTCCGGGCCGCCCGACCCCATCGCGACCCCCACGGCGCAGGCCTCGAGCATGGGGATGTCCACCTTCGCGTCGCCGAAGGCGATGGTGTCCGCCATGTCGGCCCCGATGGCCTCGACGGCCGCGCGCACGGCGACGGCCTTGTCGACGCCGGCGGGCCCCAGGTCGCCGAAGAGCGCGCGCTCGTCCACGCCGCCCCAGGTGCCCACCTTCATGTCCGGGAAGTCGCGACGGGCGTCGAGGTAGTCCTGATAGCTCGTGAGGGCAAAGCTCACCTTGTTGACGTCATCGCGATAGAGCTCGCAGCCGTAGCGCAGCAGCGGGAAGACGTCCTCGACGCCGGCGTCCGCGGGGACGGGCTCGCCCTCCCCGAGCTGGTAGGCGAGGACCGCCGCGCGACCGGCCTCGCGGAAGTTCTCGCTCGCGAAGAGGCCCGTGTTGCTCTCGAGGTAGAAGGCGAGGCCGCGTTCGTGGCACCAGTCGACGATGCGGCGGCACTGCTCCGACGTCACGAGCCGGTGCATGACGACGCGTCCCTCCACCTCGACGTAGGCGCCGTTGCCGCCGAGCATGCCGTCGAAGCCGAGCTCCTCGAGCTCGGGCTGGACCTCGCCCTTGCTGCGCCCGGTGCACATGAGGACCCTGTGACCGTTGGCGCGCGCCTCGCGGATGGCGCGGGCGGCTGACGCCGGCAGCACGTTGTCATACGTGACGATGGTGCCGTCCACGTCGAGAAACACGATCTTCTTGTCAGACATGCGTCCTCCTCGGCGGGCGGGGCGGGCAGCACATCTCCGGTGCCGCCCGCCCCGCCTCGTCTCGTCAGCAATCCGGGCCCGTCCTCATTTCTCTGGTAATCGGGACCCGGCCCCAATTTACAGGCCGTTCGAGCGGATGATCTTCTGGTAGGCGTAGAAGCTGTCCTTGCGGATGCGGGAGTAGTCGCCCGTGCCGTCGTCGTGCTTGTCCACGTAGATGAAGCCGTAGCGCTTGCGCATCTCGCCGGTGCCGGCGCTGACCAGGTCGATCGGGCCCCACCAGGTGTAGCCGATGAGGTCCACGCCATCGGCGACAGCCTCGCCCATGGCGGCGACGTGCTTCTCGAGGTAGTCGATGCGGTACTGGTCGTGCACGCGCTTCTCGCCGTCCTCCTCGACCACCTCGTCGAGGGCGCCCATGCCGTTCTCCACGACCATCATCGGGATCTGATAGCGCGCGTAGATCTGGTTGAGCGCCACCCGCAGGCCCGTGGGGTCGACCTGCCAGCCCCAGTCCGTGCTCTCGAGGTAGGGGTTCTTGCCGCCGGAGACCATGTTGCCCCCGGTCGTCTCGGCGCCCTCGTGCGTGGTCACCGTGTTGGACATGTAGTAGCTGAACGTGTAGAAGTCGACCTTTCCGTCGGCGATGTCATCGAGGTCGCCGTCGCGCACGTCGAGCTCGATGCCGTTCTCGCGCCAGTAGCGGCGCGCGTAGAACGGGTAGGCGCCGCGCACCTGCACGTCGGAGCAGTACCAGTTCATGCGGTTCATCTCGAGCTCGTTGGCCCACACGTCGGCGGGGTCGCACGTGGCCGCGTACGTGAGGATGAAGCAGTCCATGTTGCCCATCTTGAGCTCGGGGTAGTTCTCGTGGGCGTAGCGAACCACGCGCCCGCTCGCCACGAACTGGTGGTGGAGCGCCTGGTAGCACTGCTGCGGCGTGACGACCACCTCGGAGCCCGGGCCCTCGAAGCCGCGGATCATGGACGTCTCGAAGAGCGCGCCCGCCGCGGAGGTCCCCAGGTTGATCTCGTTGAACGTGAGCCAGTAGGTGACCTTCTCGTGGTAGCGGTCGAGCACGCAGCGGGCGTAGCGCTCGAACAGGACGATCAGCTCGCGGGACTCCCAGCCGTTGTACTTCTCGACGAGCGCATAGGGCATCTCGTAGTGGCTGAGCGTCACCAGGGGCTCGATGCCGTGCGCGCGGCAGCAGTCGAAGACGCGGTCGTAGAAGGCGAGGCCCGCCTCGTTGGGCTCGGTCTCCTCCCCCGTGGGGAAGATGCGACTCCAGGCGATGGACATGCGGAACATGTTGAAGCCCATCTCGGCGAAGAGCGCGATGTCCTCCTCGTAGCGGTGGTAGAAGTCGATGCCGTCGTGGTTGGGGTAGAAGCGGTCGGGGTCGATCGAGATCGTGATCTCGCGCGGGGTGTCAACGGAGCCGCCCAGGAAGTGGTCGTCGACGCTGGGGCCTCGCCCGTCGACGTCCCACGCGCCCTCGAGCTGGTTCGCGGCCGTCGCGCCGCCCCAGAAGAAGCCCTTGGGGAAGGTAACTGCCATGATGTACCGCCTTTCGTCGTGTCCTTCTCTGCGTTGTCGCTGGGGACAGTATGCTCCAATGAAAGGGCAAAAGCGGGCGTATCAGCAAAGTGGATAGTTCTTTTCGCAGGACACGATATGCGGACAGGATGAGCTGATATCTTCTGATATCTTTTTTGAGGGCATCTTCGAAGGGGCGTGCGCGCAGGGCCGGGCACGCGGGGCGGACGGCGACGGATGGGAGGACCATGGACGTCAGGCGGCGCATCAGGGAGGCGACGGACCTCACGCCGGCGGAGCAGCAGCTCGCCCAGAGCGTGCTCGCGTTGGGCGAGCGGGTCCAGCGGCTCACGATCAAGGAGCTCGCGCGGGCGGCGTCGGTCTCCGTCCCGACCGCGCACCGGTTCTGCAGGAAGCTCGGCCTCGCGGGCTACAAGGAGCTCAAGGTCGAGCTCGCCCGCGCCTCGGCGTTCGAGGCGGGGGCGACGCCGGTGGACATCAACTTCCCGTTCGTCGCCGGCGAGGGGTCCGGCAGCGTCGCGGCGCACCTCCAGGCGCTCTACGAGGCGACGCTGCGCGACACCCGCGAGCTGCTCGACACGGCAGAGCTCGAGCGCGCCGCCGACCTGCTCGCCCGCGCGCGCTGCGTCGACATCTACACGCAGTCCCACAACCTCTTCCCGGCGCAGATGCTCTGCGAGCGCCTGGTCTCGGTGGGGCGCGAGGTCACCTGCCACGAGCGCGACGAGCGGCAGACCCGCCGCGCGCTGGTCTCGGACGAGCGGGACGCCGCCGTGGTCATCTCCTACTCCGGCCTCAACCCGCACCTGCGCCGCCTCGTCCCGCTGCTCGCGGAGCGCCGCGTGCCGGTCATCTTCGTGGGCACGCCCGCGGCGCACCGGCGCAACCCGGGCCTCGACGTCTACCTCGCCGTGAGCGACCGCGAGGACCTCCAGGACCGCATCACGCAGTTCGCGAGCCACATCGGCGTGCAGTTCGTGCTCGACGCGCTCTTCGGGTGCCTCTTCGCCCGCACCTACGACGAGAGCCTCGCGTTCCTGGAGGCGTCGCTGCCCTTCACGCGCCTCCCGACGACGGAGGGCTGAGGGCACCCGGGACGAGCGTGCGGCCGGGCGCAGGGCGGGTCTTCGGGGGCCGGGCGGGCCGCCGGGCGCCTCGGCGAAACGGAGCATTTGACGAAAAATGGCCCCCTGAGGGGTCGATTTTCGCTAGATGCTCCGTTTCGGCGCAGGTCATCCGAAGCAGGTCATCCGAGGCAGGCCATCCGAAGCAGGTCATTCGGCGCTCGGGCGCGGCGCGAACCGGCACATGGGCGCGGGCCGCCCCCCGCGAGACGAGAACGGGCCGCCGGGCACAAGACCCGACGGCCCGCGAGGCGTGACGCGGAAGTGCCCCTACTTGCCGGGGAAGTGGCAGTTCACGAAGTGGCCGGGCTTGACCTCCATGGTCGGGGGCACCTCGCCCTTGCACTTGTCCGTGGCGCGCGGGCAGCGCGTGTGGAACGGGCAGCCCTTGGGGATGTTGGTGGGGCTGGGCAGGTCGCCCTCGATGAGCACGTGCTTCTTCTCGATCTCCGGGTCCGCCACGGGGACGGCGGAGAGCAGCGCCTGGGTGTAGGGGTGCTGCGGGTCGGCGTAGAGCTCCTCGTTGGGGGCGATCTCCATGATGTGGCCGAGGTACATGACGCCGATGCGGTCCGAGATCATCTCGACCACGGCGAGGTCGTGGGAGATGAAGAGGTACGTGAGGTTGTACTCCTCCTGGACGTCGCGCAGGAGGTTGAGGACCTGCGCCTGGATGGAGACGTCGAGGGCCGAGACCGGCTCGTCGGCCATGATGAGCTTGGGGTTCACCGAGAGGGCGCGCGCGATGCCGATGCGCTGGCGCTGGCCGCCGGAGAACTCGTGCGGGTAGCGCTCGCCGTGCGCCGGGGAGAGGCCCACGACGCCGAGCAGCTCGTGCACGCGCTTGAGGCGCTCGCCCGGGGACATCTTCGTGTGGATGAGCATGGGCTCGCCGATGATGTCCTGGACCTTCATGCGCGGGTTGAGCGAGCCGTACGGGTCCTGGAAGACCATCTGCATCTCGGAGCGCAGCGGCCTGACCTCCTTCTCGGGCAGGTGCGCGATGTCTTTGCCCTCGAAGACGATCTCGCCCTCGTCGGGCTCGATGAGGCGATTGATGAGGCGGCTCGTGGTGGACTTGCCGCAACCCGACTCGCCCACGAGCGAGAAGGTCTCGCCGGGGTAGATGTCAAAGCTCACGTTGTTGACCGCGTGGACCCACTTGTTGGGACGGCCAAAGAAGCTCTTGCCCACCGGGAACTGCTTGGAGACGTTGCGCACGGAGAGCAGGGGCTTGTTCTCAGCTGCCATGGCCTAGGCCCCCTTTCTGACGTTTTCGTGGAAGGGGCAGGCGCACTTGTGGTCCTCGCCCACCTTGACGAGCTCGGGCGGGCGCTGCGCGCACGAGGCCTGCGCGTACTTGCAGCGCGGTGCGAAGCGGCAGCCCTCGGGCATGACCGAGAGGTCGGGCACCGAGCCGGGGATGGACGGCAGGCGGTGCACGCGGCGGCCGAGCTTGGGCACGGACTCGATGAGGCCCTTGGTGTAGGGGTGCTGCGGGTTGCGGAAGAGCTCCTTGACGGGCGCCTCCTCGACGATGTTGCCCGCGTACATGACGATGACGCGGCTGCACGTCTCGGCCACGACGCCGAGGTCGTGGGTGATGAGCAGGATGCCCGTGTTGCGCTTGTTGCGGATGTCCTCCATGAGGGCGAGGATCTGCGCCTGGATGGTGACGTCGAGCGCCGTGGTGGGCTCGTCGGCAATGAGCAGCTTGGGCTCGCATGCCATGGCCATGGCGATCATCACGCGCTGGCACATGCCGCCGGAGAGCTCGTGCGGGTAGTTGCGCAGCGTCATCTCGGGCTCGGGGATGCCCACGAGCTTGAGCGCGCGAACGCAGCGCTCGTGGATGTCCTGCTTGGAGAGGCCCTTGTTGTGCAGCGAGATGGCCTCGGTGAGCTGGTTCTCGATCCGCATGATGGGGTCGAGCGCGCTCATGGGCTCCTGGAAGATCATCGAGATCTCGTTGCCGCGGATCGAGCGCATCTCGGCCTCGGACATGTCGAGGATGCTCTTGCCGTCGAACTTGATCTCGCCCGTGAGGCGGGTGTTGAGCTTGGAGTGCAGGCGCATGACGGAGAGCGAGGTCACGGACTTGCCGCAGCCCGACTCGCCCACCAGGCCCACGATCTCGCCCGCGCGGACCTGGAAGGAGACGCCGTTGACGGCCGTGATCCAGTCCTTCTTGCCGCGCTTGAACTCGGTCTTGAGGTTCTTGACCTCGAGCAGTGTTTCAGCCATGAGAACCTCCCTAGTTGAGCTTGGGGTCGAGCGTGTCGCGCAGACCGTCGCCGAAGAGGTTGAACGCGAGCACCGTGATGAAGATCACGAGGCCCGGGAACAGGACGAGGTGCGGCGCGATGGCGAGGTAGTTGCGCCCCTGCGAGAGGATGGCGCCCCACTCCGCCTGCGTGACCGACGCGCCGAAGCCGAGGAACGACAGCGAGGAGGCCGAGAGGATGGCGCCGCCGATGTTCATCGTGAAGTTGACGATAAGGGCCTGCATGGTGCCCGGGAACACGTGCACGAACATGGTGCGGGCGCTGCTGCAGCCGATCGACTTCGCGACCTCGACGTAGAGCTCGCCGCGCACCTCGAGCACGGCGCCGCGGATGATGCGGGCGAACGAGGGCACCGTGAACACGGCGAGGCCGATCATGATGTTGGTGATGCCCGGGCCGATGATGGCCACGATGGCGATGGCGAGCAGGATCGAGGGGAACGCGAACATGACGTCGCAGATGCGCATCACGATCGAGTCGAGGATCCCGCCGAAGAAGCCGGCCATGAGGCCGAGGACCACGCCGCCGGCGGTTCCGAGCAGCGTCGCCGTGAGGGCGGTGCCGATGGAGAGCTGCGTGCCGGCGATGATGCGCGAGAACACGTCGCGGCCGAACTCGTCGGTGCCCCAGATGTGCGCGGCGCTCGGGCCCGCGAGGATGGCGCTGTAGTCGTAGGCGTTGGGGTCGTACGGGGTGATCATGGGACCGATCACCGCGAGCACGAGGATCGCGATGATGACGATGAAGCCGAGGACCGCCGTCTTTCGGCGCAGGAACTTCTTGATGAACTCCTTTGCCCGGCCCTGTGCCTTGGGCAGCTCCTCGCCTGAGGCGAACTCGCCCTGAGCGGGCGTCTTTGTGGTGGTGTCTGCCATCGCTCGCTCCTATTCGTATCTCACGCGCGGGTTGATGATGCCGTAGAGCACGTCGGCGATCAGGTTGATGGCCATGTACTCAAACGAGAAGAACAGGATGAGCGCCTGGACGACCTCGTAGTCGCGGAAGCCGATCGAGTCGACGAGCAGGCGTCCGAGGCCGGGGATCGAGAAGACCGTCTCCACGACGACCGAGCCGGCGATGAGGGCGCCGATCTGCAGGGCGGTGACGGTGATGATGTCGATCGAGGAGTTCTTGAAGGCGTGCACCATGATGACGCGGGACTCCGGGAGGCCCTTGGCACGGGCGGTGCGGATGTAGTCCTTGCCGAGGTTCTCGATCATGGACGAGCGGGTCACGCGCGCGAGGATGCACATGATGCCGGCGCCCATGGCAACCGACGGCAGGATGTAGCCCGTCCAGTCCGTGAGGCCGCCCGTGGGAAGGAGCCGCAGGTTGACGGCGAAGATCTGCATGAGCTGCAGGCCGAGCCAGAAGTTGGGCAGCGAGATGCCGGCGATGGCGATGAGCATGCCGATGAGGTCGAGCGCGCGGCCGCGGTTGACGGCGGCGACGACGCCGATGATGACGCCCAGGATGACCGACCAGGTAATCGAGCAGATGGTCAGGTACATGGTGATCGGCAGGCGCGGGGCGAGGAGCTCGACCACGGACGTGTTGTTCGTGAACGAGTGCCCCAGGTCGCCCTGGAAGATCCCGCCGAGCCACTGGACGAACTGCGGAATGAGCGGCTGGTCGAGGCCGAGCTGGCTGCGGATGGCGGCGATCTCGCCCGCGGTGGCCGTGGGGCCGCCGATCATGCGGGCCGGGTCGCCCGGGATCAGGCGGATGAACAGGAAGACGATGATGGAGACGACGAACATCAGCGGAATCATGCTCAGCACACGCTTGACGACGTACTTACCCATATAGCCCCCCTCCTTGTCTCATGGGTGCCGGTAAGTGAAGAAGCCAGCCCCCGGGTCCGGGGGCTGGCGCTTTCGTCCCAGGTTAGGGGCGCGAGCCCGCGGGCTCTTCTCCCCTTAGACGTTCAGCGTGGCGTGGATGACGTCGATGCCCTGCGGCACGTACTTGATGCCGTTGAGGTAGGCCTTGTAGGAGAGCAGCGTGTTGTCACTCGCGAGGTACAGCCACGGGCACTCCTCCCAGGCGATGTCCTGGCACTTGCCGTAGTGCTCGTTCTGCTCCTCCACCGTCGGGGCGGCGTTGCCGGCCTCGAGCTCGGAGTCGAACTCGTCGTTCCTCCAGAAGGCGGTGTTGTAGCCGGTGGGCGGCACCATCGCGCTGGAGAGCAGGGAGCGCAGGAACCCGTCCGGGTCGGACTGGGACCAGTTGACGTACCACATCTGGAGCTCGGTGGTGTCCTCGGGCTCGGCGGCGATCTCGGCGTTGGTCGCGGCCTCGTTGGGCAGGACGTTCACCGTGACGCCGATCTGCTCGAGCTGCTGCATGACGAACGTGGCGCCCTTGGTCTCCTGCGTGGAGTTGTCGCAGATGACGCTGACCTCGAAGCCGTCGGCGTAGCCGGCCTCCTCGAGCAGGCTCTTGGCCTTCTCGAGGTCGTACTCGTAGGGGGTCTGCGCCTTGTAGCCCGGGACCATCTCGGGCAGGACGGACGTGGCGGGCGTGGCGGCGCCGGAGTACATGACGTTGACGTACTCGTCCTGGTTGAGGGCGTAGTTCAGGGCCTGGCGCACGCGGACGTCAGAGAGCGGCTCGTAGTTGGTGTTGAGCGTGACGTAGCGCATCGTCGTGGACTCGAGGGAGACCATGTTGATGTCGCCGGCGGAGCGCACGGTGGCAACCTGGTCGGTGGGCATGGGGTAGATGGCCGTGGCCTCGCCCGTCTGCAGGGCGGCGATGCGGGAGCCGGCCTCGGGGACCACGCGGAAGTCGACGCGGTCGATCGAGGGGGCCTCGCCCCAGTAGTCCTCGTTGCGGACGATGGAGACGTGGTCGCCCTGGGCGTACTCCTCCAGGACGTAGGGGCCGGAGCCCGCGGACTGCTTGGAGTAGTCCCAGCTGGAGTCGGCGAGGGCGGCGGGGCTGATGAGGTAGAACTGCGTCACCGAGTTCATGAACGGCGCGTAGGGCTCGGGCAGGTGGAACTCGACGGTGTAGTCGTCGACGGCGGTGCAGGAGTCGACGCGGGTCTCCTCGGTGTTCTCGTCGATGCTCTCGATGAACATGCGGCGACGGCGCCAGTTGTTGGCCGGGTCGATGGCGGCCTCGTAGTTGGCGACGACGGCGGCGGCGTCGAGCGGCGTGCCGTCGGTGAAGGTGATGCCCTCGTGCAGGTGGAACGTGTAGGTGCAGGCGTCGGCGGAGACCTCGTAGGAGTCAGCGGCGCGCGGGACGAGCTCGTAGTTCTCGTCCAGGTCGTAGAGCGAGTCGTAGATGTAGTACACGACGTTGCCGGAGTTGCCGTCCGACCAGTCCATCGGGTGCATCTCCTGGAACTCGCCCTCGAAGGCGAGGATGCACTCGTTGGCGGGCGCCTTGCCGTCGGTGTTGGTGGCGCGGACGACGAAGCCCTCCTCGTCGGCCTCGATGAGCTCGACCGCGGACTGGCCGCCGTCGGACGCGTCGCCGCCGTCGTCGGTCCCGCCGCCGCCGTTGCAGCCCGCGAGGCCCGTCGCCGCGACCGTGGCGCCCGTCGCCGCGACGGCACCGAGGAAGCCGCGACGCGTCATGCCGTGCCGGCTCATCTCGCCCGAGATCTGCTCCTTGCTCATGTGCGCTCCTCCCATCGAGCGCCCGCCTCCCTCGGGACGGGCGCGCTGCAAAATGACCGCGAAGGCGGCCTCAGGCCACCGAGGAAGAGGCCCTTCTCGCCTGTCGCGGGGCCCCTTTTTGCCTTTTTGTGACCTAATTGAATGGTACGCGCAAATCGGGTACAACCGTAAGACTCAGTAAGGTGGGCGTAACCTTTTACGTCGCGGAAGCACGCGCTCGCCGGCTACGAAACAGCAATTTAATATTGTGGGATCGCCAGACAGACCGGAGGGACGTCACCGTGGCATACCAGTTCGACCGAGCGCGCTACGACGAGCGCATGGGGTGGTTCCTTCACGACCGCTTTGGGATGTTCATCCACTTTGGGCTCTACGCCATCCCCGCCCGCGGCGAGTGGCTGCGCAGCGACGAGGAGATGCCCGAGGAGGACTACCTCCCCTACTTCCACGAGTTCAACCCCACCGCGCTCGACGCGCGCGACTGGGCGAGAAGGGCCCGCGAGGCGGGCATGCGCTACGCCGTGCTCACCGCCAAGCACCATGACGGCTTCTGCCTCTTCGACACCGCCACCACCGACTTCAAGTCGACCAACACCCCCTTCGGCCGCGACATCGTGGCCGAGTTCCTCGAGGCCTTCCGCGCAGAGGGGCTGCGCGTGGGCCTCTACTACTCCCTCATCGACTGGCACCACCCCGACTTCCCCCAGTACGGCGACCGCCAGGCGCCCTTCAGGAACGACCCCGTGCGCGGCTGCAACGACGACCGCGTCTTCGACCGCTACCTCGACTACATGCACGAGCAGGTGCGCGAGCTCTGCACCAACTACGGGCGGCTCGACCTGCTCTGGTTCGACTTCTCCTACGACGACCTGCGCGGCGACGCCTGGCGCGGGACGAAGCTCATGGAGATGGTCCGCTCGCTGCAGCCCGACGTCGTGACCAACAACCGCCTCGAGGTCTCCGGCGAGGGCTACGGGTCGCTCGCCGCGTGTCGCCCGACGCCCTACCACGGCGACTTCGTCACGCCCGAGAAGATCGTGCCGCCGACCGGCATCCGTGACGCCGAGGGCCGCCCGCTCGCCTGGGAGTCCTGCGTCACCATGAACGACAACTGGGGCTACCACGCCACCGACAAGAACTTCAAGCCCGCGTCGCTGCTGGTCCACAAGCTCGTCGAGTGCGTCTCGAAGGGCGGCAACATGATCTTGAACGTGGGCCCCGACGCCACCGGGCGCATCCCCGACGAGTCCTGCCGCATCCTCGACGAGATCGGTCGCTGGATGCGACGCAACTCCGCGAGCGTCTACGGCTGCGGCCCCGCCGCCGGCGGCCCCCTCGACGTCCGACCGCCCGAGGTCGGCCGCCTCACGCGCAACGGAAACACATATTACTTCCACCTCTACGAGAACGCCCTCGGCCCCGTGCCGCTGCTCGGCGTCCCCAAGGACCGCATCGAGAAGATCCGTCGGCTCTGCGACGGCACCGAGGTCCTTCTCTCCACCAGCTGGACGCACAGCGACTACCCCGACGTCGCCTTCGCCGACCTCGGCCCCTCGCCCGTCCTGCCCGATCCCGTCGACACCGTCCTCGCCGTCACGATCAAGGAGGCAAACGCCCGATGACCCTGCTGTCCGCCGACTTCCACGCCTACGCCGCCGAGCGCCTGAAGGATCGCTCGGCACTTCTCGCCCCGCTCTCCGAGAAGATCGAGGCCGCCCTCGCCGCCCTCGAGACCGAGGACGAGCGCGCCCTCATGAGGAGCTACCTCGGCACCCTACCCCTCACCGACGTCTTTGACACCCCGCTCGAGACCCTCGCCTCCTTTGCCCGCCAGTCCGCGCTCCTGCGCGCCGAGAGCCCCTGGTGCCGCGACGTCCCCGAGGACGTCTTCGTGCACTTCGTGGCCTATCCCCGCGTGAACAACGAGCCCCTCGCCGACGCCTGGCCCACCTTCCGCGCGCAGCTGGAGGGTCGCCTCGCCGGGCTCGACGCCGAGGCCGCCGTGCTCGAGACCAACTACTGGTGCTGCGAGACGGCGACCTACCAGGCCTCCGACGGCAGGACCCTGGGCCCGCTCGGCGTGCTCGCCTCCGGCGACGGCCGCTGCGGCGAGGAGTCGACCTACCTCGTGACGGCGCTGCGCAGCGTGGGCATCCCCGCCCGCCAGCTCTACACCCCCTGGTGGGCCCACTGCGACGACAACCACGCCTGGGTCGAGGCGTACACCGGCGACGGGTGGCACTACCTCGGCGCCTGCGAGCCCGAGGAGCAGCTCGACCGCGGCTGGTTCACCGCGGCCTCGGGCCGCGCCATGCTCGTCCACACCCGCCTGTTCGGGGACTTCGGGTGCGACTTCGAGCGCGACGCCCACCTGCTCGCCCGCGAGGGCAGCCAGGTGATCGTGAACCTCACGGAGCGCTACGCCCCCACGGTCCGTCTCGTCGTGCGCGTCGCGGACGCCTCGGGCGCCCCGGTCGAGGGGTCCGCAGTTCGCCTGCAGCTCGTCAACGAGGCCGGCTGGCGCGACATCGCCTCGCTCGTGACCGGCCCCGACGGGTCGGCGAGCATCGTCGTGGGCGAGGGCACCCTGCGCGTGGCGGCCTCCATCGGAGACACCCTTGCCGAGAAGATCGTGGACACGTCGCGCGACCACGACGTCACGATCGTCCCGGTGACGGCCGCCGAGCAGCCCGGGGGCTGGGAGGACATCGACGTCCACGCGCCCTCCGACCACCCCGCGCCCTCGCGCCCCCTCACCCCCGAGCAGGCCGCCGCGGGCCGCGCCCGCAAGCGCGAGGCCGACGCCATGCGCACGAGGCGCGTCGCCGGCCTCGTCGCGAAGGCCCGGGAGCTCGCGCACGCGTGCGGCCGCGACGACGAGACCTGCCTGCCCTTCTTCGAGCACGCCTTTGCCAACGCCGGCGAGGTCGCGCGCTTCCTCGGCACCGACGACGGCGCCGACCGCGCGGACCTTCTTTCCACGCTCACCACGAAGGACTTCCGCGACCTCACGGCCGACGTGCTCGAGGACCACCTGGCGGGGGCGCGCCTCGCGCACGCAGACGCCCTCTCCTACCTCGCGCGCGAGGGCGTCGACGACCCCGGGCGCGCCGAGGACCTCTATCGCCGCTACGTCCTGTGCCCGCGCGCCAACCTCGAGCACCTGAGCGCCTACCGCGCCTTCATCCGCGAGCGCTTCGACGCCGAGCAGGTCGCCGGCTTCGTGGCCGACCCCATGTCCGTGTGGAGCCACATCTGCGCCACGACCTCGCTCGATGTGCGCCACCACGTGAAGAAGCTCGTGGGCACGCCGATCGGCGCGCTCGTCTCAGGCCAGGCGGGCGAGTTCACCCGCCGCGCCCTCTTCGTGGCCATCTGCCGCACCTTTGGCATCCCCGCGCGCGTGAACACCGTCGACCTGGGAGCGGAGTTCTTCCGCGCGGGCGGCTTCGTCCC
Source organism: Thermophilibacter mediterraneus (assembly GCF_900119385.1). Lineage (GTDB taxonomy): Bacteria > Actinomycetota > Coriobacteriia > Coriobacteriales > Atopobiaceae > Thermophilibacter > Thermophilibacter mediterraneus. Next base: position 17,063 of record NZ_FPKO01000009.1, read on the forward strand.
CGTGGAGCGCCCCGAGAGCGGCGCCGACGTCACGTTTGCGAGCGAGGAGCCCCTCGGATACTTCCACGACTGGACGATCGCGCGCCTCACGCGCGACAACGCGCCCTCCGGCGCGCCGCGCCTCGGCTTCGCCACCCTCGACCTCTGGGGCAAGGCCGAGTTCGAGGGTGGGGTCTGCCACGTCGAGCTCCCGGCGGGCACCTACCTCGTCACCACCTCGGCGCGCCTCCCCTCCGGCGACTCCCAGGTCGCAGAGCGCCTGGTCGAGGTGGGCGAGCACGGCATCGAGGGCGCGGACGGCCCCGTCGAGCTCGTGATGCGCCACCCCGACGTCTCCCAGATGCTCGAGGACATCGCGGTCGAGCCCTTCGTGCTGGCGGACGGCAGCGGCGACCCGCTCGACCCGTCCTCGGCCGCGACCGAGGGGCAGCCGATCGTCACCGCCTTCCTGGAGCCCGGCATGGAGCCCACCGAGCACCTCCTCAACGAGATGCGCGAGGAGAGCGCACGGCTCGCCGAGGCCGGCGCCGCGCTCCTGCTCGTGCTGCGCGACGAGGCCGAGCTCGCCGACCCCACGCTCTCCCGCACGCTCCCCGTGCTCGAGGGCGTCGCGGACGTCACCGTGGCCTTCGACGACTTCTCCGAGCTGCCCGAGCGCCTGGCGCGCCGCATGTTCGTCAACCCCGAGAAGCTGCCGCTGTGCATCCTCGCGACCCCCGAGGGCGGCGCGCTGCGCGGGCGCTACGCCGCCGCGGGCTACAACGTGGGCACCGTGGACCTCATGCTCAAGCTCATGGCACTCCTCTGACGTGACACCGGTTATGACATTGGTGACAGGGTAAAGTGTCAACCCCGCGGCGGTCCGGCAGACGAGGCCAGCCGCCGAGCGCAGCGAAGTCACCGAGGCGGAGCGTCTTGCGAAAACGGGGCCCTTGTGGCGGTCGTTTTTGCAAGGCGCTCCGTTTTGCCGCGGGACCTGGCGAGAAGGACCGTCTGCCCGAGGGCGGTCCCGCCTCGCCCGCGGGCGGTCGGGCGCTCGAGGCATTTATCTACCACTAGATTGACAACAACTGGGCCTCCCGAGCCGTGGGAACGGTTCCAGACCCCAGTTGTTGCCGATTTAGTGGTAGATAATTCAATGCTGACACTGGTGTTGACACTGGTGACAGGGCAAAGTGTCAACCCCGCGCGGGCGGAAGGAGCGCCAGGGTCGCATTCCAGCTCCCGCTACACGCACGGTCGCCACCCGTTCAAGCTCCGTGCGGAAAGGGTCAGTGAGCAGATGTACGAGAACATCACGCGCTACATTGACGCGTTCGACAGCTGGGGCGACGTCAGGGAACCCGGTCGTGTCATCGCGGGGTTCCTTCGCGACCTCAACGAGGTCGCCGACCACAGCTACGCAGACACGCTCGCGCGCCACGGCCTCGAGTGGTCCGCGGCGAGCATGAGCAGGGCCGACCTCACGGATGCCCCGGCGGAGCTCGCCGTCGCCCTGCTCACGGCAGCGTATCGCGCCGATCACTTCAGCAACGGCATCCTCGAGAACAAGTTCATCCCAAGCGGCCTCGCGTCCCGCTGCCTCAGGCGGCTGCGCGAGCTCGACTCACAGAGCCAAGGCCTCGACGACTAGGAGACGCAGGGGCGCGGGAGACCTCGACGTGGAACCGAGGTCCCCGATCCTCGACGGCCGGCATCGCGCATTAAGGCGGGGCGAGAAGGACCTTGGGTCGCCCACGTACGGGGGGAGGGGCCCCTCGCGGGGCCCCTCCCCCATCGGACCTCCCTCGGGGCGGAGACTACTCCCTCAGGCCGGTCCAGTCCTCGAAGCGGGTGCCCCCGACGCGCTCGTAGTCGTGCGCGTTGGTGGCCTCGACGACGTCGAAGAAGGCGTAGTGGTCCCGGCCGAGGTCGACGAACGTCCTGAGCTCGTCGAGGTGCTCGGTGGCCCACACCGTGTCGCAGGAGCGCCACAGCATGCGGTTGGTCACCATGGTGGCCTGGCCGCGGGTGATCGTGTCGTCCGGGCCGAAGCGGCCGGAGCCGTCCTGATAGCCGTAGATCCAGCCGAAGCTCGTGGCGCCCACGACGTAGTCGCGGTACCAGGCGTCCTCGGGGACGTCCACGAAGGCGTTCTCGCCCTCGAACTCGCCGTTCGAGAAGCGCATGGCGATGGCCACGAACTCCGCGCGGGTGATGGCGCGGTTTGGCTCGAAGGAGGTCGGGCCCGTGCCGTTGAGGATCCCGCGGGAGGCGAGCACCCTCACCGCCTCGGCGTAGTAGGCGCCCTCCGGGACGTCCTCGAAGGCCACGTCCCTGTCGCCCATCGACTTGTCGAGCAGCAGGTTGTAGAACATCTGCGCGACCTCGGCGCGGGTCATCGGGTTCTCGGGGCCGAACTTCCCGGAGCCGTCGCCGTAGCCGTGGAGGTAGGCCACGTGGTCCGAGGCGTTCAGCCAGTCGGAGACGCCGGTCTCGTCGGGGCTCGCCGGGTCGCTGCCCCTCATGAACGTGACGGAGATGGTGTGGTCGTCATCGAGGTCCTCGAAGGTGTAGGAGCCGAGCTGGCGGTAGCTCACGCCGTCGACGGTGACGTCGCCGACGGTGTAGCCCTCGTCGGGGGTGATCGTGAACGTCACGTCGGAGCCCGCGGCGTAGCTGCGCGTGCCGGACGGGCTGATGGAGCCGCCCTCGCCCGCCGTCGCGGTGATCTCGTAGTACTTGGTCGAGGGCGGCGTGACGGGGGTGTCGGGCTCGTCGGGCGCGTCCGTCTGCCAGACGATCGCGAAGGGCGAGAAGCCCGAGCGCGCCACAGTAAACTTGATTCCGTTCTCGGTGAACTCCGCCCTCATGTCCTCGAGCTCGCACGCGTCAATCGCCGCCTCGACGCCGGCCTGGCCCGAGATGCCATACTCTCTGTGCAGGTCCTTGTAGTGGATCACGGCGAGGCCGGGGGTGCTCCCGTCCACCCCGGAGGGGTACGGAAGGTAGACCGTGGCGCCCTCCGCCGATGAGACCCACGCGTTGCCGTTGTGGGCGTCGACGAGGTCGAGGTAGTGGAACTCGTAGCTGTACCTGCGGTTGGCGCCGAGCTCCGGGAGAAGGCCGCTCTGCTCGGCCTTGTCCTCGAGAAGGCCCTGCCGGTCGGTGCCGTCGTCATCGACGAGGAGGTCGTCGTCGAGGATCTGGACGCCGCCCCGAGGGACCTGCCGGTCCTCGTCGTCGTTCGTGTAGAACACGGACGACTCGGGGATGACGGCGGTCACCTCTGACACGGGCGTCGCGACGGGATCGGACTGCACGGGATGCGTATTCGTGCCTTCCTGGGCGTCCCCCACGTTCTCGATGTAGCGAACGATGACCCTGCCGCCGAGCTCGCTGCTGATGGACACGTCGTTGCCGTTGACTTTCACGTCGGGATCGCCGCCGTCCCTCCAGGCGAGCTTGGCGACGTACTCTCCCGGCTCCGAGTCGTTCTCGGCCGGCTCGCCACCCAGGTCGGTGTAGCTCACCTGAAGAAGTTCCCTGAGGGCGGCCAGCCTCTCGTCGGGCGTCCCCCTTACTTCCTCGCCGCCAACGGTGAGCTCGGATATCTCGTCGAGGCAGTTGGTGAGCGTGTAGTCGGGGAAGCCGCCGGTTGCGTCGTAGTTGTCCTCCTGGCCCTGTCCGCCTCCGATGTAGACGGTCACGTCATCGGGAACGAGGGAGTACTCGCTGCTGTTGAAGAACATGACGGCGTAGGCCGTACTAGCCTTCGCGTCCCTGAGGGTCACGTCGATGGAGTCTCCGCCCTTGAGCTCGTGGAGGTGCAGCTGGGCATTATCAGCCATGGTCCCATCGCTCTTGAGCTCGACGTAGGCAACGTAGATGCCGTGGCCATTGAACTCGTACTGGGGGTTGGAGGACGGGGTGAAGGTAAAGTGGGGAGAGCTGATGGTTGGACGGATCCATATCGCCGCTGCATCACCTCTTGTTGTGCCGAGGTCTATGCCCAGGGCCTCCCAGTCAGCCCTGCCCGTCTCACTTGTCACCATATCCTTGATTTGGTCCTTGACGGTAGAGCTGGCGTTCCCCAGCTTCATATCAGCATATCCCTCGTCAAGGCCAATTGCGCCAGAGTCAACCCCAACGACTCTCTCTTGGGTCAGGACCGCCGCGCCCACAAGTGCGTTCTCAAGATCATCTTTGGGCTCACCGCCCGAGATGTCTACGTTCATCTCCTTGTTGCCGCATATCTCGCCGCCGGAAATCCGAACATAGTTAGCATCTTCTGCAGTGTACGAGACGCCATTCTTCTCGTTGCCAGAAATCTTGCCACCATTCATGACGAAGAAGGAGCCGGAAGCATCAGGATTGCTCTCGACCTTTACCCCATTTGCATGGTTACCAGAAATCTCGCCACCGACCATGTTGAACTGGCCGTTCTTTCTTACGAACACCGCACCATTAGACGACTCGTTGCCCGAGATGCGTCCTCCATACATCGTAAATATCGTGTCCCACGATGCACCGGGCCCCATCGTTCCGCCGCTACAAACTGCTCCGCCACGGTCGGAGCCGCCCTGGACAACATTGTCCAAAATGTCTGCTCCATCAAACATGTCGACCGTAATATCGCGCCCGCCGCTATAGCTTCCATACATGTGGAAGCCGCCGCACTGCTTCGCGGTGTTGTTGCGAATCGTTCCGTAGAAATCGATGGAGGTTCCCGCCTGAACGTACACCGTAGAGACCTCAGAATTATTCCTCTCTATGACGCAGGACTCACCGATGCGAACGCTCGCGTTTTCGGCGGCAATGCAGTAGCCGTTACCGCCGTCACTCGCCCTCAGAACGTTGCCGCGAATGGTGCCGTCAATCTCCGTAAGGAGGCCGTCCCCCTTCGTCTGGGAAATCTTCAGGGCGTGCCTGAGCTCGGTGTCCTCGATGACGCCGTCCATGTCGAGCTTGGCGACGAGCACGTAGACGCCAGACCCGTTCTTGGCGGTGTCGGTCAATTCCGCCACGGTCCCCGTCGAGCCAATCGTCAGCGTGGACCCGTTCCTGGCGTGGACGCCGACGCCCTCCTCGCCCTGCCACATTTCGGTCGTTCCCTTGATGTGCCTGATTTCGCCGTTCATGTTCACGGTACCGCCGTCGAGGTAGATGCCCCGTCCGCTCATCGGGTTGTTCTCGGCGCCGCCGATATACGCTCCGTTATCGACGGTTATGCTCCCGCCCTGCACCCAGATGGCGCCTGCGGGACCAAAGTCGCTAACGGGCTGGTTGCCCGAACTGAGCACCGGATCTCCATCTGCGTCGAATATCGCCCCGCCTTTTTCCCGCTCGATGAGAGCGTCGTCGACGATCTTGCTGCCGGCCTTCATATGCAGAACCCCACCGGACACCCGGACCGCCGACATGCCGCCGAAGTTCTTCAGGGTCGCGCCCTCTTCGAGGGTAATCGTCGCTGTGTTGTTGTACGTGGCGATTATGGCGTCCTGGACGATGGAGGAATTGGGGATCTCCGTGCCCTTATGGGTGACGTTGCCCTCCTCGTCAACCTCCTCACCGACGGTCGTCGTGCCCTGGTCACCGTCTGTATCGACCTGGAGGAAGTAGGTTGCGCCGTCAACGCGCTTCCAGTCGTCGTCGAAGGTGATGTTCTTCAGGGTCAGAGACGACTCGAGCCTGAACTCGGAGCCGCCGACCTCGAGCATGGCGCCGTTGTACTCGCCCCGTGCCGGGTCAGTCGCGGTATCGAACTTTTCGCCACGCGAGACGGTAACGGGGGAATCGCCAAGGCTTGTGATGGTGAGGTGCTTGTTCCAGAACCGCGCGGGGGCCGTCATGGTGAGGTTGTCCATCACGTAGATGGTGCCGTTGTCCTTTGCCACAGAGACAGCCGTGGCAAGCGAGGCAACCGGGCTTTCCTGTGTACCTTCGCCAGCCTCGTCGTCTCCGCCAGAGGACACGTACACCTCATCAAGCGAGTTCTCCACCGGTTTCGCCCACGCCGTCACCGGAATGACGCTCAGCGCGAGCACGAAAGCGCCGAGCAGCGCCGCGAGCCACCTCACCCTCCTCGTTCTTCTCGTCTTCTCTCTCATAGACAGTCTCCTTTCCCCCGATAGCTGTCCTTCTGTGCATATGGGAGGGGCTCCGTCGAGCTGCCGAGGCGCTCGGGTTCGTCCCGTCGAAGCCCCGGGCCCTCACCTGGACGGGCGACGCGATGTCGTACGGTAGCGGCTCGGAAGCTGCCCGCCGCGGCCGTCGAAGCGCATCTCTACCTCGATGTAACCGCGATCGCGTAGGTCCGCGACCAGCCTGTTTATGGTTTGAACGTTTCTGCCCAGGCGCTCGGCGAGCTCACGCTTGGTGCACGTGAGGCCTCCCGACACGGCGGTCTCCGCCGCAATCAGGCGCAGAAGCTGCTCCTGGGTCTTGGTGAACTCGCGCTTTCTGGATGCCCGACGGCCTTCCTCCGAGCAGCGGTCACGGGCAGAGCCTCCGCTCGCCCCCGCATGTGCGCTACCTAGGCGCGAGGACTCTCGGGGAGAACCCCCCCCCGCTCGAGTCATTCTGGGCATCGGCACGGCGGACGCCGGGGCAACGGTGCTGTCGCGCTTGATGTCAAGGCGCTCCATACGCTCCTCCCCCACGTCGCTCGGGCCGCCGACGCAGCGCTAGCGTCAAGCGCCCTGAATGCTTTCAGGCAACTTTATCGCTTCCGACGAAACACGAAAACTGGGGGGTATATTTTCGTTTCTGCTCACTCTGAGGAAACTCGCAGGTAGAAGGCATGAAACGAATCTTCGTTCCCCCCTGCGCTTACTCGCGAGCGGCAAGGTCCGATCGCTCTCTTTGCGCAAAGCCGCGCTCAGCACAGCCACACGAAAACAGGTCAGAGACCAAAAACGGCCTCTGACCTGCTGCAATCACTGGAGCCAGCAATCGGACTCGAACCGATGACCCCCGCTTTACGAGAGCGGTGCTCTACCAACTGAGCTATGCTGGCGCGGTCACTAATCATACGAGAACCGGCGTCTGCGCGCAAGCATGTTTTTCTCGCCCCCGCGCCTCCTGTCGCGCGCACGTGCGCCGCCCGACGCCCGCACTCGACGCTAGAGCAGGCGCAGCACGCCGCGCACGAGGCGCTCGAAGTCCTCGGCGTGCCGACCGGCCGCCTCGAGGACGCTCTCGTGAGAGACGCCGGTGGCGCCGGACTCGTTGGCGGCCAGCGTGAGCCCGAGCACGTTCATGTCGAGGGCACGCGCCATGATCACCTCGCACACCGTGCTCATGCCCACGTAGGAGACGCCGAGCGTGCGCAGCGCCGCCACCTCGGCCGGCGTCTCGAAGCACGGGCCGAGCACCCCCGCGTAGACGCCCTCCTCCACGGCGATGCCGAGGTCGTCCGCAACGCCGCGCGCGAGCGTCCGCAGGTAGGGCGAGTAGGCGTCGTTCATGTCCACGAAGGGGCTCTCGACGTCGCGCAGGCCGTCCCACTCCGCGAGCGGGTTGCGCCCCGTGAGGTTGATCTGGTCGGTGAGGATGCCAAGGCCCACGTGCGCCTGCCCCGGCACCGCCCCGGTCGCGCACGCAAAGACGATGTCGCGGCAGCCCAGATGGTGCGCGTGGCGCACGAGCGCCGTCACCTCCGCCGCGCTGTAGCCCTGGTAGAGGTGGATGCGGCCCGGGTACACGACCACGGGCACGTCGTCGATCGTTCCCACCGTGGCCTCGAAGCGATGCCCCTCGACGGGCTTCGCCGACATCGGGAAGCCCTCGATGTCGCGGTAGTCGATCCTGCGAACCGGGCGCACGAGGCTGCCCAGGTGCCCGAGGCCCGACCCCAGCACGATGGCGACGGGATGCTCGACGCTCGGCTTGCACGACTTCACGGTGTCCTCGGTGACCACGCAGACCCCCTCCTCCTCGAGCCGCGCGGCAAAGACGCCGCGGCCCGGAACAAGTCTTCCAGAATACGTCCCATCGTAGACGAGTCCGACCCCGCAGGAGGGGCTCTTTGCCTTGAGCACGGCCAAGGAGACCGGCGAGCGTCCCAGCGCGTCCAGGCACCGGCGCGCCCCGAGGTCGAACTCGCGCGTCACGTCGCGCCCGTCGGAGAGGTACACCCTTCCCTCTCGCTGCTCGGCCGGGGGCCTCGGGACGGGCAGCCCGCTCGCTGTCTCTGGGCACACGCGCACGACCTCGACCTTCTGCGCGAGCTCAATCACCTCCGAGATGGGCTTGGAGCCCCCGTCGTAGCGGACGGGGGCGCCAAGCAGGCACGAGCTTATCGCGACGCGCATCACGACGCCACCAGCGAGCCGATCTGGATGGTCGCGCCCGACAGCAGGTTGCGCGTGTAGGTCTGCCACTCGTCGCTCACCTGCGAGTACGCCTCGGAGTAGAGGCTCGAGGCGACGTTGTAGGCGGCCTCGGCGGCGGCGTAGGTGGCGGAGTCCGCGGTGATCTCGTAGGACGAGAGCGTGGCGTAGTAGCTGCCGTCCGTGCGCGCCCACGTCCCCGTCTCGCTGTCCCACTCGTCGCCGAGAAGGGCGATGATGTAGCTGGCGTACTCGGCGGTGGGGGTGTCCTCGGCGCCCTCCTCGGGCTCGGTCGGCGCGCTGGGCTGGTCGGGGAGCTCGGTCTCGCAGACGGCGTCGCGCAGCTTCTCCACGAGGACGCGCTGCTCGAGCATGGCGCGCACGGACTCCTCGTCCATGCCGTAGCTCTCGGCGATGCTCGCGATGTCGGAGCTGCCGAGGGTCTGCTCCGCGTACGAGGAGAGCTCGTCGTCGCTCGCCGTGATGCCGCGGCGCTCGGCGTCCTGGAGGATGATCTCGTTCTGCGCGTAGACGAGCACGTTGGCGGCGGCGGGCACGCTGTAGGAGCCGTCGTCGTTGAGGGCGGTGTCGAGCTCCGAGCCTCCGCTCGTGATGACCTCGCGCGCGGTCACGTTGGTCGTGACGCCATCGAACGTGTAGGTCGCGATGGTGCTGTCGAGTTCGCTTGACGAGAGCGAGGTCTTGCCCTCAAGTGCGATGGTGGACGCGCCCCCGAGCCCGAAGTGCCCGAGCGCCACGCCCGCGACGAGCGCGATCACGCACACGGCCACCCAGATGGGCGTCGAGAGCGTGCGGCGGGGCGCGGGGGCGCCGTCAGGGCCGTCAGAGCCCTCCGCGTCCGCGGCGAGGGCGTCGTCGGCCGCGCCGTCCTTCTCGTCCCTCACGTCCTTCTCGCCGTCTGCGGGCCCCTGCTCGACCGGGGACTGCTCGTCCCTCTCGTCGCCGCCCTGGGCGAGCTCGTCGCGCTTACCTGCCATTGGTACCCTCCCACTCATACCGGACGCGCCCCACGGACGCGCCCGTCACCTGCACGAATGCTACGATGCTATGCCCCGCCGGCCCGCGCGCGGAGCCCCGTTCGCACGCTCCGCGGGACCGGCACAATCCTACGAGAGAGCTTGAAGGATCTCGTTGGAGAAGGACTTGATGTAGCCGGCACCGTTCTTGGTGTCAAAGCCCACGCGCGCCGCGAGCGCGCGCTTGGTGTCCTCGGACGGGCTGCCCTCGGCGAGGCCGAGCAGCGCCGCGAGCATGTCGCGGTACTCGGCGTCGCCGTGATAGCACTGGATGGCCTCGTCGATGAGGGGCCAGACCTCGTCGGAGCGCTCCGGGGAGGTCGATCCGAGGCGGCACAGGAACTTGAACGCCGCGAGGCGCACCGTCGCCGACCCGTCGTCGAACAGGGAGGCCTCCGCGCCGTCAAAGGCGTCCGCCACGGCGTCGGGGTCGCTCTGGGCGATGTCGGTGAGCGCGTCGAGGATCTCCCAGCGCGTCTGGGCCTCGGGGCGGAACAGGGCGTCGATGAGGGCCTCGACGTGGGGCTTCACCACGGCGGGGTTGCTGTGCGCGGCGAGGGCGATCGTGTGGGCGACCTCCTGGCGGCGTCGCCTGCTCGAGCCGGAGAGCTCCTCGACGAGGCCCGAGATGTTCGGGGTTTCGATGTCTGCCATGCTTGCGTGTCCTTCCTACTCGCAGAACCCGTCGACGACGGCCGTGCCGCTCTTGGGGTCCTGGTGAATCTCGATGAAGCCGAGCTTGGCTGCCTCGCGCAGCAGCGCCGTGAACGAGCGGTAGCCGTACGACGCCTCGGAGAACTGCGGGCGCTTGCGCTTCATCGTGTCCTTGAGGCGCGACGCCAGGATGAAGCTGTCGCTCTCGCGCTGGAGAGCGTCGATGGTCTCGAAGAGCAGCTGGTAGCAGCTCTGGCGCTCCTTCGGGACCTTGCCCTGGAAGTCGGGGATGCCGGCCTTGCGCGTGAGGTCCTCGTAGAAGATGAACTCGTCGCAGACCTCCGTGAGCAGCGAGCTCGTGGCGTCCTTCATGCCCACGCCGATCACGGTCTTGCCGAACTCCTTGAGCTTGGCGACGAGCGGCGAGAAGTCGGAGTCGCCGGAGAGGATGGCAAAGGTGTCGATGTGGTCCTTGGTGAGGCAGATCTCCATGGCGTCCACCGCGAGGCGGATGTCGGCGGAGTTCTTGCCCGTGAAGGCTCGGTCGGGAATCTCGATGAGCTCGATGCCGAGCTCGTGCAGCGGCGTGATGGCGTCCGAGAAGCGCTGCCAGTCGCAGTAGGCGCGCTTGGCCGTGATGCGACCCTTGTCGACGAGCCGCTCGAAGATGAGCTTGACGTCGGGCAGCGGGCCCGGCTCCTGGTGCCCGTTGCGCTTGCGGCGCCCGGTGCCCAGGGCGAGGTTCTCGAAGTCGATGAGCACCGCGATGGAGCTCTGGGGGATGTCCGTGTCGTTCATTGGGGTGGTGGCGCTCCTTACGTGTGCGTGCGGGACGTGCGGCGGCGCCGTGCGCGGGTCGCGCGGCGCCGCGCGGGGCTAGTGCTCGTGGTCGTGGCAGTGGCACTCGTGGTCGTCGCCGTGACCGTGGCCCCCGCAGCACTCGTGGTCGTCGCCGTGGTCGTGGCCGCAGTGGCACTCGTGGTCGTCGCCGTGGTCGTGGCCGCAGTGGCACTCGTGGTCGTCGCCCTCCTCGCCCTGGTCGAGCAGCGACCAGTCGAGGCCGGCGGCGGCACAGGTCGCCTCGTCGTCGTAGAGCAGGGTGATCGCCTGGGTGCCCATGCGCGACCCGCCGATCTGGCAGAGCATGTCAAAGAGGGTGAAGGCGGTCTCCGCGCCGGGGAGCGTGATCTCGAGGTCCTCGGACGCCGAGATGGCGAGGCCGATGTCCTTGCGCAGGTGCTCGACGAGGAAGCCCGGCTTGAAGTCGCCCGCGACCGACCGGGGCGCGAGGGTGCGCGAGGCGCCCGACCCGCCCGTGCCGTTGGCGAGGACCTCGAGCATGCGGTCCACGTCGATGCCGGCCTGCTCGGCGAGGGCGACGGCGTCGGCGTAGCCCACCATGCACGACGCGAGGCTCACCTGGTTGCAGAGCTTCGCCGTCTGGCCGCCGCCCGGCTGGTCGAAGTAGAAGCGCCGGGACGAGAACGTCTCGAGCAGGGGGAGCAGCGGCTCCACGTCCTTCTCGGCAGCACCGATGATGAGGGTGAGCGTGCCGTCGATGGCACCCTGCTCGCCGCCCGTGACGGGGCAGTCGAAGGCGTGCTTGTCCTCGACCTCGGCCGCGTCGTGGATGTCGCGGGCGAGCTGCGGGGAGCTCGTGGTGAGGTCGACGAGCCAGGCGCCGCGCTTGGAGCGGCGGATGAGGCCGTCCGTGGACAGGTAGACGTCCTCGACGTCGGAGGGGTAGCCCACCATGGTGAAGACGACGTCGGCGTCTGCGGCTGCCTCGGCGGGCGTGTCGGCCCAGTGGGCCCCGCGGGCGAGAAGGTCCTCGGCCTTCTCCCTCGTGCGGTTGCTCACCGTGACGTCGTAGCCGGCGTCGAGGATGTGGCCCGCGATGCGGGCACCCATGATGCCGGTGCCGATGAAGGCGACCTTGCGGATGTGCGTGTGACTCATGTGTTGCGGTTCCTTTCCACAGACAGGGTGACGAAGGGGACGGTCCCCTTCGTCACCCCCGCTGTCAGACAGTCAGATGCTACTTGTCCCCGCGCACGCGCCGCGCGATGCGGTCCGTGAACGAGAGGCTCTCGCGACGGTCCTTGCCCCAGAAGAGCAGGGCGACCATGCCGGGGCCCACGTGCGCGCCGATAACCGGGCCCACGGAGCTGTAGATGATCGGGACGTCGGCGCAGCCCGGCTCCTTGCGGACCTGGTCGGCGAGCCAGCGCGCGTCCTTCTCGGCGTCGGCGGACACGATGGCGATGGGCAGCGTGTCGTCGCCGCCCTCGGCGCCGAGGTAGTTCTCCCTGAAGTCCGAGAGTATCGCGCGCAGGGCCTTCTTGCGGCCGCGGCACATACCGCGCAGCGTGAGGGCGCCGTTGGTGTCGTAGGAGAGCTCGGGCTTGATGTCGAGCTTGCCGCCCACCTGCGCGGCCGCCGGCGGGATGCGCCCGCCGCGCGCGAGGGCGTCGAAGGAGTCGAGCGTGAAGTACCCGTGGACGTAGTAGCGCGCCTCCTCGACCCACGCCACGAGCTCCTTGACGGAGAGGCCCTTGGCGGCCTGGCCCACGGCCTCGAGCGCGAGCAACTCGGCCGCGGCGGAGGGGCAGAGGTTGTCGACGACGTAGATCTCGAAGCCGGGGTGGCTCTCGCGGACCATGTCGGCCGCCTGGCGGGCCGCCTCGACGCTCGAGGAGAGCCCGCGGGTGAAGGCGAGGTAGACCGTCGGGGTCCCCTCCTCGGCGGCGCGCTCGAAGACCTCGAGGTAGTGGCCGGGCGTGACGGCGGAGGTCGTCGCCTGCTCGCCGGCGCGCATGCGGTCGTAGAACTCCTTGGGGCTGATCGACTTCCAGAGGTCGTCGACGTGCTCCTCCCCGCCCATGACGTAGGTGAAGTTCACGACCTCGACGCCGAGCGCCTCGACGACGCCGGGGGCGAAGTCACCGCAGGAGTCGACGATGATCCTCACGTTGGACGCGCGGTGATACGCGCGGCCCAGGCGCGCAGCCTCCTGCGACGCCTGGGCGTTGGTGTCTGTTACGAGCTCCCTCTCGGGAGCGTCGGGTGCCTGGGTGGGCTCGGTGGTGGCGCTACTGCTCATTCTCCTCCTCGATCTTGGGCTTGATGATGCCGTACCCGCCGTTCTTGCGATGGTAGATCACGTTGATGAGTCCGGTGGTGGCGTTGGTGAAGACATAGAAGTCGTGGCCGATGAGGTCGGTCTGGACGAGGGCCTCCTCCTCCGTCATGGGGAGCAGGTCGATGTACTTCTCGCGGACGAGCTGGTCGTCCTCGGTCTCGTCCGGGCCCGGCTCGATGAGGGCGGCGAGGTCCTCCTGGGTGACGGTGCCGCTCTTGGCGGCTGCCACGCGCTGACGGCGGTCGATGACGCGGGTCTTGTACTTGCGCAGCTGGCGCGTGACCTTGTCCGCGGCGTCATCGATGGCGGCGAACATGTCGTCCGAGCTGGCGACCACGCGCACGACGTTGTCGCGCACGAAGACGGTGACCTCGCAGGTCTTGCGCTCCGGGTTGGAGGGGTTCTTATCGACTCGCAGAACGACGTCGCAGGTCATGGGCTTGATATCGAACACCTTGAGCGCGTTTCCGACCTTCTCCTCGACATGTGCGCGAAGCGAGTCGGAGACTCCCACCTTGCGGCCCGAGATCTTGATGTCAACCATGCGAACCTCCTTACGATTGCCGTGGGCGTGCCCGGTGCGTGCCCGCCCTAGGACGTTTTTACCCAATCCTGTACGGGGCATTCCCCCCTGAGGGACCGACCAAACGCCCGAGCGGACGGCTCTTCTCGGCGTGCGTCGCGACTACAGCCCGTCCGTGCCGCCATCGGTCGACTCGGCGCCATCGGCGGCGTCGCCCTGGTCTCCCTCGTCGGTGGCGTCGCCCTGGTCGCCCTCGGCGCTCGCGTCGCCCGAGGACGACGTCAGCTCGAGCCCGGTGACGCGCGTCGCCTCCGTGAGCGCGGGGAAGCCGCCGACCCAGCGGGACTTGGCGATCTCGGCGACGCCGTTGGTCTGGATCTGGTCGAGCGCCGCCTGCACGCTCGACGCGAGCGAAGTGGCGTCGGACGAGACGGCGACCCCCACGGTCCCCGGCGTGTCGAGGGTGCCCGCAAAGGAGATGCCGCCGTGAACGCACGCGAGGTAGGCGCCCGCGTAGGCATCGCACACGACGTAGTCGACCGAGCCGGAGGCGAGCGCCTCGAAGGCGTCGTTGAGGTTGGAGAAGGTCTCCTCGACCACAACGAGGCCCAGGTCGTCGAGGGCCGCCTGCGAGACGGAGTTCGCCTGCACGCCGACGGTGGCGCCGGTGAGGTCGCTCGCCGAGATGGGCGGAACCGCGTCCGAGCCCGAGAAGACCCCAAGGGCGCTCTGGGCGTAGGAGCCGATGACCGTGGCGCCGCGCTCGTCCGAGCCGACGCCCATCACGACGTCGCACTCGGAGAGGCCGGACGAGACGCTCTGGACGGTGACGAACTCCACGTGGGCGAGGCCGAGCGCGTCGGCGAGGGCGTAGGCGGTGTCGACGTCGATCCCCTCGTAGGAGGAGTCTCCCGAGCCCGTCACGACGAAGGGCGCGGTGCCCGAGACGCGGATGCCCACGGTCAGGGTGCCGGGGGTGACGAGGTCGGCGTCGTCGACCGTCTGCGTGAGCTCGGAGCGGCGCTGCGCACGCGCCTCGGCGACGGATGTGGGGTGCATCAGGTCGTTGACGATGGTCTGGACGGCCGAGGTCGCATCGGAGATCGGCGCGGGGAGGGACGAGCATCCCGGGAGGACGCTGAGCGAAAGAGCGGCCGCAACGGCGACGGCCGCGATGTGGGCGCAAGGGCGACGGTGCTTCATGGCATGTCCTGTCTTTCCGAACCTTCGTGCGTCCCGCCCAGCTGACCTGGTCTTTGCCCCCACACCCGCGCACCGGGGACGTCGCTTGCGGCGCCGCGGCGCCTCCACTGTTGCCCCTCTCGCCCGCGAGGCCGGATGCCTCATGCGTATGACGGGCGGTGCGACTTACCTCTAGGACGAGCCATGATCGCGCGGGCGCGCACGCCCGAGCTTACGTGGATCCCTTTGCCCTCGTCTGGCTTGGACTAGGACGACGGCGCGGGCGCGGGCGCGCCGGGGCGTAGCCGTCCGCAACCACAGACCTGGTCGAGACGTCGCTCTAGTATACCCCGTCCCACCTGCGCGCTCGCCCAGAACGCGCGGACGTAGGGACCTTGTGGCGAGAAGAACCTCGGGCCGGATGGCGTGGGAGTCGCAAGGGGCGGCGGGGCACGGGGCGCCATTCGGGTTTCTGACCTGCACGGAGTGCGACGGCGACTGGCCGGTCCGCGCCACGGTCGCGGCGCCGGGCTTCTCGGGCACGCCCGCCCGCCTGGCGGGCTGGGTCGAGGGCACCCACGCGCGTCCACGATGCGAAACTCCGGGCGAACGCGCACACGGTGACCGACGCCGCGCCACGCTCGGCGAGGGCGCGGGCCGCCTCGGCGACGGAGGCGCCCGTGGTCACCACGTCGTCAACGAGCAGGAGGCGCGCGCCCGAGACGTCTGCGACGGAGCGCATCGTCCCCTCGAGGTTGCGCGATCGAGCCTCTCTGCCAAGATCGCGCTGGTCCCGGGCGCGCGACCGCACGAGCACGTCCGCGAGCGGCAGGCCCGCCCCGCGCGCGAGCTCGCGCGCCACGAGCTCCATGTGGTCGAATCCGCGCCGCGCGTACGCCCGCGACGTCGCGGGGACGAAGCACACGCCGTCGATCGCGGAGGGCGCGAAGCGCGGCGCGCCGTCCTGGGCCGGCCAGGCGGACGACTCCTCGAGCGCGGTGAGCATGGCCGCCGCCATCACCGGGGCGAGGCGAAGCTCGTGGGCGTCCTTGAGCCCGACCGCCATGCGAGCCGGCGTGCCCGAGAAGCCCAGCGCCGCGACCGTGGCGCGGACCGGCCAGTCGCCGTCGCACTCCGTGCAGGTCAGAAACCCGAATGGCGCCCCGCAGACGGGACATGCCAGGCGCTGCTCGATCCAGGGGAGCTCGGCGCGACACCGGTCGCAGAGCAGCGTGCCCGGCTGGTCGCACCCCACGCAGCGCGTGGGCCAGAGCGCCTCCGCGAGGCCCTCCCCCATCGCGCGCCCGAAGTCCCCGATGCGCATGCGTCCCCCTCCGTCTGCGGATGGGGGTCGCCTCGGTGGGAAGAGTGTATCACCCGCCTTGCGCCGACGCGCGCTTGGCGCAACTGCACGAAACCTCGTCGAGTGCGCGCTCCTCACAAGGGGCGGGCGCGCACTCGACGGGATTCCTGTCCGAACGGACAAGAAAGGGCTCGAGTGCGCGATGGCCAGCGCGCACTCGACGCGATTCCGGTCCGCGCCAGCGCGCACTCGACGCGATTCCTGTCCGCGCCAGCGCGCCAGCCCCCAGCGCGCCAGCCCCCAGCGCGCCAGCCCCGGCGGTCGCGACCCCGCGACGCCACCAGCGCGCGGCTCGTGACATTCCTCACTTCCGGGGGACGCGCCCGAGGGGTAGGCTTTCCACAGGAGAGGGGTGACGCATGAGAACCATCGTCTGCGACCTGACGCGCGCCGCGCTCGAGGAGCTCGGCATCGACTTCGATAAGGCCGTCTGCCTCGAGGAGCTCCGTGCCGCGCACGGCTGCCAGGGCTGCTTCGGCTGCTGGGTGCGCACGCCCGGCGCCTGCGTCATTCGCGACGCCCTGGGCGACCTGCCCGCCCTTCTCGCCCGAAGCGACGAGCTCTGGATCTTCTCGGAGAACTCGTTCGGCTGGGTCTCGGCAGACGTCAAGCGCGCCCTCGACCGCTGCATCCCGTTCGTTCGCCCGGAGTTTCGCATCGTGGACGGCAGGATGCACCATCGCCTGCGGCACGACCGCACGCCCGAGCTCTCCGTCTGGCTCTGGGGCCCCTCCACCGAGGCGGAGCGCGCCTGCGCCCGGCACCTGGCCGACGCGAACGCCCTCAACCTCGGCATGCGCTCCGCAGGCGTGCGCTTCGTGGCCGACCCGCTGGGCTGCGGCGCCGAGGGGGACTCCCCCGCCGCGGACGCCCCCGCGCCGCGCGCCGCGCGCGTCCCCGCGCTCCCCCGTCGCATCGCGCTCGTGAACGGGAGCCCCAAGGGCCCGCGCTCGGCGACGGCTCACCTGCTCGTCGACCTCTCGGAGGCGCTGGGCGTCTACGCGCGTCTGGCCGGCGTGGCGGAGCCCGAGCTCGTCGAGGTGGCGTGCCGGCAAGCCGGTGCGGATGCCTCGGGGCTCGTCGGATGCGACACCGTCGTCCTCGGCTACCCGCTCTACGTGGACGCGCTGCCGAGCGGCCTCGTCGACCTCCTCGGGGACGCCGCGCGCCTCCTCGCCCCCGGCGCGCGCGTCTACGCCCTCGCCAACCTTGGGTTCTACGAGGCGGAGCAGATTCTGCCGTCCTTCTCGCTCGTCGAGGGGTTCTGCGCCGCGGCCGGGGCGCACTGGGCGGGGGGCGTCGCCGTGGGCGCGGGCGGCATGGTGCTGCCCGTGGCGACGACCCCGCGCATGGGCATGCTGCGCCGAAGCGCCTCCGAGGCGATCGACCGGATGATCGCGGCGATCCTGTCCGGCGCCGACGCCGGGACGATTCTGGCGCGACCGGCCGTCCCCCGCTGGGCCTACCGGCTCGCGGCCGAGGAACAGTGGCGGCGGCTCGCCCGCGAGAGCGGGGCGGACCTGGGCGCCACGCCCTAGGGGCCTAGCGGGAGAAGAGCGCGCAGGCGTTGCGCCAGCAGGCGTCGTAGGTCGCCTGCCGCGTGCCCCGACCGCCCTTCTCGCGCACGTCGGCGACGGTCGCGGCGGTGAAGGCCACCATCGCGGGCTCGCACTCCTCGCCGCGCAGCGGCACCGGGGCCATGTAGGGGCTGTCGGTCTCGGTGAGCAGGTAGCGCTCGGCGCAGAACGTCGCGGCCTCGCGGATGTCGTCTGAGCGCTGGAAGGTCACCGCCCCGCCGAAGGCGATGTGGCAGTCAATGCGCGTGAAGCTCTCGAGCACCTTGATGCCCGAGGTGAAGCAGTGCAGGTCGCAGCCGGCCTCGGGCACGCCCTCCTCCGCCAGGATGCGCGCGGCGTCGCGGTGCGCGCCGCAGCGAACGTCGCCCACGGCGTCGCGGATGTGCAGCTGCACGGGCAGGCCCAGCTCGTTGGCGAGGCGCAGGTGGCGACGGAAGGCCTCCTCCTGGATCTGGTAGGGAACCTTGTTGTAGGGACCGTAGTCCAGCCCGAACTCGCCCACGCCCACGCAGCGCGGGCTCGCGAGGAGCTCGCGCAGGCGCGCCATGGCGTCGTCGTCAAACGACTCGGCCCCGTAGGGGTGGGCTCCCGCGACGATGCGGACGTTGTCGAGCAGGTCCGGCGCGCCATATCCCTCGAAGGCGGGCGGCTCGAAGCCGCGCTCCGCGCACTCCTCGAGGCACGCCCCCGCGAGCTCCACCTGCTCGTCGATCCATCCGAGCAGCTCGCCCGCGCTGCCCCACCTCCTGGGAACGTCGTCGATGGGGTCGACGGGCACCACGAGCAGGCGCACGCCGGCGAGCGCCGCGCGCACAATCGCCATGGCGGGGTCGTGCTCGCGCAGGCTCGTGAGGTGGCCGTGGGTGTCCGCGAGCGGGGCGAGCGGCGTCGGGATGGGGCACGGCGCGCCCTTGCGGTCGTGGAAGAGCTCGCCGTCAGCGAGCGTGAGGTCGTCGAGCGCGATGGGGTCTGACATGGTCCCTCCTAGCTTGTGGGAGCGAGCGCCCGGGCGAGGCGCACGAAGTCCTCGGGGGCGAGGGTCTCAGCGCGGCAGGTCGGCGCGATGCCGCAGACGGCGAACGCCGCATCGAGCGCGTCCTTGGGGTACCCCGAGGCTGACATCGAGTTCCTGATGGTCTTGCGGCGCTGCGCGAAGGCGGCGTCGATCACCTCCGAGACGGCTGGGACGAGCTCCTCGTCGACGATGGGGTCGCGCTCGATCCGCACGACCGCGGAGTCGACGTGCGGGGGCGGCATGAAGTTGCCGGGACCCACCTCGAAGCGGCCGGTCACGCGGGCGAGAAGGGCGAGCTTGGCCGTGTAGGCACCGTAGGTGCGGCTTCCGGGGGCGGCGCACATGCGGTCCGCCACCTCCGCCTGCACCATGACGACCTCGCGCCTGAGCGAGGGCATACCCTGGAGGTACGCCAGCACGATCGTAGCCGCCACGTTGTAGGGCAGGTTCGCCACGAGCGCCGTGGGAGCGCCGCCCGCCGCCTCGATGATCTGCTCCGCAGAGACGCGGAGCGCGTCGCCCATGAGGTAGGAGAAGCTCGGGTGCGCGGCGGCGTGGGCCGAGAGCACGGGCTCGAGCTCGCGGTCCATCTCGATGGAGACGACCCGACCCGCCTCGGCGAGAAGGGCCAGGGTCAGCGTGCCGATGCCCGGCCCCACCTCGACCACGCGCTCGTCCGGGGAGAGCTCGGCGAGCCCCATGATCTTCTGGACCACGGCGTTGCTCACGAGGAAGTTCTGCCCGAGCCGGTGCTTGGTCGCGAGGCCGTACGCCTCGAGCAGCGCGCGCGTGGCCCCCGGGCTCGCGAGCGCCGATCCGGCGTGGGGTGCGGGCGCGGCGCAGAGCTCGTCTGCGGTCGCTCTGTCAGCAGGTCGCGCCATGCGCCTACTTCTTCTTCGCGTCGAGGCGCGGGAAGAGCGCGTCGCCCTTGGTCACGGGCACGCCTCCGGCGAGGCCGCCCCACGCGCACGCAGCGGCGAGGTCGTCGGTGCCGGCCTCGGCCTCGAGGCTCATGCGGCGCAGGACCTCGGCCGAGGTCTCGGGCATGAACGGGGCGAGGAGGTGCGCGCAGATGCGGATGGACTCGAGCAGGTCGCGGATGATGCCCGCGAGCTCGTCGGCGCGCTCCGGGTCCTTGGCGACGGCCCAGGGCGCGGAGTCCTCGATGTAGTGGTTGGCGGCGTGGACGAGTTCCATCACCTGGTCCTTGGCGCCCACGTAGTCGAAGCGTCCCATGCGCTCCGCGTAGCGCTCAAAGATCCCGTCGGCGACCTTGGCGAGCACGCCGTCCTTCTCGGCCCACCCCTCGGGGCACTCGGGCGTCCTGCCGTCGAAGTACTTGGCGCTCATGTTGAGGGCGCGGCTCACGAGGTTGCCCCAGCTGTTGGCCAGGTCGGCGTTGTAGACCTGCTCCATGCGCTCGAAGGAGATGGCCGAGTCCTCCCCGTGGGTGACGTCGGTCATGAAGTAGTAGCGGTAGCCCTCCACGCCCAGGAGGTCGATCACGTCCTGCGGCGCGATGGCGTTGCCGCGGGACTTGGACATCTTCTCGGCCTTGCCGGTCTCGGCGTTGCGCACGGTGAGGAAGCCGTGGACGAAGATGTGCTCGGGCAGCGCCTCGCCAATGGCCATGAGCATCGCGGGCCACAGGATGCAGTGGAAGCGGATGATGTCCTTGCCGATGAGGTGGCACTGGGCGGGCCAGCGGCGGGCGAACTCCGCGACCGAGGTCGGGTCGTCGAGGCTGTAGCCCACGGCGGTCATGTAGTTGAGGAGGGCGTCGAACCACACGTAGGTCACGTGGCCATCGTCGAAGGGGACCTTGATGCCCCAGTCGAAGGTGGTACGGGAGACCGAGGTGTCCGTGAGACCGCCCTCCACGAAGGAGCGGACCTCGTTCATGCGGAAGTCGGGCTGGACGAAGTCGGGGTGCTTGTCGTAGAGCTTGAGCAGGCGGTCCTGGAACGCGGAGAGCTTGAAGAAGTAGGACTCCTCCTGGACGCGCTCGAGGGGACGGCCGCAGTCCGGGCAGAGGTGCTCGCCCTTGGTGCCGCGCTCCTCGTCGGCCTTCTCGACCTGGGTCTCGGTGAAGTAGGTCTCCTCCGGCACGCAGTACCAGCCGTCGTAGGAGCCCTTGTAGAGGTAGCCGGACTCGAGCATGCGCTCCCACAGGTACTGGACCGCGTGGTGCTGGCGCGGCTCGGTCGTGCGGATGAAGTCGTCGTTGGAGACCTCGATCTTCTCCCAGAGGTCCTGGAAGAGCGGGGCCTGGGAGTCGCACCACTCCTGCGGGGTGAGGCCGTGCGCGGCGGCTGCCTCGGCGACCTTCTCGCCGTGCTCGTCCATGCCGGTCAGGAACTTGACGTCGTAGCCCGCCGCGCGACGGAAGCGCGCCTGGACGTCGGCGAGCATGGTGCAGTACGCGGTGCCCAGGTGCGGGGCGGCGTTGACGTAGTAGATGGGGGTGGTGACGTAGTAGGACGGCTTCTCTGCCATGTGCGACTCCTCATGACGGATCTTGGCATGCGGAGACGATTGTAGCGCGGGTTGACACTTGACATTGGTGTCAGGGTAAAGTGTCAGGTCCGCGCTGGGAGGGTGGACAGGGCCGACAGCTGGGGACGACGCCGGCCCCAGGGGACGGCGCCCGCACCGAGGGACGACGCCGGCACCAGGGGACGGCGCCGGCACCGAAACGGAGCCGATTGCGAAAACGGGGCCGAATCGGCGGCTTTTTTCGCAGGATGCTCCGTCTCGGCGCGGGGACTCTGCGGGAGGGGCCGGCGCGCCGCAGGCGGGCATGCGGAGGCCGCGGTCAGTCGGCGAGTGGGTTTATCTACCACTAGACTGGTATACAACCGGGCCCCCGGAGCCGTGGGAACGGTTCCAGGGGTCGGTTGTATACCAGTCTAGTGGTAGATAACTCGGGGCAGAGAGCGGCGAGGGCCCGAGCCCCGGCACGTTTGTGAACTGCGCCCCAAAACTTGGACGCATAAATAATAGCCGCTATGCGGCGTCGCGAAGGGCCTGCTCCCGGAACTCCACCGGGGTCAGGCCCTTCAGCCTGACCTGGCGCCTCACGTGGTTCCAGTGATGGATGTAGGCCTCGAGGTCCGCCTTGAACCCCTCGAACGTGTCCCAGTCGCGCCCGCGGAGGAACTCGTCCTTGATGTGTCCGAACACCTGCTCGGTGGCGCCGTTGTCGATGCAGTTGCCCTTGCGCGACATGCTCTGGACGATCCCCATCCCCTCGAGCGCGGCGACGAACTCGGCGTGCTGGTACTGCCAGCCCATGTCCGTCTGCATGACCGGGCTGGCCCACGCGGGCTTGGCCTCCGCGAGCATGGAGAGCATCTCGCGCTGCTGCTCGAGGTCGGGGTGCTCCGAGATCGAGTGCGCCACGATCTCCTTGCTCCCGAAGTCGTACACCGGCGCGAGGTAGGCCTTGCCGAAGGAGAGCCTGAACTCGGTGACGTCCGTCCCCATCTTCTGCCACGGGCCGTCCGCCTCGAAGTCGCGCCCGAGCACGTTCTCGAACACCTCGCCGACGACGCCCCTGTAGGAGTTGTACCTGTGGTAGTCGGTCTCGCGGCGGATGCCGCAGCGCAGGCCCATCTCGCGCATCATCTTGAGGACGGTCTTGTCGGCTATGCGGGCGCCGTCCACGGCGCGCAGCTCCATGGCGACCTGGCGGTGCCCGACGCCGTTCGGGAGCCTCCCGAAGATCTCGGCGACGCGCGGCCGGAGCTCGGGCCTGGTCGGGCCCTTGGGGTGCGCGAGCGCGTAATAGTATGTGGACCTGGCGAGGCCGGCGGCCCCCAGCAGGTCGGCCAGGTCGTGCCCCAGCCCTGAAAGCTCGGCGACCGCTAGGGCCTTCTCCCGCCTCGGGAGCGCAGCTCCGCCTTCAGGGCTATCGATTTTTTTAGGTACGCCACCTGCGCCTCGAGCCTGCGGACCTCGCGCTCGAGCTCCTCCTCGCGCGTCGCCGGGGCGCCGGGAGCCTTGCGCGGCCTGCCCCTGGGCCTGGGCCGCAGGGCCTCCGCGCCGCCCGCGCGGTAGAGCCGGCACCACTCCTTCAGCGGCGACAGGCTCGCCACCCCGAAGCGCTCCATCGCCTCGGGCTTGGACATCCCGCCGTCGACCACGGCGCTCGCCGCGGCGACCTTCGTCTCGTAGTCGTACCTCGCCTTGCCCGCGCCCATCCTCAGCAGCCCGTCCCTTCCCGCGGCCCGGTAGGTGTACTGCCATTTTCTCACGGCCTCCTCGGGGACGCCGAGGAGGCCGGCAACGGCCGCCCTCCCCAGCCCCCTCGCGAAGAGGTCCGCGGCGCGCCCCCTGAGCGACGTGTCGTGCCTCAAGCGCTGGTCGGTCGACATGAGAAAGCCTCCCATCCCTCGGACTTTACTTTTCAGTCCAAGAAATGGGAGGCAGTTCATTGGCTGGGACGGGGCCCCGGGCGCGACCCGCCGGCGCCGGCGGACGCGGACCCGGGCGCGGCTAACCTGGACTTGACACTATGACCTGACGCCAGTGTCAACCTCGCGCACGAGACAAGATTCCGAGGAGGCCGAGGGCGTCGACCTTCTTGAACTTGGCGGAATGAAATCCCGGAGCATCCCTGGTGAGCAGGTAGTCGCACCCGGAAAGCTCGGCCGCGGCCCGCAGAAGGCCGTCCTCGAAGCCCCGCTCATCGGACCCGAGCGCATCATCGACAATCTCCGCCGTGAGGTTGACGAGCGCAAACATGCGCCGCAGCTCGCGAATCGCCCCGCGCGCCGCCGGCTCGTCCCCGTAATGGCGACAGTAGACGTAATACACGTCCTTGAGCGAAGAGGAGAGGACGCAGCCATCAAAGCCGTCCGCGGCGAGCAGCGCTCGAACGGCACTAACGGCATCTTCGTGCGCCGGACGGCCCGAGGAGACCAGATCGATAAGGACGTTGGTATCGATCATCACTCTATGCATACTTGCTCCCGACCAGCGCACGGTCCGCAGCGCGGGAGTCATCTTCCCAGGGAGCGTCGGGCTGGCTCCCCACAAGGCCAAGGAGCCTGTCGAGGGCCTCCTGTCGTCGCTCCCTATCATCGCCCACCGAGCGTATGACCAGCGTCCCCTCCCCAACATACTCGATCTCAACCTTGTTGCCGATGGCAAAGGCCTCGTCGGTGATGCTTGCGGGAATGAACACCGCCCGACTGTTGCCCACCTTGGACACGGTCGCAGTTGACATGGCTGCCCCCTTCGTACGCCCTTTGGTCATTATAACCGTTATAACGCTTTTATTCGCGAGCATAGGAGCGACGGGGCGGGCAGCCGGGCGTATTGACACCCGCGTCGGTTGACACTGGCGTCTCGGTTGACACTGGCGTCAGGTCATAGTGTCAAGTCCGCTTGGGGAGGGTGGACGGGGCCGGCAGCTGGGGACGGCGCCAAGATCGAAACGGAGCCGATTGCGAAAACGGGGCCGAATCGGCGGCTGTTTTCGCAGGATGCTCCGTCTCGGCACGGGGGCCGAGAAGAACGTCAGAGCGCGACGCCGGAGCGAACGAGAAGGGCCCGCGCCCCGGCCCGGTCGGCTGGGGCGCGGGCCGGGACGCGGCTCGCCAGCGTCAAGTCGACTAGACCGCCAGGCCCGCCTCGTACCCCTCGCGGGAGGCGACCAGGGCGTTGCCCGCCCTCACCGCGCTGCCGATCACGCGGACGTCGTCGCAGTGACGGCGAGCGACCTCCTCGAGCGGATTGTGTGCCTTGTAGCCGAAGGCCGAGATGACCGTGGCCGCCGGAAGGGTGTGCTCGACTCCCTCGGCGTCCTCGTAGACCACGCCGTAGCCGGTTGCCGCCGTGGCGCCGCCGGCCTCGCCGCTCCAGCTCGAGACCGACCCGTCGACCTCGACCCCGGTCTCGATGCGCTTGACCGTGGCGCCCACGTGCGCCTTCACGCCGGAGGCGCCCAGCATGCCCATGAGGACCTGCTTGGTGATGGGCATCATGTCAAGGCAGAGGTCGTCGCGCATCTCGAGCACCGAGACGTCGTCGCGATAGCGCGCCACGAAGTCGGCAGTCTCCGCGCCAACCTCGCCGCCGCCGCAGACCACCACCGGGCCCGGGCGCACCTCGGCCCTCCCGAGGAGCACGTCCTCGGCGGTAACCGCGTTCTCGATTCCCGGGATGGGAGGCGTGAGCGGCCGAGCGCCCGTGGCGATCACGACAGCATCGGGCTTCTCGTCAGCGATGAGCTTCTCGGTGACCTCGCAGCCCAGGTGAACCGGAACGCCCAGCTCCTCGAGGCTCGCGCGCAGGCTGCTCACGTACGTGGCGAGCTCTCCCTTGCCCACCGGGTACGCCGCCGACCTGAACTGGCCTCCGAGCTGGCCCTGTGCCTCGAAGACCTCGACCGCGTGCCCGCGCCTGGCGGCCGCCTCGGCGGCCTGCAGCCCGGCAGGGCCGCCACCGATCACCATGACGCGACGAGGCTCGTCGACGGGAGCGAGGTCGGCCTCGTACTCGCGTCCGACGCGCGGGTTCACCACGCAGGTCACCGCCTCGTCCGCGTAGAGCGGCGCCTCGCAGCCCTGCAGGCAGCCGATGCACTGGCGGATGGTTCCCACCTTGCCGCACGCCGCCTTCCGGGGCAGGTTCGGGTCCGCAAGCGAGCCGCGGCCCATCGCCACGAAGTCGGCCACGCCCATCTTGAGGAGCGTGTCGGCCATCTCGGGGTCGTTCACGCGGTTGGAGAGAATCACCGGGATGCTCACGACCTGCTTGATGAGGGCGCTTCGCTCCATGTTGAGCGCGTGAGGCGTGAACATCGGCGCGATGACCTGGTCGGTGGGAGCGCTCGCGTACATGCCGTTGGAGCAGTTGATCGCATCGAAGCCCACCTCCTCGAGGTGTCGGCACAGCTGGAGCGTCTCGGCGATGGTGCGCCCGCCGGGAACGAGGTCGTCGCTCGAGATGCGGACGGTGATGGCGAAGTCGGGACCCGTCTGCGCGCGCATGGCGCCGATGATCTCGTCCACGATGCGCACGCGGTTCTCGAAGCACCCGCCGTACTCGTCCACGCGACGGTTCACGGCAGGTGACAGGAACTCGGCGAGCAGATAGCCGTGCGCGCAGTGGAGCTCGACTCCGTCGAAGCCCGCGCGCTCCGCTCGACCCGCCGCGGCG
The DNA here is from genome assembly GCF_900119385.1 of Thermophilibacter mediterraneus. GTDB lineage: Bacteria > Actinomycetota > Coriobacteriia > Coriobacteriales > Atopobiaceae > Thermophilibacter > Thermophilibacter mediterraneus. The sequence goes on from NZ_FPKO01000009.1 coordinate 43,035, forward strand.
CCGAAGTCGGACACCAGCTGGTGAATCTCCTCGACCCTCATCTCGCGCGCGAGCGCCTGGCATGCCGGGCAGGTGGTGGCGCTCGGGGCGACCACCTCGAGCCCGCAGGTGGCCTGCGGCATCACCTGGCGACCGGGGTGGTACAACTGGCAGAAGATCTTGCTCCCTTGCGCGTGGACCGCGTCGGTCAGCTCGCGGTTGCCCGCCACCTGGCCGTCGTTCCAGAGGCCCGGGATGCGCGTGTAGCCCTTTCGGCCCTCCTGGACGCAGTAGTCCTCGGTGATGAGCAGGCCCCAGCCTCCCTTGGCCTTCTCCTCCATGTAGCGCAGGTAGCGCTCCGTGATGGTTCCCTCGAGGTTGCAGTAGTTGGTCACCATGGCCGGCACCACCAGCCGGTTGGGAATCTCGCAGCTCCCGATCATGAGCGGCGAGAACAACGTGTCGAGCTTCATGCCTCTCCTTCCCGAGCGTCCCTGCGGGGACCGCCCCCGCTGCACTATGCTTGATGCTCGAGGTGGGGCCTACCCCCCGGTCAAGACCGTTCGCTGAATTGAGGGCTCCGTGCGCTACACACAGAAGGACATGCGCGAGCGACTCGGGATCTCGCGCGACACGCTGCGCCTCTACGAGCGACGCGGCATCATCCAGCCCGAGGTCGACCCCTCGAACGGCTATCGCTACTACGACAGCTGGCAGGTCAACCTCATCTGGGACTGCAAGCTCTACCAGGGAATGGGCTTCTCGCTCGCCGAGATCGGGGAGATCCTGCACGAGGATGACCTCGACTCGCTGCGAGGGCGCGTGCGGGACCGTCGCGACGCGCTCGCGCGAGAGCTCCGTCGCCTCGAGCTCGAGCTCGAGGAGTGCGAGCTCTATCTCGACGAGCTCGGAACGGTGCCCGGAGGGCTGGGCGACTTCGAGCTTCTGCAGGTCGAGGAGCGGCTCTTCGCCCCCGCTCGCGAGGTCCACGACTTCCCCGAGGGAACCACGCGCGCGGCGATTCGGTTCATGAACCAAGAGACCTCGCTCACGCGCCCGCTGTTCTGGTTTCCCGACATCAGCGAGGGACGCTACTTCTGGGGCTTCTCGATGCGAGCCTCGGTGAGCGCGGCGCTCGGCGAGGACGTCGACGAGCATGGGGTCGTGCGACTGCCCGCGTGTCGCGCGCTCTCGACCAGATGTGACGCCCACGAGCGCGGGGGCTTTGACCGTGAGCTTTTCGACGACCTCGTCGAGGAGGCCGGGCGAAGGGGGCTCCGTCCGCGCGGGGACCTCTACGGCACGCTCGTCGGACGGGCGCACGGCAGCGACGGCTACCATCGCTACATCCACGCGTTCCTCCCGGTGGAGTGCTGACACTGGCATTGACACTGGTGACAGGGCAAAGTGTCAAGTCCGCACGCGCGAGCAGGAGTGCCATGCACGCAGAGATGCTGGATTTGCTAGTTCACCGCAGCGGTTGGGTATACATTTTGATGTTATTGCAGAGCTGTTGACTGGCCAGGGGGAAGCGCCTAATCCCTGACCTGCATTTTCCCGCCCACGAGCGCCAAGGAACGACCACGATTGGGTGTTCAGGAACCGTCAGGCAACCTCGCTGCTTGCTTGGACCACCCAATCGTCAGGGTATCCTAACAAAAACCGCCTCTTGCATAGACACTAATGCACGGGATTACCCAACGAAGCCTCGAAGGTGGCATCGATGAAATGTCTATGCAAGGCAATGCACGGCGAGAAGAACCTCAAGTGCGCAGATTGAGGCAGAGCAAGGTCAGAACTCACGTCTAGGCACCCACCGGCAGCAGCCCGATCAATCCTAAGGACGTCGCACAGTTTCGGATTTGTGCGACGAACGGAAGTTGCTTGGGAACAAAAGACCTGCTAGGGGTTCTTCTCTCTGCTGATAGCCCTACTTTGACGGGGCAGAATACCCACAATCTCGAAATTGTGCGGCGCGCAAGGCATGCGCAGGATGAGGGGCACAGGGACGCGGGAACGACACCGGACAGGTCGAGCGGAGATCCCGCTCGCCTTCGGGACGAAAGCAGCCTTAAGGTCGTGACCCCGCGCCCCTATCGTGCGGCGGCGACCACCGCGTCGTAGACCTCGGCGCGGGGGAGGCCGAAGGCCTTCGCGAGGCGCTTGGCCAGCGCGCTCTTGGGCTCGCCCGCGGCGAGCCCGGCGGCGATCTCCTCGTCGAGGGTCCGCTCGGGGCCGGAGGCCGCGCGACGACGCTCCACGAGCTCCTCGGCGCTCGGCTCGGCGATCACGATCACGCACTCGCCCTTGACCTCGTCGCGCGCCGCGATCAGCTCCGCGAGCTCCGCGGCCTCGCCGCGCACGACCTCCTCGTGCAGCTTGGTGAGCTCGCGCACGAGCGCCACGCGCCGTCCGCCCATGACCTCGGCGACGTTTGCCAGCGTCTCGGCAACGCGCCGAGGGCTCTCGTAGACGACGAGCGTGCCCGGCACCGCAGCAAGCTCCTCGAGCCGCGCGCGCTGGGCGCCGCCGCGGCGCGGGAGGAACCCCTCGAAGAAGAAGTGCTCGCTCGCGAGGCCAGACGCGACAAGCGCGCAGGTGACCGCGCTCGGACCGGGCACGACCTCCACGCGCTCGCCAGCGTCGAGGGCGGCGTCGACGAGACGCTGGCCGGGATCCGACACGCCGGGCATGCCGGCGTCGGACACGAAGGCAACGCGCTCGCCCGCGGCGAGACGCGCCAGCACCCGCTCGATCTTCTCGCCCATGACGTTCTCGTCGCAGCGCTCGAGGCGGGTGCGCACGCCAAGCGCGCTCAGGAGGCGACCCGTCACGCGCGTGTCCTCGCAGAGCACGAGGTCCGCCTCGCCGAGCGTGCGAATCACGCGGGGCGAGGCGTCCTCGAGGTTGCCTATGGGGGTGCCAACGACGCTGAGCAGACCGGCCATCAGACGATCATCCCGCGCTCGAAGGTCACGAGCGCGACGCGGGCGTCCCAGCCGGCGAGCATGCCGCTCGTCTTCCAGGTGTTGAAGAACCACGCCGGGCACTTCTCGTACGTGCCCAGCTGCTCGGAGGTATACACGCGCTCGAGCGCGATGCGGCCCTCGGGCGTCATCTGCGAGTCCGCGATGGGCAGCGACGAGGACCACTTGCCCGCCATGACGGGCATGCCGGAGCGACGCGCCTCCCGCAGGTGTCGCGCGTGAGCGGCGACGAGCCGGCGCACCCCGGAGGGCCCGGACACGTCCACGCGCTCGACGGGGCGGTCGAGGTGGCAGTCGAGCCAGACGTTGACGTAGTGGCGCTGCGCCATGAAGCGGCCCCAGCCGCCGGGCACCCCGCCGTCGGGCATGATGACGACCGGATCGTCTCCGGCGGCGTTGCGGACGAGCTCGTAGGCCTCGCGGTAGTAGTTGCGCAGCCGATGGATGGGGACGCCGTCGGTGAGGGTGAGGCCGCGTCGGACCTGCGGGACCGTGTCGTCGGCGAGCTCGAGGCCAAAGAACCCCGCGCGCAGGGCGTAGCGCTTGGCGAGCGCGTAGACCACGTCGAGGATGCGCTCGCGCGGGACGTGGCAGTCTGCGTTGTCCGGCGCCATCCCGTCGCCCGCGTGCGGCGCCCCGGGGTTCATGGCAAGGACGAAGACGACCTTCAGGCCGAGCTCCTCCGCCCAATCGAGCGCCTGATCGACGTGCTCGATGCAGCCGACGTAGGGGCCGGGCTCGGGGCCCTGCTCGCCGTAGACGTACCACGGCACCGGAAGGCGCACGGCGTTGAACCCGCGCGCGGCGATCTTGACGAAGTCCTCGCGCGTGACGAAGCTCTCGCGATGGGCGCGGACGAAGTCGCCGTAGCGGCGCTCGCCGAGGGCGGTGACGAGCGCGTGCTCGTCGAGCGCGCCCGCCTCGGCAAAGAGCTCGGGCGTCACCCACGACTCAAGCGTCAGCCAGCCCGTCAGGTTGACCCCGTGCAGGGAATGGCTTCCCATGGCGCACCTCCGCTCTCCCGAACTACCCCTGATGAGAGTATAGCCGCCCCGCCGGACACATCTTGTGCGCAAGAAAAACTCGGCGCCGACGGCGGAAACGGGACCGGAGGCGGGGCCGGCGGCGGGAGACGGCGCGGCGGGCCGAGGCTGGAGACGCGACGTTCTTCTCGCCGTGGCTCCGCGCGCCGACCGGGCGCCGCAGATCAGTCCGCGAGGTACGTCGCGCAGTTGAGCGGCGTCTCGTAGACGTCCACCTGGCTGCACGGGAGGCCCCCCGCACGAAGGCGCTCGCAGAAGTGTCGCGCAAGGTTCTCGGCCGTCGTGCGGAAGGGAAGGACCGTGAGGCTGAACCCCTCCCCCTCGAGGGCGGCCACGGTCTCGGGCCTGAGCGTCCCGTCCTCCACGAGGAACGTGTGGTCGAACTCCTCCGCCAGCTCGCGGACGGCGCGCTTGAAGACGCCGAAGTCGCAGACCATGTCACGCTCGGTGCCCTCCGCCCCCAGCTCGGGCGCGCGGAGGTAGGCCACCACGCGCCAGCGGTGCCCGTGGAGGTTCTCGCACTTGCCGTGATAGTCGGCCAGGAAGTGGGCCGAGTCGAAGCTCGCCTCGGTCTTGAGTCCGTACATGGGCGTCCTTTCCTTCGGGGCACAAACAGAGCGCGAGCGGCAGCGGAGACGGCGCGTCAGGCGAGGGGCGAGAAGGACCTCGCCCCCACGCGCCACCGCGCCGTCCGGCGACGGCGCGGCGCGTCAGGCACGCTACTCGCCCGAGCCCGAGGGGGCGCCCCCGTCGGGCGCGCCGCCCCGGCCACGCCCGCCGCGGCGACGGCGACGGCGAGGCTTGGCGGCACCGTCGGGGCCGGTCGCGGCGCCTCCCTGCTGGCCGCCCATGTGCTGCGGGGCGCGGCGCTGCTGCCCCTGCGCCTGCTGCGGCGCGGGCGGGCGCTGCTCGCCGGACTGGGCCTGCTGCGCGGCGCGCTTCTTGCGACTGGGCTGCATCCCGCCCCCCTTGTCGCCCGGGCGTCGCGTGCGCTTGGCGGGCTGCTGCGCCGGGGCGTCCGCGGACGCCTCGGCGGTGTGGTGGTGGCGACGACGGCGCGTTCCGGGCTGCGCCGAGGCGTCCGCCTGGGGCGCCGCGTGCAACTGCGAGGCCGCCTGGGGCTGGGCCGCCGCCCCGCCGCCGTCACCGGGGCGGCGCTTGCGGCGGCGCCTCGTCGGCGCCTCGTCGGCGGCCTCGGGCCGATCGGCGCGGGGGCCGCGACCGGGCTCGCCGGAGCCGACCGCCGCCGAGCCCTGCCCCGACCCGCGACGACGCTTGCGGCGCGTCTCGACGAAGAGGTCGGACGCGTCGACCTCGGGCTCGGCGATCACGCCGTTCTTGCGGTCGAGCTCGGCGAGCGCCATCTGGACGTCCGGGGAGTCCAGTCGGTCGAGCACCTCGCGCGCGACGGTGTCCGGGCGGCACGGGCAGCCGAGCTCCTCGGACTTCTTGTGCGCTGCCTCGGAGGCGGTCATGTCGGCGAGCGCCACGCGGATCTGCTTGCCGCTCTCGAGGCGCAGGCAGATCTGCTCCTTGGGCGTGTCGTACTCGATGATCTTGCCCTTGCCGAGCGGGGTGTCGATCACGGCGTTGCGCTTGGGCGCCCGGCTCTTGAAGTCGCGGTACGCCTCGAACTCGTAGCGCAGGCAGCACATGAGCCTGCCGCACGCACCGGAGATCTTGGTCGAGTTGAGGGGGAGGTCCTGCTCCTTGGCCATGCGGATCGAGACGGGGTCGAAGCCCATGGCGAAGCGCCTGCAGCACAGCTCCTGGCCGCAGTGGCCGTAGCCGCCCACGATGGCCGCCTCCTCGCGCACGCCGATCTGACGCATGTCGATGCGCACGTGGAACTCGCGCGCGAGGTCGCGCACGAGCTGGCGGAAGTCGACGCGCTCCTCGGCGGCGAAGTAGCACACCGCCTTGTCGCCGTCGAAGAGGTACTCCACGCCGACGGGCTTCATGTCGAGCCCCGACTCCGTCACGTGGCGGCGGAACGCCGGCATGGACTCCTCGCCGCGGCGCTCGAGCTCCTCCGCGCGCTCGAGGTCGGCGTCAGTCGCGATGCGGAGCACGGGGCGCAGCTGGGCGTGGCCGATCGTCTCGGCGAGCTCCTCCTCCGTGACCTCGCGCGCGTCGGCCGTGGCGAGGCCGAACTCCTTGCCGCGCTCGGTGGAGCAGATGACGTGGTCGCCCTCCTGGGCGCCGGTGCCCGCGGGGTCGAACCACAGGTCGCGGGCGGCATAGGTGAACCTCACCGGGATGATGGCGGGCATTCGAGTGCCTCCTTGATGGAAAGCAGCATGACCTCGAGGGTCAGCTGGGGCGAAACGTTGTGCGCGAGGTCCCCCGACGCGCGCCCCACGGCCTCGAGGGCGCGCAGGATGCCCGGGGTGTCGCTCGCGGCGGCGATGCGGTCGACGGTGGCCGCGGCATCGTCGTTGACGATGGGCTCGTCCACGCGCTCGCTCACCAGGAGCGCGTCGCGCAGGACGGACTCGGCCGCTGCCAGGGCCTCCATCATACCCGAACGCTCCCGAGCGGTGAGCTCGCGCTTGTTCGCGTCCGCCACCTGCTTGAGCGCGGCGGAGGTGAGGAAGTCCTGCGTCTCCTTGAGCGCGTCCTCCTGCGCCTGCCTGACGTCGGCGAGCGGAACGGCGACGGCGGCCACGATCTCGCGGGCGGCGAGAAGGACGTCCCACGAGTCGTCGCGCGCCAGGGAGTCGAGCGCGGAGACCACGAGCCTGCGCACCTGCCGGCGCCCCGTCGAGCGCAGGAACTCCGCCGCGCGCCCGGGCGAGCCGGCGACTGCGAGCGCCACGCGCGCCTCGGTCTGCGTGGCGGCGCAGGACCGCATGACGGCATCAAGGCCCGCGCGCGGGGAGAGCGCCCGGAACGGGACCTGCTGGCAGCGCGAGACGATGGTGGGCAGCATCGCGGCCGTGGTGCGGGCGCACAGGACGAAGATGACGTCCCCGGGGGGTTCCTCGAGAGTCTTGAGCAGGGCGTTTGCCGCGGCGCCGCGCAGCAGCTCCGCGCGCTCCAGCACGTAGACCTTGACCGGGGCACGCGTGGGCGCGAGGCTCACGTCGGCGATGAGCTCGCGGACCTGGTCGACGAGGTAGCCCGTGGCGCTGCCCGGCACGAGCCAGCGCACGTCCGGATGGGTGCGATGCGCCACGCGACGGCACTCGTCACAGGCGGCGTCTCCCCCGCGCGGGCAGACGAGGCACTTGGCGAGCGCCTCCGCGGCCTCGTGCTTGCCAGACCCCGGGGCGCCCACGAAGAGGTACGCATGGCTGACCCGGCCCTCGGCGAGCGCCGTGGCCAGGAAGTCGCGAACGCGCGGCTGGTCCGAGAGCGCGTCGAGCGCCGCGGGTCGGGGCGCCGGGGCGCGGCCGGCGTCGGCGGTCGAGCGCGACGGGGAGGTTGGCTCGGTCACGCGCTCACCCCCACAGGTCCCGGAGCGCGTCGAGCAGACGCGCGGTAACCTCGTCCTTCTCGCCCGAGGCATCCGTCAGGCGGACGCGCGCGGGCTCCTCCCGCGCGAGCCGCAGGTACGCCGCGCGCACGCGCTCCTGAAAGGCGAGGCCCTCGGCCTCCATGCGGTCCGTCCCGCCCGACGTCGCGCGGGCGTAGGCCGTGCGCGGGTCGAGATCGAGCACGAGCGTGCGATCGGGCGCAAGGCCGCAGCCGCCGAGCGCGTTTGCCATGCGGACGAGCGCCTCGTCGAGGCCCCGACCGCCCGCCTGATAGGCGTAGGTCGAGTCGTAGTAGCGGTCGCACAGCACCACGGCGCCGCGCTCGAGGGCGGGCTCGATCACCTTGCGGACGAGCTGCGCGCGACTGGCCTCGTAGAGCAGCAGCTCGCACTCGGGGACCATCTCGGCGTTGGCGGGGTCGAGCAGGAGGGCGCGCACCTTCTCGGAGATCGGCGTGCCGCCGGGCTCGCGCAGCCTGACGACCTCGCGGCCCCGTGCGACGAGCGCGTCGACGAGCAGCGCGGCCTGCGTCGACTTGCCGCAGCCGTCCGCCCCCTCGAGCGTGATGAAGACCCCTCGTTCGCGCATGCCCCTCCCTCGTCGGTGAACCTCTCTATGGTAGCGCGGGGCGAGCTCTGGCGCGAGAAAACCACGACGCGAGCAGCGGGGCTGGCGGCGGGCACGGTGCTGCGCCTGGTGCCGCGCCCGCGCTGAGCGCCGCGCCTCGCGCCGGGCGCCCCGGGGCTACCTGATGAAGTTCGTGCGCACGGCGGGCTCGCTCTGCGGCAGCCCGACGCCCGCCGCACGGCCGGCCTCGATGCACCTCAGCAGCCACGCCATGTTGCGCCCGAGCTGGCGCATGGTGGCGAGGCCCTCGAGGTCCCTCTCGACCTCCTCCGGTGAGTTCCCGTGAACCATGTTCCAGTAGCGGCTGCTCACGACGGGCATCTGCGAGATGCCGAAGAACTTCTCGATGTCAGCGAGCGCCGAGGTGGTCCCGGCGCGGCGCGCGCTCGCCACCGCGGCGGCGGGCTTGTGCGCGAAGACGTCGGGCCTCCCCGCGCGCCCGTTGGCGTAGAAGAGCCGGTCCATGAAGCCCAGCGCAGACGAGCCGGCGTGCGCGTAGTGGACCGGCGCGCCAAAGACGAAGCCGTCGGCCTCCGCCGCCCTGGCGAGGCACTCGTTGACGCCGTCCTTCTCGCCGAACGCGCACTTCCCCAGCTGGGCGCAGGCGCCGCACCCGACGCAGCCGCCCACGGGCTGGCGGCCGACCCAGACGGTCTGCGTCTCGATGCCGGCGCGGCCCAGCTCGCCGGCGACCTCCTCGAGCGCGCGGTTGGTGCAGCCGTGCTCGTGCGGACTTCCGTTGACCAGCAGAACCCTCATGGCGTCCCCTCTCCGCCGCGCCCCGCGCGGCCCGTGCCATAGATGACGTTGCGTTACCTATTCTACCCGTTCCTCGCCAGCTTGTTCACGCGACGGTCGTAGGTGACGAGGCCGTTGGCCTCCTCCTCCACGTCGCTGAGCTGGGTGTAGACGTAGCCCGCCAGGCCCCGGCCCTCGAGCTCGTCCGCCGCGGAGAGCTGCGCGCGAACCTCCCGCGCGAACTCCTCCGCCCCGCTCGCTGCCTCGTACCCGTACGACGTCTCCAGGCTCGCGTGACCGGGGACCGACCAGCTCACGCCGCCGAACTCCGAGAGCGTGAAGGCCCGCGGCGTTGCGCGGCGCCGATCCGGGTCGCGCCACACCGCGAGCGGCCTGAAGTAGTTGTGCACGCTGAAGAGGTCCCCGCAGCCCCGGTCGTACCAGCCGCTCGTCGCGTCGATGGGGCGCGTGGGGTCGAGCTCGCGCACCGCCTCGGTCGCCGAGCGGGCGTCGAACTGCCCCCACCCCTCGTTGAAGAGCGTCCACCCGATGACGCACGGGTGAGCGGAGAGCAGGCGGACCGTCCCCTCGCAGGTCCTTCTCCACTCCTCGCGGTAGGCGGGGTCTGCCGCCCCGAGCCGGCGCGCCGCGCGCGGCCCCGTGTCGGCGTGTCGAGACCAGCTCGCGCGCAGCAGCGTGGGAAGGTAGCTCGTGTGCAGGGCGTCGTAGGGGCCCGGGTCGCCGCCCGAGACCATGTCCTGCCATACGAGCATGCCCATGCGGTCGCAGAGCGCGTAGAAGCGCGGCGACTCCACCTTGATGTGCTTGCGAAGCAGGTTGAATCCCAGCTCGCGGGCGGTGCGGACGTCGTGGGCGAGCGCCTCCTCGCCGGGCGCGGTCATGAGGCCGTCCGGCCAGTAGCCCTGGTCGAGCACGCCGCGGAGGAAGAGGGGCTCGCCGTTGAGAAGGACGCGCGGGACGCCGTCCCCGCTCGGGGCGACGCGGACGTCGCGCAGCCCGCAGTAGCTGCGCACGCGGTCGGCGCCGTAGGAGAGCTCGAGGTCGTAGAGGTGCGGGTCGCCCGGGGTCCAGGGGTGGGGCCGGGGCACGGCGAGCTCGAGTCGCGCACGGCCGCCGCGCGCCGCGACCGCCCCGCGCGCGACCTCGGCGCCGCCGTCGAGCACGCGCGCCGCGAGCTCCCCCTCCCCCGTCACGCTGGCGAGAAGGACCACGCGGCCGTCGGGGCTCGCCTCCACGCCGATCCCCTCGACGCGCGCGGCGGGGACGACCTCGCACCAGGCGTCCCGCCAGATGCCGCTCTGCGCCGTGTACCAGATGCCCCCGCGGACGAGCCGCTGCTTGCCGCGCAGCTGGGCGCCCTCCTCGGAGGGGTCGAAGACGCAGAGCTCGAGGCGGTTCTCGCCGGGGCGCAGCGCGTCCGTGACGTCCGCCGAGAAGGGCAGGTAGCCGCCCACGTGCTCGGCCACGCGCGAGCCGTTGACGTAGAGCGCGCACGCCCAGTCCACGGCGTCGAGGTGGAGGACGAGGCGCTCGTCGGCCCCGACCGCAGGGGGCACGAAGGTCCGTCGGTACCAGAGCAGCTCGTCCGGGCGGAGCTGGCGGCCCACGCCGGAGAGCGGGGCCTCGGGCGAGAAGGGCACGAGGATCGGGAGCCACGTGGCGTCCGCGGGAGGCGCCGCGCGGCGCCAGGAGCGGGCGGCGTCGGGGTCGGTCACGAAGGCGCACTCCCAGGTGCCGTTGAGCGACGTCCACGCCTCGCGCTCGAGGAGCGGGCGCGGGTGCGACGCGAACGCGCGCGCGAGGTCGACGTCCCCCGCGGCGATTGCCTCGCCCCACGGCGTCCACAGCGCGGCGAGCCTTGCCTCTGTCGGCGGCTTCGGCTTGCTCGCGAGCACGCGCCCGATGTCCAGCATGGTGCCCCCCAATCAACGGTTTCCCCGATTGTCGCACGGGACGTACCGGAGCGGGCGCGGGGGGCGCGAGACGGGAGGCCGGGTTCCGCACGACGGCGCGGACCCGGCCGTGTCGCTACGACTTCGCCTTGGGGGCCGGCTTCTTGGTCGCCGACTTCTTCGCGGGCGCCTTGCGAGCGCCGCGCGAGCCGCGCGCGGCCCGTGCGGCCTCCTTCTTCTCGCGGCCGGGGCACTCCATGTTGGGGCAGAGCTTCCAGGGCCCGCGCGCCGTGGTCACGACGACCATCGGGGCCCCGCAGTCCGGGCAGGTCTCTCCCGTGGCCTCGAGCTTCCCACGGGCCGGCAGCGGGTAGCTCGTCCCGCAGTCGTCGTAGTTGGTGCAGCGGATGAAGCGCTTCCCGCTCTTCTCCGACTTGTGCGCCACGAGGCGCCCGGACCGTCCCGCCTCGCGGCACGCGGGGCACTCCCCCACGTCGACGTCGGGCTCCCGGTTGGTCGCGCACGCCGGGTTGATGCAGGTCTCGTACGCGCGGCTGCGGAACGGCTGCACCTTGACGCGCGGCGCCCCGCACTCCGGGCACACGGCGGCGTCGCCCTCGAGCGCGATGATCTTGCCCTGGGGGAGCGGGTACGTGACGTCGCACTCCGGCCAGCCCATGCAGCCCGCAAAGCTGCCGCGGGTCTTGGCGGAGGTCTTGACCACGAGGTCGCGCCCGCACGAGGGGCACACGCCGATCTTGGCGTCGGCCGTCACGGCGTCGGCGATCTGCTCGGAGAGGTCGTCGGTGTGCTCGACGAGCGCGTCCATGAGGCCGGCGAGCAGGGCGCGCGAGTGGTTGACCACCTGCGCCTGGGTCTCGGACCCCTCGGCGACGTGCGTCATGTCGTCCTCGAGCTCTGCCGTCATGTCGGCGGAGGTGATGCGCGGCGCGTACTGCGTAAGCGCGTCGATGATCGCCATGCCGAGCTGGCTCGGCTCCACCGGGTCTCCGCGGAAGTACTTGCGCTCGTAGAGCGTGTCGATGATGCTCGCGCGCGTGGACTTGGTGCCCAGGCCGCGCTTCTCCATCTCCTGGATGAGCTTGCCCTGGCTGTAGCGCGCGGGCGGCTCGGTCTGCTTCGCGAGCAGCTCCATGTCGCGCACGGACACGACGTCACCCTCCGCGAGGGGCGGGAGCTGGTCGTCCTTCTTGAGGCCGTAGGGATAGATCGCGCGGAAGCCCGGGCTCGCGAGCACGCTCCCGCTGACCGTGAACGGCTCGCCGGAGACGTCAATCGAGACCTTGGTCCCCTCGATCGTGGCCGGGCCCATGAGCGTCGCCAGGAAGCGCCGCGCGATGAGGTTGTAGAGCTTCCACTCCGCGGGCTGCAGGCTGTCCGGGCTCGCGGCAGCCGTGGGGTAGATGGGCGGGTGGTCGGTGGTCTCCTGCTTGCCGCGCGTGGCAGTGAGCTTGGGCTGGGCGAGCAGGGCCTGGCAGGTGCCGGCGTACTGCGGGACCTTCGCGAGCGTGCGCACGCAGTCGCGCAGGTCGAGCGAGCTGGGGTAGACGGTGTTGTCGACGCGCGGGTACGAGATGAGGCCGTCCATGTAGAGGCTCTCGGCCAGGCGCATGGTCCGCGCGGGCGAGATGCCCTCCGCGGCGGCCGCGGCCTGGAGGGAGGTCGTGTTGAACGGCGCGGGCGGACGCTGGGTGCGGCTCTTGCGCTCCACGGCGCTCACGCGACCCTGCGAGGCCCCGGACACGTGCGCGTACGCCGCCTCGGCCGCGGGCTGGTCCCAGAAGCGTGCCGTGGCGTGGGTGATGCGGAAGTCCTGCCCGTCCTTCTCGCCCTGGCCCTGGATGACCCAGTAGTCCTCGGGCTTGAAGGCGAGTCGCTCGCGCTCGCGCTCCACCACGAGGGCGAGGGTGGGCGTCTGGACGCGCCCCGCGGAGCGCACGTTGCCGAGGCCGCTCCAGCGCGCCGCGGTGAGGTAGCGCGTGAGGACGGCGCCCCAGATGAGGTCGATGTACTGGCGCGACTCGCCCGCGTCGGCGAGGTCCTGGTCGAGCTCGACGAGGTTCGCGAAGGCGTGGTCGATCTCGGACTTGGTGAAGGCGGAGTAGCGCGCGCGGGAGACGGGCACGTCGGGCGCGACCTCGCGGATCTGGCGCAGGGCGTCGGAGCCGATGAGCTCGCCCTCGCGGTCGAAGTCGGTGCCGATCACCACGGAGTCGGCCTTCTTCGCGAGGTTCTTGAGCGCGCGGATGATCTCCTTCTCGGCGGGGAGCTTCTCGATGGGGGCCCACACGAGGTAGGGCAGGCTCTGGATCTTCCAGCCCTTGAGGTCGACGCCGTTCGCGAGGAAGGGCTTGCGCTTGGACTTGTAGGGCGGACGCGCCAGGCCGTCGGGGACGTCCGCGGGCAGCAGCTCGCCGTCGGCGGTGAGCCCCTGCCAGCCCTCCTGGGGGTCGAAGGTCAGCTGGACCGGGAAGTCGACCTTCAGGATGTGGCCGCGCAGACCGATGGTCACGCAGTCCTCCCCGCCCGCGCGGAAGCGGTAGACCGGGGTGTTGTAGACCTTGTCTGCCTTGGGCTTGCCGGACTCGGAGAGCAGCCGCGCGATCTGCTGCGCCGCGTCGTTCTTCTCGGTGACGATGAGCCTCACGACGTCACCCGCCTAGAGCCGGTCCAGGTCGCGCTGCTCGTAGTCCTCGCGGGTCCACTTGAGTGCGGCCTTGCCGTCGCGGGCGATGATGATGTAGCGGGCGACGGCAAGGGCGACCTCGTACAGGGCGATAAGAACGGCGAACATGAGGATCATCGTGATGGGCGAGGCGTCGGGCGTCACCACGGCGGAGAGCGCCATCAGGGCCACGTAGACGAAGCGCCACTGCTGGCGGAACGTCTTGTACGGCACGATGTGCAGGATCGACAGGTAGAAGATCACGAGCGGAAGCTGGAAGGCGATGCCGAAGCCGATCTCGAGCAGCATGTAGATGTTGAGGTAGTCCTCGGCGTTTGCCATGCTCTGCGCGAACTCGAAGGTCTGGTCGAGCAGCCAGCCAAAGGCCGCGGGCTGCACCACGAAGAAGCAGAAGATCATGCCGAGGAAGAACAGGAACACCATGGCGGCGACGGTCGGCACGACCCACTTGCGCTCGCTCGGCTTGAGCGCCGGCAGGAAGAACGCCATGATCTCCCAGATGATGATCGGGCAGCAGATGATGACCGAGAAGAACACCGCGACCTTGAAGCGGATGGTGAAGCCGCCGAGCGCGGAGAAGACGTAGAGGTCGCCGCCTCGCATGGCCTCGCGGATCTGGTCGATCATGAGCTCGATGAGCGTGGGCGTGGCAAAGTAGACGATGAGGGAGCAGACGATCACGGAGACCACGATGATGGTGAGGCGGCGCCTGAACTCGCCGAGGTGGTCCATGATGGGCATGCGCGCTGGTCCGATCGGCATGGGTTAGGCCTCACTCTCGTCGTCCGCGGCGTCGTCGTCGGCGCCGCTCTCCTCGGACTGGTCGCGCCCGGCACCGTGCCCCTCGCTCTCCTCGGCGCTGCCGGCGGCGTCAGCCGCGGGGCGAGAAGGACGGCGCATCGCGTAGAGGTCCGCCGCGGAGGGCTTGCTGGGGGTCGGCTCTGGCAGGGGCTCGTCTGCCGCCGCCTCGGCTGCGGGCTCTGCGGCCTGGCCGGCCTCGGCATCGGCGTCAAGGTCCTTCTCGGCGTCCGCACCCTGCTCGGCCTCGGCAGCCGCCGCGGCCTCCCGCTCAGCAGCCTCGCGGGCGGCCTTCTCCGCGGCGAGGCGCTTCTTGCGCTCGGCGAAGGTCTCGGTCCTGCGGGCGCGGGGGGCGTCCTCCCCCTCGGGGGCGTCGATGTCGGCGTCCTCGTCGAGCTCGGCGGCGCGGTTGCGGTTGGGCTTGCTCGCGTCGGCGTTCATGGCCTGCGTCGCCGGGTCGACGATCTCGCTCTGGACGACCTGCGAGAAGCCCTCCTGGGCGTTCCTGAACTGGCGCAGGGCGCGGCCGAGCGTCCTGCCCATGCCCGGGAGCTTGTCCGGGCCAAAGATCAGGAACGCGAAGAGCAGGATGAGGAAGAGCTCTGTTCCTCCGATACCAAACAAGTTCTGTCCTTCCCTCGTGCGCTAGCGGGTCTCGTCACTGATGTTGAGCTCGTCGGTGACCCCGAGCAGGCCCAGGACGCGCGCGACGTTTCTCTGCGGGCGGGCAACCGAGAGGCGGGTGCCCTGGTCGGCGGCGCGGTGCGCCGCGCCCACGAGCACGCCGATTCCGGTGGAGTCGATGTAGGGCACCGTGGCGAGGTCGACGACGATCTCGGCGTCGCCCGCCTCGAGGCGCTGGGAGAGCTGGGAGCGAAGCTCGTCGGCGTTGGAGACGTCGACCTCCCCCTCCACGAGCACGACCGAGCGGACGGACGCGCCCTGCGGCTCGCTGGTGATGGTGATGGAAAGGCTCATGGGGTCCTCCTCGTGGGCGGGCTACTCGCCCGCGTTGGCGTCGGTGCCGGAATCGGTCGAGGCGTTGGCGTCGGTGCCGGAGTCGGTGCCGGAGTCGCTCGAGGCGCCGTCCTCGGCGCCGCTCGCGTCCTCACCGGTCGCGTCCCCGGACTCGGACGAGTCCTCCTCGCTCGCGGACTGCAGCGAGGTGATGCGCGACTGCGCCGTTGAGGCGGCGCCGTACTCGCCGTCCGCGTCCGTCTCGACCGCCTTCTGGTAGGCGGCGATTGCCTCGTCGGTGCGCCCCTGGTCCTCGTACATGTAGCCGAGGTCGAGCCATGCGGGCGCGTAGTCGGGGCTCGCGGTGGTGAGCTCGACGAGCGCGGCGATGGCCTCGTCGGTCGAGCCCTTGGAGTAGAGCACGCTCGCGCGGGACGCACGGGCGGCCGGCGAGTCCTCGAGCGCGAGGTAGCGATCGTAGTAGCCGACCGCGCGGTCAAAGAGCTCGTTGGCGTGGGTGGTGTCCTCGTCGGTGGTGCCCACGGACTTCACGCCGCTCGCCCACTGCGCGCAGTAGCGACCGAGCGCGAGCAGCGTCGCCTTGTCCTCGGGGCTCTCCTCGAGCTTGCTCTCGAGGCTCGAGACGATGTCCTGGTAGCGGCCGTCGACGTAGGCGACGTCGTGCTGGGTCTCCTCGTCCTGCGAGGACTGCGTGGACTGGAACACCGAGGCGAGCGCGCCGGCGAGCGTCGAGCCGGCAAAGATCACGATGAAGATGACGATGACGATCTTCTGGGCGCGCGAGAGCTCTCCGGGCTTGCGCGGGGGGCGCGTCTTGGACTTGCCGTTCTTGCCGCCAGACTTCGTGGACTCCGTCTGGCCCTTCTTGGAAATCGCCATCGTGCTGCACCTCTCATAGCCTGCCGTGCCCGGGCATGCGCCCGCAAATTTCTAGCATAGGCCATGCCCGCCCTCCTCGGGCGGGCATGGCACACGTGCGGCGATAATAACAGAACTTTGTCACGCGCGGGTCAGGGCGCGGCGTGCGTGGCCTAGGCGCGCTCCGCCTTGGCGAGGCGGGCGGCGACGAGCTTGACCGCCACCACGAAGACGTCGAGCGCCTGGCCGAGCTCCTCGAGCGTGGGGTAGGTGGGCGCGATGCGGATGTTGGTGTCGCGCGGGTCGCTGCCGTAGGGCCAGGGCGCGCCGGCGCCGGTGAGCTTGACGCCGAGCTCGGCGGTGAGGGCCACGATCGCCTTGGCGGAGCCCTCCGGGCCCTCGAAGCTCACGAAGTAGCCGCCGTTGGGGTCCGTCCAGGTCGCCACGTCGAGGTCGGCGAGCCCCGCGGAGAGCTTCTCCTGGACGAGGGCGAAGCGCGGGGCGACGATCTCGGCGTGCCGCCTCATGTGCTCGCGCACGCCGTCGGCGTCGCGCAGGAAGCGGACGTGGGCGAGCTGGGAGATCTTCTCGGGCGAGACGCGCATGGCCGAGAAGGACCGACGAAGCTCGGCCATGTCGTCCGGGGAGGCCGTGACCCAGGCCATGCCGGAGCTCGGGAAGGTCACCTTGGCGGTCGACGCGAACTCGTACACGAGGTTCTTCTTGCCCTGCTCGCTGAGGACGTCGAAGATGTTGAGGAGCTCGTCCCCCTCGCCGCGGAAGGTGTGGACGGCATAGGCGTTGTCCCAGTAGATGCGGAAGTCGGGGGCGGCGGGCCTGAGCGCGGCGAAGGCGCACACGACCTCGTCGGAGTAGGTCACGCCGGTGGGGTTAGCGTACTTGGGCACGCACCAGATGCCCTTGACCTGCGCGTCCTTCTCGACGTACTCGCGGACGACGTCCATGTCGGGACCGTCCTCGCGCATGGGCACGGGCACGTTCTCGATGCCGAAGCTCTCGGTCACGGTGAAGTGGCGGTCGTAGCCGGGCGCGGGGCAGAGGAACTTGACCGTGCCCTGCTGGCACCAGGGACGCTCGCCGGCGATGCCGTGGACGTAGCCGTTCTCCACGCAGTCGTACATGAGGTTGAGGCTCGAGGAGCCGATCACGGAGACGTTGGCGGGGTCGACGCCAAGAAGCTCGGCCGCGAGCGCGCGCGCCGAGGGCAGGCCGTCGGGGGCGCCGTAGTTGTCCGCGTCGACGCCCTGGTCGCTGAGGTCTGACGCGCTGGTCAGAAGGTCGAGCATGGGCTTGGAGAGCGCGGTCTGCTCGGGGCTCGGCTTGCCGCGGGCCATGTCGAGCCTGAGGTCGAGCGCCCTGAGGTCTGCCGCCTGGCGCTCGAGGTCCGCGAGCGCGGCGTCGAGCTCCGCATCGGTCATCTTCTGATAGGCGGATGTCATGGGTTCCTCCTCTGTCGGCGTGGGTCATGCACAGTATAGATGCAAATGAGCCGCCGAGTGCCAGGTGCTACCATGGGGCGGGGGCTGCCGTCGCCACGCCCCCGCGTCACGTCCGCGGCTTCCCACAAGGAGACAGCATGTACGACGACCTCGGCTACGGAGCCGTCCCGCGCTCGGAGGACTACGGCGAGCTGCAGCGCGTGGTGAACGCCGTCTTTGCGCCGGGCATCTCGTCGAGGGCCACGGCGACCAAGCTCGACGTGGTGTCCCGCGCGGAGATCTTCGACCTCTGCGAGGACCTTCGCGAGGTGGTGGAGGCCCTGCCCTCGCGCACCTACACCCGTCAGCGCCTCTGCGACCAGATCAACTCCATCCTCATCGGCCACGGGTGGGGCGCGGTGTACGGGACGGTTGAGTAGCGGGCGCGCGGGCCCCGCGCCCTTCTCGCCCGGCATGCCCCGTCAGCGACCTTCGACCCAGAAGCGACTTGCCCCCGGCACTTCTCGCCAGCGACTTCTGCGCAACGCGCAGTGAGCTGGAGAGAAGTGCCGGGGGCACCCTCAGAAGCGTATGGGGAGAGCGCGGCCTACTCGTCGGCCTCGAGCGCCTCCGCGATCTCGTCGGTGACGTTCATGGTGTGGTAGACGTTCTGGACGTCCTCCAGCTCGTCGAGACGGTCGACGAGGCGCTGAACCTTCTTGGCGTCGGCCACGGAGACGTCGGTCGGGGTGGTGGGGACCATGGTGAGCTCGGAGCCCTTGACCTCGATGCCCTGAGCCTCGAGGCCCTTCTGGACGTCCTGCATCTTGTCGTAGGCGGTCCAGACGATCCACTCGTCACCGGCGTCCTCGTAGTCCTCGCCGCCGGCCTCGGCCACGGCCATCATGAACTCGTCCTCGTCGGCGGCGTTCTCGCGGTCGGCGACCTTCTTGTCCTCGGACTTGATGACCTTCTCGACGGCGATGGAGCCCTTGCGCTCGAACTGGAACGCGACGGAGCCGGAGGTGCCGAGGCTACCGCCGGAGTGGGAGAAGGCGGAGCGCACGTCGGCGGCGGTGCGGTTCTTGTTGTCGGTCAGGCAGTCGACGTAGACGGCGACGCCGGCGGGGCCGTAGCCCTCGTAGGTGATCTCGGAGTAGTTGGCGGCGTCGGAGCCGGAACCGAAGGCCTTGTCGATGGCGGCCTTGATCTTGGCGTTGGGCATGGAGACCATGCGGGCGCGGGCAACGGCGGCCGCGAGGGTGGCGTTGTTGTCCGGGTTGGGGTCGCCGCCGAGCTTGGCCGCAACGGTGATGTTGCGGGAGAGCTTGGAGAACAGCGACGAGCGCTTGGCGTCGATGGCGGCCTTCTTGTGCTTGGTGGTTGCCCACTTAGAGTGTCCGGACATGTACATCTCCTTCTTGCCCCGCGGCGGCTGCCCCCCGCACGCGAAGCCCTCGACGATGATTCGTGGCATGAAACATGCCTACGATAGCCAAGTGACGTGACGATGTAAAGGGGCACACGACAGTTGTGGAGACGCGTCCCACTCACAGGTCGTACTTCTCCACGACGCGACGGATGGCGCGACCCCAGCCCTCCCAGATCGCAGCGAGGAAGCCCGTCGTTGCCACGCCGTGCGTGACGTCGAGCGGCAGGCTCGCAGCGCAGGCCGCGAGCGCCGCCTGCCAGGTGAGCGGCTGCACGTAGCCGAGCACGTGATAGCCGTTGAGGATGAGGCCGTACACCAGGCCGGAGGCGAGCCCCCAGCCGTAGAGGACCCAGCGCCGGTCGAGGGCGCCGCGCTCGGCGAGGATCCCGCCCACGTAGCCCACGAGGCCCCACGCGTACATCTGCCAGGGCGTCCACGGCCCCTGCCCGAAGAAGAAGTTGGAGAGCAGCGCAGCGAGCGCCCCCACCACGAAGCCGCTGCGCCTCCCGAGCGCCGCGCCCGCGACGATGGCGATCGCCGAGACGGGCTTGACGTCGGGCAGCGGCGCAAAGAGCACGCGCCCCGCCGCGGCGAGCGCGGCGAGGACCGCCGTGGGCATGAGCTGGCGAAGCGCCGGGCGCGACGACTCGAAGCTCGCGAGCACGAGAACGACGGCGAGCGCGCACACCATGAGCGTGAGGCCCGCCGTGGCACGCACCCCCGCGGCCGCGAGCGCCACCAGCGCGACGGGGACCGCCGCGAGCGCGGGCATCTCGACGGCGCCAAAGAGGCCGGCGGTCGACGGGCGTGTTTGCTTCTTTGCGTTCATGGGTACCAGTTTGCCATAGCGCACGCCGCGAGCGAGGAGGACACCATGCTGTACATCGGCAACTTCAGCTACAACGACGACTCGGACGGCAAGGACAACTACTGCCTCATGCCCTGCGTCGTGCAGGCGGAGAGCGCCGACGAGGCGATGGAGAAGTTCGCCGAGCACTTCCAGTCGATCCGCAAGAACTCGGACCTCCTCGACGGGGCGCACGAGATCTTCCTCGACTCGCTCTGCGAGCTCGAGGAGGCCCCCTCCGACCCCGTCATCTGCCAGTGGCAGAAGATCGTGCCCGCCATGGACGGCCTGTGCTCCATCACGAGCGCACTGCCCGTGGTCGACGAGGACAACGACTTCGCCAACGCCTACGGCTGGGGCGAGGAGGACGAGGACGACGAGCACGGCCACTACGACGACCTGGACGACATCGACGAGGACGCCATGTCGGAGAGCGAGCCGTTCCTGCTGTTCTAAGTGCCCCGCGGGCGGCCTCTGCCCCGGTGGCCCGGGACGGGGCTCAGCCCCACAGCCAAGACGTCGCGAAGAACTCCCCAGTGGGCTCGGTCGCGGCGATCGCGCCGTCGAACATGAGCGAGACCCGGTCGGCCACGGCGCGGACGAACCCCATGTCGTGCGTGGCGAGAAGAACCGTGGCGCCGTCGTCGCGCGCCGACGCGAGGCGCTCGGCGAGCCGCTCGCGCGCGGCTCGGTCGAGGCCCTTGGTGGGCTCGTCGAGCAGCAGCAGGCGCGGGTGCACGAGCAGCAGCTTCTCGAGCGCGAGGAGATGCTGCTGGCCGCCGGAGAGGTCGTAGGGATGACGGTCGGGCGCGTCGGCGAGGCCCATGCGCCCGAGCGCGGCGTCGACCTCCGCGCGCGCGTAGCCGCCGGTGCGCGACCACTCTGTCAGCTCGTCGAGCACGGTCTCGCGCGAGAGCAGCGCCCGAGGGGACTGGGGCAGCAGCGCCTGGGATGCCCCGAGGCGGTTGCGCACGCGCCCGCGGGCCGGGCGCAGCACCCCCGCCGCCACGGAGAGCAGCGTCGACTTGCCACAGCCGTTCGACCCCACGAGCGCGCGGACCTCGCCCTCCCCCACCTCGAGGTCGAGCTCGCGCAGAACCCAGCCCCCCTCGCGGTCGTAGCGGTACCAGACGTCGCGCGCCGAGAGCGCAGGCGCGGCGGGGACCCGTGCGTCGGCACGCGGCGCGGGTGCGGCCAGCGGACGCTCGGAAAGCCCCTCGAGCGGGACCTCGCGCACGGAGCCTCCCGAGAGCTCGAGCGCGCGCGTGGCGTACTCGACCATCGCCGCGGGGGAGTGCGTGGCGACCACGACGGTCAGGCCCAGCTCGCGATTGGCGCGGAACAGCAGGCCGAGGAAGCGCTTCTCCGCGAGGGGGTCGAGCATGCTCGTGGGCTCGTCGAGCAGCAGCAGGCGCGGGCGCATCACGAGCGCGGAGGCGAGCGCGAGAACCTGGCGCTGGCCCCCTGAGAGCTGGGCGGTGCGCGCGCGGAACCACGGCTCGATGCCCAGGAAGTTGCAGCACTCCGCCACGCGCCGGCGCATCTCCGCCTCCGGCACGCCGAGGTTCTCGAGCCCAAAGGCCAGCTCGTGCCAGACCGTGTCGCAGACGACCTGCGCGTCGGGGCTCTGGAAGACGTAGCCCACGGCGCGCGCGGAAGCGACGGGGTCGAGCGCGCGAACATCCTCGCCGTGGACGCGCACCGACCCAAAGCGCTCGCCCCCCGGCGAGATCTCCGGCTTCGCCAGGCGCAGAAGCGTTGACTTGCCCGAACCCGTCGCGCCCACGAGCAGGCAGAACTCCCCCTCCCCCACCGAGAGGCTGGCGTCGCGGAGCACGGGCGCCGAGGCGCCCGCGTACGAGAAGGACACGCGATCGTACTCAAGCGCGCCCACGCGGACCACCTCCCCCGTCGCGGGAGGACGCCAGGGAGAGCGTCGCCGGGAGCGCCGCGAGGACGGCCCACGGCAGGTAGCGCCACCAGGGGCCCAGGTCGGACATGCGCGGGTAGAACCGCCAGCCGGAGCACGTCTCCCAGGTGCACCAGGCGCAGAGGGCGAGGAGCGCGACGATGCCCGCCAGGGCGGCGGCGTCGCACCCGCGCACCCGCTCGGGCCGGTAGCAGGTGCGCGGTCGGCCGGACTCCCACCCGCGGGCGCGCATCGAGTCCGCGCGCTCGACGGAGTCCTCGAGCGACCAGGCGAGCAGCATGGTCGAGGTGCGAACAAGCTCGTCGCGCAGGCCGAGGCGCGCGCCGGCGGCGGTGCAGGCGGAGGCGGTCGCGCGCATCGTGCGGGCGCGGGAGAGCATCTGCGGCAGGAGCTGCGACGCCATCGACGCCACGAGCGGCAGCGAGCGGGCACGGCGCGGCGAGAGCGCGAGGAGGCGGTCCTGCGTGAGCACCGCCGCGGCGCCCTCGAGCCACAGGGCGACAGCCACCATGAGCGCGCCCATCGTCGCCCCGTAGGCGAGGCTCTCCGCGTACACGCTGCGCGGCCCCACCTTGAGCAGGAGCGTGGATCCGGACGCCGAGAAGAACGGGTTGGCCAGGCACACGAGCGCGAGCAGGGGGAGCTGCCAGCGCAGCCCCCGGAGCGTGGCGCGGCCGCCGCGCGCGACCAGGGAGAAGGTCAGCGCGCCCGCGAGGGAGAGCGCCACGTAGACGGGCTGCACCGACAGCATCGACAGCAGGGCCGTCCCCGCGAGGAGCGTCGCGGGGACGGCCGCATGACAAGCGTCGAAGGGTGTGGGGCGCGCGGACGCCACGTTCTTCTCGCCGCGCTACTCGGTGAACTCGGTCACGTAGGTCCAGGTGACGACGTCACCGTCGGCAACCTCGAGCTGGGAGCAGCCCACCTCTGCCATCTCTCCGTTGACCTCGAACATCCAGCCGCTCATGTCGCCGAAGTCCCCGCCCGCAAGACCGCCTAT
Source organism: Thermophilibacter mediterraneus (assembly GCF_900119385.1). Classification (GTDB taxonomy): domain Bacteria; phylum Actinomycetota; class Coriobacteriia; order Coriobacteriales; family Atopobiaceae; genus Thermophilibacter; species Thermophilibacter mediterraneus. The sequence goes on from NZ_FPKO01000009.1 coordinate 65,790, forward strand.
GCCCTGAACGTACATGCCGTAGTCGGAGTCCGACGCGTTGACGTCGGCCCCGGTGGCGACCAGGGCGTCGTAGACCGTGGAGCCCTCGGGCACGTCGACCTCGGTGGTGGAGGACTCGCCCTCGCCCGCGGTGGCGTCGATGGTCACCGAGACGGAGACGGTCGCCTGCTGCTCCTGCGCCGCGTCGGTGCCGGAGCTCGCGGAGCCGCCCGTGGCGGGTGCGGTGCCGCACGCGGCCAGGCCCACGGCGAGCGCGAGCGCCGCGAAGACGGCGCCGAGACGCGCGATCGGGTTCTTCTCGACAGTGCTGTTCTTCTGAGACATCGTGCCTCGCTCTCTGCCCCCAGGGGGCGTCGGGAGGGCAAGGCAGGACAGGCGGCACGCGCGGCCGCCAACCTATGAACACAGTCTTGTGCTGTTCCGGAGTCAAACCGGAATCCTTTTTTCATCTACTAGGCGTAGCAGCTCTTCGAACCGTGCCCTCGATATGCAGTTGCGGGGCCTAGTGTAGCATGCGACGGGCCTCGGGTCGGCGCGGCGGGGGCGCCGGGGCCCAGGCGGCAAAGCGGCCCCGACGGAGCCCCTGCGCCGACGGGACCGCCCAGCCGAGGGCCCGCGGGGCACAGGGAGGCCCCAGCCGAATGCCCGCCCCGCTGGGCGTCACCGAAACGGAGCATCTGACGAAAGCCCCACCGAGCGCGCCGCCGAAACGGAGCGTCTGACGAAAGCCCCACCGAGGGCGCCGCCGAAACGGAGCGTCTGACGAAAGCCCCACCGAAACGGAGCATCTGACGAAACTGGGCCTCCTGAGGGCGCGATTTTTGCAAGATGCTCCGTCTCGGCGGCGCCCTCGGTGGGGCTTTCGTCAGACGGGGGGCAGGAACGACGCCGGAGCGCGGGGACCGGGGCCGAGCGGCGTGGGACGATCGCGCCTACATCCCCAGCAGGCGGTGGATCTCGGGCCGCAGGAGCTCGGCGAGAAGCGCGAAGCCCTCGTCGCTCAGGTGCAGGCCGTCGCGATAGAGGCGCACGTCGGCGTCGCCCCGCTCGTCGAGAAACGCGTCGAAGACGTCGAGGAACGCCACACGCCCGTCGCGGATGAGCTCGCGCTCCTGGGGCAAGATCATGCGCAGCAGGTCGTTGCTGCGCCCGCAGGGCTTGGCGCGGTATCCGTCGAGCTCCTCCACGCACGGCAGCGGGCTCCACAGCAAAACGCGCGCCTCCGGCAGGTTGCCCAGGACGAGGTCCACGAGGTCGCGCACGTTGCAGGCGACGTCGCGCGGGCTTGCCATCACGGTGTTGCCCAGGTCGTTGGTGCCCACCATCAGGACCACGAGGCGCGGGCGGCGCTTGATGACGGCCTCGTCGGCCATCCAGAGCAGCTCCTGCGAGACGGAGCCGGCGATGCCGCAGTTGTGCCTGACAGCCAGCTCGGGAAAGTGGAGGTCGACGGGGAAGAGCTCGGTGAGAGAGTCGCCGAGGAAGACCACGCCCCCTCCCTCGGCGTCCCTGCCGCTCCGAACGATCTCGAGCATGCGCTCGAGCTGGCGCTCTCGCAGCTGAAAGAAGCGGGGGTTGTAGGTCATGCTCTCCCTCATGGGACCTCCATGTTCACGGGGCGGGGGCGCCGATGCGCCGCGCACCATTGTCGCACGAAGCGGGGCTGCCGCGAGCGGGTGGGGCGGGCGCGCTCGCCCGTCCGCTCACGGCCGTCGGGTCTAGTTCTCTCAAATGTGGGTAAACGAGGCTCATTTACCCCCTCGACCGAATCGAGCCCCCATGTCCAGCGCACCGCGCACCCCACGCCTCGCGGCCCTCGCCCTCGTCCTTCTCGCCCTCGTCCTCTCCGTCCTCGCCCCGGCGCCCGCTCGCGCCGAGCCAATCCTCAAGCTCACCGACCCGGGCACCTCGCAGGGCTGGGTCGACCTCTTTGGCGACGGGTCCGGCCCGCTCTCCTACTCGACCGGGCAGTCCGGGCGCATCTGGGTAGACAAGTCCGTCTACGGCAGCTCCGAGGAGGCGCGAGCCGCGGGCCTGCCCGCCTCCCTCGAGGACGAGGAGCACGGCTTTCTCGTGGGCCTCTCCGCCCTCTCGAGCGCCGCGTCCTTCCGCCACGAGGGCGGGCCCGCCCACGACGTCGCCATCGTGGTCCCGCTCAACCGCCTGCTCGTTGACAGGACCTACGACGGGCGCGCCCAGGCGGCGCACCTCGCCGACGCCCTCAACGCAGCGATATCGCGCCTCATGGCCGAGAACGCCGACGGGGCGACGCCCACCCGCGTGAGCGTGGTCGGCTACAGCTCCGACGTGACGACGCTCATGCCGCTCGCGTCGTACGTGCCCGACGACCAGGGGCGCTACGTACGCTTTGTCCCGGCGACCGCCTCCTCCCCCGCCGCGCTCGAGGTGGTGGCGAGCCCCTCCGACCCGCACGTCGAGACCCGGAGCGGCTCCTTCGGTTCCGGCCTCTACCTGCAGCGGGCGGCGTACGTGGCGGGAGAGTCCCTCGTGGAGGCCGCCGACGACGCGGGCGCGTCGGGGCGTGCGCCCGTGATGGCGCTCGTGTCCCTCGAGGCGCCGTCGATGGCGAGCGCCCAGATCGACGAGCCGAGCGCCTACACGGGTGACCCGACGGGCTTCCTCGGCCCGCTGCCGGGCTCGCACGAGACCGGGTACGGCACGGACGCGCCGCTCGCGACGATGCTCACCGTGCGCCTCGAGGCCCGGCGCGTGGCAGCGGCGTGGGAGGGGGCCAGCGCGCACGGCGACCTCGAGCTCTACACCACCGGGCTCGACACCACGGACATGGCGGCCTACCTGCTCGAGACCGCGAGCGCCCAGGAGTCGATGACGCTCGAGGACACGGTCGCCGGCCAGCGGGTCGACCTGGCGCAGAACCTGCGCGATGCCGCCCGCGCCTACGGCGAGGCTGCCGCCGCGGGCGAGAGGGGCGTGTCGCTCGACCTCGTGGGGTCGAGCGGATCGGGCCTCGTGAGCGAGAGCGTGACGCTTCCCGTCGTGGACGGCCTCGTCTCCGCGGACGACGGCTACGCACTCTCCTCCGTCGACGAGTACCTCTCCGCCCGCAGCGCGCGGGCGCTCTCCTGGGCGCTCGACACCGTGGTCGACCGCATGCTCGACGTCGAGTACGACGCCCCCGCCTCGGGCGGGGAGGGATCGGAGCTGCCCGGCGGGAGCCGCGTGAGCGTGAGCGACCGCGTGGGGGCCGGCATGCTCGTCGGCCGCGTGGACGGCATCGCATACGGTGACGAGCTGCTCGACGGCGCGCTCGCCGCGCGTGCCGTCCAGATCAGCCTCGACAACCCCGTCCACATCGAGGCGACGCACGAGTTCGCCTACCTCATCAGCGCCGTGAACGCCCGCTACCACCTTGGCGGCGCCGCGTACGGCCTCTTCTACGACGCCCTCCTCGACCGCCAGATCTACTACGACGGCGAGACGTCCTTCTCCAACCGCGCCTCGTGGTACGTCGACGCCGACCACGGCATGGTCGCAGGCGACGGCCTCCCCTACCGCTTCGCCCGCGCCGACGAGGTGAACGCCATCGCCAACGGCACCTGGGAGCAGGACGAGGGCGTGCGCCCGCGCGTCGAGGCGTCGCGCGACGCCGGGGCCTCCGCCGTGTGCGAGACCTACTTCTACATCGGCAACCTCGAGAACCAGTACACGGGCGGGGACGCGGCGCTCTACGACTTCGTGGTCATGGTCGAGACCGACCTCGACACCGGACGGCAGACGCTTTTGCTCTCCGCGCCCGTCGAGGCCGTGCCTGCCCGCCTCGCGAGCGTGACCGTCCACGAGGACGGCTCCGCGACGATGGCGCTCGGGGACAGCGGGGACACCCGCCCCGTGCGCCTCGTCTACGAGGTGCGGCCCACCGCCCCCGTCGAGGCGCTCCTCGAGCGCATCGAGGCGGGCGGGACCGTGAGCGACGAGGAGCTCGCGCGGGCCGCGGGCGCGGGCGTCGCCCAGACGGCGTCGGGCGGGCGGCTGCTCTACGCGAGCGCCTTCGACGGCTCCGGCGCGCAGGCCGAGGCCGGCGCGAGCGCCTCGGCCTGGGTCGCCCCCGGCAACTCCTACTACTCATTCGCGCACGACGCGCCGCTCTTCTCGCTCAAGGGCGACCAGACGCTCCCCGCGTCGGGTCTCCCCGCGGCAGATCAGCTCGAGCCGCTCACGACCGAGCCCGTCGCCGGCGCGACCTACTACTACGCCAAGGTGATCTACGACGCCGCCCTCACCGCGCCCGGCGCGGAGGTGCCCGCTGAGCAGCGCACCGTCTACCTGCCCTACGTTGCCCCGAGCGAGCAGGAGGGGCGCCTCGCCATGGGCCGGGACGGCCAGTGGCTCGCACTCGCCGGCACGCCCAAGCACCTCGTCCCCATCGAGCTCGGATCTCACGAGAAGGACGTCAACGTCACGGGCAGCGCCCCGTACTCCGAGCGCCTGGGCATCGAGCAGACGCGAGACGACGGAATCCGCCTCCGGGCGCGACTGGGAAACAACGGCCTGCTCGTCCTGCCCCCGCAGGCAGGAAGCGCGGGGCTCGTAGTGGAGAAGAGCCTCGACGGCGGGGGGCACGCGCTCACGGACGCCGAGCGCTCCCGCGCGTTCGCCTTTGACGTCACGCTCGCACGGGCGGACGGCACGCCGCTCGACGCCCCCGTCCTGGTGACGGGGCCGTCCGGCGAGGCCGAGCTCGTCACGCCCGAGGACGGCCGCATCGCGCTCTCGCTGGCGGACGGCCAGTCCGCGCGGGTCTCGGGGGTGCCGGCGGGCACGCTCTTCTCGGTGAGCGAGCGGGCCGTCCCCGGGTTCTCGCCCTCCGTCGAGGTCGAGGGCGCGGACGGCGCGTCATCCTCCGGCGGCGCGGCGGCGGGCACGCTCGCGACCGGGACCACCACGGTTCGCTTCACCAACACGCGCATTGCCTACGGGAGCCTCTCCGTGGAGAAGCGCGTTGCCGGGGGCGACCACCAGCGCGCGTTCGAGTTCACGGTGACGCTCACCGACGGCGAGGGCGGAGAGCCGCTCTCCGGCGAGGTGACCTACGAGGTCGACGGGACCGGGAGGACCGCGACCCTCGACGCGGGCGGCTCGTTCGCCGACTCGCTCTCGGACGCTCAGCGGCTCACCATCGACGGGCTGCCCCAGGGGACCGCCTTCGAGGTGCGCGAGAAGGACTATACGGCCGAGGGCTACCTCACGATCGCCTCGGGCGATCGGGGCGTCATCGGCGACGAGCCGGCAATCGCGGCCTTCACCAACGTGAGCACGTCCGGCGCGCTCGGCATCGCCAAGGCGGTCGCCGGCAACGCGACGGACCCAGGGGCGACGTTCGACTTCATCGTGCGGGTGGACGGGCTCTCGAGCGGGCGCGCGTACGACATGACGCGCTACCGCAGCGACGGAACGGCGCAGGCAAAGGAGTCCGTCGTCTTCGACGACGACGGGTCGGCAACCGTCGACGGCCTACGAGGCGGTGAGGGCGTCCTCATCGAGGGGCTGCCCGAGGGGGCGGAGTACACCGTCACCGAGCAGGGGGCCGAGGACTACGTGACCTACTCGGGCACCGCCGATGACGTCGCAGGCGGCAGGGAGTCGAAGTCCTGCTCGGGCACCGTCGCGGGAGGCGGCGCCGTGAGCGCGGCCTACTTCCTCAACGTGCGCGACCTTCACGGCTCGCTCGAGATAGAGAGCCTGGTCAAGGGAGACGCGGCGCTGGACGAGGCCGCGGCGGGCAGGTCCTTCTCGTATACCGTCGAGGCAGCGACGCAGAACGGCTCGCCCGTGACCGGAGAGGTCGCCTATGTGCTCGGCGACGGCGCGGCGGGGACTGCCACGTTCGTGAACGGGCAGGCAACGGTCAGCGTGCCGGCAGGTGGGAGCCTGACCTTCGAGCGCTTCCCGGCAGGAGTCGTCCGCGTGACGCAGGCAGACGCCTCCGCGCAGGGCTACGTCACCACGCCGGACCTCTCCCAGGACGGCACGGTCGCCGGAGGGGCGCTCACCACGCTGACCTTCACCAACGAGAAGAGCTACGTGGCAGCCACGTGGACGCCCGACGCCAGCTCGACGCTCGTGGGCCGCGCACAGGCCACGGGCGAGTTCACCTACCAGCTCGCGAGGCGCGGCGACGGCGCAATCGTGGCGAGCGCCGCGAGCGTCTCGTCGCCTGACGGGGTGGCGTCGCCGCTCCCCTTCCCCGAGCTGACGCTCGACCGACCGGGGACGCACGAGTTCCTGATGAGCCAGGTGCTCCCGGAGAGCCCGGAGGCAGGCGTGAGCTACGACCGCCGCAGCTTTGCGCTCGAGGTCGACGTCACCGTCGACGCGCTCGGGCACCTCTCCGCAGGAGAGACGCGGGTCGCGCTGCTCGGTGACGACGGGGAGGAACCTGTCGCCGAGGCCGCCTTCGTCAACCGCGTGACCGGGGACGGCGGCGGCACGACCGACCCGGGCGATCCCGGCGACCCGGGCGATCCCGGCGACCCGGGCGACCCTGGAGACCCGGGCGACCCTGGAGACCCCGGCGACCCGGGCGACCCCGGCGATCCGGGCGACCCCGGCGACCCCGGCGATTCGGGTGACCACGGCGATTCGGAAGACCCGGGCAACTCGGGCACGGACGACGGCTCGACCGGCTCCTCCGGATCCGAGCAGCAGACGAGCGGAGGCACCGAGACGGTTCCGTTCACCTCCGACGCGTCGGTGCGGCCCGAGGTGCTTCTCGCCCTCGCGCTGCTCGGCGTCGCCATGATCGTCGCCGCCCGAGCCCTGAGGCGTCGGGCGTGAGGAAAGGGATGATCACGCCGAGACAGCATGACACCGTCGACCGAGAGGAACGCCCAGATGACCACGACACCCTTTGACGCGCGCATCGCCGCGCTCGACGCCGGCGCGCTGCCCGCGCTCTCGTGCGGAAAGGTCGACCTCGGCATCGCCAGGCTTCACTTCGAGCTGGGTGCCAACGCGCTCTCGCGACTGGGCGTTCGAGCGGTAGCCTGCGGCTCGGCAGGCCCGTCGCGTCCCAAGACCTAGAAGCCCGCCTCGATCTCGTGGATGCGCCCGTAGAGCCAGCGGTTGGTGGGCACGAGGATGCCGTGCCGCTCGGCGAGCCGGATGACGGTGCCCGCGAACTCCTCCACCTCGGTCGGCTTGCGGTTGACGCGGTCCTGCGCCATGGACGGCAGGCCGTCCGGGTCGAGCGACGCCACGAGGCCGGCCATCTGCGCGAGGTCTGCCTCCGTGACGTCCACGCCCTCGGCGCGCGCCACGGCCAGCGCCTCGCGCATCGCGGCCACGAAGCACCGGTTCTGCTCGCCGCCCGGCTCGCTCGCCGAGCCGTACGTGCCGCCATAGGCCATGCAGGTCTGGTTTATCCCGACGTTGAGCATGAGCTTCACCCACATGCGGCGGCGGATGTCGGCCTCCACCACGTGCGGGATGCCGGCGCGCCCGTAGAGGTCGGCGACGTCGCCCACCACGCCCGGCTCGGTCCCCTGCGCGGCACCGAAGCGGATCTCGCCGGGATGCGTGTAGGTCATCTCGCCGCCGATGAAGACGGCGTCCATGCCCTGCGCGACCGAGAGCACGGTGCGCCCCCAGCCAAAGCGCTCGGCGACGCGCTCCTCGCTCGTGACGCCGTTGAGCAGCGAGGCGATCGCCGTGCGCGGCCCCACGAGCCGCTCCATGGTGTCGAGCGCCCGGTCGAGCCCGGTCGCCTTGGTGGCGAGAATGACCAGGTCGACGGGGCCGGCCTCGCTCGCGGGCAGGGTGCGCACGCGCAGCGGCTCCCCGTTGACGGTGGGCACCTCCCCCGCGTGCCGGGCAAAGCGCTCGTCGTCCATCACGAACTCGACGGCGCCCGGCCCGAGGCTCTTCTCGGCGATGGAGCCGTAGAGCATCCCCACCGCGCCGCGCCCGATGATGGCCACGCTCTCGATTGCCATGCGCACCTCCCTGCCCCGCCATTCTTCTCGCTGAAATTGTAGCGCGCAGAGGGCCCGTGACCCGACGGGCTAGTGGGACCCGCCCACGACCTTGAGGCCCACCACGCAGCCGACGAGCCCCGCGAGCAGCAAGACCTTGGCCCACGAGAAGGGCTCCGCACCGGTGACGATGCCGTAGGCCACCGTAATCGCCGCTCCGATGCCCACCCATACGGCGTATGCGGTCCCGATGGGGATGGTGCGGACGGCATGGCTGAGGCCGATCATGCTCGCGGCGAGCGCCGCCACGAAGACGACCGAGGGCAGGAGCCTGGTGAATCCCTCGGCGCGGTCGAGTGCCAGGGCCCACACCGCCTCGAGCATCCCGGAGCACACGAGCACGACCCAGTCCATATAAGCCTCCCTCGGTAGATGCGCCGTCTTTGCGTTCCTGGTACGGCTGCCCTCGTCAGGGGCCCGGTGGGCCACAGGGCAGTGTAGCACGTCGCGAGCGGCGAGATGACGACCAGGGGGCGCGGGCCGTCCAACAGCCTATCCTGGCCTCAAATCATCCGGCATTTCTCAGTCCGTCTTTCATAATCGATGAAGTGAATCACTTTTGCCGAATATAAAAGACGAATTTGATATAGTTTTGTCGACTATAGAAGACAAGATGGATGAGGCGAGGTGCCATGAATCGAGAGGCGCTCAAGCGCATCATCTTCGACCGGCATGAGGTCATCCGCAACGCGCAAGTCGTTCCTCGCCGCTACTCGCTCGACCCCCAGGCAAACTACGTCATCACGGGCCTGCGACGCGCGGGAAAGTCGACCCTGCTCTATGGAGTGGCGCAGGGTCTTGTGGAGAGCGGTGTCGCGTGGGAGCGCATCATCTACGTCAACTTTGAGGACGAACGACTCGTAGGCTTCACCTCCGACGACTTTCAGGACATCCTGCTCGCTCAGAGCGAACTCAGCGACGAGCGAGGCTACTACTTCTTTGACGAGATTCAGATCGTCGCCAACTGGGAGAAGTTTGCCCGCCGCCTCGCAGACGCGGGCGAGCGCGTGTATATCACGGGCAGCAGCGCCACGATGCTTGGCCGGCAGGTCTCCTCGACGCTGGGGGGCAGGTACTTCACGCTGCACGTGACGCCCTACCGCTTCGACGAGTATCTCGATGCTCGTGGACAGGCTCACGAGGGGGGCGCGCTCTACGCAACGCGGGACGTCGGGCGCATCTCGCGTCACTTCGACGCCTTCTACCAGCAGGGAGGATTTCCCGAGTCGCTGCGCTACGCCTCCCCGCGCGAGTACGTCGAGAACGTCTACCAGAAGGTGCTCCTCGGCGACATCGCAGCCCGCTACAACGTGCGCAACGTCGACGCGCTGCGCGTGCTCATGAAGAAGGTCGCCGAGACAGTCCGCACGGGCGTATCGTTCTCCACGCTTCACAACGCCCTGAAGGGCATCGGGTACGGTATCTCCAAAGACACTGTCATCTCATATGTTGGCTACGCGAGAGAGGCATACCTCCTCTTCAGCATCACCAACGCAACCGCAAAGTTCGTTGAGCGAGAGGGGTCACCCAAGTACTACTTCTCGGACAACGGCCTTCTGAACCTGTTCCTCTTCGACCGGGAGACGGCCCTGCTTGAAAACGAGATAGCGGTTGCGCTCTACGACCGATTTGGCGAGGAGCTTCACTACGCAAAGTCCTCGCGAACGGGCGTTGACGTTGACTTCTACGTCCCCGAGGCCGGTCTTGCCGTCCAGGTTGCCTACTCGATCGCCGGCGAGGCGCGTGAGCGCGAGGTGAGCAACCTCATCCGGTTGGCGCGCGCAGACGATACGACCAAGCGGCTTGTCATTGTGACCAAGGAGGAAGAGGGGATCCTTGAGCAAGACGGGGCGCGCGTGGAGGTGGTGCCCGCCTGGAGGTTCCTGCTGAACGAGCGCGCGCAGGCGTAGATCTGTGGATTCGCTCGGGAGTCGGAGGACGACCGCATCTTGGGCAGATTTCCCTCAGGAATACTAGATGTGGTATCCCCGACCCGAAAGGATCGTCGTGCTTCTGAGCCTTCTCGCAATCGTCGTTGGTTTTGGCCTGCTCGTGGGCGGAGCCAACCTCCTCGTGGACGGCGCCTGCCGCCTCGCAGCGCGCTTCGGCATGCCCGAGCGCGTGGCCGGCCTCACCGTCGTCGCCATCGGAACCTCCCTGCCCGAGCTCGTCGTGAGCATCACCTCGGCCGCGGCGGGCCACGCCGACATGGCCTTCGGCAACGTGGTCGGCAGCTGCCTCGCCAACCTGCTGCTCATCCTCGGCCTCTCCGCCGTCATCGCCCCCGTCGCGCTCTCGCGCGGCACCATCCGCTTCGAGATACCGGTGGGCGTGGCGGCCTGCGCGCTGCTCGCGCTGCTCGCCAACACCGGCGGCGAGGTCACCCAGCTCGAGGGCGTCGTGCTGCTCGTGGCGTTCGCCGCGTTTCTCGTGCGAACCACGCAGATGGGCCTCAGGGAGGGCGCGGACGAGAAGGACGCGGGGCCGGAGGCCGACGGGGCGGAGGCCCCCGCGAAGAAGCCGAGCGTCGCGGTGGCGCTCTGGCTCGTCGTCGTGGGCGCGGTCATGCTCAAGGTGGGCGCCGACCTCGTGGTGGACAACGCCACGCTCGTCGCCAGCGCCGCCGGCATCTCCGAGCGCGTCATCGGCATCACCGTGGTGGCGCTCGGCACCTGCCTGCCCGAGCTCGTCACGAGCGTCGTCGCGGCACTGCGCGGCAACTCCGACATCGCCGTGGGCAACGTCACCGGCTCCAACATCGCCAACCTGCTGCTCGTCATGGGCGGCCCGGCGCTCGTCTCGTCGATTCCCTACGACGCGGCGTACAACCTCGACCTCGCGCTCGTCGCCGTGTTCTCGCTCGCGCTCGTGGGCTTTGCCTACGTGGGGCGCCGGCACGAGATGAGCCGCGTGAACGGCGTGATCTTCGTGGTGCTCTACGCCGCCTACATCGCGGCGTCCGTGCTGAGGTAGCGCGGGCCCGGAGACGCCCCTCCCTCACGCCGTGAGCAGTATCGTCGCCCCGAGGGCGATGTAGACGAGGCCGGAGACCACCGAGGTCACGCGCCCCGCGCGCGGGCTCGTCGTGAGCAGGCGCGAGAAGGGCGACGCCACGGCCACGATCACCACGGTCCAGAGCGTTGAGAGCGCCACGTAGGTGAGCCCGAGCGCCAGGAACGGCAGCGGTCCGAAGCCGTTGGGAGTGGCCACGAACTGGGGCAGCAGCGCGAGGAAGAACAGGATGATCTTGGGGTTGAGCACGTTGGTCAGCACGCCCTGGGCATAGACGCGCAGGGCCGAGGCGGCCGGCGCCCCCTCGTCCTTCTCGCCCACCGAGAGGGACGAGCCGCCGGAGAGGATGCTCCGCACGCCCATCACCGCGAGGTACGCTGCGCCCGCGACCTTGATCGCGCCGAACGCGACCGGTGAGGCCGCAAGCACGAGCGAGAGCCCTGCCGCCACGAGGACCGTGTGAACCACGAGGCCCGTGTTGATGCCGAGCGCGCTCGCCAGCCCCTCGCGACGTCCCCCCGCCATCGTGCGCGTGAAAATGTAGACGGTGTCGATGCCCGGCGTGAGGCACAGCGCCGCCGCGGACGCGACGAAGCCCCCGTATCCGACGATGCCCAGCACCCTGCGGCCCCGAGCCTAGAGGACCTTGGAGAGGAAGCTCTGCGTGCGCGGGTTCCGGGGGTTGCCGAAGACCTCCGACGGGGTTCCCTGCTCCTGGATGACGCCCTCGTCGACGAAGCAGACGCGGTCGGCGACCTCGCGCGCGAAGCCCATCTCGTGCGTGACGATCACCATGGTCATGCCCTGCTCGGCAAGCTCGCGCATGACGTCGAGGACCTCGCCGACCATCTCGGGGTCGAGCGCGGAGGTGGGCTCGTCGAAGAGCATGATGTCGGGGTTCATGGCCAGGGCGCGGGCGATGGCCACGCGCTGCTGCTGGCCGCCGGAGAGCGAGCGCGGCATGGCGTCCGCCTTCTCGGAGAGGCCCACGCGCGCGAGCAGGCGCTCGGCCTCGGCGGAGGCCTCCTCCTTGCTCATGAGCTTGAGCTCGACCGGCGCGTACATGATGTTCTGGCGCACGCTGTAGTGCGGGAAGAGGTTGAACTGCTGGAACACCATGCCCACGTGCTGGCGAATCTTGTCGACGTTGGCCTTGGGGCCCGTGATGGACTGGCCGTCGATGAGAATCTCGCCGGAGGTCGCCTCCTCGAGGCGGTTGATGCAGCGCAGGAACGTGGACTTGCCGGAGCCGGACGGGCCGATCACGCAGACGACCTCGCCGGCGTGGATGTCGATGTCGATGCCGCGCAGGACGTGGTTCTCGCCGAAGTCCTTGGTGAGGCCGGCGACGTGGATCTTGACCTCCGCGCTGTTCTGCTTCTTGCTGGCCATTACTTGCGCATCCTTTTCTCGAGCTGGGACGAGACGACCATGAGCACGCTGGTGATCACCAGGAAGATGACCGCCACCCAGGTGTAGGTGGCGAAGGTGTCCATCGTGCGGCCAACGTACACGCGCGCCTGGTTCATGATCTCCGGCAGGCCGATGGCATACATGATCGTGGAGTCCTTGAGCGTGATGATGCACTGGTTCACGAGGCTCGGCAGGCAGATGCGCACGGCCTGGGGCAGGATGATCTTACGCATGGTGGTGGCGTGGCCCACGCCGAGCGAGCGCGAGGCCTCCATCTGCCCCTTGTCAACGGACTGGACGGCGCCTCGGAAGATCTCGGAGATGTAGGCCCCGGCGTTGAGGATCAGCGTGACGATGCTCGCCGTGATCACGTCGATGCGGAAGTCCGGGAAGAAGAGCACCTGAATCAGCTGGGGCACCGCGAAGTAGAGGTAGAACGCCTGGACCAGCATCGGGGTGCCGCGGATGATCCAGATGTAGAACTTTGCCACGCCGCGAAGCACCTTGATGCGCGAGAGGTTCATCAGGCAGGTGAACACGCCGAGGACCATGGCGACGACAAGGGAGACGACGGTCACGTAGACCGTCGTCTGCAGGCCGTTCCAGAGCAGCGGCCACGCCGCCGACAGCGTGTCGATAAGGCTCGCAGGATCCATAACGCTCCTTAACTCAGGGCGCTGCGCGGCACCGTTGCAGCGCCGCGCAGCGCCAAATTACCCTCTTTCCCGGAGCGTCTAGGCCTCGAGATACGCGGCGACGATCTCGTCGTACTCCCCGCTCTCGCGGATGTTGGCGAGGCCGGCGTTGAACATCTCGAGCAGGTCGGCGTTCTGGCCCTTGAGCACGGCGAAGGCGTAGGGGGTGGCGAACTCCTCCTCCTCGGTGGCGATCACGGTGAGCCCGTTGCCCTGCGCCACGCCGTAGGCCATGACGGGGTAGTCCTCGAAGCAGGCGGCGGAGTTGCCGGTGAGGACGTCCTGGTACATCATGTCGGAGTCGGTGAAGTAGGTGATGGTGAGCCCGTACTCCTCGGCGATGGACTCGGCCCAGCTAGCGCTCTGCGTGGCCGTCTTGCAGGCGACGGTCTGGCCGCGAAGGTCCTCGAGGCTCTGGTAGTCCCCGCCGTCGCGCGCGGCCGCGCAGACGTAGGAGTCGTAGTAGGGGTCAGAGAAGTCGTAGCTCTCCTGACGCTCCTCGGTGATGGACATGCCGGCGATGACGCCGTCGGCCTGGTTGGACTCGAGGGCGGCGCAGGCGGCCTCGAAGCCGAGGGAGTTGACGTCATAGGCAAAGCCCTGGTCGGCGGCGACGGCGGCGAGGATGTCCATGTCGATGCCCACGAACTCGCCCGCCTCGTTGGTGAACTCGAACGGCGCGAAGGTGGTGTCGGTGGCGATGATGTAGGTCGTGCCCGAGGTGTCGTCGGAGGCGGCGCTGGCGTCATCGGTGGTGCCGGAGTCAGCGGAGTTGCAGGCCACGAGGCCCAGGACGGAGACGGCGCCACCAGCGATGCCGAGGAACGTGCGACGAGAGACGGAAGCGGACATGGCAACTCCTCCTTTGGAAAATGCTCGCAACGAAAAAGGGCCCCGCGCCTGCGAGGCCGCTCCTGTACTGTAGCTGAGCGTTATTTCGGTTCCTTTAACACTTTGCAGCAAAGTCCCACAGCGAACCGGGCTCCACTCCGGAGCGCGGCCGCTGGGGCCCGCGACGCCCTCCACCACGCAGCGCTCGGTGATGGCCGCGCCCTCGCCTCTCAGGGGTAGGGCAGACGTCAGTGGGCTCCGGGCAACCGAAGCCCAGAGCACGTGAAGAAGCTGTCCAGATCGGGAGGGTCCGCAGCCACGCTAGTCTGACGACCTGACCGGCACCCAGACCTCGCTGTAGGCGGTGCCGTCGGCGCGGACGCGGCAGAACGAGAACATCCTGAACCCGTCGAGCTCGTAGGGGGCCGTCGCGAGCCACGTGCCGTAGATGTCCGCCGTCGCCTGCTGCATGGCCTCGGGGAAGGGGCCGTCGCTCGGGAAGACCGCCCACGTGCCAGCCGCCGCCTCGAGCGTCGCGAGCCCCGCGCCGACCTCGGCCGCGGGACGCGTGGTGAGCACGCCAATCAGGTGCGTGAGCTCGCCCTCCTCGCGCTGGAAGTCGGTGTCGGAGTCCCACGAGACGTTCACCACCTCGCGCGGGTCGAGGTCCATGAGGCGACGCATCTCCGCGCGCTGCGTCTCAGTGATGCCCTCGGCGAGCCGCGCGATCGCCGGGTTCTCGCCCTCGTACTGCAGGGGCACCCGCGCCGACACGCCCGCGAAGCGAAACGTCGGCATGTCCACGATTCGGTACTCCACGGAACCTCCCTTGCCCCACATGCTGGCCTCCCATGGTAGCGCTTGAGGCCGCCGGGTCTTCTCGCCCGCGTCGCCTTTGTCTCCGTTCATCGGAGTATGCAAAGTTTACTTGTCATAGAATGCAAAGCGTACTATGCTTATCTTGCAAAGCGCGCTTGTCATTTTTGCAGCCGTCGACCGAGGAGGCGATGCCGTGCGAACGAGGATCAAGGAGCTGCGTCGGGAGCGGAGGCTCTCCCAGGCCGAGCTTGCCGACGCCGTGGGCACCACGCGCCAGACCATCACCTCCATCGAGGTGGGCAGGTACACGGCCTCACTGCCGCTCGCCCACAAGATCGCCCGCTACTTCGGGCTCACCATCGAGGAGGTCTTTGACTTTTCCGAGATAGACGAGGAGCTGTGATTCACATGAGCAAGCTTGACACCCTGCGCCGCGGCCTCGACCTCTTCCCCGGCGAGAAGGACCCCGCGCCCGGACGCTCCCTCGACGCCATGCGCGCGGACGCACGGCGCCGCCTGGGCCGCGAGAGCGCCTCGGTGGCCGTCATCTGCGCCTCGATCGTCGCCCTGAGCGTCCTCGCGGTGACCGAGAGCCTGCCTGCCCTGCGCGGCAGCACGCTCTCGTCCAGCTTCCTGGGCGGCGTCCTCATGGGCCTCTTCTGCGTCGCGGGCGTCGTCAGCGTCCGCCAGGTCGCGGCGCTCAGGCGCGCGCTCGCAGACGAGCGGGAGCTCCGCCGCTACTATGCGCGCGAGAACGACGAGCTCACGGCCCACATGGAGCGCGAGGTGGCACGAACGTTCGTGCGGGCCATCCCCGCCCTCGCCGTGGTGGCGATCTTCGCTGGGGCGCTCGTGAGCTTCGAGGCGATGGCGGCCGTGGCGGCGACGCTCGTCTTCCTCTCGCTGGCGCTGCTCGCCGTCAAGCTCTCGTACCGGGCGCGCTTCCGCGCGGAGGCCGAGACCGAGTAGCGCGCCCTGCCCGCTGCCGGCCGCTGCCGGCCGCACAATTCCGGAAATGTGCGCCAGCGGACGAGCGTCGGGGGACAAAAGCCCTGTTGGAGGTTCTTCTCGCTTAAGAAAACGCCGTCGTAGCAGGCCGCATTTCGCACAGTTCCGGAATTGTTCGGCCGGCAGCGGGCGACGTCTGGAACCCTTCAACCGAGAAGCACAAGCCGGGTTCGCACGCTCGATGCCGGCAGGAGGCCAAAGGAAGGGCCCGCTCCGTCGCCTCGTCCCGCGCAACGAAGCGTTGCTTGGAGCGGGGCCTCCGTGCGGCGATACTGGTGCCAGCAACCAAGCCGAAGGGAGGCCTCATGGCCATCAAGGACGTGCTGCCCCGCCTGCGCCGCGAGCGCGGGCTCACGCAGGAGGAGCTGGCTCGCAGGCTCTACATCACCCGCCAGGCCGTGAGCCGCTGGGAGCGCGGAGAGACCACGCCGGGGATCGACATGACCAAGCTCATCGCGCGCGAGCTCGACGTCCCCGTGACCGAGCTGCTGGAGATGCCCGAGCACTACTGCCAGAGCTGCGGCATGATGTTCACCGGACCCGACCAGCTCGGGCACGACGCGGACGGCGCCGAGAACCCCGACTTCTGCCGCTGGTGCTACGACGGCGGCTCCTACACCTACGAGACCACGATGGACGAGATGATCGAGGACTGCGCGCCGCGCATGGCCGAGGCGATGGGCTGGACCGTGGACGAGAGCGCGTCGCTTCTGGGCGCGGTGCTGCCCACCCTCGAGCGCTGGCGCGACGCGTAGGGCAACGGGGCGAGAAGGACGTCGGGTCGTCTACGCGCCGGCAAAGTAGGGGCACACGCCCGCAAGGCACGCGCCGTTGCGGCCGGAGACCGCGCAGCGCGGCTCGGAGGCGGCAGGCGCGAGCTCCACGCCGAGCAGGCGCTCGAACCACGGGACCGCACCGCGCACGGCGATGCGGGCGTCGCGCTTGCAGCAGCGCGGGGCACCCGCCTCCGCGATCGCTCGCAGCAGGTCGGAGACCATGAGCTGGCACTCGCTCCAGCCCTCGGGCTTAAGCGGGGCGTTCTCCAGCAGGATCGCGAGCGCCATGCCGCACGACGCCGCCGCGCCGCACACGCCCCAGCGCGCGCACGCCGCGCCAGGAACCGCTCCCGAGCGCGCCCGGAGCTCTGCGAGCTGCGCGGGCAGGTCCCCCTCCCCACGTGCGTTGCGAACGCAGGTAACGAGCGCTGCCCCCACCAGATAGTGATGCACAGGCCCGAAGGCGTCGCACTCCGGCGCCGCCATGAGCTCCTCGAGGAGGTCGGCGGGGCTCAGCGCGTCGCTCTTCTCGCAGGTTCTTGTCGCCCAGGCGTACGCCTCCTGCTGGTCGCTCATTGCGCCCCTCCATATCGATGATTATCAATATATAGGAGAGTGTATACTCTGCATCGACGTTTATCAATCTGTTGGGCAGGGAGAGCGCGAAGGGAGCCACCATGGGCGTCACGTTGGGGGATACCGACAATCGCGATGGGCTCGCCACGGACGCGCTCAAGGCGCTCGCGGACGAGAGGCGCCTCGCCGTCCTGCGCATGCTCTCCCAGGCCAACGAGCTCTGCGCCTGTAGGCTGCTCGAGCGCCTCGACATCAGCCAGCCCACGCTCTCCCACCACATGGCGCTGCTCGTCTCCGCGGGCCTCGTCAGCGCGGAGCGCCACGGCCGCTGGACGCACTACCGCCTCCGCCGCGAGCGCGTGGCGCAGCTCGCCGCCGCGCTCGGCGGGCTCTGCGGCGCAGGGGCGGCAGGGCAGGACGAGACCGAGCCCGCCGCCGCGCGCAAGACCCTCTACCTCGTCGGCGGCCCGATGGGCGTCGGCAAGTCGACCGTGTGCCGCGAGCTCAACCGCATGCTGCCGCGCTCGGTCCTTCTCGACGGGGACTGGTGCTGGCAGGCGGACCCCTTCCAGGTCACGCCCGAGACAAAGGCGCTGGTGCTCGACAACGTCTGCCACGCGCTCGGCAACTTCCTGCGCTGCGGCGCCTACGAGAACGTGGTCTTTGGGTGGGTGATGCACGAGCGGGCGATCGTCGAGGAGATTCTCGCGCGCCTGCCGATCGCCGAGTGCGGGGCGCGGGTGCGCTGGGTCTCGCTCGTGGCGAGCGAGGAGGAGCTGCGCGGACGCATCGAGCGGGACGTGGACGCCGGGCTGCGCGAGGCGGACGCGGTGAAGCGCGCCCTCGCCTACCTGCCGCTCTACCGGGAGCTCGGCTCCGAGCTCGTGGACACCACCGGGCGCTCGCCCCGCGAGGTGGCGGAGCTCGTCACGGGCGTCGCGCACAAGGGCCGCTAGGCGCCCGGCGCCATGCGCTCGTCCGCCCACCACCCCGGCACCAGCTCGCCGAGCCGGACCACGCGTCGCGACTCGTAGTCAAGAAGCACCTCGACCTCCCGCGCCTCGGGGTCGAGCTGCATCATGAGCTCCCGGCACGCGCCGGGCGGCGAGGTAGAGGCGGTCCCACGCGTCGTCGTAGCACGCGAGCGCCCGCGCCTCCAGCGCGCGCACGAAGCGGTCCTTGCCGTCGCAGTAGCCCTCGATGTCGTACGGAAAGCGCCGCGCGAGGGAGCGCTTGAGGGCAGCGTACTCGTCACGCGCGCCCTCGTGAGAGCGCAGGTAGTCGCAGAGCGCCAGGTGACGGGCGACATTCTCCCGGTCGCCCGCGTCAAAGACGTGGACCTGGTGCGTACGCTCGTCGCCGCCCTTGCGAAAGTAGCGCCGCCCCGGGATGCCGAACTCGCCGAGGCACTCGTAGCCCAGCTCGCGCATGCGCGGCTCCGCGGCGTCGACCTCCTCGAGGCTGCGCGCCGCCACGAGCACGTCCACGACCGGCTTGGCGGCAAGGCCCGGCACCGACGTGCTCCCGATGTGCCATATCGCGAGCGCCGCCTCGCCGAGCGCGCCGCAAAGCCGGTCGCGCTCCTCCCGAAAGCGCTGCGGCCAGGACGGGTCGTAGTCAACGACGGTGACGTGCTGGGGCATGGGGGCATCGCTCCTCTCGCGTCGCGCGCGGCTTGGATTGGCGTGTTCCGCAGATGGTAGCGCTTTCGTCGCACGACATCCAAAACGACGCGACCCATTGTGGCTACATATTGTACAATGTAGCTACAATAGGAGGTGCAAGGAGGTGCACCATGAGCGAGCCTGTCGGCGTGCGCGAGGCAAAGAACCGGTTCAGCGAGCTGACCACGGAGGTCAACGCGTCCGGCGTGCCCCTGACCGTGCTGAGGAACAACCGGCCCTGGGTCGTCATCTACCCTGCCGACGAGGCGGCGGCGAGCCGTCGCGAGCGGCTCGAGCGCTTCCGACGGCTCACGCAGGCCATCGAGGCCGATGCGGCGACCGAGCCAGCGTGGGACCCCTCCGTCTCCGACCGGGACCTTCTCAATGCGGAGCGGGCGAGCCGCTTTGACTAGGATCGTCCTCGACACCAATATCGTGCTCGACTATCTGAGCGCCACGAGGCCTCGTCACCTCGATGCCGTCGACCTGCTGGAAAGCCTCCTGTCGTCAGGGGACGTCAGGGCGGTCGTTCCCGCCGGCAGCATCAAAGACGCCTACTACATCCTCTGCCGGCATTACCGCAACGAGAAGATCGTGCGCTCACGGATCGACGACTTCAGGAGGCTCGTCGACGTCGCCGAGCTCACGGTTCCCGTGCTCGACGCGGCGTTCTCCTCCGACGAGCCCGACCTCGAGGACGCCATCGTGCGCTCGACGGCCGAGCTGCTGGGG
Source organism: Thermophilibacter mediterraneus (assembly GCF_900119385.1). Lineage (GTDB taxonomy): Bacteria > Actinomycetota > Coriobacteriia > Coriobacteriales > Atopobiaceae > Thermophilibacter > Thermophilibacter mediterraneus. Next base: position 85,328 of record NZ_FPKO01000009.1, read on the forward strand.
GCGAAGGCCATCGTCACACGCGACGCCACCGCCTACGCCCGCTCGTCGGTGCCCAGCATGGACGCGCGGACGTACTGCTCGCAGCAACCGTAGACAGCCCCTTCCCGGACGCCCCGCGTCGCCGTCCCGCGCGCTACACTGGGCCCACGTCCACACCACGGAAGGAGGCACCATGCCGCGCACGCCCATCGCAAGGATGTCGCTCGCCAAGGTCTACCCGCTGCTCGTCCAGAAGGCCGAGCGCAAAGGGCGGACGCGCGAGGAGGTCGACGAGGTGACCTGCTGGCTCACCGGCTACGACGTCGCCGGCCTGGAGCGCCAGATCGCCGCGGGAGTGGACTACGAGACGTTCTTCTCGGAGGCGCCCGCGCTCAACCCCAACAGGACGCTCATCACCGGCAAGGTCTGCGGCGTAGACGTTGCCGCCATCTCCGACCCCGTGGAGCAGAACGCCCGCTACCTCGACAAGCTCGTCGACGAGCTCGCCCGCGGGCGCGCCATGGAGAAGATCCTGCGCTCGTAGCCGACGCATGCGTTTCCGCAGGTAGATGCCCACTCGACTAACGGTCGATTGACGTGTGGGAGGCCGCGGCGCAGCATCGTGGTCACGTTCCGACCCAGGAGGGAGACCACATGGCAGACGACCCAAAGCCGAGCGAGCCGAAGGTCCCGCAGCTCGACGCCGCCACCCTCGGCTCCTTTGTCGCCCGCGTCCGCGCCGAGCGCGGGCTCACGCAGCGACAGCTCGCCGAGCGCCTCTACGTCAGCGACAAGACCGTGAGCAAGTGGGAGCGTGGGCTCAGCCTGCCGAGCGTCCCTTTGCTCATGCCGCTCGCCGACGCGCTCGGCCTCTCCATCTCCGAGCTCATGGCCTGCGAGGAAGCGCCGCACGAGGAGCGCCTGGGGCGCGCGGAGGCCGACCGGCTCATCGCCGCCTCGCTCGACCTCTCGGGCGCGACGCTCACCGGGCGGCAGCGGGCGCTGCGGTGCGCCGCCTTTGCGGCGACGGTCACCGTCTGGGGCCTGCTCACCGCGCGCGTGGTCTTCTCGCGTGAGCTGGACCAGCTCCTCTCGGGCCTCGCCGACCCGGCCGTCGCCGGAGGCCTCCTCATGCTCGTGGCGCTGGCGTGGTTCTCGTTCTTCTGCCACGAGACCCTGCCCGGATACTACGACGAGAACCGCATCTCCTTCGTGACGCAGGGCCCCTTCCGCATGAACCTCGGCTGCCTCATGCGCGTCCACAACGGCAACTGGCCCGCCATCTGCCGCGCGGCCCGCTGGTCGGCCGCAGCGGCGGCGGTCCTGCTGCCGGCGCTCGAGCTTGCGCTGGGAGACGTCCTGCCCAACACCACGGTCGGGCTTCTCGGCTGCGCGGTCTTCTTCGTGCCGATCCTCGTGGCGGGCAAGCTGAACGAGTAGCGAGGGGGGCGCGTCCTGCCATAGCCCGAGCCAGGCGCACGGTATTGCGCCCCAAAGCGTGCGTTTGACTCGTACTTTAGAGGCGGCGCGCCAATAGTCCGAGCCAAGCGCACGCTTTGGCGAGAAGAACCGTGCGTCTGGCTCGGACTACCGTCCGGCGTCCAGGTCCTTCTCCATGAGGAAGTTCGTGAGTCGCACGCCTGCGCGCACGACGACGTTCTCGTGCAGCACGACGTAGCCCCGGCGCTCGAAGAACGGACGAGCCGTGATGGACGCGAGGGTGCGGATGGCCCGCGCGCCCCGCTCGCGCGCCTCGCGCTCGAGCGCCCCCGCGATGAGGCGTGCCGCGCCCCGACCCCGGTAATCCTTGTGCACGTAGAGCATGTCGAGAAGGTCCGCGCCCTCGAGGCTGCCAAAGCCCACGAGGGCGCTGCCGTCCCAGGCGCCGAGCGCGCCCTGTTCGAGCAGCCGGGCGGCCATGCGGCGCACCGGCTCGGCCCCGCCAGGTGCCCATGCCTCGAGCTGCTCGGGCGCGTAGTCTCGCGCGTTCACCGCGTGCACCGTCTCGTGGAAGAGCTCCGCCGCCGCGGGCGCGTCGCAGGAGGAGAGCGGCGCCAGCCGAAGCGCGGGGCGGGCGGTCCTCTCGCACATGAAGCCCCTCCTGCCGGCTACGCCAGGTAGGACTCGAGCGCGGCGATCAGAAACTCCGTCGCGCCCTCGCCCGCCGCCGTGTCGTAGCACGCGCGGAAGCGCTCGTCCGCGAGGTACATCTGCGCGAGGCCCTGGTGCGCCTCGCGCGAGTAGCGGCCCTCGCCCCAATGCAGGGCGATCCAGCGCGCGTGCATGCGCGCAAGCTCGCGGGCCGGTTCGCCCGCCGGGTCACCCGTCGCCATCGCGACGCGCAGCTGCTCCCGGATGGCCCGCTCGAGCTGGCCCTTCTCGTCCCACTCGTCGCGGGAGAGCGAGGCCAGCCGCTCGTTTGCGGCGTCCACCGCATCGTCCCCGTGGCGCGCTCGCGCCTCGCGGCCATACGCGCGCTCGTTCTCCTCGATCGCGTGACGCTTGAGCGCCTCGAAGGCGTCGTGCTCGCTCATGTTCCCTATCCTTTCCACCGCAGCCAGGGCTGCCTCAGTGTGAGCTATCGCTCCCTCCAGTTCTGCCTTCCGCGCGCGCAGGACCAGGAGATGCTCCAAGAGCGTGTCGCGCAGCTCAGAACCCGAGTCGCCAAGCAGGTGGCGAATCGTTGCCAGGGGCAGGTCGCACGAACGCATGGCGAGAATCGCAGCGAGCCGCCGGGCATCGCGCGACGTATAGACGCGATACCCCGACCGTGTGCGCGCCGGAGCAAGAAGTCCCAGCTCCTCATAGTGTCGCAGCGTCCGTGCGCTCACGCCCGAGAGATTGGCCAGTTCCCCCACCGTGTATCGGACGTTGCGCACCATGCCTTCGCTCATGCTCTCGTTGCACCTCCTAGGGACATTGTGAAGCCTGACGCAACGGAAAGGTCAAGCGAGAAGTGCAAAGGGGAATTATAGGGATACATGCGAAACCGTATATCTCTGTTTGCAATTGGGTATACTTTATTCGAAGTTATTTGATTGCAAGGAGTCACCATGTCGGTATCAACTGTACCTCTTGGCAATCGCGTTGACGCCAACCTCAAGCGCGCCTTCGACGCAACCGCGGAGGAGCTCGGGCTCTCGCCCACCTCAGCGCTCACCGTCTTCATGAAGCGCTTTGTCGAGGAGGGCGGCTTCCCCTTCGCCGTTCGTAAGCGCATGCCCACCGAGGCGGAGTACGCCGCCGAGATGGACGCTCGCTATCGCGCGATGCGCAACGGCAGCGAGCAGACGCACGACCTCGTGGAGGCATAGATGCCCTACCTCTGGGATGACCAGGCGTGGGCCGACTACCAGTACTGGCTGACACAGGACAAGAAGACCCTGCGACGCATCAACGCGCTGCTCAAGGACATCGCAAGAACCGGTGGAACGGAGCGCGGCATCGGGAAGAGCGAGCTGCTCAGGCACTCAGCAGAGGGCCTGAGCAGCGTCCGTATAGACGCAAAGAATCGGCTAACCTACAAGGTCGAGGACGGAGTCGTGCGCGTGGTCTCGTGCCGCGGGCACTACGAGGACCGCTAGGCCGGCGCGTCACGCGTCCTTGCGCGCCACCGCGACGCAGGCCGTGACGCCCACGCGGTGCCAGCTCACCCGGCTGAACCACGTTCCCAGAATGTCACGCATCTCAGACTCGGAGTAGATGCGCACGTCACCCTCGCGCGAGCGCGGCATCCACGCGTTCATGAGCGCCCGGGCCGGAGCGGGCTGCCAGACGTCGCCCAGCACGAGCGCGCCTCCCGCCACGAGCACCCGCCACGCTTGGAACGCAGCCCTTTCCGGATCCGGGTAGTGGTGGAACGAGTCGTTGCAGACCACCACGTCAAAGGCGCCGTCATGGAAGGGCAGGCGCTCCGCGTCGCCGAGAAGGACCTCGGCTCGTCCCGCCAGCCGCGCGCGGGCCACCTCGACCATGCGCGGCGAGAGGTCCACTCCCGTGAGCCCGCACCCCAGGATAGCGTCGAGCAGGCGCTCCGCGAGCGCGCCCGTCCCGCAGCCGAGGTCGAGCACGCGCGGGGCCGGCATGCCCGCCACAGCGCGCACCGCCTCGCCAACAACGTGCTGGTAGAGGCGTCGGGCATGGTCGCCCTCCATGCCCTCGTCGTAGGTTGCGGCCTGCGCGTCGAACGCGGCGCGCGTACGGACGCGCAGAAGCTCGGCGTTCTTCTCGTCCATTCCCGTCTCCTTTTGTTGAGCAATGTTCAATACAACGTCTCGAAAAGAGCCCCGGACCAAGCCGGGGCGGTTTTCCTATCTCGAGGCCGCGGCGAGCGCGTCCCCCGCACGAAACTCGGCGAGAAGCGCGCGCAGGTAGCGGCGCGCCGCGGCAATCGCGGCCTCGTCCGGCATGCCCGGGCCGCTCGCAAGCCCCACGCACCCGTAGACCATGATGGCCGCGAGCTGGTTCGCATCCGCTGCGGGCGCCCCCCGCTCCGCCGCATCGAGCTCGAGCGCGGCTCGCAGGTGCGGCCGCACCGCCTCGCACATGGCGAGCGAGAGACGATCGTGCAGCGCGCCCGCGCCCTCGGCGTGAAAGAACTCGGCATAGGGATAGCCGTCGTGGGCAGCCCCCGCCTCGAGCGCGCGCTCGAGCCTCTCGTCGAGCGAGGGCCCCCGCTCGTCAAGGACCTCGCACACATGCTCCGCACAGCGGCGCGCGTAGTCCTCGATCGCGGCGGAGAAGAGCGCCTGCTTGGAGTCGAAGTAGTGGTACGCGAGGCCGGGCGCGACACCCGCGGCCCGCGCCACCGCGCGCACGGACACGTTGTCGTAGCCCTGCTCGGCGAAGAGCCGCATCGCGCACGCCAGCAGCTCGCGCCTGCGCTCCTCGGGCTCCTTCACGGTCCTTGTCATGCGCGCCACCTCCCAGCTTCGGAGGCTAACACGCTATTGAACATTAGTCAATAGCGTGGCGATACCGCCTAGCCCGAGCCTTGCGAACAGTTCCGACCAAGAAAGCGTGCGTCTGGCTCGGGCTTGGCGTTCTTCTCGGCTTTGTCCGAGCCTAACGCACGCTCTCTTGCCCCAGAGCGTGCGTCTGGCTCGGAATACGCTCCCGCAACGCCCTTGTCCCTTTCTCTAAACCTATCGTATACTAGGTTTTAGCGACAACGGGACACCACGGAAGGCAGTATGGGACGACCGGCCGGGCCAACGCGCGACACCAAGCGCCTCATCTGCGAGCGCGCCCTCGAGGTGTTTGCCGAGAAGGGCTACGCCGCGGCAACGATGCGCGACGTCGCGGCCGCGGTGGGCATGCGCGACGCCTCCCTCTACAGCCACTACCCCAGCAAGCAGGCCATCTTCGACGCGGCGGTGGAACACCAGCTCGATCGCCTCACGCAGGCGCTGCGCTCCCGGCGCGCCCTCGCCCACCCCACCGACGACGCGAGCGCCTACCTCGCGGACGGTCCCGCGCTCACCGAGGTGGTTCTCGCCAGCTACGAGCCCCTCTTCGCAGACGCCGGCATCGTGCGCCTGCGCCACGTGCTCGAGGGTGCGCGCCATGCGGACCCGCGCTGCGACGAGCTCTACCGCACCGTCTTCGTCGAGCGCCCGCTCGAGCTGCAGCGCGCGATCTTCTCGCGCCTCGTCGACGCCGGCCTCTTCTCCCCCTGCGACGTCGACCTCGCGGCCCGGCAGTTCCACGGCCCCGTGTTCCTCGCGCTCTGCGAGGACGCGCCCTGGCCGGAGGCGCGCCGCCTCGTCGAGCGCCACCTCGTGGCGTTTCTCGCCCAGCATCGAGCGAAGGAGTGAGCATGAGCACCGCCGTCGTCTACTGCTCGCAGACCGGGTTCACCGAGAGGTACGCCCGCTGGCTCGCCGACTCCGTCGGCTGCGAGCCCATCCCGTTTGCCGAGCGCGGGTCCGCCGCCGTCGAGGCCGCCGACACCGTGGTGCTTCTGGGCTGGTTCCACGCGGGGGGCCTCAAGGGGGCGCGCTGGCTGCGCTCCCTCATGGACGCCCGGCCCGAGCGCCGCTACGTCGTGGTCGGCGTGGGGGCCTACCCCATGCCGAGCGACGAGTGGCCCAGGAGCGAGACCGACGCCGCCTTCGAGCACGCCTTCCCGCACGAGCGTTACCCCCACCTCGCGCGCTTCTACTGCCAGGGCGGCTTTGACTTCGACCGCCTGTGCGCCGTTGACAAGCTGGCCATGCGCGCCTTCTTCCGCATGCAGGCCAAGGCGGCAAAGACCGACCCGCGCGCCGCCTTCGCGCTCGACGCCATGCGAGAGGGCTTCGACGGGACGCGGCGCGAGTACCTCGAGCCGGTGCTCGACCACCTGCGGGGCTGAGACGTTACTCCCCCGCTCCCCCGCGCGCACGCAGCTCGCTCGGGAGGCCGTCCGTGTCGAAGGGGCGCGGGGCCGGCGCGTCCTTCTCGCCCCTAAAGAGCACCTCAACCCGCTCCGGCGAGAAGAACCTCCTCGCGCGGCCCGCGATCGTCGCGCGCGCCGTGCCCGAGAGCGGGCGGAACTCCGTGACCGTCACGCGGCGCCCCTCGCGCCTCCAGCGCGCACGCGCGCGGCCCCGGTAGAGGACCGTCGCGAAGACGATGCCCGCCCGGTTGGTGACGCGCGGCAGGTCCCGCTCGTCGATGAGGCGGGAGCGGTCGCGATAGCCCAGCACGAGCTGGTCGAAGGGCGCGAGAAGGACGCAGCCGGGCACGCGCGCCTCCGACGGCGAGGGCAGCTCGCCGAGGTAGGCCAGCTCGACTCCCCCGCAGGTCAGCTTGCGCAGCGGCAGCGCCGATCGCCGGGCCAGCTCGGCCACCTCCGAGACGCGGTACCCCAGGAATGAGGCACAGTCCTGCAGCGTGGCGGGACCGTAGCGCTCGAAGTAGCGGCCGACGAGCTCGGCGCGCGCCTCATCGCGCGGCCGCCAGTCGACGGGCTCGGGAGGAACGGAGAAGCGCCTGTCCGTCCCCGGCTCGTAGACGAGCTCCCCGCGGTCGCACATCTCCTTGAGCAGCCCGCCCCAGCCGTTGAACACGCGCGCGAGCAGCCACTCCGACATTCCCGCCGCGCGGCACGCCTCCTTGAGCTCCTCGCGCCCGCGCGGGCCGGACGACACCTCGGCACGGATGACGTCTGCCCAGCGCGCCGCCTCGTCGGCCGGGATGCCCCAGCCGCCCCAGAGGTCGGCGAGCGGGCCGCGGTTGTCGCGGGCGGAGAGGTGCAGGCCCAGCTCGCGTGCCGGAACCACGTGAATGGTCCCCCGGTGCGACCAGATCTTGACCAGGCCGCGCCCCCAGCCCTCCGGCGTGAAGTCGGCCGCGCGGGCGCGCAGGGCGTCGCGCGGGCCGGTGGGGAACTGCGCCTGGAGTCCCAGCAGGTCGGAGGCCACCTGCGCGCACGACGCGTCGCGGCGCAGCAGGTGCTGGCGCTCCAGCGTGACGCCCAGGAGCTCGGCGCGGGTGAGCGCCGGGCCGGTGGGCGCGGTCACGGGGCCACCCCGTCGTCGCGGTCGGGACGGCGCATGAAGAGCAGCGGGTAGGGACGGCCATCGTCGTCGACGGGGGTGCGACGGTACGCGGAGAAGCCCAGGTGCTCGTAGAAGCCGACGGCCTGCGCGTTCTGCTCGTTGACGGAGACCTCCCGCGCGCCGAGCAGGCAGACGGCGCGCTCCATGAGGAGGCGCCCCACGCCGCGCCCGCGCGAGGCGGGGTCCACGAAGAGCATCTCGACGAACGCGTCGCCCATGCCGAGAAACCCCACCGGCACGCCCGCGCGGCTCGCCACGAGCAGGCGGGGAACCCCGTCGACGGCCCCCGGGACGACGGGCGCCATCCGCTCGACCTCGCCCGGCAGCAGAAAGCCGTGCGTTGCGCGCACGGAGCGCTCCCACACGCCCACGAGCGAGCGCACGAGCGCGGCGGGACGCTCGGAGACCTCGTCGACGACCAGGCCCTCGCGCTCCAGGGCGAGAAGCGCCCGCTTGCGCCAGACCCCGCCGGCGTATCCCGTGAGGCTCCCGTCAGAGCCGAGCACGCGATGGCACCCCACGATCACCGAGACGGGGTTGCGGCCCACCGCCGACCCCACGGCGCGCGCCGAGGTGGGGCGACCGAGGCTCGCGCCGACGCGCGACGCGAGCTCGCCGTAGGTGACGGTGCGTCCGTACGGCACCTCGCGCAGGGCGGCCCAGACGCAGCGCTGGAAGGGCGTCCCCGCGAGCAGGAGCTCCGGCGGCCCCACGTCCTTCTCGCCTGCGAAGTACGCGCGGAGCCAGGTGCGCGCGACGTCGAAGACGGGCAGGTCGTCGAGGGGACTCGCGTCCGGCGAGAGCCCCGCGGCGGCGTGGCGCTGGCCCGCGAACCACAGGCCGGTGAGCGCGCGACCGTCGCTCGCGAGCAGCACCTCGCCCAGCGGGGTATCGTATGCGGTCGTGTGGCGCATGGGCATCCCTCCCTCGTTGCCGCCCATGGTAGCGCTTGCGGGCCCCGCGGCGCGCGCACCTGGCTCCGCGCGTACTTCGCAGGCGAGAAGGACGTGGGGCCGCCGGAGCTCCTGCTCGCGGGGTCGACGGCGGTCCAGCGCCAGCGTCACCCCCACGAGCGCCATCGCCACGAGCGAGAGCGCCGCGCCCACGAGGCCCACGAGCGGCATCCCCGGCCCCGAGACCACCGCGCCGCCCACCGCCGTCCCAAACGCAATCCCGCAGTTGAACGACATCGGCTCGAGCGAGCTCGCCAGTGTGAGCGCCTTGGGGTGGCGCCGACGCGCCACGCGCATGAACAGGCTGATGCACGGCACCGAGACCACGTACATCGTGACGCCGAGGAGCAGCACCGCCACAAGGGCGGCGGGCATGGACGGCCCCGCCAGGTAGAGCGCGAGCAGCAGGGTCGCCTGCGCCGGGAAGCTCGCCAGGAGCGCGCGCATGCCAAACCGGGCGTCCGCCCAGCCGGAGAGCAGGTTCGAGAGGAAGCACGCCGCGCCGTATCCCATGAGCGCGGCGCTCGCCCCGAGTGGGCTCATGCCCAGCACGTCCTCGAGGTAGGGGGTGATGTAGCCGTAGAACACGTAGACCGAGCCCACGCCAAAGACAAAGATCGCCATGCCCGTGAGCACCTGCGGCTCGCCGAGAAGCGCCGCCTGCTCGCGCATGGTGGCGGGCTCGTCGGTGGCCCCGGAGCGCGGCAGCACCAGCAGCAGCGCGGCGCTCACCAGCACCGCGAGCGCCAGGGCGACGAGCATGGCGGCGTGCCACCCCAGGGCGTCCGCCACGATCTTTCCCGCAGAGGTCGCCACGACCATGGCCACGGAGAACGCCGCGTAGACCACCGAGATCGTCATGGAGGTGCGCTCGACCCCCACGAGCTCGGGGATGAAGGTCACGCCCACCGCGAGCAGCGCGCCCGAGACCATCCCCAGAAGGACGCGCGAGCCGAGAAGGACCTCGAAGCTCGGCGCGAACCCCATGGCGGCGTTTGCGAGCACGAAGACGACCGAGTAGGCGGCGAGCAGCTGAAAGCGCCTGAGGCGCCCCGTCGCTATCGCGAGCACGGGCGTGCAGACGGCATAGGCGACCGAGAACAGGCTGATGAGCTCGCCCACCCGGGCAAGGCTCACGCCGAAGGCCTCGGCGAGCTCGGGCTCGATGCCGATGACCACGAACTCCGAGCACCCGAGCGAAAAGCCGAGGACGACGAGGAGCGCCACGCAGGCGCCCGTGCGGGCGCGAGAGAGGGCGGGCAAGGGGGAGGTGGTCGGCGAGGCGTCGCTCATGGTCACCTTTCTGAGGGGGTGGGACGGCCGACGGGCATTGTGCCACATCTCGCGGCACGCGGGCGCGGGGCTGGGCTGGGCTGGCGCGCACTCGACGCGATTGCGCGCATCCCCGTCGAATGCGCGCTCCCTCCCCCGCCTGGGCGCGCACTCGACGGGCTTCTCGTCCGCGCGGACAGGAGTGACGCCGAGTGCGCGGTGGGCGGAGCGCACTCGACGGGCTTCTCGTCCGCGCGGACAGGAACTGGGCCGAGTGCGCGTTGTGCGGCGCGCACTCGACGGACTTCATGTCCGCGCGGACAGGAACGGCGCCGAATGCGCGGCGGTCGGCGCGCACTCGACGGGCTTCTCGTCCGCGCCTCGGCGCACGGCCCCGCGCCTCGGCGCACGGCCCCGCGCGCCTACTGCGGGAGGTCCGCGCGGCGGCGCAGCTCGCGCATGAGGTTGTCGTTTCCGATCACCGACACCGCCGCGTCACCGTCGGTCGGGGCGTCGATGAAGACGCCGTCCATCGAGGCGGCGCAGTTGTGCATGGTCGCCTGCCCGAAGCCGCCCTCGAGGCGGCGCACGTCGCGCACGTGGTCGTACGGGATGATCGTGCGACTCCACCCGAAGACGATCTCCAGGCGGTCGGGGTAGAGCTCCACGCGATTTCGCACCACCACGGGCCACAGCACGAAGGCGCCCACGACCAGCAACGCCGCCGGCACGAGCGGGGTCATTCCCGGCTGGAGCGCGAGCACCGCGACGGCCGCGCACAGCGCACCCGAGAGCGCCCCGTACCACGGCGCCACCCGTCCGCGAAAGACCAGCTCCGGATTGCCCTTGTAGATGCGCATGCCCCACCGCCCCTCTCAGCTGACCCGAGCATAGCAGAGCAGCGCGACGCGAGCGGGTCGGCGCCTCGGGGGGCAAGGCTATCTCCGCGGACAGGTCGGCACCTCGGGGGGCGAGGCTACCCCTGCGAGCGCACCAGGCGCGCGGCCGCCGCGCGCGGGCTCCAGCCCTTGAGCGTCATGAGGGCGACGAAGGCCCCCAGCACCACGAGGCTCAGCGCGAGCAGCGCCACCGGGAAGAGCCAGAAGCCGAGGCTCTGCCCCACCACGCCGAACAGCGGCGCGAGGGCGAGCGAGCCCACGTACGACGCCGCCATCTGCACGCCAATCACCGACTGCGAGAGCTCTCGGCCGAACAGCCTCGGCGTGAGGTGCAGCATGTTGGGATAGAGCGGGCTGTTGCCAAAGCCCACGAGGAAGAGGCCGACCGAGGCGGCTCCGACGGGCAGCGGCGCAAGCAGCACGAGCACGGCCGCAAAGGTGACGAGCTGCCCCAGCCCCACGAGCTGCTTGCTCGAGAGGCGGTTGGCGAGCACGCCGGAGAGGAAGCGCCCCAGCGTCACGCCCACGTAGTAGACGGTCACCGTGCCGGCCGCCTCCCCCGCCCCCATGCCGCGCGCGTTCACGAGGTAGCTCGTGCCCCAGGTGTTGCAGATTCCCTCGATGGCGACGGACGCCAGGAACACGAGGCAGGCCAGGCGCACGTCACGCCGGCGGACGAGCGCGAGCGGGCTCTCGGTGCGGGGCTCCGCGTCCTTCTCGCCCCGCTCCTCGTCGGCCCTGGCGACCTTCCCCCAGAGCGGCAGGATCGCAATGGTGAGCAGCGCGATCGCCGCCTGGCAGATAGTCGCGCCAAGGTAGCCCTCGCGCCACGTGCCCGCGGAGAGCGCGAAGGACATGATGAACGGGCTGACGGTCACGCCCACGCCATAGGCGCAGTGCAGGAAGTTCATGTGCGTGGCGCGATAGTGCAGCGCAACGTAGTTGTTGAGCGCCGTGTCGATGGCCCCGGCCCCGAGACCCAGCGGGACGGCGAGCAGGCACAGCCACAGCAGACTCGGCGCGAGCGAGAAGCCCAGGAGGGCCGCAGCGGTGAGGACCGTGGAGGCGGCGGTCACCCTGCCGGTCCCGAAGCGGTTGATGACGGCGGCCGAGCTCAGGCTGGAGACGATGGTCCCGCACGAGATGATCATCGTGACGACGCTGCCCAGCGAGACCGGGAGCCCCAGGTCGGCGTACATGGCCGGCCACGCGGCGCCGAAGAGCGAGTCGGGTATGCCAAGGCCCACGAAGGCCACGTAGATGACGACGAGAAGGACGATGGTCATGGTGCTCCTCCGCACCCCGGCGACGTGCGCGACACCAGGGTGGAAACGTTTCCAAACACTTCCCGCCACCATGATAGTCGTTTTCCGGGCGCGCGCCCTTGCGAAACCACCGCAACCGTGGAAAAGGGACAGGCACTTTTCCACGGTTCTTGCCCGCATCCGATGAGCCTTGCGAAACCGTAAGGAACTTCGATGGCTCCGGTGCGCGCCGCGGGGAACAATGGGCACAGTGACCGCGACAGGCGACAGAAGACGAGAAGAACGGTCGACATGAACCTCATCAGGCGATTCCTCTCCGGGTACACCGACAACTTCCTCATGGCGGTCGCGCTGTGGCCGCTGGCTTCGGTGGTGCTCACGCTGCCGATCCTGGCATGGCTCTACCACCGCGACGGGCGCCTTCGCTTCGCCTCGGCGGTCTCGACGTACCTCGCGGTGCTCTACGTGCTCGGCCTGGGCTGCTTCACGCTCTGGCCGCTGCCGAGCGGGGACTCCGGGCTCGGCATCACCTACGGCGTCCCCTGGCAGCTCGACCCGCTGGCCTTCGTCGGAGACTTCGCGCGCGAGGGCGTGAGCACGCTGCCGCAGATCGCCTTCAACGTGGTGCTCTTCATGCCGCTCGGCTTTATCGCGGGACGCCTCCTGCGCTGGGGGCCCTGGCGCTCCGTCGCCGCGGGGCTGGCGGCGTCGCTCGTCATCGAGGTCGCCCAGGGCACGGGGCTCTTCGGCGTCTACCCCTACGCCTACCGCACCGCCGACGTGGACGACCTCATCTACAACACCCTCGGCGCGGCGCTGGGCTGGGCGTGCGCAGCGGCGCTCGCCCGCGTGCTGCCGCCGGGGGCGCTCGCCGAGGAGGGCGAGGTCACGCACGATCCCGGGTTCGTCCGCAGGTGCGTGGCGCTCTGGCTGGACACGCTGGTCGTGGGGCTGGCGTCGCTCGCCGCCGGCGGCGTGGCCGGCATCCTCCTCGGGGCGGCGGGCGCCCCGGACGGGATGAGGCAGCAGGTCATGGAGCTCGCGCTCTACGTCGCGTTCGCCTGGGTGGAGGTCGTGGTGCCCTGGCGCCGCGGCGGGTCGACCCCCGGAGGCGCCTTCGTGCGCATGAGCTGCGAGACGAGGGAGCGCACGGGGACGCGGCGGCTGGCGTTCTATGCCGCGCGCACCGTGGTGCTGGGAGGCGCGTACCTCTTCTTCCCGCTGGCGTGGCCGCTGCTCGCGCTCTTCTACCTCGTCGCTCGCAAGATGCCCTACGACCTCGTATGAGTCAAAAGGGACAGTCACTTTTGACTCACTTCGAGAAGAACGACGCGTCGGCGGGGCGGTACGGGCGCAGCCGCGCGGGGTCGACCGCGGTGTGGGCATGCCCCGGGACGTCGAACCACTTGACGGTGTGGCCCGCCCCGTGACTGCAGAAGACGGAGTCGGGCGTGTTGGGGAGGTCCGCCTCGGGGTCGTATGCCGCCGCCGCGACGACCTCGTCGGCGTCGTGGCACGCCCGGTAGCCGGCGAGCTCGAGCGAGACCCGCCCGCGACCCCCCGTGTAGCGCGCGACCTCGAGCGCGTACTCCCCCACCTCGGATGCCGGGACCTCGCCGGTAACGCGCGCCGTCTCGCCCGCCGCGACCGGGGGCTCGAAGACGGCCGCCATGCGCGTGAGGTCGGTGAGCGCGCGGCCCACTCGCTCGACGGGCACCGTCAGGCGAAAGCGGTACCAGGGCTCGAGCAGCAGGCACTCCCCGCGCTCCCGCGCGACCATGAGCGCCTGTCGCACGGCGCGGTACGTCGCCTGGCGAAAGTCCCCGCCCTCGGTGTGCTTGGGGTGAGCCCGACCCGAGAGGAGCGTGATGCGCGCGTCGGTGAGCGGCGCGCCGACGAGCGTCCCCAGATGGTCGCGCTCCATCGCGTTGGTGAGGATGAGGCGCTGCCAGTTGAGGTCGAGGTCGTCCGTAGAGCAGCGCGTGCCGAACTCGACCCCCGAGCCGCGCGGAAGCGGTTCGACGAGCACGCGCGCCTCCGCGTAGTGGCGCAGCGGCTCGAAGTGACCCACGCCCTCAACGGGCGCGGTCACGGTCTCCTTGTAGAGGATGCCGCCGGGCCCGAAGCCGACGTCGAAGCCATGGCGGGAGCGCAGCAGCTCGCGCACCACGTCCTGCTGAACCTCGCCCATGAGCTGGACGTGAACCTCCTGGAGACGCTCGTGCCAGGTCACGCCGAGCATGGGGTCCTCGTCGGCGAGCTCGCGCAGCGCGCGCACGAGGGCGGGGACGTCCGTGCCGGGCTCGGGCACCACCTGGTAGGAGAGCACCGGCGCGAGCACGGGGCGATCGGCGGCGGGCTCCGCGCCCAGGGCGCTGCCGGGGATGACGTGCGAGAGGCCCGTGACGGCGCAGATGCGCCCCGCGGGAACCTCGGTCACGGTCTCGAAGCTCGCGCCCTGGTAGACGCGCACCTCGTTGATCTTCTCGCTCCAGGGCACCCCACGCTCGCTGCCCGAGAGCTGCGCCTTGGCGCGCAGCACGCCTCCGGTGACCTTCACCCACGCGAGGCGCTCGCCGCGCGCCCCGCGCGAGACCCGGTAGACGCGCGCGGCGAACTCGTCCGGCCACGCACGGTCCGGGAGCAGCGACACGAGGGCGTCGAGGAGCTCGCTCACCCCCTCGCCGCGCGGGGCGGCCCCGAAGAGCACGGGGAAGACCGCGCGCTCCCCGACCAGGCGCGCGAGCGTCCCGGGCTCGAGCGTCCCGCTGTCGAGGTACTCGTCCAGGGCTGCCTCGTCGCTCGCGGCGGCCTCCTCCGTGGCGGCGCCGTCGCCAGCGAGCAGCGCGTCGGCGTCGAGGCAGCCCGGCGAGAGCCGCGCGGAGAGATCGGCGAGCAGCGCCCCTCGCCCCGGGTTCTCGAGGTCGCACTTGCTCACGAAGACGACGGTCGGAACGGCATGGCGCTCGAGCAGGTCCCAGAGCGTCTCGGTGTGGCCCTGGACTCCGTCGTTGGCCCCCACCACCAGGACGGCGGCGTCGAGCGCGGCAACGGTTCGCTCGGCCTCGGCGGAGAAGTCCACGTGACCCGGGGCGTCCACGAGCGTGAGGCGCGCGCCGCCCCACTCGAGCGACGCCGTCGCCGAGAAGATCGTGATGCCGCGCTCGCGCTCCATCGCATCGGTGTCGAGGTGGGTGCTCCCGTCGTCCACGCTCCCGGGAGCGCGAATGGCCCCCGACGCCGCGAGCATCGCCTCCGCGAGCGTGGTCTTGCCCGCGTCCACGTGCGCCAGAAGGCCCACGACCGCCTGCCTCATGCAACCCCCATCCCACGCTGCCGTCCCCGACATCTTACGGCAAGCGAACGCGGCCCTCGCGACGCAGACCGGAAGGTGCTTCTCGCCCCCTCGTTCTTCTCGTCCGGCCTCCCGCGCCTGCCGCGCCCGCCCCCATGCCGCACAATTTTGAGATTGTGCGGCGCAGAGAGCGCAGCGGGGGGATTCTCTGTCCGCAAGTAATTCAATAGCTGGGAAAACGCTCCGAGACACCCCCAACGAGCAGCCCAATTCCGGAATTGTGCAGACAGCAGGGCCGTACCCCCGTCCGCACCCCGCCGCCTGACACGCTACGACGCCGGGGCAGGTCGGCCTTGACCGGCGCTCGATCCGGGCGCATACTGGCGCCATCGGCCGAGCGGGGAATGGGCCCCGCAGCGCGGGTGGCGCCGCCATCGGACCGGAGAGAGGCACGGGAAGCGTGGGCATTCGCTAGACATCCTCAACCAAGAAACCCCGATGTGCAAAAGTGCCTGTCCCTTTTGCACGGAGAAGAGATGTCTATGCAACTGATGCTCTCTGGCGTCACCTACGCCTATCCCTCGGCGCTCGCGCCCATCATCGACAACGTGACCATCACCTTCGCGCAAGGCTGGACCGCCCTCCTGGGTGACAACGGCTGCGGCAAGACCACGCTCGCCAAGATTGCGTGCGGCCTCATCGAGCCCGACGCCGGCTCCGTCACGCGCGGCCTCGTCTGCGCCTACGTGGCGCAGGACGCCGACGAGCCGCCAGAGGGTCTCGCGGACTTCGCGCTCGACTACGGCCGAGCCGCCCGGGAGCTCCGCAAGGCCTTCCGCATCGAGGACGACATGCCCTGGCGCTTCGACGAGCTCTCCTTCGGCGAGCGCAAGAAGCTGCAGGTGGCCGTCGCCCTCTGGGGTCGCCCCGACGTGCTCGTTGCAGACGAGCCAACCAACCACCTTGACGCGGACGCCCGCGAGCAGCTGGGCGCGGCGCTCGAGCGCTTCCGCGGCATCGGGATTCTCGTGAGCCACGACCGCGACCTCGTGGACCTTCTCGCCGAGCGGTGCGCGTCCTTTGAGCCAGACGGGGTCGTGGTGCGTCCGGGCGGCTACAGCGCGGCGCACGGCCAGGCGGAGCTCGAGCGCGCGACGGCCGTCGCGGAGCGCGCGAGCGCCAGGCGCGAGCTGATGCGCCTCTCCGCCGAGAAGGACGCTCGGGCCCACGAGGCCGCCCGCGCCGACGCGCGGCGCAGCAAGCGGAACCTGGACCCACGCGACCGCGACGCGCGCGGCAAGATCGACCTCGCCATCTTCACCGGCAAGGACGGGCAGGCGGGCCGCCTCTCGTCCCAGATGGACGCACGGGTGGCCGCCGCACGGGAGCGCCTGGCCGCAGCGCGCGTGGCCAAGCGCTACGACGGCGACCTGTGGGTCGACGCCGAGCCGGCGCGCCGTCGCACGGTGCTGCACGTACCGGCCGCGACCATCCCCTGCGGGCCCGAGGGGACCCTCGAGGTCCCCGAGCTCTGGGTGGGCAACGCCGACCACGTGGGCGTGGTCGGGCCCAACGGCGCCGGGAAGTCGACGCTGCTCGCGCACCTGCGCGTCCTTCTCGCCCGGGCGGAGGACGCCGGGAGGGGCCTGGAGGTGCTCGACGTCCCGCAGGAGCTGCCCGCGGAGGCCCGCGACGCGATGGTGGCTCGAGTGAGCTCGCTCTCCCCCGCCGAGCGCGGGCGCGTGCTCTCCACGGTGGCGCAGCTCAACTCCGACCCGGACCGCATCCTCGAGGGCGGCCGCACGAGTCCCGGCGAGCTGCGCAAGCTCATGCTGGCGGAGGGCATCCTGCGCCACCCCGCGCTCATCGTCATGGACGAGCCCACCAACCACCTGGACCTGCACTCGACCGAGGCACTCGAGCGCGCGCTCGCCGCCTACCCCGGCGCGCTCGTGCTGGTGAGCCACGACCGGCGGTTCCTCTCCGCATGCACCTCGCGCACCTGGGAGGTCCGCGACGGCCGCGTGCGCGAGGCGTGAGCAAAAAGGGGACGGGTCCACTCTCTCAGAGTTTTTGGGACAGGTCTGGGGTGCCAAGCCATGGCGCGGGGTCCGACCTGTCCCGCTTCTCTCAGAGAAAGCAGACCCGTCCCCTTTTCCCTTTGTATCAGTCACGCCTCCAGATGATGAAGCTGTAGAGCGCGACCACGCCCACGCCGCCCAGCAGAAGCACCAGCAGTGCAATCGTGGCAAGCTCCGGCGCCAAGGGCGAGAGGAGCGCCATCGCGATGGTCCCCAGGCCCACCGCCACGAAGACCGGGCCCGCAAAGCGGTGCGTACGGCGCCAGTTGTCCGGGTCGGCCAGGGTCCACGGCAGGCGGATGCCAAAGGTGTAGTTGGGCTCGATGCGCGGGCAGACCACGCCGAGGCCCACCATGAGCGCCCCGATTCCGCCGAACGCGAACAGGCTCACGAACGACCCCGACTCCGGAACCACACCAAGCGCCGTGAGCGGGGTGAGCCAGGCAAACGCCAGCATGAAGAGGACGAAGGCCGCAGAGAATCCCTGGTAGATGCCCTTAAATCGGGTGAACGTCTCGCCGCGCGGGTCCAGGTGCGGCACGGCGAACATCAGCGCCAGCACCAGAAACGGCAGCACAACGCCCAGAAAGATCGTGGACTCCTTGGAGCCCCAGCCGTTGACCGCGCCGTCCGCGCCCCAGTGCACGGGGACGGTCTGGGGCATGGCGGGCAGCGCCCACAGCAGGTAGACGAGCGCATTCACCACACACAGGCCGAGCAGCGCCGCCCACAGCGCGCGGTCGCGGCGCTCGAGGGTCATTCCGGACATGGCTGCCTCCTCCGACGGGGCCACAAGCTTTGACCCCGACGGTATACCCCTATTGGAGACGGGCATCAATCCGTCTGCCCGTCACGCCGCCGGCCGTCGTTGCGGTACCGTCCGCCGAAGCTCAGCCACCCGCGCCACGAGAAGAACGCGATTTCTGCGGCCGTTATCACCACGCACGCCACCGCCACCGCCGCGTAGCCCCACGGCGCGTCGAGAAGCGCCATGTGCGGGAAGTTCATCCCGTACCACCCGGTGACGAGGGTGAGCGGCATGACGATGGTGGTCACCACGGTCAGCCACTGCATGACCTGGTTCTGCCGCACGTCGATGGACTCCTGATAGAGGCTCTGAACCTGCAGGCCGTAGTCCTGGAGCGACTCCAGGCGCGCGGAGAGGCGGCCCAGCAGCCGCGAGAGCGAGCGCAGGCGCACGCGGTCAGCAGGGGCCACCAGGCCCGAGTCATCCTCCGCAAGCTCGCTCGCAAGGTCGGACATACCCTGATAGAACGTGTCGAGCCCGAGCATCTGGCGCGTGCCCGCCATCATTGCGCGACGGTCTGGGCGCTGGTGCCCCTCGAGAACCTGCTGCTCCACCAGCTCGAGCTCCTCGCGCATCCTCGAGAGACGCGCCGGGTGGTCTCCCAGCAGCTCTCGCAGGAGCGCGCAGAGCGCCCCGGCGGGACCGTCGACGGGCGCACGGCACTCCACGGCACGGCCGAGCGCCGGCGCGCAGGTGTTCCCATCGTCGATGAGCGCCAGCTCGGACGCCGTGAGGATGAAGCCAAAGCGGCGACGTCCGCTCGACGTGACCACGAGGCCCGCCGCACCTGTGGGCGTTCGCTCCAGGAAGGGAATCGCAGCGTGCTCCAGCTGCGCGAGCACCTCGCGCTGCACGTGCGAGAGCGGACGCGCCCTTGCCTCCTCGAGGCGCAGGAGGGAGACCACGTGCCCACCGTCCTTCTCGCCCGTCGCAAGGTGCCCGTTCGCGATGTGCCAGGACCGCGCCATCCCGCACCTCCCATGCCGATGCCAACGTTTCCCCGATGAGGGTTCTACCCGTTGGCGTGTGAGACAATAGCCTCGTTGGACGGCAATCAAAGGAGGCGGCCATGGACTGGATCATGGAGCGCGACCGGGTGCAGGTTCTCGACGAGGCATGGAACGTGCTGGCAGAGGTCACCTTCCCGCAGGTGGAGCCCGGCATCGTGGAGATCGACCACACCTTCGTGGACGAGTCGCTGCGCGGGCGGGGCGTCGCGGGGGAGCTTCTGGGTCGCGCCGTCGCGAGCATCGCCGCGAGCGGCCTCTACGCGCGCCCCACGTGCTCGTACGCCGTCAGCTGGTTCGAGAAGCACCCGGAGCACGCGGCCCTTCTCGCGTAAGTGGGACAGCGGGGACGGAGCGGTGACAGCGCCCCCGTCCCCGGTGTCCCAGGCTATGCCTGCGGGTAGGAGGCGTCGTCCACGGGCTCGAGCCACTCGTTGGAGCAGCCCTCGCCCGGGGCCTCGAAGGCGATGTGGCTGAACCAGCTGTCGGCGGCGGCGCCATGCCAGTGCTTCACGCCGGCGGGGATCACCACCACGTCGCCGGGGACGAGCATCCGCGGCTCCTTGCCCCACTCCTGGTACCAGCCGCGCCCATCGGTCACGATGAGGATCTGCCCGCCGCCCTTGGTGGCGTGGTGGACGTGCCAGTTGTTGCGGCAGCCCGGCTCGAAGGTCACGTTGGCGAGGCCCACGCCGCACTCGGCGGCGCTCGTGAGCGGGTTGAGGTAGGAGTTACCGATGAAGTACTGGGCGAAGGCCTCGTTCGGGGCGCCCTTGCCGAACATGGGGACGAAGTCGTTCTTCTCGCTCATCGCTGTTCCTCTCTCTTGTGGGCGGGACGAGTCTGTTTCGTCTCTGTAAACCCCACAGGTAGTCTCTCTTGCATCAATTTGCACTTAATTTATTTATTACAATCGAAGGAAAGTTCAGACCACCTGTGAGGTTTGCAGGGCCGCGGGGTTTGCGGGGCCGCAGGGTTTGCGGGGCCGCGAGGTTTGCGGGGCCGTGAGGGCTGCGAGGGTCAGCGCGCGGCCGCCGCGTCGTCGATGCAGGAAAGCGCGTTCAGGCTGCGCGGGTAGCCGATGTAGGGCAGCATCTGCGAGACCACGCGGTACATGAAATCCTTGGTGCGCCCGAGGTTCATGTTGCCGCCCGCGTGGGCCGTCGCCTGCGGCTCGCAGCCGCCCTGGGCCGCGATGTAGCAGAACGTGACCATCTCGCGGTCAAGGTCGGAGAGGCCGCCGCGCGTGTAGTAGTCGCCGAAGCAGTTCTCGGCGAGCCAGCGGTTGACGTGCGCGCGCTCCGCGGGGCCGCTCTCCCAGCTCTTGCGCATGCCCTCGCCGAAGTAGTCGACCTGCTTCTGGTTGCCGGCGTCGCGGCGCGTCTCGAGCGTGGTGGTCGCCTGGGGCGCAAGCGGCAGCTCCACGCCGCGCGCGGCGAGAAGCTCGTTCGCCGCGTCCAAGAACGGCCGCACCCTCCCGATGCCCAGGTAGGCGCACGCCTGGTAGACGACCTCCCTCAGCTCGACCGGCGTGATGCCCGCGTCGAGCGCCTCCGCGGCCATGAGGCGAAACTCGTCCAGCCCCTGGCAGCCGAGAAGGGCGGCGAGCACCGCGAGGTAGCGCTCGCGGGACGGAAGCTCGGCCGCGCCCTCTCCGGGCACCTCCTCGCCCGCGAAGTACGCGAAGCGCTCGGCGAACTCGGGGTCGGTCCGCTCGAGCCCCGCGACTCCCTGATAGCCTGCCATGGTTCTTCTCCTTTCCCGTCCGCCGGGCGACGCCGCCTCGCGGGCCGCCCGCAGGCGACGCTACTTTGCGTTGGGATTCGCGGTGCCCGCGAGCGGCTTCTCTCCGGGGCGCGCCGCCGGACCCACGAGCTCATGTGCCGTGTAGGGCTCCTCGAGGTAGGCAACCTCCTCGCCCGTGAGCTCCACGTCGAGTGCTGCCACGGCGTCGTCCACGCGCTCGGGCCTGGAGCAGCCCACGATCGGCGCGGTCACGCCGCGCGCCCAGTGCCAGGCCAGAGCCACGCTCGCCATGGGGACGCCGCGGCGCTCGGCCACCTCGGCCACGCGGGAGACGATCGGCATGTCCTGGGCCTCGGCGGCGTCGTACTTGTTGCGCATGGTGGCGTCAGTGGTGCTACGCGCGCTCGCGGAGTTCCAGGTGGGACGGCACAGGTGGCCAGAGGCCATGGGGCTGTAGGGCGTGAGCGCCACGTCGTACTGGCGGCACACCGGTATCATCTCGCGCTCGTCCTCGCGGTAGAGCAGGTTGTAGTGGTTCTGCATGCTCGTGAAGGGCGTCCAGCCGTTCTTCTCGGCCACGAGCTGCATGTTGTGGAACTGGTAGGCGTACATCGCGCTCGCGCCGAGCGCACGGACCTTGCCCGCGCGCACGAGGCCGTCGAGGGCCTCCATGGTCTCCTCCATGGGCGTGGCGTAGTCGAAGCGGTGGATGATGTAGAGGTCGAGGTAGTCGGTGCCCAGGCGGCGGAGGGTGCCGTCGATCTCGCGCTCGATCGCCTCGCGCGAGAGCCCTCCCTCGTTGAAGAAGACCTTGCTCGCGAGCACCACCTCGTCGCGGGGCACGGCGAG
The DNA here is from genome assembly GCF_900119385.1 of Thermophilibacter mediterraneus. GTDB lineage: Bacteria > Actinomycetota > Coriobacteriia > Coriobacteriales > Atopobiaceae > Thermophilibacter > Thermophilibacter mediterraneus. The sequence goes on from NZ_FPKO01000009.1 coordinate 107,026, forward strand.
CTCTCGCAGCGCCGCCCCGATGTACTCCTCGCTCGTGCCGTGCGCGTAGCAGTTGGCCGTGTCGATGAAGTTCACGCCCAGCTCGAGCGCGCGGGCGATCACGGCGCGCGTCTCGTCCGGGCCGATGGTCCACTGGTGGAAGTCGGTCGAGGGGGCTCCGAAGCTCATGCCGCCCAGGCATAGGCGCGGAATCTTGATGCCGGAGTGTCCGAGTGTCGTGTAGCGCATGGTTGCCTCCTAGTCCGTGGTCGCCTGGTCGTTCTCGGTCGCGCCGCGCGGGGCGTCCCCGACGGTGCCGTCCGGATCGCCCGCGAGAGAGACGCGGGCCTCGAGCCTGCCGTCGAGGGAGCGAAGCGCGTCGAGCGGGCCCTCGACGCGACCGATGGTGAGCTGGTCGCCGTAGCGAAGCGAGTTGCGCTCGTCGTCGAAGAAAATCGCGAGCCAGTCGCCCGACGGGTTGTAGTTGACGTCACCGTCGGTCCAGCCCCGGTGAACGAGCGCGGGATCGGCGGGAAGCGAGAAGGGCAGCGCGCCACAGCACCCCACGGTCGAGGCGCACATGCGCAGGTCGAGCGGCAGGCGCTGCGCGAGCGCGCGGGCGGCCGCCGTGTCGTTGAGCGAGGCTGGCACGGCGAGCTCTCCCAGCCGAAGCTCGATTCGCGCCCCCATCGCCACCTCCCAGCCGGTCCCAATCGCCTGAATCCAGTTTGTGCCTGCGCACGGGAAAACACAATTGCTTATACTCTATATCGTGATATGAGTTTCTCTTATACGTTTTGAGCCGTCCGGGAGGAGCCATGGAGCTCAGGGCCCTGCGGTACTACCTCGCCGTCTGCGAGTGGGGCACCATGTCGCGCGCCGCCGAGGAGCTGCACGTCACGCAGCCGGCGCTCTCGCGCCAGATCGCCGCGCTCGAGCGGGAGCTCGGCTGCGAGCTGCTCGAGCGCCACAGCCGCAGCGTGCGTCCCACCGAGAAGGGCCTCTACCTGCGAAGGCGCGCCCAGGAGATCGTGGGCCTGGCAGACCAGACCTCGGCGGACTTCTCGCACGGGGACGACATCGTGGCAGGCGACATCCACATCGGCGCGGGGGAGAGCGCGAGCATGCGCCTCATCGCCCAGCGCGTGCGCGCCTTCCGGCGGCTCTACCCCGACGTGCGCTTCCACCTGCACAGCGCCGTCGCCACCGACCTCATGGAGCGCCTCGAGCACGGACTCGACGACCTCGTGGTGCTCATGTCCTACCCCAACGACGAGCGGTGCTCCCATCTGAGGCTGCCGCTCAGCGACGCATGGGGCGTCGCCATGCGCGCGGACGACCCCCTCGCGTCGCGCGAGGTGATCACGCCCGCCGACCTCGCCGAGGGGCCGCTCATCATGCCCGAGCGCTCGTGGGCGGGCGAGCGCCTCGCGGGGCCGCTCGGCGCCTGGTTCGGAGACGACGGGGAGGCAATCGAGGTCGCGGCGACCTACAACCTCTCCTTCAACGCCACGCTGCTCGTCCAGGAGGGCGTGGGGCGCATGCTCACCCTCGAGGGGCTCACGCCCTCCGGGCCGGGCAGCGGTCTCGCCTTCCGCCTGCTCTACCCTCCCGCGGTCTCCATCATCGACGTGGTGTGGAAGCGCGGCGCGACGCCCTCGCGCGCGGTGAGCCTGTTCCTCGAGAGCCTCCGGGAGGGCTGATGGCGAGGTCCTGCGCCGCGCCGGGCGACAGCCCGCGCCGCGCGCACGGAATCAGCGCTCGGAGCGTGCGCGAGGCTCGGGGCAGCCGCCCGCCCCGCCGATGGCCCGCGCCGCGCGCACGGTTCTTCTCGCCAAAGCGTGCGCGAGAGGCGGAGCAAGCAGCCCGCGCGGGCGTGCGAAAGGGACCGTGCGAAAGGGAAGTCACTTTCGCACGCGCGCCGGGCACACGGCCCACCCGCGCCGGGCGTGCAAAAGTGACTGTCCCTTTTGCACGCCCACGCGGGAGCGCCCCCGGCTCGCCGGACTCGGCGAGCGGCGCATCCGTCACGTCGAGCCCCTCGGGTGGGTAGAAGACCTTCTCGTTATCCGAGAAGTCATCGACCTCCAGCGTGAGCGGCAGCTGGGCGAGAAGCCCCTCGGCCGCCGCGCTGTTGTTGAGCTCGTAGGTGATCACCGCGTCCCCGCAGGTCACGGTCATGAGCAGCTCACCCACCGTGCCCACCTCCTCGTCACTCTCGTCCGTCACGTCCGCGGGGGCGTCCGCCGACGCCACCGCGCGACCCTGCGCCGCCGACCCCATGTCCTTCTCGCCCGCAAAGCAGCCGCCCAGAAGCGCTCCGGCCCCCAGCGCGACCGCCGCGGCGAGGAAGTCGCGGCGGCTCAGGCCCATCATGCCCGCGCCTCCCTGGCAAAGTCCGCGCACGGCCCGATGACGTCGCCGGTGCGCAGGTAGCTGTAGGTGGGAAACTCAAAGAGGACGGGCTTGACGCGCGCGTAGTCGATCTTGCCCACCTCGGTGAGGTCGGACTCGTCCACGTAGGTGCCGTCGATCGTGCAGACGAAGGTCTCGAAGCCCGGCGTCTCGTAGGTGTCCACGACCGTGCACGCCACCGAGACCGGCGCCTCGCTGACGAGCGGCGCGCCGTTCTCCGCCGCCTCCCACGCAAAGAGGTCCGCCTTGCTCCGCTTGGCGCCCGAGACCGCGCCGGCCACGGCGACGCGCGGCAGCATGTCCTCGCTCGCCAGGTTCACCGAGAGGCGCCCGGCCTCCTTGATGCGGCCGTTGATGAAGTGCGCCGAGGCCAGGCTCACCGTCACGCGGTCGTGGCCGATGATGCCCACGTGCGCGACGAGCGTCCAGGTGGGCTCGTCGCCGTTCATGGCGCCGACCACGGTAACCGGCATGGGGTAGAGCGCGAGCGCGCTGCCGATGTTCTTGCGCATGGCATCTCCTATCTTTAAGTCGTTGCATCTGAGAGCCGGTTACCGGATGCTTTGGTGCAATGCAGACTCTGGCGGGCAGGGACGCCGACATGGCAGTTGGGGCGCCGCGCGCGACCCCGCAGGGGAGAGTGGCGTCCCGCCCCACCCGGGCATTTCCGCGGATCAGCTGGATGAGGGGCCATGCGCCACCTCGGATCTCTTCTAGGAGGCTGCGGTCCCGGGTGACGCGGGCAGGCGGCCCGCCGCCCTGCGGCGGAGAGGAGGGGCGGACATGGTGTACGCCGGTGTGGACATCGCCAAGGTGGACCACGTGATAGGGGCCGTGGACGAGCGCGGCGAGGAGCAGGGCAAGCGGATGCCCTTCAAGAACAGCGCCGCCGGCTTCGAGCGGTGCGAGGCCTGGCTCGAGGGGGTGGCCGAGAGGCCCTCGGACGTCCTCGTCGGCATGGAGGCCACCGGGCACTACTGGATGGCGCTCTACGCCTTCCTGGTCTCGAGGGGCTACTCGGTCGCGGTGATCGACCCCGTGCAGGTGCGCGCCGTGCGCAGGCTGAAGGGGCTCGACAGGGTGAAGAACGACCGCGTGGACGCGGGCCTCATCGCCGAGACGCTGCGCATCGGCCAGTACGACCCGACGAGGCTCGCCACCGACGAGGTCCAGTCGCTGCGCTCGCTCACGCGATACCGGCAGTCGCTCAAGGCCGAGCTCGCCGAGGCGAAGACGCAGTGCCTGTGCCTGCTGGACTCCTACTTCCCGGAGCTCCCCGGGGCGTTCTCCGACGTGTTCGGGGCCGCCGGGCGCGCCGTGCTCTCCAGGAGCCCGCTGCCCTCCGAGCTCGCGCGCAGGCGCACGGACTCGCTGCAGCGCGACATCTCCGAGGCCGCGCGCGGCAGCAGGCGCATGGACGGCAAGGCCGCCGAGCTCAGGGCGCTCGCGAAGGGCTCCGTCGGCATCAGGCTCGGCGAGGCGGCGGCGTCGATGCAGGTGAGGTCGCTCGTGCGCCAGATGGACTTCCTCGACGCGGAGTGCGCCAAGTTCGACGCGCTCATCAGGGAGCTGCTGGAGAGGGTGGAGCCGCTCGTGCTCACCATCCCCGGCGTCTCCTACGCCACCGGCGCCCAGATCGTCGCCGAGATAGGCGACATCTCGCGCTTCCGCAACGCCCCCGCGCTCGTGAGCTACGCCGGGCTGAACTCCGGGGTGAACCAGTCCGGGAAGTTCGACAGCGGGGGCGGGCCCATCACCAAGCACGGGTCGCCCTACCTGAGGAGGGCCCTCTGGCTCGCGGCCAGCAGGGCCCGGCAGTACGACCCGTCCCTGCGCGCCTTCTACGAGAGGAAGCGCGCGGAGGGCAAGTGCCACCGGGTGGCCGTGACCGCCGTGGCGCGCAAGCTATGCCACATCGTGTTCGCGGTGATGCGGGACGGGGTCCCGTACGACCCGGCGAGGCCGGGCAGGGACCCCTCAAAGCATTCGGTATCCGGTTCTCAAGGTGCTGGTTCCGATGAATCTGGAAACGAGAAAAGCTAGCCCTCGGGTCTTGACTTCATATAGCTGGTCTCCCCTTTCTTCGGGAAATCGTGCAAAAGTGCCTGTCCCTTTTGCACTACAGGCTCGCGCGGAGGACCGACACGATCTCGTCGCGCGTGAGCGGGTGGTAGCCGCCCTGCATCACGAGCGTGGAGTCGGCGATGCCCTCGACCATGTCCTCGGTGGCGCCGAGCTCGGAGATGCTCATCACGCAGCCGATCTCGCGCATCCAGGCCTCCATGGCGTCGAGGCCGGCGGCGGCGAGCTCCTCGCTCGTGCGACCCTCCGGCGAGACGCCCCACACGGCGGTCGCAAAGCGCGCGAACTTCTCCACCCCATAGGGCATGACCAGGCGGTAGTACGGCAGCGCCACGGCGGAGAGCGTCATGCCGTGCGTTGCGTCGGTGTGGGCGCCCACGGCCTGGCCGAGCATGTGGACCTCCCAGTCGGTGGACTTTCCGCAGGCCACGAGCGTGTTCAGCGCCCAGGTCGCGCACCACATGATGTTGGAGCGCGCCTCGTAGTCGTGCGCGTCCGCCACGGCGGCACGGCTCGCGGCCACAAGGCTGCGCATGAGGCCCTCGGAGAGATAGTCGCTCGTGTTGTCATCGGTGCCCGAGAAGTACTGCTCGGTGATGTGGTTCATGATGTCGAAGATGCCGGCGACCATCTGGTAGCGCGGGAGCGTGTAGGTGAACTCGGGGTTGAGCACGGCGAAGCGCGGGAACACGCGTGAGTCGGCGAAGACGTGGCCGACCTTCATCTTGGTCGCGTGGTTGGTGATGACCGAGCCACAGTTCATCTCGGACCCGGTGCCCACCATCGTGAGCACGCTGCCCACGGGAATCACCTCGAGATCCGCGGCGGGCTCGTCGAAGTCGACCCAGTACCTCTGCCAGGGGTCCACGTCCTCCGGGAGGTTGGCCGAGACGGCCACGCCCTTCGCGTAGTCGATGCACGAGCCGCCGCCCACGGCGAGGATGAGATCGACGTGGTTCTCGCGCGCGATGCGAACGCCCTCGTAGAGCTTCTCGACCGTGGGGTTGGGCATGACGCCCGCATCCTCGACGACGGTCTTGCCCGCCGCCGCGAGGGCCGCCATGACCTTGTCGTAGACGCCGTTGCGCTTGATGGAGCCACCGCCGTAGACGAGCTGAACCACGGGGCCGAACGAGGCGAGCTCATCGGCGAGCGCGTCCATGGAGTCTGCGCCAAAGATGAGCTTGGTGGGGTTGTGATAGGTGAAGTTGCCGAGCATTGCCTCTCCTCTCGCCGGGTGCGGGGCGGGCGCCCCGTTCTTCTCGCCGTTTAGATTACGCGACGTCACGTAATTTGTAAAGGGTTAAGTGACGTTATTTTTTCTACAAAGCGGTTCTCTGCGCTATACTTCACCTAACGAGACATACGGAGGAGCCATGGCAGAGTTCATTCGCGCGCGCAGCCCCGAGCAGAAGGGGCAGCGCCTCGACCAGATCAAGGGGGCCGTCCGCAGCCAGTTCGCGGAACGCCCCTACCACGAGATCACCCTCACCACGATCGCGGACGAGCTCGGCTGGTCGCGTGCCAACCTCTACAAGTACGTGAGCACCAAGGAGGAGGTCTTCCTGCTGCTCACGCAGGACGAGATGGCGGCCTACTTCGACGCCCTGCTCACCGCGCTCCCCGAGGGCTGCGGGTTCTCTCGCGAGACGGTCGCAGAGGTCTGGGCCGGCATCGCGGGCGCCCACCAGGAGTACTTCCGCCTCGGGGACATCCTCTCCACCATCATCGAGACCAACGTCACGGTGGAGCGACTCTCCGAGTTCAAGCAGGCCTACTACGGTCACGTCGCACGCATGGCCGAGCGCCTCCCGCCCATCCTGGGAATGCGCACGGAGCGCGTCGACGCGCTGCTCATGGCCATCTACTACCACGCCGTGGGATTCGTGAGCGGGTGCTGGAGCAACCCCCTCATCACGCAGGCGCTCGAGCTCGCCGGCATCGAGCGCCCCGCAATCGACTTCCGCGCCGAGATGCGCGACTTCATCGGCATGTGCCTCGGGCACTACTGCGCATAGGCCGCGGGCGGGGGCCGGGCCGTCCCGCGCCTCGGAATCTGGGGCCGTCCCGTGCCTCGGAACCGTGCCGTTCCGAGGCAGTCGCCCTGTTGTATGCAGATTTCGCGAGACGACCCGATACACTCGCCAACGCGCTCGCAAAAGCGCAGGTATGACGTATAGCCTCCGGAGCGATACCCGGCACCGTCCCAAAAACTGCATACAACAGAGCGGCGCCGCCCAATCTTTGCCCGGGCGGCGCCCCCTCAGCAGCCGAAGAGCCCCGCCGCCCGCGCCATGCGGTCGGCAACGCGCACCCCGAAGGGGCAGCGCCCCTCGCACGCGCGGCACGCGACGCAGTCGGCGGCGGTGGCGCCGAGCGCGCGATAGTGCTCGCGCAGCGAGTCCGGCACCTCGTCATAGGCGCTCGCGAGGTCGAAGAACTTGTTCACCGCGGCGATGTCGATCCCCTTGGGGCAGGGGGCGCAGTGGCCGCAGTAGGTGCACTGCCCCACGAAGGCGTGGCGCGGCGCGCCCGCGAGCACGCGCGCGTAGTCCCGCTCGTCGTCCGACGCCGTCTCGTAGGCAACCGCCTCGGCGACGTGCGCCGGCTCGCCGAAGCCCACCATCACGCTCGCCACGGCGGGGCGCGTGAGGGCGTAGTGCAGGCACTGGACCGGCGTGAGCGCCGTGCCGAAGGGCGACTGCGCCGCGTCGAGGAGCCGGCCGCCCATGTAGCCCTTCATGACCGTGATGCCCGTGCCCGTCTCCTCCGCGAGCGCGTAGAGCTCCGCGCGCTCGGGCGTCACGCCGTCCGTCGCCGCCGACTCGCCGCGCTCGTCGAAGTAGGCCTCGAGGTCGTCGGTCGCGGGCATCATGTCAAAGGCGGGGTTCACCGAGAACAGTATCATCTCGATCTCCGGGCTCAGCACCGCGAGACGCGCGACCTCGGGATTGTGCGTCGAGAGGCCCACGTGCCGAATCGTCCCCGCACGGCGCAGCTCGCGCACGTAGCCCATGAAGGGGCTTCCCGCCATGAGCTCCTCGAACTCCGCGGGGCGATCGACGTAGTGAATCATGCCCAGGTCAACGTAGCTGGTGTGGAACCGAGCGAGAAGGTCCTCGAAGGCGGGGCGCACGTGGGCGAGCTCGCGCGTGCGAACGTACTGGCCATCCTGCCAGGTGGACCCCAGGTGCCCCTGGATGACCCACCGCTCGCGACTCCCGTTGGCGGCGAGGGCGTCGCCGAGGTTGGAGCGGCGCGTCGGGTCGGGCATCCAGCAGTCCAGGATGTTGATGCCCGCATCCTCGGCGGCATCCACCACGGCGCGCGCCTGGTCGGGCGTGCCGTCCATCCACTCCCCGCCAAAGCCGATCTCGCTCACCTCGAGCCCCGTGCCGCCCAGCTGCCGATAGCGCATCTCCGCTCCCCTCCTCGCGTCGTGGCCCCATGGTAGCGCAGCCAGGCGTCAGCGGGGGCGCGATGCCCTGTCGGCGGCAGAGACAGCCGCGCTCCCCGCGGGCAGGGCCCCTACTCCCCCTCGCGCGGGGAGCGCCCCAGCCACGCGGCGACCACGGCGACGGCGATCGCCGCAAGGGCGCCCACCGCCCAAGGCGCCACGTGGTCGAAGGCGACACCATAGATGAGCTGGCCCACCGGTGTGGCGAAGTTGGCGAGCATCACCGCGAGCGCCATCACCTTGCCCACCAGCGTTCCGGGCGTTCTCATCTGCAGGTAGGACGTCGCCACGATGGACATGGCCACGCACGCGCCCATGGTGGCGAGAAGGACCACGACGAGCCCCGCATACGTCCCGAGAGCGCCGAGCGGCAGGGCGAGCACCACAGCGCTCGCCGCGATGCCGGCAGCCACGCCCGCGAGCAGGCCCGGCACCCGCGCGATACCCAGGCCTCCGGGGCGCAGCGCCACCACCGCCCCGCCGGCGAGCCCTCCCACCGCGATCGCCCCCTGGAGCGCGCCCATGTGCTGGTTGGTGAGGCCGAGCGACTCGGTCACGACGTAGGGGGCGCCCACGTTGAAGTACGACGAGCCGAAGAGGTTGGCGAGCGTCGCCGCCACGATCACGCGCAGGAAGAAGAGGTGGGACCGCAGGAAGCCGAGCGCCTCGGAGAGGTCGCCGCGGACGGTCTCGAGAGGACCCGCCGTGCGCGCGGGGGGCTCGTAGGGAACGCGGACGAAGGCGGCCGCGAGCGCGGCGGCCACGGCGAAGGAGCCCGCCGACAGGGCGACGATGGGGCCTATCCCCCAGAAGCCGAGCGCCAGCCCGCCCGCGACGGGACCGGCGATGCTCGTGACCATGCCGACCTGGTTGGCCACGGCAACGGCCTGCTCCAGGTGCCGCGGAGACACCACGTGCGGCATCGCGGACTGGACGCACGGCTGGTACAGCGCCTGCACGGCAAAGGCGACCATGAGGACGGCGATGGTGATCGCCACGATGCCCGAGGAGCCCTCGAGCGCGAGGTAGGCAGCCATCACCGCGGCGAGCGTCGCGTCGGCCGCCACCATGACGCCGCGCTTGCGCGTGCGGTCCGCGACGACCCCGCCCACCGGGGCGAGCAGCGTGTAGGGCACGAAGCCCGCCGCCAGCACCCCGCCGTAGAGCGTTCCCGACCCGGTGAGGTTGAGCAGGTGCAGCGGCAGGACGAACTGCAGGATCTCCATGCCGAGGAGCGAGAAGACCTGCGCCGCGAGGATGGCGACGAAGCGCGGGTTGAGCAGGCGGTCGGAGGCGTCGGCCGCGGTGGGTGCCGTTCTCCCCTTCATCGTGGTTCCTTTCATACGTACGGTTGGTATGTATCTTGGCTCGAGAGAAGGCCGCGCGCGGCGGCCCCTCCCCTCACGTATCCTGACGTCGCGCGACGGTTGCCTCAACCAACCGGCGGTTGCATCTCGGGCGCGCAACCGTCGGTCGCGTCGTCCGACGAGGCGTGGTCGCACTCCTCGAGGTGCCCCCAGGCCTCAGCGACCAGACGCGCCCGGTCCACGGAGTCCCACTCGACGACGTCGACGCCCAGGGCGTGCGTCACGGCGAGAAATACCTCCACCCGCCTTGCGAACTCCTCCCGTGACCTGACCGGACCCACCCGGGCTCCACCCTCCTCTGCCTCGAAAAAGCTGCGGTCTCCTTGTTGCTCCCGGCGCTCGCCGTGGCGGCCATCTTCTCTGGGGCGCTCGTGGGCCTCAAGGCCATGGCGTCCGTTGCCGCCACGCCGGTCTTTCTCTCCCTGGCGTCGCTCGTCGTGAAGATTCGCTTTCTGCCTCTCCCTCCTCGGGGCCGAGGCGGAGTAGAGTGGTCGCAGCGGGCCCGACACGCGAGATTGGAGCACCCATGGACGAGGTCCTCGCCTACCTCAAGGCAAACCCCACGTACTTCCTGGCAACCGTCGACGAGGCGGGCAACCCGCAGGTGCGCCCCTTCGGCACCATCGCGAAGTTCGAGGGAAGGCTCTACATCCAGACGGGGCGCGTGAAGAGCGTCTCCTACCAGATGCTCGCGCACCCACGCGTCGCCCTCTGCGCGACGGGGGCGGACGGGACGTGGCTGCGCATCGAGGCCGACGCGGTGCTCGACGACCGGCTCGAGGCGCGCGAGGCCGTCCTCGCCGAGTACCCCGAGCTGAGGCCCATGTACGCCGCGGACGACGGCAACTGCGAGGTCTTCGCCCTCGAGAACGTCACCGCGACGTTCTGCTCGTTCACCGAGGCGCCCTACGTCGTTCGCTGGTAGCCGCGACGACCCGGGCGCGGGCGCGCGCCTACTCCCCCTGCGAGAAGAGCGCCGCCCCCGCGCCCGCCGCGCGCCACGCGGCGACGACCGCCATCCGCTCCCTCGTCGAGGCGGAGAGCGGCTCGGGGAGGGCATCCGGCTCGAACCACCCCACCTCGAGCGACTCGTCGTCCGCCACGCGCGGCTCGGAGCGCCCACCGCGGGCGAGGCGGCACACGAAGGTGAGGTCGAGGTACTGCGTGCGGTCCCCGTTGGCGTAGACCGTGAGGTGCTGGGCCGCCTTCACGCGCACGAGGGCCGTGGGCTCGACGTCAACGCCCGTTTCCTCGGCGACCTCGCGCGCCACCGTGTCGGCGGGCTCCTCCCCGGGCTCGTTGATTCCGCAGACGAGCGCCCACTCTCCCGTGTCGGCGCGCCGGCCCAGCAGGAGGCGCCCCTCGTCGTCCTCGACGTAGGCGCTCACGCCCACGAGCCAGAGCAGGTCGTGGCCGATCTTCTCCCGCAGCCGAACGATGAACTCGGGCGTTGCCATGGCCGCCCCCTACTCGCGGTCGCGGCGGTCGGGGAACTCAACGTGAATCCTCCCGCCGCGCACGAAAAACCAGATGACCAGGAGCACGAGCACCACCGGCAGGAGGCTGAGTGCCCCGGCGATGACGTTCACCACGAACGAGATGACGAGCGCCACCACCATGGCAATGGCAATGAGCGCGAGAAACGCGACGAGCAGCTCGGGCATGGGACCTCCGATCACACGTGTCTGCTGGAAGTATACCCGGGCGCCGCGCGCGGCCCGGGGTCGGCATCAGGCCTCGACGCGACTCCCGACGTGGAGGTAGCCCACGCGCGCGCCAAGCTCGTCGCGCAGCAGCGCGAAGGCGTCCGTGCCGGTGCAGTGGAACGTGAGGTAGCGCGCCCGCCGGGAGGCGAGCTCAGTCGCGAGCGCACGCGTGAGCGCCTCGTCCTCCACCGTGCCGCCACTCGGGTCCATGAGGTGAAAGCCCGCCACCACCGCATCGAGCGGGGCGCCGGCGAGCTCCTCCGCGGCGTCCATGATGTTAAGGATGCCGCCGTGCGAGCAGCCCGAGACCAGCAGGCGCCTCCCCTCCTCGGAGACGAGCAGGCTCTGCTCGTGGCGGAAGCGGTCCGGAACCAGCTCGCCCCCCACCCGCTCCATGAGGCGCGCGTTCGAGCGCGCCGCGGGGTGGTCCCGCCGGCCCGTCGAGAGGAGCGTGAGCCCCGGGGCGACCTCGCGCGTCCCGCGCAGCATGACCACGCGCGGGTCGGCGGCGAGCGCAGGGTCGATCCCGATGGCATGGTGCGCCGCCGGCGTTCCCGACGCATGCTCGTCGAAGGCGCCGTCGCGCACGTAGACGGGCACGTCGCGCCCCGCCTCTGAGCATGCGTCCAGAAACGCCCGAAGCCCGCCGCCGTGGTCGTAGTGCCCGTGCGAGACGACCGCCAGCTCCGCAGAGGTCACGTCTATGCCAAGCGCGCGGGCGTTGGCGAGAAATCCCTCGTCCGGCCCCATGTCAAACAGGACGCGCCTCCCGTCGGCGAGCTCGAGCCACAGGGAGAGCCCGTGCCGGGCCAGCAGGCGGCTCGACGGGGTGCAGTTCTCCATCAGCACCGTGACGCGCATGTGCCTCTCGCCTCCCCGACCGCCGGACACGGCCCCGATGGCCCGTCCCCACCCGATCATCATACGCCCACGGGCAACTCCGCAGCGCTTGCCGACGGCGCGACCGCCCGTCCCGGGGACGGGTATAACGCGGATAGGCGTCGACTTCGGCAAGGAGGCAACCATGTACTTCAAGAACATCCTGGTCCCCTACGACGAGTCCGACCACGCGAAGAGCGCCCTGCACATCGCACTCGGCCTGGCCGGCCCCTACGAGACCGCAACGGTCCACGTGGTGACCGTCATCCCCTCCGCGTCTCTGCCCAACCCCACGCTGCTCGGGGACATCGGCCTCGACACGCCCTATGCCATGGGCGACCCCACCACCTACGAGCGCATCATGGAGTCGACGGTCCAGCGCGCGGTCTCTGACGTCCAGAGCGCCGTCGACGAGTCGCGCGACGACGCGCGGTGCAAGATCGTGGCCGACGCGGTGATCTCAAACTCGCCGCTCGAGGGCATCGTCGACTACGTCACGAGCCGCGACATCGACCTCGTGGTCATGGGCCGTCGCGGCCTGGGCGCCCTGCGCGGCATGCTCGGAAGCGTGAGCTTCGGCGTACTGCGCTCGGTCGACGTGCCCGTTCTCACGGTGAAGTAGCGTGACGGGCGCAACCGTGGACAGACGGGCTCGCCGCACCCCTCGGCGAGCCCGTTTTTCGTCGGGACGCTAGTCCAGGAGCTCGGAGACCCCTCCCTCGACGAGGAGCCCCGCGCGCCGCGTGACCTCCTCGAGCGGGATCGAGCGATCCGAGAGGAACCACCACCGGTAGAGCGAGAAGAGCCCTCCGAGGCCAAACGAGAGGAGCATCTCGAGGTCGTCTCCCGTGAGGGCCCCGCTCGCGAGGCCGCGGTCCACGATCTGCCGCATGAGCGGGCGAGAGAGACGCTCGAAGAGCAGCTCCGAGGGGATGTGCTCGTAGTAGCGCTGCTCGAGGATGAGGTCCTCGCTGAGGTTTCTCATGAGCGCGTCGAAGAAGGCGTGGAGCCGCGCGCGGTCGCCGGGCGGGACGTCGTCGCCGACCGCCTGCTCGACCTCGTCGAGGATCTCCGAGACCGTCTGCTCCGCTATGGCGTCGAGAAGCCCGTCGATGGTCCCAAAGTGCTGGTAGAACGTCTTGCGGTCGACGTCTGCCTCGCGCGCGAGGGCGCTCACGGTGATCTCGTCGAGCTCGTAGCTCATGATGAGCCGCTCGAAGGCCTCGATGATGGCCCTGCGGCTCCTGCGGACGCGCCGATCGACGCCCCGCGCGCTCTTCTCGCCCATCCCGACCCCCGTGTCCCGTCGTCGCGTCCCGTGGCAAGAGTATCTCACGAGCGCGCCGCGCCACAGGCGACGGCGCCGCGGGACCTCGCCCGCCCGTCGCAAGGCCACCGACGCCCCCGCGCGGAGGAGGCGTCGCGACAGCAAGAGGGGGCGAGAGCCGCGCGTCCGGCCCTCGCCCCCCAGGGGGTTCTCGTGCGTGGGTGCTAGGCGATGGGAAGCCTGGGGGCGCCGGAGCGAACGTCGACCTCGGCGCGAGCGAGCGAGAAGCTCTTGTCGCCCTGGTGACGGCGGGCGGCCTGGGACTTGCTTCCGGAGAAGATGTGCGCGAACAGGTTGTTGAGCTTGCGGCCCATGATGTCCTCCCTGAGACGTCGCGCCCCGTGGCGGGTGGCGCATCTGCTTTCCGAGCAAAGAAATCTACTCGAAACAGAAGGGCAAATCTAGAGTGACTAGCATATTATCGACTGATTCACACCAATTACATATTGTGTTCAAATTACGGCAATCTTAGGGTGTGAACGGAAGAAAAACGTCGGCAAGCGGTAGGGCGAATCCGCCCTGACAGGATACGTCCCCAGACCCGCGCCGATCTGTGGAATATGCCGCGAACCGCTCGCTTTCACGGAAGAGACACCTCTGCATTTCCACGTTTGTTGATTTTTCCCAATCTGGGTATAACGACTGGGTACCATTCGAGGCTGTCAGACGGAGGAGACACCCATGACGCTCACCCAGACGGCGGAACGCGCCGCGCTCTACAAGCTCATCGACTACGTGAACGAGGACCCCGAGGCGCGCATCCCCAAGATCATGGACGCGATCGACCGCTACACGCCCAAGGGCGTCTTCCCCACGCAGCGCGAGGCGTTCAGGAGGGCCATCGACAGCCGGAGCAACTGGTACGAGCTCATCCTGAGGGCGTTTCACCTCAACCCCGAGGTCCGCGCTCGGCTGCTCAAGGCCCTCATCGTGGACGCCAACATCCTCGCCTGGCCGGTCCAGGAGAGGGCGCGCGACGCCTACGGATGCAACATCCCGTGGGCGATCCTGCTCGACCCCACGAGCGCCTGCAACCTGCGCTGCACCGGATGCTGGGCGGCGGAGTACGGGCACGCGCTCAACCTCAGCTACGAGGACATCTGCTCGATCGTCGACCAGGGGCGCGCGCTCGGGTGCCACGTCTACATCTACACCGGGGGCGAGCCGCTCGTGCGCAAGGCCGACCTCGTGCGCATCTGCGAGCGCTACCCCGACTGCGTCTTTCTCTGCTTCACCAACGCCACGCTCATCGACGAGGGCTTCTGCCAGGAGATGATCCGCGTGGCCAACTTCGTGCCCGCCATCTCGGCCGAGGGCAACGAGCACACCACGGACGCGCGCCGCGGCACCGGCACCTACGCCAAGATCGAGCGCGCGATGGACCTCCTGCGCGAGCACGGCCTCCCCTTCGGCATCTCCTGCTGCTGGACGCGCGCCAACGCGGACGCCGTCGCCACCGAGGAGAACATGGACTGGATGATCGAGAAGGGCGCGCTGTTCTGCTGGTACTTCCACTTCATGCCCGTCGGCCGCTCGAGCACCCCCGACCTCATGCCCACGCCCGAGCAGCGCGAGCGCATGTACCGCTTCGTGCGCGAGATGCGCGGGGTCAAGCCGATCTTCACGCTCGACTTCCAGAACGACGGCGAGTACGTGGGCGGCTGCATCGCGGGAGGCCGGCGCTACCTGCACATCAACGCCGCGGGAGACGTCGAGCCGTGCGTCTTCATACACTACTCCAACGCCAACATCCATGACGTGAGCCTGCTCGACGCCCTGCGCTCCCCGCTCTTCATGAAGTACTACGAGGCCCAGCCGTTCAACACCAACCACCTGCGCCCCTGCCCCATGCTCGAGAACCCGGACGACCTGCCGCGCATGGTGGCCGAGACGGGAGCCCGCTCCACCGACCTCGTCGAGCAGGAGACGCCCGAGCAGCTGCGCGAGAAGACCGCCCCGGCGGCGGCCGCCTGGGCACCGGTGGCGGAGCGGCTCTGGTCGGACCCCGAGGATCCGGAGCACGCCAAGCGAGGGGACTGGCACGAGGGGCAGGCCGTGACCGACGTCACCCGCCTCGCGCGCGTGGGACGCGACCTCGCGACCGAGCCGGAGCCGCGGCTGTAGGTCTTTCTCGGCCTCGGGTCCTTCTCGGCCTCGGGTCCTTCTCGGCCCTCGCCCTTCTCACAGGCGAGAAGAACGTGCGGGTTGCGGTCGAAATACGGTCCCAATCCGTCCGCAACCAGCACGCACCGAAAGGACGTGCGGATTGCGGTCGGTTCTCGACTAAATTCCGTCCGCAACCCGCACGCAGTTGGAAGGCGCGCCGACCGGTCGCCCTACCCCCAGACGCGACGCCCCTCGGGCGCCTGTCCCGCATGCCACTCGACCGCCAGGTCGAGCCAGCACGCGGCGTGGGCGTTCACGCAATCCGGGTAGCGCGCCGACTCCTCGGTGGCGAGCGACAGCCCGTGTCGGCCCTCGTGGAAGACGTGCAGCTCATGATCGACGCCGTGGGCGGCGAGGGCCTCCGCGTAGACGTAGGCGTTGCGCACCGGCACCGTCGCGTCCGACGCCGTGTGCCAGACGAAGGTGGGCGGCGTCCCCGCGTCAACGAGGCCTTGGGCGCGCCGCAGGGGCGAGCCCTCGGCGCAGAGGCGCGCGGCGTGGGCGGCGTCGGGCGGCCAGCCGGCGCCGAGGTCGATCACCGGGTAGCAGAGCACCTGCCAGTCGACGCGCGCCTCGTCAGCCGTCAGGCCGGCACGAGAGAGAAACGCCTCGTCGCGCGCGAGCGCCTCGTACGTGGCGCAGAGGTGCCCGCCCGCCGAGCAGCCGAGGACGCCCACGTCGCGCGGGTCCACGTGCCAGGCGTCGGCGCGGGCGCGCACGAGCGCCACGGCATGGGCGAGGTCGAGCTGCGGGAGCGGGAGCAGCGGCGCGGCCTCCGACGCGTCGAGCACCGTGTAGTCCAGAACAAAGGCCTGGCACCCCCGAGCGACGAACGCGAGCGCGACGGGCTCGGCCTCGAGGTCCGAGCAGAACTCGTACCCGCCCCCGGGGCACACGACCACCGCCGGCCGCAGGCGCGACGACTGGGCCTCCACGTTGTCGCGCACATAGGCCGTGAGCGCGGGCACGCGGTGCCCGTAGCCGCTCGACGGCAGCTCGACCCTCTCGATGCGCATGACAGCCTCCTCTTTGTGGAAATCGGGGACGGACACCATTTTACAGACGCGGGGAGGGCGAGCACGTCCCGGGACGAGCGGTGACCCGGCACCCCGGGGGCACGGGGCATCCCTCCGGCTCGCGGGCGTATGATGGGAGCGCCCTGAAGATGGTGACGCCCGCCGTGAAAGGGGACCCATGCCCGACACCTCAATCTCGCGCCGCTCCCTCCTGGCGGGCGCCCTGCTCGCCCTCCCCGGCCTCGCCCCGCTTGCGCTCGGGGGCTGCTCCGAGCCCGACCCCGTCTCACCGGGCGAGGAGGACGAGGAGAAGGGCCTCGCCACGCTCGGCGCGCCCGCGACCGTCCCGCTCGCCCACGCGACGCAGTTCTCCCTCGAGTCCTACGAGGGGGGCCACCGGCTCGCGAGCCTCGCAAACGGCGACCGCTTCCTCATCGTCCCCGAGGGCGCCGACGCACCGGCCGACCTGCCCGGGGACGTGGCGGCGATCCGGCTCCCGATCGAGGGCGTCTACCTGGTCTCGACCGCCATGATCTGCCTCGTGGACGCCATCGGCGCGCTCGACGCCGTTGCGGTGTCGTCCGTGCGCGCCGAGGACTCGCCCGTCGAGGACTTCGCCGCGCGGCTCGAGGACGGCCGCATCAGCTACGGGGGCATCTACCGCTCGCCCGACTACGAGCTCGTCGCCGCCACGGGCTGCCCGCTCGCCATCGAGAACACCAACATCGACCACGTCCCCGAGGTTCGCGCGAAGCTCGAGGAGCTCGGCGTGACCGTCCTCATGGAGCAGTCGAGCCGCGAGGGGGACATGCTCGGCAGGCTTGAGTGGATCAAGCTCATGGGGGCGCTCTTCGGCCGCGACGAGGAGGCCGCCGCCGTCTTCGACGACGTCGCGGCGCGCGTCGACGAGGTCTCGCGGGAGGCCCCGACGGGCAGGAGCGTGGCCTTCTTCTACGTCAACGAGGACGGCGCCGCGGTCACGCGCCGCGCGGGCGACTACTTCTGCCAGATGATCGAGGCCGCGGGCGGCGAGTACGTGAGCTTCTCCGAGGAGGGCGCCGCGGACTCCTCCCCCACCACCGTCACGGTGGAGATGGAGGCCTTCTACGCAGGGGCGCGCGACGCCGACGTCATCATCTACAACGGCACGATCGACGACGGCGTGGCCTCCCTCGACGCCCTCGTCAAGAAGAACGAGCTGCTCGCGGACTTCAGGGCGGTGCGCGAGGGACGCGTCTGGGCCTGCGACTCGAACCTCTACCA
The DNA here is from genome assembly GCF_900119385.1 of Thermophilibacter mediterraneus. GTDB lineage: Bacteria > Actinomycetota > Coriobacteriia > Coriobacteriales > Atopobiaceae > Thermophilibacter > Thermophilibacter mediterraneus. The sequence goes on from NZ_FPKO01000009.1 coordinate 124,683, forward strand.
GCAGATCACCAGCATGGCGGACATCATCGAGGACGTGCGCCGCGCGCTCACCGACTCCGGCGAGCCCACGACCTACGTCTGGAGGCTCGAGTAGCATGGGGGGCGAAGGCGGCCTCGGCACGACGGGGCCTCGCCGCGCGCGGGGCGTGACGAGGGCGGCGGCCTTCGACCTCGTCGTCCTTCTCGCCCTGTGCGCGCTCTTCGCGGCGAGCCTGTGCCTGGGGAGCGTGGACACCGCGCCCGCCGAGGTGGCCCGCATCCTCGCGGCGGGGCCCGCCGACACGGGCACCGCAAGCCAGGTGATCTGGCAGATTCGCCTGCCGCGCGCCGTCGAGGCGCTGCTTCTGGGGGGCGGCCTCTCGCTCTCGGGGTTCCTGCTGCAGACCTTCTTCGCCAACCCCATCGCGGACCCCTTCGTCCTGGGCATATCCTCGGGGGCGAAGCTCGTGGTGGCCGTGGTGATGATCGTGGTGCTGGGCGCGGGACAGGTCATGAGCCCGGCTGCATCCGTGGGGTCGGCGTTCGCCGGGTCGCTCGCCACGATGGGGCTCGTGCTGCTCATCTCGCGGCGCGTGCGCACGCAGAGCATGCTCATCGTCGCCGGCGTGATGGTGGGCTACATCTGCTCGGCCGCCACCAACTTCCTCGTGGCCTTTGCCGACGACCAGAGCATCGTGAACCTCGACAACTGGTCCCGGGGGAGCTTCTCGGGTGCCACCTGGGGCGACGTGGCGATCGTCGCGGTCGCGGTGCTCGCGATGACGACCGCCGTGTTCGCGCTCTCGAAGCCCCTCGGCGCCTTCCAGCTCGGAGAGCCGCACGCCCAGAGCGTGGGCGTCAACGTCACCGGGCTGCGCATGCTCATCGTGGCCGTCTCGAGCCTGCTCTCGGCGTGCGTGGCCGCGTTCGCGGGACCGGTCTCGTTCGTCGGCATCGCGGCGCCCCACCTCGCCAGGCGCGGCGTGGGCTCGTCGCGGCCGATCCTCGTGACGCCCGCGTGCTTCCTCACGGGCGCGGCCTTCTGCTGCGGGTGCGACCTCCTGGCACGCACGCTCTTCTCGCCCGTCGAGCTCTCCGTGAGCGCGGTGACGGCGGTCTTCGGCGCGCCCGTCGTGATCGCCCTCATGCTGCGCGGAAGGGTCCCCCGATGACTGCGAGACCCGTGCTCGAGCTACAGGACCTGGCGGTGGGCCACGGCGCGCGGGCCCTCGTGCGCGACGTCTGCCTCGCCGTGCGCCCCGGACAGATCGTGGCGCTCGTCGGGCCCAACGGGTCCGGCAAGACCACGATCTTGCGCACCGTCGCCGGGCAGCTCCGCGCGCTCGGCGGGACCGTGGAGCTCGTCGGGCGCCCCCTGGGCGACGTCGCGGACCTGGAGCGGGCGCGCACGATGTCGGTCATGCTCACCGGACGGCCGCGCACCGAGCTGCTCACCTGCCGCGACGTGGTCGAGGCGGGGCGCTACCCCTTCACCGGGCGCCTGGGCATCCTCGGCGAGGCGGACCGCGAGGCGGTGCGGGCCGCCATGGAGGCGACGGGTGTCGCGGGGCTCGCCGAGCGCGACTTCGGCCACGTGAGCGACGGCCAGCGCCAGCGGGTCCTGCTCGCCCGCGCGCTCTGCCAGGAGCCGCGCGTGCTGCTGCTCGACGAGCCGACCTCCTACCTCGACGTCCGCTCCCAGCTCGACGTGCTGTCGCTGCTCCGTCGCGAGGCGCGCGAGCGGGGCGTCGCCGTGGTGGCGTCCCTGCACGAGATCGAGCTCGCGCAGAAGGCGGCCGACCACGTCATCTGCATCCGCGACGGCGGCGTCCTCTTCCAGGGGTCGCCCGACGAGGTCTTCACCGAGGGTCGGGTGGCAGAGCTCTACGGCCTCGAGCCGGGGACGTACGACCCCGCGTTCGGCAGCGTCGAGCTCCCGCGGCCCAGCGGCGACCCCGAGGTCTTCGTGGTCGCGGGGGGCGGGACGGGGGCGCCATGCCTCCGCGCGCTCGCCCGTGCCGGCACCCCCTTCGCCGCGGGGGTGCTCCACGAGCACGACGCCGACGGCCTGCTCGCGCGGCGGCTCGCCGTCCGCACGGTGACCGAGCGGGACTTCGAGCCCGTGAGCGCACGGGCGCTCGCCGAGGCGCGCGAGGTCCTTCTCGGCTGCCGCGAGCTCGTCTGCTGCGTCGACGGGTTCGGGACCGGGAACGCCCGCAACGCCGAGCTGCTCGAGTGCGCGCGCGAGGCCGGCATCCCCGTGCGCAGGTGGCGCGACGGCGGGGCGCCGGACCCCTCAATGAGCGGTTGAGGGGCGACGACGGCACGAGCGGTAGACTGGGTCCGTCACATCCCGTCGACGAGGCCCGCCATGAACATCCGACAGCTGAAGTTCTTCTGCCAGACCTCCCTCACGGGGACGTTCTCTGCCACGGCGCGAGACGAGGGCGTCACGGTCCAGGCGGTCTCGAAGTCGATACACGAGCTCGAGGGCGAGGTCGGCGGCCCCCTCTTCGACCGGTCGGCACCGCCTCGTGCGAGAATGAGGGTGTCGCCGACCCCGGGCGAGCGCACAAAGCGGCGCCCGAGGGCGGCCCGGTCGTCAAGCCGTCACACGGAGGCAGCCATGACTCGCATCGCCATCGTCACCGGAGCGTCGTCTGGGCTCGGGGCCGAGCTCGTCCGGCAGCTCGCCGAGGGGACCTTCGGGCCGCTCGACCAGATTTGGACCGTGTCGCGACACGCCAGGCAGACGAGCCCGCTCGTGCGCCCGTTCGCGCTCGACCTCACGGACCCCGCATCGTTCGACGCGCTCGAGGACGCCCTGCGCGAGACGCCCGGGGCCCGCGTCGTCCTTCTCGCCAACAACGCCGGGTTCGGGACCTTCGGGGACTTCGCCGACATGCCGGCGCCCGACAACGCCGCCATGGCCCGCCTGCTCATGCTCGCCCCCGTGGAGCTCACGTATCGGACGCTGCCCTTCATGGGGCCGGGGTCGCGCGTCCTCAACGTCTCGAGCGTAGCCGCCTTCATGCCGCAGCCGCAGCTCGCCACCTACTCGGCGGCCAAGCGGTTCGTGCTCGACTTCTCCCGCGCGCTCGACGCCGAGCTCGGGGACGTCGACATCCACGTGACCGCGCTCTGCCCCCGGTTCATGCGCACGGCGTTTCTCGACCACGCCGGCGCGAACGACGTGGCGGCGCGGATGTCGAGGCTCACCGGCTTCGAGGACGCCGGGCGCGTCGCCGAGCGCGGCCTCGCCGCGGCTCGCGCCGGACGGGCCCTGTGCATCCCGTCGGCGAGCATGCGGGCGCTCTACCTCGCAACCAAGCTGCTGCCCTACCCGCTCGCGCTCGCGGCGGAGCGCGCCCTCATGGGATAGCGCCCGCGCCCGGCAACGGACCCGGGGTCCGCGCGGAAGCAGCGTCGTCAGATTGGAGCCTCCATATGACAGAGAAGGACGTGCGCTGGGGCATCGTCGGCGCCGGGAAAATCGCGCATCGCTTCGCACGGAGCCTCGCGCTCGAGCCGCGCTCCGAGCTCGTGGCGATCAGCTGCCGCTCGTCCGCGCGTGCCGCGGCGTTCGCGGCGCAGCACGGCGTGCCGGAGGAGGGGACCCTCTCCGACGAGGCCCTCGGCGGCGTGGCGGGGTCGGCGCACGCGGCCCTGCTCGCCCGGCCCGACGTCGACGCCGTCTACCTCGCGCTGCCGCACTCCATGCACCTCGAGTGGGCGGTGGCGGCCCTGCGCGCGGGCAAGGCGGTCCTCTGCGAGAAGCCCCTGTGCGCCGACGCGGCGCAGACACGCTCGCTCGTCGACGCGGCGCGCGGCGGCACCACCCTGCTCATGGAGGCCATGAAGACGCGCTTCACCCCGCTCTACCGGCGCGTTCGGGAGCTGGTGGCCGAGGGTGCCATCGGCGGGCTCCTGCGCGTGGAGGCCCTCCTGGAGAATGACATGGGAGACCGCATCGCCCGCGGAGGGGACTACCTGTCCGACCCGGACGGCGGGGGCATCCTGCTGGACTCGGGCATCTACTGCGCCTCGTGGGTCGAGGACTACCTTCCCGGCCCCCTCGGGGTCGTGCGCGCGCGGGCGCGCTGGGACCACGGCGTCGACTGCTTCGTGGACGCCGAGATCGCCTCGGCCGGCGGGGACGGCGCGCCCACCGCGCGCCTCGTCACCGCGGCGGACGAGGGCGGCCCGCGCACGGCGCGCCTCGTCGGGACGACGGGGGAGATCGTCGTGGATGACATGCACCGCCCGCAGCGCGCCCGGCTCGAGCGGGCGGGGGCCGCGCCGGTCGGGCTCGACCTCCCCTACCCCGTCGACGACTTCCACGACGAGATCGAGCACTTCGTGGACCTGCTGCTGGCCGGGCGCGCGGAGTCGGACGTCATGCCGCTCGCGGCGTCGCTGCGCTGCGCCGAGCTGCTCGACGCCGTGCGCCGGGAGATGCTCGCGGGACGGCGCTCCCCGCAGCGCTAGAATCACAGAAAATGCCACAGGAGGGAGCAACCGCCATGAGCGTCAGCCTCGATCGCGTCCGCGTGTTCACCCAGAGCGCCATTCGCCTGGAGGGCGCAGCGGGGACGGTCGCCTACCTCGACCCCTTCTCGCTCACCGACGACGAGGCCGCGCACGACGCGGACTACGTGCTCCTCACGCACGCGCACTACGACCACCTGTCGCCGAGGGACTACGCGCGCGTCGCCGGTGAGCGCACCGTGGTCGTGGCGCCCGCGAGCATGGCGGACGAGGTCCGAGGGCTCGGGGCCGCCGCCACGCACCTCATGGCCGCCGGCGAGAGGCTCGAGCTCCCGGAGCTCGTCGTCGAGGCCGTGCCCGCCTACAACGTGGAGCCCGAGCGCCTGGGCATGCACCCCAGGGACAACGGCTGGCTCGGCTACGTGCTCTCGGTCGACGGAGACCCGACGCGCTACTACGTCGCCGGGGACACGGATCAGAACCGAGACAACGAGACCGTGAGCTGCGACGTCGCGCTCGTGCCCATCGGCGGGACCTACACGATGGACGCCCGGCAGGCCGCCGCCTTCGTGAACGCGCTGCGCCCGCGCCTCGCGGTGCCCACGCACTACGGCAGCATCGTCGGGACGTACGCGGACTTCGACGCCTTCTCCGCCGAGGTCGACCCCGCGATCGCGGTCGCCAGGAAGCTCGAGCGCTGACGCCGCGAGGAACGGCTCAGCCCTCGATGCGGCGGATGCTGGGGACGGCCCAGGTCGCCGCGGCGAGAAGCACCATGGCGGCCCCGGCCCCCACAAACCACGCCGGAGCGCCGACGGCGTCGGCGAAGAGCGACGACGCCGCCAGCCCAAGCGGCAAGGCCCACGACATAATCGCCCCGTAGAGCCCGAAGACGCGACCCAGGTACTCGGGCGGGACCTTCTCCTGCATGAGGGCGACCTGCGGGCCGGAGTAGAGCGGCGAGCTCAGCCCCATCACGAAGCTCGCGCCGAGAAACGCCGCAAAGCCGTCCGAGCCGAGCAGCCCCGCCACGAGCGTCGCCACGCCGTAGAGCGCCGTTGCCGCGACCACGGTGAGGGCGCGGTTCCTGAAGCCGCCCGTCGCCGTGAGCAGCGCCGAGCCCGCGATCATGCCCACCGAGAAGACGATCTCCGCGGTGGCCGCGTCGCCCGTCGTGCCCCCGAAGTGGTCGAGCGTCATGATGGGAAAGAGCGCCGATATGGGCGAGAAGACCAGCGTGAAGGCGAAGCCGCACCAGAGCAGCGCGAAGAGGCCCCTGTATCCCCGCAGCACGCGATAGCCGCCCGCGGTCTCGGCGACCAGCGAGCGCAGCTGGGCGAGCAGCCCGAGGGAGGCCCCGTCACCATCGGGGACGGCCAGCGCGGCGGACGACCCGCCGACGTCGAGCCGCGCCGCCAGCACCGCGGCCGTGGCGAGGAGCGCTCCCCCGACGTCGAGCGCGATCATCGCCGTGAGGCCCCAGAGCGGGTAGATAACCGCGGCGACGGCCGTTCCGAGGATGTAGCCGCCCGACTGGACCGCCTGCGTCACCCCCGCGAGGCGCGTGAGGTGCTCCGCCGGCGCGACGAGCGGCGTGAGCGCCTGGAAAGCCGGGGTGTGGAAGGCGCTCCCGACGGCGCGCGCAAAGAGCGCGACCATGATCACCCACACGGGGAGCGAGCCCGTCAGCGAGACGGCAGCGACGGCGGCGCTCACCGCGGCGATGAGCAGGTCCGCCCCCACGAGCGTCCTGCGCAGCGGGAGTCGGTCGACGACGGTCCCCGCGAAGGTGCCGAAGAGCGCCAGCGGCAGGAAGCCCGCGAGCGACGCCAGCGAGAGCATGCTCGCCGACCCCGTCGTGAGCGTGATGTGCCAGACGAACCCCATCTGCAGGATGGAGCTCGTGAGCACAGAGACGAGCTCGCCGCCCCACACGAGGGCGAGCTTTGCCTGCCAGAGGTCACCGGTCCTTGCGCCCAAGGTGAGGCCATCCCTTCTCGCGTCACGGGCGAACCTGCGCACCCGCCCGCACCAGGTAACGTACAATTTCTTGCGCACTTTGACAGCGGAATAGCGTCCAGGTAAGGAAGGAGGGCACGGCCCGCCCCGGTATGATTCGAGTTGCCTAGACAAGAAACATGCTGGAGGTGGACCATGCCCGATCCCATTGTATCTTTGAACGAGGAGTCGCTGAGGGCCGACCTCGGCGAGCTCGTCAGGAAGACCGTCGAGGACACGCTGAACGGGCTCCTCGAGGAGGAGGCCGGCGACCTCGTGGGCGCCGAGCGCTACGAGCGCACCGCCGACCGCGAGGCCTACCGCGCCGGGCACTACGAGCGGAAGCTCGCGACGACGTCAGGGGAGGTCACCATCCGCATGCCCAAGCTCAAGGGCGTGCGGTTCACGACGGCCATCATCGAGCGCTACCGGCGCCGGGAGACCTCGGTCGAGGAGGCGATGATCGAGATGTACCTCGCCGGGGTCTCCACCAGGCGCATCGAGGACGTGAGCGAGATCCTCTGGGGCTCGAGCGTCTCGGCCTCCACCGTCTCGAACCTCAACGAGAAGGCCTTCGCGTCCGTCGAGGAGTGGCGCAACCGTCCCCTCGAGCGCGCCTACCCCTACGTCTACGTCGACGGCATCTACCTGAAGCGCAGCTGGGGCGGCTCCTACGAGAACGTCGCCGTGATGGTCGCCATCGGCGTGAACGACGACGGCTACCGCGAGGTCATAGGCGCGGCCGAGGGGTTCACCGAGTCGGCCGAGTGCTGGCGGGAGTTCCTCTCGTGGCTCAAGTCGCGCGGGCTGCGCGGGGTACGCATGTTCACGGGGGACAAGGCGGCCGGCATGGTCGGCTCGATCGCCGAGGTGTTCCCGGGGGCCGCCTACCAGAGGTGCACGGTGCACTTCTACCGCAACGTGCTGGCCAGGGTGCCCAAGTCGAAGAGGCCGAAGGTCGCGGCCATGCTCAAGGCCGTCCACGCCATGGAGTCGCGCGAGGCCTCCGAGGCCAAGGCGCTCGAGGTCGCATCCGAGCTGGAGGCGTCGAGGCTCGGGGAGGCCGCGAAGGCCGTGCGCGAGGGGTACGCGGAGACCCTGACCTACACGCGATTCCCGCGCGAGCACTGGCGGAGGATCAGGACCAACAACGCCATCGAGCGGCTCAACCGCGAGATACGCAGGCGAACCCGCGTTGTCGGCACTTTCCCTGACGGGAGGAGCGCGCTCATGCTCGTGACCGCGAGGCTCAAGTACGTCGCCGAGAGCGAGTGGGGCTCCCGCCGCTACCTGGACGTGACGCTGCTGGACGAGTAGCCGCACCGGATGGCGGGCCTATGGGGCTGTCGGAAAGTGCGCAAGAATCTTGACGGTACCCCCGCACCAAGCCGTAGATTCCCAGCCCACATGCCCCGTCAGGAACATTTGACAGGTCGTTGCGCCCATGCGGGGCGCCGTGTCGGCTACCTTTGATGGTACGCCATCTCCTCCCGTGGCACGCGTCGGGGAGCGTCGGCCGGGAGGGGCGTTTGACGTGCGGGGCTGGCGCGAGCGGCTGGTACGGTCCCCTCCCGCGGGTTGACACTATACCCTGACACCATTGTCAGAGCTGCCGAATGGCCCGTCACGGCGACGCCGTGCTGCGCCTTGCCGTCGAGGGGGCCGCCTCGGCGAGGGCGTTTGCGTGGGACGTCGCGTGACCGAGGGCCCCTGACGGGGCGCGCGCAGGGCGCGCCGCCGCGCTGGGGCGACCGCCGGCCGCGCCCGCCCCGGCGGCATCGCGTTATCTCCCGCTCAAATGGGTACGATTGAGCCATTGCAGAGCCGCCCGATGGGAGACCCCATGAACGAAGCCCCCGTACCCGCAGAGAGCCGTCGGATCTCCGTCGTCCTCAAGCTCTACGCCGTCTACTGCCTCGTCACGGCAGCGGCGGTGCTCGCCATAATCGCCATCATAGCCGTGCCGCTCGCCCAATACGGAGCCACCCTCTTCAGGGAGAGCCATGACGTCACGCTCACGATGGGCCTCAGCGTCCTGCAGATCGTCATGCTCGTGGTCGGCGCCGTCGGGTACGTGCTCTTCGGCGTGCTCGTGCTCAGGAACCGCAGGAGACACGTGGCCCAGATCGCCTACGCGCTCATCGGCGTGGGCGTGGTGAACCTGCTGCTGGAGATCATGCTCAACGGCTTTGGTGACAACCTCATCTACGATGGCGTGCGCCTGCTCGTCCTGGTGGTCATCTCGGCGACCATCGACCCCACGCTCGTCACCGAGCGCCGCCTTCAGCGCAAGCTGCGCGACATGGAGACCGAGGAGGCGGCCGAGGAGGGCACGCTCGGTCGTGCCAAGGGAGACCGGGGCTTCATCGAGCTCGACTTCTTCAACCTGTTCTGGGTCTTCGTGGTCTGCAGCGTGCTCGGCCTCGCCATAGAGGTCGTGTACCACATGGTCGTCGTCGACCCGGGAGTCTACCAGGACCGCGCCGGCATGCTCTTCGGCCCGTTCTCGCCCATCTACGGGGTGGGGGCCGTCCTCATGACGGTGGCGCTCAACCGCTTCTACCGCGCCAACCCCATCGTCATCTTCCTGGTGTCCGCGGTGATCGGCGGCCTCTTCGAGGCGTCCGTCTCGTGGTTCATGCAGGTGGGATTCGGCGCCGTCGCCTGGGACTACTCGGGCTCCACGATCTTCGGGCTCTTCCCCGACCCGGTGGCGGTCCTCTTCGCGGGGCGCACCTCGACCCTGTTCATGTGCATGTGGGGCGCCCTGGGCTTCGTGTGGATCAAGCTGTGCCTGCCGTGGCTGCTCAAGCTCATCAACCTCATCCCCTGGCAGGCACGCTACTCCGTCACGACCGTCTGCGCCGCCCTCATGCTCGTGAACGCCGTGATGACGCTCCAGTCGCTCGAGTGCTGGTACCAGCGCGAGAGCGGGCTCGCGCCGAGCTCTCCCGTCGAGGAGTTCTACGCGGAGCACTACGACAACGAGTACATGGCCAACCGCTTCCAGTCCATGACCATCACGCCCGAGAACAGCGCTCGCGCGTAGCCGTCGCGGGGCCGGGCTCCGCGGACAGCGCGGTGCCCGCTGGGCGGACATGCTGGGATGCGACGTGATTTGGTTGCTTGGGTTCAGCGATGTCCGCTCGCTGCCTGAAAGACGGTGCGATTGGGTAATTCCGCCTCGGCCCCAGGGCCGGAAGAGGGCATGATTGGGTAGTTGCCTTCATGCACGTCAACAGTAGAGGGCAATTCTGTCACGAAGCCCGCACGATTGGGTGGCGACCTTTTTTCGCGTCCGTTCCAAGGGACCCAAGAGCACCCAATCGTCCGGCATGCGTGGCATCCAGCCCCCCCCATAGGGCCCCGTGGGCTTCTCGGGTGGATTGAACATAAAAAACGCTACCCAATCGCTGGGAGTTTCGGCAGGCCACCAGAACCCCGGCGCCAGGCCACCGGCGCCGCCGTCAGGCCACCGGGACCCCGGCGCCGCCGTCAGGCCACCGGCGCTTCCGCCCGCGGGCTCACGGGGTCGCGACGCGACGCGTGCGCTCGAGGAGCGCCGCGAGCTCGCGCGGGCTCATGCCGAGCACGTCGGCGACGCGGCGCACGAGCCAGAGGTGCCGCTCGTGGACGAAGGCAATCGACGCGCGGCGCTTGGACGCGGTCGACGCGCGCGCCCGCGACAGCATCCCGATCGTCCCGCCGACCGCGTACTCGAGCTGCGCCACGACCTCGTCCGGCAGCGGCGCGCCGTCCGGGCTCAGCGCCGTCGACCAGAGGCCCAGCATCGCATCGAGGGTCACCTCGTAGACGCTGCTCATCCCGCCGCGGTCGAGCAGCAGGCACACGCGCTCGAGGCTGCGCGAGACCGCGGGGGTCTCGTCCGGGAGCTCCTCCTGCGCGGCGAGCGCCACGAAGGAGTGCCCCGCGCGATCCGAGTTGAGCAGCTCCTGCCGAAGCGCCCACGCGACGAGCGCGTCGATGTCGGGGAAGTGGTAGTAGAACGAGCCCCTGCTCACGCCAGCCGCGTCAATGACGTCCCCCACCCCGACCTCGGTGAGCCGGCGCGACTCGAGGCAGCTCCACAGCGCGTCCGCGAGCCGCGCCCGCATGCGGCCAGCCGCCCGCGAGCCCTCGCGCGACGACGCGCTCATCGCTCGCCCGCCTCGGGCTCGGCGTCGGGGCGCATGTCCATGACGAGCATCTGCAGGCGGTTCTCGATGTTGGCCTGGCTCACGTCGGGGTCGTAGTCGAGCGGGAGCACCTGCGCGTCGGGATAGAGCTCCTTCACCCGCTTGATGATGCCGCGTCCCACCACGTGGTTGGGCAGGCACCCAAAGGGCTGCAGGATCACGAAGTTGCGCACCCCACGCGCCGCCTGCTCCAGGATCTCCGCGGGGATGAGGATGCCCTCGCCCGCGTCGAAGGTGTGATGGATGATCGGGTCGCTCCTCCGGGCGAGCTCGGCCATGCTCGCCGGGCGCTCGTAGAGCGGGCAGCCGCGCGCGAGGCGGTCGGTCAGCGCGAGCGTCGCCTGGAAGATGTCGTCCACGAGGGCGTTCCACGCGCGCTCGCGCGGAGGGATGCCCGCGTGGAACTCGCTCGCCTGGGCGTGCCTGTAGGAGTAGCTCTTACGGATGACGTCGGTCATGCGCGCCTCCACGATCTCGAGGCCGTTGCGCTCGAGATAGCGCTCGATCTCGTGGTTGGCCCCGGGGTGGAAGTTGAGCAGGTACTCCCCGACTATCAGGACGCGCGGCCTCGGCCGGGAGCGGTCGTGCGGCACGCTGGCCAGCAGGTCGAGCCCGCTTCTGAACGCACCCGTCGCGCCGCGCGCGCCGTGCCGCTCGATGGCGGCGACGAGGCCGTCCATGGCCTGGTCGAAGGCCTCGTCGGCGGACCCGCTCACAAGCTCGTAGGGACGCACCCTGCGCAGGACGGCCTCGTAGACGTCAATCATGGGGAGGCCGAGCGCGATGTCCACCGAGGCGCCCACGCCCAGCCTGAAGCCGGGATGCAGGTCGTGGGAGTCCTCGGCGTCGTTGGTGATGATGGGGACCTGCCCGTAGCCCGCGTCGTCGAGCGCCTTGCGCAGGAGGGCGCCGTAGTGCGTGAGGCGGCAGTCGCCCACGTACTTCGCCATCATCACGGCCGTCCGATCCGGGTCGTGGCCGCCGCGCTCGAGCTCGGCGAGCACCTCGCCTATCACGATCTGCGCCGGGAAGCAGATGTCGTTGTGCACGTAGCGCTTGCCGAGGGCGATGGCGCGCTCGCGTCCGAGCTCGAGGGGAACGGCGCGGACGCCCTGCCGGCTCGCCGCCGCTGCCATGAGGCGAGAGAACGCGTGCGAGGTGTTGGGAACGATCACCTCGTAGGTCCGCTCGTCCCCGCGGGCAAACTTGACGGGGTAGGGCTCCGGGAGCTCGCGCGGGGCGACGGGGGCCGAGGCCCGCTCGGACGCGCGGCGCTCGCGCACCGTCTCCACGAAGGAGCGCACGCGGATGCCGAGAGGCCCGGTGGCGTCGGACTCGTCGAGCTTGAGGATGAGCGGGACCTTGTCGCCGATCTCGTGCATGAGGCGGACGACCTCGTCGGAGAGGTAGGCGTCGTGGCCGCAGCCAAAGCTCACGAGCTGCACGTACTCGAGGCGGGGGTCGCGCGCGGCGATGACCGCCGACCCGAGCACGCGCTCGTGGAAGTTGTTCACGACGTCGATGCGGCTACGCGAGAGGTCGACCTCGCGGACGCCCGGCACGGCGTCCGCCGTGAGCACCGGAACGCCCGCGCGCACGAACATCTCGGGGAGCTCGTGGTTGACGAGGGCGTCGTTCTGATACGGGCGCGAGGCGAGAACCACCGCGCAGCCGCCGTCCCTCTCCACCCCGGCGAGCACCTCTTGGCCGCGACGCTCCAGCTCCTCGGTGAACGACCTCTGCGCGGCGGTCGCCTGGCGCACGGCAGAGCGCGCCTGCACGCGCGTGAGGCCCGCCCACGAGCGCAGCCACGCCATGAGCTGCGTCTCGCGGTCGGCGTCGGTGTACCAGTGGAAGAGCGGCGCGTCGAACGGGATGCCCCAGCGCCGCTCGGGGTTGTCGGAGTTCCTCACCACGAGCGGGTAGCCCTTGACCACCGCGCACATGGACTGGCTCGTCCTCGAGGCGTTGTCGGAGGGCACCGTGGTGACCGACGGCATGAGGATGCGGTCGACCCCCTGGTCACGCAGGTCGCGCAGGTGCCCGTGGACGAGCTTGGCGGGGAAGCACACCGTGTCGGACGTGACCGCGGGCAGCCCCCGCTCGAACATCGCGCGCGTGCTGCGGCGCGAGAGCCGCACCCGGTAGCCCGCGGCGCGCAGGAGCGTGGTCCAGAAGGGCGCCCACTCCCAGAGGGAGAGCACGCGCGGCAGGCCGATCACCGGGGCGTCGTCACCGAGGTCGCGCACGGGGGTGACGGGGTACTCGCGGAAGAGCATGCGCTCGCGCTCGGCGAAGAGGTTGGGCACGCGCGCGGTCCGCTCGCGGACCTTGCGCTCGCGGGCGCGAACCTCCGCGTCGCGCGGGTCGCCCACGACCTCGCCGCGCGGGCAGCGGTTGCCCGTCACCCACGACGCGCCGCTCGAGAACGTGATGCGCGTGCGGCTGCAGTGGTTCTGGCAGAAGGGACAGGAGAGACCCGCCTCGGTGTCGTACGAGAAGTCCCTGAGCGCGTCGAAGCCCACGAAGTCGGTGCGCGGAACGTGCCCGGTGGCGCGAAGCCCCTCCTGGGCGTGCTCGCGAACGAGCTGGGCCACGCCAATCGCCCCCATGAGCCCCGCGTGCGGGGAGCGCGTGACGGGACGCCCCACGCGCTGCTCGAAGGCGCGCAGGACGGCGTCGTTCAGAAACGTTCCCCCCTGCACCACGATCTTCTCGCCCAGCGCGTCCATGCTGGGGACGCGCACCACCTTGGTGAAGACGTTCTCGATGATCGAGCGGCACAGGCCGGCCATGATGTCGTCCGGAGACCTTCCGTTTCGCTGCTCAGTCACGATGGAGCTCGTCATGAAGACGGTGCAGCGGCTGCCCAGGTGGGCGGGCGCGTCCGAGCGAAAGGCCGCTTCCGCGATCTTCTCGACCGGGATGCCGAGGGAGCCGGCGAAGGTCTCGAGGAACGAGCCGCAGCCCGAGGAGCAGGCCTCATTCACCACCACGTTGGTAATGATGCCGTGGTCGAGCCAGATGGCCTTCATGTCCTGGCCGCCGATGTCGAGCACGAAGGTGGCGTCCGGGACCACGTCGCGAACGGCACGGGCGTGCGCGACGGTCTCGACCACGTGGTAGTCGGCCCCGAACGCCTTGGCGAACATGAGCTCCCCGTACCCGGTGGTGCCCACTCCCAGGACGTCGAGGCGCTCCCCCGCCGCGCGGTGGCGAGCCTCCAGGTCGCGAAGGGCGCGCGCGGCCACGTCGAGCGGCTGGCCCTCGTTGGACGCGTAGAAGGAGTCGACGAGGGCGCCCCCCTCGTCGACGAGGGCGAACTTGGTGGTCGTCGACCCCGAGTCGATGCCGAGGTAGACCCCGAGGGAGCCGCCCGCGCCCCTCCGGGCGACGGGGTCGGTCGGGACGGCGTGGCGCGCCTCGAAGTCGCGTCGCTCGTCCTCGGTCGAGAAGAACGGCTGGTCCGGCTCCGCCCGCTCAGCGCGCGGGTGTCGGTCGAGCTCCTCGAGCGCGCGCACGGCCTCGCTCACGTCAAGGTCGGTCGGGCGGTCCGAGAAAAGCTGGTCGACGGCGAGCGCAGTGCCGAGCGCCATGATGGTCTCCGCGTGCGCGGGCACGAGCGCCTCGCCCTCGCCGAGCCCCAGACGCTCGGAGAACACGCGCACGAGGGCGGGGTTGAAGGTGAGCGGGCCGCCCTCGAAGACGACCGGAGCGACGATGTCGAGACCCTGGGCGAGGCCGCCGATGGTCTGCTTGGCGATGGCGTGCAGAGAGGAGAGCGCGATGTCCGACTTGGGGACGCCCTGGTTGATGAGCGGTTGGATGTCCGTCTTCGCGTAGACGCCGCAGCGACCCGAGATGTCGTAGACCGTGGACCCGGCGGAGGCGAGCGCGTTGAAGTCGCGCGGCTCGACCTTGAGCAGCGTGGCGATCTCGTCGAGGAAGGCCCCCGTGCCGCCCGCGCACGATCCGTTCATGCGCATGTTGGAGACGCTCAGCTCGCCGGTGCGCGCGTCGCGCTCGAAGAAGACGATCTTGGCGTCCTGGCCGCCCAGCTCGATCGCCGTTCGCGCGTGCGGGTAGAGCTCGCGGACCGCGATGGAGTTGGCCACGACCTCCTGCACGTAGGGCAGGCGCAGGGCCTCGGCGAGCGTGGGGGCGCCCGAGCCGGTGAGGGCGGCGCGGAGGCGCGCGTCCGGGAAGGAGCGCTCGAGCTCGGAGAGGACCCGCGAGGCCGTGAGGGCCTGGCGGGCGCCGTGGCGGACGTAGCGCGAGAAGAGCGTGCGCCCGTCACGGTCCAGGGCCACGACCTTGACCGTCGTGGACCCCACGTCGATGCCGACCCTGAGCTCGCCTGCCGCTGCTGCCATGTGTCACCTGCCCCGTTGCGATTTCGACGTAGGTGAGTGTACCTGCGCAGGCTGATTTTTAGACAGTCTGTCTAAAAATCCACAGTGCCGACGCGTATGTGACAGCGGGGACGGGGGGGCGTGTCACCCCTCCGTCCCCGCTGTCACACGCAGCATTCCCTCAGCGCCCCTCCACGTAGCCCGCCTGCGGGCGGCCAAGCCGGTGCGCCGCCACCAGCACGACGATGCCCAGCACCACGAGCGGCAGACTCAGGAGCTGGCCCATCGTGATGGGCCCGAAGAGGTAGCCGAGCTGGGCGTCGGGCACGCGAACGAACTCGACGAGGAAGCGGAACACGCCGTAGAGCGTGAGGAACCAGCCCATGAAGGTGCCCTGCGGCCGGGGCGGCACGCGCCGCGACAGCGCGTAGAGCACCGCGAAGATCACGAGACCCTCGAGCACGGCCTCGTAGAGCTGGGAGGGGTGGCGGTAGACGCCGCCCCCCGTCTCGAACATGACGCCCCAGGGCAGGTCCGTGGGCTTGCCCCAGAGCTCCCCGTTCACGAAGTTGGCGCAGCGGCCGAAGAAGAGGCCCAGCGGGGCCCCGATGACGCCGAGGTCGCACACCGTGGGGATGGAGATGCGATAGTGGCGGCACACGAGCGCCCCGCCCACGACGGCGCCCACGAGACCGCCGTGGAAGCTCATGCCGCCCTCCCAGGTGGCGAAGATCTCGAGCGGGCTCGACAGCGACTCCCCCGCCCCGTAGACGTAGAAGATCACATAGAACAGGCGGGCGCCTATGATCACGCCAAAGACGACGCCGATCACGATGGAGAAGACGTCGTCGACCGTGAGGCCGAGCTTCCAGCGGCGCGCGGTCCGGTACATGACGACACCCGCGCAGATGAAGCCGAGCAGGTAGGCTATGCCGTACCAGCGCACCGCAATCGGCCCCAGCGTGAAGGCCACCGGGTCGAGGGCGTGGTAGAGCGTATCGAGAAACACGTTCTTCTCGCCGCCCAGGCTAGAACGCGGCGGGCTGGACGCGCGTCACGCCGGGGACGTGCTCCATGAGGATGCGCTCGATGCCCTCGGACATGTCGAGGCTCGAGAGCGGGCACCCGGCGCAGGCGCCCTGCATCTCGAGCGTCACGACGCCGTCGTCGGTGCAGTCGATGAGGGCGACGTCGCCGCCGTCGGCCTGGAGGCTCTGACGGATGACGTCGAGGGTTGCGTCAAGAAGTGCGCGGTCAACTGCCATGAGAGTTCCTTTCGCGATGCCCCGCGCGCTGCGAGGCGTCTTTCGGTCCACAGACCATGTTACCCAATGCCCTGGAAAAGATGCCCGGAAGTGGCCCCGCTCGCGCGCGGGGCGGCCCTGCGCCCGGAGCGGGCGGCCTCGAGCGCGCGGACCGCGCGCTCCACGGCGAGGCGCGTCTCCCGCGCGTCCATGAGCTGGGCGTCGACCAGGAGGCGGGACACGCCGGCGGCCACGAGCTCCGCCGTCTGCGGCGTCGCGTCGAGCGGACGGGAGAAGAAGATGCGCGAGCGCCCGTTGACGTCGGTTCGGACGGGGAGCTCCCGTCCGTCGATGTCGCGCAGCGAGAGCCGGCGGCGGCGCAGCGCGCAACGGCGGCAGTCGTGGACGCAGCGGTCGAGCGCCTGCAGGACGCAGTGCTCGCTCGTCATCACGCGCTCGCGGCCGAAGACGGAGAGCCCCACGGGGACGCTCGCGGCACGGGCGAGCGCGCAGACCTCCTCGAGCGTGAGCTCCGGAGAGAGCCAGACCCCCGCCGCGCCGGCGCCCTCCAGCGCACGCAGGGCGGAGACGTTGTGGACGGGGACGCAGGAGCGCACCTCCGCCAGGGCGCCGCGCTCGACGGCGAGGGCGAGCTCGGAGACGTTGCCCACCGCGACGGGCTCCCCCTCGCGCACCCAGCGGTCGAGGCGCGCGTGATCCGCCTCTCGGCAGACCTCGTCGAGCCAGGCGACCGCGCCGTCGGGCCAGGAGCCCTCCGCGAGCTCGTCCGCCGGGACGTAAACGCGCGTCGCCCCCGCGGCGAGCGCGGCCTCCGCGCACTCGGGCTCGGTCACGAGCGCGCACACCTTGGCGTCCGGGCGCTCGCGGGGGGCCTCGGGAGCGGGGTGTGCGCGGTCGGCCGCGGGTAGGGCACGCGAGGCAAACGGCGCGAGCAGGGCGTCCTCGAGCCCGCGGCACGCCTCGGCGCGCACCGCGTGCACCGCCGAGAACGACATGCCGCACCCGGGGTCGAGCTCGACCTCCCAGCTCACCGGCTCGAACGGGCTCTGGCCCATGCGGCCGACGTGCTCCATGAGGTCCTCGGGGCCGACCGCCCTCGTGCGCGCCGCCTCCACGACGAAGCCCTCCGCCCGCGCGGCCGCGGCGCCGTCCGCGCACTCGAGCTCCACCGAGAAGGGCCGCCCCATGCGAGCCACCACGCGCACGTGCACGGGGCGCCGCCGCACGACGTCCTTGTCGGCCACGCGGGCCGCGCCGTCGAGCGCGCGCTGCGAGCGAATCACGCGGACGAGCGAGCCCTCGGGCATCTCGCGCGCCGCGCGACAGGTGATGGTCCGACCAGCCGCCGCGTCCTCCGACGCGTTGACGGTCAGGAACTGCGTCGGATCGTCGACGGGGCGCACCTCGAGCAGGTCGCCCGCGCCGACCGGGGCATCGAGCGCGATCGAGACGTCCGCCCTCGTGTGGCGGCGCATCCGCGCGCGCCCCCCGTTGCCGCCGCCGCGGCGCACCACGCTGTCCTCGAGCGCGCGCGAGCCCACGACGCGCCCCACGACCTCGCCGCGGTTGTTGGAGCGCTCGTAGCTCATCATGTCGTTGTCGGAGCGGCCCCAGAGGTAGGAGTCGGTGAAGTCGCGGTTGAACGCGCGCTTGAGCCGACGGCGGCGCGCGGCGGCGCGGCCCTCGTCGTCGGCGCCCGCCGCCAGCGCGTCGAGCGCGTCGCGGTAGGACCCCACGACCGAGAGCACGTAGTCGGGGGCCTTCATGCGCCCCTCGATCTTGAGCGAGCCCACGCCCGCGTCGCGCATCTCGGCGAGGTGGTCCACCGTGCAGTAGTCCTTGGGGCACAGCAGGCGCGTCCCGCCCACCCCCCGCATGGTCTCGGGCATGCCGGCAGTTGCCACGCCCGGCACCTCCATGACGCGTCCCCGCTCGTCCACGAGGTCGTAGGGAAGCCGGCACGGCTGGGCGCAGAGCCCCCGGTTGGCGGAGCGCCCGCCCGTCAGCGAGCTCAGGAGACACACGCCCGAGTAGCAGAAGCAGAGCGCCCCGTGACCGAAGCACTCCAGCTCGACGCCCTCCTCGGCGATGCGGGAGATCTCGGCGAGCGAGAGCTCGCGCGAGAGCGTGACGCGCTCGACCCCCCAGACGTCCCGGCACCACGCCACCCCGCGCGCGTCCTGCACGTTCGCCTGCGTGGAGACGTGGGTCTCGATCTCGGGCCAGGTGCCGCGAATCTCCGCCATGAGGCCCCAGTCCTGAATGATGAAGGCGTCGGCGCCGAGCTGCCACGCGCGGCGCACGAGCTCCAGCACGCGCGGCATCTCCTCGGTGGAGACGGCCACGTTGACCGTCACGTAGACGCGCGCGCCCGCGAGGTGCGCGCGCCGGCACGCGGCGGCGAAGGACTCGTCGTCGAAGTTGCGCGCGCCGCGGCGGGCGTTGAAGTCGTTGCCGAGGCCGCAGTAGATGGCGTCCGCCCCAGCCGCGAGCGCGGCGTTGAAGGGCTCGGGCCCGCCCGCGGGCGCCAGCAGCTCGGGCACGCCGTGCGTCTCAAGGAACGTGGGCCTTCCGGACATCGAAACCTCCTTCGCAGACGCTTGGGCAGCGTCAAGAAGAACGTGCGGGTTGCGGACGGATTTGGGCCTCGGAACGTCCGGAACCAGCACGTAGCCAAAGAACGTGCGGGTTGCGGACGGTCCCCGTCCGAAGACCGTCCACAACCCGCACTTACGTCATGCCGCGCGCAGGGGCCGCGCTACACCAGGCGCGCCCAGCGCTTCTTGCCCGACTGGACCGTCGTCCCGGCCGAGAAGAGCGAGGGGTCGACGTTGTAGCACTTGGGCGCAACGGCCTCCCCGTTGATCTTGACGCCCCCGCCGTCCACGAGGCGGCGCGCCTCGCCGGCGGACTTGGCGATGCCCACCTCGACGAGCAGCTTGCCGAGGTAGACCTTGCCCTCGTCGTTGACCTCGGCGACGCTCACGGGGAACTCCGGCATGTCCTCGGGGGCCTCGGCGCGCTTGAACTGCGCGTCGAAGGCCTCGCCCGCCGCGACGCCCGCACCCTCGCCGTGATAGAGGTCGACGATGTTGGCGGCGAGCTCGCGCTTGAGCGCGTAGGGATCGGCGGAGCCGCCCGCGAAGGCGGCGTCGATCTCGTCGAGCTTGCCCATGTCAGCCGTGGAGCACAGGCGCCAGTAGAGCGGCACGAGCTCGTCGGTGATGGACATGACCTTGCCGTACATGTCGGCCGGCTCGTCGGTGAGGCCGACGTAGTTGCCGTAGCTCTTGGACATCTTCTTGTGGCCGTCGGTGCCCACCAGAAGCGGCATCGTGAGGGCGACCTGCGGCTCCATGCCCATGGCGCGCATGAGGTCGCGACCCGCGAGCAGGTTGAAGATCTGGTCGTTGCCGCCCATCTCGAGGTCGGCCTTGACCACGACGGAGTCGTAGGCCTGCAGCACCGGGTAGATGAACTCGTGCAGGGCGATGGACTTGCCCTCGGTGTAGCGGTTGTGGAAGTCCTCGCGCTCGAGGATGCGCGCCACGTTGAACTGGCTCATGAGCTTCAGCATCTCGGCGAGGTTGAGGCCCTTGAGCCAGTCGCCGTTGTGCACGATTGTGGTCCGCTCGGGGTCGAGTACCTTCATGGCCTGCTCGACATAGGTCTGGGCGTTGGCCTCGACCTGCTCCTCGGTGAGCGGCGGGCGGGTGGAGTCGCGGCCGGACGGGTCGCCGATGAGCGCGGTGCCGTTGCCGATGATGAGCGTCACGTTGTGGCCGAGGTCCTGGAACTGGCGCATCTTGCGCAGCGGGACGGCGTGGCCGAGGTGCAGGTCGGGGCTCGTGGGGTCGACGCCCAGCTTGATGTTGAGGGGCGTGCCCTTCTCGAGCTTCTTCTTGAGCTCGTCGAGCGGCACGATCTGCATCGTGCCGGAAGTAATCACCTTGAGTTGCTCGTCAACTGGCAGCACCGATCTCTCCTCCATCTCTCGTGGGGCGGCCTCCGCCGCCGCATAGCGCACCCAAGCATACCGCAGGACGGCGCAAGGCTCGCAGGTCGCTTGCGGAAGTCTGATGCGCGTACACGGTCTCACCACGTCAGGAGCTCCCCGGGAGGAAGAGCCCGGGCGCATCCCTATAATGGGGAAGACTGTGGACGAACGCCCCACGAACAGGAGGACACGATGGGGATCAGAACCCGCAGGGCACGCTCGCACTCGAAGACGCACTTCGTCGGCTTTGGCATCGCGGGCGCGTTCGGATTCATCGCTCTTCTGTGCGTGACGCTCGCGCTCTCGCTCGGCGCGCTCGTCACCACGTGGCTCGAGGACCTTCCCGACTACACCTCGGCCGACGCCTACCTGGTCGCCGAGCCCACGCGCGTCTACGACGCCGACGGCAACGAGATCGCCGCCTACTACCTCCAGAACCGCCGCTCGGTCACGCTCGACGAGATCTCCGACTACGTCCTCAAGGGCGTCGTCGACACCGAGGACAGGCGCTTCTACGAGCACAACGGAGTCGACCCCCAGGGCGTCATGCGCGCCGTCGTCGGCCAGCTCACCGGAAACGACGACGCGGGCGGCGGCTCCACGATCACGCAGCAGCTCGTGCGCAACACCGTGCTCTCGGACGAGCAGTTCGAGCAGTCGCTCAAGCGCAAGGTCCGCGAGGCCTACATCGCCATCCAGATGGAGAAGGTCTACACCAAGGACCAGATCCTCAACATGTACCTCAACACGATCTTCTACGGCAACGGCGCCTGGGGCATCGAGGCCGCGAGCATCACCTACTTCAACAAGCACGCGAGCGAGCTGACGCTCGCCGAGGCAGCGACCCTCGTGGGCCTGCCCAACGCGCCCTCCATGTACGACCCCTTCCTCTACCCCGACGCCTGCAAGGAGCGCCGCAACCTCGTCCTGTCCCGCATGCTCGAGGCGGGCGACATCACACAGGAGGAGTACGACAGCGCCTGCGCCGAGGACATCGTCTTGAACCCCGGCTCGCTCACCGACTCCGTGGGCTCCTACCCCTACTTCACCGACTACGTCCGCAACCTGCTGCTCCAGGACTTCTCGTCCGATACGATCATGCAGGGCGGCCTCAAGGTCTACACCACCCTCGAGCCCGAAAAGCAGCAGGTCGCCGAGCAGGCCGCGGCGGAGCGCGTGGCGGCGATGAGCGACCCTGACGTCGGCGCCGCGCTCGTCTCGATCGACAACTCCAACGGCCACATCGTCGCCATGGTGGGCGGGCAGAACTACGGTTACGACACCGAGGCGGGCCAATACTCCTTCAACCTCGCGCTCGCGCAACGCCAGGCGGGCTCGAGCTTCAAGACCTTTACCCTGCTCGCGGCCATGCTCGACGGCATGAGCCCGACCGTCATGCTCGACTGCAACTCCCCCATCCGCATCAACTCCTCCTGGGAGCCGCACAACTACAACAACAACCAATACGGCTACATCTCGCTCGCCCGCGCCACCGAGCTCTCGTCCAACACCGCCTACGCCCAGGTCATCGAGGCGATCGGCGTCGACAAGCTCGTCGAGACCGCCGCGCTTGTGGGCATCGACTCCCAGATCAAGTACGAGCTCGCCTCCACCCTCGGCGCCTCCGAGGTCACCCCTCTCGAGATGTGCGAGGCCTACTCCACCGTCGCCACGGGCGGCGTGCACAGGAACCCCGTCGCCATCACCAGGATCGAGGACCGCAACGGCAACGTCGTCTACGAGCACCAGGACGACGCCGAGCAGGTCTACGACTCCGCGGTGGGCGAGGACCTCATCGAGGTGCTCGAGGGCGTCTTCGACGCGGGCTACACCACGAGCTACGTCAACGCGTACTTCAACGCCAACCAGCCCGTCGCCGGCAAGACCGGCACCGCCGACGACGCGGCCGACCTCTGGTTCTGCGGGTTCACGCCGCAGCTGACCACCGTCGTGTGGATGGGCAACCGCCTCACCAACGACCCGGTGTACCTCAACGGGGGCTATGCTGGCACCGAGCGCACCGCCCAGCCCATCTGGGTCGAGTACATGAACGCCGTGCTCGAGGGCGTGCCGCGCGAGGAGTTCCCGACCTCCGACCACTCCGCCACCTACAAGCCCAACAGCTCCTGGACCTTCGTGGGCACCTCCTCCCCCGAGACCTACCTCGAGGACGAGGAGGAGGAGACGACCGACGAGGGCACGGACGACACCACCGTCGACGAGCCCACCGTCGACGAGCCCGGCACGGGCGACGGGACGGGCGACGGCACCGGTGACAACACCGGCGACGGCGGCAACACCGGAGGCGGCGGCACCGTCCGACGCCGGGGACGAAAGAGGGCCCGGACGCGCCTCTCCGAGCGGCGTCCGGGCCCCGTGGAAGTGCTATGTCGTGGGCGTTGTCGGAGGCACCGGGTCGGTTCCGCCGCCCCCGCTGGAGTCGCCCNAGGAGTGGTTGTACTGGCGCGACGAGGAGCCCGTGCGCTCGGAGCCCGAGCGCAGCCTTCCGTTGCGATCGTTGTATGCCATGGGACCCCCTGGGACAGGGCACGTGCGTGCGGCGTTTTCCTTATCGCATGATACGCCCGGTTCGCCCCGTGGTTCTTCTCTGCCCGAGGGGGTATTCGGGGAGCGGCGGGGCACCGTCCGACGCCGGGGACGAAAGAGGGCCCGGACGCGCCTCTCCGAGCGGCGTCCGGGCCCCGTGGAAGTGCTATGTCGTGGGCGTTGTCGGAGGCACCGGGTCGGTTCCGCCGCCCCCGCTGGAGTCGCCGACCCGGTGCCTCCGACAACGCCCACGACATAGCACTTCCACGGGGCCCGGACGCCGCTCGGAGAGGCGCGTCCGGGCCCTCTTTCGTCCCCGGCGTCGGACGGTGCCCCGCCGCTCCCCGAATACCCCCTCGGGCAGAGAAGAACCACGGGGCGAACCGGGCGTATCATGCGATAAGGAAAACGCCGCACGCACGTGCCCTGTCCCAGGGGGTCCCATGGCATACAACGATCGCAACGGAAGGCTGCGCTCGGGCTCCGAGCGCACGGGCTCCTCGTCGCGCCAGTACAACCACTCCTCCCGCCCGCCCATCACCCCGCAGGGCTCCTACCACGGCCCGCGCGGCACGCGGCAGCGCGGCGGCGGCCTCAAGGGCCCGGGACGCGGGGGCCCCGGCTACCCGGTTCGAGCGCGCTCCATCAACTTCCAGGGCGGTCGCAACCGCATCCTCGGCGTCGACCGCCGCCTGCTCATCCTGGGCGCGCTGGCCGTCGTGCTCGTGGTCCTTCTCGTCGTGGGCATCTCGAGCTGCGTGAGGGGCTGCTCCTCGAGCCAGGGTTCCGGCGAGACCAACCCCGTCGACGCCCGCGTCGCCTCGGGCGTCTCGGAGGAGCTCACCACCCAGTTCGCGACCGAGCTCGACCGCGGCGAGAGGCTCGCGCAGATCGCCGCCAACGCGAGCAGCTACTCCGACCAGGCGCTGCTCGAGCTCGCCCTCGAGGTTCCCGAGGCCATCGACTTCGTGGCGTCCTACCCCGAGGCCGAGAAGACCGCGCAGCCCTACGACGAGGCCGTCACCCAGGGGAGCGCCCCGCAGCTCTGGTGCTGGGACGCGCGCTGGGGCGCCGTCGACTACGCCGGCCACCCGCTCGCCGTGAGCGGCTCGGGACCCACCGCGGTCTCGATGGCCTACATGGGCCTCACCGGCAGAAACGACCGCTCCCCCGCCGACATCGCCCAGGCGGTGACCGACGCCGGCCTCGCGAGCGGCGACGCCGCCATGTCGGGCGACTACCTCACGAGCGGCTCCGCGGAGCTCGGCCTCACGTGCGAGACCTACACGTCCAACGGCGACAACCTCTCCCAGATGCTCGACTCCGGGGCCTACCTGCTCATCCAGGCCAAGGCCGGCACGCTCACCAGCATGGAGCACTGGGTGCTGCTCGTGACCGAGAACGAGGACGGCACCGTGGTGGTCTACGACCCCACCTCCCCCGACGTGAGCGCCCATCCCTGGGCGCCCGCGACCCTTGCCTCGACGTGCGACACCCTCTACGTGCTGCGCGCCGCGGACGCGGGCACCGAGGGCGACGCCGCCGAGTAGCCCGGCCACACACCTCCACGAAGAGGGGCCCACCCGGTTCCACGAGGGAGCGCTTCGCGAAGCCTCCTCTCGGGAGCCGGGTGGGCCCCTTCGCACGGGAGCCCCGCCGGACCCTCGCGCAGAGGCTTCGCGAAGCGCGCCTCTGCATGAGGTCCGGCGGGGCTCACCGCCGCGCACTGACGTGCCTAGGACAGAATCTCCTTGGACGCGGCCTCGAGCTTGGCGCGCACGGCCTCGGACTCGGCGCGCGTGGCACCCTTCGAGAACAGGTACGCCTTCACCTTGGGCTCGGTGCCGGACGGACGGAAGATGACCTTGTTGTCGTCCTCGAGGCGGAACTCAATGACGTTTGCGGTCGGCAGGACCTGCGGCTCCTCCTTCTGAAGACCGGAGACGCGCGGCATCTCGGGGCCGGTGGCGTAGTCGGTCACGCCGGTGACCTTGTAGCCGGCGATCTCGACGGGCGGGTTGGTGCGCAGCCCGTCCATGATGGCGGCCATCTTGTCGGCGCCGGCGGCACCCGGGAAGGAGGCGTTGACGGTGCCGTTGAGGTAGTAGCCGTACTTCTGGTAGAGGGCGTCCATGGCCTCGTAGAGGTCCATGCCCTTCTCGGCGTAGTAGGAGGCCATCTCGACGCAGAGCATCGTGGCGACGATGGCGTCCTTGTCACGGGCGTGCGTGCCCACGAGATATCCGTAGGACTCCTCGAAGCCCATGAGGAAGCGGTCCTCCTCGCCCTCGTCCTTGAGCTGGTCGATCTGGTCGCCGATGTACTTGAAGCCGGTGAGCACGCGCCTCATCTCGAAGCCCCAGTCGCGCGCGAGGGCGTCGGGCATGGAGGACGAGACGATCGTGGAGACGGCGACCTTGCGGCTCACGTCCTCGCCGCGGTCGCGGGCCATCGTGGCGAGCCAGTCCATGAGCAGGACGCCCATCTCGTTGCCGGAGAGAAGGACGTAGTCGCCGTCGTGCGGGATGGCGGTGCCCATGCGGTCGGCGTCGGGGTCGGTGGCAACGACGAGGTTGGGCTTGACCTCCTCCGCGAGGTTGAGCGCCAGCTCGAGGGCCTCGCGGAACTCGGGGTTGGGATAGGTGCAGGTGGGGAAGTTGCCGTCCGGGTTGGCCTGCTCGGGGACCACGGAGACCTTCTCGACGCCGATCTCCTTGAGGATGCGGGTCACGAGCTCCATGCCGGTGCCGTTGAGCGGGGTGTAGACCACCGAGTAGTCGTCCGACGCCTTGAAGCCGGGGACGGAGACCTTCTTGATGCTGTCGATGAAGGAGTCGAGGACCTCCTCGGGCGTCCACTCGATCAGGCCCTTCTCGACGCCCTCGTCGAAGTCCATGATCTTGACGCCGAACGGGTCGGCCTTGGCGATGTTCGCCGAGATCTCGGCAGCGGCCTCATCGGTGATCTGGCCGCCGTTGTCGTTGTAGACCTTGTAGCCGTTGTAGGGAGCCGGGTTGTGGGAGGCGGTCAGGACGATGCCCGCGGAGGTGTGCAGGTAGCGCACCGCGAAGGAGAGCGTGGGAACGGGCTCGATGCGCGGGTACACGTAGACGTGCACGCCGTTGGCGGCGAGCACGCCGGCGGCGACGCGCTGGAAGTCCTCGCCCTTGTTGCGCGAGTCGCGCGCGAGCGCGAGCGTGGGGTTGTCGTAGTGCGCGTTCAGATAGTCCGCGACGCCCTGGGTGGCCTGGGCGACCACGTAGACGTTCATGCGGTTGGTGCCGACGCCGAGGGTGCCGCGAAGTCCCGCGGTGCCGAAGGCGAGGGTGCGGTAGAAGGCGTCGAAGAGCTTGTCCTCGTTGCCGTCCTTGACGAGCTCGGCGAGCTCGGCGGCGAGGTCGGGATCGGTGACGTTGTCCTGCCAGGTCTTGACCGTGGCCTCGATGCGTGCGTCCATTGCGTGTTCCCCCAATTGCTCTGGGCGCGAGCCGGTGCCCGCGCCATACCCACACGTGTAGGTAGATTCTACGCGCGTGCGCCTCGGGGTCGGGCCTCCCCTACGCGGACGGACGCCGAGCGGCGGCGGGCGGAGCGCCCCGACCTACGCCCGCTCCACGAGGTAGGCGTGGTGAATCTTGCGGTTTCGCGCGAAGTCCTCGGGGATGGTCTCGTCGGTTATGTCGGTGAGGCGCACGCCGGCGCGCCCGAGCTTCTCGACGTCCGGCTTGAAGCCGCGCAGGTTGCACGAGAAGATCGCCGATCCGCCACGCACGAGCAGACGCGAGACGCCGATGATGAGCTCGACGTGATCTCTCTGCACGTCGAACGAGGCCTTGCGCATGCGCGCGGAGTTGGAGAACGTGGGCACGTCGCAGAAGATCAGGTCCCAGCGGTTGCGCGTGTGGCGCTGCTCGCTCACCCAGGCGAGCACGTCCGCCTGCACGAACTCGTGCTCCGGGCCCGTGAAGCCGTTGCGCGCCATGTTGCGCCGCGCCCAGTCGAGCGAGGGGCGGGAGAGGTCCACGGTGGTGGTGAACTTGGCGCCGCCGTCTGCCGCGTAGCAGGTGGCCGTGCCGGTGTAGGCAAACAGGTTGAGGAAGCGCCTGGAGCCCTGGGTCCGCTTCATCATCTCGCGGATGCGCGAGCGCGTCTCGCGGTGGTCGAGGAAGATGCCGCAGTCGTGGCGCGCGTCGAAGTTGACCTCGAAGGTGAGGCCACCCTCATCCACCAGGTGCGCCCCCGCGGGCAGCTCCACGCGCCCCGGACGGTCGCGGCGGGCCCCGCGCGCGGCGCGCTCGGGGGCGCGCCCCTCGTCGGCGTACTGAGAACCGCCGCGGGCGCGCGTGCGAACGCGCACGCTCACGTCGCGCGGTGCGACGCCCAGCGCGCGCGGCGCGATGGCGAGCACGTCGAGCAGCCTGCGGCGGGCGAGCTCCGGGTCCACCCCGCGCGGGGCGGCGTACTCGGAGACCTGCAGCCAGCGCCCCGGGGTCTCGGAGCCCTCGTAGAGCTCGATCGCCACGGCGTAGTCGGGGAGGTCCGCGTCGTAGACGCGGTAGCAGCTCACGTCCTCGCGACGCGCCCACCTCGCGCGCAGGCGCGCGACCTTGGCGAGGCGCCGGGCGAACTGGTCCGACGCCGGCACGAGCACGGGCACGCGCTCGCCGGCGACCTCCACGGTCGCGGGGGGCTCCACGTCCCGACGGGGTGCGTAGACGCGGACCTGTGCCGGGTCGCGCCCCACGATGACCTCGGTCACCTCGGGCTCGGAGCGCAGGGCGGCGTCGAGCGCGGCGGTGCGCGCCAGCGCCGCGACGCGCAGGCCGGCCGCCCCCGACGAGGCGGCGAGCGCGGCGGCCTCGCGGGCGGGGGCGCCGTCGGAGATCCACGAGAGGTCGCAGGTCACCAGGGCCGACGCGGCCGCACGGGCGGCACCGGTCGCCTCGTCGGGCGAGACGACCCTCGGCTCAAGTGCCACCCCGGCGGCGCGCAGGGCCTGGCGGCACGACGCGACCGCCCCGGGGCGATCGTCGGCGACGAGCAGCGAGCACGGCCTTCCCTCGCCCGCGACGGAGCGCGCCCGCGCCTCCTCGAGGAGCGAGAGCCAGGCGGGCTCGTCGTGACCAGCCCACCCCGTGAAGCCCCAGCGCGCCCGCAGCATGCCCGGCGCCCGGTCGAGCGCCTCCCCGGCCGCCTCCACGAGCACGCTGCCCTGCCCGGGCCAGAGCGCCGCGAGCACGGGGCCCTCGGGGCCGGCTCCGTCGCAGACCTCCCGCCAGCCCCCCGCGGCGAGCAGCGCCGCTGCGTAGTCGGGACGCAGCGGCGCGACGCCGTCCGCCCCGCGCGAGTCATAGCCCCTCCGGAAGAGCGGCTCCCCCGCGAGGTCGATCGACACCGTGGCGTGACCGCCCGTGAGGCGGACGTCGACGGTGAGGTCGGGGCGCGCCGTGTCCGTGACGGGGCGGACGCCGCGCTCGGCGACCAGGCGGTCCGAGATGGCGTCCTTGACGCGAAGGGCGACGAACTGGGTGTTCCTGAGCTGGGCGTTGGTGCCATGGGCGTCGACGGCCAGCGTCGCCCCCGCGGCGAGCTGACCCTCCCAGGGGATGGCGGAGACGCCCTCGTAGAGCGCGTCCGCGTCGTGCGCGCCCACGCGCGCGAGCACGACCAGCACGCGCGACGCGAGGCGCGACCACAGGCACGCGCGGTAGGCGTCCTCGATCCGGTCCCCAAACGAGACCTGGCCCGCGAGCGGGCGCACGCGCCCGGAGCCCATGCGCCTCAGCTCGTCGGCCAGCAGTCGCTCGAAGCCCTTGGGGCACGTCGCCACAAACTCCATCGGGTCACCTCTCGCCCGTCGTTTCCCGTCCGGCGAACATTCTCACACGAAACCGCGGGGCTCCCCGCCACTTCCCGGCCTCGCCACTGTTCTTTCGCACGCGCGACGACAGGGCGAGAAGGACCACGGCACCTAGCGCTTCCCGTAGAACTCGTGAACGTCGCGCCCCATCGCGGCGAGCGCGTCCGCGTCGACGTAGGCCATGTGGCCGCAGCCGTAGCGGTACCAGCTCACGCGCCCCTTGAGCTCGTCGGAGAGGAACTGGTGGCTCATGTCGTGCACGACGTTCCACCACGTGGTCGCCGCGTCGTAGCGACCACCGATGATCGCGAGCTTGCAGGTCGGGTTGCGCCGCAGCGCCACGGCGACGTCGAGGGCCATGTTGGGCGTGGCCACGCGCCCCAGGCCCGGCTCCTCGTGGCCCCAGTCCCAGGACGCGTTGACCTTGTCGTAGTTGTTGGAGAGGTAGCGCGCCGGCCCGCGGTAGCCCAGCTCGTCCGCGCAGAAGCGGCGGAACGCCCGCACCCACGCCCCCTCGAGCGCGTCGTCGGCGGCGTCCTCGCCGGCAAGCCACGTGTCGAAGGACTGCATCGGGGAGGGGCCGTCAGACGAGAAGCGCGTGTCGAGGCGCCCGCACACGCGTCCCTCGTCGGCGAGCAGGTGACGCCGGAAGTCGAGCAGGTCGACGCGCAGGCGGCGGGACAGGATGTGCTCGGCGTCCAGCCCGATGAACTCGGACATGCGCCGCGCGACCGCGCGCTCGCGCTCCTCGCCGAGTCGGTCGCCGCGCAGCAGCGCGCCGGCGAGCTCGTCCTCGGCGAAGGCCATGGCACGGTCGAACCACTCGTCCTCGTCCACCCCCGCCCCGGCCTTGCCGAAGAACTGTGCCGTGGCGGCAAAGGTGGGCATCATTCCCAGGTAGTAGAGGTCGTCCCCGGGGTTGATCAGACCCGCGATGTTGAAGACGGCGGAGAGCATGACCACACCCGTGAGCTGCACGCCCCGCTCGCCGAGCAGCCGCATGAGCGCGGCGTTGCGGACGGTGCCGTAGGACTCGCCGTAGAGGTACAGCGGGCTCGACCAGCGACCGTTCTCCGTGAGCCACGCGCAGATGGCGCGCGCGAAGGCGTCGGCGTCGCCGTCGGTGCAGAAGACCTTCTTGGGGTCGGCATCCTCCGCGAGCACCGACCAGCCCGTGCCGAGCGCGTCGAGAAACACCACGTCGGAGTCGACGAGCAGCGTGTGCGGGTTGTCCTCGACGGGGGCGTCGGCGCGCACGTGACGCATGCCGTCGGGCCTCACGCGGCGCGGCCCGATGCCCCCGAAGTTGATGGGCACCGAGCTCGAGCCCGGGCCGCCGTTGTAGGCAAAGGTCACGGGGCGCGCCGGGTCGGGCCGCCCGTCCTCCCCGAGGGCCACGTACGAGAGCGAGAACATCTGCCCGACCAGCGTGCCCGCGTCGTCGCGAACCTCGACGTGGGCGGCACGGGCCTCGTAGTCGATCGGGGCGTCTCCGCCCGACCACGTGAGGCGCGCCGAGGCGCCCTCGGGAACCTCGCGGGCGCGCTGCGCCGACACGACGGCGTAGTCCCTCGTCTGCTCGGGCGCGCCCGTCGTCGCCGCGCCCCTCTCCTCGTCGGCCATCTCTCCCCTTTCGTCCGAATGCCTGTCCAAAGGCCAATTCTACTCTGACGACAAAGTGATAGGCTAGGCTGCTAGGCTCACGGCCGGTCGGGCCGTGCCTCATCTACTGGCTTTCGAGTTTGGAGTGTCATGACAGCGAAAAAGACCGCGCTGGCATCCACCGGACGCAAGGCAAAGAGCGCCGGCATCCCCCTCTCCGCGGCTATGATCCTCGTCACCCTGGGCGTCGTGTACGGAGACATCGGCACGAGCCCCATGTACACCCTCAAGGCGATCATCGCCGGCAACGGCGGCCTCGCCACGATGTCGGAGGACGTCGTCCTGGGCGCGCTCTCCCTCATCATCTGGACCCTCACCCTCATCACCACCGTCAAGTACGTCCTCGTGGCCATGAAGGCCGACAACCACAACGAGGGCGGAATCTTCGCCCTCTTCAGCCTGGTCAAGCGCTGCGGCCGCTGGCTCATCATCCCGGCCATGATCGGCGGCGCCGCGCTTCTCGCCGACGGCATCCTCACCCCCGCCGTCACCGTCACCACGGCCATCGAGGGCCTGAGGACCGTTGACTTCTTCTACGGCGTCATAGGTGACAACCAGCACATCGTCGTGGCCATCGTCATCTGCATCCTGTGCGTGCTCTTCTTCCTCCAGAAGGCCGGCACCTCGAAGATCGGCAAGGCCTTCGGCCCCATCATGACCCTGTGGTTCCTCTTCCTGGCGGTGGCGGGCCTGCCGCACATCTTCGAGAACTTCGGCGTCCTGCGCGCGCTCAACCCCGTGCGCGGCGTCATGTTCCTCTTTGACGGCAACCTCAACGCCGCCGGCGTCATGGTCCTCGGCAACGTCTTCCTCTGCACCACCGGCGCCGAGGCCCTCTACTCGGATATGGGGCACGTCGGAAAGCCCAACATCTATGCCACCTGGCCGTTCGTGAAGGTCTGCCTCATCCTCAACTACCTTGGGCAGGGCGCCTGGATCCTCGCCAGCAACGGCTCCGCCGACCTCGCCGCCATCCCCGACCTCAACCCCTTCTTCCAGATGCTGCCCGAGCAGGTCCGCGTGTTCGCCGTGGTCCTCTCCACCTTCGCGGCCATCATCGCGTCGCAGGCCCTCATCACCGGGTCCTTCTCCATCGTCTCCGAGGCCGTCCGCCTCGACCTCATGCCGCACATGCGCATCAACTACCCGTCGGAGACCAAGGGCCAGATCTACATCCCCATGGTCAACAACGTCATGTGGGTCGCCTGCATCTGCGTGGTGCTGCTCTTCCAGACCTCCGCGCACATGGAGGCCGCCTACGGCCTGGCCATCACCGTGACCATGCTCATGACCACGGTGCTGCTCTTCACGTACCTCTCGCGCATCTGCCACAAGCCCGCGCTCGCCGTCCCGTTCGCGGTCTTCTTCGGCGCCATCGAGTTCATGTTCTTCTTCTCGAGCCTGACGAAGTTCTTCCACGGCGGCTACGTCACCGTGGTCATCGCCGCCGCCATCTTCCTGGTCATGTACGTGTGGCGCCGCGGCACCGCCATCGAGCGCACCCAGACCCTCTACCTGCCCATCAGCAAGTACCTCGACCAGATCTTCGACCTCAGCCACGACGAGGACTACCCGCTGCTCGCCGACAACCTGGTCTTCCTGACCAACGACTCGTCGTTCGACAAGCTCGACCGCGACATCCTCTACTCAATCCTCGACAAGCAGCCCAAGCGCGCCCGCGCCTACTACTTCCTCAACGTGCAGGTGACCGAGGAGCCCTTCACGCACGAGTACATCGTCGAGGACTTCGGCACCGACTTCCTCTTCAAGATCCAGCTCCGCCTGGGCTTCAAGGTCAACCAGCGCGTCAACACCTACCTCTACCAGATCGTCTCGGGCCTCGTGGAGCGCGGCCAGCTCGCCCCGCAGGAGCACAAGTACTCGATCTACCTCGAGCCGAGCGTGGTGGGCGACTTCCGCTTCTGCCTCATCCGCAAGACGCTCTCCCCCGAGACCGAGATCTCCGGCATCAACCGCCGCTGCATGGAGATCAAGTACTTCATCCGCAGCCTGTGCGGCACGCCGGCGCGCTGGTACGGCCTCGAGAACTCGAGCCTCATCTACGAGTACGTCCCGCTCTTCTCGCGCACCAAGCGCCAGCACAAGCTCACCCGCGTCGAGCGGCCCGTGGGCGAGCCCGCGGTCTCGGCGCCCCTCACCACCGCCGAGGCGGAGGCGCGCGAGGAGGAGGACGAGGACATCTTCTCCGTCCGCATGCGCGAGGACCGCGAGCGCTCCGTCGAGGAGGCGAACAAGAACGTCGTCGGCGGCGACACCGCCAGCTTCCGGCCCCTGCGCCTCGACGAGGAGGACGAGGAGGAGGGTCAGGAGTAGCCTCCGCGCGCCCACGCTCACGCAGCAGGGGGAGAAGGACCGGCGAGGTCCTTCTCCCCCTTTTGTTGTCCCTCCATTCGGTGGTGCGTGGCACGTGAGCTGCCAGGAAATGTCAGCCATTGGGTAATGAGGGCCCGTCGCGTCACCGAGAGAAGTCAAATCTGTCGGAAAGCCCGGCGATTGGGTAGTGCTCCCATCCCCCACCGTGTCTCGGGGGCGACAAGAGCACCCAATCGTCTGGCAAACGTGGCACGAGCGGCCCGAATCGGGTCATTCAATGCTGTCCTGGCGGCCTCAACATAAAAAGTGATACCCAATGACAGGGGTTTCGTGAGAAAAAAGCGCGTTGGGAGGACAGGGTATTCCCCGCGCGCAGCCGTCCGCGACCCACGCCGCCGCGCCGACAGACGCCGGCGCGGCGGCGTCTCGCTAGCGCTCGTCTATGGGCACGTAGTCGCCCGAGTTGGGCATGACGGAGTTGTAGGCCGGGCGGATGATGCGACCCGCGCCGTAGAGCTCCTCCATGCGGTGCGCGGTCCAGCCCGCAAGGCGCGCCATCGCGAAGATCGGCGTGTAGAGGTCCTGCGGGATCCCGAGCATGGAGTAGACGAAGCCGGTGTACATGTCGATGTTGGTGCTGATGGGCTTGGTGATGCCGCGGACGTCGCGCATGACCTGGGGGCCGAGCCGCTCGATGCTCGCGATGAGGTCGAGCTTGTCGACCTGCCCCTTCTGCTCGGCGATGCGGCGCGCGAAGCCGCGGATGATCTCGGCGCGCGGGTCGGTCTTGGTGTAGACCGCGTGGCCCAGGCCGTAGAGCAGCCCCGCCCCGTCAAAGGCCTCCTTGCGCAGGATCTTGGCAAGGTAGCCCGCCACCTCGTCGTCGTTCGACCAGTCGCGAACGTGAGCCGCGACGTCCTCGATCATGTCGTTCGCCTTGTAGTTTGCGCCGCCGTGCTTGGGGCCCTTGAGCGAGCCGATGGCCGCGGCGTAGGCCGAGTAGGCGTCCGTGCCCGAGGACGAGAGCACGCGGGTGGTGAAGGTCGAGTTGTTGCCGCCGCCGTGCTCCGCGTGGAGGATGAGCATGACGTCGAGCAGCATGGCCTCCTCGTGCGTGAAGCCCTCGTCGCTCCTGAGGACGTCGAGGACGGTCTCGGCCATCGAGTAGCCCTCGCGCACCGGCGGCACCATGAGCTTGGTGTCGTTCTGCTCGGCGACGTGCGCCGCGTGCGCCACGGCCGCGGTGCGCGGCCAGCGCCCGAGCAGCGAGAGCGCGACGTCGACCTCGTGGGTGGGCGAGGTGTCGTCCGGGTTGGGGTCGAAGGCGTAGAGCAGCAGCGTGGCGCGCTGCAGGACGTTCATGATGGAGTGGCTGTAGGTCGCGCGCGGGAAGAGGCCGAGGTAGCCCTCGGGGAGCTGCTTGCGCGCGTCGACGCGGGCGCGGAAGTCGTCGAGCTCGGCGCGGGTGGGGAGCCGCCCCGAGATGAGCAGGTAGGCGACCTCCTCGTAGCCGAAGCGGTCCTCGGCCTGCGAGGCGCCGATGAGGTCCGCGACGTGGTAGCCGCGGTAGATCAGGTCGCCGTCGTCGGGCACGACGCCGTGGTCGGTCTTGATGTAGCCGTGCACGTTGGAGATGGTGGTGAGGCCCACGAGCACGCCCGACCCGTCGGCGTTGCGCAGGCCGCGCTTGACGTCGTACTTCTGGTAGAGCTCGGGCTCCACCACGTCCACGCGCTCGTAGCCGTGGTAGAGCCCGTCAGAGACCGCAGGGAGGCCGAGCGCGACCGAGGGCATGGGGTAGGCGTCCGCCACATGGTCGAACGCGGGCGTCTCGCGTGGGGTGAGGATGGGCCACCCCGCCCCCTTTGCAATGCGAATCATGGGCTACCTCCTGTGGTCGTGGCCTGCGCGGCCGGGCGCCCCTATTGCTAGAGGCGATACATGTACTTGAAGACCTCCTCGCGCTGCATCATGATCTGGACGCCGAGCGAGCCCGAGAGCTCCTCGAGGCGCTCCTTGAGCTCCGAGAAGCCGGCGCCGCCCAGGTCGACGAGCATCGTCATGGTGAAGATGCCCTGCAGGATGGTCTGCGAGATGTCGAGGATGTTGGCGCTGCGCTCGCTCAGGGCGCCGGCCACCGCCGCGACGATGCCCGGGCGGTCGCTGCCCAGAACGGTGATGATCGCACGCCCCTCGGGGGCGCCCGCCTGTGCCAGGTCCTTCTCTGCCATGTCTCTCCTTGGGTAGATGGCGGTTCGGATATCCTGCCCATTCTACCGACAGCTCAAGCATCCGTCACACCAAGCACATGCAACGGTGGCACAGACGTAACCTCGCGCGGCGGCGCGCCGCGGGGTCAGTTGTCCTCTGTCTCCCCCATGCGCTCCTGGAAGAGCACCGCGACGTCCTCGGGCGTGCAGCCGAGCGCGACGGCGAGCTCCGAGCAGGAGCGCTCGCGCGCCTCCCTGAGGATGCGCTCGTAGGCGACCGGGGGCTTCTTGTTGCGCGCGGAGAGGTCGGCTATGCGCCGGCGGAACGTCTTCACGATCCGCACCGAGTCGAGGCACGAGCCCTGGCGCATCTCCATGCGGTAGTGCTCCTCCTCGAGCGAGTTGTTGCGCGCCCGGAACTCCTCGACGTCGAGCTCGGGGTAGCCCTCGATGATGCGCTCGGCCTCGTCGCGCGTGAGGACGGGGCGCAGGCGCGCCTCGTTCGCAACGGGAAAGCTGATGTGGACCGGGTGGCGAGCGCCAACGGGCAGCAGCCGGTACACCGC
This sequence comes from Thermophilibacter mediterraneus, assembly GCF_900119385.1. Lineage (GTDB taxonomy): Bacteria > Actinomycetota > Coriobacteriia > Coriobacteriales > Atopobiaceae > Thermophilibacter > Thermophilibacter mediterraneus. The sequence continues at coordinate 160,137 of NZ_FPKO01000009.1, forward strand.
CTGGGGACCCTCCGTCACTTCCTCGACCCGACAGACTCCCTGACCGGGATGGACGAGGTACTCCCCAATGGCATACATAGGCCACTCCTTTCACGTTGGCCAAGTATAGCACGCAAATTGGGATTTTTCTGCCGTTTGCGGAAATTATATTGAAACCTTACACGGTCCTCAGTAAGTTAGTGCATTTACCTTTGTGGGAATGTTAGCTAGTCAACAAGCGTAATGCTCGTGATGACGGGCTGGTCCTCGGCTGCCACCAGCCCGCTCTGCTGGTCTGCCACGGGAACGTCCTCGCAGATGGCGTCGACGACCTCCATGCCGGACGTGACGCTCCCGAACGCGGCGTACTGGCCGTCGAGCGAGGACGTGGTCTCCTGCATGATGAAGAACTGCGAGCTCGCGGAGTCGTAGTCGCTCGAGCGGGCCATCGAGATGGTGCCGCGCACGTGGAGCAGTCCGTTGGGAATGCCGTTGTCGGCGAACTCCCCGATAATCGTCGCCTCCGAGCCCCCGGTGCCGTCGCCGGCGGGGTCGCCGCCCTGGATCATGAAGCCGGGCACCACGCGGTGAAACGTCAGGCCGTCATAGAAGCCCTCCTCGACGAGGTGGCAGAAGTTCGAGACGGTGAGCGGCGCCACGTTGGCGTTGAGGGCCACCTCGATGGTGCCGTACCCCTCGACCTCGATGACGGCGTGGTGGATGCCCGAGGCGTACGGGTCGTCGGGGTCGAGCGCGGCGTCTCGGGCCTCGAGCGCCTCGGAGGACGCGTCCTGCGCGGCGTCGTCGGTGCCCTGCTGGGACTCCTGGGAGTCCTGGGAGCCCGTCTGCCCCGCGCCCGAGCACCCCGTGATCGCCACGACGCAGCAGACGAGCACGAGGGCGAGGGCACCGAGGAGGATGCGGGGGAGCTGGCTGGTTCGCTTCATGGGAGATCCTTTCTGACGGAGGGCGCGAGGCGCCGGTCACGCTGAGGCGCGGCGGCGGGCCGCCAGCGTCACCGCGGCGCTCGCGGCGGCCGTGACGAGCGCGGGGACGAGCCACCCGAGGCCGAGGTCGGCCAGTGGGAGGGAATCGAGGGGCAGGGGGAGGCCGGGAGCCAGCGCGTCGCGCGCGCCCGTCACCGCGCTCACGGCAACGGTCACGCCGACGGTCCAGGGCCACACGGGCGCCACGGCGTCGCAGGCGCGGCGCGCGAGGCCCAGGGCGACCAGGACGATAGCGGGCGGGTAGAGCACGCCGAGCAGCGTGGACGAGAAGGCGATGATGGCATCGAGGCCGAGGTTGGAGACGGCGCACGAGAAGACGGCGAAGGCGAGGGCGCAGGCGCGGTACGACACGCCTGGGAGCTCCTGCGAGAAGTACGTCCCGCAGCAGCTGATGAGCCCGATGCAGACGTTCAGGCACGCGAGCAGGAAGATGGCGGCCACCACCACGGTGCCCGCGACGCCGAAGTGCAGGGTCGCAGACGCGGTGATGACGGCGGCCCCGTTGGTCGCGTCGGGCATGGCGGCACTGAGCTCGAGGCCGACGGCGGCAAGCCCGCCGTAGACCGCCACCATGAGGACGCCCGCCACCGCCCCGGCACGGCACACCTCGCGCATGACGCCGCGGTCGTCGGTCACGCCGAGGGAGCGGATGTTGGTGGCGATCACGAGGCCGAAGGTGAGCGACGCGAGCAGGTCCATGGTCTGGTAGCCCGTGAGGAAGCCCTGGGCCGCGGCGTTGCCGTCGTAGGGCGCCACCGGCGCGACGTCCGGCAGGGCGGGCGCGCCGAGCAGCGCGGCGAGCGAGGCCGCCACCACCGCGACGATGAGCAGGATGAGCGCCGGTCCCGTGACGCGGCCGAGCAGGCGGGTCAGGCGGCCCGGGCGCATGGCGAGGACGTACGCCACCGCGAAGAAGGCGACCGAGAAGACCAGTCGCGCCGCCTCGAGGGAAACGCCCCCTCCCAGCAGCGGGGCGAGCATCTCGAAGGCCGTCGACGCCGTGCGCGGGATGGCCAGGCACGGCCCGATCGCCAGGTAGACGAGCGCGACGAAGACGCGCGCGAACGTCGGGTGGACGCGCCCCGCGAGGTCGCGCAGGGTTCCCGCGAGGGCGACCGCCACGATGCCCATGACGGGCAGGCCCACCCCCGCCACGAGGAACCCCGCGAGGGCAGGCGGGCAGGCGCTCGCGGCCTGGACGCCCAGCAGCGGAGGGAGGATGAGGTTCCCCGCGCCGAAGAACATCGAGAAGAGCGTCACGCCGACGGCGAGCGACTGCCGCGGCGCCAGCGCGCCGCGGGCCGCGGGCACAGCGTTCCTATCGCCCTCCCCCATCGCGATCACCGCCTAGGCCGAGCAGCAGGACGTGACCCAGGAGATCAGGTTGGAGGTCGCCGACCCGCTGCGCTCGGCGAGGACGTGGCCCTGCCCCCAGACGGGCGTGTGGGAGACGCTGGCGACGCCGTCGTACTTGCGCAGGGCGAACACGATGTTCGCCGCCGTGCACAGCGGGGCGTCGGTGTCGAACAGGCCCTCGTTGATGCGCCAGTGGGGCGCGACGGAGGCCTGGCCGTAGCCGTCGTAGTGGCCGCTCAGCCAGAACAGCGGGTTCATGAGGGACACGCGCGTCGCCATGTCCGTCTCGAGCGCGTCCACCTTCTCGAGGTCCTCCTGCCAGGCGACCTCCTCCTCGGCGGGCCAGTCGGCGCACGCCGCGTAGGTGTCGAGGTTGGCGTCGATGAGGCCGGCGGCGATGGCGTCGAAGTGCAGGGTCGACTCCTCGCCGATGCCAAAGAGCTGGTTGACGCGCGAGCTGCGGTCAGGGAGGTCGAAGGGCGAGGCGGGCTGCGCGGCGGGGCGCATGCGCGTGACGAAGTCGCGGAGGCTCGAGACGGTGACGCTCATGGAGCGGTGGTTGTAGTTGATCCACCAGGAGTCCGCGTTGAGCGCTGCGAAGTAGCTCTGGGCGCTGTCATAGATCGTCGACTGCACCTGCGCGACGCCCGCGAGCGTCTTGGACGCGTCCTCCTGCGCGGTGGCGTCCCCCGTCGCGGGCGCCTCTCCCGTCCCGTCGGCGGGCGCCTCCGACGCGGGCGTCGACGACGCGACGTCGGCCTCGCGCGTGGCGGCGAGGTTGGGGTCGCCGGGGAAGGTCGGGTCCTCGAGGCGCTGCGGGGTGTAGGCGTAGGGGAACGCCGTGCCCTGCACGAAGGTGGTCGCGGCCTCGTTGACGCAGTCGAGCAGGGCGTCGGCGTACGAGCCCTGGGCGTAGACGCCGGTCTCGGTCTCGTCGAGGGTGAGCTGGGCGTCGTCCGCGTCGCGCAGGTCCATCTCGTTGACCCATGCCCCGTAGGCGGCCGCGAGGTCCTGCGAGAGCAGGCGCGTCCACGAGCCCTCGGCGCGCGTGCCGTCGGTGGCGTACTGGCCCTGGCACCACTCGTAGGCCGCGTCGGCGGTGTCGAACGAGGTGACGGGGCACCACGAGGCGCTGCCCGCGATGGCGTCCGAGACGGCGGCTCCCTCGGCGTCGTGCGTGATCGCCCCGATCGAGGTGAGGTAGGGCTCGAAGAGCTCGGAGTCGCCCGAGGCGCCGAGCACCGCGCTCGCCCCGCCGCCCCCTCCGAAGCCGAACACGAAGACGCGGCTCGCGTCGCAGGGGAGGCGGGAGGCGTTGTAGCGCAGGTAGCGAACAGCCGCCTTGAGGTCCACGACCGGCCACGGGGAGCCGCCCGGGAAGAGCTCGTCGGAGCCCGAGGCGGTGTCGTAGCCCGCCGATCGGCCGCGGAAGCCCGCGTAGACGTAGACGCAGCCGGCGTCCATGTAGGGCCCGAGCCCGTCGAAAGCGTAGGAGGTGGGGCTCGACTGCGCGGCGAGCGAGCCGGTGTTGATGGGCATGAGAACGGGCGCCGTCGCCGCGGTGAAGGCCCCGACCACCGCCTTGTCGTTGACGGTGCAGGTGTAGGTGTCACCGTTCTTCTCGGCGCTGAAGTAGGCGCCGGGCACGAAGACGGCGAGCGACTCGTAGGTGTCGGTCGCGGGCGAGAGGCAGTAGGTCAGGCCGAGCTGGTAGTAGACGTCGTTGTCCTCGTCGTAGCGCCACGCCGACGCGTCGAGCGCCAGAGACTCGAACTCCGAGAGGTCGACGGAGGGGTCCGGGGAGGACGTGTCGTCAGAGGGGGTCTGCGGCGTCTGCCGCGAGGGGACGCAACCGGCGAGCCCGGCGACGGTGCCGGCGGACGCAAGCGCGAGGAACTCTCTTCTTGTGCAGCCCATCGAGCCTCCTAAGCACACGGACGCGCGGGCGACCGCTCGCCGCCCGCGCGTCGCGGAACATCTCAACGCAGCTAGTATTGTACGCGTAGGCACCCCACGGGACCCGGCGGCGCGGCTCGACCATCATAAGCCAACAGCGCCGGGGCGGGCCCGGCGTGCGCGCGCTGCTGACGGACGGCGCGGGCAAGATCGGAGGCGCGGATGTTCTGGCACAGGCGCAGGGAGACGGGCGCGGACGACGCGCCCAGGCCGCTTCCGGACGACGCGCGGCGGCTGCGGCTGCGCTTCGTCGGACAGGTCCAGGGCGTGGGATTCCGGTGGACCTCGATGGGCGTGGCGCGAGACCTCGGCCTCACCGGATGGGTGAGAAACGAGCGCGACGGCTCGGTCAGTGCGGAGATCCAGGGGGAGGCCTCGCACGTCGGGGCGTTCTTCTCGCAGATGCTCGACGCCTATCGGCACCACCCCATCCGCTACACCGTTGACGAGCGCGAGGACATCCCCCTCGTCGAGGGCGAGCGCGACTTCGAGGTTCGCTACTAGGCTCGCCGGGGCCCGTGCCCGCCGGGCCGGCCTCCCGATGTCGCGGGCGGCGCGGGCCCATGTCGCTCGGAGGCGCCAAAAAGTCGAAAAAAGTCTTTGACTCCCCCGTCGAGTTTGGTATAGTAATTCCCGCACCAAATGGCTGGGTAGCTCAGTTGGTAGAGCAGGGGACTGAAAATCCCCGTGTCAGGGGTTCGACTCCCTTCCCCGCCACCAGAACTTTCGCAGGTCGGAGGCCTTGTGCTTCCGGCCTGCTTTTTGTTGGAACGAGCTCGGCGCAGGTCGGGCAAGACGCGCGAGGGGGCGACGCGCTGCCGCCCCCTCGCGCGTGCGCCGGGCCCGTGCCTAGAACGCGCCGCCGCCACCGCCACCGCCGAACCCTCCACCGCCGCCGGAGGAGAAGCCCCCGCCACCGCCCGACCCCATGCTGTCGTCGGACTCGGCGAGCGCCGCGGTCGACACCTCGTGCGCGGCCGCCGCGGAGGCGGCGAGCGCCGCAGCGGGGGTGCGTCCGTCACGCCCGTGCCAGATGAGCCACCCGTACGTGGGCATGAGATAGGGGTCGTCGAGCACCTCGGGCACGCTGACCCTCAGCTGCTCGATCACCTCGTCCGCGACGCCGAGGGCAACGGCCATCACGAGCAGGCGCCTCCAGAGCACCACGTCGGTCGGCACCGCCTCCTCCAGGCGCGTGAAGTCGCGCAGCCAGCGCTCGAGCGCCTCGAGCTCGGCCCTGACCTCTATGGCCTCGGGGCTGAGGTCCCTCATGGTGGACGCCGCCCACATCAGGGCTCCCCCGGCGACGGCGAGCGCGACGGGCGCGCCGAGGACCGCGGCAGGGTGCGCCCCCATGTCCAGGAGCGCGACCAGCGCGATCACGGCGAGCACCCAGTCGGCGATCGCGAGCGCAATGAGCGCGCCCTTGCCCCGAACGTGCTCTCCCGTTCCCGAGAAGCGCTCGAGGCAGGCCCCCTCAACGGCACCCTTCCAGGCGTCGTAGGCGTCCGAGTAGGCCTGGGGGTGCGCCTTGGCGTAGTCCTTGAGCTCGGAGAATAGCACCGCGTCTCCGGCGCCCCCGTCCGCTGCCGCGAACACGAGCTCGAGGGCGCGCCGGTCGATGAGCGCGGACGCCGCGTCGGAGCCGGACGCGTCGACGTCGCGGCGCACCCGAACGAGACGGCAGGTCTCCTCGGCGCGCTCGCCGAGGATGCCGCGACGCGTCGTCCGCTCGCGCTCCAGGCGCACGACCCCGTCATCGGTGAGGTGCATGAGCGTCGCGGAGAGGTCCTTCTCGCCCGCGTCTCCCCCGCCGATCAGCGCCCCGAGGACGGCGGGGTGGTCGGTCGTCGGGACGTCGCGGAAGTAGGTGTCGGCGAAGCGCGGGGTGCACGCGCTCCGGTAGCGGGCGCGGCGCCACAGCGCGACGCCCGCCGACGCCGCGGCGAGGGCGAGGGCCCCACCGACCGCGGCGGCGATGGCGAGGCGCGCCCGGTCCCTGCGAGCGTTCGCCTCGTCGGCCCAGGCCTGCTCCTCCGAGAGCACCTGCGGCAGGCGCTCCCCCGCGGTCGCCTCAAGCCCGCCGACCCAGTCGCGCGGGAAGGTCACGCGCATCTCGGCGAACTCGTCGGTCCCCACGCCCGGGACCGTGAAGACGATCTCGTCCCCCGAGAACTCGACCGACGCGTCGAGCGGGCCGTGCCCCCAGGCGCGCACGCTCTCCCCCGCCGCGAGCGCCGCCCCCTCGGGAACGGGGAGGTGCAGCACGCACGTGACGTCCTGCGACTCGACGTCCCACCCGTCCGAGACGAACTTCCAGTAGAGCTCCGCCACGTCGTCCCAGCGCGTGACCACGCCGGATGCCTCGTAGGAGAGCGTGAACGACGCGCGCTCGTCCTCGTGCGGGGCGTAGAGCTTGACGCGGAGCACGTCACCTTCGACCTCGCTCACCTCGAAGGTCCCGTCAAGGCCAGCCGTCGAGGGCTCGAAGGCGACGAGCGACCCGGGGAGGCCCTCTCCCGCCAAGACGATCCTCACGCTCACGTCGCGCCCGCTCGCCTCGTTGCGGCCCGCGGGGACGTCCCAGTAGACGCCGCTGAAGCTTCCGTCGAAGTCGAACGTGCGGGTCTCCGTCACCGCGAGGACACCGTCCTCGGAGACCGTTGCGTCGATGCGCACGGAGTCTATCTGGTAGTCGCGGGCGAGCGCCCGCGCGGGAAGAGCGAGCATGACCGCGGCCACGAGGAGCAGCGCGGCAACGAGCGGACGGACGGGACGACGGTCGGGCGCACAGGCGGCCATCGGGACCTCCAAGCACGGGGGACGGGCGGTCGTGGCTGCAAGCATAGCAGAGGCCACCCGGGGCCCGACTAGGTGGTCGCGGGAGGGCCGGTCATGACGAGTCGGCACCCGCACACGTCGATGGCGTCGCCGTACGGCACGACGACCCGCCCCGCGACCTCCCTTCCCCGATACGTCGCCGGGTTGGTCGACCCGAGGTCGGCGACCTCCATGCCGTCGGGGGTCGGGAGCAGACGGAGGTGGCGCCTCGAGACGGCGGGCGAGTGAAGGACGACATCGTTGGATGGGTCGCGGCCGAGGGACGACCCGCCCGGCGCGACGGGCGTCCAGAGGCTCGCGAGCGGGGTCATCACGAACATACCGGGCTCCGCCGTCCCGACGCGCTCCACGGGTCCCGCCGCGAGGAGCTCCGCGGTGTCCCCCGCAGGCGCGCCGGCCCCCCGCCCCTCGTGAAGTCGTACAGGCACCCGTAGCAGATGCTCATGTCGGCATAGAGCTCCGCGCCGCAGCGCGGGCACAGCTTGGTCTCGTACCTCATGGTCCCTCCGTCTCTCATGTCGCGCCGACCCCGTCCGCGCTCAGGGCGACCACCCAGAGGTGCTCCCCCTCCTCGACCCACTCCCCCGGGCGCGAGGGGCGCTCGATGACGCACGAGGCGTCGGGGTGGGAGCAGAACCGCCCCGGCTCGACGGAGCGGCAGACGCGCACGACCTCCCCCCGCTCTCCGACGAGGGCGACGTCGATCGGGTAGCGCATGCCAAAGGTGTGGACTGAGCCGCAGCGGACGAGCACGACCGGGGAGGCCTCCGGCCCCGTGCCGAGCAGGCCGCGCATGCGCTCGACCCAGCCGCTCAGCGCCCTGAGCTCCAGGGTCACCCACGGCCGCTCGTCCGAGCGCAGCCTGACCGTCGCCATCTCACATCACCACCCCGGGGCGGTAGCGGTCGACCACGAGCTGCCGCTCGTGGCGCAGCGCGAAGGGGGCCTCGAGCGTGATCCCGGGCATCCTGAGCAGGCGCGGCCAAGGTCGGTAGACGAGCGTGCAGGTGAAGCGGATGAGCAGGGGCGAGGCGGAGAAGATCGCCCGTCCGTCACTCTCCGAGAGCTGCTCGGCGCTCACCTCGACCTCGCAGACTCCCTCCCTCCCGACCGCCTCGGCGAGCGCCTCGCGCACCGAGTCGACCGCGACGACCCTCGTCTGCTCCCCCGAGGGGGCGACGCCATGGGAGATGACGGCGTCGGGTGCCGCCTGGTCGAACGCGGCGCAGGCCTCGATGAAGCCCAGCAGGTTGAGAAGGACGAGGGCGACGACGATGACCACGGGCGTCACCACCGCGAGCTCAACCGTCATCTGCCCGCCCGACCCGCGGGCCAGCTCCGCGGGCCTCATGGCACGACCCCGAGCTCGGAGAGGTCGACCGTGAGCGGGACCGACCGATCGGTCCCGGGAATCGGGAGCTCGGCGATGGTGAGGCGCCAACCCCCGGCCTCGTCGACGAGCGCGTAGCCGAGGGAGGCGGCGAAGTCGCGCGCCGAGGATGCCTCGGGAAGGGACCCCACGAGCTCCCGCACCGTCGAGACCTGCTCGAAGCCGCCCTGGTCGAGAACGTCCTGGGTGTTCACGAGCACCGGCTTTCTCAGGCGCACGTCGACCGGCTCCAGGCCCGTCGCCGCCATGACCTGCTTGAGGCGCCCCTTGAGCCAAGCGCCCACCGTCCCACCGAGGACGCCGTCGAGGTCGTCGAGAAACGCCCCGCCCGCCTCCGCCACGCCCCCATATGCGGAGGAGTATCCCGTGAGCAGGTCGCCCCAGAGCCCCATGACGCCATCGAGCGCCCCGCCGAGGCCGGACCCCTCCTCCGAGACCGCGTCAAAGAAGCTCGAGAGGACGTTGTTCTCGTCGGTCGAGGGGTCGGGGGCGAGCGCAGCGGCGGAGACCGCGGCGCCCTCGGGCAGCTCGGCCGAGGAGAGGAACGCCTCCGTGAGCTCTCCGGGCACGGCGCGCGCCTCCCCGCGCGCCACCACCGCCACGCAGCCCCATGCCCCGGGCGGGCAGAGCGAGGGACGGGCAACGCCAAGCTGCTCGAGGACGCGCGAGAACGCCCCCTCGCCCTCCTCGGCGAGCTCGCGCAGGGCGCTGCGGGCCTCCGCCTCGTCCGCCCGGGCGCGCTCGTAGTCCTCCGACGCCTCGACGATGATGCGCCAGTGGTGCTCGAACCCGTTGGAGATCGACGTGGACGCCGCGGCGACGCGCCCCATGTCCCCGATGTCCATGCGGCACTCCTCGCAGACGGCCACAGACCCGGCGTCGACGGCAGAGAGCGCCGCCGTGCCGGACGCCGGCCCCGTCGCACCCGGACACAGCGTCGAGGAGTGCAGCGTCCTGACCCCGCCCTCGGACGTGCAGGGCCACCTTGAGTCCGTGTAGAGCTCGGTCTCGCGCGCCTGGGCGGCGTTGCTCGGCAGCGGGGGCAGGTCCGCGCTCACGCGCCCGTCCGTCAGCTCGCGATAGGACCCCGACCGAACCCTCTCAAGGGCGTACTCGTAGAACGCCCTCCGGCACGCCGCGTCGGTGATCTCCTCGGCGCTCGAGCCCGTCACGATCGCCGCGGAGAGGCGGGCGGCGTAGTAGTGCCGGGCCCGCTCGAGCGGGGCCCCGAACGTCCACCCTTCCGGGGCGGCGAAGTGGGGGTTCCGGGCGGTCGGCAGGCCCGCCAGCGTCGACGCGCGCTCCCACAGGCAGTACGGGGAGGAGCCGCAGTCCGCCTCCCACCCCCGCTCGAGAGCCTCCCGCGCGCGCCGCCCGGCCTCCTCCATCCTGTCGGAGAGCTCCCCCATCTCGCCGGAGAGCTCGCGGAGACGCTCGTCGTCGAGCTCTGCGCCGAGCGCCGAGAAGTCCGAGCGGGACTCCGCGGGAAACGGGAGGGCGCACCCGCTGTAGGTCATCCCGCCCACCGAGTTCGCCTCGACGCAGGACGCCGAGTTCGCGACGATGAGCAGCGGAAGCGTCGCCTCGAGGCGCTCCAGCCCCTCGGCGGCCCGCTGCGCGAAGGTCCTTCTCGCGTCGAGGATCCTCCCGCCCGCCTGCGATATGCTCGCCCCCGTCGCCGAGAGGCCCGGGACGCACGACACGACGAGCCCCGCGCCGAGCACCACGACGCCCGTGACCCCCATGCTGAGCACGCACGCGTCCACCACCTGCGCCACCGTCGAGAATGACGCGACGACGTTCTGGCCGGCCATCGCGCCCGCGTCCGCCACGCGCTGGACCTCGGCGGAGCGCCCGCCCACCCAGGCCGCGCCCGCCGCGGCAAAGACCAGCGACAGGCTCAGCACGAGCGCCACGGCGATGCCGACCGTCGTGAACCCGCCCTCGTCGTCGCGAAACCGCGAGAGCACGGGCGCGACGCGCGACGCGTCAGTCCCAGACCCCGATCCATTCCGCATACGCTCCCCCAATCCAGTCCGCCCTGACCTCTCGCGTCACCTCGACCCTGAGGCGCACGCCGCCGCCCCCGGGCTCCCCGAGCGCCGCGACGATGGCCCCGAGGATGGGAAGCGGTCGCACCGATCCCTGCACCACCGCCCTGACGCGCCCATCGTCGCCCGGACCCGCCACCTCGACCTCCCATGCCTCCGGGCCGCCCTCGTGGAAGACGGGGACGTCGGGAACCGCAGCGAGGCGACGAAGGGCGAAGGCCCGATGGTCCCCCTCCCCGTCGCGCGTCGTCGCCGCGAGCCTCGTCAGCTCGGCGGCGGTCGCCGCCATCACCGACCTCGTGTAGAGGACGCACGCCGGCTGGGCGAGAAGCGCCACGAGCACGAGGGTCACGGGCACGAGCAGCGCCGCCTCGACGCTCGCCTGGCCGCCCCGGTCGCGGGCCAGCCGCGCCAGCATGCCCTCAGTACCCGACGACGTCCTTGAGCAGCGCCACCGTTCCTGACCCCGAACCGTGCGAAGCCGCCTCGGAGGCGAGGTCGAGCAGTCTGCCGTCCCTCGCCGCGTGCCACAGCGACCCGAGGGCAAGCACCATGGCCATGAACGCCGCGAGGAGCAGCAGGTACTCGAGGGTCGCCTGCCCCCGCTCCGGCTCTCGCCCCCCGTCACGCGACCCGCGAGCGTGGCCGCCTCGCCTCCCCTCTCGCGCCCTCGCTCCGCGAGCTCGCCCTCCCCGCGCGCGACGCCGGCGCCGCGCGCGGCAGTGTTCAGCCCTCTTTCCATCGCGCATCACGCACCTCCCCCAGAGCCCGGGGCGAGCGCCCCCGCCGCCCGGCGGGGGCGCCGCGACCTCACAGCGAGTTGATGCCGCTGGCTATCGCGTCCCAGAGCTCCGACACCCTGTCGCGAAACGCCAGAATCGCGACGATGGCAATGACCACCAGCACGCGCGTGAGTGAGGGATAGCCAACCAACCGATAGTAAAAAAGGGGCACCCCGAAGGGTGCCCCTGTGAATGACCGCGCTCGGCGGAAAGGAGATGAAAGCTCCGGGCGCGGAGCATCACCTAGAGAAGGTTGGCCAGCATGGCAGCGGCCTCGGCTCGGCTGCACGCCGAGTTGGGGAGCAGCTTGCCGTCGCTGCCGCCGATGACGCCCTTCTCGACGGCCCATGCCATGGCGTCCTTGGCCCAATCGGGAACCTCGGCCCAGTCCGGGTAGCCGGTCGGCTCGCCAGCAGGAGCGGGGTTGCCGCGCCAGTTGTGAAGCATGCACGCGAACTCTGCGCGGGTCGCCGCGTCATCCGGGCGGAAGTTGTCCTGCTCGGAGACGATGCCCTTATCGACCGCCCAGCAAAGCGCGGTGTAGTAGTAGGGGCCGGGGGCCACGTCCTCGAAGGGCTCAAGGTAGTCCGTGAGGTCTTCGCGCGAGGCGTTGGCGATGACCACGACGCCCTGGGCGCGGGTGAGCGGGTTGGAAGGGCCGAAGTGCTCGTGGTCGTACCCGTTGATGTAACCCTCCCTGACGCACTCCTCGATGGGTGCGATGTACCAGGAGTCGGGGTCGAGGTCCACGAAACGCTTGAGCACGTCGGGAAGCGGGGTGACCGGCTCGGGCTCGGGCTCAGGCTCGGGCTGGATGGCACCCGTCATCATGTCGTACCAGTACTGAGCCCTCTGGATGTACGCCTCCTTCTGCGAGCCGTAGATCTCGCCAGGGCAGGACGTCGGGCTGATAGCCTTGTGCGGGATGACGTTGACGCCCCACTCTGGGCGGCCGAGGCCGTAGAGGATGCAGTAGCCCGCCACGATGTGGGCACCGACGTCGAGCGCCTGCTCGGTGATCGTGCCGTCGGCCATGTTGGCATGCTCAATATTGATGGACCTCTGGTTCTTATCGAAGTTCCCGAGCGCCCAAGCGGTATCCCTGTCCCAGACTAGCTGGCCGGAGCGGCCGGAGGACTCGACTTGGATGTGGGCCGACGCCTCACGGGTCTGCCACACGCTGTAGCACCCCTCAACGGTCAGGTTGCCAGCGTTGTAGTGGATGCCGACGAATCCGACCGGCTTCCCACCTCGGCCCTCGGAGAAGTGCTTGTCAAGGATAAGGTTAACATCCATGTCGAGGGTCTCGAAATTCATTACTCCTCACCGTCCTTGTACGGCTCCTCGTAGCCGAGCGCGCGGATGGAATCGCCCACGCCTTCGGTGGTGGGGTCGGTCACGACGCCCAGGATGACGAGCACCGCGAAGACGGCATTGACCACATCCAGCAGGCGGTTGCCAAGCTCGCCGAGGTCGATGGTGATGCCGAAGACTGCGGCCACCACCTGCACGAGCAGGAGCACCGCCGGGATGAGGGTGAGCCAGAACTGCTTGTTCTTGATTCGTACCTGCCAGTTAATCATGTCGTTTCCTTCCTACTTGACGATTACGTGATGGATTTCCGTGACGAGCCGGTTGGTGTCCTCCACCGTCTCGCCCATCTTCGCGGAGCCGCTGCGGCTGCCCTCAAGGAGCGCGTTGCTGCGCTCCTGCGTCGCCCGCATGGCGTCGATGGACGTCTTCAGGCCCTCCATGGTCACGGCGTTCCTGCCGTCGATTTCGGCGCGCTCCTTGTTCATCTGGGCCTGCCGCTCCGATTCGGCCGCCTTGCGCTCCTCGCGCTTCTTCTCAAGCTCGATCTGCGCCTCGGCCTTCATCCGCTCGATGGCCTGCTGCGCTTCGAGGTTCTTGCGCCAAGTCGGCAAAATGAAGGCGCACAGCACGGCAACGACGGCGATTCCGACGCCCACGATGAAGAGTGCGAAGGGACCGTAAGGCTCCACCGCCTCGACAAAGGCCGCTCCGGTCTGGTCCATTAGGCGGCCTCCTCAACGAGCTTCCAGTGCTGCGGGTAGGAGTCAGGGCTGTAGCTCGTGTTTTCAAGCGCCTCGTACACCGGTCCGCTTGCGTCCGAGTAGTGCCGCTTCTCGCCCTTGTGGACCATGTTGTACTCGCCGCCGACGTCGTACCAGTTGATGATGCCGTCGGGCGCGATCGTGACCTCGTAGTACTCGCTCTCGGCGGTTCCGGGCGGGTAGATTGCCTGGGACGTGAGATCCTTAGACGTGCGGAAGTAGCGTCCCTGGTACATGAGCGGCTGATTGTGCTTGTACTCCGTGTCGGGCTGCCACTCGGGCCAGTAGTCGCGGAAGGCCACCACCTCGTCGCACGTGGCCTCGGATAGGTCCATCGTCGCGACCTGCGCCTTTGCGAGCGCCTTAAGCTGTGGGTCGGTTCCTCCCTGCTCGGCGATGCCCTTTGCCTCGTCGGCGGTCTGCTTAGCCTCGGTCGCTGCGGCACCTGCCGCCTCGGCGGCCTGCGTCACCTCGCCGATCTTGGCCACGACCTGGGTGATGGTCTGCGCGACGTCGCCCGTGGCAGCGGCGCACCGCAGCGTCACCTGCTTGGTCTCGGCGTCAACACTGGCGCACACCTTGATGAAGTTGACGTACCGCTCGGCAAGGTCTCCGTCATCCGTGGTGATGTCGATTGCCAGCGTGTCCATCTCCAGTGCCTCGTCAGCCGTGCAGTCGAGCACGAGCATGAGCGCACCGTCGCCCTCGACCCAGGTGTCGAGGCACGTGATGCCGTTCGCCTTCATGGCTTGGCCTCCTATTCAGTTGTGTTTTGGCTTGCTATGAGAACGTCTCGTCCACCAGCCAGGTGAGGTCTTCGTCTCCGCGATTCAGGTAGCCCTCCATGGCCGCGCGCACCGGCTCAAGGTCGATTCCCCTCTCGGGGCACCGCTCGGCGAGGGCCCTCACGTTCTTGGCGTGCTTCGCGCTGCGCCGCGACTGCTGCTTGCGCACGACCATGCGCACCGACCCGTCAGGCTGCTTCTCGTAGCGCATCTTGCAGAAGATGAACGGGTGCTCGATGCGGTTGATGTGCGTCTTGCGCGGGTTCGGCACGAGCCGCAGGCGCTTGGCCATGCGGCCGAACTCCTCCCTGGCCGCAATGGCGGCGTCACGGTCCTCGCAGAGCGCAACGCCGTCATCCATGTAGCGGTGATAGCCAACGACGCCGGGAAGAGACTCGATGGCTCGGTCTATGGGCGTCGGGTAGGCACCGGCGAGGAGCTGCGAGACGTGACTGCCAAGCTCTAATCCACCCTGCCATCCGGTCATGACGGCGATTAGCCACCGCATGCGGTCATCGTCGGTGAGCTTGGCCACGAGGGCGTTGAGCAACCTGCGGTCGATGCTGGCGAAGTAATCGTGGAAGTCGAACTGGAAGACCCAGCCATCGACGGGGCAACGCTCCGCGTGCTGCCTCACCCTGTCGTGCGCGTAGGCGAGGCCGCGCCCCACGATGCAGGCGCTGCTGTCCTCGGAGATGTAGTCCTCCACCCTCTCGTACAGATAGTTGTCGCACAGGCACCGCTGCGCCACGCGGTCGCGGAAGTCAACGGGCAGGATGTCGCGCTGCTTGCCCCGCTCCATGATGGTGAACCGCCTCGGCTCCACCGGTCGGTACGTCCCGCTCAGCAGCTCGTCATGGAGCTGCTTGCACTGCGTGAGCGTCCGGTTGGTGAAGCCTTGCGGTTGCCGCTTCCACGTGACGTTCTTGTAGCAGATCTTGGCGGCGTCCATGAGGTTGAACAGGGAGAAGCAGGCGGCGTAGATGTCTTGGTTTTTATCCACGGTGCGGATGGGAAGCGCCCTCCTTCTATCTTCTTACAAAGCAGTCTTCGCCCTTGCGGGTTACTAGGTCAGGATGCCGTCTGTGAGAAGACGGAATCAGGGGCAAACCCCATTGGCGTTCGAGGCGTTGTTGTTGTTGAGCGAGCCGTCCGAGTTCACGTTGCGGAAGTTCGTGGACGAGTTGACGGAGCGCAGCCACCAGTTCGTGGCAGAACCACACCAACCCAGAACGGCCATCAGCATCAGGTCGCTCCCCCGCCTGCCTGCTTCTCCCGCATCCTATTGTACATGCGCTCGAACTCCGCCGCCTTTCGCTCCTCCTCTTTCGGCTGAACGACCTCCTTGTACTTCGCGGTGTCGTTCTTCTTCACGCCGCCGATGAGGCTGCGCTCGCTCGCAATCAGCTCCGCGAACTCGGCGTATACGTTTTCGTTCGGCGCTTTCGGAAGCTTCTTCAGCGCGTCGCGCACGTCGGCGTTGTCAACGTCATGCACGCTCAGGCCGACCTCTGCCAGCTTTGCGTCTAGTCGGTGCAGCTCCTCGTCGTGCAGCTGCTGCGTGACCTCACGCAGTATGTCCAGATAGCTCTCCACGTGCTGCAGGTGCGCCTGCGCCTCGTTAAGGTGCATGCGCCTCTGCTCGAATCCCGCTCGGTCGTTAACGTACGTCTGGTTGGCGGCGTTTACGTGAAAGACCACTTCTTGCGCGTGCTCGAACAACGGGTTGCCCAGCCTGAATGCGTAACGCTTCGGCAGGCCGTTGCTGTAGCGGAACACTTTGGCCGCGAGCTTCCTTGCCGTGGCGATGTACTCCATGGTCGAGGTCTTGCGCTCGCTTTTCGGTACTGACATTTTTCTCCTTGCCCCCCCCCCCCCAAGCCCAAGTATGGGCTTGGGGTGCAGATTATCAGATGCAGAAGCAGGGGCAAACCCCATAGGCGCTCGAGGCGTTGTAGCTGCCGAGCGAGCCGTCCGAGGTCACGCTGCGGAAGTACGCGGACGAGTCGACGGAGCGCAGCCACCAGTACGTGGCAGAACCACCGTTCTTGCGGATGCGGTCACTGTTGCTGTTGAAGATCCCGTACTTGTTCCCCTCGGCATTGCCGCTTGTAAGGCCGACTTCTGTCCAGGAGGGAATCCAGAGCTTGTCGCTCGTTGTTGCCGCGCCGTATCCGCTTGTGTTCTTCTTGGAGACCGACTTGATGACATTGCGAAGCTCTGCAGGGAAGTTGTTGATGAGCGTTCCGTTGAGCCACGAGCGCATCTCGCAACGCTCCCATCCGCCGGATGTCGTGTTGCTTGCGTTCATGCGGTGCGTGCCAACAAGGTCGGTGCAGATGAAGGTGAAGCCCGCCCCATCCATTCCGACGCCCGCGACCTCGAAGCTGTGCGTGCCGTTGCTCGTGATTGCAACGTTTCTCGTCTTTCCCTGGTACGAGGAGAACGCCGAAGGATTGGATTTTGCGACGTCGGCAATCTTGGCGAGCGTTGCCCAGGATTCCGAAGCGAATGTGCTGGCATAGGTTGTAGCCACAAGACTTGCGAACTGCGCCACGGAAGCAAGCGCGGATCGTGCGGCGTCATTATCGAATGCCGCCTTCATCAGCTTGTCCGACTTCTCAAGCATGGGGAACAGCGTGCTCGCATTGGACGGAATCGCTGCGATGAACGTCTCCGTCGCATCTGGCGAACCATCAATAGTTTCGACGGCCTTGTCGGACGCGACCAGGGCTGAAACCGCCACGCTGCTTGAGAACAGCTTGCCTGCGGCATCGTCGTTCTCAAGGATTGCCGTCAGGCACTTCTCCGATTCCGCGACGATTGCCATTGCGGAAGAGGAGGCAACGACCGCGCTGATGGCGGAGCCGTTTGTGACGAGCGTTGCAATCGAGTCGATTCCACCTGAATCGAAGTCGGCGAGTGATGCGAGCGCCTTAGCGAGCCACTTGTCTGATTCCGCAAGAGCGGGCGCAGTCGTTGAGCCTCCCATGACCGCAGCGAGCAGAGTATCGTCGGATACGATCTCCTCTGCTGTGTGCCCAGGGAACACCAGCGGAAACCAGTGCTCGATAGCAAAATCGACGTACGTGCTTCCGAGGATAAGCTCACGCAGTTGCTCGCTGTTGGCGTCCGGGTGGTCGGGATCGTGCCCGAGCACAAGAGCCATGGCGCCTGCATTGCTGCAGAACTCCTGCGCTTGCCCCGGAGTCCCCATAATCTCGCGGAGGCGGTGAACGCCTTTCCGGTAGTTGCCCTTAAGCAGGTAAGCCCAGTTAATGTAGTCGGTAGATTCTGCGCTGATGCTCACTTGTCCCCTCCAAACTCGATTGCGATGCACATGATTCGCGCCGCGTCACCGGAAGCCGAGCCTCCGCCACTGAGCGAGCCGCCCGTGACGAGGCTGACGTTCTGCATGTTCCCGGTGCTTGTCGATTGAGCCGTGTGCACCCAGTAGCTGGCCTTCGTCAGGTTTAGCGACGCAGCCGAATCCTTGACCAGCCGGTACTGAAACTTGGTCGTAGAGACCTGCTGCACCTGGACGCTGTACTCGCCCTCTGCGAGGCACAGAACCTGTGGCGTGCCCTCGAACGGGTCTGGGAACGTGAACGTGTTCCACCCTGACCCGGCATTAGCGAAGCTGTACGTGCGGATGGTCAGGTCTTCCAGCTCACCCGTCGAGCTGCCGCCGCCCTGAATCATGCCGATTAGCTTTATGGGCGTGATGGTCTCGTCGGCAATCTTGTCGCCGGTGACCTCCCCTGGCTTCAGCACGCGGTCAGCCCTGATGACCTTGAGGGCATGCGGCAGGAGCTTCGAGTTGAATAGCTTGTAGATCTCTGTCACGTCAGGCATCCGGCGCGGCCTCCTCCCATGCCAAATCGAACTCCTCTTCCGTGATTCCGAGGGTGTTGAGGTACGTGCCGATGAGCGGGCCAAGCTCGCCGCTAAGGGCCTCCTCGACCGCATCTGCGGCGGCGTTCGCGCGGTCCGTTGCGGCATCAGCCTTGGCCACGGCGTCATCGACCTTCTGGTCGCGCTCTGCCTCGTTGGCGAGGAAGGTGTCATGGCACCACTTCAGCATCTCCTCGATGCGGCTTGCGTAAGCCTCGGCGATGCCGTCACCGTCGGTCTGCGCGTTAGGCAGGATGACGATGGCGAAAGCCTGCGTCGTGGCGTGCGTGGTGGCCTCAATCGTCTCGCCGTCCATGAAGGCGAAGTAGGCGACGGAGCACGTTCCGACCTCCTGCGCGGCCTGCGGGATTACCTCGTAGGTAACGACGTTCCCGCTCGCCTGCGCGCACTTGTCCTCAAGCAGCGCGCCCTTCGGGTGCCGCATGGTGAAGTACGGCGTGACGCCCGAAAGGTCCGCCTCCTCGCCGTGGTCGTAGATGTGGGCCTCGATGACCGTAGCCCTCTTCTCGCCCTGGCGCAGGAAGACCACCTGCTGCTCTTCCGGCTCCTTGGAGAGGTCTAGATACAGCTTGATGGGCTGCACGTCCATTCGGCCACCTCCTCTGCGTGCATCTCGATTTCCTGCGTTGTGATGACGGACCAGCCGCCTGAAAGCTCGACGTATGCCGCCAGGAGCCTTCCGGGCACGGGGACGGCTGGCATGGTCCACGAGACCTCGCTGCCGTCCACCGTGCAGGCCGCCTCGCCGTGGCCGCCGCGCCACATCGCGCGGAAGGTCGCGGTCATGCCTGTGAGGTCTGCCGGGACGCCCTGGTCAACGATCTCTGCGCTCATTGCCACGCCGGACTCGCCGGAGCGGATGTAGACGGGACCGGCGTCCGGCATTGACTTGTCGATGTCTAGGATCATTCGGCCACCACCAGCTCCTTCCCGTCGAGGTAGATCTTTCCGTCCACGACGGAAAGCACGGAGCCGCCGATTGACAGGGCTCCGGTCGTGAGCATCTGGTCGATGCTCGTGACCTTCTGCTCGGCCTCCTGCGCGGCCTGGGCGGCGTTGTTCGCCGCTATCTGCGCCTGCGTAAGCGCGGGCGTGACCGACGTGACCTGCGAGTAGATGCGCGTGAGCACGTCTGGCAGCAGCGATACGATGGTGCCGAACGTGGCGCTCTTGGTGTCGCCGGTCAGAACGTCGCGCTTCATCTCGCCGACGCGCGCCTCAAGGCGCAGCTCGGGGATGAACTCGCGGTCGATGGTCTGGATGACGTCACCCAGCTCGACGCCTCGGAGCTGCAGCGCCATTGCGTCGCTGACCTTGTACTGGACCGATGGAGCGGAGTGCTGCGCCATGTAGGCCCGCGTCGCGTCCTCAAGCTCGTCGGCGTCCTCGATGTTGGCGTCCTCGTACATGCCCACGCTGTGCTTGATGCCGCCGTTTCCGTCCGGCTGGCCCCAACGCTGCTTCTGCTCGTCGGTGCCCTCCACGAAGCACCAGAGGCGGTCCTTCACGCCGTCTGTCTCCGTGTCGAGCGTCTTTCCGTAGCCATAGCAGGCCGTGATGACGTCATCCTTCAGCACGCTCTTCTCGACGCCGCCGATGTCGCGGCCGTACTCGAAGCGCGCCCCTCGGGACTCGCCGCGCTGGTGCACGAGGCTGATTGCCCGCTTGGTGACGCCGCCGTGGGAGACGGTTATCTCGGGCCGGATCTCGCAGCCCCACGTCCCTGCGATCTCAAGCAGCGCCTTGTAGGTGTCCGTCTGGGACAGCGCGAGGTCGTGGCGGCCGAAGTCCTCGACCGTGCCGACCTCCCACGTGGTCTGCTCAAGGATGTGCGTCAGCGCCTCCTCGGCGGTGACGTTGGTCATGACGAATAGCCTGATGTGGTCGTAGCGCAGCCATTGGTGAACGCCCTCGCACTTGTAGCTCATCGTCTGCGAGCCCTCGTGCTCCTGGTCCTGCTCGTTGACCACGTGCTCGTGCCATGTCTCGTCGCGCCACAGGATATGATCTCCCTTTGAAAGCGCGACCGGGACGGTGATGTCCAGCTCGTCCGTGCTGTTGATCTCCTGCGAAAGCGTCGCCTCCGCGATGCCGGTGAGGTCTTGCTGGTAGCGCCCCCAGCGGTCGAAGACCATGAAGCGAAGCCGTCTCATAGCCACATCTCCCGCCACTCTACCTCGAACGGGTAGTCGCACTGCAGCGTGTGCACGCCAGGTGACCACTCGGCGTAATCGTCAAGGGCGTCGAGCATCACAGTGTCATCCCCGACCGTGCAGGCGTGCTGCAGGTTGTCGATGACAACGGGCTCGGTGACCGTCTCGTCCCCGAGCACCCTCATGGTCGCGCCGTCGTTCATGACGGTGAGGTTCGCCGTACCCGCCGTCACCTTGATGATCGGTGCCGTCGGGTAGGAGCCGCCGACGTTGACGCGCAGCGCGGACGTGCCGCCCTGGCTGGAACGACGTCTGACGGCTCCGTACCCGCGAGGGTCGGCGCAGTAGAAGTTGAGCGTGCCGGTTCCGTTCCAGGCGATGCGCTCTAGCTCCGTGGAGCCTTCGAGCACCGCGAGGTTGTACATGTCCGGCGCGTCTGGGAGGACGAGCTTGCACGGGGAGCGGCGGAGCAGGCGGCGCTGCAGCAGCCGCCTCGCCCGCTCGAAGCCCTCGCGCGTGCCAACCTCCTCGAAAGGGCGGTAGAGGCGCACATCGACCTCGATCTCTGCGGCCTCAAGCCGCACGCCGCCGAGGCGCGCCCCGTCGCCCGAAAGGTCATCGGACTTGACGTCCACGTCCGGCATGACGGGGCGGTGGATTCCGTCGATGCGCAGGATGTGGCCGAAGTCGTATCCGTCGTAGATCATTCCGCTCATGCGAGTCCCACCGCCCTCATCTTCCGTTCCTGGTTCCTGTTCATGTCCTTCTGCAGCGCGTCGAGGTCTCGGTCGTCGCGCACGTAGACGTTCCACGTGTCTCCGCCGTAGCTGTAGTAGCCGCCGCCCTCCGCGTACTCGCCCGCCCTCGTAGTGCCGAGGCCGTAGCTGTACCCGCCCGCAGGTGCGAGCGAAAGCGCGCTGGCGGCGTCTATCGCGCCGCTCGTGACGTCCTCCATGGCCTCTGCGGCCATGTAGCCCGTCTTCTCGATGCCGACCGCGAGACCGGCCGACATCATTGCGCCCACCTGGTCGCGCATGACCTTGGAGGGCGATGCCACCGCAGCCTCTGCGCGTGCCGCAGCGATTGCCGCGCGCACGACCGCAGCGGCGGCAGCGGCGATTTCGTTGATCTTGCTCTGGATGCCAGCCGCGATGCCCATGGCGAGCTGCTGGCCCGTGCCATAGAAGGCGTCATAGAAGCTGGCCGCCGTCGCGTTGCCCTGCTCGGACACGGTTGCCACGCTGTCGGTGACTAGCGCCTGGTTGCTGAGCAGTCCCTGCCCCATGTTGGCCACGACGCCCTGCATGGCGGTAGCGGTCTGCTCAAGTACCTCGTCAGACGCGAAGGCGTTGGTCAGGGCCTGCCCGATGGACGTTGCGAAGGTCTCCGCCTGGTCGCCCTCGGCCACCATGGCCATGCTGTCCGTGAGCAGGCCGCCCATGGACTCGGCAAGCTGCTCCTTGCCCGCCTCGATTCCGGCGATGAGGCTGTTCACCACATCGTCACCGGGGCTGAGCGCCTGGAACTGCTCGATTGCCGACTGCTGGCCCTCGATGAGCGCGTCGTTGTAGAGCTGGATGTACTCGCCGATCTCATCCGAGGACTTCTCGGCCATGTCGGCGATTACCTGGCCCCACTGGTCGAAGCCGCCCTCGTAGACCGCCTTGCGGAAAGCCTCCGTGTCGATTCCCTCGGGAATCTTGTTGAAGACCTCAACGAGGTTGTCTGCGTAAGCCTGGGACTCGGCCATGTTGAGCCGGAGGTTCTGCTCCCACTCGTCCAGGCCGGTCTTGCCGTAGGCGGTCATCTGGTCGAAGCCGTTTGCGACGGTGCTGGTGAAGTCCTGCATGCCGCTAACGAAGTCCTCCATGGTGACGTCCATGCCGCGCAGGGAGCTTGCGAAGCTCTCCACGGACACGCCCGCCATCTGGAAGGCGTTGCTCAGGCCGCTGTCGCTGTAGATGGCCTCCTTGACGTCGAGGCAGGTCTCTCGGAAGTCGAGCAGCCAGTCCTTCGGGTCGGTCATATCGAAGCACTGCAGGCTGTTGATGTAGAGCGACCGCTGGTTAAGCTCCTGCTCCCTCTCCGCTCTGGCGAGGTCATCGAAGCTGTCCACCATGGCCTGAACCTGCTCGTCGGTCATGTCGGCCATCTGGGCGAGGGCGTCCTTGTAGTCGTCCCCGCCCTCCATGACGCGCTCCACGAAGTTCTTGGAGTAGCGCACGCCGGTCTTGTTGAAGAGCTTGCCCAGCGTGTCGGACCACGAGGTCGCGGCGTCCATGTCCGTGATGAGGTCGTCCTTCATCTTGTACAGGGACTGCCAGTGCTCCATGTCGCCCACGGAAGCCGTGAGCTTGTCCTGCATGGCGATGAACTCGTTCGCCTCGGAAAGCCACTCGTCGTAGCTCTCCTTCTCGGTGTCGCTGAGGTCGCCCTTGGCGATCTTCTTCTCCCAGTCTGCGCGCTCCTCGGCGATCTCCTGAATCTTGTCCTTGTAGCTGTCGAGGTTGTAGCCTGCGGCCTCAAGAACCTTCATGGAGTCGTAGACCTCGCCCGTCTCGGGCTTGGCGTAGCCGAGCGCCTTGATGTTTGGCATCAGCGCGCCCCAGATGACGTCTCCAAGCTCTGAGGAGACCTGCTGCAGCTCGTGGCTGCGCTCGCGGTACCCCTCGATCATCTTGTCGATGTACGCCTGCATCTCGGCGTCGGCGTCCTCCATGGCACCGGTGGCGGCGTCGCCCATGGAGCCCGCCGCGTCCGCCACGAGGCTCGTGCCGCTGGAAAGTCCGTCGCTGTAGCTGACGGCGGCGTGGTAGCCGTACTCCCATGCGGTGTCGGACACGTGCTGGCCGACCTCTCGGACGGCCTTGACGGGTGCGTCCGCCCCGTCCTCGATGCCCTCGGCGAAGCCCTCCATAAGCGCCTCGCCCGAGTACGTGGTGTAGCCTCGGCCGGACAGAGGGCCCTTCTTCGCGGGCGAGAAGGGGAAGTACGCGCGGATCTGCGACATCCCTGCGGAGACCGCCGCGACGGCCTGGGACATGCCCTGCTGGATGCCGCGCACGAAGCCCTGCATCATCGCGAGGCCGGAACTGTAGAGCGCGCCCGAAAGGCCGCTCAGGATGGATACGATCTGGCTGCGCAGCGTCGCGAAGAGCGCGACCGCCTGCGCGATGCCCTGCTGGATGGCGATGATGAACATCTGCATCGCGAGCACGGACTGCTGGCTCATCTCGCGTGTGAAGATGGCCATGGAGGACTGCACCACTGCCACCAGTGCGGCGAACTGCGCCGTGGTCATGGTCGTGAACATCGTCACCGAGGCGGTGGCGAGGGTCATGGCCGCCACGACCGCCGTGGATGCCGCCGTGAATCCCGTGGCCATGGCGGTCGCGGACACGACCGCCGCCGCGAACGAGACGGCGAGCGCGGCTGCGGCAGCCGCTGCCGTGGTGAACCCGGACGCCGCCTGTGCCGATGCCGACGCCGCCGCAATCAGCGACGGGGCTGCGGACGCCAGGGACGGCGCTGCGGATGCGGCGGCCATGGCCAGGGCGGTGAGCCCAGCGGCCGCCATCGGTGCGGCGGACGCCACCACAGTGATGCCGGTGCCGAGGAGCACCGTGCCTGCGGCTGCTGCCGTGACGCCGGTTGCGGCCGTCGATGCCGCAGTCGCGTAGGCGACGAGCGCCGGTGTGCCAGCGAGCAGGCCGACCGTTGCCGCAGCCGCTGCTGCGGCGAACGCCGCGATTCCTGCCGCCGCCGTGGGGGCGGACTCCGCGATGGTCGGGAGCGCCGCGCCCATTGCCGTGATGCCAGCGGCGGCGATCACGACGCCGGTTGCGAGCAGGATGACCGCAGCGGCGAGCACCGTCATGCCCGCGCCGAGCAGCGTCACGCCTGCTGCCGCCACGGTGACCGCAGCGCCGAAGGCGATGATTCCTGCGGACGCCACGAGGACGCCAGCGCCGAGCACCGCGACGCCAGCACCTGCCACAAGAGCGCCAGCGCCGAGGAGCGCCATGCCTGCGGCGAGCGCGGTCATGGCCGCACCTGCGGACGCGCCTCCCGCCGTGATGGTCGGGAGCGTAGCGCCGAGCATGGCCACGCCAGCGGCGGCGATCATGATTGCCGCGCCGAAGAGCGTGACCGCTGCGGCCGCGACGGTGATTGCCGCCGCCGCAGCCACGACGCCGACGGACGCGGCCGTCATGCCCACGCCGAAGACGGTTGCCGCAGCACCTGCGGCCAGGAGGCCGGGAGACGCCACGAGCGCCGCCGCTCCGAGCGCGGCGAGACCGACCGCTGCCGTGGTGCCGAGCGATGCGATGATGGGTAGCTGCGCGCTCATGAGCGCCATGCCAGCGGCCGCGAGCGTGATGCCCGCGCCGATGACCACGACAGCCGCGCCGAGCACGAGGGCTGCTGCGCCAGCCGCCAGGAGACCGGCGGAAAGCACTAGCACCGCCGCGCCAGCCGCGATGGCACCGGGCGCGAAGGCGAGCATGCCCGCCCCGAGCGCCGCGATTCCGACCGCTGCGGACGCGCCGTAAGTGGCGATCATGGGGAGCTGCGTGGAAAGCAGCGTGATGCCAGCCGTGGCCAGCAGGATGCCAGCACCGACCATGAGCACCGCAGCGCCGAACGCCGCGATGCCGACAGCGCCAGCCGTGAGCGCGGGGCCCACGACGGAGGCACCCGCCGCGAGGCCGACGATTGCCGCCACGAGCGCGACCATGGCGACGGCGGCCATGGGGCCAGCCGCCGCGATCTGGATTGCGGCCTGGGCGAGCACGTACAGCCCCGCCGAGGCCGCGAGGACTCCCACGCCGACGAGCGCGATTGCGGCTCCGAGCGCGAGAATCTGCGGCGCGCTCATGCTCGCAGCGCCGCCGATCTGACCGAGCGCGGTGGTCGCGGGGGCAGCGGCCGAGCCGATGCCGCCGAGCGCGGACTGGAAGGACGTGACGAATCCGACGATGCCCTGAACGACGCGGAAGCCGAGGAACGCCGCCACGAGCCCCGCCACGATGGGCGCGACCTCCGAGGCGTTGTCCTTCAGCCACGCGCAGGCGTCGCCGATTCCCTCGACAATGGGCTTCGCCGCCTCAAGGGCGGCCTTCAGGGCGTCAGCCGCAGCGACTGCGGGGTCGGTGCCCTCGGGGATGCCGAGCAGCGAGCCGACTATGCCGCCCACAGCGCCGCCCACGTCGCTCGCTGCCTGAGCGAGTGTCCCGAAGATCTCGGATGCGGTCTGCACCGCGCCGTTGTCCTGAATCTGCCCGACGAAGGTCTGCACGGCACCTGCAGCGGCGTTGAAGCCGTCCGTGATGCCGGTCTTTATCGTGTTGATAACGCCGACGATGTTCTCGACGCCGACTCCCTCGATGATGGACGCGACGCCCTTGGTGACGGCGTTCGATGCGTTGGCCATCGCCGTGCTGATACCGGCTACGCCGTCCTCCGCCTGCTGCTGGAAGCTCGCGAAGCCCTCGCCACCAACGGTGTCCAGCTCGACAAGCTTGTTGAGGAACTGGTCCATCGTGATGTCGCCGTTCTTCATGGCCTCGTAGAGATCCTGCTGTCCGGCGGTCGCGCCGAGCAGGGACTTGGCCATCTGGTCCATCTGACCGGGCATGGCCGTGCAGATGGAGCGCCATTCCTCAAGCTCGAACTTGCCCTTGCTCACGGACTGGCTGAACTGCTCAAGCGCAGCGTTCTGTACCTCGATGGGCGCTCCGCCCGCGAGAACCGCGTCATTGAAGGCGAGCATGATGTCCGTGGCCTTGCCGACGTCCTGAACGGACGGGACGAGGCGCTGGACGCCGCTCGTCATGCTGTCGAGGGTCGTGGGCAGCCCGCTCAGACGGTCGCTCATCTTCTGGATGGCGGCCGAGGCGTCCTCGGAGCTGTAGCCGAGGTTGGACATGACCTTCGGGAAGTTGCGCATGGTGTCCACGCGCGAGACGGCCTTGTCAACGGACGCGCTCACGACCTCGACTGCCTTGCCGAAGCCCTGGGCGAGTACGTTGCCGACGGCGATTGAGATGGCCGAGCACTTCGACTTGAAGCTGTCCAGGGCGCTCTCGCTGCCCTTAATGCCCTTGTCGAAATTGGAGCCGTCAAAGGTGGCCTTGGCTGAGAGTGTGTAGTCGGCCATCCCAACCACCTCCTGCTATTCAGTTGTTATTCGGTTGTGATCCGCTGCCGCTTCCCGTACTTGCTGGCAAACGCCTTCTTGAGCAGGTCGAACTCACTCTTGGTGACGGGGGGAGCGGAGTGCTCGGGCTGAACCTTCTTCCACAGCTCAAGCAGCTTGCGGCCCTTCTTTCTGAGGACGTTGGCCACGGCCACCTCGGTCGCGTGCTGCATGATCTCGGAGTCGCGCACGGTGCGCGTCTCAAGCTCCTTGCGGACGAAGGAAAGCTGCACGGGCGTTAGCGAGCCGTACTGCTCGGGCGTCCATCCCAAGCGGGCCGCGAAGTACGCGTAGTCGATCTCTCGGCGGAACATCCCCGCCGCGTGCTCCCTCTCGGGGGATAGCTGACCCGCCTTGAAGTACTCGTAGCGGGTCAGCTCCCGGAGGGCCTTTACGCGCTCTGGGTCTTGAAGAAAAAACCGCAGTCGCGGGTCAGGGCCTCGGTGACGGCGGTGAAGACGTCGAGGTAGCCGTTCTCCTCGATGAGCTTCTGGCCCATCTCGCGGCCCTGCTGCGGCGAGACGTAGTTGCCGCCCTCGTGCTTGATGCCGTAGGCCACGAGGTCGCGCAGCTCGCCGAGCGAGAAGGAGCCGCCGTTCTGGGCGAAGGACGCCATGATGGGTCGGTGGCTCTGCTCGTACATGTCGATGCGGGCGAAGATGAACTTGATCTCGTACTTCTTGCCCTCAACCTCGAAAGTCCTGGTGTCTGCCATTGATGGTCTCCTTTCCATCGTTTACTGACTTGTCGCTAGGGCCTAGCCCTCGGAGTCGGTGGTCGTGATGGTGATGGTCGCGGCCGTGATCTCGGGCTCCTCGGCGGCCTCGCGCATCCAGCACGGGCCGGAGCCGGTGAACTCGGCGCTGTAGGTGGTGTTGTCGTCGTTGGGTGCCTCAAGCTCGTCGGAGGTGATGATGGCGAGGCCCTTGCGGATGGGGATGTACTTGACGCCGTTGGAGATGGTCTCGCGCTCGTACATGCCGACGCAGACGTAGGTGCCGTCCTTGAGCGCCTTGATGATGGTCTTGCGGCCCTCGTCGTCGGCCATCCACAGGCCGTCGGTGCTGGCGCTCCAAGACTTGACGCCTGCGGTCACGACCTGCCAGTCGCCGGTGCCGTCCTTGGTGGCGGTCTCGGAGTTCTCGGCCTCGACGGTCCACGTCAGGCCCTGCTGTCCGGCGAGGGCGAGCAGGTTGGTGCAGGTGGCGTCGAGGACGGCGAGGACGATGTTCTTGCCGTGCACGGCCTGGGCGGTCTGCGCGTCGAAGTCGCAGCCGGTGGTCAGGGTGCCGGAAACCTGGGGTTCAGCCATTGCCTTTTCCCTTCTATTCAGTTGTTCGTTCGGATTGCTACTTGCAAAGGAGGCCGTAGCAGACCTCGATGCGATAGCTGAGGATTGCGTGGCCCTCGCCCGACTGGTCGCGGGTCACGGCGCGCAGCCCCATGAAGTCCTGCGTGTTGAGCAGGAAGGGCTTGGGCAGCTCAAGCTCGCTCTCCATGGCCTCCTCGACCTGCTGGACGAGGCGGTACACGGGAGCGGTTGAGAAAGGCTCAACGGGCTCGGAGATGCAGTGGATGAGGACGTTGAACACGTCGAGGCACATGGTCTTGGTGCGCGCGTCCTCTGTGGTCTCGATCTCCGCGCTGAAGAGCGGGGAGGGCTTGTCCTCCGGGAAGTCGTAGCAGGTGATGCCGGTGTGCTCCGTTATGTGGTCGATGAGGCACCCCAGGAACTCCCCGATGCTCATGCGTCGAATCATGTGCCAGCCCTCCTAAGCTCGCGCTTGAGCGCGCTGTGGAGCTTCGGCCCCTGCGCCGCCACGTTCGCGGCCAGATAGTGCTGGCCGGGAACGTAGGACGCCTTGAGGCGCTTGCCGAGCTTCGGCACGAACTGGCCGACGTTCTGGCGGTGGCCGTACTCGACGTGCGGCGCGTACTCCTTGGTGTAGCCCACCTCGGATTCGCCTCCGTCGGGCGTGAAGCCCAGCGAGGCAACCAGCTCGCCGGAATCGACTGGCGTTCCGCCGCGCTTGCCACGGTTGTAGATCTGGCGCATGTTGTCCTGGACAACCTTGTCGAAGTCTGCCTGCGACAGCCTGCGCAGGGCGGCGGCGAGCTGCCTATCGCCCTGCAATGTGATCGTCCCAGCCATCCTTCGTGCACCTCCTCACGTTCACCGCGACCGTCGGCGCCTCGTGGGTCACGCTCTCGACGGAATAGAGGACGCCGCGAACCTTGATGGCCGCGACGCCCTCTAGAAGCTCCGGTTTCGATTTGGTCAGGAATGTGCGCTCGACCATGTTGAAGCGGTTGCCCTCGGTCTCGTCCAGGACTGGCATCCAGGGCGGCGTGCGCACCAGGATGTGCTCCCCCGTCTCCACTAGCTCGAAGACGGGGTTCCTCGTCTCGTCCTTGCCGGTCTGCTCCCGCTTGTATGTGAGCGCGCGGTACCAGCGCATGGGCACCACCTACCTGAAGAAGCGGATGCCGCTGCGCCCTCGGTTCATCGTCCGCTTCAGCGACGCAAGCTCCTCGTCGTACTCGCCGAGGATGTCATCGATGAAGCTGTTCGACACCGACCCGCCCTCCGCTGCCGATTCGGAGGTGCTTCCCTCGAAGCCTCGCAGGCGCAGTGCCTTCACGGCCGCATCGACCACGATGGAGCCGACCATGGCTGGCAGCTCGTCTGCGGTTTCCATGCGGATCGTGATTCTGTCGATGACCGTGCGCAGCATCTCCTCGATGGCGGCGTCGCTCGGAAGCTCCTCGCCGTCGAGGTAGCGCGTCTTGACGCGGGCGCTGAGCGCGCCGACGTCCATTAGCCCTCGCTGTCGTCGGCAGTGGTGACGGTCGCGATGACGTGGCCGTACGGGTTGGGCAGGACGGGGACGAAGAGGCCGCTCGCCTTGGTCCAGGTGGCCACAGGGTCGGGCGTGTCCCACGTGGTGACGGTCACGAACTGGCTCTGGCGCTTGCTGTCGAACGCGCCGCCCTGCTCGCGCTCCTCGGGCGTGACGCCCCAGAGGCCGGTGCCGAGAGTGCCGTCAGCGCCGGTGGCGGTGACCACGAAAGCCTCGTCGGGGAAGAAGTTGCGCTGCTCGACGTAGGGCTCGCCCTTCTCGTTGGTCTTCAGCACGCCGTACTTGTCGGTGTCGGTCACGATGGTGATGCCGAACTGGTCGAAGAAGAGGGCGTTGATCTGGGCCATGGTTGGCAGGATGCCGACGCCGCTGGTGCCGAAGATGGCCTTCTGGATGGTCTGGTTGGCCTTGATTTTCTGGACGATGGCCTTGGAGGTGATGGCGATGTTGGGCGTGGAGCCGTTCTTCTCGGCGGTGTCCACCCAGCCGTTGACGTCGCCCAGGACGTCGGCGGTGGCGTCGCTCCAATCGCCGGAGACGCGGTTCTCGTCGGGGACGTCGTAATCGACCACGAAGTCGAGGCCGTTCTCCTGGATGACCGCCTTGCCCTTGGCGATGGCATCGACCTTGGCCATCTCGGCGCGGGTCACGACCATCTCAGCCATGCGGGCGATGTCATCGAAGACGTAGTTGCGCGTGGAGTCCATGTCCATCGCCATGCCCTGGGTGAGCTTCGCAACGTTCTCGGTGAGGTTGATCTTCTCCTTGATCAGAAGCTCCTCGACGCTGACGCGCTCGAAGGGCACGCGGGACGCGATGTGCGCCTCGGTGTCGTAGGCGTGGACCATGGCCACCTGCGGCAGGTTGCCGTTGGCGCACAGGCGCGTGTACTCCTGCTTGATGTACTGGGTCTTGCGGTCGGGGAAGTAGCGGCTGCCGGTGTAGTTGCGGGCGACCGCGAAGTTCTGGCTAAAGTCCAGAAGCTCCTTCTCGGTGATGAGGCCGGAGAGGGTGTTAGGCATTTTGCTCGCTCCTTTCTGTTAGACGAGGTGGAGGCCCTGCTTGGCGAAGGTCTCCTTCTGCGCAAGCGCCTCACTGGAAACGCGGTCGGCGCGGACGCGGCCAGCGACGACCACGGCCACGGGGTAGGCCGCGTCTGCGGTCATGTCGTAGTCCTCAAGGACGACGCCCTCGACCGGAGCCGTGCTCTTTGCGTAGTAGGTGGCGTCGGGCTGGGGGCTGCTGTCCTCGGAGAGGGTGTACTCCCCGTCGGCAAGCTCGTACCAGCCCTTGGCGCTGGGGTTCTCGCTGCCGGGTTCCGCGACGGGCGTGTAGACGTCGCCGCCGCCGAAGAGCGTGCCCGCCTTGACGATGCCGTCATCGTCGGCCATGTCTGCGGTGGCCTGCTTCGTCTTGGTGACGAGGCCGACCTCGCTCTCAAGGATGTTCAGGCTCTCGCCGAACTGCTCGGAAGTGTAGAAAGGCATTATTCCTTCCCTCCGTTCTGGTTGGCTGTCTTTGTCTGGCTGTACTTCTGTGCGAATGCGGCACCGAAGCTGACCTCGTTGGGCTTCGGGTCGGCCTTGGGGATCTCGCGCTTGAGCTGACGCTGAACCGCCTCGTTGACCGCCTTGGGCCACAGCTCCTTGAGCTGGTCGATGGCCGCGCCGGTCTTGTCGGCGTCCGCGCTCACGAACATCGCGAGCAGGTCATCGCCGAGGTTGATGTCGGCGGCCGCAAGCTCGCGGCGCGCGATTGCGGTCTGCTGCGTGAGGTCGCGCTCCTGCTCAAGCGCCTCCTTCTCGGCGCGGAGCTTCTTGGCCTCGTACTTGGCGCGCTGAAGCTCGGTCATGTTCTCAAGCTTCTGGGCCTCGGTCTGCTTGCCAGCGGCCTCGTCCTCGATCTGCTTGCGAATCTCGCGCTCCATCTTTGCGCGCTCGCGTGCGAGGCGCTTCTGGATGATCTCGTCAAGGTCGTCATCCGTGTACTTGGCCTCGCCGGTCGCGGCGTCTCCGCCCTCGCCGGTAGTGCCTTCGCCCTCGCCGCCGTCACCAGCGGGTTCGGTTCCCTGCGGGTCGATGCCCGTGGGCTCGACGTCGTTGGGGTCGATTCCGAGCTGTGCCTTGGTCATCGGTGTCTCCTTCGCTTCCATAGGGTTTTTCGTGGCCCATGCCTGCACGAGCCGTAGCTTTTTACGTGGTCCACGCCTGCACGCTCCGTGGCTTTTAACGTCGTCAACGCTCGGACGGCATGAAAAAGGCCCCTTGCCGGGGCCGTCTCATTGCTTGGATATGCGCTTCTTCTTCCACTTGAAGTGCCGCTCGATGAGGTAGAGCGATATGTCCTGCACGACGTAGGCAAGCAGCTCCTCGCCGGGGCTCTCCTCGCCGAAGCTCTTCAGGTAGTGGCGCGCCACGTGCACCGACTCATGGGCGAGCAGCGACGCGTCTACTGCGGCGTCGTAGTCTGTGCATGGGGTCATCCACACGAGGTAGATGGTCTCCTCGCTGCCGGGGACGCGGAGGAACGAGGTCGTGGCCTGCCTGCCGACGAGGCTCTTCCAGTCCTCCTCGTATTCCCTGCCCTCAAGCCTGCGAATGGCCTTGCGCGCCTTCTTCTCGGAGTGCACGAGCCTTATCTCAAGCTCGGGAAGCGCGCCGCCGCCTATGACGTCGAACTTCATGCAATCACGTCCTCAAGGGTCAGAACTTCGCCCTCGTGCGTGATGATGGCCTCAAGCTGCTCCTCGTCAATCATGGCCGAGAAGCGGAACTCCTCCTTGCCGTTGTGCTCCACGATGATCGTGGGCACCTTGGTCACGGGGATGAGCGCGTTCGCCTGGGCGAAGCGCGCGTCGTAGCGCGCGTGCACCTCGATTGCGTCAGGGTAGCTCTCGATGAGCGGGTCGATGACGCGCTCCTTGTAGTCCCGGCAAGGCTGGCAGTTCGCGTTGCCGAGGTATACGAGATGTCGCAACTGGCACCTCCTTTCGGCATGAAAAAGGCCCCTTGCGGGGCCTGACTTGGTTATTCGTCCTCTTCCGTCGGATAGAGGCTGTCGAGAACTGCGAACGCTTCGTCCGGAGTTGACATCCTTGCGTCATCGCCGGATACGAGAATCACGAGCGGCGGTCCGGTGCACACGAACTCTCCGGGCGGGATGTCGGCGATTGTCGGCTCGTACACGTCGAACCCATTCCACTCTCCGGCATGCTCGCATCCGTCGTAGCCCTGCGACCTTGCGTACCTCTCGACCTCTCGCAGCGTCATCTCTCCACCCCCCTCATGATCTTGTTCGCGGTGTCGATGTCAATCTCCATGTTATCGACCCGCAGCGCCTTCGGTGCACATGAGTATTTTCTCCCATGCCACGTCTCAGTATACTTCAGGCGCTCAAGATACTCTAGCAGGGCGTTTCTGGTCTCCGTGGTCTTCCTGCCTCGGACGGACCGTTCTCCGTAGATGAGCTTGCGACGCTCGATCTCCTCTGCGGTGTAGACCTTCGTCACGATGTCCTCGCCGCGATACGACCGGTCGCATTGGGGGTCGTACATCACGAGGGTTCCCGAGCTGTCCTTGGATATGCACACGATGTGGCCTATCCTGCTCCGGCCCTTCCAGTTGAACCGGATCTCGTATCGGTTTCCCTTCTCTATGACCTTCTCAAGCCACTTGTAGCACTGCTTCGCCGTCTTGACGGACGTGTCCTGCATGAACTCTGGGCGCTCCCCGGTCTCGGGGTTCTTCCATGCGATTCTCGCGTCGCGCGCAAGCTCGTCCATGCCGCCGTACCGGGACCGGACCTCGACGTCGTAGCCCCTGCGCCGCGCCTCGTACGTAACGACGCACGACTGGCAGTTCGTCTGCCACTCCCTTCCTTCCAGGAAGTGCGGATTCACCCTTCCGCTGTCCGCGTCATCGTGGCTCATCGGCGCTCCCGGATTGATTCCGGCTATCTCGGGCATGGACCTTCCGCGCTCGACCTTCGCGCTCTCCGGCGGCGTCGAGCCGTGACGCGAGGCGTACTCGGCCTCCCATTCCTCGTAGTCGGGAACCTCGATGGTGTAGCCACAGCGGCACCACGGGTGCATGGGCGGGAAGTTCACACCGGGCTCGCGCTCATCGAAGCGCGCCGGGTGCGCAAGCTGCTCGCGCTCAAGCGCCTTGCAGACCTCGCACGCCCTTGCGTCGGCGCACGCCAGCGCGTAGTACTCGTACTCGCTCTGGTGCACCTGCGCCTGCGCCTCGTTGGTGAGGAACGTGCCCTCGGTGAAGACGAGGCGGCGGATGTCGCGCTCGGACACTCCCTCGAACCGCTCCTTGAGCGCCTTGACTGCCTTCTCGTAGGAGTCGCCGCGCGCGACCATCTGCGCGAAGTCATCGTTAAGGTAGGCGGCAAGCTTCTCACGGTTGTTCCAGATCTTTTCGCTGTAGCTCTCGCCCTTGGACCATCGGCGTCCGACGGTCGCGGATACGAGCTGCGAGTCGATGCTGTAGAACTCCTTGCCGAAGCCCATCTCCTCGGCGGTCAGGTTGGCCGACCGCTGGGCGAGCTTCTTGAAGTGCTCGTCAAGCTCCTCCTGCTCGATGGCCCCGATCTCAAGCTGCTGCAAGCGGATGGCCGTCTGGATGCCCTCAAGCCGGTTCAGCTTGTAGATGGACTCGCGCACCGGCATGAGGTCGGCGTACTGCGGGTACTTCTCCGCGAAGTCGTCCATGCGCTCCATGAGCAGCTTGCGGTCGGTGTCGGACAGGTCGTGCAGGAGGTCTCGGTAGCGGATGACGTTCTGCTCGCCGTACTGCTGGTAGTAGGCCGCTATCTCCCGCTCAAGCTGCCGCGCCTGCCTGTCGTAGACCTTGGCGAGGCGCTTGTTAAGGCGCTCCTCGTCGGCCTCCATCTGCGCAAGCAGCTCCTTGCGGCGGCCTGCCCAGTAGTCGGCGTCCCTAGTCATCGGCCCCCGCGAGGATGGCGTCGATCAGCTCGGCCTTGGTGCTGCCTTTGGCCACGTGGATGCCGCTCTGCTCCGCGAGGTCGTAGAGCTGCGGATTGGTCATCTTCTTCAGCGCGGCGCGCTCGTCATCGTCGGCGGCGGGCTTCTCGGCCTCCTTCGGCTCCTCGATGGGCTTTCGCTCGTCAGCGTCGATGGCATGCCTCCCGTCAGTCACGACGAGGAAGCGCGCGTCGGCGTAGCCGTCGGCGAACCTGACCCAGCCGTGCTCGACGGTCTCAGCGTCGTAGTCGCCCGCCGAGATCTGGCGCACGACCTTAGAGCCGGGGACCGGCTCCTTGCGGACGTTGAGCTTCATGCCCTCCTTGTCAGGGCTGTACGTTGCCTTCATCTGTCTCCTCCGTTTCCGTCATGGCCTGCTCAGGCAGGCGGTTGGTCGGGAAGCCCTCCACCACAGAGGACTGAACCCGCTGCTCCTTCTCATCTGCCATGCGCTCGATCTCCTTCTTGGGCTCGTCCACGCACGACAGCAGCCCGAGCAGCGTCTCCTGGGAGACGATGCCGGACAGGGACTGAACGACGCTCGCCTCGGCCTCGACGTCCTGCGGCATGTTGCGGTGCATCGTGATCTCCACCGCCTGCCAGTCATCGCCCTCGAAGGGCTTGTCGGGGTAGTTGGCGAGCAGGCGCAGGCGCTCCTGGATGCCGAGCACGAACTTGCGCTCCTTGTTACGGGCGAGGTTGTTCATCGGCATCATGCGCATCTTGAGCGCCGTGCCCGATGCCGTTGAGAAGGATTCGTCCGTGATGTCGGGCACCATGGAAAGCTTGAAGATGAGGTTTTCCAGGCGAGTGACGAGGTTTTCCTGCGCGGTGTCGGCGTCCGGCTTCTGCAGGAAGTAGACCTTCGGCGCGCCGCCGCCCTCGCCCGAGTCCCACAGGTTGATGAGCTTGTACTCACGGAGATCGGCCTTCCAGTCCTCATCGAGCTTCGTGCCCTCGACCACCATGTAGGCGTCTGAGAAGTACTCGACGTCGTTGGCCTTCTCGGAAAGCACGCGGTTGTAAGCCTCGATGAGGTTCAGAACTCCCTCATAGAGTCCGCGCCGCTCGCCATTCTGCACGAACTGGACGGCGGGCACGTCGCCGAAGTAGTGGTCCTCAGCCTCGCCGATTTCGAGCGTGCCGCTCGCGCTGTCGAAGTGGTAGACCTTCGTGGCGTCCGAGAAGCTGCCGACGATGCGGCTCTCCTCGTCGTATGCGTAGCGCACGAAGTAGATCTTGCGGTGCAGCACGGAGTCATCGAAGACCATGAACGACGTGAGCGGGCTCACCGCGACGCTGCGCGGGCGGCCCTCGTCATCCTGGTAGAACATCTCGTAGCTGACGCCGAACTTCGAGCACATCTTGCTCAGCTCGGCGTCGGTGTCCTCCTGGTGGTTCCGCGCCATGTAGTCGGCCAGGTAGGCGTCCTTCGCGTCCTCCTCGTGCCTCACGTCCACGGGGACGCCGATGAAGTAGCCCTCGAAGGTCTCGGTGATGTCGTATGCCATGTCGGCCGCGAGGCGGTTGTCGGGCTTGTACGGCTCCTTCTTGGGACGCCCGAAGATCTCGTAGTGCGTCTCGTACGCCTCGCCGAGGTACCGCAGGCGCGGCAGGTGGTTCTCGCGGTGGGCGTCGATTAGGCGCTGCAGGAGCGTAGCGTCCATCACCGTCCCGGCAGGGAGCGTGAAGTCGTCGCTTACGGGCTCCTGGCCGAGCTGGTCGTAGTAGAAGCTGTGGAACTCGTGGGTCATGTCACACCCCCTCCTTGAATCCCCTGATCTGCGGGCGCTGGCCGTACGCCCTTATCGCCGATGCCAGCGAGTCGGGCATGTCGTCGTGCTCCGCGTTCTCGTTGTAGTCGAGCACCTGGTTCACAGCCTCCGCGTCGAGCGGGTACGCGTCGCAGTCGAGCAGGCGCAGGCCCGCCCACTCGGCGCGCAGGTAGGTGCTCACCTTGATGAACTTGTTCTGGTTCTCCGTGTAGCCACGGCACGGGTGGCCCATGCGGATGATTCGCTTGCGCAGGTAGCCCTTGTCGGCGTTCTTCTCGCAGAAGATCGTGCCGATGCGAAGCTCCTTGCACAGGCGCAGAATCTCGGGCAGGCAGTCATCGACATGCCTCTCGGGCCAAAGCCTGATGTAGGCGCGCCAGCCGTCCGGCGTCTTGGCGAGCGCCGTGAATGCCGTGCCGTCCTTGCCGCCGTAGGCGGCGTCGATGTGGCCGATGCCGTCGTGCAGCTCGCGCGGGTCGCCGAAGTAGCGCGGCTCCTTGAACATGGCCTCCTCGTCCGCGATGTGCTTGAGCTTGTAGTTCGCGGCGAAGAGCGACACGCTCATGCTGCGCTCTATCTTCGCCAGCTCGTCGCGGTCGATGAGGCCCGTGCTGTAGCAGTCGTACTTGACGATGTTCGGCATGAGCGAGAAGGCATCGTCCTTGTGCCAGGGCGTGCCCGTGTTGAAGATGCGGCCGCCACGGTTCTTGATGTTCTGCAGCTCCTGGTAGATGAGCTTGATTCTGTTGCGCTCGGCCGCGCTCACGCGGTCCTTGATGTTGATGATGTCGTCGGTGAAAACCCGGTCGGCGTGCTTGCCCGTGAGCGAGCCGCCGCAGCCGAGGCCGAGGAGCTGCGCCGCGCCGGAGACGCCAAGAACGAGGTTCGTGCTCACCTCGGTCGTGGTGTCCTTGGTGAGCGCGAGGTCGATGCCGTAGAGCGTCTGGCACATCGAGCGGAAGTAGGCGCTCTTGAGCACGTTGGACGTTGCGGCAAGCACCTCCGCGACGTCCGTGTCCGTCTTGCGCATGAAGATCGTGCGCTGCTCCGGGAACAGCAGGATGATGAGCGCCAGCGAGATAGCGATGCACGTGGTCTTGTAGGAGCCACGGTGCGCCTGCAGCGTCTCGTCATCGTCGCCGAAGACCATGGCTCGAATCCACGCGTCGTGCAGCTCGGTCAGCTTGTCGTAGCCGAGCCTTCTAGCAATCTCTGTCGGGTGGAGGTAGATGAGGTCGATGAGGTCTTGGCGCTCATCGGCCATCTGCCTTCTCCTTGGCGGACGCGATCATCTGCTGGATGTCGCTTGCCGCAGCGGCCACCTCGCCGGACACCTCCACCTTGTCGGCGGGCTTCTCGCCAGCTGTGTCACGGAGGAAGGTGAGCGCCACGACGTCGCCCTCGACGGCCTTCCTGGCCACGGCGAGCACCGCCTTCTGGCCAACGGTTAGGTTAGCCTCCAGCGTCTCGTCCATGGACAGCGCCTCGATGTCGGCGAGCTTTCCCTTACCCGCTGGCATGTCGAGCACGATTCGAGCCATCTCTCGCATGGCCTTGCGCTCCCTGCGCTTGGCAGCGGAAGCCTTGCCCGCCTTTCGCGCGCTCTCTCGTCGTTGCTTCGCCGTTCGGTCGCGCGTCGGCTTGATCAGGTTCTGCTCGTTCGCCACGTCGCTCACCTCCCCCTGTCCATCGGGCTGCCGTGGTTCTCGAAGCACCAGCGGAGGCCGCGCATGCGGCGCTCCTCGGCCACGAGCGCGGCGTTACCGCGCTTTGCCGTGCTGCGCTTCGGCTTGATGCCGAGGGCCTTGCAGAAGGCGCGGCCCACGACTGTGTGAGAGTGGGCAAGCGCGCTTGCCCTGATGTAGTCGAGCGTTACCATGCGCTCACCCCCTGAGTTGTCTAGATCGGCGCGGCGGGACTCGAACCCGCGACACTGCGGCTCTACCGACTGAGCTACATGCGAATATGGCTCCCCCTCGTGGAATCGAACCACGGTCGCCGGAACCAGACTCCGGAGTTCTACCTCTGAACTAAGGGGAAGTGGCAGGCCATGAAGGTGTCGAGCCTCCGTCTGCGGTTTTGGAGACCGCCGCTCTGCCGTTGAGCTAATGGCCTGTGTGGCGGATGGGGAGGGATTCGCACCCCCAAGTGCTTTCGCACAGCCGGTTTTCGGGACCGGTGCCTTTGCTGCTCGGCCACCCATCCGGGGAGGCACCTGCGGGACTTGAACCCGCGACCTTCGGATTAGGAATCCGACGCTCTATCCGCTGAGCTACGATGCCTTCTGGCGGAGGATGCAGGATTTGCACCTGCGGGACGCGTTTGCGCCCTACGGGTTAGCAACCCGCCGCATTCGTCTGCTCTGCCAATCCTCCGTTGCTCCGCCATTGAAGGGCGGGGTTGCGTGTCTCCCGCCCGCGCATGACAGCTTGCGCAGTATCGAGCGCCTTCCCACGAGGCGCATGAAAAATGGCCACCGCGCGTTCGACGCGCAGCGGCCAAGTTCCACCGATATGAAAAAAGGACTTGCGGTGCCCTGCTGCCCCTCAAATCCCTCGTTTACACCATATCAGGAAAGTTTTTACCTTTTGTTACCTTGCGAGGTTCACACATCTTCCACACTTGAAGACGGGCCGTCCTCTCCGATGACGAGCGCCGATTCCGGCATGTCCTGGATGGGCACGAGCGCGAGTCCGTAGCCGCACACGCCCGCCATCTTGGCCATGGTGTCGCAGCGGGGGCTGCTACCTCTCGTTATGCCGTTGCTGACGTAGCTGTCGGGCTTTCCGAGGGCGCGCCCGATCTTGTACATCGGAACGCCAACCCTGTTCCCCGCCTCTTTCAGCGCCTCGTATGCCTCCATGCGACCTCCTTGCTCTCCGCCGCAGTATACACCTTATTGCGTTGCTTGCAGTTGTGTGCAATCCGTGTGCATGTCTACACCTAATTGTGTGTACACCTAATTGTGTGTAATCTGAGGTCATCAGCTTGGCGGCTAATAAGGAGGACACAATGAAGAACACCAGCTCGCATGTGCTTGACGAGGCTCAGGCGCTCCCCGTGTGGGAGTTCATGGCCGACGCAACGCCCGAGAAAATCGGGTACGTCATGTCCTGCTACATCGACAGCCTCATCCAGAAGGGCATGACCGCTGGCGATGCGGCATTCGAGGCCATGAACGTCACGATGGAGGCCATCGCGTCCGCCGCATCCGACGTTACCGGCGAAAGCCCGCTGAGGGCTGGCGCGCTGGCCATCCCCGACACGACCGGGGAGGTCCAGTACGACTTCGAGTACTGCTACAACGAGGACGGAGCTTGGCACACCGTGCTGTTCGAGGATCTTGACGATGCGCGCGACTTCGCCACGGCGGCGCTCTCGCGCAACGAGTCGAACGAGCGGTTCATGAGCTACGCGCGCAGAATCGTCCAGGTGGACACCTGCGACTTCTACGACCACTCGATTCCCCCGACGAAAGTCAGAGTCATCCAGAACCACGAGGACTTGTAGACGAGAGGGGCGGCAACCAGCCGCCCCTCTTCTTGCGTCAGCAGATCTCCCTGATGCTGCCGTCCGGCTCACCCTTCCTGAGCTTGCACACGTCGCAGTGCGTGCAATCGACCTGCACCATCACGCCGAGCCTCGTTCCGTCGAAGGTCGGCGAGATCTCGTTCACGGCGTAATTGAGGTCGAAGTTCCTGCAGTGCTCCGGGCAGCCGTCGAGCGACGTCTGAAGCATGACTTTCACCGCTACTCCTCCTCCCTGCTCAGCAGGATGAACGTAAGGTCGAGGCCCTTCTTCAGGTACTCGTAGACCGTCTTCTTGGCGCAATCCTCGTCGGCCGCCGCCTCCTTGGCGGAAAGTCCCTCGATGTACACCTTGCGCAGCGCCTTGCCCGCCTGCGGGTCGATGCGCTGCACCGCGCTCACGTAGCCCTCGACCTCCTTGAACTGCTCGCTGTAGCCGTCCGCAAGCTCGCCGATCTCATCGATGGCCGAGTCCATGCGCAGCATGGCGTTGAGCATCTTGTCGTGCTGCTCGCCGGAAAAGCTCATCGCGCCGATGCTCGCCGAGATGGACGTGCGCGCGGACTCCGCCCGCTCAAGGCACTCGATGGACGAGTCCATCCTGTCGGCCACCATGTGGAAGCTGCTCAGGAACCTATGCGCGATCTTCTGCTCGCGCGACAGCTTCAGCCTCACGGAACCACCTCCCGTCGAAAACGTATCCGCCGCCCACGTACGGCAACTCCTTGCCAAGCTCCTCGAAAGCCGATACCGGCATGGACTTCCTCCCCGAATCGGCCTTGAAGTCGAGCCACTTCACGATGGGTAGGAGGAACATCCGGTGCGCCCTTCGGTACGTCTCCTTGTCGTAGAACTCCACCGCGAGCATCCCGTGACAACGCTCGCCTATGGCATCGAAGTCCGCCAGCGCCGCCTCCTGGTGCGGCTTGACGTTGCCGTAGTCGAGGCGTGGGCGGTTCGCCGCCTTGCACTCCACGAGATAGGAGTCCTCGCCGGTGACCACGAGGAAATCTGCGTCAGTCTCCTCGCCTATCATGTGTCCGCCGACGAAGCGCACGCTGTCAGGAATGCGGAGCACGTAGGCGTGCGGCTCCATGCACTCGCGGAACTTCTGCTCGAACCGCTTTCCCGCCTTGATTCCGCCGCTCATTTCTCCTCCTCCCATGGCCACTTGCCGGTGATTGCGCGGCTCAGGTAGTTGCACGCCTTGGCAAGGTCTTTCAGCGTCGATTCGTGCGGCTTGTCGCCCGCCCTGTCGAAGTACTTCAGGGCGGTCACTGCGGAGAACGCTCTGCACGGGTCGATTCCATGCTGAATGAGACCCTTCATCACGATCTCCTGCTTGTCGATGGTGTGCTTGCCCTTGTAGTGCTCAGGAGTCACGACGCCACCCCCTAACCCTGTCCTCTACGTAGATTCCGACGCCGAGGACCACGCACAGCGACAGCAGAATCGGAAGGTAGACTGGGGCGAGCACGACGAACAGCGCGGACTTGACCCGCTCGGATGCCCTACTCATCGGCACCAGCCTCCGCCTCGCGCAGCGGCTCGCCATCGACGTCCAGGAGCGGGCAGATGCCATCCGGTGTTCGCAGGTACTCGACGCCTGTCTGGTGGTCAACGACCACGGTCACAGCTTCGAAGTTCGTCTCGTGCTCGGAGAATCTGTCCTGTCCGGTAGAAAGCTGATAGAACTCTGCGGACTTCGGCCACGTGCTGTACTTGGTCGTAGCGAAGTGGCTTCCTCCGTTCCACATCAGGCTGATGACCGCAAACGCTAGTTCAACGACGAGAACGCCTATTCCGAGCTTAATGCCGTCACGGATGCTCATTCGACCACCCCGCACAGCTCTCGGATGCGGCTGCACACAGCCATGAGATCCCTCGCATGCTCCCGTCGAGCCGATTTCCTCTGCCTGCTATGGTCCAGATAGTTCAGCTTCAGCAAGTCGGTTGCCCTGGCATCAAGCTTCTTTGCCAGATACAGCAGCTCCTCGCGGTCGCATGCCAGACTTAGAGCTGCTATTCGGTCGATAGCCTGAGACGGAGTGTGTCCATCCCACTCGGGCGCGCGTTCGAGTTCCGCGCAGTCGAACAGCGCCCAGTAAGGATCAACATCGTAGTGATACGTCGCCTGTCCGTCCGGTGTCTCGACGCCAACGATGAACATCCCGTCGTACATCGTGCCGTCGTGGTGAAGCATAGACTTCCACGCAATCTCTCGGTGGTCTCGCACTATCACGGAGAAGAGCTTCGCGCGATGGTCATAGAGCTCGTCAAACGTGTGGTATCCGTCGCTGGTCTCTCCGGTGATTTTCTCCGGCTCGATGAGGCTGGCTAGGCGGTCCCAGATGCTCGATAACCTATCGGCACGAACGAAGCATGCGAGCGTCGGCTCGGTGTACGGCTGACCCTGCTCTGCTGCCATGCGCAGGTCTGCAGCAATCTCGCGGCGCTCATCACCGGCCACCATGTCGGAAGACATCTACCTCACCCCCGTCGAGCCGTAGCCGTCCGCGCCTCGCTCGCTGTCAGAAAGCTCGGCGCGCTCCACGACCTCACAACGCTCGTAGGGCATGATGACGAGCTGGCAAACCCTGTCACCGGGCGCGACCTCGAAGGGCTTGTCCGTGGTGTTCCACAGCGGGCAAAGAACCTCGCCACGGAAGCCGCTGTCGATGACGCCGACCGCGTTGCGCATGGTGATGCCCCTGCTGCCGAGGCCGCTGCGCGGGAACTCAAGGCCGACGTATCCCTCGGGGATCTCAACGCGCAGGCCGGTGCGAACCATGGCGCTCTTGCCTGCGGGGATCAGGTAGCCCTCCACGGCGCGGAGGTCGAGCCCCGCATCGCCCTCGTGCGCGTACTCCGGTACGTACCCGGCGTCCTCGGTCATGCTCACGTTCAGAATCGTCATTGCTGTCTCCTATCCGTTGATCCACTCGTCAACCGTCTTGTGCGGGATTCCAAGCTGCTCGCAGATGCCGCGCTCGCATCGCGCGCCCTTTGACGTGAAGACTCCGGGAAGCTCCGCAACGCCCTCGTAGCGCGGCTCTCCCTTCCACAGCGAAAGCAGCTCGCGGATGCTCATGCGCATGGCCTGCCGCCAGGGCGTGCCTGCGGGGATCTTCTCGTGCGGTATGGTCGCCTTGTGGCCCGCCGCCTTGAGCCTGTCCCGCGCCTCCTCGAAGGTGTCAACGTTGTCGTTCTCGTGGCCCGATACCGGGCCGATGATGTAGAGCCTCAAAGCCCTCTCCTTCCAATAAAGTTCGGGCATGCCTGCCTGTAGCAGCCAGTCGTTGCTCCGGTAGCGCCGCACTTGCCGCGCGGCTCCGGCTCGTACCCGTTCCAGATCTCGGAGCACTCGCGCTCGTACTCGAAGTCCCTGTCCCAGCGCCCGCACTCGAAGCAGTAGTGGCGGAACTGGGCGAACCTCGGCCTCTTGATGCACCTCACCTCATGGCCTCCTTGTAGAGACGCCTCGCCTCGGCGGTGCTCACGCGCATCGCCCTGGCTATCTCTCCGTAGGTGCACCCCGACTTCTCGCGCATGCGCCAGACGTGGTGGGCGAGCTGTTCCCTCGTGTAGGTGCGCTCCGCGCCGCCGGTCTCTTTCTTCCTGGCCATGTCCGATGCCATGTAGCACTCATCGAAGAAGATGCAGCCCTTGCATTCGCTGATGTCCCACTCGGCTCCGAAGCACTGGGGCATGCCCTCGTATCCGCTCATCTCACGCCTCGTCCGACGCGTAGAGCGCGCGGTACCGCCGGTTGCCGACAATCTGGTCGATGGTCGTGTCCTTGCGGCTTGCCGCGTAGCCGAGGCAGATTCCCTCGTCTTTCGCTATCTGGCGGAGCTGCTTGACGGTCAGCTTTTGCAGGTCTGCGCGCATGGCGTCCCATCTGTCCTCGCTCACTGCTTCGCCCTCCTCTCAGCCTTCGAGATGGCGGAGCGCACCCTGGCGAGTTCCCTGGCAGCTTCCGCCGTCTCCCTGTCTGACCACCCGGC
The DNA here is from genome assembly GCF_900119385.1 of Thermophilibacter mediterraneus. GTDB lineage: Bacteria > Actinomycetota > Coriobacteriia > Coriobacteriales > Atopobiaceae > Thermophilibacter > Thermophilibacter mediterraneus. The sequence continues at coordinate 203,787 of NZ_FPKO01000009.1, forward strand.
TCCCTCCCAGTTCATCCGCATAAGCTCCTCGTCCGTGACAAGCAGCAGGTTCTCTGGGTCGAAGTTGCGCCTGTTGCCGTCGCAGAAGATGACCTTGCACCCCTCGGGCACGGGCATGCCGTGGTGCTGCTCCCAGACGAGCCTCTGCTTGAGAACCCACTGGTCGTTATGCTTCTCGCGTCGGCACTGCGCGACGTGGACCTCGACGTAACCGTCCACGGTCACGCGCTCCTCGCCGACCTCCCGCGTGTTGTGCGGGATGTTGCCCTTCTTGAAGCGCGTCGCCCTCGTGCGCTCGATGGCCTCCGCGCTCATCCACTCGCTCTGCGGGCGGCCCTTGGTCTCGGACTTGCGTCCCTTCTGGAAGCGTCCGCCGTGGGTGCCTGACTTGATGCCGAACCGTGTCTTGAAGTTGGCTATCTGTCCCTCTGTCAGCTCGATTCCGAACCTTGCAAGGAACTCGGCGCGGATCTCAGGCTCGGTGTGGCCGGGGATGAAGGAGCGCATGAACTCAAACATATCGGGTCGCTTCCGCCACTCGATGACCGTGGTTGTAGGAAGCGCGACCATCAGGCATCGCCCCCGCTGAACATCCTCGGTAGGCGGGCGTTGGCGTCCATGGCCTCGTCCTTCATCTTGAAAGCCTTGAGCGCGACGTTAGCGTTCGCGATGACCTGAGCGGAGACGTTGGCCACGGCCTTCGCGCGGTCGATCTCGTCCCTCAGCTCGTCGCCCTTGAGGTTCTTGTCGCTGAGCCTTTCGAGCTGGGCGAGCAGGTGGGTGTTCAGGTCGCTGCAGACTCCCTTCCCCATCACAGATTCCCCTCGCTGACGCGCCTCTGCAGGCTCTTGACCCTCTCGGCAATGTCCGGGCCGTCGGCGTCAAGCTCCATGACCGCGATCTTCAGGTCGGTGAGCTGCCGCCTGTCCTCTTGGGCACCGAGCGCGACGCGCAGCGCATCGGCGATGGCCTCGTTCCGCTCCCACGCCCTCTGCGAAGAGGGCTTTCCGTTGTCCTGGTACTCGTAGGCCCACTTGGCGGCAAGCTCGTCGTAGTGGTCGATGAGCTTCTTGATCTTGTCCGTCAGGAGCGCCATCACTCATCACCCCCGTAGACGCGGCACTCGGTCACGTGCGTCTTGCGGTAGTCGCTCATGAGCAGCGCGAGAACGGCCTCGCTGCTCGTCATGTCAACCTCGTCGCTGTGCTCCGTGCAGAGACCGTTGCTGAGAGGGCAGACGTTGCAGTTCTCGTAGCCGAAGCACGCAACGCCGACATGGGTGCCTGTGCACGCCCGCTCACGCTCCGCAAGCGTCTCGGCGGCGCGCTCGGGCGTCCCGAAGAGCGCCTGCCAGACGGTCTCCGCAGGCTTGGCGTCATCGTCGTTCTCCCAGTCCCCGATGCCGCTCATCGCGTCCCACAGCTCGGGGGCAGCCTCGTTGATGAAGCTCGCTGCCTCGGTCGGCGTCATTCCGTAGCGGTCCTTCAGGAGGCCGTAGATACCCCATCCGCACGTGACGATCTTGTCGGCCAGGGCGTTGAGCGCCGTGGTGATTCCTGCCTTTATGACGTTCACTTCTCGTCCTTTCCGTTGAGGTCGCGCTCGACCTGGTTGATGAACTCCCGCGCCTCGCGGTCATCGAGCACCTTAATTGCGCGCTCCATGTAGTCGGCCCTATTGACGAACTCGGCGATGAGCATGGTGGCCTTGAGGTTGTTCTGCGGTCCCGGCTTGAACGTCGAGAAGAACGCGACGAACTTCTTCATGCACCCAAGCGCGGTGAGCGCGAGGTCTCGGTAGCTGATCTGCTCGTTCACAGCACGTCTCCGTTCCTGTCGATGTAGGGCATCACGTCGCGCGCGGCACCGAGATGTGCGCTTGCCGCCACGAAGTCGGGCTCGGGGACGCTCATGTCCCTCATCGCCTCGTCAAGCATCTTTCGGGTCTCCTCGATGCGGATGCGGACGACCCTTGCGACGTCCTTCTCGCTCATCCTCTGCAGCTCGCTCATTTCGTCTCCCTTCCGGTCAGGGCAACCTGCTCGGCCAGTCTCTCGGTCTCCTCGATGCACTCCTCGTCGGTGCGGATGGGAACCATGCCAACCATGTCGCCCGCGTGGGCCATGTCGAATCCGACCCACCGCGAATCGTCTGAAAGCTCGTGAAGCTTCCCCAGGAACGTCACGCCTCCGTGGACGTTGATTAGCTCGTCAAGCTCTGATTCCTTCAGGTAGTGCCACGGGTGCTCTTCCGGCAGCATCACGTAGCCGCACGGACACCAGAACGCGCCGTGGCGCAGCGCGCAGCGCATGCCCATGAACCACCACTCACGCACGATCATCAGAGCCTCCCCTCTCGTTCCAGGCTTCCGCAGCCTGCTCGATGAACTTGGTGTCGCGGTCTCGCGTGTTCTGCGAGAAGCATTTGGTCGCGAGCCCGCACTTACGGCACGTCACGTAGGCGATGATTCCGTCTCGCGAATAGCTCTGGATGTTCACCACCATGCGTGCCTCGCCCTTGCAAATTGGGCATCCCTTGAGGTCGTAGTGCATCTAGACCGCCGCCTTCTTGGCAATGGCAATGGCGCGGCGGATGAACTCGTCCTTTTCGATGCCGTTCATGCGGTCATCGCCGTCGGCGACGCCCATGTCGAACCACAGCCGCTCCCAGCTATCGGGAAGCTTCGCAACGAGACGCTTGGCGGGGAGGAGTCGTGTGTCGCATTTGCTCTTGCAGAGAACTGCATCGGTGTCGTGGTCAATCCGCACGACCGTGACCCTCAAGTCGTAGTAGTCGGGATAGAAGACCTCGCACCCCTCAACGATGCGAAATCCGTCCCGCGTATAGACGGGCTTCTCGTGGACGAACCTCGTCGCAGGCCCGTGGACGATACCCTCGTTTACGTTGACGATGATGACGTCCCCAAATACCTCAGAGACGGTTCCCTTAGCATCGGTCGCGAGATCCCAAACCATGTCTCCTGCCGTGGTCTTTGTGCCGTCCGCATCGAGCGTCCACGGACGCCTCACCGCCTCGCCGTAGCGGTAGCGGCGCAGGCCCTTGCGGTGCGAAGAGTTGAAGTAGAAGCCCTTCTTGGTGAAGCAGATGCGCGTGACGCACCTGCAGTCCTCCGTGGCGTCTCCAAGGGCGACGGCCTTGCCGTCCTCGAACATGGGCCAGCTCATGCCCTCGGGAACGGTGCGCTCGCGAACGCCGCGCTGGAACTCGTTGACCTCGTTCTTAGTGATCTCCATTGCTACTCCTCGTACGGGCGCTTTACCTCGCGCCCGCTGTTGTCGATGTACCAAACCCAGGCCGGTGCCCCCGTGTACGGGTCGTGCCGGTAGTTGTAGTGCCAGAACTTGACCTCCATCGCCTCGCGCAGGGGAATCCACCTGGCGGCCCAGCACCTGTCCCACAGCGTGTGGTAGTCGATGCTCGGGTCGAACATCCCCATGAGGGCCGGAGGGCAGGCAGAAAGCCTCGGTGCCGCGTGCCTCCCGTAGAAGTGCTCAAGCTCCCTGGCTCGGTCGAACGCCTCGGCCCTGCCGAACGTCGCGTAGCACTGCTCGACCAATGGCCTGACGCGCCCCTCGTCGCATCCGCGCTCTTCGGTGAGCCATGCGATGCAGCCTTCGAGCGGGCTCTGCTCGACCTCACGCTCCTCCGGAAACAGGTCGAGCACCATCTGGCCCTGAAGCACCTTGCCCATCCGGCTACCTCCAAGGCTCGAAGGTCGTTCCGGTGTTGCGGTCGTGGATGACCCACCTGCCGTAGGCGAAGAGTCCGGGGTCGTGCGGCTCGTACGTCTTGAGCAGGTCGCCGCTCCACCACGCCTCCTGGTAGTCGAGGAACCAGACCCACTCGGGCTGATACCTCGCGCCGCCGTGGAAGAGGTTGTGGCATCCCGTCGTGCCGCTGCCGCACAGGGCGAAGAGCGCGGGCCTCAGCTCCCACTCGCCCTGCGGAGTGCGCAGCGTGAACAGGCCCTTTGAGACCGGCGGCACGTGGTGGACGTTCGTGGCCATCCGGCGGCACACGGCGCACGTCGCGCCATCGTCCATGCGGTGCGTCCTGACGCCCTTCCCTGCGTAGTGCGCGTGAAGGTGAGGCTTGCCGTAAAGCTCGGCAACCTGCAGCGAGAGGCCGCAGAGCTGGCCGCTGTCGGGGACGAAGCTCATTGCAGCCTCCTATCCCCGCCGTCGGTGGCCACCGTCTCGCAAATCCCGGCGAGGCGCGACCCGATGGCCTTGGCGGTCGATTCGTCGCACGCCGCCATGCGCGCCGCCAGCTCGCTGACGCGAAAGTTGCTCGTGATGACCGTGGGCAACATCGCGCCGTCGCGGGCGTTGACGATCGAGTAGAGTCGGGAGACCGTCCACGCCGTCTGCTGCTCCTTGCCGAGGTCATCGAGGATGAGGAACGGCACCTTGGAGTACTTGGCCAGCACGTCGCTCTCGGCGAGGGGCGTGCCGTAGGTGCTCTGAACATCGATGAGCAGATCAACGGCGTTGACCATGCGGACGCGCTTGCCGTGGTAGACGAGGCGGCGAGCGATGGCGCTGGCGAGCGTGGTCTTGAGCGTGCCGTTGTCTCCCCACACGTAGAGCGACTGGCCGCCCTCGACCTTGGCCGCGAGATCCTTGGCCATGGGGTGCGAAGCCTTGTGGTAGCGCCTGGGCACGCCCGCCTGCTCAAGCTTGCGGTAGAAGGCATCCTGCTCGGCCTTGCGCTCGCGCTCGGCCTCGGCGGCCGCCTCCTTCTCGCGGGCCTTGACCGCCTCGGCGCAGTCGCACTCGGCGTATCCGACGAACATCTTGCGCTTGGCCCCGTCCTTGGAGAACGGCATGTCGATGTAGCGGGCCTCAAGCTCCTTCCCGCAGAACTCGCAGGTCTTAGCGGTCGTACTGGGCATATGAACCTCCTCCCATGGGTTTGCAGTCGTTACGGCACCAGTTGCGCACTGTGGCCTTCCAGTCCTTCATCGGCGTCCTGCCAACGCGCCAGCCGTTTGCCGTGTAGTGGTCGATGAATCGCTCGGCGGAGAACCCGGAGAGGTCGAGCCTCTGCTTCGCGCAGTACTCGGAGGCGTAGGCGGCCACCTCTTCGAGGGCGGGGGCGCGGAATCGCGCCCGCTTCTCCCCTGCTTCCTCCTTCCTGATTCCTCTTCCTAATTCCTCTTCCTCTTCGCTTGGCGCTTTGCTTGCCGCGTCGCTTGCGCCGTTGCTTCCTGTTTTGCTTGCCGTTTTGCTTGCCTGTTTGCTTGGCGCTTTGCTTCCGCCGTTGCTTCCAGCTACGATTCGCGCCCTGCTCTTGGCGAGCACCGGCATGACGGACGTGATGACAGCCTCCTGGGCGTCGGTGCGCGGCTCCGGCTCGTCCCCGGTCGCCAGGTAGCGCACGATCATCCCGATGAGCTCGTCGCCCTCGCGCCGGTTGCGGAGCCTGAGCGGCCCCTCGATGAGTGAGTCGAGCACCTGCATGAGCAGTCCTTCCATCTGGGCCGCCCTAGAAGGGGATGTCCTCGTCGTACATGTCGGCAGCGGGCGGCTGCTGCATGGGCTGCTGGGGCATCTGAGGGGCGGGCTGCTGCACCACGGGCGCGGGCTGCGCGGGCATGGCCTGCGGCTGCTGAACGGGCTGCTGGTACGCCTGAGCGGGCTGCTGGTAGCCCTGCTGCGGGTAGGCTGGCTGCTGCGGGTAGGTCGGCTGCTGGTAAGCCTGCTGCGGCTGCTGCATGGGCTGCTGGTAGCCCTGCTGCTGGTTGCTGTGGAAGTTGACCTCGGATGCCGCGACCTCGATCTTGGAGCGGTTCTTGCCCGTCTCCTTGTCCTGCCACGAGCTGTAGGCGAGGCGGCCGTGGACAACGACGAAGGTTCCCTTGGTCATGTACTGGGCGATGCCCTGGGCGCGATTGCCGAACATCACGCAGTCGATGTAATCGGGGCGGTCCTCCCATTCGCCCGTCTGCTGGTTCTTGACGGAGCGGTTGCAGGCCACGCCGAAGCTGAGAACCGGCGTGCCGCTCTGGGTCATGCGAAGCTCGGCGTTGCGGGTGAGGTTTCCGCTGATGACAGCCGTGTTGACGTTACTCGCCATATCCTGTTCCTCCTGAGTTCCAAATCCTCTGAATCTCTGCGTCTACCATGCGGAGGCGCAGCTTGTGCACGTTGATTGCCTCCTGCGAGGTCTTGTAGAGGGCTTCCGCCGCGTCGCGCGCCTGCTTCAGGTCGGCGATGTGCTCCATGCCACGGCAGATGTCGCTCGTGACCGTCACTGGCGTCCCCTTGCGTCGCTCGGCCATGATCTCGACCCGCAGGGCCTTGCGGTACTCGGCCTCGTGCTCGGCGTACTGGAAGCCGCTCTTCCGGCACTCCTCCAAGTCCTCCTCAAGAAGGGCCTCAAGCTCGTCGCGCTTGGCGTAGAGGTCTTGGAGCGTGCCGACCATTACTGGACCACCCTGAACGTGCGGCAGCCGCAGGAGCAGGAGCACTGCTCCATCTGCTCGCGGTTCTGGAACTGCCACTGGGTGCCGCAGGCGGTGCAGGCAGCGATGAACGGGCCGCTCTGCGGGACGCTGTTGTCGTAGCCGTCGCTGTCCTTGGTGTCATCGATGGAGAAGAGGTTGCCCAGGGCGCGCTTCCCCGCGTAGCTCGACGCGGTTCCGGTGATCTGGCTCTCGTCCATGCCCTTCTTGTCCTCCGGCTCGCGCGCCCAGCCGGTTGCCGACACCTTGTCTCCGGTCTCGACGTCGGTGAGGCTGGCGGTGGTCTTCACGTAGACCCAGCCGTCATCGACCTTCACGATGTCATCGTCGCAGGTGAGCAGCAGGCCCTTCTGGTAGCAGAGCGGCTTGGCGGCCTCAAGGATGTCCTCCTTGCTGCGGTACTTGTACTTGCCGAAGGCGTTGTACTGGCCCTTCTCGACCTTCAGCGTCTGCTGGATCTCAAGAAGGCTTTCGAGGATTGCGTTAGCCATTGATTGCCCCCATTCCGTAGGTGCGCTGGCAGACCTCGGCGAGGGTGCCGCGCTTGAAGACGCCGGTCACGCCGACGAGGCCGCAGAGCTTGCCGACCGCCTGCATCTGCTCGGTGGTGGCGGAGTCGATGACCATGACGCACGGCACCGGAGCGTTCGCGGGCGTGGCCTTGGCGAGGCGCACGGCCTCAAGCACCTTCGACTGCAGGGCGGGCTCGAAGCTCTCAAGCTCGTTCGCAATCTGCCAGCCCATGCTCGGCTCGACCGTGACCTGGGCAGGTTGCGGCACGGGGATGGGGGCGGGCTGCACGGGAACGGGCGCGGCGACGGGCTGCGGGGCGCTGACGGCCTCTGCGGGCTGGTAGTCGCAGGGCTGCGGCTCGTCCTCCTGCTGGTAGGACGAAAGCTCGCTCTTCATGGCGTCGAGGCGCTTCTTGTCCTCCGCCAGCTTGTGCGCCCACGCGATGGCCTCGCCGAGGTCGAGCGACTGGAAGAAGCGAAGCTCGGCCTGCTCGCCGAAGTCGCCGAGATCCTGCGCCTTGAGCGCGTCCCAGTCCTTCGCGACCTTGCGGCAGCGGTCCTCAAGCTCCTTCTTGCAGTTCTCCACGTGCGGAGACTTGTTCAGCCACTTGGGGTCCGCGATGGCCTCGTAGGGAACGACGTCCGCGAGAAGCCCAGCGACCTCCTGGTAGTGCTCGCGCAGCGCGTTCTCCTTCTCGCGCTTGCGGGCCTCGTCGGCCTCCTTCTCGACCGCCTGGATTCGCGCGACGGCGCTCTTGATCTTGTCGCGGATGGCGTTGCTGCGGCCCTCGAAGGCGTTGAGCGGGCGCAGGTACTCGTTCTTCACGGCCTTTCGGCGCTCGTCAATCTGCTTGGCCAAGCCGTTCAGGTACTTGCGCGCATCGGCGCAGGCCCTGACGTCCTCGGCGCTGTCCGCCGACGGCTGCCAGCCCTCGTAGTCCTTGAGGATGGAATCGACGTGCGCCTCAAGGGCGTCGAAGTTGGCGCTGATCTGGCCGGGAAGCGTGTGGACGGAGAGGTCTTGCTCGTCCTCCTCGATGACCTCCGCATCGACCTCAAGCGGCTCCTCCTTCTCAAGGAGGGCGATGATGTCGGCCTTCTTCATGCCCTTGTAGACGTTGACCCCGCGCGCCTTGGCCTCGGCCGTGAGCTGCGCGACGGTCATGCTCTTGTAGTCCATTAGCTCACCTCGATGTTCGGCTCGATCTCGGGCAGGTAGCTCACCGGAAGCAGTCCGTGGCAGTCGATGTCCGAGTCTCTGAATCTGATTGGGTCATCCAAGAGCGACGGGTCGAAGAGCACCAGATAGCGGCTGATGCCAGCCCACCACGTGTTGTTGAAGGTGTAAGGCTCGTCCCCGACCTCGATGCTCTGGTCAACACAGAACGCCGCTACGCGGTCTCGCACGCGGCCCTTTCCACCGGTGCGCTGCATGTCCTTGACGAACCCGTAGATCTTGCGGAAAGCAGGCTCGTTCGCCTCCATCCAGCGGTGCACCTTCGATGCCATATCGCGTCCGCTCTCGATGTGTGCCGCGCTGTAGGTGCGCGTCGGCTGGTACGGACTTCTTATCGCCCTCATAGGCCCGCCGCCTGCCTTGCCATGGCAACTGCCCCATCCATGGTCGGAATCACCCAGAGGAAGAGCACCGCGCAGAAGACGAGCGCGGAGACGGTGATTCCCAGGAACAGCCCAGCCTTGAAATCGTTGCTGAGCGCGAAGCGGCTATAATGCTTCGCAGGCACATCGTGCCTGTACTGTCGGGTCTGCGCGGTCTTCTGGCGACCAACCATTTCGGGCCGCGCAGCCCTTTGATTCGTGTGCATCGAGCACCATCCTTTCGATTCCCAGATGCTTGAGGCGTATCGGCGTCTTGGCCACGATTTCCACGTCGGTATTTCCGATGTGGAGTAGCCGTATCCCCGCCTCGAAGACAACCGGGTTTTCAGAACTCGCATTCGTTGTCCTCATTCGTGAACTCACCTTCCGCGCTGCACCATCCGTAGCTGCACCCGCACGGGCACCGCTCCCATTCGTCGCAGTCACGGCATGCGACGATTCGCGGAGGGTCTGGGTCAACCCAGTCCTTGTCATGCAGTCCGAAGCTCACAACCGCCCCTCCTAAACACGTGCTTCTTCCTCTTCCTGGTCCTGGCTGAAGAAATCCGCAGACACACCGAGCGCATTGCAGATGGCTACGTACTCGTCCGCAGTAAGACGTCGGTTGCCGCGAAGAGACTCAGACATGGCAACCTTCGTCATCCCTGCGTTCTTCGCGACAACCGACTGCGTGAAACCCATGCGTTCCATGTATGCGCGGATCCTCTGGTAAATCAAAATCGGTACCTCCTCTCTGTGTACAGGATTGCTGTACACCATAGTACACAGGTGCTGTACATTGTCAAGGAATTATTTACAGGTGTTTTTGTTCTCTGTACAATTGGGAAAGGAGGTGGAGACCATGACAGTACGCAGCAATGTGCTGAAGTCGATACAGGCCCTCATCGATAGAGAGGGAAGCAAGGCGGCGTTCGCGAAAAAGGTAGGGGTTTCCCGCGCCGCAGTAACTAATTGGACTTCCGGTATAAACGCCCCGGATATAGAGACGATTGCAACCATTGCAAGCGCCTATGGCGTCACACTCTCGGCCATCCTGGAAGGAAGAGTCGCCACAGGCGGAAAAGCTGGCGAGGCTTGGGTGAGTGTCCCCTTGTACGGGTCCATCGCTGCTGGTACGCCCATCGAGATGCTTCCCATCGACGCGACGTTCGTAGTCCCTTCTGAGCTGATCGGCAAATTCCCCGATGCGTTCCTGCTGAAGGTCGTTGGCGAGTCGATGAACCGCGTCCTTCCAAACGGGTGCTATGCGTTGATAAACCCGACGAATGAGACGGTTGACGGCAGGGCTTATGCCGTGTGCGTTAATGGATATGACGCAACGATCAAGCGCGTGCGAACCCTTGCCAACGGCATAGAGCTTTACCCCGACAGCACCGACCCGACAATCAAGTCAATGGTCTTCGATTACGCCGACCCGGACGCCGAGACGGTCACGGTTATTGGCGAGGTCGTGTGGTACGTGATTCCGTTCGATTACGTCATCTAGGGGGCAAGGATGAGGCCCATCTCCTGGCACATCGGAAAGGCAATCGGCAAGCTCGTCGGTGGCAAAGCCAACTCAACCGACAGGAAGGCTCCCAATCAGCAGGTAGCTTCGGTCGAGTGGCGTATGGTGAACCCGATTCCGGAGGCAGCTGGCAAGGCGGACTTCGGCGAGATTTGCGGGGTCAACCTTGGAACCTGCCGCTACTTCCTATCGGGCGAAAAGAGGGTTCCGATCCTGACCGGGAGCAAACTCTCGACTGTGATGATCGACTGCGTTGCCCTTTCATCCATCGTTGAAGAGGCGCGTAGGGTCGAGCCGTCCATCCCGTCCAGACTCGACGTCTGGTTCGATGACGCAAAGTTCGCCACCGCCGAGATTGCTGGGAAGACAAAGACCGGCAGATCTCCCAAGTATCCGCTGACGATAAGCGTTGACATCTCGTCTCCGAGGTATGAGCCTGTCGATTACACGGCATGGATTCAAGCGTGCCTGGATGCAGGCCATGAGCTTCCGAAGCCGGAGCAAGGCGATGACTCCCTAATCGCTCACATCAGGTATCTCCCTGATGGAACCGTAGGGGCCGCAGACGTCTACATGTGGTCAGGCGCGTGCGGATACCACGTTGCTGCAGGAGGCGGGGACGGTCAGCTCCACCTCACTATGGTCGAGAGGAAGCTCAGGGATGACAACAACTTCGTTGTGACGTACAGCGTCATACCGGGGAGCGTCGGCGGAGTCACGAAAGACGAGCGCAGGGAAAAGCTCGCTGGATTAGGCGTTGACGTCCGCCAGTTCACGACAGCGAAGGTATCCGATGATGCCGCCTGGGTCATTGAGGAGTTTCTTTCCGGAGTCGGCGTTGACCTTCTCAGTGCACATATCGACTTGGACTTCTCGAATCCGACCAAGAGCGGGAAGGCACCGAAGAACGTTGCGATTGCACAGTTTTCCGCAAGTCCGAAGAAGGGCGCCCCGCTTTCCGGCAAGGTGACCATCGACATCAAGTATCTGAAGGACGGCTCGATGAACATGGCGGACATCGAGTTCGAGCGCAAGGGCATAACGCTCATCATCGCCATAAGGAAGTCTGCTGATGGCTATGCGCCCACATGGGTCTGCATGGAGACGGACGATATGCGAGGGGATCTCTTCTCTTCGCAGACCAGGAACGTTGACGCGAGGAGGGCGATAGCGAAGGCGCTGAAGAGGATGCAGTAAAAGGAAGGCCCCGCCCGACAGCTTGGCGGCAGGTGGGCGAGGCCGGCGTATTGGGCTTCATCGAAGCCCGCTACAGGGGTGATTCTACCATGGCAGGGTACTATCTGATGTACCTGCGCAAGTCTCGCGCAGACGCCGAGAAGGAGAAGTACGGCAAGTACGAGACCCTTGCCGTCCACGAGGAGCAGCTTACGAAGCTCGCACGTCTCGAACACCTGCGGGTGGCAGAGGTATACCGCGAGCTGGTGAGCGGCGAGACCATCGAAGCCCGAACCGAATTCAAGAAGGTCATGGAACGAATAGCGGACGAGGACTGCGAGGGCGTCATCGTCCATGCCATCGACCGTCTGGGACGAGGCGATCCGGTTGAGTATGGCTGGATTCTGTCATGCTTCCGCTTCACGCACACGCTGATCGTCACTCCGGGACGCACCTACGACCCGGACAACGCGAGCGACCTGCAGCAGCTCAAGCTGCAGATGTTCGTGAGCAACATCGAGTTCGACCACATACGCGAGAGGCTTACCGGAGGGTCTTACGCATCTGCGGAGCGAGGAAACTACCTCGGATCGAAGCCTCCATACGGCTACGACAAGGTGGCCGGGAAGAGCGCCATAGTCCCAAACAGCCGCGAGGCACCCGTTGTACGCCGCATTTTCTCGATGGCGGCTGACGGGGCGAACAAGGGGGAAATCGCCCGCTCCCTCAACGACTCCGGCATCCTGACCCGACACGGTAAGCTGTGGTGCTCGTCTCGAATCGGCACGATCATATCCAACCCCGTTTACAAAGGATACGTACGCTATGGCTACAGGCGTCAGAGGGTCGTGAGCCGTGAGGGCATGACGTTCGTCAAGCAGACGAAAGTGAGCCGTGATGGCGAATACGTGTTGACCAAGGGCGTCCACGAGCCGCTTGTGTCTGAGAGGGAATGGAGGCGCGCGCAAGGGGCGTTCGAGGCCGTTCCGGTACAGAGGGACCGCACGATGAAGAACCCGCTCTCAGGACTCATCGTGTGCGGAGACTGCGGGCGCGCGCTCGTGAGGCAGGTTGTGAAGAACAGGTACGGCAGCAAGTACGAGCGTCTGCACCATGCCTACAACTCAGAATGCAGGTGCCGAAGCGCGGATCTAGGGGACATCATCGATGCGCTGTGCGAGGCGCTTGCACAAATTGCCAAGGACGTCGAGCTTGGCGTCAAGTGCTGCGGCGCAGACCCGAACGAACTTGAGTCATTGGAGCGCGCAATCGAGGAGGAGGACCGCAAGCTCGACAAGCTTCTTGAGCTGTACTATGCGGAGGCCATCACCGTCGGCGAGTTCAAGCAACGGCGCGACGCATCGGAAGAGCTTTCCAGGAGGCTGCGCGAGCGGCACGACGATCTTGCCGCCCGCGCAGCCGAACCAGCGGAAATCGTGACCACGACGCGCGGGGCAATACGATTGCTTGCCGATGACTCCGTAAGTGCGGAAGCCAAGAACAGCTTCTTGCGCCGCATCATCGAGCGCATAGACTACTGGCGCGAGGACAGGCGCGGCGGACGCATCAGGCTGGTAGTGCACATGCGCGGCATGGACCCCCCTCAGCCTCCTCCCACACCGTCATGAGGTCGCGCTCCACTGCGCCGAGGACGTATACCGCGAGCATGACGTCGCGCGCGTAGACCTCCGCGCAGTGCTCCTCTAGGATTTCGCGCACATTCTGAACTGCGCAAACGACTGAAGCCAAAGAATCGGTGTTCATTAGCTATCCCTCACTTACCAGCACGCCGACGAGGATCGCGTACTCCGTCGTGCCCTGACCTCCCCTGTCAGCGAGCGTCGCCCCGAGCGCGCGGGCGACCCCCGATCCGCTCTTCCTTCCCATCCCACAGCTCCTCTCTTCCACGGCCCGCAGGCCTAGCCAACCACGAGCGCCGACCCGAGCAGCGGCCCCAAGATCGCAAGGAACATCGCCGGGACGATGAGCGTCCCCAGGGGGACGAGCATCTTGACCGGCACCTTCTCGATTGCCTCCTCGACCTGGGCGCGCTGCTCCTCGCGCATGACCTGGGCCTGTCGCTCGAGCGCCTCGGCGAGCGGGGAGCCGAAGGCGAGCGCCTCCGCGACCACCGTCGCGAAGCGACCGAGGGCCGTCACCCCGAGCTCTTCCGCAAGGAGCGCGAGCGCCTCCTCCCTCGTCCGCGCCCCGATGCGCCAGCTCAGCATCGCCTCGTCGAACGCCCGGGAGAGGTCGTTGCGGTAGCGCTCGCAGTAGAGCTCGAGCGACGAGTCGAAGGAGAGCCCCGCAGAGAGGCCCAGCGTCACGATGTCGAGAAGGACCGGCAGCTCGGAGAGGCACGCTGCCCTCCTTCGGGCGAGCAGCTCGGTGTCGCGCGCCCGGCGCACGGGGGGCAGGGCCGCCACCGCCGCGACAACTACGGAGACGAGACGTGACCGGGACCGGCCGCCGCCCGAGGGCGGCGGGGCGCCGAGCGCAAGGAGGCACGCGGCCCCCGCGAGCGCGCAGACCAGGGCGGCCACCATGGCATCGCCCATCACCCCACCCCCCTCATGATCCTCCTGATGAGCGCGAGCGCCACCCCGTCGAGCCCCATGGCAACCGCCACGCACCCCATGCCCGCAGGCGTCAGCAGCCCCTGCTGGAAGTCCGGCGAGACGAGCGTGAGGGTCCCCACCATGACCACCGGCAGCAGGCACACGATCCTCACCGAGAGCCTGACCTGGGCGGTCCTTACCACGAGCATCCGCTCGAACTCCCCCTGCCGCTCAGCGAGACGAGCTGAGCGGAGCAGGAGGTCGCGCAGCGGGCTGCCGGTCCTGTGCGAGATCACGAGCGCCGCAGCGAGGAGCTGCGAGCCCGGGACGTCGAGCTCGCCGGCGAGCAGGGCGACCGCATCCTCGGTCGAGACCCCGCACCTCAGGCGAAGCGACATCCGAGCGAACACCTCCGCCGCCGGCCCACGCTCGTGCGCCCCCACGTACTCGACCGCCTGCGCGAGCGTCTGCCCCGACGCCATCGCGACGGAGAGCGTCCGATAGATTCCCGGCATCTCGGCGAGCGTCTCCCTGCGCCGGCGCCGCCTGCCCGCCGCGTCTCGCGCGGCGACGAGCGCGCAGAGCGCCGCCCCCACGACGATCGAGGCGAGCGGGGTGAGAAAGAGCAGGCCGGCGAGGGCGGAGGACAGGAGCACCCCCGCGACGAGCGCCGCTGCCGCCGCATCTGGGGCGACCCCCAGCCCCCGCGCGAGCGGGGCGGAACACATCTCGCGGGCGGCGGCGGAGCCCGGACCGGTCGAGAGCACCCAGTCCACGAGCCTCGTGCGGCTCAGCGCGCGCAGGGCGGCGAGCGCCCGACGCGTCGCGAGGCGCGCGACGCGCCCCGCCGCCCCGGGGGGCGTCTCGGACGCGCTCCGCAGGGCGAGGCTCGACGAGACAAGCGCCAGGCAGCACACCGCTAGCGGAAGCAGGCCCTCCATCGCTCCACCTCCCCCGCATCCAGCACCCCGTTGGCGAGCGCCTCACCCACGAAGCGCGGCTCGCAGGCGAGCTCCCACGAGCGTCGTCCCAGGTCAAACGAGACGCACTTCGTCAGCAGCGCTCGCCCTCCCTCCCCGCGCGAGACCTCCGACATCGAGGCGACCACGCGACGCCCGTCCGCGAGGCGCCGCGTGACGACGATGATGTCGACGGCCGTCGCGATCTGCTCCTCTATGAGATCGGTCGGCAGGTCCATGCCAAAGCGCGCCATGAGGATCAGGCGCAGCACCGCCTCCTCCGCGCTGCCGGCGTGCAGCGTCGTGAGCGAGCCGTCGTGGCCGGTGCTGAGCGCGTTGAGCATGTCGATGCACTCCTCCCCGCGCACCTCCCCCACGACGATCCTGTCCGGCCGCATGCGCAGGGCGTTCTTCACCAGGTCCCTGATGCTCACCTCGCCGGACCCCTCTATCGAGGACCCGCGCGCCTCGAGGCGCACCACGTTGGGGTGGGCGTCAAAGCGCAGCTCTGCGGAGTCCTCAATCGTGACGATGCGCTCGCCGAGGGGAATCTCGCAGGACAGGGCGTTGAGCAGGGTCGTCTTTCCCGATCCCGTTCCCCCCGCCACGGCTATGGAGCGGCGCGCGCGAACAGCCCATGACAGCAGCGTCGCGTACCACGGAGCGACCGACGAGAGCTCCACGAGCCTCTCGAGCGTCCTGATCGCATCCGAGAACTTCCTGATGGTGACCGCAGGCCCGTCGATGGCGACGGGGGCCGCCACGGCGTTCACGCGGTCGCCGTTGGCGAGCCTCGCGCTCACGATCGGGCTCGAGCGGTCCAGGCGGCGGCCGAGGGGCGCGAGGATGCGATCCATGACGATCATGATCTGCTCGGGAGAGTCGAAGACGGTCTCCGCCGCAAAGATCTCCCCTCCGCGCTCGTAGAAGAGCGCCTGGCACCCGTTGATCATCACCTCGGTAATCTCGTCATCCTCGAGCAGGCGCTGAATGGGCCCCAGCCCGCACACCTCGTCGAGCACCTGGTCGACCAGGAGCGAGCGCTCGTCGGCGAGCAGCGTCTCGAAGCCCTGCGTGTTGAGGATTGCGTCGAGCGCAACGGCGAGCTCCGTGCGCGCACGGGGCGCATCCTGCTCCGAGAGCATTCTCGCGATGACCGCCAGCCCCATCCTCTCGACGAGAGCCCCCTTGAGACGCTCCCGCGCCGCCCGAAGGTCAACCGCCGCGGGCTCCCCCGCCCCGCGCCCGGCCTCCGCCTCTCGCACCCTCTCGAGAACGGACACCTACCTCACCTCCCTCCGGCGCCCGAAGATCCCCGGACGCCGCCTCGTCGTCGACTCCCCCGCAAGCCGCTCGGCCTCGTCGCACCCGGGCAGACGCCCGAGCTCCGCGAGAACCTGCGCGACCACCGCACCCACCGACTCCGAGAAGGGCGAGTCCAGCTCCGCGAGCTCGAGCGCCCTCCCCTCGGCAAGCAGGTCGCGCACCTCGGCTCCGCCCTCGAACGTGCGAAACACGCGGGCGGCCTCGAGCCCCACCTCGGCGCGACCGAGCAGGAAGTTGGTCCGCTCGCGCGGGTTCGCCCTGTTGTCGAGCCGGGCAACCCTCGTGCGCGCGACCCCCAGGCGCACCGCGAGGCCACTCGTCCGCGCGAGCGCGGCCGTCGTCGCCGGCCCGCCGTCGGAGACGACCAGCAGCCTGTCCGCGAGCTGGGCCACCTGTGCCACAGCGTCCGTGAAGGTCGTCGACGTGTCGACGACCACGAGGTCGCGCTCGAGCGCGAGCATCCGGACGAGCTCCCCCGTCCCCGCCATCGCAAGCTCGGAAGACTCTGGTCGCTCGCACGGCCCGACGACGTCGAGCTCAGCGGTGACGGGAACACAGAGGTGCCCGAGGAGCTCGGGTGTCACCGCAGGCGCGTCCGCGAGGCGCGCGAGGTCGCTTCCCCGCGGAAGGCCGAAGCAGCTGTAGAGGTTTCCGCAGGAGAGGTCCAGGTCGAGCGCGCACACGCGCATTCCCCAGCCCGCCGCCCGTGCCGCCGCAACGGCCGCGACCGCCGTCTTCCCGACCCCGCCGCGTCCGGAGCACACCACGATGACCGGGGCCCGGCCCGCGACGTCCCCCGTCGGCTCGCTCGCGGGCATGCCCGGCGCCGCGAGCGCGTCGGCACGGCGCGGGGGCGGTGGCGGGACCGAACGAGGCGCTCCACCGAGGCGACCCCCATCACCCCGAGGCGCGCCGACGTCCGGTCCCCCGCCCAGGTCGTCGAGGTCGAGGACGTGGTCGACCCCCGCCCGCGCGGCGCGCGAGCGAAGCGACCCCGAGACGCCGCGCGCCGCGAGCGCAACGCAGCGCGCGTTGCCGTCGCGCGCCACCGCCGCGGCGAGGTTCACGTCGGTAACCCCGCCGCGCACCGGACCCGCAACGGCGCCGAGGGCGCCGGGGGCGGCCTCGAGCACCGCGCGCCTCAGGGCGTCCGCGGTCCCGACCGCCTCGACGTCGGGCGCGGGGTCGATCGTTCTTATCGCCCGCTCGACGGATGCGAGCTCCCGCTCGTCGCACAGCACGACCCACTCGCTCATGATGCGTCTCCCTCCCCTTCGCTCCCGGCCCCCGCGGCCTCGTCCGAGGACCCCTCCGCGGGCACGTCGACCGGGGCGGTCGCCCCCGCGTCCTCGCCCGCGACGTCGGGCGCGGGAAGCGCGAGCCGGAGGCTGCCATCGGCCCCCGACGCCAGCACGCTCGGGACGTTCGTCGGCTCGACGGCGAGGGTCACGCTCCCGCGGGAGCCGATCCCGCCCTGTTCGGAGGGGGAGCGCAGCACCTGGACCTCGGGAGCGATCAGGCTGACACCGGTGTCGCTCACCCGATAGGCAACCAGCTCGGTCCCCTCGGCGGCGGACGGCGGCAGGCCCAGGTCGTCAGTGACGGGAACGGCGAGCGCCACGTGCCCAGCGGGGACCTCGACCGCGTCCTCGCTGTCGCGGAAGTTGAGCGAGGTCAGTGGTGCGCCCGGCGCCGCGGGAATGGTCACCTCCTCCCCCTCGACGCTCTCCATGCCCACGATGGCGCCCTCGGGAGCGAGGTCCGCGAGCCAGTCGCGCTCGATGACGTTGCGTCGGTCCACCACCTCGCCCGCCTCGAGGCCGTCGGGGGCCACGAGCAGGCTCACGACCTCCCCGCCGTAGCGCTCGAGCGCCTCGGCTCGCACGCGCTCCGCCTCGTCGCGGACGTGCTGGCCGTATGCGAGGCAGAACGTCGTGGCGAGCAGTGCGCACGCGCCGGAGAGCATGAGCCTGAATCTACGCGTCATGGATACCGTGACCCCCTCTCGTTCCGCCGCCGGGGCGGCTCGGTGTGAGGGGCATTGTCCCCCGGCGATCAGCCGGTCACGGCAACAAGTTCAGAAAGCTCGACACGAGTCTTCCTGAGCGCACGCACGAATCTCCGCAGAATCAAATAAGCGCAGGTTATAAGCTATAAGTCGTATTGATGGACTGCGATCGGCCGCCGTTTCGGCATCGCTTCTCCACATCACATGAGATATGAGAATTTATTTTTGGTCGAGGAGTCGGCAACCATTCCGCCGCAAGCCTCCGGGGCCGGTGGCGGCGACGCCGACACAACCCTACAGCACGACGTCGGGGTCGAGCGAGGCAGCGCTCTCGCGCATCTCCGTCGCAAGCGCCACGTAGCACGTCAGGCGACCCTCCGAGAAGGCGCCCTCGGCCTGTCGCGCGCGGACCTCGCACCCCGGCTCGTGCGTGTGCGTGCAATCGCGGAAGCGGCACATCGTCGCGGCCTCGGATATCTCGGGAAAGACCTTGGCGAGGCCTCGCTCGTGACCCACGATCGGGAGGCTCCTGAGCCCCGGCTCGTCCACGATCACGCCCGCGCCGGGCAGGGAGACCATGCGCCTCGCCACCGTGGTGTGCCGACCCATGTCGTCGACCTCCCGCACGGCACCCGTCTCGAGCACGTCACGCCCCAGCAGCGCGTTGAGCAGCGTCGACTTGCCCGCCCCCGACTCCCCGAGCACGATGGCGACCCTCCCGCGCGGAACGAGCGAGCGCACGGACTCGGTGCCCCACGCGACCCCGAGGCGCTCGGCGCACGCGCGCACGCGGGCCTCCTCGCCCCCGGAGGCGGCCGATGCCGTGAGGACGAGCCCGCACCCCTCGCCGAGGATGTCGCGCACGGCCGCCACGTCCCGCGCCAGCACGTCATCGTCGGCGCGGTCGGCCTTGGTGAGCACCACGGCGACGTCGGACCCGCAGTCGCGCGCGATCACCGCCGAGCGCGCGATGCGGTCGCAGGACACGGGGCGCTCGCCGAGCTGCTGGACCACGAGTACCAGGTCGACGTTCGCCGCGAGGGTCTGCCGCTCCCCGCGCGCCTTGCCGCGCCAGCGCGCGATGTCGCTCTCGCGGGGGAGAATCTCCTCGATGAGGCCCATGTCATGTCCCTGGGGCCGACGGGCGCACACCCAGTCCCCCACGGCGACGCGCGCCTCCTTCCTCCCGGAGAGCCCGCCCTTGGTGAGGCGCGCCGAGAACTCGGCGCGAAAGGTCGCGTCAGCACACAGCACGGCCGGGAAGCCGCGGTCGAGCCGAACGACGCAGCCCATGACGAGCTCGTCGACGGAGGCGCCGGCCTCGACCGCCCGGGAACGGGCGGCGACGTAGGCTCCACGCTGACGGTCGCTCGCGGACAGCTCGTCGAACGTCGGCAGCTCCGTGAGCGCCGAGAGCGCGGGCAGCGCCTCGTCGACGCCGCGCGACCCGTCGACGCCGCGCGCACGGCGCCTCTTTGGAGCCCTCTTTGCCACGGTGCCCTTTCTCCAAGGTAACGGACCACGTCAGTATAGCGTGTCCGCCGCGCGGATCGGGCCGACCAGACGCCCGCGCGACCCGCGAGACGCCCTTCACAGGCACAGCCTCACTGCCCCACGCGGGACCGGCACGCCAAACAGCGCCCGCTCGATGCCCACCCCGTAGCGCGTCGCCCTGAGAAGGCGCCCGTGCAGCTCCTCGACCTTGTCGGGAGGAGCGGGGCCGCACGCCTGCCGCGGAATCGCATTCTCGAAGAGGGCGACGCCCCTCATGAGCTCGTCGTGGTCGACCATTTGGTCGAGCTTTATGGTGTTGATGGTCCACCCCATGTGCTCGAGGGCCTCCCTGCGCCTCAGGTCGCGCGCCGGATCGATGTGAAACAATTTGCTGTCGTACTCCACGCCGCGCCTCTGACCGGGCCATGCGACGTCAACGAAGCAGCTCTGCGTCCCGGCGATTGCCGAGGCGGCGGCATCAAGCCGGACCTCATGGTTGAGCTCGGGCCTGATAAAGGCGAGGCCACCGTAACGCGCCGGAAGATGGAGCTCTGCAACGGAAACGCTCTCCATGGGCGACCGTGAGCCGTCGCACACCCAGCGGACCGCCTCCCGGGCGTGGCTCAGCCCGTACATCCCCACGAGCGCGGCAATGGCCTCATTGATCCGCGCGACGCACGTCAGCGGGGGTCGCTCGTAGTACCCGGAGATCATCTCCGAAAAGTGAGAGTAGCGACCGCACAGCTCGCTGCCGAGCATCACTGATCCGACAAGCGAGGTGCACGCGCACATCTGCATAAAGCACAGCTCCGGACCGACGGAGTAGACGTCGGGAGCGAGCTCGAGCAGCAACCCTCCGGGCATGACCTCGCGTCCGAGCCAGTGGCACCTGACCCCGTCGACCCTCGGGGCCCGTCCGCCCTTCCCGAGCAGCACGTGCAGGGGCGAGCGACGAATGCCGAGCTCGCGGAAGTTCACGGAGCGAATGAAGCGCCCGTCCGTTGAGATCTGCCCGAGCTCGAGGGGCTCTTCGACCGCCGAATACCGTCTGACCTGCGGAGGGACGGACCGAAGCAGCTCCAGGGCAGAATTGTGGGAAAGAAGAACCGGCATAGGACCCCCTCATCCGAAGAAGATGGGGGTCGCCTCGGTGGAACGACTCTACCACAAGGGCGACATCGGTGGCGCAGAGCGCCCTGGCATCGCGGGAACACGATGCGCGTCGCCCGCGGACCGCCTGTCCCGCCGACCTCCCAAACAATCGCGCGCCATCTCGTCACACAGCCGAATCGGCACCATAGTTTCATTTTTCATCTACCACAAAAGTGAGAAGAACTTGGGTATGAGAACGATTTCACACCCGAGTTTGGCCGAGTTGTTGCCAATTTAGTGGTAAATAAAATATCAAATCGAATTTTGGCCGTGGGACAACACCCACTCGTCCCCTCCCACGGGACGACCCAGCCCGCCAGCCAGCCCTCCAGCGAGCCGTGCGCGAACCCCGCCGTTCACGAGAAGACCCCGGCCACCGCAAGGGCGACCGGGGTCGGGCGCATCGGGACGCGCGAAAATCCGTTAGGGGGCATGCCCCCGCGTGGCCCGCTAGTCCTGGTTCTTCTCGACCGCGCGCATGACGGCCTTGTAGACCTCCATGATCGGGATGATCAGGAACGCCAGGCCGATGGCCGTGAGCACGGCCTCGGGGTTGAGCGTCATGAAGCCGAAGATCTCGGCAAGGAAGTCAACCTCGACGGGGATGACGGTGAGCACCACGGCGAGAAGCGCTGCACCCCACAGCCACTTGTTCTGGTGCTTGATCGTGAAGATCGAGGCGCGGCGGCTGCGCATGTTGAAGGAGTGGAAGATCTCCACCATGGAGAGCGTGATGAACGCCATGGTGACTCCCTCGGGGTCGGGCTGGCCGTCGAGCAGCAGGCTCATGTCGATGGCGCCGTTGTGGAAGAACATGCCGGCGAAGAACGAGGCCATCACGAGCACCGTGATAATGACGCCCTGGAAGGCGATGTCGACGCCCATGCCGCCCGCGAAGACGCCGTCGGTCGCCTT
Source organism: Thermophilibacter mediterraneus (assembly GCF_900119385.1). Taxonomy (GTDB): domain Bacteria; phylum Actinomycetota; class Coriobacteriia; order Coriobacteriales; family Atopobiaceae; genus Thermophilibacter; species Thermophilibacter mediterraneus. Next base: position 225,500 of record NZ_FPKO01000009.1, read on the forward strand.
GCGCGGCTTGCGCTTCATGATGTCGCCCTCTGCCTCCTCCATGCCGAGCGCAAGCGCGGGCAGGGAGTCGGTGATGAGGTTGATCCAGAGCAGCTGGACCGGCTGGAAGATGGTGAAGCCGATGAGCGTGGCGGTGAAGACCGAGAGCACCTCGGCGATGTTGGCGGAGAGCAGGAACTGGATGACCTTGCGGATGTTGTCGTAGATCCTGCGGCCCTCTTCGCACGCGTTGATGATGGTGGCGAAGTTGTCGTCGGCGAGGACCATGTCCGCCACGTTCTTGGTGACGTCGGTGCCGGTGATGCCCATGCCGACGCCGATGTCGGCGCGCTTGATGGACGGGGCGTCGTTCACGCCGTCGCCGGTCATGGCCACGATCATGCCGCGGCCCTTCCAGGCGTCGACGATGCGCGCCTTGTGCTCGGGCTGGACGCGCGCATAGACGCTGTACTGGGTGACCTGCTCCTTGAAGTCCTCGTCGGAGATCTTGTCGAGCTGGGCGCCGGTGATGGCGTGGCTCGCGTCCTCGCAGATGCCGAGGTTCTTGGCGATCGCCACGGCGGTGTCGATGTGGTCGCCGGTGATCATGACCGGGCGGATGCCGGCCTCCTTGGCCTCGGCGATGGCCGCGGCGACCTCGGGGCGCTCGGGATCGATCATGCCGGAGAGGCCAACGAAGGTGAGGTCGTGCTCGAGCGCCTCGGGGCTGCAGTCGTCGGGCAGGGACTTGTGCATGCGCACGGCGCTGGCGAGCACGCGCAGGGCCTCGCTGGCCATGCCCTTGTTCGCCGCCATGATCTTGTCGCGACGCGCCTCGGTCATGGGCTCGACGGAGCCGTCGGGGTTCATGACCTGGGTGCAGCGGGCGAGCACCACGTCGGGGCCACCCTTGGTGTACTGCTCGAAGGTGCCCTCGGGGGTCTTGACGACGACGGACATCATCTTGCGGCCGGAGTCGAACGGGGCCTCGCCCACGCGCTCGTAGCGCTCGGCGTTCCCGTTCTCGTAGAAGCCGGCCTTGGCGGCGTCGTTGACCAGGGCGCACTCGGTGGGCTCGCCCACGGACTCGCCCTTCTCGGCGTCCCACTTGGCGTCGGAGCACAGCGCCATGGCGCGCACGTGCAGCTCCTCGGGGCCGGCGCACTCGTGCTTGACGACGGTCATCTTGTTCTGGGTGAGCGTGCCGGTCTTGTCCGAGCAGATGATCTGCGTGCAGCCGAGGGTCTCGACGGCGGTCATCTTGCGGATGATGGCCTGGCGCCTGGACATCTTGGTGACGCCCATCGAGAGCACGATCGTGACCACGGCCACGAGACCCTCGGGGATGGCGGCGACAGCCAGCGACACGGCGACCATGAAGGTGTCGAGGATCATGCCGGGGTTCTCGCCGAGCTGGGAGCCGTGACGGATGAGGTCGACGGCGAAGATGATCACGCAGATCGCGAGCACCAGCTTGGTGAGGATGCCCGAGAGCTCGTTGAGCTTGATCTGGAGCGGCGTGAGCTCCTTCTTGGCGGTGGTGAGGGCGTCGGCGATCTTGCCCATCTCGGTCTTCATGCCGGTGCCGACGACGACGGCGCGACCGCGGCCGTAGACCACGGTGGAGCCCATGTAGCACATGTTCTTGCGGTCGCCCAGGGGGACGTCGTCGGTGCCCTCGGCGAGCTCGATCGCCTCCACGTGCTTCTCCACCGGGACGGACTCGCCGGTGAGGGCAGCTTCCTCGATCTTCATCGAGGCGCTCTCGAGGATGCGGCAGTCGGCGGGCACGGAGTCGCCGGCCTCGAGAAGGACGACGTCACCGGGGACGAGCTCAGAGCTCGGCAGGTGGCTCATCTTGCCGTCGCGCACGACCTTGGACTGGGCGGCGCTCATCTCCTGGAGGGCCTCGAGGGCCTGCTCGCTCTTGGCCTCCTGGACCACGCCAAGCACGGAGTTGAGGACAACGACGAACAGGATGATCGCCGCGTCGGCCCACTCGGGCTCGCCCTGCAGGAAGCCGGCGCCGACCGAGATGGCGGCGGCCACGAGCAGCATGATGACCATCGGGTCGCCCATCTGCTCAAAGAAGCGCTTCCAGAGCGGGGTCTTCTCCTCCTTCTCGAGCTCGTTGGGCCCGTACTGGGCCAGGCGCGACGAGGCCTCTCCCGCGCTGAGGCCGCTCTCCTCGTTTGAGGAAAGCTCCCCCAGCACCTCGTCCTTGGACTCTAGGTACTCCTTCATTCAGTTCCCCTCCTGGGAAGTCGGCGCCCGGCAGATTGATGCCCGATCGTAATTCCCCAGGGGAGGGGCAAGGGCCCATCAAGGCTGCCATGCCGGACGCATGGATAAAAACACGACGCATATTCTACCCGACGGCGGACCTACGATTCAGTCTCCCTTCCGTTGTCCCCTCCACATACCGCACGTCTCCGCGAGACGGCGCAGACCAGCCAGGCCGCGGGCACCGTGACCATGAGCGCGGGGTAGAACCACGCCGGGTCAAAGGCGCCGAACAGGGCGCCGCCGATCACGGGCCCAAGCGTCATCCCCACGTCGAAGCCCATGCAGTACGTGCTGTTGGCGAGCCCCACGCTCCCGGGGCCGGCCTCGCGGACTGCCGCGGACTGGCAGACCGAGCACATGACGCCGTAGCCGCCTGCCATGAAGGGGGCCGCGAGCAGCAGCCCGACGGCATCGGTCATGGTGGCGAGAAGGGCGAGCGAGGTCGCCGCGGAGACTCCCGACGCCACGACGAACTCTCGATTATGTGGCTCTGCCATGAACTGATTCCGAATACAAGCCTTTTTCGGCGAGCGCGGCGCTTACAGATAGCTTGCCTGCGCTAAACTTGGGGGCTGTAGATTGTTGGCGTACGTGCGCCTCGCGCACACAGAAAGGACCTCGCGATGAACATTCTCTTCTACGGAACCGCCAGCTACGACAAGGCTTCCTTCACCAAGGAGCTCGCGGACTACCCCGAGATCAAGATTGACTTCACCGAGACCAACCTCACCCCCATGACCGCCGCCCTCGCCCGCGGCTATGACGCCGTCTGCGCCTTCGTCAACGCCGACTGCGGCGCCATGACGCTCGAGATTCTCGCCGGCTTTGGCGTCAAGCTCCTCCTCATGCGTTGCGCCGGCTTCGACGCCGTCAACGTCGCCGTGGCCAAGGACCTTGGCATGAAGGTCACCCGCGTCCCGGCCTACTCGCCTGAGGCAATCGCCGAGCACGCCATGGCGCTTGCCCTCGCCGCCAACCGCCGCATCTGCAAGGGCTACATCCGCGTCCGCGAGAACGACTTCTCCCTCGACGGCCTGGTGGGCGACACGCTCCACGGCAAGACCGCCGGCATCATCGGCACCGGCCGCATCGGCGCCGCCCTCTGCCGCATCTGCAAGGGCTTCGGCATGAAGGTCCTGGGCTCCGACCTCTACCCCAACCAGAAGCTCGTCGACGAGGAGCACGTCGTCGACGAGTACGTCGACTACGACGAGCTCTATCGCCGCTCCGACCTCATCTCGCTGCACGCCTTCCTCAACGAGGAGAGCCGTCACATGATCAACGACGAGTCCATCTCCAAGATGAAGGACGGCGTCATCTTCGTGAACACCGGTCGTGGCGGCCTCGTTGACACCCAGGCGCTCATCCGCGGCATCCTCTCCGGCAAGATCGGCGCCGCGGGCATCGACGTCTACGACGAGGAGGGCCCGAACGTCTACCAGAACCGCGCCGGCCAGGTCATCGACTCCGTCACCGCGCGCCTGTGCTCCTTCCCCAACGTCGTCATGACGAGCCACCAGGCGTTCTTCACCCACGAGGCCCTCGGCGAGATCGCCCGCGTCACCCTCGACAACGCGCGCGCCTTCGCCAACGGCACCGACTTTGTTGACCGCAGCGTCGTCTGCTAGGCACGCTGAACGTAGACCCCATGCGAAGAAAGGGATCTGATGGCATTTAACAAGAAGAAGACCAAGATCGTTTGCACGATGGGACCCGCCACCGAGGACGAGGAGGTGCTGCGCCAGCTCATCCTTCACGGCATGAACGTCGCGCGCTTCAACTTCTCCCACGGCAGCCACGAGTACCACCGCAAGAACATCGAGCGTGTTCGCCGTCTTTCCCAGGAGCTGTCCATCCCCGTCGCCATCATGCTCGACACCAAGGGCCCCGAGGTCCGCACGGGCATGCTCGAGGGCGGCAAGAAGGTCTCGCTCGAGACGGGCAAGACCTGTGTCGTCACCACCGACGATGATGTCATCGGCACCGCCGAGCGCTTCTCGCTCGACTACAAGACCCTTCCTGCCGAGGTCGAGAAGGGCACCGTCATCCTGATCGACGACGGCCTCATCGGCCTCGAGGTCGACCACGTCGAGGGCAACGACATCCACTGCGTCATCACCAACGGCGGCGAGCTCGGCGAGAAGAAGGGCGTCAACTTCCCCAACCTCAACATCAACCTGCCGTCCGTCACCGCCCAGGACCGCGCGGACATCATGTTTGGCTGCGAGCTCGGCATCGACGCCATCGCCGCCTCCTTCATCCGCGACGGCGCCGCGGTCGAGGAGATCCGCAAGATCTGCATCGAGATGGGCACCCCTGACGTCCTCATCTTCCCCAAGATCGAGAGCGCGCTGGGCGTCAAGAACTTCGACGAGATCCTCCACGTGTCCGACGGCTGCATGGTCGCCCGTGGCGACCTGGGCGTCGAGGTTCCCGCCGCGCAGGTCCCGCACATCCAGAAGACCATCATCCGGAAGTGCAAGGAGCACTACAAGCCCGTCATCACGGCCACGCAGATGCTCGACTCCATGCAGCGCAACCCTCGCCCCACGCGCGCCGAGGTCAACGACGTCGCCAACGCCGTCTACGACGGCACGGACTGCGTGATGCTCTCCGGCGAGACCGCTGCCGGCAAGTACCCCATCGACGCCGTCAAGACCATGTCCGAGATCTGCAAGGAGACCGAGAAGTACCTGCCCGAGCGGCGTGAGTACTTCGACCGTGGCGGCGTGCGCAACGTCAACGGCGCGACCGGCTTCGCCGCGCTCGAGATGGCCGACCACGTGGGCGCCAAGTGCATCCTTGCCCCCACCAACTCCGGCCGCTCCGCTCGCCTCATCTCCACCTTCCGTCCGAAGATGCCGCTGTTCGCGACGTCCCCGAACGAGAAGACCATCCGTCGCACCTGCTTCTACTGGGGCGTCTACGCATACCGCACCACCGAGCAGGGCTCGCTCTCGAGCACGCTCTACGACGCGCTGCTCACCGCCAAGCGCAACGGCCTCGTCGACACCGGCGACATCGTGGTCATCACCGCCGGCGACCCGCAGACCTCCCCGCGCCTCGGCGACTACACCACCTCCACCAACGTGGCGATGGTGGCCCAGGTCCAGTAAGGGCGCGCACACGCACGCACGGGCCCCGAGGGACGTCCCCCGGGGCCCTTTCTTGTGTCGCTGGAATCGCTTTCGCCGGGACCGTCGGGCCTAGGCCGAAAGGGTGACCATCTCCGTGGCTGCCGAGACGATGTCCGGGCCGTTGGTGTCGAGGTCGCCGGTGACAAGAAACGGGTCGGCGCCACCGTCCTTCTCGAGGTCGCCCCCCCGGTTGACGTGGAAGCGGTACGAGATCCGGTCCGCGCGGATGACGGACTTCGAGTAGTGCAGCGGATGCCCGTCGGCACGCAGCACGAGCTTGCGCAGCACGAACAGCGGAGCGCCCACCATGCACCTGAGCAGGCGCGCCTCGTCGCCGCGCGTGCTCGACGCCTCGAGGGTGAGGTCCTCCTCGCCAAAGCGGTAGCCGTAGACGCGCGTCACGAGCGAGTAGAACGAGACGTCCTCGCCTATGCGCTCGAGCAGGCCCGGAAACGCCGCCGCGGACACGAAGAGGTCGTCGATGGCGAGGGGGACCTCGCCCTCGAGCACGAGCCTCCTCAGGTAGGTGACGTCGTCGCCCAGAGTGACCCCCAGCCGCTCGGCGATGGACTCGTTGGCGGGTATCTCCTTGCCCTCGATGATCTGGTAGCTGGTCTGCATGCCCTGGCGGGAGAGCTCGTCAAAGCCCCGGTCCCGCCCGCTGCCGATGCCCACCACGTACTTGGGCACTGCCACGAACGTCCCGCGGCCGCGCACCTTTTTGAGCAGCCCCTCCTCCACGAGGTCCTGGACGGCGCGACGCACGGTGATGCGGCTCACCCCGTACTCCTCGCAGAGCTCGGGCTCGGTGGGGATGCGCTCCCCCACCGCGTACTCGCCCGAGATCATCTTCTGCTTGAGTTCGGTCTCCAGCTGGAGATACAGCAGCCCGTTGGTATAGGAGTCGAGCACGAGGTCCTTCTGCTTGGCGGTCACAGGCCCCTCCGGAACAAGGGCGCCCCCGTCCTCAGTCGACCCAAGCCTCGAGCTGCTGATCTGTGGCCAGGACGGAATGGGTGCCGGATACGATATGGTAGCTTCCCTCATCATAACGAATCCCCTGGGCCTTGGCATCATAAACAAGCGGGTGACGGTCGCGCTCGACCTGCGGGTTGAAGCGTGGAATCGCCGAGATGAGCGAGCGGGTGTAGGGGTGCACGGGATGCGAGAAGATCTCGTCGGTGCGCCCAGACTCCACGATGTGGCCGAGGTGCATGACTGCGATGTGGTCGGAGATGTAGCGGACCATCGAGAGGTCGTGGGCGATGAACAGGTACGCCGCGCCCGTCTCCTGCTGGATGTCGCGCATGAGGTTGACGACCTGCGCCTGGATGGACACGTCAAGGGCCGAGATGGCCTCGTCGGCGATGACGAGCTTGGGGTTCATGATAAGCGCCCGCGCCAGGCCTACGCGCTGGCGCTGTCCGCCGGAGAACTGGCTCGGGTAGCGGTTGGCCTGCGACCGAGAGAGGCCCACACGGTCCATCATCTGGTAGACGAGCTCCTCTCGCTCGCGCCGGTCCATGTGCGGCCGATGGGCGTCCAGGCCGGTGGCGATGGTGTCGATGACCTTGCGGTAGGGGTTGAGCGACGCCATGGGATCCTGGAAGACCATGGACATGTTGGTCCGCAGCCGCTGAGCGACCTCCTTGGAGAGCTTGCCGGAGATGTCGTCCCCGTCGAACACGATCGAGCCGGAGGTGATGTCGTCGAGGCGGATGACCGCCCGGCCCGTGGTCGACTTGCCCGAGCCGGACTCGCCGACCAGGCCAAACGTCTCTCCTGGCATGATGTCAAAGGAGACGTCGTCGACGGCCTTCACGACGTTGCCACCCGGGATCTTGAAGTACTGCCTGAGGTTCCTCACGCTCAGGAGCGGACCGCCCTGCTCGACGACGCCCGCGGCGCCCATCTGTGCTGACCTGCTCACCTGGCCTCGCCCCCATCCTGTCTCATCTGGGCAATCCTGCTGCGGAGCTGCGCGGGCATCTCGACCTTCGGCGCGCGCGGGTCGAGCAGCCACGTGGCGGCCCAGTGGTGGTCGTTCACCTCAAAGCGCGGAGGCTCCTTGACGAAGTCGATCTCCAGCGCGAAGGGGTTCCTCGGCGCGAAGGCGTCGCCGACGATCTCGTTGAGCATGTTCGGCGGGTTGCCCTTGATGGTAAAGAGGCGCTCCTCGCGGCTCACGGAGACGGACGGCATCGACGAGAGCAGGCCCCAGGTGTAGGGGTGGCGCGGGTCGAAGAACACGTCCTCGGTGGTGCCCGCCTCGACGATCTTGCCGGCGTACATGACGTTGACGTAGTCGGCCACCTTGGCCACGACGCCGAGGTTGTGCGTGATGAAGATGACCGAGATGCCGAGCTTGCGCTGGAGCTCGATGATGAGGTCGAGGATGCGCGCCTGGATCGTCACGTCGAGGGCCGTCGTGGGCTCGTCGCAGATGAGCAGGTCCGGGTTGCACGACAGCGCGATGGCGATCACCACGCGCTGGCGCATGCCGCCCGAGAGCTGGTGCGGGTAGCTCCTGAGGCGCGCCTCGGGGTCGGTGATGCCCACGAGCTCGAGCAGCTCGACGCAGCGGGCGTGCAGCTTGGCGCCCGCGAAGTCGGTGTGCTCGCGGATGCCCTCGGCGAGCTGGCGCTCGATCGTCATCGTGGGGTCGAGGGAGGTCAGCGGGTCCTGGAAGACCATCGCGATGTGGTTGCCCTTGAGCAGCGACATCTGCTTGTCGGTGAGCCTCATGAGGTCGACGGTGCGCGTGAGGCCGTCGGAGGCGACGAAGGTGAACTCGGCCGACCCCGCCTCCACCACCTCGTTGCGCGTGCGAATGCCCATGACCTGCTTGGCCGTCACGGACTTTCCCGAGCCAGACTCACCCACGATGGCGACCGTCTCGCCGCGATACACGTCGAGGTCGACGCCGCGCACGGCGTGGACGAGGCCGTTGGCCGTCTTGAAGGAGATGCGCAGGTCGCGGATCTTGAGGATTCTCTTGCGTTCGGCTGCCATGGGAATCACCTAGGACCTCTCTGGGTCGAGGGCGTCGCGCAGGCCGTCACCAAACAGGTTGAAGCCCAGCATGAGGACGGCCAGAACCATGACCGGGGCGAGCACCTGGTAGGGGTAAATCATCGCGGCGTTGTAGCCGTCGTTGATCATGGTCCCGAGAGACGCCGTGGGGGCCGGGATACCCAGGCCTATGAAGGCGAGAAACGCCTCGAGGAAGATGGCGTTGGGGATGGAGAACATGAAGGTCACCACCACCTGCGGCATCGTGTTGGGCAAGATCTCCTTGAAGATGATGTCGCGCGCGCTCACCCCGAGCGTCCGCGCCGCGAGCGTGAACTCCTGCGTCTTGCACTTGAGCACCTGCGCGCGCACGATGCGGCTCATGTCGATCCAGCCCGTGATGAACAGCACGATCACGATGTTGGCCAGGCCGGGCTGGAGCACCACGATGAGCAGCGTCGTGATGACGAGCTGCGGGATCGAGCTCAGCACCTCCGTGAAGCGCTGCATCACGATGTCGACCTTACCGCCGAAGTATCCCGAGACCAGGCCGTAGACGATGCCGATGAGCACGCCCACGACAACCGCGATCAGCGCGATGATCAGCGAGATGCGGGTTCCCTCCCACACGCGGGTCCACACGTCGCGCCCCAGGCCGTCCGTGCCAAAGAGGTGGTACTCGTTCGGGATGCCCGCCGCGCCATAGAGGTCCACGCCGTTTTGCGTCCCGTCGCAGATACCGAGCTGCTCGAGCCCGGGGATGCGCGGGGGCAGGTTGGTGATCTGGGAGTTGACGTCCGAGTAGGAGTAGGGGCTCACGATGGGCGCCACGATGGCCACGAGCACGATCAGCGCGATGACCACGAGGCTCACGACCGCGCCCTTGTTGGCGAGAAAGCGGTTGACGGTCTCGCGCGCGTAGGAGTAGTTTGCGTACTCACGCTCGTCGGTGTCGGCGTGCGCGGCGAGGTCGGCGGGTGCAAACAGGGCGTCCTCGCCCACCGTGGGGGCGGCGTTGTGTGTCGTCATGGCTAGTCCTTCCCCCCTGCGATCCTGATGCGGGGGTCGATGACCACGTAAGCAATGTCGACCAGAAGCATCGCGAGGATGAACATTACGCTGTAGATGAAGCTGATGGTGAGCACGACGTTGTAGTCGTTTTGCTGGATGGCCTGGATGTAGAGGCTGCCGAGCCCAGGGATCGAGAAGACCTTCTCCATGACCAAAGATCCGCTCATGAGGCTCACCAGCAGCGGCACGAGCACGGTGATGACGCTGATGAGGGTGTTGCGCAGCGCGTGGCGCAGCACGAGCTTGGTCTTGGAGACTCCCTTCGATGACGCGAGCAGCATGAAGTCCGAGTTCATAATGCTAATCATCTCGGAGCGGGTGTAGCGCTCCACGCTCGCCATGGGAAACATCGCGAGCGCCAGCACGGGCAGCACCGTCGAGATGGTAGGCTCGGTCGAGCTGTAGAGGATCGGGAACAGCTTGAGCTGGAAGCCCAGGAAGTACGAGAGGAACAGCGCGACAACAAACGACGGAAGGCTCACGCCCACGACCGCGATGATCGTGGCGGCGGTGTCCCAGACGGAGCGCTCGCGCAGCGCGGCAACGATGCCCAGGATGACGCCGACCACAGCTCCCAGGATACCCGCCTCGAGGCCGATGGTGAGGGTGAGCGCGATCCTCGGTCCCACCATCTGGGAGATGGGCATGTTGGTCATGATGTTGTACGATACGCCAAAGTCGCCGTGGAGCATGTTCCACACGTAGAGGAAGAAGCGCTCGAGGACGGGCTTGTCGAGACCGTAGTGGGCGCGCAGGGCGGCAACCTGGTCGGGCGTCAGCTTCTCCTCGTTGTTGAACGGGGAGCCCGGCATAAACGAGAGGAGCATGAAGAGGACGAACATGATCACGAAGAGGGTGACCAGGGCGATGGCGACGCGTTTGAGAATGTAGCGCGCCATCGGGCTGAGCCTCGGACCGGTCCTTCCTTCTCCCTTCGCGAGCAGTTTCATGATGGTCCTCCGATCTGTGAGAGGGGTGCCGCGCCCCGGCCTTAGACATGGGAGGAAGAGCCGGGGCGCGACGTGTGGGGAGCTACGCCTTGTCCATGTACTTGCAGAAGTACATGGTTCCCGTGATGTGGTGGCCCATGCCGGTGACCTCCGGCCTCGTCAGGGTGCACAGACCCGTCTGGAAGATGGGGATGCTCACCGCGCGCGTGGAGCAGATCTCGTTGCAGCGCATGAGCTCCTCCCAGCGCGCGTCGGCATTGCCAGCGTCGGTGGAGTTGGCCGTCTCGTAGAGGGCGTCGAACTCCTCGTCGACCCAGCGGGAGTAGTTGGACGGGTGGTCCGACTCGTACATGGCGAGAATGGCCGTCGGGTCGGCATAGTCCGGCCCCCAGCCCCACAGGCAGACGTCGAAGTCGCCGGACTGGGCGCGGTCGGTGCGGCTCTTCTTGGGCGTGGCCTCAAGGTTGATGGTGAGGCCCGGCAGCGCCTTCTGGACGGTGTCCTGGATGTAGGCGCACACGTCCTGTATGAAGTCCTTGTCCTGGTCAAACAGGAGCGTGAACTCGCGGACGTCCGTCTCGGCCTGCGCGGCCTCCCAGTACTGCTGCGCCTGCTCGAGGTCGTAGCCGTTGGGCTGCGGGCTCGCCTCGGCGAAGTCCTCGCCAGCCTCGTTGGCGAAGAGCCCCTTCATGATCATCTGCTGGACAGGCTCGGAGCCGTCCTTGAGGATGGAGTCGCAGATGTCCTCGCGGTTGATGGCGCAGGCGATGGCGCGACGGAAGTTCTCGTTGTTCATGCCCTCGCGGGTGGTGTTCATCATCAGGTAGTAGTTGAACTGGCCGTCCCAGGTGGAGAAGGCCTCGTCGTCCTGGTACTGGGACACGAGGTCGCCCGTGAGCTCCACGTAGTCGACGGTGCCGCTCTCGTAGGCCATGACCGCCTGCTGCGTCTCGGGGATGACCTGGAAGGTGACCGTGTCGAGGGTGACGCTGTCGGCATCCCAGTAGTCCGCGTTCTTGGTGAGGACGAAGGTGTTGGCGGCGCTGTCGTACTGCGTCACCGTGAACGGGCCGTTGTAGATCTGGTCGTCCTTGGTGATGCCGAACATGTCGCCCTTCTCCTCGCGGAACGCACGGTTCACCGGTGCCCACGGCGTGAACGAGAGCAGGTCGAGCATGAAGGGCACGGGGTGCTCGAGCTCGATGACGATGGTCTTCTCGTCGGGCGCGGAGATGCCCAGCTCGGAGATGTCGGCAGAGCCGTCGAGGACGGCGGCGTAGTTCTTGATGGCCGCCATCTCGATCTGGTACTGGAAGTCGGCCACGCCCGAGTCGGCCTGGGCGTTGCGCTGCCAGGAGCAGATGAAGTCGTCGGCCACGACGGGTTCGCCGTTGCTCCACGTAGCGTCGCGCAGCGTGAAGGTCCAGGTGAGCTGGTCGTCGGAGACCTCGTAGGTCTCGCAGGCGGCGGGCTTGATCTCACCCTCTGCGTCCTTCTCGAACAGGCACTCCAGGCCCTGGGAGATGAAGGTCATCGAGACCGTGTCGAGCGCTGCGAGCGGGTCGAGGGTGATTGGGGCGGTGGAGACGGCGATGCCGACGTTCTTGCCGTCGTCGGTCACCGACGCCTGCTCGCCGCCGTTGTCGCACCCGGCGAGGGTGGCGGCGCCGGCGAGCGCGAGGCCGAGGGTCCCGCCCTTCAGGAAGTCGCGTCGAGATACCGTGGGGATTCCGTACTTGAAGTTCATATCTGCCTCCTTGCTTGCCGTTCTCGTTATCTGATCTTGCTCGGGCACCCAAAGGCGCCGTGTACCATGCAGGTGTGGGCAGCGCGCTCCGCGGCAAAGGCCATGGCGACGTCGACGTCGCGGGTGTCGAAGTAGCGAACGAGGAAACCCGCGGCGTAGGAGTCGCCCGCTCCCATCGTGTCTAGGGCCTCGACCGCAACGACGCCCAGCTCGTGCACGCGCTCACCGTCGAGGCAGAGGCTTCCGCGCGCACCCATCGTGACCACGACGAGCGAGCAGCCCAGCCCGCGCACCTCCCGCATGAGCTCCTCCGCCTCCGCGCGCCCCAGGCCCTCGCCCGAGAGAAACGCGATGTCGACGTGCGGGCAGATGCGCGCGAGGTAGGCCTCGTCGCGGCTGGTGGAGAAGTCATAGGACACCGGGACGACCCTGTGGATCTGCGGGAGGAACTCGTCCACACCGGCCTCGTTGGTGGTGTGGCACACGTCGTAGCGCGCCAGCAGCTCGAGGTCCTCGCGCGCGACGCGCATCCGGAGCAGGTGGGCCACCGAGTCGCGCTCCCCGGCGAGGAACACGCGCTCGCCGTCGACCAGGCGCACCCCGGGGCTCGGCGTGGTCCCATGTGCCACGCGGCAGCGCGGGGTGTCGACCCCCTCCTGCGCGAGAACGGAGCGGATGTGCTCGGCACGGTAGTCGTCGCCGAATATGCCCAGGAAGGCGGTCTCCTCGGCGCCGTCACGACGCGCGTTCACGGCAACGTTGACGGCCTGGCCGCCCGGATAGAACACGCCGTCGTCGACGTAGCTGTCGGCCACACAGTCTCCCAGGGAAATAAGGCGCATCTTCTCCTCCAGCGCTGCTTCCGGGGCCCGCGCCCGACGCGCGGGCCCCGGGACGTCTCCTAGTACTCCATCTGCCACATGTAGCGGCGCACCGAGAGGGCGTGGCCGCGGTCGTGCGCGAGCGCCTCGACCATCACGCGGATGACGGCGCCGAGGACCTCGGGGGCGAGGTACTCGCGAACGCGGGCGTCGAGGTCGCCAAAGTCGAAGTCGTTCTCGTCGATGACAAAGAGGCGCTCGGAGAACTTCTGCGCAAACGCCAGGGCGCGCTCGTCGAGGAAGCGGGTGGCGCCGTTGCCCACCGTGATCACGAACGGGACGTCGAAGTCGGTCACCTCGAACGGGCCGTGGAAGTACTCACCGGAGTGGATGCAGTTGGAGTGGATCCACTGCATCTCCATGAACAGGCAGATGGCAAGGGAGTACATCTCGCCGTAGTTGGCGCCGGAGCCCATCGTGTAGATGACGGGGGCGCGCTTGTTGTCGCTGGCAAACTTGGTCGCGACCTCGCGGTACTTCTCGGCGGCGGCGTTCTTGACGTCGGCGAGGCCGTCGATGGCGTCGGCGCCGCTCTGCCAGACGTCGGCGTCGGCGGGATCGAGGACGCGCAGCAGCTCAAACCAGAGCCGCGACATAACCGAGCCGCTCTTGTCGCTGTCCGCGGCCTCGGGGCCGTGGTCATAGTGAATGGGGTACTGGGCGGCCTTCCACAGCGGGGAGTCGACCTCGTTGGAGAAGGCGATGGAGACGGCGCCGGCGTCGGTGGCCTTCTGGGCGGCCGCGACGGTCTCGGGGGTGGTGCCGGAGTGGGAGCAGGTGATGACCACGGACTGGGGGCCAAAGCCCTTGGGCGTGGCGTAGTTGAACTCGTTAGAGGTGTAGATCGCCGCCGGGATGTCAAGCTCGCGGTCGAACATGTACTGAGCGGGCATCATGTTCGCCTGAGAGCCGCCGCACGCGACGAAGTAGACGTTGCTGACCTCCCCCTTCTCGAGACGTTCGGCAACAGCCGCAACAGCCGCCGACACTTGGTCAATGTGCTCCTGCTTCATGTCCAACCCTCTCTCTCGCTGTGTGTACTTGACGTTATATAACGTCATATCCTGAAGATAATCACACATGATCTATCGTCAAGAAGCGACGGGAAAATAGAAACGTTGGGAAACAAAGAGGCCGGTAAACGGAAACATGTGACCCGTCAACGGCTGCTTGGGGGCTAGCGCATCGCGCGTCCTTGTCGACGCTACATCGGGACAGAAAAACGCGCCCGCCCCCAGGGGGGCGGGCGCGCCTGCGCTCCTTTGTTGGGCGGGGCCTGACGGTCCGCCTCGTTGTATGCAGTTTTCGGACAAGACAGGAAGTATCACCTCATCGGTAGCAATTCGCCACCTGCTGTTTTGCCCTCCGGGCACGGGCGATACCCGGCGCCCCCTCAAAAACTGCATACAATGCGAAGTTCCCTACCGCTCGCAGCGCCAGTAGCGCACGGAGTACGGCTTGAGCTCGGATCCGCCGCCAAAGTCGTGCTCCTCGCCCGTGATGAGGTCCACGGCGCGCCCGCACTGGGCGTCGAAGTGCACCGTCGCGGGACTGCCGCTCGCGTTGATTGCCACGATCACGCGCTCCTGCTCGCTTCTCCGCTGGAAGACGAGCTGCTCGGGCTGGCACTGAAGCTGGGTGTAGTCGCCCCACACCAGGGCGTCGCTCTGGGATCGCGCCGAAGCCAGCGCGCAGATCCAGTCGGTGAGCGCGTTCCACTCGGGCGCGTCGAGCGCGGGCCTGATCTCGTGGTCGCCGGGCAGCTGCTCGCCCTCGATGCCCCACTCGGAGCCGTAGTAGACCGCCGGCACGCCGGACATGGCGAAGAGCAGGCCGTACAGCGGCACGAGCTGGTTCTTGTCGTCGAGCTTGGTCGCGATGCGCGGCACGTCATGGTTGTCAACGAAGTCGAGCATGTGACGACCGGTGTAGAGGTCCCACGGGTGGCTACCGCTCTGGCGCTCGAGGGCGTAGGCGATCTCGTGCATGTTGGCGGAGTTCATCGACGACCACAGTCCCTTGTACGCCTCGTAGTTGGTGACCGAGTCGCAGAGGTCCTCCCCCATCCACTGGTTGTAGTCGCCGAACATGGTCTCGCCAACGAGCGGGAACTTCTCGCCCCGCTCCTCGCCGATCTGGTTGGCGAGGGTTCGCAGGGAGCGCAGGTAGCCCTGGTCGAGGCAGTAGGCAACGTCGAGGCGCAGGCCGTCGATGTCAAACTCGCGCACCCAGCCGCGGATGACGTCGGCCAGGTAGTCGTTGAGCTGCTGGTTCCAGTGGTTGAGCTTCACGAGGTTCTGCGCGCCCTCCCAGCAGGTATAGGAGAACCCGTCGTTCCACTGGTTGTTGCCGTTCCAGTCGATCTCGAACCAACCGGCATAGGGGCTCTCTCCGCGACGGGAGAGCACGTCCTGGAAGGCCCAGAAGCCGCGCCCCACGTGGTTGAAGACCCCGTCCAGAAGGACCTTGATGCCGGCGGCGTGGCAGGCGTCCACGACGGCGCGCAGGTCCTCGTTGGTACCCAGGCGGCAGTCGACCTTGGTGTAGTCGCGCGTGTCGTAGCCGTGCGCATCCGACTCGAAGACCGGGTTGAGCAGCAGACAGGTGGCGCCGAGCCGTGCCATGTGGTCAATCCAGCCGTTGTCGACGAGCTGCAGGATGCGGTGCTCGAGCACACCGTCGTTCTCGTACGGGGCACCGGTGAGGCCCAACGGATACACCTGATAGACAAGGGACGGCTCGTACCAGCTCATGGGGGTATCTCCTCTCGTCGACGGCGCGCGGGCACCGGTGTCGGCAGGCCCTCCCCATTCTAGCTGCGCGCCGTTCGCCTATTTTTCTGCTGGCGAGCGGTCGGGGCACGCGATCCGACGCGACGGGGCCGACCGCCCCCCGGGGCGGTCGGCCCGAAACGCCCGATGCGGTGTCGATCAGCGCTCGTAGACGCTGCGACCCCCCACGATCGTGCGCGCGACCTCGTACGACCCGTCGACGAGGACGATGTCCGCCCGCGCCCCCACGGCGATGCGGCCGCGGTCGTTCCAGCCGAACATGCGCGCGGGGTTCTGGGAGAGCGGCTTCGCGGCAAGCTCGACTGGGGCGCCCGTGAACTTCATGAAGTTGCGCAGCGCCGTGGCCTGCGTCAGCGTGGAGCCTGCGCGCACGCCCGTGGAGGCGAGCTTGGCGTCGCCGTCCTCCACCACCACGTCGTTGACGCCGAGCTTGTAGTTGCCGTCGGGCAGACCCGCGGCCATGATGGAGTCGGTGATCCCGAGGATCTTGTCCCAGCCCTTCGCCTTGACGTAGAGGCGCACCGTGCCCGGCACGAGGTGGCGGCCGTCGCAGATGGTCTCCGCGTAGATGTCGCTCTCGAGCGCCACGCCGAAGATGGCGGGCTCGTGCTGGTGGAAGAGGCGCATGGCGTTGCCCACGTGCGTGGCCGCCTTCGCGCCCGCTCGCACGCACTGCCAGGAGAGGTCGTACCCGGCGCCGCTGTGGCCGATCGCGCTCGTGATGCCGAGCTCGGCGAGCTGCGGGATGAGCTCGGGAACGCCGGGAACCTCGGGCGCGAGCGTGGTGTAGAGGATGTGCCCGCCCGCAGCCTCCTGATAGCGGCGGAACAGGTCGACGGACGCCTCGTGCATGAGCAGGTGCTCGGGCATGGCGCCCTTGTACTCGCTCGACAGGCACGGGCCCTCGAGGTGAATGCCGAGAAGCGCGGCGCCGTCGTAGGGGCCGCCCTCGATGACCTGGCGCGCCTGCTCGATGCACCAGAGGGTCTGCTCGGGCGTGTCGGTGAGGATGGAGCAGAGCCACCCGGTGGTGCCCTGGGACGCAAAGAAGCGCCCGATGGCACGCAGGCCCTCGACGTCTGCGGCGTTCACGTCGAAGCCGGCGGCGCCGTGGGTGTGCACGTCAATGAAGCCGGGCAGGGCGAGCAGCCCGCTCGCATCGATGACGGGCAGGTCGCCCGGGTTCTCGAAGGCGGACGAGAGGCGCGTCACGACCCCGTCCTCAACGGTGACGTTGAGCCGCGCGACCTCGTCCCCCACCAGGACGCGCGCCCCGGTGATGTAGCAGCCTGAGAGCATGCTGGCCTCCCTAGTACGCCTGCTGGCGCGCGACGTCGTTCACGTAGATCGCGGCGTCGGGGTGCCCCTGCAGCAGCGTCGCGGGGAACGCCGCGGTGGGCTCGCCGTAGGCAGCGCGGCGCACGACGCCACGGTGCCAGTCGCGGAACACGCCGAGACGGACCTTGCGGGCGCCGAGGATCTCGCGCATGCCGATGGTCACGGCGCGGTGCGGCATGTCCTCGAGGGCGCCGCCGAGGTCGCCGACCGAGTTGGTGGCGCGGGTCTCCGGGTGGATGTCGAGCGCGCGCGTCTCGAGCGCGGCGAACTCCTCGCAGGTCAGCTCGGGCTGCGGCTCGTTGAAGGCGAGGTGCCCGGTGATGCCGATGCCGCCGAAGGCGATGTCGACGCCGCCCAGCTCGTCGATCACGCGCCCGACCCTGGCGGGGTCGTGCGGGTCGGGGAAGACGCGCTGCTCCTCGGGCATGACGAGCTCCGGGTCGATCTTTCCGTAGACGGTGCGGTTCATGAAGCCGCGGAACGACAGCGGGCTCTCCTCGTCGATCCACTCGTCGTCATCGTCGAGGTACTCGTCCATGTTGATAAACCAGCAGTCCCTGAGCGAGATGCGCTGGTCGTTGACCATCTTCACGAAGTAGGGGTAGTGGCCCACGGGCCCCACCGGGCAGATGAAGACGGTCTTCTCGCCGCGGGCGTTGTGCTCGCGAATGGTGCTCACCATCTCGAGCGCCAGGTCGAAGAAGACCTCGGCCGAGTCGTCCGCGATCACGAGCGGGACGCGCGCGTCGCGCCCCAGGTCCTCGGCGGAGATGTGATAGTAGTCCATGCTTCCTCCTTGTCTCGCTTGCGCGAAGCGGCCTCCCCGCGCGGATGGGGAGGGTCACCCTGCTGCGGAGAGGCCGTTGGTCGGGGGTGGTTGAACCCCGTGGAAAGACGCGGTCGGGCGCTACTTGATGGTCTCGTAGAGCTCGTCGGACTCGGTGATGACGTCGGTCAGGACGTAGTCCTCGACGGGCACCTCGGCGTCGATCTGGCCGCCGTCCAGGAAGACCTTCTGCTGGGCCTCGTAGTAGCCGGTGATGACGTCGGTGTGGCCGATGGCGTCGACGGCGCCCTGCCAGTCGCCCTCGCCCGTGGACTGAAGCAGCGTGTCCTCGGGGACGCCGAGCTCGGCGGCGAGAAGCTTGGCGACGTCGTCGATGTGCTCGGCACGGTACACCTTGCCCTTGTCGAGAGCGGCGCCAAAGCGCACGAGGATGTCGTGGTTCTCCTCGGCGTAGTCGGGCAGGCAGACGAAGGAGCCGGGGAAGGCGACCTCGTCGGAGTAGTCGGTGTTGGTGCCGAGAACCAGGTAGTCGTCACCGAGCTGCTCCTCGAGGGTGACCGTGTTGGGCGACCAGGTGGCGGCGGCGTCGATCTGGCCGGAGATGAGGGCGGTGGTCATGCCCGAGACGTCCATCTCGACGGTGCTGATGTCGTCGACGGTCAGGCCGGCGTCGCGCAGCACGTACTGGAGGATGATCTCGGAGGAGGTGCCGGAAGCGACGCCCACCGTCTTGCCGGCGAGGTCGGCGCCGGTCTCGATGCCGTGGGACTTGTTGGCGACGACGCAGTCCGCCTGGGAGAGCTGGTCGAAGGCGAAGATCTTGGCCTGGCCCTGGATGGCGAGGGAGTGGGCGCCGTGGCCGATTTGGGAGATGTCGACGCTGCCGGACTGCATGGCCGTGATCTCGGCGGGGCCGGCCTGGAACTGCTCGGTCTCGACGGTGATGCCGACCTCGTCGAAGTAGCCCTGGTCGATGGCCGAGAAGAGCGTGGCGGCGGAGCCCAGGTTGGGCATGAAGGCGACGTGGAGGGTGACGGGCTCGTACTCGGTCGAGGCGCTGTCGCCCTCGCCCTCGGAGCTGTCTGCGGCGGGCTGCTCGGTGTTGGAGTCGCACCCGGCGAGCACCATGCCGGAGCCCACGACGCCGGCGGCGCCGGCGACCTTGAGGAACGAGCGGCGGGTGAGCTGGTTCATGTCGTGCTTCTTCATTGCGTGTCCTTTCTCGTGGTGGCGAGGCCCTCCTCGCAACCCTCCCGATTCGGGGGACGTCCCCCGCTGATGCCTGTGCTCGGGCGCGCGCCGTCACGCGGCGCTTCGCGCCCTACTTGCGGACGGACAGGTACTCCTGGTAGACCTGGCTCCAGATGTGGTTCTTGAGCTCGAGGAAGCGCGGGCTCATCTTGGTCTCCTGCGTGCGGGGGTACGGGATGTCGATGTCCACGATCTCCTTCACGCGCCCCGGGCGCGCGTACATGATGACCACGCGCTGGGCGAGGATGATGGCCTCCTCGACGTCGTGCGTGATGAAGAAGCAGGTCTTCTGCTCCTTCTCCCACGTCTCGAGCAGCTCGGACTGGAGCTGGGTGCGCGTCTGGGCGTCAAGGGCGCCGAACGGCTCGTCCATGAGGAGGACCTTGGGGTTGACCGCGTAGGCGCGAGCGATGGCGACGCGCTGCTTCATGCCGCCCGAGAGCTCCTTGGGATAGGACTGGACGAAGTCCTGGAGCTCGACGAGCTTGATGTAGCGCAGGGCGATCTCCTCGGCCTCCTTGTCGGACTTGCCCTGGAGCTTGAGGCCAAACTTGACGTTCTCGAGGACCGTGAGCCACGGGAACAGCGCGTACTGCTGGAACACGATGCCGCGGTCGGGACCCGGGCCCGTGACCTCCTGGCCGTCAACGAGCACGCGGCCCTCGGTGGGCTCCTCGAGCCCGCCGATGATGTTCAGGAGCGTGGACTTTCCGCAGCCCGACGGCCCGACGACGCACACGAACTCGTTCTCGTGGATGTCGAAGTTGGCGCCGTTGAGGGCGACCACCTCGCCCTTACGGGTCGTGAACTTCTTGACCACGTTCTCGATGTGCACCTTTACTGCTGAATCGTTTCCTGCCATCCCGTGAACCTCCTCTCAAGGAACCGGACGATCTTCTCGAAGCAGATGCCGATGACGCCGAGCAGGATGATGCCCAGGAGCACGACGTCCATCTGGTAGTAGCCGCTCGCCTGCTGGATCATCATGCCGATGCCCTTGTCGCCGCCGACGATCTCGGACGCCATGAGCGTGGTGAGCGAGGTGGACAGGCCCAGGCGTGCGGCGACGAGGATGAACGGGGTGGAGGCGGGGATGGTGACCTTGAAGAAGATGTCCTTCTGAGTGGCGCCGAGCACGCGCGCCGCCTTGATGAGCGTGACGTCCACGCCCTTGACGCCCTGGTAGATGGTGATGACCATGACCAGGAACGCCGCGATGAAGATGACCGTGATCTTGCTGGTCTGGCCGATGCCGAGGGCGGCGATGATCAGGAAGACGTAGGCCAGCGGCGGGATGTTGCGGATGAACTGGATCCAGGGCTCGACGACGTGGCGGAACGGGTCGTACCACGCCATGAGGAAGGCGACCGGGATCGACACCACGAAGGCTATGCCGAAGCCGGTGAGGACTCGGGAGACCGAGGCCCAGACGTGCTCCCACAGAAGTCCGCTCTCCGCGCGCTCGAGGAAGGCCGCGAGTACCTTCTCGGGAGACGCGAACACCGCGGGCCACGTTCCCGAGGCCGCGAGCCACAGGGCCACGGCGAGCGCCAGGGAGATCAGCGCCCAAGCCCAGCTTGGCACCTTACTCCAGATGGGTACTTTCTTCTCTTTCAATGACGGCCTCCTTAGTTCCATCCCGCCGCCCCCCTCCCCTTCCATGCGCGGAGACGCGACGAGAGCATCCGGCTCGAGCAAGCGGTGCACACAAGAGTTCAAAGCAACAAACGAGGCGAGAAGTACCTGGATGGTTCCGAGCGCTTAATCGTCCGTCACTCAAACGATTAAGTTACTGTCATGAAAACACAGCGACCTCGGAATTCCTAGTGTAAAGTTTCCTTAATGTCCGCTTGTGGCCAATTTGGTACCGCTCAGCACGTAGTACGTCGTTTACCTCGATAAACGGTTGGTTTTTGGAGGTGAGCGCAATTCTCCAAGTTCTTCTCGTCCCAAGCGCCGCGTCATGGTAAACAAGTACTATCTCACTTAAACGTAAAAGTGAGATTGGTGGATGGGAGGCGAGATGGGCAGGCGAACCACGCTCAAAGACGTCGCGAGGGAGGCCGGGGTCACTGCCGCCACCGTCTCTTACGTGATCAACAACACGCCCGGCCAGACCATACGGCCGGAGACGCGGCGGCGCGTGCTCCAGGCGGTCGAGCGGCTCAACTACATGCCCAACGCCCACGCGCGCACGCTGCGAAGCCGTACCATTCCCTGCGTCGGCGTGGTCATCCGCAAGAACCTCGCGGTCCCGCGCTTCAGCCAGATGGCCTACGGCATCCAGACGCGCCTCGAGCTCGACGGCTACAACGTGCTGCTGCTGGGCAACAAGCGCGACTCGCTCGGCCACGCGGACTACGCGAGCGCCTACCTCGCCGGTCGCGTGGGCGGCATCATCTTCATCGGGACCGAGAACGAGGGCCCCGACCGGGACAGCCTCGAGCTCCTCGCCAAGGAGTCGGCACCGCTCGTCGTCTTCGACGGGCAGAGCCCGGCGGACGACCACAGCACCGTCGACCTCGACTACCAGGGCGGCGCCCGCCTCATCACCACGCGCGTGCTCGAGCGCGGGTGCCGGCGCGTGCACTACCTGCGCCCGCAGATCGAGACCGCCCAGGAGCGCCTGCGCGAGCAGGGGGTGCGCGACATCTGCCAGGCCTCGGGAGCGCGGCTCATGGTCCGCGAGATGCCCATCAGCCTCTCGAACCTCGACGTCTGGGACGAGCGCTACTCCGTGGGCAACACGGACGCGGGCATTCACCTCAGCAAGGAGTTCCTCGACGCCATGACCGACCTGCGCTCCGAGGTTCGCCCCGGGGACGCCGTTATCTCCAGCTGGGCGACCTGGACGCACTACTTCCGCAAGGTGGACCATCGCCGCAACATCGTCTACGCCGAGCTCGCCAACAACGGAGAGAGCTGGCTCGCCGCGGACTTCTACACCCGCCTGCCCAACTACGAGGCGGGCATGGCCTGCGCCGACGAGGTGCTCTCGCTCATGCGCGGGGGCGCCCCCTCGGCGCGCACCCTGAGGCTCGCCAATGTCGTTGAGGCCCGCCTCGACGACGTCGAGGCGACCTGAGGGCACAGCCCCGCGAGCGCGGGGCACGCAGTCATGTCAGCGCCCGGGCTGAGCCGGGCACGAACAAGGAGATGGTCACATGGCACTCGTTCCGCTCAAGCCCGTACTGGACGCCGCCCGCCGCGGGGGCTACGCGCAGGGCGCGTTCAACGTCAACGCGGTCTGCCAGGCCAAGGCCGTCATCGAGGTCCACGAGATGCTGCGCAGCGCCGCGATCCTGCAGGGGGCCGACCTCGCCAACGCCTTCATGGGCGGGCGCGCCGACTTTGCCAACGGCACGGTCGAGGACAAGATCGTGGGCGCCAAGAACATCGGCGACGCCGTGAAGAAGTACGGCGAGAAGAGCCCCATCCCGGTGGTCCTGCACCTCGACCACGGCCGCGACATGGAGAGCGTCAAGGCGGCCATCGCCGGCGGCTACACCTCCGTCATGATCGACGGCTCGTCGCTGCCGCTCGAGGAGAACATGGAGCTCACGCGCGAGGTCGTCAAGTACGCCCACCCGCGCGGCGTCTCCGTCGAGGGCGAGCTCGGTGTGCTGGCCGGCGTGGAGGACCACGTCTTCGCCGCGTCGAGCACCTACACCAACCCGCTCACGGCCGTCGAGTTCGTGCGCAACACCAAGGTCGACGCGCTCGCCATCAGCTACGGCACCATGCACGGTCCCTCCAAGGGGAAGGACGTCAAGCTCCGCCGCGAGATCCCGATCGCCATCCGGGAGTGCCTCGCCCACGAGGGGCTCGACTGCGCGCTCGTGAGCCACGGCTCCTCGACCGTCCCCGCCTACATCGTGCGCGAGATCAACGCCCTCGGCGGCAACATCCAGAACGCCTACGGCATCAGCCTCTCTGAGCTCAAGGCCGCCATCCCCGCCGGCATCAACAAGATCAACGTCGACACCGACATCCGCCTCGCCGTCACCCGCAACATGCGCGAGCTCTTCGCCACGCGCCCCGAGCTGCGGGAGAGCCCGTCGATCGGCGGCGTCTACCAGCTGCTGACGGAGCACCCCGAGAACCCCGACCCGCGCGCCTTCCTCCCGCCCGTCTACGACACCGTCATGTACGGCGTGGTCAAGGACGACGACCGCGCGGCGCTCGTCGCCGCCATCGAGGCGGGCGTCAAGGAGGCCGTGGCGACGCTCATCGTCGAGTTCGGCAGCTACGGCCACTACCCCGACGTCGAGCTCGCCACGCTCGACGAGATGGCCGAGCGCTACCAGAAGGCGGGGATCTAGCATGGCGGCCGACGCGCTTCTCGTCGTGCACGGAGGCGGCCCGACCGCCGTCATCAACGCATCGCTCTACGGCGCCGTCGACGAGGCGCTCCGCACGCCCGGCGTGGGGCGCGTGCTGGGGGCCCTGGGGGGCGTGGGCGGCATCACCGAGGGCAGGCTCGTGGACTTCGGGCAGGTCCCCCGCGAGACGCTCGACCTCCTGCCCTTCTCGCCCTCCTCCGCCATCGGCACGAGCCGCAAGCCCCTCGAGGACGAGGACTACCGCCAGATCGCGCGCGCCCTCGGCGAGCAGGGCGTCAGGTGGCTGCTCTGCACGGGCGGCAACGGCACGATGGACACCTGCGGCAGGATATGGCGCGCCTGCGGCGAGGAGGGCGTGCCCATCGACGTGGTGGGCATCCCCAAGACCATGGACAACGACATCGCCGTCACCGACCACGCGCCGGGCTTCGCGAGCGCCGCGCGCTACATGGCGGCCACCGTCTCGGCGATCTGCTGCGACGTGCGGGGGCTCCCCATCCACATCGTAATCGTGGAGGCCATGGGGAGGAACGCCGGATGGGTCACGGCGTCGAGCTGCTTTGCCGACGAGTCCGGGACCGGCGGGCCCGACCTCATCTACCTGCCCGAGCGCCCCTTCGACGAGCGCTCGTTCCTCGACGACGCCCAGCGCCTCATCGACCGGAAGGGCTGCGGCGTGGTCGTGGTGAGCGAGGGCCTGCACACCGCCGACGGGACGCCCGTGGCCCCGCCGCTCATGAGCGTCGGGCGCGCCACCTACTTCGGCGACGTCTCCGCGCACCTCGCTCGGCTCGTGATCTCCGAGCTCGGCTACAAGGCCCGCTCCGAGAAGCCCGGCCTCATCGGGCGCGCCTCCATCGCCTGGCAGAGCCCCGTGGACCGCGAGGAGGCCATCGGCTGCGGCCGGGAGGCGGTGCGCGCCGTGCTGGAGGGCGACTCCGGCACCATGGTCGGCATCGAGCGCGTCTCGACCAGCCCCTACGAGTCCCGCCTCACGCGCATCCCCATCGAGCGGGTCATGCTCGACGAGCGCACCATGCCCGACGAGTTCATCAACGAGCGCGGCAACGGCGTCACCGACGCCTTCAGGACCTGGTGCCGGCCGCTCCTGGGCCCGGCGCTGCCCCGCTTCGCGAGCTTTGCCTGAGCCGCCAGCAGAAGAACAGGAGAACCCATGAAGCACATCTTCCTCAACCTCAAGCGCTTCGACATCACGCCCGAGCGTGGCGGCGTCAACCGCCTGGCCGAGCCCGCGCGCTGGGGCGAGACCGTCGCCTCCTCCATCAGGGGCGTGGCCGAGAAGTACGCGGACGTCGCGGAGTTCGCGGCGTTCCTGCCCGAGGCTCACCTCATCGGCGCCTGCGCGGGCGCCGCGGGGAGCCCGCTCGGCATCGGCTGCCAGGGCGTCCACGTGGCCGACACCGCCCCCGGCGGCAACTTCGGCGCCTTCACCACGCTGCGCACCGGCAACTCCGTTGCCCAGCTCGGCTGCGGCTGGGCGCTCGTCGGCCACTGCGAGGAGCGCATGAACCTGCGCGCCCTCATGGGCGAGACCGGCGCCGACCCGGCCGACGTCGAGCCCGCGATGAGCCGCGTCCTCGCCCGCGAGGTCCGCGCCGCCCAGGCCGCTGGCCTCAAGGTCCTCTTCTGCATGGGCGAGCGCGAGGAGGAGGTCGACGACTGGGAGGCGGTCCTCACCGCACAGGTCACGCAGGGCCTCGACGGCGCCGACCTCGGCGGCGTCCGCATTGCCTACGAGCCCGTCTGGAGCATCGGCCCCGGCAAGACGCCCGCCGACGCGCCCTACATCACCAAGGTCGCCCGCCTCGTCAAGAGCGTCGTCCCCGGCGTCGACGTGGTCTACGGCGGAGGCCTCAAGGCCGACAACGCGGAGATGCTCGCCGGCATCCCCGAGATCGACGGCGGCCTCATCGCGCTCACGCGCTTCACCGGAGAGATCGGCTTCTACCCGGAGGAGTACGCCCAGATCGTCGAGCTCTACCTCAAGTAACGTGCAAAGGGGACAGGCACTTTTGCACGCCCGCCCCACAGAAAGGAAACGACATGCATCTGGACTTTGAGTACGGCAACGGCATGATGGGCGCCGACCTGCCCGACAGCACCGACGTCTTCATCACCGGGGAGACCGTGAAGGACCCCGAGTGCCTGCCCCAGGACTGGGACAGCCTCTACGCGGCCACCCTCGAGAGCATTCGCAACCCCATCGGCATGGAGCCCCTCGCCGACCTCGCCCATCCCGGCGCCAAGGTCGTCATCGTCATCCCCGACATCGTGAAGGGCGGCACGCAGCCCACCTCCCACCGCAAGGTCGCCATCCGCGCCTGCCTCGACGAGCTCTTCGCAAACGGCGTCAGGCACGACGACGTCCTTCTCCTCTTCTCCAACGGCCTGCACCCCCGCACCTCCACCGCGGAGGCCAGGCAGATCCTCGGCGAGGACCTCTACAACGAGTTCGAGGGCACCGGCCAGATCACGAGCCATGACTCCGAGGACTACGACCACCTCGTCGACCTCGGCTACACGGCGCAGGGCGACCACGTCATCATGAACAAGTACGTCTACGACGCGGACATCGCCATCCTCATCGGCCACACCCAGGGCAACCCCTACGGCGGCTACTCGGGCGGCTACAAGCACTGCGCGACCGGCATCACCCACTGGCGCTCCATCGGCGCCCACCACGTGCCGCGCGTCATGAGCCGCCCGGACTTCGTGCCCGTCTCCACCAACTCCCTGATGCGCGACAAGTTCGACCAGCAGGGCATGTTCATGGAAGAGAAGATGGGCAAGAAGTTCTTCTGCTGCGACGCCGTGCTCGACACCTGGAGCCGCCAGATTGCCATCTTCTCCGGCTATGCGGCCGAGATGCAGCCCCTGAGCTGGGCCGTGGCGGACAAGCGCACCTACGTGCACTGGGCCGAGAAGAAGTACGACATCGTGGTCATGGGCATGCCCACCAACTTCCACTACGGCGACGGCATGGGCACCAACCCCATCCAGATGATGCAGGCCGTGTCCGCCCAGGTCATCCGTCACAAGCGCATCCTCTCCGACCACTGCGTCTTCGTGATCGCGAGCTACTGCAACGGCTGGTTCCACGACGAGCGCTGGCCCTACCTGCGCGAGCAGTGGGAGCTCTGGCAGTCCGACAAGATGAACACCCTGGACGAGATGATCAAGTACGGCGAGTACTTCGCCACCAACCAGGAGTACATCCGCAAGTACCGCTTCGCCAACGCCTTCCACCCGTTCCACGGCTTCAGCATGATGACCTGCGGCAACCTCGCCGAGAAGTACCTCAGCGCCACCTACATCGTGGGCGCGCAGAAGCCGGGTATCGCCCGCACCATGGGCCTCAAGACCCGCCCGACCTTCGAGGAGGCCATCGCGGACGCCACGCGCAAGTTCACCGATGGCAACCCCAACATCCTGGCGCTGCCGCACGCGTACAACCGCGCCGTGCCGCACCTCTGCATGAAGGACCCGTCCCAGAACAGCCACTTCCGCGACGACGCGCCTGCGCACCCCTGCGGCTGCTAGGGGCGCGGGATGCTTCGCCTGAACGAGAACCACCTGGGCGCGCGGGTGACCTCCGACGAGGTCTCCCGCGCCTCGGGCGCCCATTCTGACGTGCTCGCCCGCTGCCAGGCCGGCGAGGAGCGCCACGCGGGGTCACTCGGATGGCTCCACGTCGACGACTGGGCCTCCGACGAGCGGCTCGACCGCATCGAGGAGCTCGCAGGGCGCCTGCGCGAGGCGGCGGACACCTTTGCCCTCATTGGCGTCGGCGGCTCCAACAACGCCGCCCGCGCGGCACTCTGCGCGCTGGGGGCGCGCGACGGCTCGCTCGACGGGACGCACCGCGTGGTCTACGCGGGCAACACGCTCTCTGCCTTTGAGCTGCGACGCGTTCTGGAGGACCTCGAGGGGCGCAACGTGGTCATAGACTGCGTGGCCAAGAACTTCGAGACCCTCGAGCCCGGTTCCTCGTTTCGCCTGCTCCGCCAGTGGCTGGTCGGTCGATACGGCCCGGAGGGGGCAGCCCGCCGCATCGTCTGCTGCGGCACGCCCGGCTCTCACCTCGATGACCTCTGCCACGAGCACGGGTACGAGTTCACGACCTTCCCCGAGCCGGTCGGCGGGCGCTACACCGCCCTCACCGAGGTCCACCTGCTGCCGATGGCCTTTGCCGGCGTCGACGTGCGCGCCCTCGTGGCCGGGGCACGCTCCGAGGAGGCGCTCCTGCGCGACCGGACGGCCGACCCGGCGGACAACCCCGCATGGAGATACGCCCTCGTGCGCCGGCTCGCATGGGACGCGGGGCTGCGCGTCGAGCTCCTGAGCTTCTTCGAGCCGCGCTTCCGCTGGTTCTCCAAGTGGTACGAGCAGCTCTTCGGTGAGAGCGAGGGGAAGGACGGCCTCGGCCTCTTCCCCGCCTCCGCCGAGTACTCGGAGGAGCTCCACAGCCTGGGACAGTACGTCCAGGACGGCACGCACCAGCTCATGGAGACCTTCCTCGACGTCATGGAGCCCGGCCCGCTCGACTCGCTCGTCCTTGGCGGCTCGGACATCGACGACCGTTTTGGCTACCTCGACGGATGCGACTTCTGGGAGATCAACAAGGCGAGCTTCACCGCCTCGCGAGCGGCGCACGCCCGCACGCTCCCCTGCCCCACCATCGAGCTCGACCGCGTTGACGAGGAGCACCTCGGGCGGCTCTTCTACTTCTTCATGTTCTCCTGCTACCTCTCGGCCGAGCTCCTCGGGGTCAACCCCTTCGACCAGCCCGGCGTCGAGGCCTATAAGCAGCTCATGTTCAGGACGCTCGGGAGATAGCACGACCCAGAGCGCAGCGGCGCCGGCCGGGTCCCTCGAGACCTGGCCGGCGCCGTTTTACATGGGGCGAGAAGGACCTTGGGTCGCCCACGTACGGGGGGAGGGGCCCCTCGCGGGACCCCTCCCCCATCGGACCTCCCTCGGGGCGGAGACTACTCCCTCAGGCCGGTCCAGTCCTCGAAGCGGGTGTCGCCGACGCGCTCGTAGTCGTGCGCGTTGGTGGCCTCCACCACGTCGAAGAAGGCGTAGTGGCCCCGGCCGAGGTCGACGAACGTCTTGAGCTCGTCGAGGTGCTCGGTGGCCCACACCGTGTCGCAGGAGCGCCACAGCATGCGGTTGGTCACCATGGTGGCCTGGCCGCGGGTGATCGTGTCGTCCGGGCCGAAGCGGCCGGAGCCGTCCTGGTAGCCGTAGATCCAGCCGAAGGAGGTGGCGCCCACGACGTAGTCGCGGTACCAGGCGTCCTCGGGCACGTCGACGTAGGGGTTCTCGCCGTCGAACTCGCCGTTCGAGAACCTCATGGAGATGGCCACGAACTCCGCGCGGGTGATGGCGCGGTTTGGCTCGAAGGTCTCAGGGCTCGTGCCGTTGAGGATCCCGCGGGAGGCGAGCACCCTCACCGGCTCGGCGTAGTAGGCGCCATCCGGGACGTCCTCGAAGGCCACGTCCCTCTCGCCCATCGACTTGTCGAGCAGCAGGTTGTAGAACATCTGCGCGACCTCGGCGCGGGTCATCGGGTTCTCCGGGCCGAAGGTGAACGAGCCGTCGCCGTAGCCGTGGAGGAACGCGATGTGGTCCGAGGCGTTCAGCCAGTCGGAGACGCCGGTCTCGTCGGGGCTCGCCGGGTCGTTGCCCCTCATGAACGTGACGGAGATGGTGTGGTCGGCCCTGACGTCCTCGAAGGTGTAGGAGGAGCCGAGCTGGCGGTAGTCGTGGCCGTCGATGACGACGTTGCCGATCGTGTAGCCCTCGTCGGGCTTGATGGTGAACGTCTTGTCGGCGCCCTCGCGGACGCTCACGGTGCCGGACGGGCTGATGGAGCCGCCCTCGCCAGCAGAGGCCTCGATCTTGTAGTACTTGGTTGCGGTGCCGCCACCGCCGCCCTGGTTGCCGCCGCCGTTGTCATAGTCCCACACGAGCGCGTAGGGCGAGAAGTTACCCTCGGCGACGTGGAACTTAATGCCGTTAGCGGTCTTCTCAAAATCGGTCGCAACATCATCGGTCACGTCGACCAGGGTGGTGTTGGTGATGTCATTGGGATTGAAGCCGGACTTATCGCCATCGCGATGCAGGCCAGAGAAATGGAGAATCTTGAAGTCGGTGCTTTGATCTGTACCCTCGGGATATGCCCAGTAGATGTCTACGCCCTCGCTTGACTTAACCCACGCGTTGCCGTTGTGGTTATCAACGAGGTCAAGGTACCTGATCTCGCTCTTGAAGCCGTCATCAATGTAGTCCTTACCGTCAATCTCCTGCTCGAGGAGCCGGGTGCGGTTGACATCATCATCGATGATACCGTCGAAAAGCAGGGAGATGCCGGTAGTGTCATCCACAACCACATCAGTTTCGTTCAGTGTGTACTCAGTGGTGCTTTCAGCGACGGCAACGGCGCTGCCCTCCCTGAGCTTCTGCTGAGGAGCACTGTTGGTGACATCCGTGAGCGTGGCTGCATTATCGGGCTCATCAACCGCGCGGACCGTCAGCACGCCCTCACCGGTCTCGACGGCGTACCGAGTGCCGTTAGCGTCGGTTGCAGACGGCACGGTATCGCCATCAAAGATGGCTGTGGTGAGCTCGTTGAAGGAGTCCTCGGTGGCCTGGAACTCGTCTTTTGTCACGATCGTACCGTCATCCTTGTACTGAACGCGAACCTCATCGCTCCCTTCAGTGGGCTCAAGGGTGTAGAGGCCGTCCTCCATGGTCTCGGTAACCGTCCAGGTGTTTTCACCGTTGGTGATGGTCATACCATCGGGGTCGACGCCCTCAGGTGCAGTGACGTTGTACATGGGCTCGGGCAGAGAAGCTGCCTCAGCGGCTGTACCATTCCTATCGACAACACCCTCATAACCGCTCTCGCCGCCCTCATAGATGGTCATGTTAGCCGGAGTGACCTTAATGGTGCCGGCGGGCTCAGGATCGGGAGTGTCTGAACCGTCATTGCAGATCACATTAAATGTGACCTTTGCATCATCGGCCACCCAGTCTTTCCCATCGTAAACCAGCGTGACTGTCTTCGTATCCTTCTCGTCGTCGAGGCGATGGGGAACGTTACCGCAGTCACTTTCGAACGTGTTAATAAACTGACCAGAGTAAATCTCTATCGTTGCCGTGTAGTTCGTGCCGTTGCTCCCAATGCCAAGGAAGGCATAGCCGCCCTCGACGTCCGCAACGCCATAGGTAGCGCTCTTCGTGCTGTGCGTGGCCTTATCGTTTACGCAACTTACGTTGACCGCGCCCCTCAGAAGAATCTCGATCTCATCTTCTGACAAGGTAGGTACGTCCACGTCTGATGTATCATCACACATGACCGTAAACTCAATCGGACTGTTATCCTCAACCGTCCAAGCGCCCTTGTCGAAGTCGTAGGCCATCGTTACGGACTTAGCTTCATCCGAGCAGGTATGGAGCACACCAGTATCGATTACGTACTGATATACATATGCCTCGGGGAAAACGGTGAAAGTGTAGTTGAATACACCATCCACGAGGGCCAGGCTGCCGTTCAGGACAACCCCGCCATCCTTTGCCTCATATGTCTTCGGCTCGTGTCCAGACTTTACGTTGTTGCACACGATTTTGACAAGTTCGTTTCCAAAGGCATTGTTAATATCCTCGTAACTCGGAACGTTCACGCAAGTCACGGCGATGTTGACTGTGCTCGGCTCAGAAAGCTTCCAAGCTCCTTCCTCAATATCGTAGAGAAGCTGAACGAGTATTTCAGCAGACTGACTCTTAGCGCGGACGTGAGCGCAACTAACATCATTGCCAAACCGCTCAACGTATTTGTCCGCCTTGATAATGAGGGGGAAGACGTAGCCGTTCGCACCCTCCTTGACTTCACCTGTCGCGTCATAAGAATCAGCAATCAGTCCGTACGGCTGATTTCCATGATTGGCGGCGTCATTGTTGCAGGAGACAGTAATCTTGTCTGCGAAGAGTTCCGAAATCTGCTCTTCCGTCGGCGCATCAGGCCCGGCGTCACACATCACGTTGAGCACGAGCGGAGACTCCCCCTCATCGGGAACCCAGGCAGACCCGTCATGCTTGAATACAATGGTCCTGTCCCCACTATCCAGTGTGTGCCCGTCAGCGATATCCGTATTATAATAGTTAACGTACTCATGCTCATTATTGATGGTTACAGTCATAGAACGAGATGTGCCGCTGCCAGTTACATCTGAAATGGAGAGATCTTCCGCATCCTTGCTCATCGGATACTTTTTATCTCCATGTTCGGCAACCCTGTTGTCACAGGAAACGAGTACCTCTGCACTAATTTCAGCAAAGTCTTCTTCAGTGGTTGGCTTTTCAGCCTGGCGAACCTGGTCAATTTCGAGCGTAGGGTTTGTGAGCGCAGTCTTAACCGACATGGTGATAACGTTGCCAAGATAATAGCCCGACGTTCCCTCACCCTCGTCACCAGATATCATGGTGTTGGTGTGAGCCAGGTCTCCCTGATACCACTTCGACGCCTCATAACCAGGGTCACAAATTGCCGTTATGGTCAATGTCGTATCTATGGGAAGCGTTTGGTCATCAAAATCAAGTGCCGATGAACCATTAGTAACACGATGGGTGTACGTACGCTTCTCTTCCGTTATCGGATCGGTGCCCTCATAGGAGACTGTATACCCCTCTACATGCTCGTAGGGATTATTGTCCTTCAAATGAGGAAGATTTCTCGCCAATACGTTCAAGAAGAAGCTCTCGTCCTCGTCAAATGTATAGAGGTAAACCTTGAGAACGTTTGAGTAGTTCTTTTGCGGGAGCTCGTCATCTCCAAAAAACACCCAGCTGAATTGCTGATTCCAGCCCGCAGAAGAAAGGTCCGCTTCTAAATCATACGACCTCTCCTCACCGTGATAATAAAATCCTGATTCAGGAGTAAAACCAAGATTCCCATGAACTCCTTCGCCATTTGTTCCGCCGTTAATCTTGGGAAGCTGAACTCTGGCAACTGGCTCAGCTTCATCGTTTACATACACTTCGACGGTCATTTTGAAGCCATCGCTATCAGGCATATAGCTGATGGTTCCATAAGGTGTTTGATGGGAACCGCTATTGTCAGCGGTCACGGTCTCCACGGCGAGCGCGGTCTTTGGCGCCACAACAAACGCAAGCGCGAAGAACGCCGCCATGACGACTGTCATGCAGGAGCGCAATCTCTTGCTCATTTCTCTCTCCTCTCTTACTTTTCCCTGGGCGAGGGCTCGTCCTCGCCCTCCTCGTTCTGTCGTGGGGCCTCTCCCCACAGGTCGCTATGTCCAGGCGCAGCGAGCGCGCCAGTGTTGTCTTGCAAACCGGGCATCTGCCCGATCACCGCCCGGTACAAGCTGGAGACCTGCCCCCCGCTCTCGTCGAAGTTCATCTCGGTCTCGATGAGCCCCTCTCGGCGCAGGGAGGCGATGCAGCGGTCGATGGTCTTGACGTTGCGGCCAACGAGGTCGGCGAGCTGACGCTTGGTGCAGCGCACGCCGCCGTTGAGCACCGTCTCCCCTGCGATGAGGTACAGCAGCATCTCCTGCGTCCTCGTGAAGCGATGCTTCTTGGGACCGCGACGATGGGGGTCGCTGCTCACGACGGGGCTTCTCTCGAGGTCGCACAGAAAGTCGACGGACCTCTCGGCGACCGTCGCGACGCCCTTTTCACTTGACATGGAGAAACACCCCCTCGGGGGCGTGCGTGGTCCTGCCGCGCAGTGGGCACCGTCCGGCTCCGGACGCCCCGGGCGTCCGATCGGTCAGAAACGTGTGCGCGCGACAGACCCTCATGACGCACCCCTCCCCGCTGAATCAAAAAGCAGACGTTTTGGAGGGGGTGTGCTTAAATCACAGACTGTCTAGGTATCTGAAGAGAACCTGCAGTTTCTCGTGTGGGCAGACGTAGCGTCAAAGGAGATAAAAACGTCTACCTTTTGTGCCTGCCATGGTCGTTATTATTTCGTAAGCGGGTAATGGGGATCCTGCCTCGGCTACGCGTCGCGCATCCAGCGCAGGAACGTCGCGCGGGAGACGCCGCACATCATCGCCGCCTCAGCCGCAGTCAGCTCGCGCGCGCCGTACGCTCGCCGCGCGTGCTCGAATGCCTCGGGGCGCTCGATGCGCGGGCGGCCAAAGCGCACCCCTCGAGCCCGCGCCGCCGCGATGCCCTCGGCCTGGCGCTGGCGGATGTTGTCGCGCTCCACCTGTGCCACGTAGGAGAGCAGCTGGAGCACGATGTCGGCGATGAGCTCGCCGGTGAGGCCCCCGCGGTCCTCGCGTGTGTCCAGGAGCGGCATGTCGAGCACGACGATGCGCGCCCTGCGCTCCTTGGTGAGGCAGCGCCACTCCTCGATGATGTCCTGGTAGCTCCTGCCGAGCCGGTCGATGCTCTTGATCACGAGCGTGTCGCCCGCGCGCAGGCGCCGGACGAGCCGCTGGTAGCTCGGGCGGCAGAAGTCGCGCCCGCTCGCCTTGTCGCAAAAGATGTCACGCTCGCTGACCCCAAACTCGCGCAGCGCGTCGATCTGGCGGGCAAGGTTCTGGTCGCGCGTCGAGACGCGCGCGTACCCGAAGACGCGCTCCCCCCGAGCGCCCTTCTCGCCCTTGTCGCTCCGCTTCTCCCCCATGGCTTTCCTCTCTGTTCGCTTCCATACAGAAAGGCCCGGACGACTCCGGGCCATAGAGAAAGCCATACCCATGTTTGGCCCGCTATCATGCGGGGGGTGTCTCTATGGTTTTGTCAACCCCTCGAGGAGATTTCGGCATGCCGCGGCGCGCCCGGCGGGCGGGCGCTTTTCCAGGTGGTCCTGAGGGGTCCTAGGCCGCCTGGTAGGGGACCCGGTCGCGCATGATGGCGTAGATCACCTTCAGGCGCTTGCGGGCGACCGCCTTGAGCGCCTTGTTGTGCCGCATGCCGCGCCCCCGGCACTCCTCGTAGTACCTGCCGAACTCGTTCTTCGTCCCGACGAGGGAGTTGCACGAGAATACCAGCAGGTTCTTGAGGGGCTTGCTCCCGCCCCGCTTCGGCCTCGTCGACCTGGCGCTCGTGCCCGACTGGCTGTCGGCGGGCGCGATGCCGCAGTAGCTGGCGAGCTCGTCGTGGCTGCGGAACATCGTCACGTCGACCGAGGCCACGAGCGCGGCGGCTGTCCTGGGGCCGACTCCGGGCACCGTGAGCAGGGCCTCGTAGGTCGCGTCCCCCTCGAGCAGCTCCCCGATGGCCGCGTCGAGGGCGGCGACCTCGGCGTCGCGGGCGAGGACCTGGCCCGCGAGCATGGAGGCGAGCGCCCCCTCGGCGCGGACCTCCGGGCGCGACGCCGCGGAGGCGGAGAGCGCCTCCCAGAACGCGTCCTCCCTGCCGCCGCGCGCGCCGGCGAGCTCGCGGTAGCGCTCCACGCCCGCCGCCGCGCAGCCGTGGGCCGACCCGAGGGCGGCGAGCACCTCGAGCTGCCAGCGCCTGGACGGGTCGAGCGCCGCCTCGAGGGCCGGGTCGGCCTCGAGGAGCACGGCCCGGAGCCTGTTGAGCGACTCGGTGCGCCCCTTCACGCAGAACGCGCGCTGCGACGAGAGCATCCTGAGCGACGCGCGCCTCTCGTCCTCCTCGGGGACCTCGCGCAGCGCCCAGGGCATCCCGAGCGCCGTCCGCGCGATCACCTCCGCGTCCAGCTCGTCGGTCTTGGCCGTCGCCGGGAACATCTCGCGGGCCTGCTTCTCCGCCCTCCCGGGCAGGTCGGCGACGCGCATACCCGCGGCGCGCGCCCTGGCGAGCACGAGCGCGCCGGTGGTGCGCCGCTGGTCGCCGACGGCGAGGGCGCCGGCGCCCGCCTCGGCGAGCACGCGGTCGATCGCCGCGGGCCGGTTGTCGACCCGCTCGCTGAGGACGGCCTCGCCGCCGGCGCCGACGCCGAAGGCCCAGTGGAACGACTTGCCGACGTCGAAGCCGACCACGGCGGCGGGGGCCCTCTTCCTGCGTCTTCCCATGGTGTATCCTCCAATCAGGTCGGCCGGCCCGACTCCGCCGCGGGGTCGACAGCCACATTACCCGGCCGTGGCGCCGCGCGCCCGGCACTTCTCTATCAGTCGTCTCCCGCGGCCCCTCCGCCCCGGTGGCAGCACCCCCCGGGCCCTCGCAGGGCAGGGGAAAAGGGCCATCCGGGGCGGTGGGCCGGCGGCCCCGAGGGGCCTGGCACCATGGTATTTCCCAGATCGGAGAGTGAAAAAAGGAGCCGCCCTCGGGACGGCTCAAACTGTAATGGGGATAACAGAGTGCGACGCGACGGCATCTGCCCCTGGCCCGCGTCAGGCCGACGGTGGCAGGACGCTAGCTGTTGCGAACCCGGCCGCGAAGCTCCCGAACGATGATGCCGTGGGCCTCGTCGCGCGCCGCAGCGAAGAAGTCCGCGGAGAGCAGCTGGTAGTCGGGAGTGCCGCTGACGTGCTCCAGCTGGTTCTTCCGCACGATCTGCTCTGCCGCCTCCACGGCGGCGCGGGCGTCGCGCTCCAGGATGGTGTAGGGTCCGAAGTCGGCGCACTGCCCGAGCAGCGCGTCGTCGACGCGAGGCACGAGTGCGATGTCGAGCGTCCGGCCGAAGAGCGCAAAGTCGCCCTGCTTGCCCACACGTGCCCGCTCGCCGGGGGCAACGCCAATGCGCTCGAGGTAGACACGGGTGTGGGCATTGTAGACGTGGTCGCAGACCAGGTGCGCCCACGCCCCGAGGGTGAGGTCGCTCACATGCTCGTGGCGCGCGACGTAGAAGTCCCAGAACTCGTCCGCACGAGGCAGCGGGATGTGCTCGCGCAGCGCGTGGTGCGTGAGCTTGTAGTCGATGCGGTACGTGGTGTCCGGCACCATGTACCCCACGTAGATGTCGGGCGCGAGGTTGCCCAGGAGAAACGCGTTGACGTCGCGGATGCCGAGGGCCTCGGCCCCCTCCTCGCGAAGGAGCCGCTCGACGTGCGCGGTATGTATGTTCCAGCTCGGCATGTGGGCTATGGTAGCACGTCGGGGACAAGGGGCGCTGACGGAACCCGCGGGGACTCAGGGGGAGGCCTCGAGGCTTCCCCATCTTGCGTCGTCACCTCACGAACGAGCCCCCGGACGCTCCGAAGAGCGCCGGGGGCCCTGTGTGCGGCAACACGCGACGCGCCCGCTCGTCCTTCTCCCTAGGAGCGGACCTCGCCACCAGTGGACTTGCAGACCTTGTTCACGAGGCGCTCGTGGGCCTTCTCGACCTCCTCGGAGGTGAGGGTGCGGTCGGCGGCGCGATACGTGAGCGAGAACGCCATGGACTTCTTGCCCTTGCCCACGCGCTCGTCGTCGCGGTAGACGTCGAAGAGGCGCACGTCGGCGAGCAGCTTGCCGCCCGCGGAGCCGATGCGCTGCAGGAGGGTCTCGCAGGTCACGGACTCGTCGACCACGATGGCCAGGTCGTGCGTAACGCCCGGGAAGGTGGGGACGTCAACGTAGGGGAGCTCGTCGGCCGCGAGGCGGAGCAGCGCCGCCTGCGAGAGCTCGAAGGCCACCACCGGCACGTCGATGCCCATGGCGCGGAGGCCGCGCGGGTGCACGTTGCCCACCCAGCCGAGGACCTGGCCGCCGGCCATGACCTCGGCCGCGCGGCCGGGCTGGAGCCAGGGGTAGGTCTCGGGGTCGGCGACCTTGAAGCGGACCTTTGCGAGGCGCAGGGCGGAGAGCAGGGCCTCGACCACGCCCTTGGCGTCGTAGAAGTCGTACTCGTCGAAGCGCTGGTTCCACGCGTCGTCGGCCCTCCTGCCGGCCATCACGCCGCACACGTAGCTCGGCTCGTCGGGCTGGCTCCTGTTCTCGTGCCCGAAGAAGACGCGGCCGATCTCGTAGAGCGCCACGTTGGGGACGCCGTGGTCGAGGTTGTACGCCACGGAGCGAAGCAGGCCCGGCAGCATGTCGCGGCGCATCTCGGACTGCTCGGCCACGAGCGGGCGGATGATCTTCACCGGCACGCCGCGACCCGTCTCGGGGATGCCCAGGGCGCTGAGGTCCTCGGGGGCTGCGAAGCAGTACGTGGAGGTCTCGGAGAGGCCGCACGCGCGCAGGGTTGCGCCGATCCTGCGGACGCGACGCTGCTCGGGGGTGAGGCCGCCGGCGTGGTTCTTCGCGGCGGGGATGGTGGGCTCGATGTCACCCTCGCCCCACAGGCGCACGACCTCCTCGATGAGGTCGACCTCGCGCGTGAGGTCGGGTCGGTTGGTGGGCGCCGTCACGACGTAGTGCTCGACGTCGTTCTTCTGCACGGAGCAGCCGAGGCGCTCGAGGCGCGAGGTGATGAAGGAGTTGGTGATCGGGGCGCCGGCGAGCGAGCGGGCGCGGTACGGGCGGAAGTCGATCCTCACGGGCTCGTCGTCCTTCTCGCCGGGGTAGACGTCCACGATGCCGGGGCAGACCTCGGCGCCGCAGCACTCGGCGAACAGCGCAGCGGCGATCTCGGCGACGTTGGCGCAGTTGGTGCCGTCCACCTTGCGCTCGTAGCGGATGGAGGCCTCGCTCATGAGGTCGAGGTTGCGGCTCGTCCGGGAGGTGTGGCCGCTCGAGAAGTTGGCGCTCTCGAGCAGGACGTCGGTGGTCTGGTCCGTGATCTCGGAGTCGAGGCCGCCCATGACGCCGGCAAGCGCGATCGGGGTCCTGCCGTCATCGGTGATGAGGCACATGTCGGAGGTCAGCGTGCGCTCCTGGCCGTCGAGGGTCACGAGCTTCTCGCCGTCGGCCGCGGCGCGCACCACGATGTGGCGCTTGCCGTCGCGCTCGGTGAGTTTGCCGAGGTCGAAGGCGTGGAGCGGCTGGCCGGTCAGGTACATCACGTAGTTGGTGACGTCGACGACGTTGTTGATCGAGCGCCCACCGGCGGCTGCCACGCGGCGCGCGAGCCACTCGGGGGAGGGGCCGATCTTGACGCCGCGCACCACGCGGGCGGTGTAGCGGCTGCAGAGCTCCGGGTCGTCGATGGTCACGTCGACGAGGTCGGAGGCGCTGGGGCCGGACTCCTCGGTGACGTGCGGCAGCTCGATGTGGGTGTCCACGTCGAGCATGGCGGAGACCTCGGTGGCGATGCCGGTCATGGAGAGGCAGTCGGGGCGGTTGGGCGTGATCTCGCAGTCGATCACGGTGTCCGACATGCCGAGGTAGTCGGTGAAGTCCATGCCCACCGGCGCGTCCTCGGGCAGGATCATGATGCCCTCGTGGTCGGAGCCGAGGCCGAGCTCGCGGGCGGAGCAGTTCATGCCGCAGGACTCGACGCCGCGCAGCTTGCTCTTCTTGATCTTGAAGTCGCCGGGCAGCACCGCATCGATCATGGCCGTGACGATGTGGTCGCCCTCGTTGAAGTTCTGGGCGCCGCACACGATCTGGAGCGGGACGGGGTTGCCGTCGGCGTCCACGTTCTTGTCGCCGACGCTGACCTGGCAGAGCCACATGTGATCCGAGTCGGGGTGAGGCTTCTTGCTCACGACCTGGGCGGTGACCACGTGCTCGAGGTTGGCGCCGACCTTCTCGACGGCCTCGACCTCGGTGCCGGTGCGGGTGAACTCGGCGACGAGCTCCCTCGGGTCGTCGGGCACGTCCACCATGGACTTGAGCCACTCATATGAGATGCGCATGTTCTTCTCCTCTTTGTGCGCGATTCGTTCCTGGGGGTTGGTCTGCCGGGCTAGAACTGCGACAGGAAGCGCATGTCTCCCGTCATGAGCATGCGCAGGTCGGGCAGGTCGTAGCGCAGGCACGCGATGCGCTCGATGCCCATGCCGAAGGCGAAGCCCGTGTACTTCTCGGGGTCGATGCCGCAGTACTCGAAGACGTTGGGGTCGACCATGCCGGCGCCCATGATCTCGAGCCAGCCGGTCCCCTTGCAGAAGCGGCAGCCCTTCCCCCCGCAGACGCTGCAGGAGACGTCGACCTCGCAGCTGGGCTCGGTGAAGGGGAAGAAGTGCGGGCGGTAGCGCGTGGCGCGGTCCTTGCCGAAGATCTCGCGCAGGAAGTAGTCCATGGTGCCCTTGAAGTCGCCGAAGGTGATGCCCTCGTCCACGACGAGGCCCTCGACCTGCGTGAACTGGGGGAGGTGGTTGGCGTCGGCCGTGTCGGGGCGGAAGACCGTGCCCGGGCAGATCATGTAGATGGGCGGCTTCTGGCGCTCCATCACGTGCACCTGGACGCCGGAGGTCTGGGTGCGCAGGAGCACGTCGGACTCGCCCTGGACGTGGACCTCCTTGCCCTCGGGGGCGTTGTCGACCACGTAGAAGGTGTCCTTGGCCGAGCGGCTGGGATGGTCCTCGGGGGCGTTGAGCGCGGTGAAGTTGTACCAGGTGGTCTCGACGTAGGGACCGTCCTCGACGGTGTAGCCCAGGCCGCAGAAGATGTCCTCGACCTCCTCGCGAATCTGGCTGATGAGGTGCTGGGTGCCCAGGGTGAGCCGGCGGCCGGGCAGCGTGACGTCGCAGGCGTCGGCGGCCATCTTGCGCTCCATGAGCTCCTGGCCGAGCTCCTCCCTGCGCGCCTTGAGGGCCGCCTCGACGTTGCCGCGGACGGTGTTGGCGAGCTGGCCCATCACGGGACGCTCCTCCGGGGCGAGCTTGCCCATCGAGCGCATGATCTGGGTGAGCGAGCCCTTCTTGCCCAGCACGCTCACGCGCAGGGCCTCGAGGGCCTCCGTGCTCTGTGCGGCGGCAAGGCCCTCCGCCACCTGTGCCTCAATCGACTTGAGGTCGTCGGACATCGACATGCGGCTTCTCCTTTCGCAAACAAAAACCGTCCCCGGGCGCGCACGTGCCCAAGGACGGAATGACTTCCGCGGTACCACCTCGGTTGGCGCGAGGGTTGTCTCTCCCGCGCGCCCGCTCTTTGCGCCCCGTTCCGTGGGGCCGACGGCTTCCCTACTGAGCGTGCAAAGGGGACAGGCACTTTCGCACGCTGCGAACGTCGCCCCCCTCGCGCGCGTGCGAAAGTGCCTGTCCCCTTTGCACGCTGCGCCGTTCAGGTCGCGGCTGGTGGAGTGAACTCCGGGCCTCTGCCTTGGAGGGGGCTCTCAGCCGGTGACCCCCATCTCTTGTCCGCTGGCAACGCGACGCCCGAACCTCTCCGTCATAGCCTAACGTGACATGGTAGCACAGTCGGGGCCATGGGGGCAGGCG
Organism: Thermophilibacter mediterraneus; assembly: GCF_900119385.1. GTDB lineage: Bacteria > Actinomycetota > Coriobacteriia > Coriobacteriales > Atopobiaceae > Thermophilibacter > Thermophilibacter mediterraneus. The sequence goes on from NZ_FPKO01000009.1 coordinate 266,287, forward strand.
AGGCGAGGGAGAACAGGGGCGCCTACGCCAGGTGGACTCCGGACCCCGCCGCCGCCTCGAGCCACGCGATGTAGGTGTTGGGGTAGTGGCTCGCGAGCAGGCGGCCCAGGTCGATCTGGGCGCACGCCGCGGCGAGCTGCACGATGCCCGCCGGGGACACCAGCTCGGAGAAGCTCGACGCCCGCTGAGCGATGCCGCGGACGAAGCTCTCGACGACCTCGCGGTCGGCGGGGTCCGCCGCGCACTCGGCGCCCATCGTCTCCGCGTACGACGCCCGCATGGCGTCGAGCAGCTCGGCGAAGTCGGCGTCCCCCTGCTCGGGCAGGCTCACGTCACGTCCGTAGCGCGCGTACCCCCACGCCTCCAGGGGGAGCTGCGGCACGAGGTCGGAGGGGTTGATCACGTTGAAGATGTTGTCATAGGCGCAGGAGCGCGCCTCCGGCGACGACGTGCAGTTGGGTGCGGCAAAGGTGTAGGCGCGCACGTCGCCGGCCGTCGCCAGCGCGCGGCTGCCGTCGGCGACGTCGTCGGCGTAGCTCGCCAGCAGGTTGGCGACCGCGCCGCCGCGACTGTGCCCGCAGAAGAGGTAGGAGCGCTCCACCCCGGGCTCGAGGTCGCTGGCGCGCGCCTCGAGGTCCGCCACGATCTCGCTCGCCGCGATGGTGAAGCCGAGGTGGTCCTCGTCCTCCCCCGCGCCCGCGGCGCCCGTCGCGCCCTCGATCTTGATGTTCGAGAGCCACTCGGAGCCGTACGACCCACGGACGACCACGACGACGAGCTCCTTCTCGGCCCCCGTCCGCGAGGACACGATCCGCTTGGTCGCCAGCGTGTAGGCGACCACGTCCGTTCCGTCCACGACCCCGATGACCTCGTCGAGGATCTCGCTGCGATAGCGGTACGACGCGGTGCACACCTCATCGAATCCGAGCGCGGCGAAGGCGTGCTCCGCATACGCCGGGGAGGTCGACCCCTGCTGGTAGTAGGCGCTCTCGGCGTTGGCCACGGCCGAGAGAACGGCGCAGGTATGGGCAAGCTCGGCGTTGTACGCGCTCGCGTCCTCGAAGAACCAGTCATCGTTCCAGCCGACCCGCGACTCCACGCGATGTCCCTCGCCCGAGAAGAGCGCGGCGTACTCGATGTCCGTCTCGAAGGCGCCCGTTCGCTCGGCGGCGTCGACCTCGGGGGCGCTCACCGCGTTGACGCCGGCGACGCGCTCGAGCCTGCGCGCGTGCAGAACCGCCGCACCCGCAAGCGTGGCGCTGTCGAGCAGCGTCACGGCCACGAGCGCGGCGAGCAGCAGGCTGCGACGCCTCGGGAGTCCGCGATGTCTGCCAAGCCTCCGCATGCAACCTCCGTCCGGGCCCTTTTGACCATGATACCCGGCGGTTTGCCCTTCGCGGGGCAGGAGGCGCAACATGACGAAAGCGTTAGGTGGGGCGGCGAGGGGCCGGGTGAAACGGCTCGCGGCGGGGCGCCTCGCAGGGCACCCCGCCGCGCTCGGGGGGACGGTCCGGTCCGCGCGCCCGTCTAGGCGCGCGAGATCCAGATCGGCGACGCCCAGGCGGTCTGGCCGTCTGCCTGGACGACCTTCACGAACCAGCTCTGCTCGCGCTCCTCGGGACGGACCGCGAAGGAGTCCTCGACCTCGTAGAGGTCGGACGCAAAGCCCTGGTATACCTTGATCTTGTAGGCGTTGTGGTACCACGCGTCACTGCGGTAGTACTCCTCGATGCCCGCGGTCCTGCGCACGAGCTCCTTGGCCTCGTCCTCGAAGACCTCGAGGAAGCTGCCCGCGAGGATCTTCCCGACCGGCCACTCGAAGCGCTCGCCGCAGACCTCCATGGTCACGGTGCCGTCGAGCGGCGCCTGGATCTCGAAGACGTAGCCCTCGGTGCGCATGGAGCTGTCGCGCACCCAGTGCGTTCCGCCGACCTTCTGCGACTTGGCAACAAAGCTGACGCTCTTCTCGTCCACGATCTCGTGACGGTTGTCGAAGCTGCTGAAGACCGGCTCCACGGAGACCACCGAGCCCGTCGTGGAGAGCGTGCCCTCCCAGGTCCTCTCGGTCGCCTCGGGGAAGTACTTGACGTTGGGTCCCCAGCCGAACTCCACGCGGAACTTGAAGCGCACGGTGCCGTCCTCGGACGGCTCGGGCGCGCGCCAGCGGACCACGTGCACGTCATCGAGGTCGCCGTCGCGGTAGAGCTCGATGCGCTCGACCTTGGAGTTGGCGTGCGCGCGAACCTTGAGCTCGACCTCCTCGGCGTCGGTCGTGAAGACCGACCCGAGCGGGTGGCCCTCCGCCTCGGTCCACACGTCGATGCGCGAGCCCGTGAAGCCGAACGTGCGGCGCGAGGTCAGCGCGTCCCAGATGGCGTCCTTGCTGTAGTCGTCCGCCCAGACGCCCGCGCGGCCGTACTTGACCATGGCGGGGACCTCGTGGTTGTCGCCGGAGCAGATGAGGCCGAAGTGCTTGCCGCGCTTGAGCCCGGCAACGACGCTCGTCCCGTCCACGCGCGGGCCCATGTGGATGTGACGCTCCATGGGGATCGAGGTGGCGTCGCGCTCCGAGCTGCCGTGGTGGGAGAAGATCTCGGCCACGGGCGAGAAGGACTCGTCGTGGGTGTCCCAGTTCTTGCCGCGGTTGCCCAGCGAGTACGCGAGGTGGTGCGGGATCCCGATCACGTCCTGGCCGCGGTAGGTCTCGACGAGCTCCTGGTAGCGAGCCGGAAGCTCGATCTCTCCCGACGTCTTGAAGTAGACGTTGTGGTCGCCGTCCTCGCCGGTTCCCTGCCACTCGAAGCCCGGGAAGCAGACGAACCCGTCCTCACGCTCGCGACGCTCCAGGAACGCGAGGATGCGCTGCCACTGCTCGCGCATGAGGTCGCGGTCCATCTCGCGCTCTGTGCCGAAGCCCCCGGGCAGCTCGACCATCTGATAGGGGTAGTAGGCCAGCGTGAAGAAGTCGCTCACGCGCTCGCAGTGCTCGAACCACGCCTCGAGCTCGTCGATCTGGCCGGGGTGGAGGTTGAGGTGGAGGTCGGTGATGTAGCTCTTGTAGTTCATCGCGTTCCTTACATGATTCCGGTGACGACCATGACCGCGGCGAAGATCAAGATGGCGACGATCAGCTTGTTGGCGGACCACCCCTTCTTGGAGACGAGCAGGTAGCTCACGAGCGCGATCACCAGCGGCACGAGGTTGGGCATGATCTTGTCCAGGATCTCCTGGAGGTTGATGACCATGTCGCCGGACGTGTAGGTGAAGGCGATGGGGGCGCTGATGGTGGTCGCCGCCACGCCGCCGATGACGATCAGGCCGACGATGGTGAGGGCGGTGGTGATCTTGTCCTTGAGCTCGACGTTGGTGAGCAGCTTCACCGCGTCGGCGCCGAGGTCGTAGCCCTTGACGAAGAGGAAGTACTTGAGCGGGATGACGATGCCGCACCACAGGGCGAGGAACACGATCGGGCCGAGCGGGTTGCCGCCGGCGGAGAGGCCGATGCCGATGGAGAGCAGGATCGGGTTGATCGTGCCCACCAGGATGGAGTCGCCGATGCCGGCGAAGGGCCCCATGAGGGCGTTCTTGGTGCTCTGGATGATCTCGTCGTCGAAGGACGGGTCGTTGGCCTTCTCCTCCTCGAGGGCCAGGCAGATGCCCGGGATGATGGCGCCGAGCTGCGGCTCGGTGTTGAAGAAGGTCATGTTGCGCTGCAGCGCGCGGGACAGGCCCTCCTTGTCGCCCTCGTAGAGCTTCTCGAGCGAGCCGGAGAGGCTGTGGCAGAAGGGCGTGCCCATCATGCGCTCGTAGTTCTGGGAGGCCAGGCAGAAGAACGCCCAGCGCCATGCGGCCGTGGAGACGTCGCGCTTGCTGAGGTGGACCTCGTGCTTGGCGCCCGTAGCACCGGAATGAGTCTGCTCGGTCATGTTATCGCTCCTCGTAGTTTCCGTCTTCGTCCTCGTAGATCGCGGCCGCCTCGAGCGCGGACGCAGCCTGGGTGCCGTTGCCGTTGTAGCGAGCCATCACGTAGATGAGGGCGAACGCCAGGGCAATGAACACCAGCGAGGTCGTGGTGAGGGAGAAGGACGAGACGAGCACCCAGCCCAGGACGAACAGGGCGATCATCCACTTCTCCTGGACGATCTGGTTGAGCAGGATGGCGAAGCCCAGCGCGGGCAGCATCTTGCCGCCGATGGCAAGCCAGTCGATGACCACCTGCGGCAGGGCCGCGAAGAGGCCCTCGGCGAAGCCCGAGCCGAGGTAGCAGGCCAGGGTCACGATGAAGAAGCGCTCGGCGAACTCGATGAGCTGGCCGCAGAGGTTGGCCACGCGGATGCCGCGGGCGTCGCCGGCGGCGGCGCACTTGTCGGCGCGGTGGGGCCAGATGGCGTTGAAGGTCATCGTGAAGTTGTGAAGCGCAACGCCGAGGGCGCCCACGGGAATGGCCAGCGCGACGGCCATCTCGGAGCTGCCGCCGGCGACGATGGCGAGCGGGATGCCGATGTAGGCCGCGAGGTTGAGGTCAGAGGGAACCGCGCCGCCCGGGGTGATCTGACCGATGAAGATGGCCTGCACGGCAACGCCGCACAGCACGCCCGCCGTGACGTCGCCCAGGATGACGCCGCAGATGAGACCGGCCACGAGGGGGCGTCCGATGCCGTACCAGCCGCCGGTGGTGCCGCAGAGCCAGGGCACCTGGTTTCTGCCCAGGTACGCGAAGAGGCCGATGAGGGCCGCCTGCCAAAGTTCCATGCTTCCTCCTTGCTTACTTGCTGACTATCTCGACGAAGTCGATCTGCGGGTCTGCAGGGACCTGACGCGCCGTGAAGGCGGTGCCCTTCTTGGCGAGGTCGCGCACGACCTGCGCCTCGCGCTCGGTGAGGTTCACGCACTTGACATAGGTCGTCGTGTCCGGGCGGTTGGGAACGTTGCCCAGGTCGACGAGGTCGAAGTGCCAGCCGAGCTCGTCGAGGGCGGCCAGGGTCTCAACGCGCGTCATCACCACGAGCACGCGGTCCCCCGGGTAGGAGCGCTCGTCGGACAGGCGCTCCACTGCCTTCTTGGTCGAGAGGATCGAGAGCTTGACCGAGGCGGGCTTGGCCATCTTGAGGGCCATCTTCTGCGTCTCGTCGCGCACGGCCACGTCGTCGATCACCACGATGCGGGTGGCACCCGTGCGCGGCACCCATGCCGTCGCAACCTGGCCGTGGATGCCGCGCGCGTCAACGCGCACGCCCACGATCTGCTGGGGCTCGTCCGAGGAGACCGAGGGCGCGGCGACCCTGCGGGCGGGCGCATAGGGCTTCTCGGTCCCCGCGGCGAGCGCCTTGACGTCGTGGATGGCCTCGTGGCCGGTCGCGACGATGCCCGCCGCGTCGGCCTCCTCCATGGCGGCGGAGATCACCATGGCGAGGTTCATGCCCGACACCACGCTCACGCGCTCGTCGCTCGCGTAGTGCTCGAGCGCGGCGTTGCAGGGCGAGCCGCCCATGAGGTCGGCGATCACGCGGACCGACTCGCAGCCCGAGAGCTCCTCGTCGAGCGCCGCGAGCTTGCGCTCGAGGTCCTCCTTGCCGTCATCCGGGGAGAGGCACACCGTACGTATGTCCTCACGCTCCCCCACGATCATCTCCACGGAGCCCCTCATTGCCTCGGGCAGCGCTCCGTGGCCCACCAAAACGATTGCGTTCAAGCGGTCCTCCCTCTCTCGTATCCAACACGGCCGCCACGCGGCAGCCGATGGCCCCTAGGCCATGCCCCGCTCGCGCACCGAGAAGTGCTCGCCGAGGCTCTCGTAGTCCGCGGGGTCCTTGGACCCCGCCGCCACGCACTCGCGGCGGTTCACCTTCCACTCGGGGCGGATGCGAATCGGGCCCTCGAGCAGCGGGTCGCCGGTGCGGCGCATGAAGTCGTCGAGCCGCGCGCGCATTTCGTCGAGCACGTCCGCGTAGCGCGGGTCCTCCGCAACGTTGTTAGTCTCGAACGTGTCGTAGGCCAGGTCGTAGAGGCACTCGGCGTCCTTGGTGACGTCGGCGAGGCCGAGGTTCTCCTCGTAGTAGTTCTTCACGATCGACCCGTCGATGTTCGACTGGTTGAGGCGCAGCCAGCCCGTGTCAAAGAAGCGCAGGTACTTGTATCGGGCGGTGCGAACGGAGCGCACGGGCTCGTAGGAGGTGTGGAAGTTGATCTCCGCGTAGACCGCGTCGTCGCCCGGGTCCTGCTCGCCGCGGAAGATGCCCGCGTGGCTGGTACCCTCGAGATAGTCGGGCAGCTCGATGCCGAGCAGGTCAAGGAGGGTCGGCACCACGTCGATGTGCGAGACGAGCCCGTCGAAGCTGCGACCCTGCGCGCGGGAGCCCGGCACGCGCATGGCGAGCAGCACCCCCGTGCCCGCGTCGAGCAGCGTGCACTTCTCGAACGGGTAGGCCAGCCCGTGGTCCGTGGTGAGCACGACGATGGTGTCCTCGTAGCGGCCGCTCTCGCGCAGCGCGTCGAGCACGAACCCGTAGTTGGCGTCGGCCATGGAGACGCTCTTCTTGAAGCACGCGTAGTCGGCGCGCGTCACCTCGTTGTTGGGGATGTTCACCGGCGGCTGGGCGTAGTCGGCGACGCCGGGGTCGGCATCGGGCCACGCCCGGTGCGTCGCGTGCTGGCCAAACGAGACGAAGAACGGGCGCTCCCCGTCATAGGACCTGATCCACTCCGCCAGGCGCTCGGCGTTCCTGCGGTCCCACACCACAAGGTCCTTCTCGGCGTACCCCGCGGCGTCGGCCGTGAGGTCCTCCTCGTAGCCGAGGGCCTCCGGGGCGAGCTGGTGGTCGGTGTAGTAGCCGACCTCGTGCTGGACGCCGCAGAGCACGCTGAGGAAGCCCTCGTGCGCGAGCAGGCGCGCGAGGTGGCGCGACCCGTCGATGTGAAACCCGCGCTGCGCGAGGCCGAGCATGCCGTTCTGGTGCGGGTAGGTGCCCGTGAGCAGGCCCGCGCGACTCGGGGAGCACGTGGGCGCCACGCAGAACGCCTGCTGGAAGAGCATCGCATCCTCACAGAACTCCTGGATGCGGGGAGTCTCGACGGCGTAGCCGTAGGGGGAGATCACGCGTCCCGTGTCATGGGTGTGCAGGTAGAGAACGTTCACGCTGGCTCCTTCGGTCGCGCGGGACGAGATGGTGCACGTTACTCGTCCATGCTAGAGGCCTTGGAACAAATTCCAACACATGAGTGGAACGTGTTCCGCTCAATGGTAGAATTTATTCCGTGAACGTTATGTGAATGCGGAATTAATTTCAGATTAGGGCGCCCCCGGCTCTACGACCGGCCCTCTCCCCCATCGAGCAGGTGCGCGATCTCGTTGAGCAGGCACTCCACGTACATGAACACGATGATCTGGTCCTCGAGGAGACCGGCAGCGTAGTCGCTGCTGATCCAAGGGAGAACCACGGCCTCGGAGGCGCTCTTGATGAAGGGGAGCTTGGGGTTCATCGTCACGAGCAGCACGTCGCAGCCGCGCTCCACGAGCGACGACATGAGCGTTCCGTACGACTTGCTCCCGCGCCCGTTCATGGACATGACGATGCAGAGGTCCCCCGGCCCGAGGATGGTCGAGATGTCGTCCATGACCTGCTCGTCCGAGGTGGTCTGGTTGAAGATGCCAATACGGAAGAGCCGCAGCGAGAGCTGCTTGACGCTCTCGTAGGTGCGGTTGGCGCCCCAGATGCTGATGCGGCGCGCGTTCAGGATGAGGCGCGCGAACCGCGCGAGCTGCGCCTTGTCCAGCCCGTCCGTCGTCTTCCTGAGATAGGCGGAGTAGGCGTTGGCGAGGTTGTCGTGGGACGAGAGCTCCCCGCCCACGTCCGCGCCCTCGTCCGCGTCAGCGCCGTGCGAGAGGAGCTGGCGGTTCATGCAGAAGCGGAACTCCGCGTAGCCGCTGTAACCTATCCGCTGGCACATGCGCATGATGGCGGTCGAGCTGAGGCCCGCCTCGCGGGCCACCGCGGCGATGGTCTTGTTGACCACCGAGGTCGGGTGCTCGATGAAGTAGTGCGCGGCTGCCTCCTCCGAGGGGGTGAAGTCCCCAAGGTGCGCCCTGAGCCGCTCGATCGGTCCGTCTGCCATGTGTCTCCCGCCTCGCTCGTTTCCGAGACGTATCGTCGCACGGCGAGCCGCGTGGCGCAAACGTCGAGACGGAGCCTCTGGCAAAAAAGGGCCGCGAGAAGGACCTCTTTTCGTCAAGGGCTCCTTCTCGGCGCGGAGGGAAGGTCGGCCGCCCCTCTCGAGGGTTTGTCGAGAGGGGCGCGGCCGCAGATCGCGTCGAGCGGAGGGGCTATGCGTCCAGCCCCAGGCGGGCGAACTGGTCGTCCGGCGCCTGCGCCTCGCGCATGGCGCGAACGAGCAGCCCCTCCATCCGGGCGCGCACCGCCTCGTCCTCGACCTCCGTCGTCTGACCGGGGTCGAGCTCCAGGTCGAAGAGGTGGTCTTCGTTCGCGTGCGCCCCACCGTCCTTGACGAGGGCCTCGGGGCCGCTCGGGACGCGATAGACCGGATAGGGCACGCGTGGCAGGAAGCGACCCGCCTCGATCTGGTCGCCCCTGCCCCTGCCGAGCCAGTCGCGAATCGTGGTGAGGCTCGTGGTGTACTCGTGGCACCTGGTCTGGTCGCGCCCCCCGCGGAAGTACGTGTAGCGCCCGTCCGTCACGTTCACCGCGCACCCGAACGTGCCGTAGAGGGCATAGTCGTGAATCGCCTCGCCCCTCTCGGCCACCGCCCTGAGGGAGCGGCCCATGACGGTCTCGGGCACATCGACCCCCTGGTAGTCGAGAATCGTCGGCATGAGGTCGATGTTCTGAGTGAGCTCCGAGCGCACTTCCCCCGCGTGCGCGCCGCCCGGGAAGTGCACGATGAGCGGAATGTTGGCAATCTCGTTGTAGGCGGGCATGTAGTTCTTGCCGATGTACTCGCGCTCGCCGAAGCAGTAGCCGTGGTCGGTCGTGAGGACGATGAGCGCGTCGTCGTACATCCCCGCCTTCTTGAGGTGGTCGATGAAGTCGCCGAAGTGTCGGTCGGTCATCGTGACGAGCGCCTGGTAGCGACGGAGCAGGTGCGCCATGGCGGCATCCGTCTCCTCGTCGCGACGGTGATAGCGCGGCAGCTCGAAGAACGGGCCGTCGTAGTCGTCGCCGTAGAGGTCGAGGTAGTCCCGCGGCACGTTGAAGGGCTCGTGCGGGTCGAAGGTCTCGACCATGAGCATGAAGTCCTCGGCCCCGCGGTTGTCGTCGACCCAGCGCTTTGCCGCCTCGAAGCACTCCACGCTGGAGAACTCCTCCTCGCGCGTAATGCGCGTGCGGTTGCACTGGTACTGGCGCTTGACGTCGCCGAAGTAGCGCTCGGGCTCCCAGGGGTCGTCGATGAGCGATACCCATGGGTCGCTCTCCTGCCCGCGGAAGAACTCGTAGGTGTTGAACTGCTGACAGTAGTTCTCGCCACCGATCCTGAAGTAGTGCGCGTGGTCCGTGATCATGTGGGAGCGCACCCCGCCGCGCTCGAAGAGCACCTTGGGGAGGGTGACGTCACCGATCTCGATTGGCCCCCAGCTGCGCTCCAGGAAGTTGGTTCGCCCGCAGAAGAGGTCGTGGCGGGCCGGCATGCAGGGCATGGACCCCACGAAGTGGCTGTCGAAGCGGCAGGACTCCTCGGCAAAGCGCGAGATGTTGGGCGTCATGCAGCTCGTGGCGGGGTTGTAGCAGCTCAGGAAGTCGCGGCGCAGAGTGTCCATCAGGACGACAATGGTTCTCACGACGCCTCCTACTCATCCTCGTCGAGGCTGTCCGCCTCGAGGTCGTTGACGTAGACGATGGCATCCCGGGCTCCCGCGACCAGCTCGTCGACCCGCTCGGGCGAGAAGGGCTCGGGTCCCGCAAGCGCCACCTCGAGCACGAGCGGCAGGTTCATGCCGCAGATGAGGTGGACGCGCTCGCCCATGTAGGGAAAGAAGCGCTGCGTGACGCTGCCGCCGAGCATGTCCGTGAAGACGAACGTCTCCCCCTCTGGGTCGAGGGAGGCCATGAGCCCGGCCACGCGCTCCGCGAGGTCGTCCTCTGCGGGGTCGACGTAGGCGCAGAGCACGTGAGCGGAGTCGTACCCCGTCACGAAGCGGAGCGTGTCCGCGAGCCCCTGGGCAAGCCGGTCATGCGAGGCGATGACGATGTTTCTCATGCCGCTCCCCTAGCTCAGGATCCCGAACGCCGCGCACACCATGGAGATCACGACGATGATGAGGATGAGAACGCTGATGGAGACCTTATTGCCCTTGACGAGACGGTAGCACACGAACGTCGCGAGCACGGGCAGCAGGAACGGGAAGATCTGGTCGAGGATGGACTGGATCTCCGTCACAGACTCGCCCGCCGTGAAGGTGAGCGGGGTCGTGATCTTGACGACGGAGGGAATGAGCGCCCCGCCCACGACCAGACCCAGAATCGCCAGGGTCTCGGTGAGCATGCTGACCCTGTCGCCGAGCATGCTGATGAGCTTGGTGCCCGAGGTGTAGCCAAACTCGAACATCCAGACGCGGACGAACATGAAGGCGATGTTGAGCGCGAGCCAGATGAGCGTGAGCGAGATGTTGCCCTGCAGCGCGAGGCTCCCCGCGATCGACCCCATGATGGTGGGGTAGAGCACCCAGATGAGCGAGTCGCCGATGCCCGCCATCGGCCCCATGAGGGCGACCTTGAAGCCCTGCACGGCCTCCTTCGCGGCGATGCCGCCCTCGTCCTCGATGCCGAGCGCTGCCCCCAGGACGAGGTTTGCCATCCATGGGTGGGCGTTGAAGTAGTTGAAGTGGTTGTTCAGCGCCTCGACGTACTCGTCGTCGCTCTGGTAGATCTTGCGCAGGGCGGGGCCGAGGGCAAAGACGACCGAACCGGCCTGCTGGTACTGATACGAGAAGGTGTTGACCGCCATGGGCATCCAGCGAAGGGCCGCGCGGCGGAGGTCGGCCTTGGTGAGCTTGGTCTCGTTACTCATCTTCGAGCTCTCCCATCACGGTGTTGTTGGCGGACGAGGCAGACTTGTCGGCGCAGTAGCCCCAGTAGACGAGGCAGACGATCACGCCCACGAGGGCGACGCCGAGCATGGACATGCTGAAGTAGGCGACCAGGACGAAGCCGAGCATGACCGCGGCGAAGAACTTGGACGCCGGCATGTAGGTGAGCAGCAGGGCCACGCCCACGACGGGCAGCATCTTCGAGGCGACGGTGAGTCCGCCGGTGAACCACGCCGGAAGCGCGTTGAGCACGGCGTTGACCATGTCGCCGCCCACGAAGACCGCGATGGCCATGGGGACCGCGGCCGTCAGGAACATGAGGACGGGGCCGCAGAGCAGCGTCGCGTACATCCCCTTGAAGTTGCGGTCGTTAGCGAGCTTCTGGGCGTACTGCACCAGGCCGCCGCACGCGATCTTTGCGAGGACGTCGAACTGGACCATGAGCATGGCGACCGGGATGCCGATGGCAAGGCCCGCCTCCACCCCGCCACCGCTCGTCGCCGCGATGGCGACGGCGACGACGGCGCCGACGCCGTACTCGGGGATGCTCGACCCGCCCACGGAGGCGATGCCCAGGCTCATGAGCTGGAGCGTGCCCCCGATGTAGAGGGCGGTTGCCATATCACCGACGATGAGGCCGGCGAAGACCGACGTGATGACCGGCCAGCGCAGGCCGAAGGTCATCCCGTACTTATCGACGGGGACGAGCCCCGCCAACACGATGAGCGCGATGCTCTGCCACAGTGCGAGTTGCATACGTCATCCTTTCCTCGATGCTACGAGAGCAGGTCGTCAAGGGGCTGGGGTTTCTCGGACAGCAGGTACTGGGCGTAGACCCTGGCCCCGTGGTCCGCGAGGTAGCGCAGGTCGGAGCGCTCGAGAGCGTCGAGCGTGACGCGGCGGTTGACCTCGACGACGTCACCGCCCGCCTCGCGCTGTGCCGTGGCGCCCACGTCCACCTCCTTGATGGGCACCCCCGCCCCCTCAACGAGGGCGCGCAGGGTCCCGGGCTCCCTTGCGATGATGAAGATGCTCTGCCCGGCGTACTTGTTCGCGCGGAAGTTCTCGAGCGCCGTCTCGAGCGAGATGATCGAGATCGCCGTCCCGGCGGGACGCGCGAGACGCATGCTCGACTTGGCTATCTCGTTGCCCGCGGTCTCGTCGTCCACGACCATGATTCGCTGGGCGCCCGTGTGCGGAGCCCACTGCGTGGCGACCACGCCGTGTAACAGGCGGTTGTCGATTCGTGACAGGGCTATGCGCATACCTTCCTCCTCTCCTTGTGACCGTCCCGTACGATCACCTGAGATGAGGGTAGTCAATCCGTTGCAAATAGCCGAAAAATGGTCGGTAAATGGTTATATTTGGTTATTTGCAATTCACGAAACGCCCATTCCGGGTACACTATAGCTAGCTGAAGAACGGGGGTCACATGAGCTACGAAGAGCGCAAGCAGATCATCCTGGGGGAGCTGGCCTTCTGCAACCAGCTGTCCTTTCACGAGATCGAGAAGATCGTGGACGCGGCCCCGACGACCATTCGGCGCGACCTCGCGCGGATGGCCGAGGAGGGCGTCATCGAGCGCTACCACGGCGGCGTCAAAATTGGCAGCGAGGTGGCCGAGTATTCGATGCGGCAGAAGCAGGCCATGCACAGCGAGGAGAAGCGACTGCTCGGCCAGGAGGCGGCGAGGATGCTCGCCCCCAACGAACTCGTTTTCATCGGGGGCGGGTCAACGACCTACAGCATGATCGAGTTCATCGAGGAGGCCAGCATCTCGGTCATCACCAACAGCCTCCCCCACGCCGAGTCCCTCCACCGCCGTGGGATTCGGACGTTTCTGCTCTGCGGTTTCCTGCGCACGCGAACGCGATGCCTGGGCGGCGCGGAGACCGTACGGCTCATGCGCGCGTATCACTTCGACCGCTCGTTCATCGGCGCGGGCGGGATAGGCAGTGACCTGCGGATCCTCTCCGCCGACCAGAGCGAGTACGAAATCAAGGAGGCGGCGCTCGAGCTGAGCCGGCACACCTACGTGCTCGCGGACGCCTCCAAGTTCGGGCTCACCGCCATGTACCACTCGGACTTCCTGAGTCACGAGGGGGCGACGCTCATCACCGACAATCCCACATGCGAGCGGGACGACCGCATCGTCGTCGTGCGCCCCTAGCGACGCGCCAACGCGCCTGCCGCGCTCCGAGCCGCTAGTGCGAGCGGCGCATCTCGCGCACGAACTCGCGCACCTCGTCCGGGTCCGCGCCGGGCAGGTCGAGGTCGCGCGACGAGCCGCGGGCGCCCCAGGTCACGCGCGCGCCTGCCCCTCCCTCGAGCGCGGTGACGCTCACCTCGTCGATGCGCGCCCACGCGCGGCGAACGCCGTCCGCGTAGATCCCGGCACGACCGACCCCCGTGCGCGCGACGAGCATGAGCGCCGCAAATGCCAGCAGCACCGCCCCCACGCCCAGCTGCTCGGGGCCTCGGCCCCCCGCGAAGTAGTTGACGACCGCCGCCCCAACGAAGATCGCGGGCGCAACGAAGCGCGCCGCCGTGCGCGGGACCTCGTAGACGATGCTGCCGTTCTGGTCGATGAGCAGGTAGACGGCATACGCGAGCACGGCGGCCGCGAGCACGCCCATCACGAGCGGAAGACCTCCCGGAATCGAGTCAAGCACGGTGCCTCCAATCCGGCGCACAGCGACGCGCCGAGCCCCCCTGCGCCACGTCGCACGACGCGCTACGCAAGGGCGAACTTGTAGATGTTGTACGCGTTGATGAGGATGATCAGCACCATGAGGCCCATGAAGAGCTTGTCCACGGTCTTGTCGTCGATCTTGGCGTTGACCTTGCGGCCCACGACGCCGCCCAGGATGCCGCAGACCACCATGGCCGCCAGCAGCACCAGGTCGACGCCCTCCGAGCCCCCGGAGAGAAGCGAGCTCGCCGTGCTCGTCGCCTGAGAGAACAGGATGATGTAGAGCGAGCTCGACGCGGCGCGCTTGGTGGCCATCGTGAAGAAGTAGAAGAGCACCACGAGGTTGATGGGGCCGCCGCCGATGCCCAAAAACGAGGAGCACACGCCCAGGGCGAAGCCGATGACCAGGCACGCCACCGCGGACTCGATCTTGAGCGTGGGAATCTTCTCCTTGTAGATCGTGTAGGCCAGGGTCCCCAGCGTGATCGCCAGGAGCAGGCCCGCCTGCACCGCGCCTGCCGTGTTGGGGTCGGGGAAGAGCCCCGCCACCAGCGAGAAGAGCTCCTTTCCGGCAAGGCCGCCCACCGCGGCGCCGATGGCGAGCGGGGTGTCGGTCTTGGGGTCGATCGTCGAGGTGCCGGAGATCTTGGCCTTGAGGACCGAGTAGAGCGTCATCGAGAGGACCGTGCACCCCGAGAGGAAGTTGATCGTGGCCACGTCGGCCACGCCCGTGGCATCGAGAACCGGCTTGATGATGATGCCCCCGCCGATGCCGCAGATGGCCCCGACGGTGCAGGCGAAGAAGCTGACGAGAAGCACGAGCACTTGCATGGGTGACGACCTTCCTCTTGTGGGCTAACGCGCGGCGTGCGGGAGCGGGCCCGTCACGAGTCCGCGGGCTCCTCGCGGTCGGCGGGGACGGCGGACTCGAAGGCGCTCCTCACCTGCTCGAGGTACTCGTTGGCGCGTCGCGTGTCACCCCGGTTCTCGTACTGCACCGAGAGCAGGTAGAGCAGGGTGTTGCGCTCGCCCCCCTTCGCCGATCCCAGCCTCGCCTCCATCTGCTTGATGTAGGCGGAGCTCTTCTCGGCAAAGATCCGATAGGTGCGCTCGCACTCCTCGAGCTGCTCGGCGGGGAGGCCCTCCATGCCGCGAAGCTCGTCGAGCAGCCCCTTGGCGCGGCCGTAGTCCTCCTGCTCCACGAAGAAGTTGAACGCGCGCAGCAGCAGGACCTGACGCTGCTCCGCGGTGGTCCTGAGGGCGAGCATCTCCTCGATGATGCGGCGGGTCTCCTGCTCGTTCTCGAGGCACATCTGCGCGTTGAGACGCATGTAGAGCTGGTTGTACTTGGGGTAGATGAGCTTGATCACGGGGCGGTCGAGCAGGCGCACGCACCCCTCGAAGTCGCCCTGCGAGAAGAGCGTCTGGTACCTCGAGAACACCAGGCGCTTCTGCACCTCGGTGTACACGAGGGAGATGACGCAGATCGCCACCAGGATGATGCCAACCAGCTGCACGTCCATACGTTCCTCCTCATGGGGGCGCCCCGTCCCCGGGGCGCCCGTCCTAGCACTCTAGCACTGCTCGAGCACGACCCGAGGCTTCCTTCCCACGACGAGCCCGCCGTCCTGGACGTAGCCCTCCTCACGGTCGCGCAGCTCCTCTATGAGTATCGCACGGAGCTCGGCCACGCGCTCGGCATACGCCGGGTCCCCGGAGAGGTCGCGCTCCTCGCGCGGGTCCGCGTCGAGGTCGAAGTAGCGCTCGACCCCGCTCTGCGTGAACCAGACGTACTTGTCGTGACTCGTGACGATGTACTGGTTGGACTGCTCGTAGTCGCGCGAGTGCTCGCCGTGGACGTACGCGCGCCCGAGGTCCTTCTCGCCCGTGATCTCCCCCCTGAGCGAGGAGCCGTCCACCCCCTCGGGCACCTCGACGCCCGCGAGGTCGAGCAGGGTGGGCATGACGTCCATGAGGTCGACGACGGCATCGGACGTGCGCGGGCGGGGCCGCCCGCCCGGCAGCACCTTGGACCCGACGCGAACGATGAAGGGCACGTGGGCGCTGCCCTCGTACGGGAGGACCTTGCGGAACGTGCAGTGATCGAAGAGCATCTCGCCGTGGTCCGCCGTGAAGAGCACGATGGTGTTCTCGTAGGTCTCGTCGTTCTCGAGCGAGGTGATGAGGCGGCCGATCTGGTGGTCGATGTGCGTGATGCAGCCGTAGTAGCCCGCCATGGCCTCGTGGCGCAGCGTGGCGTCGCGACAGCCGTGCGGGCTGTCGAGGACCATGCCGTCGCGCTCGGTGGCGTCCTCGTCGTCCCAGTCGCCGCGCGCCGGCTCGCGCAGCTCGCGGTCGAGATAGGGCTGGTAGTAGGCAGCGGGCGCGTCGAAGGGCGGGTGCGGGCGCACGAAGCTCGCCATGAGGAAGAACGGGCGGGTGCGGTCGCGCGTCTCGAGGAAGCGGATCGACTCGTCGACGACCCAGTTGGTGGGGTGCAGGCGCTCCTCGTAGACCCACGGGCGCGCGATCCAGGAGTTGTTCTCGACGCCCGTGCCGTTGACGTCGGCGGCGGGCCCGAGCTCGGCGCGCAGGAAGCGCAGGTAGTCGTCGGAGACGTCCTGGTGCATCCAGTGCGGGAGGTTGGCCTTGCGATAGTGGCCGATGTAGCCGTCGTGCAGGCGCAGGGTCTGGAAGCCGCAGGCCAGGCGGGGCGGGTGCACGTGCATCTTGCCCACGCAGGCGGTCTGGTACCCCGCCTCGGAGAACTCCTCCGCCATCATGTGGTCGTAGCGCCAGGCGATGCCGTCCTGGTAGCCCACGCGCCCGGCGTGGCGCGGCGTCTTGCCGGTGAGCAGCGAGGCGCGGGCCGGGATGCAGCTCGGGCACGCCGAGTAGCCGTTCTCGAAGAACGTTCCCTGCGCCGCGAGGGTGTCGAGATAGGGGGTCTTCACGTCGGGGTGCCCCGCGTACCCAAGGCAGTCCCCGCGGAACTGGTCGCACACGATCAGGACCACGTTGGGACGACGGCTCTCGAGGCAGTCGTCGGTGTCGGTTGCCATGTGTCTCCTTTCCTCAGCGGGCGGGCGCCCCCTCGCGGGGCCCGTTCCGGTCCTATCGGCTCACGAGCATGCGGGCCACGCGCGCGAGGGGCTCGTACGCGTGCTCGAGAAACGCTCGGTAGCCGCAGTAGTCGTCATCGTAGTAGGACGCGTTCAGGCGCTTGCAGTTGCGGTGGCAGATGCCCTCGAAGGGGCAGTCGGAGCATGCGGAGCAGGGCCTCCTCGGCTCGGCGAGAAACGCGCGCATGGGCTCGCAGGTCGCCATGGCCTCGAGGGAGTCCTCGCGCACGTTCCCGCAGCGGTACTCGTCGAGCGCGTAGAAGTCGCAGGGGTAGACGTCGCCGTTGCTCTCGACCACGAACTGCGGGGCGCATCGGCCGAGCATGCCGCAGGCCTGGGGATACTGGCCCAGCGACATCTGCATGATGTTGTCGAAGAGCCCGACCGACATCACGTGCCCTGCGCGGACCTCACGAAGCCACAGGTCGAAGAATGTCCTATAGAACGAGAAGAACGCGCGCGGCGTGAGGGCGTACTCCGCGCCCTCGCCGTCGAAGCCGGCGAGGCACGGGATGAGCTGAACGTAGTCGATCCCCTCGCGCTGATAGAACTTGAACACGCGCTGCGGGTGACGGGCGAGCTGGGCGGAGAGCACCGTGAGGACGTTGAAGTCGACGCCGGCGTCGCGCAGCATCCCCACCGACTCCATGACGCGCGCGTGCGTGCCGCCGAGCGACACGTCGCGGCGCAGGGAGTCGTGCAGCTCGCGGTACGCGTCCACGGAGACGCCCACGAGGAAGCCGTGCTCGCGGAAGAGGGCCGCCCACTCGGGCGTGAGCGTGTGGGCGTTGGTCTGAAGGGCGTAGCTCACGTGCTGGTTGGTGCGCCGCTCGTCGACGTAGTCCGTGAAGGCGCGGAAGAACTCGATTCCCGCGAGCGTGGGCTCGCCGCCCTGGAACGCAAAGGTCACCTGGGCGTCGTCGCCAAGGGCGAGCGCCCGGTCGACGAGCGCGCGCATGGTCCGCTCGCTCATCCGCTCCCTCACCGCGTGCGCGCGATGGTCCGCGACGTCACGGTAGAAGCAGTACGAGCACCGCATGTCGCAGGCGCTCGACGCCGGCTTTATGAGGAAGCTGATGTACTTCATGCGAACCCCCGCGCGAGGGCCCCACCGATGCGGGGCCCTCGCCCATCGTGGTCAAGCTGACACAACAAGTTGACACTACAACCTGACGTCCGTGTCAAGCCCGAGGCGGACGAGCTGCTCCGCGGGGGCGTCGTGCTCGGCGAGGCCGCGCCTCAGCAGCTCGATCATGCGCTCCTCGGCCGCGGCATCGACCCCGACGAGGTCGTGCTCCTGCGCGTAGTCCGCCTGGAGGTCGAAGAGCTTGGTCTCGTGGACCTCCTCGAGGCAGTCCTCGCGCTGGTCGATGTTCGCCGGCTTGGCGCACGGAAAGCGATACACCGGGTAGTCGGTCCACGTGAGGAAGCGGCCCATCTCGATCTTGTCGACGCAGTCGGTGCCCATCTTCTTGCGAATGGTGTGGGGGATCGCCGCGTACTCGTAGCAGGGCTGGTTGCCCGGGACGGGGGCGCGGAAGTAGGTGTAGCGGCCGTCGGTCACGTTGACGGTCATGGCGTGCACGCCATAGAGGCCGTACTCGCGCGTGGACGCCTCGGGGTTGCTCATGAGCGGCATGAGCGAGGTGCCGGTGACCGTGTTGGGGACGGGGCACCCGTGCGCCTCGAGCACCGTCGGCATGAGGTCGATGGCCTGGGTGAGCTGGTGGGCGCGCTCGCCGGCGCGCTCGCCGTTCGGGAACTTCACGATGAGGGGCAGGTGCGCCATCTCGTTGTAGAGGTGCATGTAGTTCTTGCCGAGGTAGTCGCGGCTGCCGAGGAAGTAGCCATGGTCCGTGGTCACGATGACCATGGTCCCCTCGTACATGTCCCGCTCCTTGAGCTTGTCGATCAGCGTGCCGAACCAGTGGTCGGTCATCGTGACGAGCGCCTTGTAGCGACGCTGCACGTAGTCGACGGCCCCCTCCGGGATGTCGGTGTCCGAGACGCGCCGGTAGGGCGGAATCTCGAAGTAGTCGCGGTCGAGCTCACCGGCGCCGCCGTACTCGTCCATGTAGCTGTCGGGCACGTCGAAGGGCTCGTGCGGGTCGAACGCCTCCACCATGAGGAAGAAGTCGTCGTCGCCGGCGTTCTGGTCGATGAAGTCGCACGCGGCGCGGAAGGTCCTCGGAGAGGGCATGTCCTCCTCGTTGGGCCACTTCTCGCGGTTCTTCTGATACTGCTCGCGCACGCGCCCGTAGAACGTCTCGGGCATGTTGTCCGGCTCGTCGATGCGACTCACCCACGGGTCGCCCTCCTGCCCGCGGAAGAGCTCCCAGGTGTTGAAGAGCTGCAGGTAGCCCTCTCCCCCGGTGCGGGCATAGTGGCAGTGGTCCGTCTTGATGCAGGTGTAGACGCCCCCGGCGCGCAGGCGGTCGACGAGCGTCACGTCGAAGGGCTCGATGGGTCCCCAGGGGCGCTCGAGGAAGTTGTAGCGACCACACATGATGTCGCGACGGGCGGGCATGCACGGCGCAGAGCCGATCCAGTGGTTGTCAAAGACGACGGAGTCCTGCGAGAACGCCTCGAGGTTAGGAGTGCGGGCGCTGCGCTCCGGGCAGTAGCACGAGAGCGCGTCGCGGCGCAGGGTGTCCATCAGAACGAGAATGGTCCTCATAGCTCCTCCATGCTCTAGAGCGAAGCGCCCCGCCCAGAGGGGTGGACGGGGCGCCGAGAAAGGGTCCGCTTCCTACGCGAAGATCTTGGGGAAGCCGGGGATGTAGTAGTTCAGGGCGAAGAGCACCAGGCACACGGCGATGATGCCGAGGATGATCTGGGCAGAGTTCTTGCCCTGCCCCTTCTTGAGCAGGCGGTAGCAGATGAAGGTGACGATGATCGGCAGCAGGCACGGCAGGACGGAGTCGAGCTGGGTCTGGAGCACGAGCGGGTCGCCCTCGTCGAAGGCAAACTGGATGGCCGTGGAGAGCTTGACCGTGGTGGCGATCAGGCCGCCGGTGACCATGACGCCGAGGACGTTGGCGGCGTCACCGAGGCGGTCGAAGACCTCGACGCCAAACTTGTCGACGAGCGCCATGCCGGACTCGTAGCCCTTGTGCAGACCGAAGTACTTGAGCGGCCAGTACAGCAGGTTGATGAGCAGGAACATGACGATGGGGCCGATGATGGAGCCGTTGCTCACGCACAGGGAGGCGCCGATGGAGCCGGCAATCGGGAACCACGTGAGGTTGAGCAGCGAGTCGCCGATGCCGGCGAAGGGGCCCATGAGCGAGGTCTTGATCGCGGTGACGGTGTCCTTGTGCTCCTCGTCGGTGTTCTCCTCGACCGCGGTGGCGATGCCGAGGATGAACGGGATGGCGATGGGGTGCGTGTTGAAGTACTCGAGGTAGCGATTCATCGCGTTGACGCGGTCCTCCTTGGGGGCGTCCTTGTAGAGCTCCTCGAGGACCGGAGAGATGCAGTAGGTGAGCGACAGGGACTGCATGCGCTCGTAGTTGTGGGCGAACTGGCAGGCCTGGGTCCTGAGAAGGACCTTGTTGAGCGTCTTCTTAGAGATCTTACCCATTAGAGATCATACTCCTCGTCCTCGTCGCTGGCAGGGGCTGCGACAGCTGCGGTGGCCTGGGACTTCTTGCCGCTCTCGACGACGAAGTCGTAGAAGCCGGCGGCAGCGGCGGCCACGAGGGCGATGCCGATGGTCGGAACCTTGAGGAAGGCCGCGAGCACGAAGCCACAGATGAGGAAGATCCACATGTTCTTCTTCATCATCATGGTGAGCAGCATCGCAAGGCCGACGGCGGGCATCATGCCACCGGCGGTGGAGAAGGCGGAGAGAACCCACGGCACCTGGTTCTGCAGGAAGGCCATGATGTCCTCGACCACGAACGAGCCGACGCCCGTGGCGATGAAGACCGGGATGGCGCGGGTCAGGAAGAAGCTGACGCCGCCGGCCCAGAAGTACTTGTTGATCGACTTGAAGTTGCCGGACTCCGCCGCCTTGTCGGCGCCGTGCAGCCAGGTGATGTTGGTGGTCATCACGAGGATGTTGAGCTGCTGGACGAGGGTGGCGGTGGGGATGCCGATGGCGACGGCCAGGGCGATGGCGCTCGCGGAGTCGCCGCCGGACATGATGCCGAGGGCCGCACCCACGATGGTGCCGGAGATGACGTCAGGCGGCACGTAGGCGCCGATGTTGTTGACGCCGAGCCACATGAGCTCCATCGTGGCGCCGATCATGATGGCGGTGGTCATGTCACCGAGGATGATGCCAACGCCGACCGAGGCGAGCAGCGGCTTCCTGAAGCCGAGGTGCGGGCCAAACTGGTCCCAGGTACAAAGACCGGCCCAGATGGCGAGCAGAAGTGCTTGGAACATTCTTCCTCCTTCTGACTAACTGCGAACGAATGACGTCGCTGTTGCTGACGGCGCCCCCCTCGGCGCCGAAGGTGCCCTAGGCGCCTACTCCCCCGCGTGCGCGCCGCTCAGAAGATCGGCGACGGAGACCTTGGGATCGCGCGTGGTGGGCTGCATCCAGCACTCCACGCCCATCGAGATGAGCTTCTCGAAGGCCGCGCGCTCCTCGGGAGTCACGGACATGTTCTTGTGCAGGCGGGTGCGCTGGTCGTTGAAGCGCATGCCGGAGACGTTGAGGTAGTCGAACGGAAGTCCGTTCTCGTGCATCTTGAGGGCGTCGATGGGGTTGGTGAAGAGCACCATCGTCACCTTCTTGAGCGTCGTCTTCTTGAGGACGTCGATGAACTTGTCGACGCCGAAGACCGAGACCTTGACCTTGGGGACGGCGAGGCCCGCCACGGACTTCTGGACGGGGTCGTTGGCGACCTTGTCGTCGACGATGATGACGGACTCGATGCCCAGGTCGGGAATCCAGGTGGAGGCAAGCTGCCCGTGGATGAGGCGGTCGTCGATGTCAGCGATCTTGAGTGCCATGTTCTTCTCCCTTTCTCTTTCCTTCGTGCGCGTACCGAGGAGCCCGCGCGCGGTCCCTTCCCCGCCGCGGGCGTCATGCCGGGGCTAGAGGTCGAGGTCGTCCTCGTCGTCGTCCGACTTCATCTCGACCTTGATCTCAGCGAGGGTCTGGGCGTGCGCGGCCTCGATGAGCTGGCGAATCTCGTCGGCGCTGCCAGCCTGGTCGCGCGAGAGGAGAAGCTCGATGAGCACCGGGAGGCTGAGTCCCGTGAAGGCCACCATGTCCATGCCCCTGAGCATGCTGCGCGAGATGACGTTGAAGGGGGTCCCGCCGTGGATGTCGCAGATCGTGACGATAAGCTCGCAGTCGGCCTTGAGCTCGTCATAGGCCTGCGCGAACTCCGACTCGAAGGTCTCCGCCGACTTGTCGGCGGTCAGGGCGAGGGCGCGCACGTCCTCCTGGGGGCCAGCAACCATCTCAACGCTGCCGAGCGCCGCCCTCGCAAACTCTCCGTGGCTCGCAACGATCACGCCAACCCTCATGCTGCTCTCCCTTGTTTGTTCGTGAGACGTCCGCTACGAACAGAAACGAGAGGGATTGATAGCGCTAACAATCATCTTTCCCTCTCAAACGCACTGAAATGCGCAGTTGTTTGTTTGTTTCTGTTCGATTGAACTATAGACCTCGATCAGCGCCAACCCAGTCTGATTTGACGATTTGGTGATGCGACCTCACCGAGCGGTCGATTTTCATCGGCAAGCGTCGCTTGCGTGAGCGCCGTGTAAGGAATTCGTCCCGCAACTGCCCCGCTTGCGGATTCGCTTGGCTGTTTCGTCGAAACGCGCACAGAGGCCCACCTATTATGTTCATATGTATGTGTGATGCGATCGCTCCGCGCGCAGACCCTTGGGGCGTGAAGATGCTGAAGAACGAACGACATGACACCATCGTCGAGATGTGCCGCGCCCGCGGCACCGTCACCGTGCGCGAGATCGCCGACATCCTCGGCGTCTCGGACATGACCGTGCGCCGTGACCTCATGGAGCTCTCCGAGGAGGGGCGCATCGTCCGCTTCAGGGGCGGGGCCAAGACCACGGACGCCACGATGGGTCGCTCGCTCATCTGCGAGCCCTCCCACCTCGAGCGCCAGCTCCTCCACATCGACGAGAAGAGCCACATCGCCGAGATCGCCGCGACGCAGGTGCGCGAGGGCGACACCATCTTCCTCGGGTCGAGCACCACCGTCGAGCTCGCCGCGCAGTGCCTGCCGACCGTCCCCCTGCGCATCGTCACGAACAGCCTCCCCATCTTCAACCTCTTTGCCGACGGAGACATCCGAGAGGTCATCCTCATCGGCGGGACCTTCCGCCATCACTCCGGCACCTTCATGGGCCCGCTCGCGGAGGGCGCGCTCGAGTCGCTCGGCTTCGACAAGGCCTTCATCGGGGTCAACGGCATCCAGGACGGCTCGCTCTACACCTCCTACTTCGATGCCGGGAGGCTCTACCAAATCGCGCTCGAGCGAGCAGACGAGCGCTTCGTCCTCGCCGACTGGAGCAAGATGGACATGCGCGGCTTCTACTCGTTCCACGACCTCGACCCGGACGACACCGTCATCACCGACCCCGGCATCAGCGACGAGTACCTCGAGCAGCTGCGCTCGTGCTGCAACGTCTTGCTGTAGGCTCATCCGCAGCCGACGTCGCGCAGAATGGTGCCGGAAGGCGCCCGAAACCGCAACATCCTCGCTTCACATTGTTCGAAAGTGTTCTAAAGTTGTCAGTGGCGTTTGTTCGTATCGCACAGCACGCGAGAAGGGACCGCACTCATGAGAATCGTCATCGGATCTGACGCAGAGGGCATGCCGCTCAAGGAGACCGTCAAGGCCTACCTCCTCGAGCTCGGCCACGAGGTCGTCGACAAGAGCGAGGAGCCTGCCGCAGACTTCGTGGACTCCACGCTAGCCGTCGCCCACGACCTGCTCGAGAACCCCGACAGCCTCGGCTTTGCCTTCGACCTCTACGGAGACGGCTCCTACATGGCAGCCTGCAAGGTCAAGGGCATGGTCGCGTGCGAGTGCTCCGACGAGCGCTCCGCCTTCATGACGCGCCAGCACAACAACGCGCGCCTCATCACGATGGGCTCTGCCGTGGTCGGCGACGCCATCGCCCGCGGCATCGTGCGCGAGTTCCTCTCTGAGCCCTACGCCGGTGGTCGCCACCAGATTCGCGTGGACATGCTGAACAAGATGGCCTAGCGGCCCCGAGTCATCACCTGCGACCAGAGAGGACACATCATGATCATCGCAATCGGCTGCGATCACATCGTCACCAACGAGAAGATGGCCATCTCCGACCACCTCAAGGCGTGCGGCCACACCGTCATCGACTGCGGCACCTACGACCACGCCCGCACCCACTACCCCATCTACGGCAAGGCGGTGGGCGAGAAGGTCGCCTCGGGCGAGGCGGACGCCGGCGTCGTCATGTGCGGCACGGGGGTCGGCATCACCAACTCGGTGAACAAGGTCCCGGGCGCCCGCTGCGCGCTCGTCCGCGACATGTCCACCGCGGTGCACGCACGTGAGTGCCTGAACGCCAACGTCATCGGCTTCGGCGGAAAGATCACCGGCGAGTTCCTCATCGCCGACATCGTCGACGCGTTCCTCGCCGCAAGCTACCAGCCCACGCCCGAGCGCGACGCGCTCGTCGCGAAGATCGACGCCGTCGAGGCCGGATGCGACGCTGCTGCCCAGGCCGACCCGCACTTCTTCGACGAGTTCCTCGAGAAGTGGGACCGCGGCGAGTATCACGACTAGCGAGCCGAGGTTCTTCTCCACGCGCAATTGGCGCCCGGTGGCCGCACGCCGCCGGGCGCCCTTCTGTAGCGACGCCCGGGCACGGCCACGCGTGAGCTAGTACTCCGCCAGGCGGTCCTTGAACCTGTCGAGGAGGCGCTGGTTGAACTCAGGGCCGCCGTCGACGTTGGCGCTCATGAACAGCGGCGGCTGGACGCCGCGCTCGACCAGGATGTCGAGCGACTCCATGACGGCGCAGTCGAGGAGGAGGCACCCGGTGTAGAGCGAGGTGCCGCCCACGCGCGTGGGAATCCCCTCGACCTCGAGCGCCGCGTCGCCGAACGAGGACTTGTTGTCGAGCACCACGTCGGCGCACTCGAAGAGGCGCTTTCCGGTCTTGGAGCGCGAGGTGCCCGCGGCGGAGACCTCGCGCGCCGTCACCGCGATGACCTTCACGCCGGCCTCGCGGGCGTGAAGGGCCAGCTCGACCGGCAGCGGGTTGCGGCCGGAGTTCGAGATCACGACGAGACAGTCCTCGGGGCGCAGGTCGAGCTTGAGCCAGAACTGGTCCCCCACGCCGTCGATCATCTCGTAGATGCCCCATGCCGGCTCGCGCACCACCTTGGTCTGGATGTAGCCGCCTGCGCGCCCGCAGATCTCGAGCGCGTTGGCGTGGCTGTGGCCAGAGCCAAAGGCGCGGATGATGCCTCCCCGCTCGATGGTGTCGGCAAAGATGGTCGCAGCATCGTGGAGCGCGTCCTCCTGGCCGTCGATGACCGTGTCGAGCCTGCGCAGCACCTCCGCCTTGAAACGCTCGGCCGTGCTCGTCATGGTCGCCCCCTACTTGACCTCGACGCCGCCGACGAAGGTGGTCGCGAGCGTCATGTCCGCGTTGAAGACCGTCATGTCGGCGAGCCTGCCCGGCTTGATGAAGCCGAAGCGGTCGTCGATGCGCGCGGAGCGGGCCGCGACCTCGGTGGCCATGCGAATGGCCTGGTCCGCCGTCACGATCTGCCAGTCCACCATGTTCTTGACGCCCTCGGCCAGCGTGAGGACCGAGCCCGCGATGGAGCCGGTGGTGCCGTCCTCGTTCCTGAGGTAGCACAGCCCGCCCTTCATGACCACGGGCAGGCCACCGGACATGTAGTCGCCCTCCGGCATGCCGCCGCAGCCCAG
Source organism: Thermophilibacter mediterraneus (assembly GCF_900119385.1). Lineage (GTDB taxonomy): Bacteria > Actinomycetota > Coriobacteriia > Coriobacteriales > Atopobiaceae > Thermophilibacter > Thermophilibacter mediterraneus. Next base: position 292,057 of record NZ_FPKO01000009.1, read on the forward strand.
GCAGTCCGTGATCAGCACCGTGTGCTCCCAGCCCTTGGCGTCCACGAGCGCCTTGATGGCGGCGGGCACGACGTGGCGACCGTCACAGATGATTTCGGCGTAGGTGTTCTTGGTGGTCATGGCCGCACCGGTCACGCCGGGGTCGCGGTGGTGAAGCCCGCGCTGCCCGTTGTAGGTGTGCACGAAGCAGCTCGCGCCGGCGTTCACGGCGGCGAGGGTCTGGTCGTAGGTGGCGTCGGAGTGGCCGATGGAGGTCACCACGCCCATCGCGTCGAGCGCCGCGCAGTACGGGCAGGCGCCGTCGCGCTCCGCGGCGAGCGCGCTCTTGACGATGCGGCCGCCTGCCGCCTCCTGCCAGCCCTCGAACACCTCAACGGAGGGGTCGATGAGGTAGGCGGGGTTCTGGGCGCCCACGTGCTTCATCGTGAAGAAGGGGCCCTCGAGGTAGATGCCGCCGATGCGCGCGCCGAGGAAGTCGTCGCCGCGGCTCTCGTCGGCCTTGGCGATCGCGGCGCAGGAGCCCGCGATCTGATCGATCGACTCGGTGAAGGTGGTCGGAAGCCAGCAGGTGGTGCCGCGACGGGCGAGCTCGAGGCTCGAGGCGTTGATGCCCTCCGCCTCGCGGTCGGTGGTGGCGTGGTTGAAGAAGCCGTGGATGTGCGTGTCCACGAGGCCGGGGGCCACGGTGCAGCCCGTGAGGTCGCGGATCTCGCAGTCGGGCTCCTCCGCCGACCAGCTTCCGAAGACGCCGTCGGTCACGGTGAGGTAGCCTCCCTGCATGGTGGCGCCCGGAAGAACGAATCGGTCGGCCCTGATGGCAAAGGTGCTCATGATGAATCTCCTCTGGTCTCGAGCGGTGCGGTGTCTGGTCACACCCAGCGTGTCACATGCACGGACGCCCGCCCGAGCAAACCGTGCGGGCGGGCGTCAAATCTCGGCGACTGAGCGCGGGGTTGACACTATGACCTGACGTCAGCGTCAAGCCTCGAAGGGGTGGATGGTGACGCCCTTGACGACGCGGTTCACGGTGCCGGTGGGGCTCGGCGTGTCGGGCGTGTTGCCCACGCGCACGGAGTTGAGCAGGGAGACGACCTGCGCGACCATGATGAACGGGAGCGCGAGGTAGCCCTCGGGCAGCGCGTCGCGGCCGGAGAAGGTGAACGAGTCGCCCGCGAAGAGCGCTCCGGCGTCCTGCTGGACCGCGATGGTCCTCTGCGCAATCTTGTCGCCGCCGATCTCGTTCAGGATGTCGAGGTCGTACTGACGCGTGTAGGCGTCGTTGTTCACGAAGACGAAGACGAGCGTCTTGTCGTCGACGAAGGACTTCGGTCCGTGGCGATAGCCCATCGAGCTGTCCCAGGAGGTCGCAACGAGGCCATGGGCGAGCTCGAGGATCTTGAGCTGCGCCTCCTGGGCGAGGCCCACGAAGGAGCCGGAGCCGAGGTACGTCACGCGGTTGAAGTCGCCCGCCAGGAAGTCGGCGACCTCGCCCTCGCGCGAGACGACCTCGCGACCCATCTCCGCGATCTGGGAGACCCAGGCGCACTTCTGCTCGAGCGAGGCGGTGTCGAAGATGAGGGTGGAGAGCAGCGTCATGCAGCTGAAGCTGCCGGTCATGGCGAAGCCCTTGTCGTTGGCGCGCGGGATGAGCAGCGTGAGGGCATCGGGATCGCCCGCGGACTCGACGGCGAGCTTGCCCTCGGGCGCGCAGGTGATGTTGAGGAACTTCACGTTCTTGACGTAGGACCGAGCGACCTGCACCGCGGCGAGGGACTCGGGGCTGTTGCCGGAGCGCGCGAACGAGACGAGCAGCGTGGGCTCGTCGGAGTTCAGGAAGTCGCGGGGCGCGGAGACGATGTCGGTCGTGGCAACGGGCTTGAAGTCGTAGAGCGCGAGGTCACCCGCGTGGCGCAGGTACGGCGCGGCCGTGTCGCCCACGTAGTCCGAGGTGCCGGCGCCGGTGAAGACCACGGAGAGGCGACCCTCGCCCATCGCGCGCGCATCGGCGAGAAACGCCTCGATGGCATCGAGGTTGTCCTCGTAGATCTTGAGCGTGTCCTCCCAGAGGTCGGGCTGCTGGGCGATCTCGGCGGTGGTGATGTCGGCGCCGAGGGCCTTGAGCTCCTCCTGGCTCTTGTCAAACATGGGGCCGTCCTTTCTTCGGGTGACGTGAGGGGGACCGTCCCCCTCATCGCTACATACGCTGGTGCAGGACCTTGTACTTGAACTGGTCGGCGCGAGCGACCGAGAGCGTGTACTCGATGATCTCGTTGCTCGTGTTGTACGTGGTGCGGGCGAGGTCGAGCACGGGCGCGTTCTCGGGAATGTCGAGCAGGTGCGCCTCGGCGGGCCGCGCCACGCTCGCGTAGAACTCCTCCTCGGCCACGCGGATCTTCTCGTGGTAGACGCTCTCGATGATCTCGTAGAGCGGCATGCTGTCGAGCAGCGGGCGCTTCAGCGTGAGAAACTTCCGCAGGGGCAGGTAGCTCACCTCGACCATCATGGGGATGCCGTCAGCCGAGCGCAGCCGCTTCAGCTTGAAGAGGCGCTCGCCGAGCGTCACCCCCATGTGCTCCGCGAGGTTCTTGTCGGCGTCGATCTCCGAGAACTCCAGGATGGTGGTGAGCGGAACGCGGCCCATCGCCCTCATCTGGTCCGTGAAGCTGTAGGACTGCATGAGGTTGGTGGCCTGCGTGGAGCGGTCGGCGACGAACGTGCCGCGCCCGTGCTTGCGCACCACCATGCCGAGCCGCTCGAGCTCCTGCAGGGCGAGGCGGACCGTGGTGCGCGAGAGCCCGTAACGCTCCGAGAGCTCGCGCTCCGAGGGCATGAGGTCGCCGGGGCGGTACTCCTGCTCGATCTTCTCGGTCAGGATGTCAATGAGCTGGTCGTAGAGCGGCTGCTTCTTCGTCCGTGCCATCATGCCCCCTCTCATGCTCGACGCCCCCCTGCTCGAATGGGTCCCTACTCGTCCTCGTCGTCGTCCGCGGCGCCGCCGAGCTCCATGTGGCAGACGCCCTCCTTGCCGACCTCGACGGCCTCGGCCACGAGGTCCTCCACGGAGGACTCGGGCGTGCGCGCCATCACGATGTCGATGAGCATGGGCAGGTTGGTGCCGGCGACCACGGAGACGTTGTCCTGCTCGGCGGTGATCATCATGGACTGGTTGAAGGGGGTGCCGCCCATGAGGTCGCAGAAGACGAGCACGCCGTCGGTCTTGGCGCGCATGTCGCGGACGGCCTCGCGAAGCTTGTCGCCGTAGGCACCGGCCTCGGCCTCCTCGAACGGAACGATCTCGAAGGCCTCCTGCGGTCCGGCGATCATGTCGAGCGCGCTCTTGAGTCCGTTCGAGAAGTGCCCGTGGCCGGTAAGGATGAAGCCGATCATTGTGTCCTCCTTCTTGTTGGGCTGGGATGCCCCAGTTGCCAGATGTAGCTGCGATGCAACCAGCGGCGCGGCCATGAGCCCGAGGGCTAGGCCGCCTGCTGGGGGGTGTTCCTCTTGGTGAGCTCCTCGAAGCGGCGTCGGTACTGCTTCGCGTGGGTCTTGTCCCCCTTGTTGGCATACTGCTTCCACAGAAGGTAGCAGAGCTTGCCCTGGAGCCCGGGGTTCTTCTCGGCCTTGAGCAGTTCCTCCATCTGGGGGATGTACTCGTGGCTCTTGGAGAAGACGATGTCATAGGTGAGCTGGCAGTCCTGGACGACCGCACGGTCGGCGGTCTTGCTGCCCTTGAGCTGGGCGAGAAGATCCTTGGCACGGTCCTTCTCGCCGATCTGGGTGAAGTAGTTGAACGCGAGCGCCATCGTCTGGTCGTGGCGCTTCGACGAGCTCCTCATGCGCACAAGGAGCTCGATCATGCGGGTTGCCAGCTCCTCGTTGCCCTGTGCCTGATAGCACTGGAAGCGCAGGAGGTACTGGCGGTACGTGGTCATGGTCACGCGGGCGAGGATCGAGTCGAGGGCCGCCAGCGCCTGGTCATAGTGACCGGTCTGGAAGAAGCCCTCGTACTTTGCCTCGTAGTAGCGCTTCCCCCCCTCGGTGAGGACGAAGTACGCCACGACGAGCACCAGAAACGCGATGACACCAGGTTCCACGACACAACGCCTTTCGTGAGAGAACGGGCGCGCATCTCGGGAGATAGGGCGGGGACCAGAGGTCCCGGGCCGTGAGATGCGCGCCCGCTCGAGCTTCGTTGCTGCCTCGCGGCGCCCGGTGCGGGGCCGGGCGCCGCGAGTGGAGGCAGGGTCCTAGCCCTTGGCGACCCAGCCGAGGCCACCGAGGACGATGCCGATGACCAGCACGATGAAGATCGCCTTGGTCGAGGTCATGCCCTTCTTGCCGAGCAGCCAGTACACAAAGCCAACGAGCGCCGCCGGGATGAGCTTGGGGCAGATCACGTTGAAGATGTGCTGGAGGTCGACGGTGACGCCACCGAGGTCGATCGGGGCGGTGATGACGATGCCCACGTTGGTGGAGACAAGCGCGCCGACCATGAAGACGCCCATGACGGTGGCGGCGTCGGTGATGGCGTTGAGCTTGTCGGACATCGTGGTGACGAGCTTCATGCCCTGGTCGTAGGCGATGTAGGTCTGCTTGCAGCGGAACCAGTCGACCACGATGTTGACGGCGATCCAGATGAAGATGCCGAGCGGGTTGCCCTGCATGGCCATGTTGGCGGCGAGGGCGCCGAAGATCGTGGGCAGAAGCGAGCCGAAGATCGAGTCGCCGATGGAGGCGAGCGGACCCATGAGGCCGGTCTTCAGCGAGGCAACGGTCTCCATGCCGTCGAGGCCGTCGGTCTCCTCGATGGCGAGGTCGATGCCGGTGATGATGGTGTTGAGGAAGTTCGAGGTGTTGAAGAACGGCGAGCACTGGGTGCGGCAGGCGGTCTTCAGGGCCTCGGTGTTGTCCCCGTAGATCTTGCGGAGCTGCGGGAGGATGATCCAGAGATAACCGGAGTGCTGCATGCGCTCGTAGTTCCAGCCAGCCTGGAAGCCAACGAGGTTGCGGCGGTTGATCTGCTGGAAGTCAGCCTTGGTGAGCTTGTAGCCAGTGGTCTTAGAGCTCATCGTCGTCATCTCCCTCCATGCCGGCAGCAACAGCGGGCATAGCGGCCTGAGCCTGGTGCTGCTGGTAGTAGATGTAAGCCAGGGCGAAGCCGATGAGAGCGATCGTCAGCATGGACAGGCTGTTGTAGTCGCCACCAGCGATCTCGGCGCCAGCGGTGCCAGCAACCGTGGCCACGTCGCCAGCGACGCCAGCGATGTTGGTGAAGACGGTGCCGAGCAGGGCGGCGATGACGAAGCCGAGGATCAGGTACGCAACGTGCTTCTTGGCGGGCAGGTAGCGCAGCAGGATGGCGAAGCCAACGGCGGGCAGCATGCCACCGGCGACGGTCAGGCCGGCGCCGAGCCACGCGAAGTCGCCGTTGAGGGCGGTGGTGATGGCCTCAACCAGCGGCTGGCCGAAGGCGAGGGCCAGGAAGACCGGGATCATGCGGGACAGGCACCAGGAGACCGCGCCCATCCAGTAGTGGAAGTTGTACGCGTTCCAGTTCATCTTCTCGACGTCGGCGTCGCAGGCGTGACCCCAGAAGGTGTTGGCCATACGACCGAGGATGTCGGTGTAGACGAGGATCGCGGCCACGGGCACGCCGAGGGCGGCGAGTGCCTGCTCCGGGTCCATGCCGGCGCTCACGGCGAAGGCCGTGGCGATCAGGGTGCCGGAGTTGGCGTCGATGCGGGAGGCGCCGCCGAAGGTGCCGACGCCGAGGATGGTGAGCTGCATGCTACCACCGATGAAGAGACCAGTTGCCAGGTCGCCCATGACGAGGCCGGTGATGAAACCAGAGAACACGGCGGAGCCGGCGCTGGAGTACCAGTGCAGCTCGTCCATGATCTGGAAGCCAGCGTAGAGCGTAAGCAGAAGAATCTGCCACCACTGAATCATGGTTCTTTTCCTCCTTCTAACTTTCTCGAACTTCTCAAACCTTCACGCTATATGACTGCGGCGCATCTCCCCTCACCGCGTAGCGTCCGTGCTCGCCCTAGGCCTTGAAGGGCTCCGGGTTGTTCTGCGGGGTGAGCTGGATGACCATGGGAACGCCCATGGCCTGCAGCTCGTTCAGGGCGTCGACGTCGTCCTGGCCGCAGTTGATGTTGCGGTTGTAGGTCTTGACGATGTTCATCGAGGTGATGTTGCCGAGGATGATCTCGTCGAACTTGACGCCGGCCTTGGCCAGCTTGACGTAGACCTCGGGCTTCTTGACCACGATGAAGAGGCGCTGGGCGTCGTACTTGCCGGCGAGGATGTTGGCCGCGGCCTTCTCGACGGGCAGGACGGAGAGCTTGCAGGTGGCGGGGGTGGCCATGCGCAGGACCTGCTTCTGGGTGGCATCCTCGGCGACCTGGTCGTCGACGACCATGAAGCGGCTCACCTGACGGGCGTTCGCCCAGAGGTTGCCGACCTGGCCGTGAATCAGGCGGAAGTCAACGCGTGCTCCAACGATCATGCTACTCAACTCCTTCTTTCTCCAGGTGGTTGATGAGGGGCGCCGAGCGCAGGGAGATGGTGTCGCTCACGGTCCCCTCCGTCTCAAACAGCACGAGCTCGTTGACGCCGGCACGCGTCATGCCGTGGGGCACGTAGAGCGTGGCGATGGGACCGATCTCCCAGTATCTGCCCACGTTGGCTCCGTTGACAAACGCGACGCCCTTGCCAAAGCCCGTAGTGTCTATATAGGTGTCAGCCGGCTCGTCGAGCGTGAACTCGAAGCGCGAGAAGGACGGCGTGCCCGCCTCCCAGCCAGCGGAGTAGTCGATTGCCGAGACGTCCTCGAGCGACAGGCGCCAGGCCTCCCAGTCGAGCACGAAGTGAAGATCCACGCAGACGCCCGTGCGGATGCCCTTGCGCTGCGTGTCGGCGAGGAGCCTGTGGCCGTAGTTGACGCGACCCATGTTCTCGACGAGGACGTCGAGGCGGTTGGTGGGCTCGGGGAGCGCGTAGCGAATGTCCTCGCCGATGTGCTCCTGGTACTGCGTGGCGACGGGGACCCCGTTGACGAAGACCTGGGCGCGGTCGCGGCCGTCGATGACGCGGATGCGCTCCGGCTCGGCGGTGTCGCGCTCGACCTGGGTGCGATAGAGCACGTAGCCATAGGACTGGCCCATGTCCTCCATGCACTGCGGGTAGAGCGAGCGCACCGGGGCACTGTCGAGGGCAGAGAGGTTCTCGAAGAGCCCGGTCCGCGCCTTGAGCTCGATCTTCTCGGCGGGGACGCTGACGGCGGTCTTGACGAGCGGGTCAGCCGTCCAGTTGCCCGGGAAGAGGTCGCGCACCACGTCGCGAAGCTTGTGCCACTTCTCGGTGGGGTTGCCCTCCTCGTCGAGCGGGGCGTCGTAGTCGTAGGAGGTGACCTGGTGCAGGTCGTGGGTGTGGCGGGCGGAGCACCCATTCATGAAGCCGAAGTTGGTGCCGCCGTGGAACATGTAGAGGCTGATGGACCCGCCGAGCTCCAGCAGCTCGCGCACGCTGTCGGCGAGGTCCTGGGCGTCGCGGCGGATGACGTTCTCGCCCCAGCGGTTGAACCAGCCGTCCCAGAACTCCATGCACATGAGGGGCCAGTTCTTGCCGTGCTCCTCGTGGAACGCCTTGAGCTGGGCGAAGTTCTCGGCGGCGCGGGATCCGAAGTTACCGGTCGCGAGGACGTCGTCGTCGATGAGCGTGCCGGCGCGCAGGCAGCCGCGCCACGGCCCGTCGGAGGTGCACAGGGGCACGTCGACGCCGCGCGAGGTCATGAGGTCGCGGATGGCGCGCAGGTACTCCTTGTCCTCACAGTAGGAGCCGTACTCATTCTCGACCTGCATCATGATGACGTTGCCACCATGGGTGACCTGACGGTCGACCAGGGCCGGCATGAGCGCGTCGTAGTAGCGCGCCACGCACTCGAGGAAGCGCGGGTCGCGCGAGCGCGGGCGCATCGAGCGGTCCTCGAGCAGCCACGCGGGCATTCCGCCGAACTCCCACTCGGCGCAGATGAAGGGAGACGGGCGCACGATGGCCCAGAGGCCGAGCTCTGCCGCCTCGTCGAGGAAGCGCGCGATGGAGAGCGCGCCGGAGAAGTCGAACTCACCGGGACGCGGCTCGTGGAGGTTCCACGGGACATAGGTCTCAACGGTGTTGAAGCCCATGGCCTTGAGGTTGTAGAGGGAGTGGTGCCAGTCACTCGGGTGGACCCGGAAGTAGTGGACGGCCCCGGAGAGAATCCGGAAGGGCTCGCCGTCGAGCAGGAACTGATCACGAATCTCGAAGGTGTGCATCTTGCTCCTTGCTCGCACCAAGACCAACCGACCGATGACGCACGCCACCCCTCGGCGGCCCATTGCGCGTGCTAGCAACTATACACGTTCTCATCACGTTTGTCGCAAAATTGTGAAGATTCGTGTGAGCGGCATGTTTTTGCCGGTAAGCGGTGATTTCCGTTTTCGCAGGTAAATACCGGTGTTTTCTATCATGAATTTCAATAAACGCCAGTACAGGACCCTCGTAACTGGTAGTAACAACTCTATCACCTGTACCACTGGTACATATTCGAGTGAACCTGTCGGCCGATTGCGCCGCCGCCTCCCTCACGACCCCGACGCGACGGGATATGATTACGAAAGCCGTGTGACCGCCGTCCGACACACACCGTCAAGAAGGAGACGCCATGATCTCTACCGTCACGCTCAACACCTCCATCGACAAGGCCTATCAGCTCGCCTGCCCGCTCGTGGACGGCACGGTCATGCGCGTCGCGACCTGCATCGACAACGCCGGCGGCAAGGGGCTCAACGCGGCGCGTGCCGTGGCGACCTGCGGCGAGAAGATCGTGGCCACGGGCTTCGTGGGCGGCAACAACGGCCGGCTGCTCTGCGAGCTGCTCGACAAGGACGGCATCGAGCACGACTTCGTGCAGGTCGCCACCGAGACCCGCTGCTGCATCAACGTGCTCGACCCCGAGGGCGTCTCGACGGAGTTCCTCGAGCCCGGGCGGCCCGTGACGGAGGCCGAGGTCGCAGCGGTGAAGGAGAAGGTCGCCGAGGTCGCGGCCCGCGCCGACGTGGTGACGTTCAACGGGTCCGCCCCGGCAGGCACCGGCGAGGGCATCTACCGCGAGCTCGTGGAGATCGTGCGCGCGGCGGGCAAGCCGGCGATCCTGGACACGTCGGGCAAGCTCCTCGTCGAGAGCCTCGCGGCGCGCCCGACCATGATCAAGCCCAACACCGACGAGATCTGCGCGATCCTGGGCAAGAAGCCCGAGTCCATCGACGAGATCGTGGCCGCCGCGCGCGAGGTGCACGAGAGGCACGGCATCGAGAAGGTCGTGGTGTCGCTCGGCGGCGACGGCTCGGTCATGGCCTGCGCGGAGGGCGTCTTCCGCGGGCGCGCGCCCAAGATCGACGTGGTGAACCCCGTGGGCTCCGGGGACACGATGGTGGGAGCCTTCGCCGTGGCGATGGCGCGCGGCATGGCCGTCGAAGACCAGCTCGCCTATGCGATGGCCTGCGCGAGCGCCAACTGCCTCACGGCGTCGACCGGCCACTTCGACATGTCCGTGGCAGAGGGGCTGCGCGCCCAGACCACCGTGGAGCGCGTCGCGTAGCGTGCAAAGGGGACAGGCACTTTTGCACGGCCGCGGGCGCTGGCGATTGTGTGGCACAAGTTTTATGCCGCTGACTCGAACACCCTGAAACCCCGCCCGGCGAGAAGAACGAGCTGCTAAAACGTTCTTCTCGCCGGGCGATCACTTGCGTCATAGGGCTATAGCAGCTCAGCTACATAAAAGATGTCCCACACAACGGCGGATTCTTGTCGTGAAGACGCGTCGCACGGACGCAGGGAATCGTCCTGCCACACAACCATCGAGTTCAGGGATGCGGTATTGAACTAGTCCATCGAAGGGCGACCAGTTCCCGCCGCGCGCAGCTCGAGGCGGGCCGAGAAGCGCGGCGGCTCGCGCGTGACGTCAACGGAAAAGCGCGCCCCCATGGCCTCGGCGAGCGCGCCCACGACAGCAAGGCCCAGGCCCGAGCCGCGAGCGGTGCGCGACGGGTCTCCCTGGTAGAAGCGGTCGGTCAGGCGCGCGGGGTCGAGCGCAGCGGCAACGTCGGCGTCCACGGGGTTCTCCACCGCAAGCGTCGCGCCCTCCACGCGCACGCGCGGCGAGCCCGACCCGTGCGCAAGGGCGTTGTCCAGCAGGTTCGCCACCACGCGGGCGAGCGCGTCCGGCGCGGCGAGCGCGTCCGCGGCGTCCGCGAGCTCCACCACGGGCTCCCAGCCGCGCGCGGCGAACTCCTCGTAGCGCGCGGCGAGCGCGTCGGCAACGGCGAGCTGCAGGTCGCAGGGCACGAGCTCGGGCTCCCAGGACGGGTCGGCCGCGCGGGCGTAGGCAAAGAGGTCGTCCACGAGCACCCGCATGGCGGCGAGGCGCTCCTCCGCGCCGTCGAGGCAGTGGTCCGCCCGCGCCGCGTCGTCCGCGCGGCGCGCGAGCTGCAGGTAGCCCTGCGCACCGGCGAGCGGGGTCCGCAAGTCATGGCTGAGCGCGGAGAGCTGCTCGCGGAAGCGCTCGTCGTCCGCGCGGCGCGCGAGCTCGCGGTCCCGCGCCGCGTCGAGCGTGCGGTCAATCGCAACAGCAAGCGCGGCCACCTCGCTATCGGCCGACTCCAGGCGCGCGCGGGCGATCGGGGCGGCCTCGTGGTCCTCGAGCATCGCGGTGAGCCGGGCGAGGTCGCGCGTGCGGGCGCGCCCGCGGGCCACGAGCCACGCGAGCGCGCCCAGGGAGGCGAGAAGCGCTATGGCGAGCAGCGCCGTCACGTCACACCGTCCTTCTCGCCAGCAGAAGGCGCGTCAGGCCGAAGAGGGCCGCGAGCCACACGAGCGGGGTCACGAAGGCCGGCACCAGGTCGAGCGGCATGAGGCTGGCTCTCGGCGCAAAGGAGACGCCCGTCGTGAGGCCCTCGGTGGGCATGAGCGCGCCCACGGCGTCGAGGATCCGGGCCTGCTGGAGCGTAACCTCGCCGTCGGGGACCAGGGCGACGATCGCCATGTGGAAGAGCACGTAGAGCACCGCGAGCAGGGCGACCGTGGCAAGCGCGCTCGGGCTCCTCACGAGCGCGCCCACGAAGAACGCGAGCTCGCAGGCAACGAGCACCGTGAGGATGCCGGCCGCCAGGCGCAGTGGCTCGTGCATCTGCGGCGACGCCACGATGCGCGACGCCCCCGGCACGAGCGCCCCGCCGAGCAGGTCGAGCGCCGCCGTGGCCGCAACGAGCGCAATCGCGACCACGGCGACCATCACGAAGCGCGAGGTGGCGTAGCGGGCGCGCCCGCCCTCGGCCTCGCAGGAGCTCCGCAGGGCACGACCGCGCTGGTCGAAGGCCGCGATGCCGGCGGCGGAGAACACGTAGGCGGCGAGCGTGAGCTTGTCGCGCAGGATGGAGTCCTGAAGGCCAAAGCTCACGCTGCCCTGCGCAACCCCCACCAGGGTCCACGCCCAGCGCACCACCACGAGCGCGAGCGCCACCCAGACATAAGGATTGCGGACGAGCAGGTAGAACCCGGAGCGAAGCTGATTCCTCATGATGACGCCCCTTTCAGACGGCCCTTCTCGCCCAGAGGCGACAGGAGAGCGCGGAAGCGACAGCAACGTAGACGAGCGGCAGGGCGACGGAGCGCAGAGGGTCCACCACGGCAAAGCTCTCCACGAGCGGGTAGAGCAGCACCGCGCGCAGGCCGTCGAGCAGCGCACTTCCCAGTTCCTGCGAGAAGAGCTGGGCGACCATGACGGGAAGCATTTGAACGAGAAGCCCGAGGATGCCCGCCGAGACCGCAAGCGAGATGAGGAAGACCCCGCCCATGCCCCGCTCGCGCCGGGAGGCCCAGGTCAGGAGCATGGCGATCGCGGCATACGCCCAGGCTACGAGCACGCGCACGCCAATGACGCCCACGAGCTCCGCCAGCGCGTCGGGGTGCCCCACGTAGACGCCGGGAAAGACGAGCAGCACGGCAGCAACAACCACCGCCCAGAGCATGAGCGCGACCGAGACCACGCCCGCCAGGACCGCGCGCGAGGCCACGTAGCGCAGCCGGCCGCGCGGGGCGAGACAGGCCGCGCGCAGGCCCCCGGACGCAAGGTCATGCGCGACGAGCCCCGCCATCGCGAAGCTCGCCCCAAAGTTGGCAGCGCCCACGGCGCTCGCAAGCACGGACTCGAAGGTGATGGGGCTGACCCCCGGGATGAGGGTCACCAACGCGGAGGCGAGCGGCAGCAGCGCCGTAATGGCCACCGCACCCTTGAGGTACGCGTCGTGAAGCAGCAGGTAGAGCGCTGCGCGAAGCTGGTTTCTCATGAGGACCGCCCCCTCCCGGGAGCGCTCGCGTCGCCGGCCGCGCGCGAGGGCTCGCGCCCGTCGATGATGCGCACGAGCTCGGCCTCGAGATCGGGGGCGCTCACCGAGAGCTCGCTCACGGCAACTCCCGCGGAAAGAAGCGCCTGGGACAGCACGCGGCGGTCCGGCTCGCCGCCGCCCGGCGCCGTCACGCGCAGCGCGCCGTCGGGAAGCACCCGCACCGTGAGGCCCGGGAGCTCCTCGGCGAGCGCCGCCACCGCGCGCTCCGGCGCGTCCACCCGCAGCGTGAGGTAGGTGGCGCAGGCGTCGGCGAGCTCGCCCTCCGTGAGCTCGCGCACGAGGAAGCCTCCGCGCATGATGCCGTAGTGCGTGCAGACGCGCTCCAGATGCGAGAGCACGTGCGAGCTTATGACCACGGTGACGCCGCGCTCGCGGTTGAGCCGGGCGAGAAGGTCGCGCAGGGCCGCCGCGCCCGTGGGGTCGATTCCGTTCAGCGGCTCGTCGAGCAGCAGGATCTCCGGGTCGCCGAGAAGGGCGAGGGCCACGCCGAGTCGCTGGCGCTGGCCGGTGGAGAGGTCGTCGACGTAGGTGCCGCGCGGCCAGAGGACGCGCCGGCGGCCGTCGCCGGCGTCACGGGCACCGAGCCCCACGAGCTCGAGCACCTCTCGGCACGCCGCCTTGGGGTCGGGCAGGCCAAGGATAAGCGCACGGTTCATGAGGTTCTCGAAGGCGTCGAGGCGCCCGTAGACGGCCGGGGCCTCCACGAGCACGCCAAGGCGCGGGTCGGACTCGCCGGGGCGCAGCTGGCGCCCGCCCACGCAGACGGTCCCGCGGTCCTGCGGCGTGAGACCGGACACAAGCTTGAGCAGGGTCGACTTGCCCGCGCCGTTCTTGCCCACGAGGCCATAGACGGAGCCGGCGGGCACGTGCAGGTCCACGTCCAGCACGGCCCGCACGCCGCGGAAGGACTTCGACAGTCCGCTCGTCTCTATGGCGTTGATGCTCATGGGGCCTCCCCTCGCCGTCTTTGTCTCAAGCGTACGCGGGGAGTTTCGAGAAAGGCTTCAGAAAGCTACAAGACTTTGACAAGAACGGGCCTGCGCCCGTGCCCACTCCTACGCCTGCGCGCGGAGCTTGAAGCCGATGCCCCAGACGGTCTGGAGGTAGTCGTCCGTGCCGCTCGCGCGCAGCTTGGCGCGCAGGTTGCTCACGTGCGTGGAGATGGTGCGCTCGTCGGCGAGCGCCTCCTCGTGGCGCACGAGCTCGAAGAGCGCCTGCTTGGTGAAGACGCGGCTCGGCTCGCGCATCAGGGCGGCAAGGATGTCGAACTCGGTGCGCGTGAGGCGCACGGGCGCGCCGTCCACGGCAAAGGAGCGCGCGTCGGGGTCGAGCTCCCAGCGGCCAAAGCGCAGGGCGGCCGGGGCGGCCGGTGTCTCGCGTCCGCGCAGCTGGACCTCCACGCGGGCGAGCAGCTCCTCGAGGTCGAAGGGCTTGACCAGGTAGTCGCTCGCCCCCAGGCGCAGCACGCCCACGCGGTCGGCGAGCGCCCCCTTGGCCGAGGTCACGATCACCGGCGTATCCACGCCCGCGGCGCGCAGGCGCCCGATGAGCTCCTCGCCCGGGACGCCCGGCAGCATGAGATCCAAGATCACGAGGTCGAAGGGAGCGCCCTTTTCGCCCGCGCGCTCCGCGGCGAGAAGGGCCTCGGTACCCGAGAACGCCGGCACGCACGCGTAGCCCTCGTCCCCGAGGAAGGTGCAGACCACCTCGGAGAGCGCGGCGTCGTCCTCGACCACGAGGACGCGGGGGATGTCTCGAAGCTCGTTCATGGGACTAGTATAGGGTCGCGCAGGGAGGGACCTGTACCACTTTGCCCGCCGTCTGGGTGACAGCCCATCTCGGCGCAACGTCACGCGCGGCAAAGTGCCTGATATTTTTTAGAAGAGAGGCCCTCTCGGGAGGGCACCCCTCGCCGGATGCCCTTTTCCCCACCCAGACCTCGGCGAAAATGGAACACCGGCTGAGCCCCTACGCCTTGAACGGCCAGTCGCCCGCCGCCAGCGCCTCGATCGCGGCGGCAACGGCGTCGTCCTCGCAGGCGCCCACGTGCCAGCGCGCGGCCGCAGCGGCCTCCGGCGTCGCGCCCGCGACGGCCACGGAGTGCCCCGCGGCGGAGAACATCGACAGGTCGTTGTCGGCATCCCCGAAGACCACGACGTCCTCGAGCGCCACGCCCAGGCGCTCGGCCATCCAGCGCACCGCGGCGCCCTTGTTCCACCCGCGCGGCATGATGTTGGAGTAGGTGGGCATGGCACGGTCCACGTCGAACTCGGGGACCTCCGCGTTGAGGCGCGCCACGAGCTCGGTCGCCGCGGCCTCGCCGGCACCGGTGAAGACGTTTGCCTTCACCACGGGGAAGTCGGGCAGCTCGCGCGTCACGCGACAGCGCTCGGCGTAGGCGGGGAAGTGCGTCGCCAGCACGTCGAGCTCGCCCTCCACCAGAAGCGGCGTCGCGTCGTCAAAGCAGACGAGCCCCGCGCCAGGGGTCGCGGCGACGATCGTGCGCAGGTGCTCAAGCCCCGCCGGCGCGAGCGTCTGCTCCATGACCTTCTCGCCCCCGAGGTAGACCTGCATGCCGTTGGTGGCGAGCGCCGTGGCGCAGCACGCCGCGTCACCGCCGAAGAACTCGGGAATCCACGCGTAGCCACGCCCGCTCGCCGGCCCCACCCAGATCCCCGCGTCGATTGCCACGTGAAACGCAGCCACCGTGCGCGCAGAGACCTCGCGCCTGCCGCGCGGCAGGATGGTCCCGTCGATGTCCGTGAGAATGAGCCTGACCGACATGAAGCCCCCGTTCGCCCGTTGCGTGTCCCGCCAGCTCAGTATAGGACGCGACAGCCCCGATCCGCCGCGTCGGCCGCGACGATGCCCTCGGGGTCCGCGTCCATGACCACGGCCTCGACCCCCTCGAGCGTGCCGAACCACAGAAGGCCCGGCGCACCGACCTTGCTCCGGTCCATGAGCACGAAGGTCCGCTCGGCGCAGCCCAAATAGGCCCGCTTGAGCTCAGCCATGTCCTGGTTGTTGGTCATGAGGCCACGTCCCGGCACGTAGGAGGTGGGCGTCACGAAGGCCTTGTCCGGGTGCAGCATCTCGAGCGTGCGCATGGCGAGCGGCCCCGCCGTGTAGCGGTGCCCCTTGCGAAGGCTGCCCCCGAGCATGATGACGTCGAGCGAGGGTGCGGAGCGGTCCACGTAGTCGGCGATGGTGAAGTCGTCGGTGACCACCGTGACGCCGTTGCGCCCGGAGATGGCGCGCACGAGCTCGAGCGCGGTGGTGCCCGAGTCGACGAGCACCGAGTCGCCGTCCTCGACGAAGGGGGCCGCGAGCCGCGCGATGGCACGCTTGGCCTCGGCGTTCACGTTGACGCGGCGATCTTGCACCGAGACGGTGAGCGTCTTGGAGAGCGAGACCGCGCCGCCGTGGGTGCGGCGCAGCTTGCCGTCGCGCTCGAGGGCGTCGAGGTCTGCGCGGGCCGTCACGCGGCTCACGCCGAAGGCCTCGGCGAGCTGCGCCACCTGCACCGACGTCGTACGGTCGAGCATGGAGAGGATGGCGGCGCGCCGCTCCTCGGATGACATTACCATGACGTCCGCCCTTCTCGCCCCCAGCGAAGCGCAGGTCCGATTGTGTAGGGTTTGTGGTTCTCTTTCCTTTCCTATAAACAAGATATCGCACTTCTTTTGTTTGCGTTTTGGAAAGCGAGAAGAGACGGCGCGCGCCCACGGACAAAAGAGGCGCGCTCGCGCAGGAACGTCCCCTACCTTTGCTTTCCCTTCTCGCCGCCGCTCGCCGCGGGCGCGGCGCACGCGGCGCCGCCCGGCACGTACAATGGCCTCGTCGTTCAGGTTCAGCGAAGGGAGCTGCCCATGCTCGTCACCACCAAGGAGATGCTGCTCGACGCCCAGGCCGGCCACTACGCCGTCGGCGCGTTCAACGTCGAGAGCCTCGAGTTCGTCATGGCCGTCGTGAAGGCCGCCGAGGAGCTGCGCTCCCCCGTCATCATGCAGACCACGCCGGGCACCGTGAAGTACGCCAACCTCGACTACTTCGCCGCCATGTGCAAGGTCGCCGCCGAGCAGGCCAGCGTGCCCGTGGCCATCCACCTCGACCACGGCGACGGCTTCGACCGCTGCGTCCAGGCCATGAAGGCCGGCTACACCTCCGTCATGATCGACGGCTCCCACGACACCTTCGAGGACAACATCGCGCTGACCGCCTCCGTGACCAAGGTCGCCAAGCCCCTCAACATCCCCGTTGAGGCCGAGCTCGGCAAGGTCGGCGGCAAGGAGGACGACGGCCCGGCCGTGGAGGGCGAGAACCCCTACACCGACCCCGACGAGGCCCGCGAGTTCGTCGAGCGCACCGGCTGCACCTCGCTCGCCATCGGCGTGGGCACCGCGCACGGCGTCTACACCGAGACCCCGCACATCGAGCAGGACGTGGTGCGTGCCATCCGCTCCGTCGTGGACGTGCCCCTCGTGCTCCACGGCACCTCCGGCGTGCCCGACGACCAGGTCGCCGAGGCCGTCAAGAACGGCATCTGCAAGGTGAACTACGCCACCGAGCTGCGCCAGGCCTTCATGCGCGGCTTCATGGGCTTCATGGGCGAGAACCCGGGCACCTTTGACCCCAAGAAGGCCAACAAGCCCGGCATGGAGGAGATCACCAACCTGGTGAAGATCCGTATGACCAACCTCGGCTCGGTCAACAAGGCCTAGTCGAGCGGGAGGACGCGGGCCTCGTCTCGTCGCGCCGGCACGTCACCTGACGACGGCGGGCGACTCGACCCAAAACGAGCGGGCGCGGGCGCACGGAGGTAGGTGCGCCCGCGCCCTTTTTGCCCCGCGTCCGGCCAGACGGGGTGCCGTGCCGCCGCTACGCCGCGGCGGGAAGCTCGTCCTCGTGCGCGAGGGGGTCGTCGACGGGCGCGTCGAGCGACGCGCGCACCTCGAGCCAGCGCTCGTGCGCCCACACGGAGCCGCCCATCCCGAAGGCGGCGAGGGCGTCGTCGAGCGGGAGCCCCAACAGGAAGCGCAGCGACTCGAGGTCGCGGCAGACGCCGTGCGCCTCGATCAGAAAGGCGCGCCACGCCCTGAGGTCACGAAGCTCGGACACGCTGACACTGTGGTTGTTTCCTGCCATCCCTGCTCCTCTCGTTGGGTGCTGACGTGGTCATTTTCCAGCGAGAAGAACAATGTAACTAGGCAGCTTGCTGCCGTTCGATATCTCAATCCTGCCATCTCGAACGGTACTCACGAGGCGTGCAGCCCATGGCGGCCCGGAAGACCTGACCGAAGTGGCTCGCCGTCCCCAGACCGCTCATCTCCCCCACGGCCGCAATGGGGCGCGTGGTATGCGCGAGCATACGGCATGCCTGCTGGATGCGATAGTCGCGCAGGTACTGGGCGGGCGTGACCCCAAGCTCCTCCCTGAAGGTACGGTGGCACTCCCGCTCGCTCGCGAACGCCGCGGCGGCGACGTCCGCGACCGAGATCCGCTCCGCATAGTGACGCCCCACGAAGTCCAGCATCGCCCGCAGACGCTCCTCGCGCGGCCGGGGCATCTCGGCGGGCCCCTCGGAGAGCCGGG
Source organism: Thermophilibacter mediterraneus (assembly GCF_900119385.1). Lineage (GTDB taxonomy): Bacteria > Actinomycetota > Coriobacteriia > Coriobacteriales > Atopobiaceae > Thermophilibacter > Thermophilibacter mediterraneus. The sequence continues at coordinate 310,098 of NZ_FPKO01000009.1, forward strand.
GCCGGGCGAGCTCGACGAAGTCCAGCCAGACCTCGGAGAGCTCGTCGCGCAGGCGCAGCTCCCACCCGTCCCCCTCGCCCATCGCGGTCTCGAACGCCCGGTACATGCGGTCGCGAACCCCCGCGCAGTCCCCCTCGCCCGGCGTGACGACCAGCAGCTCGATCGACGTGGCACTGACGAGCGGCTCTACGCAGCGACGCCACACGCGGCTCCCCCGCTCGGCGAGAAACTGCGGGCGAAACAGGTGGATCAGGAGGTTGACGTCAGGGGCCCCGTCCGTCGCGTGCGTCATGTGGAGGACGTTGGCATTGACCATCCCCACGCTCCCCTCGGGCAGCGTCAGCCGCTCGTGCGGGGTGGCGTAGTCGACGGTGCCCTCGAGCACGTAGAAGAGCTCGAGCTCCTGGTGCCAGTGCCAGGGCGCCGTCCGCTCGTGATAGCGGTCGTGCTGGGAGAGCACGGAGAGGTAGGGGAAGTCCTCCGAGATGTCGTCGAGCACCTCCTCGCGACCGCCGGGACGCGTCTCGATGTGGTCGAAGCTGCGCATCTGCGCCCAGAGACAGCCCTGTACGAGCGGCATGATCATCCCCCAAAAAACGAAAAGGGGCCCGACGCTCGGCGCCGGACCCCAGACGTGACGCTATGACCCTGCGCCGGGCGCGGCTAGGCCTCGCTGATGCCGGCGTTGACGAGCTCGGCGACCTTCTCGGCGCTGTCGGCCTCCTGGACGCCCGTGCGGAAGCCCTCGTCCATGAGCTGCACGGCGACCTTGGAGAGCAGCTGGAGGTGCGTGGTGCCGGCCTCGGCCGCGGGGGTCAGGATGGCGATGGCGCAGGTGATGGGGGCGTTGTCCATGGAGGCCCACTCGACGCCCTCGGCGAACTTGACGACGATCATGCCGGCCTTCGTGATGGCCTCGCTCTTGGCGTGGGGGATGGCGAAGCCGCCCGTCATGCCCGTGGTGCCCTCGGCCTCGCGAGCCTTGAAGGCCTCGTAGACGCCGTCGGCGTCAGAGGAGAGGCCCAGCTCGACGGCCTTGTCGGCAAGGAGGCGCAGAGCCTCGTCGACAGAAGCGGCGCTCTGGCCGAAAACGACGTTGGACGCGGGAACGAACTCGCTCATCATGACCCCCTACCTGGACGACCGCGGCCGCCCGTAGCACAGTATCCAAAAACAGGTAGATATTACCACCACTTTCAGGCGTGACGCCGAATTTCCCAACCTCGGGCACCGCCCCGTCAGGCGCCCGCCCCCTGCTCGCAGCGCAGGCGCAGGGCCTCGAAGGCGCAGCCGTACATGGCCGCCTGGTTGCCGAGGCTCGCCGCCTCGATGCGCGCGGCGCGGCAGGGCTTCAGGGTGTAGTGGTCGAAGCGCTCGCGCAGCGTGGGCGCAAACGTGTCGAACGCCCCGGCGACGCCGCCGCCGATGAGGTAGAGCTCCGGGTCGACGATGCAGGAGATCTGGGACATGGCGAGGCCGAGGTAGTCGCACATCTGGTCGACGGCGAACTTGGCGCACTCGTCGCCCTTCGCCAGCGCGCCGAAGACCGACAGCGTGTCGGTGGCGTGCTCGACATGAGCGGGCTCCACGCCGCGCCGCTCGCACTCGGCGAGGTAGGCGTGCACGATGCCCTGTGCGGAGGCGTACTGCTCGAGGCAGCCGCGACGCCCGCAGCCGCACACCCGCGTCTCCTCGCGGTTCACGGTGACGTGCCCGGCCTCGCCCGCCGCGCCAAAGGCGCCGGCGACGAGCCTCCCGTTGGCGATGACGCCGGCGCCCACGCCGGTGCCCACGGCAATGACGACGCAACTCGTGACGCCCTTCGCCGCTCCGACCCACATCTCGCCCAGGGCGGCGGCGTTGGCGTCGTTCACGAAGGCGACCACCGCCTCGGGGAAGGCCTCCTTGAAGGCGGCGACGAAGCCCTTGGGGTCGAGCTCCACGTTGGCGATGATGCCAAGTGTGCCGTCGTCGTCGACGGGGCCGGGGACGTCCAGGCCGCAGGCGATGACGTCGGCGGGAGCGGCGCCGTGATCGGCGAGCAGCTGGGTGATGGCGCTCGTGACCGTGGCAAACGCCTCGGGGCTCACCAGCTCGGGCGTGGGGACCTTGCGGTCCTCGAGCAGCTCCCCATCGGGCGTGAACAGGCCCGCCTTGATGCTCGTTCCGCCAACGTCAATGCCAAGAACCGCCTCCATGGGAGCTCCCTTCGCCGTGCGGGCTCGCCCGCTCTCGTCTGTGCATCACAGGATGATACGTGCCCCCGACGCCGTTGTGGCCATCTTCTGCGCGGGCGGGTCGCGGCGTCGGCGGACGGGTACACTGAGGACACATGACCAAGCGTCCCGAGGAGCACCCATGGCAGAAACGAACCCCGGTCACATCAACGCCGCCCTCTCCAACCCCCGCGCCGACATGGAGGCGCTCGACGCCCTCGAGCGAACGCTCTTCTCGCTGAACTACGCCCTCGGGGAGATCGGGGGGCTCGGCCCCGTGATCGATCCCCCCAAGGCGACCGCCCAGCGCGGCGAGGCGATGGCCGCCCTGCAGCAGATGCTCGTCGAGGCAATCTGCGACCCTGCGGTCGGCCCGCTGCTCGAGCGCCTCGAGGAGCAGCCCGAGCTGCTCGGGGAGACCCGCATGGCGCAGGTCAGGGTCCTCAGGCGCGACCGCGCCTCCCTCGTCGACGTCCCCGCCGAGGAGCAGGCCGCGTTCAGCCGCCTCACCGTCGAGGCCAACGACGTCTGGCGCCGCGCCAAGGCGAGCAACGACTGGGCCTCCTTCGAGCCCTACCTCGACCGCATCGTCGCCGCCATGAGGCACATGGCGGCGTGCAAGAACGCCGAGAAGGACCCGTACGACGTCTGGCTGGGCGAGTTCGAGTGGGGAACGGACCGCGCCTTCTACGACCGGTTCTTCTCGCAGGTGAAGAGCTGCGTGGTCCCGCTCCTGGCCGACTGCGTGGCGAGTCGGCACAAGCCGAGCCGCTCCTGCGTGGAGGGCGTCTTCGACGAGGAGCGCCAGTGGCGCCTCGCCGAGGACCTCGCGCGACTCGAGGGTCTCGACGAGGGCGCCCTCTGGATCGGGCGCACGGAGCACCCGTTCACGTGCGGGCTCAGCCGGGACTTTGTCATCGTGACCGGGCACGCCTACGCCGACGACGTGCTCTCCAACACCTTCTCCATCCTCCACGAGGGCGGCCATGCCCTCTACGAGCAGAACGTCGACGAGGCGTACCGCATGACCTCGCTCGCAAGCGGCACCTCCATGGGCATGCACGAGGCCCAGTCGCGCTTCTTCGAGAACCTCGTGGGCCGCTCGGAGGCATTCGCCGAGCCGCTGCTCGCCGTCCTGCGACGCCACTTCCCGGGACAGTTCGGCCGCGTGACCGCCCATCAGCTCTACCTCGCCGAGAACTGCGCCGAGCCCGGCCTCATCCGCACCGAGGCGGACGAGCTCACCTACCCGCTCCACATCCTCGTTCGCTACGAAATCGAGCAGCTGCTGTTCTCCGGGGAGGCGACGGCGTCCGACGTCCCGCGCCTCTGGGCGGAGAAGTACAGGAGCTACCTCGGCGTCACCGTTCCCGACGACGCCCACGGCGCCCTGCAGGACACCCACTGGTCCGACGGGTCCTTTGGCTACTTCCCCACCTACGCGCTCGGCTCGGCGTTCGGGGCGCAGTTCAAGGCCGCCATGGTCGCGGGCGGAATGGACTTCGACGCCGTGTGCGCCTCGGGCGACCTCACCCCCGTCCGCGACTGGCTGCGCGATCGCATCTGGCGCTGGGGTCGCGCCAAGGACTCCGCCGAGCTCGTCGAGGCGGCGTGCGGCGAGCCGTTCTCGGCCACGTACTACACGGACTACCTCACCGAGAAGTTCTCGGCCATCTACCGGTTGTAGTGCAAAAGGGACAGGCACTTTTGCACGCTTTTGCACGGGGAGTGACATGCGAGCTTTGATTCAGCGCGTGGAGAGCGCGCAGGTTGAGGTGAATGGCTCTGTGGTGGGAAGCTGCGGCGCGGGCTACCTCGTGCTGCTGGGCGTCGCCCCGGCCGATGACGACGCGCTGGCCGAGCGCCTCTGGCGCAAGGTCTCCAGCCTGCGCATATGCGCGGACGAGGAGGGCAGGACAAACCGCTCGCTCCGGGACACCGGTGGCGACGTGCTCGTGGTGAGCCAGTTCACGCTCTATGCAGACGCTCGACGCGGCAACCGACCGTCGTTCACCGGGGCGGCCGCGCCCGAGCTGGCAGAGCGCCTCTACGACCGGTTCTGCGACCTCGCCGAGGCGGAGCTCGGAGCGGGCCGCGTCGGGAGGGGCGTCTTTGGCGCGGACATGCGCGTGAGCCTCGTGAACGACGGGCCCTTCACCGTCATGCTCGACACCTCCGAGCTCGGCTGGGACGCGTCAACCTCGGCTTGAGGCCGGGCGGGCCCGCCCTGCGCCTTGCTATGATTGGACGAGCACGCATCCCCGTCAGAGAGGCCCGCGCATGAAGATCGTCGACGAGTTCAAGGAGTTCATTGCCCGCGGCAACGTGATGGACATGGCCGTCGGCATCATCGTCGGAGGCGCGTTCACCTCCATCGTCAACTCGCTCGTGAACGACATCATCACGCCCGTCATCCAGCTCGTGACGGGAGGCAACTCGCTCGCGCCGAGCCTCGTGATCGCCGGCGTCAACTTTGGCAACTTCATCGGTCAGGTCATCAACTTCCTCATCATCGCGCTCGTGGTGTTTCTCATGATCAAGGGCATCAACACCATGCGCGACAAGATGGAGGCGCTCGCCGGCAGGAAGGCCGAGGGAGACGGCGCCGAGTCCGCGCCCGCCGCCCCAACCTGCCCGTACTGCCTCGAGGAGGTCAAGCCCGGAGCCACCCGCTGCCCGCACTGCGGGGAGCGAATCGAGGCCTAGGCTCGCGACGCCGCCCGGCTGCCGCCACCGCGCGCAAGACGCGAACGGCCCCCGCCCGAGGGCGGGGGCCGGAGCCCAGACGGTTCGTGCGGCACTCCCCTACGGCAGGCGCGAGGTCACGAGCGTCATGTCGCCCTCGAACGCAAGATCGCCGCAGCCTGCGGGCGCCAGGAAGTGCGTGCCCAGGCCGATCTCGTGCTTCACGCCGGCCTCGGAGGCGCACACGGTGCCGGACCCCTCGATCACGCTCACGCACAGGAAGGGCCACGGCTGCGCCACGCTCTTCTCGCCCTCGACGCGCACGCGGTCCACGACGAAGTTGGGGCACTCCATGAGCTCGGTCACGCCATCGACCTCGGGGGCGCTGACCTCGCCGGACGCAGGCGCGACCATGTCGTAGTCCACCACGTCGAGGCTCTGCTGGATATGCAGCTCGCGCGGCTTGCCGTCATCGCCCACGCGGTCGTAGTCGTAGACGCGATAGGTGACGTCGGAGGACTGCTGGGTCTCGAGGATCAGCGTGCCGCCCTGGATGGCGTGCACGGTGCCCGGCTCGATCGGGAAGAAGTCCCCGACGTGGCAGGGCACGAGGTTGAGCATGTCGTCCCAGCGACCCTCGTCGATCATCTGGGCGAGCTCGGCGCGGTCGTGCGCGCGCTGCCCGATCACGATCTTGGTGTCGGGGTCGACGGCCAGCACGTACCAGCACTCGCGCTTTCCGAGGCTGCCGTTCTCGTGCTCGGCGGCATAGGCGTCGTCGGGGTGCACCTGCACGGAGAGGTTGTCCTTGGCGTCGATGATCTTGACCAGCAGCGGGAAGCGGTCGCCCTCGACGCCGCCGAAGAGCTCGCGGTGCTGGTCCCAGAGCTCGGAGAGGTGCAGGCCGTCCCACGCGCCGCCCGAGACGACGCAGTCCCCGTTGGGGTGCGCGCTGATGGCCCAGCACTCGCCGATGGGGCCGTCGGGAATCTCGTAGCCGAACTCAGTCTCGAGCTTGCGGCCTCCCCAGATCTTCTCGTGGAAGATGGGCGTCGGGAAGATGAGGTCGCGCGTGGTGTCAGCCATGGTCGTCCTTCCTGCTCTGGGCTCCTCCTTGGACCCCCACGGGTGGGCGGCCCCCTCACATCTTAGTCGGTTTTCGCGCGATGGCGCGACTCGTCGCGGAGCGGCTCGTCCAGTCGGTGGAAGCGCTCGCAGACGTTCGAGGTGCGCAGGTACTCGTGACCGAAGGGGTCCACGAGGGGAACGAGCCCGTCGACGTCCTCCGCGAAGCGATCCTCGGGGCTCGTGTGGACGTGAGGGTTACCCAGAGTGAAGCCGCGGCTGCACGCCCCCTGGTAGAGACCCGACTCCTCGTTGACGACGAACGACGAGTACGCGCAATCCGAGCAGTGAAAGCCCATGGGGACCCTTTCCTCGCCCGCCCCGCGCCCAACGGCCTCGCGGCCCCGGCGCGCGTGCGGCCCTGCCGATACACCGATATCCAGATGGTACCCCAACGCGAGCGGCCCCATCCCGGCGGCAGATGGCCCCGGCGTGCACGCCGGGCGCGAGACGTGGATACTGCAAGGAGACGTGACGGGAGGCCCATGGACACCATCAGGCGAGAAGAACTTCGGCTTGCGTCCGCCGACGGGCGCTCGACGATTCGCGCGCTCGTGTGGTCGGGCGCCGCCGACGACTGGGCGCCGCGCGCGACCGTCCAGGTCATGCACGGCATGGCCGAGCACGTGGAGCGCTACGAGCGCCTCGCCCGGGTCCTCGTGGCGCACGGCCTCGCGGTGTGCGGGGACGACCACATCGGCCACGGGGCCTCGTGCGAGCCGGCGCGACGCGGCTGCCTGCCGGCGCGCGTCGGCGCCGAGGCGCTCGTCGAGGACGAGCACGCCCTGCGGCTGCGCGTCGCGGAGATTCTGGGCGACGTGCCCCACTTCCTGCTGGGTCACTCGCTCGGCAGCTACATGGCGCGGGTGTACCTCGCGACGCACGGGGAGGGGATCGCGGGGGCCGTCCTCAGCGGCACGGGCACGCTCCCCGTCGCGGTCTCGTGGGCCGGCCACGCGCTCGCCCTGGCCGTCTGCGCCGCGCGGGGCGAGGACCACCGCTCGCGGCTGCTCGACGGCATGGGCGTCGGCGCGTACGCGCGAGCCGTCCCCGGCCCGACGGGCTGCGAGTGGCTCAGCCGCGACGAGGCCAACGTGGCCGCGTACGTCGCCGACGAGCGCTGCGGCTTCCCGTTCTCCGCGGGGGGCTACGCCGCCGTGACCAAGCTCACGGCGCGCGCGTGCTCGCTCAGGTGGGCGCGCCGGGTGCCCCATGACGTCCCGCTGCTCCTCGTGGCGGGCGCGGAGGACCCCGTCGGGGACTGCGGCCGGGGCGTGCGCGCGGCGGCGGAGCTCGCTCGGCGCGCCGGGCAGCGCAACGTGGAGGTGCACATCTACGAGGGGATGCGCCACGAGATATTCAACGAGCGCGAGGGCAGCAGCGTCATGGGCGACGTCTGCTCCTGGCTCTGCGCGCAGCTGGGCGAGAGCCGCGACACGAGGGAGGGACAGTGATGGGAGCGCAACGGTACGTGATAGCCCTCGACCAGGGGACGACCTCCTCGCGAGCGGCGCTCGTCGACCGAGAGGGCCGCATGGTCGACGTCGTGCAGCGGCCCTTCCAGCAGATCTTCCCCCGGCCCGGCTGGGTCGAGCACAACCCGCAGGAGATCCTCTTCTCGCAGCTGGGGAGCTGCGCCGAGCTCATCGCCCGGCACGGCCTGGGCGCGGGCGACGTGGCCGCCATCGGCATCGACGACCAGCGCGAGACCACCATCGTCTGGGACCCCGTGACCGGGACGCCCGTCGCCAACGCCATCGTGTGGCAGTGCCGCCGCACGGCGGAGATGGTCGAGCGGCGCTGCGGCGCCCCGGAGGCGCGCGAGCTCATCCGCTCCAGGACGGGCCTGCTGCCCGACGCGTACTTCTCGGCCAGCAAGATCGCGTGGATACTCGAGAACGTCCCCGGCGCCCGCGAGCGCGCCGAGGCGGGCGAGCTGCTCTTCGGCACCGTGGACACGTGGCTCGTCTGGGTTCTCACGGGTGGGCTCGTCCATGCGACCGACCCCACCAACGCGAGCAGGACGATGCTCTACGACATCCACCGCGGCCGCTGGGACGAGGACCTGCTCGACCTGTTCTCGATTCCCGCGTCGATGATGCCCGAGGTGCGCCCGAGCTCGGGGTTCTTCGGCGAGACGAGCTATCCGGGGCTTCCCGCGGGCATCCCCATCATGGGCGTGGCGGGTGATCAGCAGGCGGCCCTCTTCGGCCAGTGCTGCTTCGAGCCGGGGCAGGCGAAGAACACCTACGGCACCGGCTGCTTCATGCTGCTCAACACCGGCGAGGTCGCTCGCGAGAGCGCGCACGGCCTCGTGACCACCATCGCCGCGACGCCCCCGGGCTCGCCCACGTGCTACGCCCTCGAGGGCTCGGTCTTCGTGGCCGGGGCGCTCGTGCAGTGGCTGCGCGACGAGCTCGGAATCGTGCGCACGGCAGCGGAGACCGAGGCGCTCGCGGCGAGCGTCGCCGACACGGGAGGGGTTCACATCGTCCCCGCCTTCACCGGACTCGGAGCCCCCTGGTGGAGGCCCGACGCGCGCGGCGCCATCCTCGGGCTCACGCGCGGGACCACGCGCGCCCATATCGCACGCGCCGCGCTCGAGGCCATCGCCTACCAGATCAGGGACCTCGCCGACGCCATGTCCGCCGACGCCGGCGGGGCGCTCGACGTGCTCAACGTCGACGGCGGGGCCTCGGCGAACGACTTCCTCATGCAGTTCCAGGCCGACCTGCTCGGCTGCGAGCTGCGACGCCCCGCGAACACCGAGACCACCTCGCTCGGGGCGGCGTTCCTGGCGGGGCTGGCGTCCGGGTTCTGGGGCGGCACCGACGAGCTGCGCGGGCTGCGGGAGAGCGACGACGTCTTCCGCCGTTCCATGGACCCCGCTCGGGTCGAGGAGCTTGTCGCAAACTGGCACGAGGCCGTGGGGCGCGTGCTCTAGGACGTGCCCCCGGCGGCCCCGGCCCTCCAGACGACCTCGCACGCGACGGGGTCGAAGCCGGGTCCCAACCGTTCGGCGCAGAAGTCGACGCACCACTGCCGCGAGAAGCCCGCGCACCCCTCGAACCAGCGGATGCCGTTGGCCGCGGCAAGCTCGTCGGTGTAGTCGGCCAGACGGTAGGTGGTGAGCGCCTCCCCCTTCGCCCGGTGCGTCACGAGCGCCCCGAGCCGGCACTCCGACACACGCGCCCCCTCGGGCGAGAAGGACAGCGTCACCCGTGCCAGGCCGCCCACCATCGCGTCCATGCGGTCCTGACCGGAGACGAAGTTGCCGAGCGACCAGGCGACGGGAACCACGCGACCGTCGGTCGCGGTCAGCGCCTCGAGCGGCTGGAGCACATGCGGGTGCCCGCCCACGATCGCGTCGACACCGGAGTCCGCCAGCACCTGGGCCCAGCGGCGCTGCTCGTCGGAGGGGGCGGGCGCATACTCGTCCCCCCAGTGCGGCACGGCCACGATGGCCTCGGCCCCGGCCTCACGTGCCGCCGCAACGTCGGCGGACACCTGCTCCTCCGAGATCATGCGCACCGCCCAGGGCTCCGGCAGCGGGATGCCGTTGGTGGACGTCGCGTAGTTGAGGACGGCGACGCGACGGCCCCCGCGCTCGACGACCGCCGCCCCGCGCGCCGCCTCGGCGTCGTCCGCCATGCCCGTGACGAGCACGTCGGGGTGTCGCGAGCGCCAGAACGCCAGCTCGGCCCCGATGCCCTCGAGCCCCTTGTCGAGCGCGTGGTTGTTGGCGTGGAGCACCACGTCGAACCCTGCCGCGACCTCCGCGTCGCCCACCTCCTGCGGGCCGTTGAAGCAAGGGTAGCCCGAGAGGCCGAGCCCCTCGCCCCCGAGGACGGTCTCCTGGCTCACGAGCGCGAGGTCTGCCGCGGACACCTCGTCCGCCACCCGCGCGAAGAGGTGCGCGTAGTCGCGGGAGCCGTCCGAGCGCAGGCCGCTCTCCTGCACGCTGGGGTGCAGGAGGACGTCGCCGACCGCAACCAGCACGAGCTCGTCCGCCACCTCGGGCGCCGGGGGGACGCGGTCGCTGACCGCGACCGAGGCTCGCCGGTCGGCCGGAGCGGACTCGCCCGCGCGGGCGCACCCCGCGAGCGCCCCCAGTCCCGCGACCGCGGCTGCCGAGAGAAACGCGCGGCGTGTGATGGTGCGCGCGGGCATGGCGACCCCCTCTCGTGACAAGGCGGCGGGGCGAGCGCGCTGCCCGTCCCGCCGCCCCATTGTCTCACAGCACCGCGATCATCATCTCGTCCCCGTGGGACAGGGGGACGGGGGGAGTGTCACCCCTCCGTCCCCCTGTCCCATCGCCGTTGCGACTAGAAGTCCGCGTTGCCCACGGTGCGCGGGTGCGGGATGACGTCGCGAATGTTGTCGACGCCCGTGAGGTACATGACCATGCGCTCGAAGCCCAGGCCAAAGCCCGCGTGCTGGCAGCCGCCGTAGCGCCTCAGGTCGAGGTAGTACCTGTACTGCTCGGGCTCCATGCCCAGCTCCGCGATACGGCGCTCGAGCACGTCGAGGCGCTCCTCGCGCTGCGAACCGCCCACGATCTCGCCGATGCCCGGGACGAGGCAGTCGACCGCCGCCACGGTCTTGCCGTCGTCATTGAGGCGCATGTAGAACGCCTTGATCTGCGCGGGGTAGTCGGTCACGAAGGTCGGGCGGCGGAAGTGCTCCTCGGTGAGGAAGCGCTCGTGCTCGGTCTGCAGGTCGCAGCCCCACTCCACCGGGTACTCGAAGACGTGGCCGGCGGCACGCGCCTCCTGCAGGATCTCGATCGCCTCGGTGTAGGTGACGTGCGCGAAGTCGGAGGTCGCCACGTGCGTGAGGCGCTCGACCAGGCCCTTGTCCACGAACTTGTTGAAGAACTCCATCTCGTCGGGGCATGCCTCCATCACGTAGGTAATCACGTACTTGAGCATGTCCTCCACGCAGGCCATGTCGCCGGCGAGGTCGCAGAAGGCCATCTCGGGCTCGACCATCCAGAACTCGGCGGCGTGGCGGCGGGTGTTGGAGTTCTCCGCGCGGAAGGTGGGACCGAAGGTGTAGACGTCACCGAAGGCGAGCGCGAAGTTCTCGGCCTGGAGCTGGCCGGAGACGGTGAGGTTGGCGGCGTGGCCGAAGAAGTCCTGGGACCAGTCGACGTGGCCGTCGTCCGTGCGCGGGGGGTTCTCGACGTCGAGGGTGGTCACGCGGAACATCTCGCCCGCGCCCTCGGCGTCGGAGGTGGTGATGATCGGCGTGTTCACGTAGACGAAGCCGCGCTCCTGGAAGAAGCGGTGAATGGCAAAGGCCGCGACGCTGCGCACCCGAAACACCGCGCGGAAGAGGTTGGTGCGGCTGCGGAGGTGCTGCTGGGTGCGCAGGAACTCGCGGGTCTGCCGCTTCTTCTGCATGGGGTAGTCCGGCGCGGAGGGGCCCTCCACCACGATGGTCGTTGCCTGCAGCTCGAAGGGCTGCGGGCGCTCCGGGGTGAGCACGAGGGCACCCGTGACCACGAGCGCCGAGCCCACGCCGGTTGCGGCGATCTCGTCGTAGTTCGCGAGCGCCTCGCGGTTCATGACGACCTGCAGGTCCTTGAAGCAGGAGCCGTCGTTGAGCATGACGAAGCCGAAGTTCTTCATGTCGCGGACTGAGCGGACCCAGCCCGCCACCGTCACGGTGGTGCCACCGAGCTCGTCCATGTCAGCGAAGAGCTGAGAGATGTGGGTGCGTTCCACGGGTACTCCTTTGGTGCGTCGAGGTTCTTCTCGCCTGGTTTGCGCGTCTAACTCTAGCGCAACGCGGGATTCGCCGGAGCGGTCGCCGACGACCATGCGGGGAAGAGCCTGCGTGCAGAGCCGCCGCCCGGATCGAGCAGATTCCGGCGCGCGGACGGCTTCTGTCCACGGGCGCCCGCCCGAGCCGCTAGAATCGTGGGAACACACCGCGGCGCCCCCGAAAGGAGCACACATGGAAGACTACAAGCGCGAATTCATCGAGTTCATGGTCGAGTCAAACGTCCTCAAGTTTGGTGACTTCACGCTCAAGAGCGGGAGAAAGTCCCCCTTCTTCATGAACGCGGGTGCCTACGTGACCGGCTCGCAGCTCAAGCGCCTGGGAGAGTACTACGCCCACGCCATCCACGACAACTTCGGGCTGGACTTCGACGTCCTCTTCGGGCCCGCGTACAAGGGCATCCCCCTGGCCGTGACCACCGCCATCGCCCTCCACGACCTCTACGGCAAGGAGGTCCGCTACTGCTCCGACCGCAAGGAGGAGAAGGACCACGGTGCCGACAAGGGCGGCCTGCTCGGCACCTCGCTCTCCGACGGCGACCGCGTGGTGATGATCGAGGACGTGACCACCTCCGGAAAGTCCATCGATGAGACCTACCCCAAGGTGACGGGAGCCGCGAGCGTCGAGATCAAGGGCCTCATCGTGAGCCTCAACCGCATGGAGGTCGGCAAGGGCGGCAAGGTGACCGCCCAGCAGGAGATCCAGGAGAAGTACGGCTTCCCGGTGGCGAGCATCGTGAGCATGGCCGAGGTCGTCGAGGCGCTCGACGGCACCGTGATCACGCCCGAGCTCAAGTCCGCCATCGACGCCTACTACGAGCAGTACGGCGTGAGGTAGCCCCGCACCCAAAACCATGCCCGCAGCCGCGGGCGAGCGCCCCCGCCCGTCGCCGATGAGGATGGCGGGCGGGGGCGCTCTTCGTGGACGCCCCCGGGCGGCGCGCGGCGCTACTGCGCCACGCTCGTCGCCCACGCGGAGCCCTCGGGCATGTGGGCGTTGCCCGCGGCGACGTCGGCCGGGATGCGCCCGTCCATTGCCATGAGCTCCGAGAGCGTCACGAACTCGTAGCCCTCGGCGGAGAGCTTGTCCAAGATCTTGGGCAGCGCCTCGAGGTCCTGGTCGCGGTTTCCGCCCCCGTCGTGCATGAGGATGATGGCGCCGCTCCACGCCCCCTCGGTGCAGTTGCTCACGATGGTGTCTACGCCGGGCAGCTTCCAGTCCAGGCTGTCGAGGTTCCAGATGACGGAGGCCGAGAAGCTGCCGCCAGAGTTGACCCAGGCCTGCGCGTCGAGCGCACCGTACGGGGGACGGATGACGGAGGTGTCTCCCCCGCCGGCGGCAGAGATCGCGGAGAAGGCGTCCGTGACCTCGGACTGCACCGTCGGGGCATCAACCGCGGTGAGCTGCTTGTGGTTCTGCGTGTGGGAGGCGACCTGCGACCCCTGGTCCCTGATCGCCCTGACCAGGTCCTCCCGGCCCGCCACCTGCGACCCCAGGCAGAAGAAGGTCGCACGGGCGCCATGCTCGCTCAGGATGTCGAGGTAGCGCTGCGTATAGTCGCTCGGGCCGTCGTCAAAGGTGAGCGCAATCACCTTGCGGTCGCCCTCCGGCCGCGGGTTCACGCTCTCGAGCTTGACGTTCTGCCAGGGCTCGGTGACCTCGCCGGGCACGGCCTCGCCCGAGACATCGCCCACCGTGAACATCTGCTTGCCCGGCTTGCCGTACTGGGAGACAAACGTCACCGCGCCGACGCTTGCGGCGGGCTCGAGCTGCGGCTGGACCTCGCGCTCCTCCTCGTGCGACGCCTCGACCACGTCCTCGCCGTCGCCAAAGACGATCTCCTCGTTGCCCTCGGCGCGGAAGTCGCCCGCGCCGCGCTCGTCGAGCTGCGCTCCGTTGACCGTGACGGAGAAGGGACGGCCACCCCCCTCCTCGAGAACGTTTCCTCCCACGGACACGAGGTTGCCCGGCTTGTAGGAGAGCCCCTCGGCCTCGATGATGTCAGCCAGGGTCGCGCTGGCACGCACGTCCGTTCCCGTGCCGTTGACGCTCACGTGCACGGTGCGATTGAGCCACATCCACGCGCCACCGCCCACGATGGCGGCGACCACGAGCAGACCGATGATGGCCGTGAGTCGACCCTCGCGCGTGGGTCGCCTGCGCCGCGGCCTCCCTCGCCGGGTGGGCCGCTGCGCAGCGGGGACGTGCTGGTGCGGGCGCACCTCGCGGGAGTGGGGCTTCAGGTCTCTACGAGAGGTGTTCTTCTCGCTCATTGTGCCGTCCGTTCGCGCGGGGACGGGGGTGTGTATGGGATGCGTTTGCCCCTCCGAGGGAGGGCGTGCCCGCGCACCTCACAGCCTAGCAGTTTGCCGGTCACGCGATGGTGACGTTTGCGTCATGAACCGTACGTGGAGACGCTGCCCGCGGACGCGGGCGGCCCGGCCCCTCAGAGGCGCGTCACGAGCTCGTCGACGGACTTGCGCTCGAGGTGCTTGGGGGCAGGGCCTCCCTCGGGGGCGGGATAGCCCAGCGGGAAGAGCGCCACGAGGTCGTAGGGCGCCATCTCGGGGAAGGCCTCCTTCACCGCAGGCGCGTCGAAGTGCCCCACCCAGGTCGTCCCCAGGCCGAGGTCGTGCGCCGCGAGCATGATGTGCGTCCCCACGATGGAGGCGTCAACGTCGGCGAAGTTGCGTCCGTCGTACTTGCGCACCCACGCCTCGTCAGCGGCCGCTCCCACGACGAGGATCACGCCCGCGCCAAACCCGAAGCGCGTGCAGGCCGAGAGGCGCTCGACCGCCTCGGGGGTCTCCACCACCCAGACGTGCCAGGGCTGCCTGTCGACCGCCGTGGGCGCGGCGACGGCGGCGTCGAGCAGGGCGTCGACCTTCTCTGCCTCGACCGGTCGGTCGGTGAAGGCGCGGCAGGAGTAGCGATCGTGTGCGAGCTGCAGGAAGTCGGTCATGGAAGCCTCCTCGGTCGGGTGGTCACGCCCAGTATACGACGGCACGCGCGCTAGAATTGAGTGCCCACCACCTAAGGAGAGACACATGCCGGACGTGTCAGACGCACCATCCACCCAGACGCTCAGCGAGGGGCCCAACGGAGCGGGCTCGCTGGGACGCCTCATCCCCTGGCCCGATGACGAGACCTATCCCAACATCGGCGCCGAGGAGGCGCTCGACCTCTTCCTGGGATGGGTCGAGTCGCGCGGCATCGAGCTCTGGCCCCATCAGGAGGAGGCCCTGCTCTCGCTGGCGGCAGGCGACCACCTCATCCTGGGGACCCCCACCGGCTCGGGAAAGTCCATGGTCGCCCTGGGCATGTGCTTCATGAGCGTCTGCACCGACCGCCGCGCCTACTACACCGCCCCCATCAAGGCCCTGGTCAGCGAGAAGTTCTTCGACCTCGTGGAACTCTTCGGACGCGACAACGTGGGCATGATCACCGGTGACGCCGCCATCAACGCCGACGCCGCCATCATCTGCTGCACCGCGGAGATCCTGGCGAACCAGGCCCTGCGCGAGGGCGAGGGCTGCGACGTCGGCTGCGTCGCCATGGACGAGTTCCACTTCTACGCCGACCCCGACCGCGGCTGGGCGTGGCAGGTGCCCCTGCTCACCCTCCCCCACGTGCAGTTCCTGCTCATGAGCGCCACGCTCGGCGACACCTCGCGCATCGCCGAGGCGCTCTCCGAGCACACCGGGGGACGCACGGTGGACACCATCGCCGACGCCCCGCGCCCCGTCCCGCTCTCCTACGAGTTCGTTGACACCGCGCTCGAGGGCACGGTCGAGCTGGCCCTGCGCGCCGGGGAGGCACCGCTCTACGTGGTGCACTTCTCGCAGGACGCGGCGCTCACGAGCGCGCAGAGCCTCGCCAGCTACGGAGTCTCCACCAAGGAGCAGCGCGAGGCCATCAAGGAGGCCATCAAGGGGACCCGCTTCACCACCACCTTCGGCAAGACGCTCCAGCGCCTGCTGGGCTGCGGCGTGGGCGTGCACCACGCGGGAATGCTGCCGCGCTACCGCCTCCTGGTGGAGAAGCTCGCCCAGCAGGGGCTGCTGCCGGTGATCTGCGGCACGGACACCCTGGGCGTGGGCATCAACGTGCCCATCCACACCGTGGTGCTCACCGCGCTCTCCAAGTTCGACGGACGCCGGATGCGCCACCTCAACGCGCGTGAGTTCCACCAGATCGTGGGTCGCGCGGGTCGCGCGGGCTTCGACACCGAGGGGCACGTCATCGCCGAGGCGACCGAGTACGACATCGAGAACGCCCGCGCGCTCGCCAAGGCGGGCGGCGACCCAAAGAAAGCGCGCAAAATCAAGACCAAGAAGCCTCCCGAGGGCTTCGTGGGCTGGAACAAGCAGACCTTCGAGCGCCTGGAGGCCGCCGTGCCGGAGCCGCTGCGCCCGCGCATGAAGGTCACGCACTCGATGGTGCTCGCCGAGGTCGAGCAGGGCGGCGACGCCTGGGCGCGCGTCCACGCGCTCGTCGAGGACTCCGCGCAGCCCGTCGAGGAGAAGGCGGCGCTCTCTCAGCGCGCGGACGAGATCTTTGCCACGCTGCTCGACGCGGGCGTGGTCACGCGCACGGAGGGACCCGAGGGGGACGAGTGGTCCACCACCGTCGACCTGCCGGACGACTTCGCCCTCGACCAGCCGCTCTCACCGTTTCTGCTGGCGGCGCTCGAGCTTCTGGACCCGGAGTCCGAGACCTACGCGCTCGACGTCATCTCCATGGCGGAGGCAACGCTCGAGGACCCGTTCCAGATTCTGCGCGCCCAGCAGCGCGCCGCGCGCGACCGCGCCATGAGCGAGATGAAGGCAGAGGGCATCGAGTACGACGAGCGCATGGAGCGCCTGCAGGAGGTCACGTGGCCCAAGCCGCTCGAGGAGCTGCTCGACGCCGCCTTTGCCGAGTACTGCGAGAAGGTCCCCTGGGCCCGCGACTTCGCCCTCTCCCCCAAGTCCATCCTGCGCGACATGGTCGAGACGGCAAGCGACTTCAAGGAGTACGTGGGGCGCTACGGAATCGCGCGCTCCGAGGGTCTGCTCCTGCGCTACCTCTCGGAGGCCTTCCGCGCGCTCGACCGCACCGTGCCGCTCGACAAGCGCGACGAGCGCCTGCGTGACATCATCGCCTGGCTGGGGCTGGTGGTGCGCACGGTCGACTCCTCCCTCGTGGACGAGTGGGCCGCCGCGGGCGAGGGCTCCGCGGAGGGCCTCGACGCCGCGCCGCCCGCACCCGACGAGGTCGTGCGCGACAGGCGCGCCCTCACGCTGCTCGTGCGCAACGCGCTCTTCGCGCGTGTGCGGCTGGCCGCGTTTGGCAACGTCGACGAGCTGGGCAGGATCGACGCAGAGTGGGGGTGGCGCGCGCCGGTGTGGCAGCGCGCCCTCGACCGCTTCCACGAGGAGCACGACGAGATCGTGCTGGACGCAGACGCGCGCTCGGCGGCCTACTACACAATCGACGAGTCCGACGAGAAGGGCGCCCACGTCTGGCACGTGCACCAGGTCTTCCGCGACTCCGACGACGACCGCGACTTCGGCATCTGGGCCGACGTCGACCTCGACGCCACGCAGGACGAGGGGGCGGTCGTGTTCTCGAGCTATCGCGTGGGGTTCGTGGACGACTGAGGTTGTGGGGCGGCGCCGATCACCCGCCCGGGCGGGCGACCGGCGCCGCCCCGTCGGAAACCACGCCGGCCGGCACGCCGCATTCTGCTGTTGTATGCAGTTTTTGAGAGGAGCCGAGGTATCCCGGATCACGCAAGTCGTCTACCTGCCGTTCTGCGGACATAATCCAGCCGCTGCCAGGCCCTCCTCTGAAAACTGCATACAATGGCGCATACGCCCCCAAGGGCCCAGCACCTAGAACAGGCGCGAGTTCCTATCCGTCAGCTGCTCGTAGAGCTTCTCCTGCTCCTTGCGCTCTTCTTTCGTAAAGTTACGACGCTCTATTCCAAATCTTCTCTTTACCATATTCATAAATGTCATAAATTTTTCAAAAGTATCAAGCTGCCCCCATGTGGCCGAAACCGTCTTGACGTCCATCGCCTCAAGGATGTTGCGCCGCGTCTGGGTGTGATCGTAGCGATACTTCCCCGTGTGGAATTCATAGCTGTCGTACTCGACGTTTCCCCGCACCGTCGGAAGATACAGGTCTCCCTCGAAGTAGCGCTCGTTCACAAGGGGACGCAGCTCCTCGTCGATGTCGATTCTCTGGTTTGCCACGACCTGAGGCATGTCCCACCCACCGAGGCATGGTGGCAGCACAAACGCCATCACGAGCAGAACCTCCATGGGAGAAGCTGTGTTTGGGACTATATATCGCAACGCCTCCCGGGCACGCACGAGGCCATGAACCCGAGACAGCTGTCGCAGATATGCCTCCATCTCCTCGGGAGTGGTCAGGGCCGCACGCTTTCCCGCGTAACCCCTCCCCCTGTCTGAGATGGCAAACTTCCCAGTTAGGTGGCAACCCACCTCTACGCACTGCACCAAGCTACGACACGACGCCATTTGAACAAAGGCAAGCTCGGGAGAGCACACGAGGTTCATGCCGGACAGCTGATATAGCGAGCCCTTGGGGAGCTTGGCCCTCCACAGATGGGTCACGACGCTCCGAAGGTTGCGCTGCTCCTCGTGACTTGGCACCAGAACATGAAGGGGGTCGTCTTTGGAGAAGTCGAGCGGAAGGCCCGCCTCCTTTATCTCCCTCATGCTGGCGGACATCAGAGCTATCGACCTCTTCTCCGAGCAGTCCGGAATGCACTCGTCTTCCGTCTTGGTCAGCCAGTAGTGCAGCGCAGACTGATGGCTCAGACAAATCGACATGGCAACCCTCCCTTTCCGTATGGTGGGAGCGGAGGATAGCCAAATGGCTCGGCGCGCGTCTTTCACGTCTATGCACCGTGGCTGCAGGCATTCTATTTGCCCAGCTCAGTGCCTGCGAGCGCCCCGTCGGCTCACCAGGGGGCCGAACGATCTCTCGACGAGCGGTCCGCATTTCGTGACGAACGGACAATGTATGCAGATTTCGGAAAAGGGGTCGGGTATCAGCGGTTCTGTTTCGAAACAATGCCTGCTAGACGGATTGCCCTGTTTGGCATAGTCAACTCCCTTTCCCAAAACTGCATACAACGTCTCGAAGAGGCGAGCGGGCGCCCGATGCCACCATCGAGCGCCCGCAAGTCGGTAATTGATGCGTTATTTTTTTATCCCTCGAACGGTACCACGTGTGCCACCGCCTCGGCGGGCTGGATGCGTGCACCACCGTTGTCGAGGTCGAGCAGGGCATAGCGCCAGTTGCCCATCCCGAGCTCGTGCATGTAGCTGAGCTGGCGCAGGCCGTGACGGGTCTCCATGCGCTCCACGAGGTCGTGATGGTCCTGCTCCTTCATTGCGTAGACCAAGTCGACGCACGCCTGGTCAATCGCAAGGATGTCGGTCGAGGCGAGGATGCCCACGTTGGGCGTGACCACCGGCATGGCCGCCGTGCCCTCGCAGTCGCACGAGACGGACATGTTGCGCATCACGTTCACAAACGTGATCTTCTTGCCAAAGTGGTCGCAGACCGCCTTGGCGGACTCCATCATGCGCTCCATGAACTCCTCGTTCTTGATGTCCCACATGTCGTCGGAGCCGGGAGTGGTGTGAATCTCCTTCTTGCCCACGCGCCCGTCCGCGCAGCCGATGCCGATGTTCTTGGCAGAGCCGCCAAAGCCTCCCTGCGTGTGCCCCTTGAAGTGCGTGAGCACGACGAGTGAGTCGTAGTCGGCCAGGTGCGAGCCCATATGGACCTCGTCGAACCACTTTCCGCCCGCCACGGGGAAGGGGGTGACGCCGTCCTCGTCCAGGATGTCGACGGGAGCGAACGTCCACCCGTTCACCTCGAGCGTACTGCGGTGCTGCTCGGTGGTGTAGCGGTCACCGTCGTAGTACGTGTTGGTCTCCACGATGGAGGCGCCGGGAAGGTCGGATGCCATGAGGTCGGCGACCCACGGGCGCGGGATGATGTTGGGGCCGTGCTGCTCGCCGGTGTGCAGCTTCACGGCGACCCTGCCGTCGATGTTGCCACTCACCTGCTCGAAGGCGCGGCGCAGGCCCTCTGCGGAGAGGTCGCGCGTGAAGTAGACGATCGACTCGTTGCCGGCGCGCTCCGCATAGGGCACGTTGCGCTCGCCGCCGACACCGGGCCGGGGGTTCTTCTCAGCCATAGCTCCTCCTTCGACATAGCATTCTGTGAGGGTTATTGTACGTCTTAGAGACGCAGCGTCGCTTGTCGTTTTTTCGAATGAGCGACCAAGACGCCGCAATGGCGTACCATAGATAACTCGATATTCCGCGCGCCGCAGGAGGAGACCCATGGCCGAGACCGTCGAGCACACCCACAGCGACGACCCCATCTTCCAGCAGGAGCAGGCGCACCTCACCGAGCTCTACGCCAAGCTGCTCCAGATCAGGGACGACATCACCGCCGAGCTCGGGTCCAAGGAGGCCGGCGCGCGCCAGGACCTCATCGACATGAGCGAGGAGGTGCGCCTGGACTTCGGCGGCGCAGACGAGACCATCGAGACCCTCGCCGCCATCGAGGGCCTCAACGCCGTCATCGACGCCTACAACCAGCACCACGACTTTAACGTGGACAAGCTCCGCCGCGTGATGCTGCTGCTCATGCAGCCCTACTTCGCCAAGGTCACGCTCGAGATGCGGCCCGGGCGCCCCCCGCGCGACGTCTACATCGGCGCCGCGGGCATGACCGACGAGCGCAGCCGCCCGCTCGTGGTGGACTGGCGCTCCCCGGTGGCAGAGACCTACTACAACCAGCAGATGGGCCCCACCTCGTACGATGTCGACGGCAAGACCCGCACCGTCAACCTCACCCTGCGCCGCCAGTTCGACATCGTGCGCGACACGCTCAACATGTACTTCGACACCACGGTGGCCATCCAGGACTCCCTGCTGCTCGGCGCCCTCAAGAAGCACCACACCGAGAAGCTGCAGGCCATCACCGCCACCATCCAGCGCGAGCAGAACGAGGTCGTGCGCCACGAGGACGTGCCCGTTCTTCTCGTCAACGGCATCGCGGGGTCGGGCAAGACGTCTGTGCTGCTCCAGCGCATCGCGTTTCTGCTCTATCGCGAGCGCAAGACGCTCGACCCCAGCCAGGTCTGGCTCTTCACGCCCAACGCCGTCTTCGAGAGCTACATCGACACCGTGCTCCCCTCCATGGGAGAGTCCAACCCCCAGACCTTCACCTGGCGCGCGTTCGTGGAGGCGCAGGGCGCCGGCGAGCGCGACCTCGGCGTCGACACCGACCCCGAGCGCCTGCGCCTCATGGAGAAGGCCGCCGACGGGCTCGCGCTCGAGCCGGACGACCTGCGCGAGATCAGGGTGGGCGGCGAGCCCCTCCTCAAGCTCGGCCAGGTCCAGGGCGCCGTCGAGAAGTTCTCGCAGTTCCCCGTGGGCCCGCGCTTCACCGCGCTCGTCAAAGACGAGCTCCACGACCGCCTTGAGCGGCGCTTCTCGCAGATGGCAAAGGACGAGGAGCTCCAGGAGGAAATGCTCGAGATGGACGTCGAGCAGCAGATCGAGGTCTTCGGCGAGACCATCTCCCCCGAGGACGAGGCCGAGACCGCCGAGTACGCGCGCAAGCTCGTGGAGTCGCGCTACGCGGGGGCGCACGACATGATCGAGCGCCTCGAGTGGCTGCGCCTCGACCGAATCGGCATGCGTCTCCTCAGGGCGAGCGCCCTCTCCGCCACGGAGTGGCTCTACCTGCGCCTGCTCTTCACCGGAACGGGCGAGAAGGGCGCACGCTTCGTCATGGTCGACGAGGTGCAGGACTACACCGAGGCGCAGCTGATGGTGCTCGCGCGCCACTTCTCGCGCGCGCACTTCCTGCTGCTCGGCGACGAGCACCAGGCAATCTTCGAGGGGACGGCGAGCTTCGACCGCATCGCCGAGATCTTCCGCGAGAGCCACGGCAGCGTGGACGAGTGCCGCCTGCTCACGAGCTACCGCTCCTCCCCCGAGATCACCGCGCTCTTCACGGGACTGCTGGACAAGCGGGAGCAGCTGCGCCTCACGTCGGTCCAGCGCGCGGGCGTGGAGCCCACCATCCGCGCGTTTGGCGATAAGGACGCGTACCTCGCGGCGCTGCGCGAGGCCGTGGCCGAGCCCGGCGAGGGACTCACCGCCGTTGTCGCCGAGAGCGACGCACGCGTGAGCTGGCTCGCCAAGCAGCTCGGCGATGCGGTGACGGTGCTGGGGAGGGGCGTCGCGCTCCCGGCGACCGGGGTCGTGCTGCTTCCGCTCCGCGTCGCGAAGGGCCTCGAGTTCGACCACGTGATCGTCCCGGACGCGCAGGAGGAGGTCTACCCCGACACGCCGCTCGCGCGCAGGCGCCTCTACACGGCCCTCTCGCGCGCGATGCACCGCGTGACCGTGCTCGCCCAGGGCGAGATGACGCCGCTGCTCGCAGGTCGGTAGGCCGACTGATCGCAGGGCGCGCTTCACCCGTAAGCCCGAGCCTCGCGCACGGTTCAAGGCCAAATACCGTGCGCGAGGCTCGGGCTAGTTCGAAGCTGCCGTGGGTATACTGCGGGAGAAGAGCGAGGAGGCCCCATGTTCAGTCCCTTCCGCAGCGACCAGGGCGCGCCCAAGGCGATCTCCGAGGTCGACTACGCCGACCTCGAGCAGCTTCGCGAGCTCGAGGAGGGCTTCGCCCTCGAGCTCAAGCAGACCTTCTCGCCGAGCGTTCGCCGCAAGATCCCCAAAATCGTGGCGTCGTTCGCCAACTCTCGGGGCGGGTGGCTCGTGATTGGCATCTCCGACGCCGAGAAGGACGTGTGCCCGGTGCCCCGCCCCGCCGCCGACGTCAGTCAGATCGTCGGCGAGCTCTGCCGGCGCCACGTCTCGCCGGCGCCACGCTTCTCGGCACGCTTCCTGCCCGACCCCGCGAACCCCGACCAGGGCGTCATCCTCATCCAGGTCCTCGAGGGGGACTTCCCGCCCTACGTGGCCGACGGCGTCGTTGAGATCCGGGAGGGATCCACGTCCGGCCCCGCCGCGGGAACAGCCCTCGTCGACCTCTACGACAAGGCCACGCGACGACGCCTCGAGGTACGTGCCTTCTGCAAGCGCACCGTCTACTACCCCATGCCCGACGCGCGTCGCAAGGAGCTCC
Organism: Thermophilibacter mediterraneus; assembly: GCF_900119385.1. GTDB lineage: Bacteria > Actinomycetota > Coriobacteriia > Coriobacteriales > Atopobiaceae > Thermophilibacter > Thermophilibacter mediterraneus. The sequence continues at coordinate 333,107 of NZ_FPKO01000009.1, forward strand.
CGCTCTTCGACCTCTACCTCTTCAGGATGGGGCGTCGGTCGGACGAGTCGTTCTCGCGCGAGCGCTCCAACGAGACGGCGGCGGCGATGCGCGAGGCCTTCTCCCAGCGCGGCCTTGCGTGCCGCATCCAGCACGCCCACGACAGCCTCGTCTTTCGCATACCCGCACGCGACGAGACCGTGGTCGCGCACTCCGCGATCGAGCTCTTTCCCGACGAGTCGATGAAGCTCTCCGTTCCCGCCGTCCTGCTCGAGGGGTCCGAGCGAGACCGAGCGCTCGCCACGATGACGCGTCGGGCGCTCTTTCCTCCCGCCACGGGGGCGCGCCTCATCGACGCCGCCGCGACGCTCAGCCGCGTGAAGCGCATGGCCACGCTGCTCGACGCCTACGTGCGCGTCCGCGAGATTTCCTGGACCGAGTACGCCGTAGCCTACGAGCTCGAGAACATGGCGGGCGTGACCCTGTGGTCCGACGACGAGACCTACCTCGCCTACGCCGAGCGCCACGGTGTGCTCTACTGCGCAACGACCGACTGCCTCTCGCGCGTTCGCTACCTGAGCGACGGCGCTCACGACACCTTCCGGGCGCGTCAGTTCGCCGGCAGCCACTTCTTCGAGGCGTGCGGGCTTCCGCTCGGCTCGCCCGACCCCGAGGACAACGCCCTCGTAGACGCGCTTCTGCGCACGTAGGCGTGCAGGGGGCCGTGCAGAGGGGACAGGCACTTTTGCACGCCAAGCGTGCAAAAGTGCCTGTCCCCTCTGCACGGCCCCCTGCACGCCTACTCGTCGCCGGTGTTGCTGTGGCGAACGAGGCGCCGGCGGTAGAGCCAGGTCTCGTGGCGATTGTCCCAGAGCTTGAACGCCTCGGCCACGAGCAGCGGCACCACGGAGAGCCCGAGCGCGCACGCCCAGCTCACCGGCCCGATGGGGGCCAGGCCAAACGCCGCGCCGACCGGCTCCACGAGCACCAGGAGCGAGAAGGCGGCCACGACGCCCGCCGCGCCCCACGCGAGCGGAAGGTTGTCGCGCACCGTGCGACGAAAGACCGAGCCGCGCGTGCGCACGGTGAAGATGTGCAGGATGCTGGTGAAGCCCACCACCAGAAAGCACATCGTCTGACCCGCCACGAGCGACGGCCCCTCCCCGCCCGGCAGCCACGCGAACGCGCCGAGCCAAAACGCAAGGAGACCCACCGCCGCAAAGGCGACCGTCTGCTGGCCGATGGCGCGCGCGATCCCGCCGGCGAAGAAGCTCTCGGTACGCCCGATGGGACGACGCGCCATGATGCGCTCGTCGGAGCGGTCGCGCGCGAGGCTGAGACCGGGGATGCCGTCGCCGAGCACGTTGATGAGCAGCAGCATCACCGGCGTGAGCGGGGTGCCCCAGCCCAGGATCTGCGCGCCCAGCATGATCGCGATCTCCGAGAGGTTGCACGCCAGCAGGAAGTAGATCGTGCGCTTGATGATGGAGAAGACGTTGCGGCCCTCGCGCACGGCCTCGATGATGGTGGCAAAGTTGTCGTCGGTGAGCACCATGTCAGCCGCCGCCTTGGCGACCTCCGTTCCGGAGCGGCCCATGGCAATGCCGACGTCGGCCGCCTTGAGCGCGGGCGCGTCGTTCACGCCGTCGCCGGTCATGGCGACGACCTCGCCCTGCTCCTGCCACGCCTCGACGATGCGGATCTTGTCCTCGGGCGAGACGCGCGCGTAGACCGAGTAGCCGCGCACGTTCTCCACGAGCTCCTCGTCGGACATCGCCGCGAGCTCGCGGCCCGTCACCACGCGACCCGACTCGCCCAGAAGGCCGATCTGCCGCGCGATGGCACCCGCCGTGGCGGCGTGGTCCCCCGTGATCATAACGGTGCGGATACCGGCTCGCCGCGCGGTCGCCACCGCCTCGGCCGCCTCCGGGCGCGGAGGGTCGATGATGCCCACGATGCCCTCGAAGGCGAGGTCGCGCTCGAGTCCCTCGAGCTCGCCGTCTGCCGGGAGCTCATCGACCACGCGGCTTCCGAGCGCCATCACGCGCAGCGCGTCATGCGCAAACTGGTCGTGAACGTGCGCGCGCTCCTCCAGCTCCTCGCGGGTGGCCTCCGCGAAGGGAAGACGGTCCATCGCGCCCTTGCTCAGGACCAGGTAGCGGCCGTCCGGCAGCGCGTGGACGCTCGTCATCATCTTGCGCGCAGACGAGAAGGGCACCTCGCCCACGCGCGGAAGGTCCGCGAGCAGCTCCTCGCGCGTCTCGCCGCCCTCGCGCAGCAGCCGCACGATCGCGGTCTCGGTGGCGTCCCCCACGATCTTCTCGCCGCCCTCTCCGTCGGGCTCGACGCTCGCGTTGCTGGCCAGTGCCAGACGGCGCAGCAGCTCGCGCGCGGCGCCTGTGACCTCCTCGCCATCCCCCACGTGCTCGACCTCGGAACCCGGGACCCAGATCCTGCGCACGGACATGCGGTTCTGCGTGAGGGTTCCCGTCTTGTCGGAGCAGATGACCGAGGTCGACCCTAGCGTCTCAACGGCAGGCAGACGACGGATGAGCGCGTGCTTGCCCACCATGTTGTGCACGCCCTGCGAGAGCGTGAGGGTAACGATGAGCTGCAGCGTCTCGGGCACGGCGGCAACGGCGAGCGACACCGCGGCGAGGACCATGCTCCAGAACTCCTCTCCCTGCTGCAGGCCCGTGGCGAGAAGGGCGGCGGCAGCCAGGGCGGCAATCGCGCTGACCATGCGGCTCACTCGGTTGAGCCTGCGCTGAAGCGGCGTCTGGAGCTTCTGGGCATCGTTGAGGTAGCCCGCGATCTTGCCCATCTCGGTGTTCATGCCGGTGGAGCAGACCACGGCTACGGCGTTGCCCGCCGTGACGAGGCAGCCCGAGAAGACCATGTTGGCGCGGTCCCCGATGGGGGCGTCCTCGTCCACGAGGGCTCGGGCGTCCTTATCGGCGGGCTCGGACTCACCGGTGAGCGAGGACTCGTCCACGGCGAGCCCCGTCGCCTCCACGAGACGGGCGTCGGCCGGGACGAGGTCGCCCGTCTTGAGCAGAACGACGTCCCCCGGCACGACCTCGGCCGTCGGCACCTCCACGCGCGCGCCGCCGCGCAGCACCAGGCAGACGGGGCCGTTGAGGTCGCGCAGCGCCTCGAGGGCGCGCTCGGCGCCGCGCTCCTGCGTGACGGCGAGCGTCACGTTGAGGGCGATCACCGCGAGGATGACCACGGGCTCGAGGTAACCGTGCCCCTCACGGACGGCGAGGGCCAGCGAAAGGCACGCTGCGAGCACCAAGATCAGGTTGGCGACGTCGCGAAACTGCCTCGCGACCATCGAGGCCACGCCCTCGGGGGGCGCCTGGCGGTAGGCGTTCGGCCCGTGCTCCTCCAGGAGGGTGGCGGCACGCTCGGGAGAGAGGCCATGTCCGGCGTCGACGGAGAGCGCCTCGAGGACGCTCTCTGCAGGGGCGTTCCAGTACTTCATGGTTCTCGTTTCTGGTGGGAGGCGGATACGGACGCGTCAATCTGGCGTGTCAGACTCGGCTTACTTAATACCCGAGATTAACGCACGCAACGCACCCCTTCGGCGAGAAACGCCAAATCTCCTTGATTCGCCCGAACCCGTCGCAGCTCAGGCGTGCAAAAGTGCCTGTCCCCTTTGCACGCCCGCGGGTACAATGGTGCCTCAGCCTCACGACCGAAAGGACCCACATGGCCGGCATCAACTACCAGCTCGCACGCTTCGAGGCCTCGTACGGCACCGTGGCGCAGCTCCCGCCCTCCACCACGCCGGAGGTCGCCGTGGCGGGCCGCTCGAACGTGGGCAAGTCGTCGCTGCTCAACAAGCTCTTCAACCGCAAGGGGCTCGTCAAGGTCTCGAGCACGCCCGGCAAGACGGCCAACATCAACTTCTTCGAGGTCGACGGCATTCGCTTCGTGGACCTGCCGGGATACGGCTTCGCCAAGGTGTCCCAGGGCGAGAAGCAGCGCTGGGCGAACCTCATCTCGGGCTACTTTGCCCAGGAGCGCAGCTTCAACCTCGTGATCGCGCTCGTCGACATCCGCCACGACGCCCAGAAGCTCGACCACGAGATGGTGGGGTTCCTCCGCGAGAGCGAGCTGCCCTTCGTGGTGGCGCTCACCAAGGCGGACAAGCTCGGGCGCTCCAAGCAGGCGCAGCAGGCCGCGACCATCGCCCGCCAGCTCGACATCGAGCGCGACCAGGTCGTCGTGACCTCGTCCGAGACCGGCCAGGGCATCGACGAGCTGCGGCGAATCATCGCAGAGGCCTGCCTCTGACGCGACGGCGAGGTCGTGCCCCGCGCTAGAGGGCCAGCACGCCAAGGTGCTCCAGCAGGACCTTGAGGCCAATGAGGATCAGCACGACGCCTCCCACGACACTCGCGGGCTTCTCGTAGCGCGCCCCGAAGTAGTGGCCCACGGCCACGCCGACAAACGAGAGGCAGAACGTGATGACGCCGATAAGGGACACCGAAGCGACGATGTCCACGTTGAGCGCCGCGAACGAGATGCCCGCCGCCAGCGCGTCGATAGAGGTGGCGACCGCCAGCACGAGAAACTCGCGCAGGTCGATGCGGCTCGTGTCCTCCCCCGCGGCGTCATCCGCCTCCTCGTGAAGGGCCTCCCAGAGCATCTTGCCGCCGATGAAGGCGAGAAGGACGAAGGCCACCCAGTGGTCGACAGGCTCGATGAGCCACATGAACTGCGTGCCCAGCGCCCATCCGACGAGCGGCATCAGCCCCTGGAAGCCACCGAAGAAGAGCGCGAGCACCGCGGCCGTGCGCATGTTGAGCTCCCTCATGCCCAGGCCACGGCAAATCGAGACCGCGAAGGCGTCCATCGAGAGCCCCACGGCGATCAGCACCAGCTCGACGATTCCCATCTCGTCCCCTCTCCGCCCGCGCGCGACGGGCACCTCACAAAAAGAGACTCGCGACGAGGGCCCCTCACCCTCGTCGCGAGTCTCGTTGATTAAGGCGCACCAGGCCTCCGGCCAGCGTGTTGATGCACCGCACGCCCTTCTCGGCGTGCCACTACTCCCTCGTGGACGGCAATCATACCACAGGGTGCGCGGGCGGCCTGGTGCCAATGCCGCCGCCTGCGCTACTCGGCGGACTTGAGCGCCCCCACCATGTCGATCCTGTCGAGCGCGCGGTTGGTGATAAGGTTCACGAGCAGCGTGAACACGAACGCGAGCACCGCGGAGATCACATACGTGAGCGGGTCCACCACCACGTCGAAGTACAGCGACGGCATCCGCAGGATCCACGTGAGGCTGCGCGCCAGGGCGTAGCCGATCGGCATGCCGAGCACCACGCCAATGCCCGTGAGGATGAGCGTCTCCTTGTTGATGTAGCTGTAGACCTCGGGCCGCTTGAAGCCGAGCACCTTGAGCGTGGCGAGCTCGCGCTCGCGCTCGGAGATGTTGGTGTTGGAGAGCGTGAAGACCACGGTGAACGAAAGCGCCGCGGCAAGAACGATGACGACGTAGACCACGGTGTTGATGAGCGTGAACGCGCTCGAGAAGTCGCGCACGAGCTTTGCCGTGGACACCACGGAGAGCAGCCGGTCGTCCTGGGTGAGGCGCTCGGACAGCTCGATCTGCTCCTCGTCCGACCCCGCGAGGCTCACGAGCGCGCCGTTCATCTCGCAGGCCTCCCCAAACGCGGCCTCATAGGCGTCCGCGGTCATGAAGAGGGTGTTGCTCAGGTAGTTGAGCGCGATGCCGTCCACGCGCACCGACCCCTCGGCAAGCGTGCTGTCCTGCAGCGCGAGCTCGTCCCCGAGCGAGAAGCCCATGACCTGCTCGGCGTTCTTCGTGATGACGGCGCCGTCCGAGGTGAGTCCCAGCGCCTGACCGGAGTCCCCCGCAAGCGAGACGTAGCCCTCGAGGTCTGACGCCTCGGGCACCACCACGAGCTGGACGGTCTCCTTGTCGTCCCCGTAGCTCACCGTGAGGCTGTCGATGTAGGCGCGCGTGAGGTCCTCGACCCCCGAGTCGGCGCCGAGGTCGGAGAGCACGGCGTCGAGGTCGTCGGAGGAGCTCACGACCATGAGGTCGTAGCGGGTCACGCCGGCGTCGCCGTACTGGCGCGGAGAGAGCGAGAGCACCGTGTCGCGGATGCCGAAGCCGGTGACGAGCAGCGCCACGCAGCCCGCGACGCCGAAGACCGTCATGAGGAAGCGACGCTTGTAGCGGAAAAGGTTGCGGGCGGTGACCTTGTTGAGGAAGCTCAGGCGACCCCACACCGGCGTCACCCGCTCGAGCAGGATGCGCGACCCCGCCTTGGGCGCCTTGGGGCGCATGAGGTCCGCGGGGGACTCGTGCAGCTCGCGCCAGCAGGTGAACAGCGTCGCCCCCACGATGCCGGCGGCAAAGAGCGCAAACGAGAGCAGCGCGCTCGCCGCATCGTAGCCGTACATGAACCCGGGCAGCGCGTACATGGTCGAGAAGATCGTGAAGATGATGGCGGGCAGCACCACGAAGCCGAGCACGTTGCCCGCGACCGCGCCCACGAGGCACGCGGCGAGCGCGTAAAGCGCGTACTTGGAGAGGATGCGACCCCTCGCGTACCCGAGCGCCTTGTAGACGCCGATGAGCCCGCGCTCCTCCTCCACCATGCGCGTCATCGTGGTGAGGCTGATGAGCACCGCCACCACGAAGAACACGATGGGAATCACCGTGCCGATGGCCTCTATCGAGGAGGCGTCGGAGTCGACGCTCGCGTAGCTCGAGAGGCTCGAGCGGTCCTGCACGTACCAGGTCGCGTCGGGGATGTCCTCGACCTCGGCGCGGGCGTCGGCGATCTCGGCGAGTGCGTCGGCTCGCTCGGACTCGAAGGTCGCACGGGCGTCGTCGAGCTCCGCCTGCCCGTCGGCGATCTCGGCGAGGGCCTCGTCGAGCGTTCGCTGGGCGTCGTCGAGCTCCTCGAGCGCGTCGGCACGCTGCCGGTCGAGCTCCGCCTGCCCGTCGGCGAGCTGGGCCCACCCGTCCGCGAGCTCCCGCTCGCTCTGGTCGAGCGTCTCCTGCGCGGACACGAGCTGGTCGTAGGCATCCCGAAGCTCCTGCCAGCCCTGGTCGATGACGGCCTGCTGCTTGGAGAACTCCGCCTCCGCCGCGCTGGTTGCCTGCTCGATGCCGGCCTCGACCTGCGCGAGGCCCGCCTGTGCCTGCGCGAGCCCCGTCGCCGCCTGCACGCGACCGCTCGCGAGCGCGGCGGCACCCTGGTCGCTCGTCGCCCCCGCGGTGCCGACGGCAATGATCCGCTGCAGCCCCTCGCGGGATTCCGTGAGCGCGTCGAGCTGTCCCTGCGCCGCCTCCCGCCCGGCAACGGCCTCGTCGCGCGACGACTCGAGGCCCGACCTCTGGGAGGAGAGCTCCTCGAGCCCGGCGGCCACCTCCTCGCGCTCGGCGAGAAGGGCCTCGAGCTCCGCGCTCTCAAGATCCTCGGCCTGGAGCTCCGCGATCTTCTCGTCAAGCTCCGCAAGCTCACGCTCCGCCTGCTCGATGCCGGCATCTAGCTCCGCCAGACTCTCGTCCAGGACGGCGACCTGCTGGTCGATGAGCTCGATCTGCTGCCGGACCTGCGCCTGTGCCTCCCCGAGCGACTGCGAGACGGGCTCGAGCGCCGCGGCGGCGTCGGAGAGCGCGGAGGAGAAGAGCGCCACGGCCTCCCGCGTCGCCGCCTCGTCCGTCCCGTCGAGCGCCCCGACCGACTCCCAGGCGTCGCGCACGCGCTGCGCCAGGACACCGAGCGCCTCTCCCTCGTCCTCGGGCAGGGACGACGCGGCGGCCTCGATGCCGTCTGCGAGCTGGGCCGCGTTTGCGTCGAGCGAGTCAACGGTCTGGCGCAGCTGCTCGACCGTCGCCGAGAGCTCGTCGCGCTGGGCCTCGAGTGGCGCGATCGTGGTCGCGTGGAACTCCTCCCGCGCCGCGTCGAGCTGCGCCTGGCCGTCCTCGAGCTGCTGGCGGGCCGCCGGCAGCTGCGCGTTGAACTCTGCGATTCCCTCCTCGAGCTCGGCGCGGCCGTCGGCGAGCTGTGACTCGCCGTCCTCGAGCTGGGCCCGACTGTCGTCTATCGTGCGCTGCGCCTCGTCGAGCTGCCTCAGGGCATCTGCGCGCTGCTCGTCGAGCTCGCGCTGGCCGTCCGCCGCCTCGGCGCGCCCGTCGTCGAGCTCCGCCTGACCGTCCGCGATCTCCTGCTCCGCGTCGGAGAGCTCCTCGAGGGCCTCCGCCTCGGCTTCGTCCACCTCGGCGGTGGCATCGGCGCGCAGGTCCTCGCCGCGGGCTCGCTCCCGCTCGGAGCGGGCGTCCTCAACGCTCTGCTTGACCTCGTCGACGATGCCCTCGTACTCCGCCGAGTAGCACAGCGGCTCGGCGGCCCCCTCAACGCTGAGGTAGACCACCGTGTACGCCTCCGCCGTCACGCACTCCGGCAGCACGAAGAACGAGTACTGCGACCCCCCGCTCGAGCGGAACGACATCGTTCCCTCTCCTGCGTTGACGTCCATCGGGTCGAGCACGGTGCCCACGATCGTGTACTCCCCGCGCTCGAACACCTCCGTGGAGCCGGAGTCGAGGGCGGAGAGGCCCTCCTCCGCCTCGTCGTCGGCCTCGTCGTCGGCGCCGTGGAAGCTCACCGTGTCCCCGATCCCCAGCCCCGAGTCCTTGAGGTAGCGAACGGTCACCGCGACCTCGTCGGAGCTCTCGGGTAGGCGACCCTCGATGACGAGCGGCTCGTTCATGCCCGACGGCGAGAGCGCCTTGACGTCGACCTTCTCGGAGACCGTGCCGACCGTCGTGTAGGCGGTCTCGACGTACCCGCCCTCCGCGGCCTCGACCCCGTCGAGCGCGGCGAGCGCGTCCACGTCCTCGTCGGTGAGGCCGAGCGTGGACTGCACGCGCACGTCGAAGAGCCGCTGCGCGTCAAAGAACTCGTCAGCGGAGTTGCGCAGGTCGACGCAGGAGGCGCGCAGGCCCGTGAGCATGGTCACGCCCAGGGCGGTGATCGTGGCGAGCGCCACGAAGCGCTTGAGGCTCCCGCGCACCGTGCGCAGGATGTCGCGCGTGAAGGCGCTGCGCGAGCGCGCGGGACGACCTGCCATGGCTACCACTCGATCTCTGCGATGGGCTTGGGATGCTCGTTCACGGTCATGCTCGTGACCCTGCCGCTCTTGAAGCGGATGAGCCGGTCCGCCATGTCGGCGAGCGCGGCGTTGTGCGTCACGATGATCACGGTGATGCCCTCGTTGCGGCACATGTCCTGCAGCAGCTGGAGGATCTGCTTGCCGGTCTGATAGTCGAGCGCGCCGGTGGGTTCGTCGCACAGCAGCAGCTTGGGGTTCTTCGCCATGGCGCGCGCGATGGAGACGCGCTGCTGCTCGCCACCCGAGAGCTGCGCGGGGAAGTTGTTCAGGCGCTCGGCGAGGCCGACCTTCTCGAGGGTCTCCACCGGATCGAGCGAGTCGGGGCAGATCTGCGTCGCCAGCTCGACGTTCTCGAGCGCCGTGAGGTTGGGCACGAGGTTGTAGAACTGAAAGACGAATCCCACGTCCGCGCGACGGTACAGCACGAGGTCGTTCTCCCCCGCCGAGCTGATGTCGCGCCCGTCCACCACCACGGTGCCCGAGGTGGCGCTGTCCATGCCGCCCAGGACGTTGAGCGCCGTGGTCTTGCCGGCACCCGACGCGCCGAGAATGACGGCGAGCTCGCCACGCTCGACGGTGAAGGTCGCCCCGTCGAGCGCGTTGATCTTGGCTGAGCCCTCGCCATAGGTGCGCACGACGTCCAGGAAGTCGATGTAGGCCATCACTGCTCCGATTGCTCGACAACGTGTTGTCTAATCGAAGTATACTGAGACCGGGGGACGAGAAGAACACGCGCTCGACACGTGGGGCCCAAGTGTCGAGCGTGCAAAAGTGACAGTCACCTTTGCACGACTTTTGCACGGCCCCCGCACGTCCCGAGGAGGAGCCATGAGGAAGCAGCCGCAGGTCACGGAGCAGACGCGCGCCAACCTCCGCCAGGCGTTCTGGGAGCTCTACGTTGAGCGGCCCATCGAGAAGATCTCGGTGCGAGAGATCACGGACCGTGCGGGCTACAACCGCGCGACCTTCTACCTCTACTACCATGATGTCTACGAGCTGCTCGAGGACATCGAGTCGCGCCTGCTCGACGGGCTCTCGCGCCTCGTCAACGAGCGCCTCCTTCAGGGGGAGCGCCTCGACTTCTCGCAGCACATGGGCGTCATCCTGCTGATGGCCCAGGAGTACCGGGGCTACTTCGAGGTGCTTCTGGGGGAGCGCGGGGACCCGACGTTCACCCGGCGCTTCAAGGAGGCGGTCGCGCCCCTGCTCGAGCGCTTCGTGCTGCCCGCCGACGAGCTCACGCCACAGCAGGCCCACGTCCTGCTGGAGTTCTATCTCTCGGGCATCGTGGCGGCGGTGAGCACCTGGCTCTCGGAGCCCGAGCCCATGTCCGTGGAGAGCCTCATCGAGCTCATCGTGCGCGAGGTGCTCTCCTGACGGCCTCGCGGCGGGGACGCGACCCCGCGCCCCCGCCGCCGCGAACCGCTACTCCACGCGGAAGAAGGCGAGCGCGATGGCGTTCGGCCCCACGTGCGTCCCGACCGTGGCGCCCACCGACGTGATCGGAAGGTCCTCCTCGGCCACCTTGCCCTCCCAGATGGCCCGGTTGTCATCGAGGTACTTGCGCAGCAGCTTGTCCGAGAGGCCCGAGTAGCCGATCAGCACCGGCATCGCGAAGTCGATGCCGTTCTTCTCGACCTCCTGGTGAAGCAGGTTGCGCCCGTTCTTGGAGCCGCGGGCCTTGCCCAGCATCACGACCTCGCCGTCGCGGACCCCCACCACCGGCTTGATGGAGAGCAGCTCGCCGATGGTCCCCACGCTCTTGGGGATGCGCCCGCCGCGCTTGAGGTACTCGAGTGTGTCGAGCAGGGCGAGAAGCACCAGGCGCTCGCGCGCGGACTCGACCAACGAGGCGATCTCGGAGGCGCCGCGCCCCTCGTCGACGAGCCGCAGCGCGTACTGAACCAGGATGCCCTGGCCGATCGTGACGTTCTTGCTGTCGACCACGCGCACCTCGGGGTAGTCCGCGGCGGCGGTGACGGCGCTCTGGTAGGTTCCCGAGAGCCCGGACGACAGCGTAATCACCACGGCCTCGTCGCCGGCGGCGCGCACCTGCTCGAAGATCTGCTGGTACTGGAAGGGCGTCGCCTGGCTCGTCTTGGGGAGCTCGTCGCTCTCGATGAGCAGCTCGAAGAAGCGCTCGTTCGTGAGGTCGACGCCGTCGGCGTAGGTGGTCTCGCCAAAGGTGATGGAGAGCGGGAGCACCGTGAGGCGCGGGTCACCCTCCCCGGGGATGTCGAAGCCGGAGTCGGTGATGATGCGAACGGACATGGCTGTTCCCTTCTGTTCGTCCGAGGCGTCTACTCGTCTCGCCCAAACGTCTTGAGCCTCTCGAGGATGTGATTGAGCGAATCGTACATCTGCATGCGCTGACGGGCGGCCAGCTCCCCGCCAGCCTCGTCAAGCACTCGGTGAATGATGTCGTCGAGGGGACGCGCGGCCTCGCGGCCCTTCTCGGTCAGGCGAACGGGCGCGCGATACTTGGACGCCTCCTCGTCATCGGCGTCCCCCACCTCGACGAGGCCGTCCTCCGCGAGGTGGGCGACCGTGCGCGACATGGCGGCGCGGCTCACATCGATCAGGCGCGCGAGCTCGGACCCCGTGAGACCGTCAGGGTACTTGACCAGGTAGTAGAGACACATCACGTCCGAACCGCGAAACCCCAGGCGCCGGGCCTCGGCGGTCTTGATGCGCTGGATCTCCTTGTTCAGGGCGCTGATGATGCCGACGAAGTCCTCGAAGCGCTGTCCGGTCACGCCGGGCCTCCCGTTCCCCCCGCCCGATAGATGTTAACTAATCAACATTATAGGGGGGAGGGGACACCTGGCAGGCACATCACGCGATAAGCACAAGCGTCGGGGGCACGAGCGCCGCCAGTTCCGACCGATTGTTTCAACGAGAAAAACTCTCGCGCGCCATGACCGGGGCGCGCGTATCTTGTCTCCAACACCTTTGGCGCCGCATCGCGGCCGAGCACAGAGAGGAGCGCGCCATGACCAAGACCGCCCGCATCGCTCGCACGTCTCAGAACTGGTGGTGGCGCAACTTCTCCTCACTCGGTCGATGGTGAGCTCACGCGCCACGTCTCAATTCGCGCATGAGGGGCTCCCGGGCGACCGGGGCCCCTTCTTTTTTGCACCTCGCCATCTAACAAGAATCACTCAAGAGCATCACCCCTCTTCCCAGAAAGGAACTCGCCATGTCTGACGCCACCACCTCCGCCGCCCGCACCGTTGCCACCGTCGACCGCGGCAAGCTCGACGTCCAGTCCCTCGTCCTTCTCGCCGTGCTCCTCGCCGCAGGCTTCATCCTCAACTTCACCGTGGGTCGCATGATCTCCAGCATCTCCGGCGGCCTCATCAGCCCCGAGTTCATCATCTCCGCGTTCTGCCTGACCATTCTGGTGGTGCGCCCCAACGTGGGGCAGGCCCTGATCATCGGCCTCATCTCGGCCGCCGTCATCCAGCTCACCACCACCTCGCCGTTCGTCGACTTTGCCGCGGAGGGCATCGCCGCCATGCTCATGGCCCTCATCGTGCGAGCCGGCATGGGGACCCCGGCCAAGCGCCTCGTCCCGCTCGCGGGGTCGTTCGTCACCACCGTGGTCTCCGGCGTGATCTTCATGCTCATCCGCATCGCCATGGTTGGCGCCGCCGCCGAGCTCGCCGCGGCCATGCTGCCCGTGGTGGTGCTCTCCGCCGCCTTCAACGCCGTCCTCGTGAGCGCCCTCTACCTGCCCATCCGCAAGGCGCTCGGCCTGAGCGACTAGCGCGCGGCGCATCGGCTCGGGACGGTGGCCGGACGGCCGGCGTCCCGAGTCGCGCCGACGCCCGACCCGCACGCCCAGAAAGGACCTCCCCCGCCCATGAGCTCGCCCGCCATCATCAGCCTCGAAGACGTCTCGTTCTGCTACGGGGAGCGCGACGAGCGCGCCCTCGACGACGTCTCGCTCAAGATCTTCCCCGGTGAGTTCGTGGGCGTGACCGGCCCCTCGGGCGCCGGCAAGTCTACGCTGGCGGCGGTGCTCTCCGGCGCGGTGCCGCACCACTATCGCGGAAGCCTCTACGGCGCCGCCATCGTTGACGGCCATGACACCTGCGAGGTCAGCCTCACCGACATCGCGCGAACCGTGGGAAGCGTGACGCAGGACATCGACGCGCAGATGGTCGCCTCCGTGGTCGAGGACGAGCTGCTCTTCGGCCTGGAGAACTTCGGCGTCCCCCACGACCAGATCGAGGGACGCCTCTCCGGTGCGCTCGAGACCGTGGGCATCTCCGAGCTGCGCGACCGAGAGATCGCAACGCTCTCCGGCGGGCAGAAGCAGAAGGTGGCCGTCGCCGCGATCTTGGCCCTGCGCCCGCGCGTCCTGGTACTCGACGAGCCCACCGCCGCCCTCGACCCGGCCAGCTCCAAGCTCATCTTCCAGACGCTCTCCCAGCTCAACCGAACCGAGGGCATCACCGTTGTGGTCATCGAGCAGAAGGTGGCGCTGCTCTCCGAGTTCTGCGGTCGCGTCCTCGTGATGGACGGTGGCCGCCTCGCGCTCGACGGCACCCCGCGCGAGGTCTTCGCGCACGGCTCCGAGCTCAGGCGCATGGGCGTAGACAGTCCCCGGGTGGCGCGCGTCTCAAACAGCCTCGCCGAGCACGGCGTCATCGAGCCCGGGCCGCCCTGCCTCAGCGTAGAGGAGGCCGAGGCGCTCATCAGGGGTCTTCTCGCCGGACGGGGGAAGAAGTCCCCGGTCGTGACGAGTCGCTCCGCCCGGGACGACGCCCTGGGCGACGCCCCCTCGCACGCGTCTCCGCACGCGCCCGCGCCGCGCCGCGCCGAGGAGGCAGCCCCTCCCGTGGTTGACCTTCGTGACGTCAGCTTTGCCTACCCCGGGTCCGGCGACGGCGTGTCCCACGTGAACCTCGCGTTTCGTCCCGGAGAGCTCGTGGGCGTGGTCGGCCAGAACGGCGCCGGCAAGACCACCCTCACCAAGCTCCTGAACGGCCTGCTGCGACCCGCGTCCGGCGAGGTGCGCATCGCCGGAATCGACACGAGGGCCGTGCCGGTGAGCCGCATCGCCGCGCACGTCGCCACCCTCTTCCAGAACCCCGACCGACAGCTCTGCAAGGACACCGTGCTCGACGAGGTTGCCTTTGGACTGGAGCTCCAGGGCGTGGACGGCGAGGGGGCGCGTCGAAGGGCCGCCGCCGCGATCGAGCGCTTCGGCCTTCCGGCGGGCGAGTCGCCCTTCTCGCTGTCCCGCGGACAGCGGCAGATGGTGGCGCTCGCCTCCGTGGTGGTGATGGAGCCGCAGGTCGTGCTGCTCGACGAGCCCACGAGCGGCCTGGACTACCGCGAGTGCATGACCGTCATGGAGACGGTGCGTGAGATGGCCGAGCGCGGGTGCGCCGTCATCATGGTCTGCCACGACATGGAGGTCGTCTCGGACTTCGCCGAGCGCGTCGTGGTCATGGCCGGCGGGCGGGTGCTCGCGGACGGACGCGCGGCGGAGGTCTTCTCGCGTCCGGAGGTCATGGAGGCGGCGAGCATCGAGGCGCCGCAGGTGGCGCAGCTCTCGCGCGCGCTGGCCCTGAGCTCGTCCGAGAAGTTCGCCGGCATCAGCCAGGTGTCCGGGATCGTCGACCTTGTTGAGGAGATGGTGCGCCCGTGACGAGCGTCATCGACTACGTGCCCGGAGACACGCTGCTCCATCGGCTGAACCCCGTCACCAAGCTTGCCGTCGCGGTGGCGGTGATCGTGGCGACGCTGCTCGCCGACACCTATCCGCTGCTCGTGGGCCTCATCGCGCTGACGTTGGCGCTCGGCGCGTACGCGGGGGCGCTGAGACGGTTGACGTCACTGCTCAAGGTGCTGGTGCCGCTGGCAGCGATCATGCTCGCGCTCCAGACCGCCGTGGTGCGGACGGGCGCCCCGGTCGCGGCCTGGATCACCGTGGACGGCCTGGTCACGGGCTCCAAGGCGTGCCTGCGACTGCTCGGAGTTGCCATGCCGCTGATCTTGATGCTCTCGGTGACCAAGATGGGCGACCTCGCCAACGCCTGCGTGGAGGTGCTGCACGTGCCGTACCGCTATGCGTTCACGTTCACGACCGCACTGCGATTCGTGCCCGTGTTCTCGCAGGAGATGACCGCCATCATGGAGGCGCAGACCGCCCGGGGCGTCGAGTACGACACCCGCAACCCCTTCCGCAAGCTGCGGCTCATGCTGCCGATGTGCGTGCCGCTGCTGGTGAGCTCCGTCGGCAAGACGGACGCCACGGCGCTCGCCGCCGAGCAGCGCGGCTTCTACCTCCGCACGCGCGAGAGCAGCTATCGGCGCTACCCGCTCGTCGCGCGCGACTGGGCGACGCTCGCGTGCTGCGTCGCCCTCGTCGCGATCGGCGCCGCACTGTAGGGCATCCTGCGCCCGCGGGGCCTGAGGACCCTCGCAGGTGCGGGTTATGGACGGTTTCGGAACCCAGAGTGTCCATAACCCGCACGCGATTCAGGTGAGTGCGGGTTGCGGACGCTTTCGAGCTCCAGAACGACCGCAACCCGCACGCTTATGTCGGGACTCGCCCGCCGGGAACCCCCGCGTCGTCAGTCATCCCAGTCGTCCCAGTCGTCCAGGTCGTCATCGCGGTCGTCGTCGCGGTCGTCGCGGTCGTCATCGCGGTCGTCCCGGTCGTCGCGGTCATCGTAGTCGTCGTCGTGGTCGTCGTCCCAGTCGTCGCGATCGTAGCGGTCGTCGTTCCAGTCGTCCCAGTCGTCGCGACCGTCCCAGTCGTCGTTGCCGTCGATGTCGGCCTCGAGCACCTTGCCGGAGCGCGCGTCGACCTCGTACTCGTACTCCACGCCGTTGGCGGAGAACTCCATCTCGTAGACGCCGTCGTCGAGCTCGTACTCGTGGTCGTTGAACGACGCCTCATTGAGCCCAAGCTGCGCGAGAACGATGTCCTTCGCCGCGTCGAGGCCAATGTAGCCGCGCTCGTCGAGCTGGTCGGGGGCAACGGCAAGCGCGTCCGACGCAAGTCCGAACGTCCCGACCTTCGAGCGAACGTCGTCCTCGATCCCGCGCAGGAAGTCGTCGCCGGGGTAGCTCGAGCCCTGCTCGAGCTTGACCACCACGTTGCGGTCATGCCCGTCAACCGTCTGGTCGAAGTAACCGTCCCGATAGATCTCCTCCACGAGGTCGGAGACCACGTCGCGA
Source organism: Thermophilibacter mediterraneus (assembly GCF_900119385.1). Lineage (GTDB taxonomy): Bacteria > Actinomycetota > Coriobacteriia > Coriobacteriales > Atopobiaceae > Thermophilibacter > Thermophilibacter mediterraneus. Next base: position 349,457 of record NZ_FPKO01000009.1, read on the forward strand.
GCCTCGCGCCCCTCGTAGCCAGCATAGTCGCTCACGACCCCGCGCCCCTCGTCGTTGACGCCCTCGACCTCGGTGACAAGCCCCTCGTCGTCGTACTCGACCTCGATCTCAGGGTTGACGCTCAGAAGCAACGTTCCCGCCGTCTTGACCGTCTGGTCCTGAGGGGCGGCAACGCTCGCGCTCTGAGCCTGCGGAGAGCTCGACGGGGTGGTGCCGCAGCCGCTCAGCGCCGCCACAAGTGCCGCGCCCGCCATCGCGCCGAGCAGGATGCTCTTCGAGCTCGTGGTCCTCGTAGCCTTCATGGTGTCCTCCTTGATGTGATTGGGCCTCTTCTTGCCGTGCAGTGAGAGGTTGCGCGGGGAACAACCCGAAACCGGGGTAGCGGAGAAAAACTTTTTCGCACGAGGGTCGTCTCGTCCGCTTCCCGGCTCAGGCGCGGGGGAGCCTAGTCGTCATCGCCATCGTCATCGTCGCCATCGTCATCGTCGCCATCGTCATCGTCGTCATCGCTATCGTCGTCATCGCCGTCCTCGTCGTCATCGTCGTCATCGCCGTCGTCGTCGGTCGTCGGAACGGGATGGGGCGCGGGGGAGGTCGTCACGCTCGAATCCTGGGACGTCGCGTCATCACCGAGGTCCTCGGGAGCCACTCCGTCGGCATCGGAATCATCGTCCTCATCGCCCGCAGCGAGCTCGCCCGGACCGACCACGACAACGCGGTGCTCGAGGTGGACCTCAAGCTCGACCACGAGACGGTCCTCGGTCGCCACCTTCCAGTCCTCGTCATCCGACTCAACCGTGACCTCAATCGTCCCGCCGTCGTCGAGGTACCCCTGATCCTCTGCCCTCGTGGCGAGGTCGTCGGAAACCTCGTCGACCGTGCGTCCGTAGTACGAGAAGCCCTCCACGAGCTCGACGCCGTCCTCGTTGTCGCCCGCGAGCCCGACCACGCGATCAAGTCGGTTGACCTCCATGCTCACCTCGGGGTTGATGCGCATGTGCACCGTGCCGACCGGCGTGCCCCACACCACCGCCCCGCCCGCGAGCACCGCGCACACCACCAGCGCCGCGGCAACCCCGGCAACAAGGCGCCCGCGGCCGCGCCGACGCGTCGAGAAGTCAATGACCTCCGTGTCGGGCTCGTCGAGCACGACCACGTCCTCGACGCGCTGTCCCACCTCGTAGCCGAGATTGGGAACCTTCACGAAGCGCCCCTCCTCGTCGAGCGCCACGGCATAGCTCGCGGCGCACTCCATGATCAGGTAGCTCATCGCGCCTCGCCTCCCGATCGTCCCGGCATCCTGCAGAGGTGCCCGCGGATGATCTCGTATCCGTTGGTGTAAGCGACGAGAAGAGCCACGAGGTAGCGGCGGTGGCGCTCGAGCGTCTTGCGCTCCACGCCCGACCCGCGGGCGAGCTCGGCCAGCGGCAGCTTTCCCGTCTGGGCGACGCGGTCGAGAAGGGCCTGGTCGCCGCGGGCATAGGCGAGCGCCCTGCCGCACGCCTCCAGCGTGCGACCCTGCTTCGGGCAGTTCTGCGCCACGTCCGCGAGCCCGATTCCCAGTCCCTCGAGCTGTCGCGCGAACGCGACGATCTCCCGGCGGCTCGCGGAGCGCCCCTCGCTCTCCCCGATCTCGTCGCGCTCGCAGGCAAGGTCGTCCACGAGCGCCCGACCATCGTCTCCCGCACCCCCGCGTGGCTCGTCGAGGGAGTCGACGCCCTCGTGGCGACGCTCGCGACGCCTGAAGTCGACCAGTCGGTTCCTGATGCTCAGCGCGGCCAGGGGCAGAAACGCCCCGCGCCCGCGGTCGTAGGCCAGAACGGCCTCGTGAAACGCGAACATGGCGATTCCCAGCTCGTCGTCTGCGCCCTCGCGCGGGGGCCTGCCCATGAACTTTGCCGTCTCCGACTTGATAAACGGCAGGTAGTCGCGCACCAGGTCGTCCGCGGCGCGGGCGCTGCCCTTTGCCGCGCGAACCCGCGCGAGGAGCTCCTTCTCCCGTCTCATCGTCATCCCTTCGGCGATAGAGTGCGCACGGGCTCGTGCGCTTTCGGGGTGGCGGCAGAAACTGCCAGAACTTTTTTAGGGTATCTGCAGCGGAAGGCGTCCATGTAAGGAATGGGTAAGCGCCCGCCAGCGGCATGCCCCGTCGCGACCACACGGCCGGGCGAGTGCTCGTTTCTGTCCTGCCGCTCTGCCACAATGGTTCCCAAAGATCCCGTTCCGAGGAGAGGCATGGCCACACCGCTCGACATCTTGCAGCACACCTTTGGCTATCCGAGCTTTCGGCCGCACCAAGCCGAGATTGTCGACACCGCGCTCGGCGGGCGCGACGTGCTGGCGGTCATGCCAACCTCCGCAGGCAAGTCGATCTGCTACCAGGTCCCCGCGCTCGCGCTGGCAGAGCGAACGGGCGGCCTCACGCTCGTGGTCTCCCCGCTCATCTCCCTCATGGCGGACCAGGTGGGCGCGCTGCGCCAGATGGGCGTCGCCGCGTCCTGCCTCAACTCCACGCTCAGCGGCGGCGAGCGCGCCGGCGTGCTGCTCGATGTCGCCACGGGGGCGCTCGCTCTGCTCTACGTAGCGCCCGAGCGCCTGGACGACCCCTCCTTCGTCGAGTGCGTCTCCGAGCGCGGCGTCGCGCTGCTCGCCGTGGACGAGGCGCACTGCATCTCTCAGTGGGGCAACGACTTTAGGCCCAGCTACCAGCGCATTATTGACTTTCTGGGAGCCCTTCCCGCCCGACCCCCCGTCATGGCCCTCACCGCCACGGCAACGCGCGCCGTGCGCAAGGACATCTCCTCGGCGCTCGCGCTGCGCGACCCGCTCGTAGTGGTGGCGAGCTTTGACCGCCCCAACCTCTCCTTCTTCGTATCGCGCCCGAGGGGGGCAGCCGAGAAGGACCGCATGCTCGTGTCGTTTGCCAGGCAGCACCTCGAGCGCTCCGGAATCGTCTACTGCTCGAGCCGTCGCGCGGTGGAGGAGGTCTGCGAGCTGCTCTGCGACGAGGGGCTCTCCGCCACGCGCTACCACGCGGGGCTCTCCGCCGAGGAACGCGAGCGCAACCAGGAGGACTTCCTCTACGACCGCCGGCGCGTGATGGTGGCCACCAACGCCTTTGGCATGGGCATCGACAAGTCCAACGTGAGCTACGTGGTTCACTACAACCTGCCGCTCTCGCTCGAGAACTACTACCAGGAGGCCGGGCGCGCCGGGCGCGACGGAACGAAGGCCGACTGCCTTCTGCTCTACTCCCCGGGCGACGTGCACACGGCGGAGTTTCTGCTCTCCCGCACCGAGCCGCGCGAGGACCTCACCCCCGAGCAGCGTGAGACCCTCGCAGAGCGCGATGCCGAGCGCCTGCGCCAGATGGTCTTCTACGCAACCACCACCGAGTGCCTGCGCGCCCACATCCTGCGCTACTTCGGTGAGGAGGCTCCCGCGTACTGCGGGAGCTGCGGCAACTGCCTCACCGACTTCGAGGAGGTCGACGCCATGACCGACGCGCTCAAGATCGTGAGCTGCGTGGCGCGCATCGCCCAGCGCGGACGCAGCGCCGGGGCATCGATGGTCACCGACGTGCTGCGCGGCTCACGCGGCGAGAAGGTCCTGCGCCGCGGCTTCGATACGCTCTCGACCTACGGCATCATGGCGGACGCCTCCGCGTCACACGTTCGCTCCGTCCTCGACGAGCTGGTCTTTCGAGGTGTGCTCGCGCGCACGGGCGGCGACTACCCCACGATCTCGCTCACGTCGGAATCAGGCGCCTTCCTGCGGAGGGACGCCCCCTGGGACGAGCCGTTTATCATCAAGGTCGCCAAGGGGGCTCCGCGCGCCGAGCGCGCCGTCGCGCCCCCGACCAAAACGCGCGCCGCCACGGACGTCTCCGAGCTCGACGAGGCGGGCCAGGCCCTCTACGCTGAGCTCTCCGAGCTGCGCTCCGAGCTCGCCCGCGAGCAGGGCGTCCCGTCCTACTTCATCTTCAACAACGCCACGCTCGTGGACATGTGCGCCAAGAGGCCGCGGACCGTCGATGAGCTGCTCGGCGTCTCGGGCGTGGGCGCCAAGAAGGCCGAGCGTTACGGGGAGCTCTTTCTGGCGCGCATCGCTGAGGCCGCAGACGTCGGCGCGTGAGGTCGGGCGTCATCGAAGGACGTGCGGGTTACGGACGGTTTCCCACCCCAAAGCGTCCGTAACCCGCACTTTAGCCCAACTCGACCGTATAGAGCGGCTTGTACCGCGCGCCGCCGGGGTCCAGGAAGCTCCGGTAGAGCGTGACGGCACGCGCCTCGTCCGGCAACGGGAAGGCAAGGCCCTCCAGAGCCGCCTGCGGCAGGCGGGCGCGACGCGCAATCGTCACGTGAGGCAGGAAGGGCTTCTCGTCAAAGCAAAGGCCGCGGGCGAGAAGCTCCTCGCGCAGGCGCTCCGCAAGGGCCGCGAGCCCCGGGTTCTTCTCGACGCCCAGCCAAAGCGTCGCGTCGCGCCCGCGACCAAAGGTGCCGAGGCCCTCCGCCACGAGCTCCACCGGCCCCGCGCCCGCACAGGCAGCGTCGAGTGCATCCATGGCGCGGCGCGCCTCCGCCTCCCCCACCTCTCCGAGAAACGCCAGCGTGAGGTGATGGTTCCCAGGTCGAACAAAGCGCCCCTCGCAGACGGCCGAGAGGCACCGCGAGAGCGCGGCGACCTCGTCGGCGAACGCCTCCGGCAGCTCGAGCGCGACAAACGACCGCATACAGCCTCCTAGGTCAGCGGGACGTCAGCGGCATCGAGACACGGGACCGGCGAGCGTGCGATGAGGGTCTGGTCTGACGTCACCAGGTAGTCGACGCCGGCACGGCGCGCCGCGGCAATGAGCAGATCGTCCTCGAAGTCACCGTGGCCCCTACGCAGCGAAAACGCCTCCCAGACCTCCGCCGTGCCCATGGGAACGACAAGCGCCAGATGCATGATGTTGTTCAGGCAGGCCCACGCCGCCTCGTCGATCGACGCGGCGACCGAGGAGTCTATCTCGTCACCGTCGGCACGCCGCAGATCCTTGAGCGTCATCCGGAAGAGGAAGAAAAAGTCCTTGAGGACACCCTCGGTCACATAGAGCGCCACGCTCTCCCCCGCCGCAGAAATAACGATGCGCGCCGCCTGGTCGTGGCGAGACCCGCGGTCGAGGTAGTAGTCGAGCCACACGTTGGTGTCCACGAATAGCTTGAGGGGAACGCTCATGCGCAGCCCCTCTCCGTCAGACGCTCCTTCCAAGCGCGGTACCGCAGCTCGTCGTAGTCGAGCCCCTCAGCGGAGAGCGGTCCGCGCTCGGCCACGAGCGCATCAACGAGCCCGAGGGCGTCCGCGCTTTCTCGCAGCAAGAGACGCTCCCGAGAGTCGCCCTCGTCAGGCTCCCCCAGCAGACGAACGACCTCTTCGGGAGAATCGGCAAGCGCCGCCACATGCTCCCAGACGCGCCGCACGGCCTGCGTGGGCGTGAATCCTGCCCGAGCCAGAGCAGCGTCCCCGCGGCGTTTGACGTCTGCGTCTATGCGTACGTTCATCTGCGTCGTTGCCATGATTCCCTCCATGAGCTATACGAGGCTTGTATCAGTATAGCTCGTGGCGACCCAGAGGCGAAGCTTTCCTCAAAACAGAACAAGTGTTGCAGCATTTGTGACGGCCGCGCGAAAAAGGAACTTCTGTCCGGCCGGACGCTCATCATGGTCTCGCGACGGGAACAGGTGTTTGTGAAAGGGGAGCCGTGACGCACGCGTATCTCTGCATTGACCTCAAGTGCTTCTACGCGTCGGTCGAGTGCGTGGACCGCGGGTACGACCCATTCGAGGCGCGCCTCGTCGTCGCGGACCCCTCGCGCGGCGAGAAGACCATCTGCCTGGCCATATCCCCCGCAATGAAGGCGCTCGGCGTGCGCAACCGCTGCCGGGTCTTCGAGATTCCCGACGACATCGACTACGAGATGGCCTGCCCGCGCATGCGGCGCTACATGGAGGTTTCCGCGCAGATCTACGCCCTCTACCTCCGGTACTTCTCGCCGAAGGACATCCACGTGTACTCGGTCGACGAGTGCTTCGTGGACGTGGGGCCCTACCTTGCCCTCTACGGGAGGACGCCGCGCGAGCTGGCCGTCGAGCTCGTCGCGCTCGTGCGCCGCGAGACGGGAATCTGCGCCACGGCGGGCATCGGCCCCAACCTCTTTCTCGCCAAGGTGGCGCTCGACGTCACGGCAAAGCACGCCGCGGACAACATCGGGGAGCTCGACGAGGAGCGCTTCAAGTGCCTCGTCTGGCCGCACCGCCCCATCACCGACATATGGGGCATAGGGCCGGGAATCGCGCGGCGCCTCGCGGCGATGGGGGCGAGCTGCCTGGGCGAGGTTGCGCTGCTCCCCGAGGAGGCGCTCTACGACGAGTTTGGCGTCAACGCGGAGCTGCTCATCGACCATGCCTGGGGAGTCGAGCCCTGCACCATCGAGGAGATCCAGGCGTACCGGCCGCGCGCCCACTCCATCGGAAGCGGCCAGGTGCTCGCGCGGGACTACGAGTTCGAGGAGGCGCGCGTGGTGCTGCGCGAGATGGCGGACGCGCTCGTGCTCGACCTCGTGGACAAGGGCATGGCCTGCGCACACCTCTCCCTGTTCGTGGGCTATGCGCGCGAGCGTCGTCCCTGGGACGGGCAGGGCGCCCCCGAACGGGCGCAGACGTTTACCGGCGAGCACGGCACGCGCGTGGTCGGACGCGCGACGGACGGCGCGGGGGCGTCGCGCAAGCTCCCGGAGGCGACCGACTCGCGCGAGGAGCTCACCGCGCAGCTGCTCGGGCTCTTCTCGGAGACCGTCGACCCAAACCGGGCCGTCAGGCGCGTCAACATTGCCTTTGGCGCGCTCGTGCCGGTGGAGTACGCCGAGCTCTCGCTCTTCACGGACGTGGAGGCGCGGTCCGCCGAGAGGCGCCTCGCCCGGGCCACCAACGCCGTCAAACGGCGCTTCGGGAAGAACGCGCTGGTGCGAGGCATCAGCTACCGGGCCGCGGCAACGGGTCGCGAGAGAAACCAGCAGGTCGGGGGGCATCATGAGTAGCGACGCGGGGGGCGCTCCGGGGGCACGAGGCACGGCCGGCGCAGCCCGGGGCCATACGGACCGCGCGGCGCAGTTCATGCCGTTCGCGGCGCTCACCGGCTTCTACGACCTCGTGCGCGAGCAGGAGCGCACGAGGGAGCCGCGCCGTGAGGTGGGCGAGGAGCGCGCGGAGGAGATCTCCTCCGCGCTCTCGTCCCTGCGCAGGGGTGACCTCGTGCGGGTGACGCACTACGCCGACGACGCCTACGTCACGCGCGAGGGCATCGTCGCCCGCATCGAGACCGACCTTCGGATCCTGCAGGTCGTCCGGACCCGCATCCGCTTCGACGACCTCTGGGAGGTCGTGCGCCTCGATTCGTAGGGTCCCTCACGCCTGCCGGTAGTGAGCGAAGAAGTCGGCGAGGTCGCCCATGGCCTCGCGCAGCACCTCCATGCGCGGCAGATAGACGATCCTAAAGTGGTCGGGCTCCGGCCAATTGAACCCGCCGCCGCGCGTGATGAGGATGTGCTTGTCGTGCAGCAGGTCGAGGGCGAACTGCTCGTCGTCGGTGATGTTGAACTTCTTCACGTCGATCTTGGGGAAGATGTAGAAGGCGGCCTTGGGCTTGACCGCGCTGATGCCGTCGATGGCGTTGAGCGCCTCGTAGACGTAGTTGCGCTGCTCGTAGACGCGCCCGCCCGGCTCCACGTAGCGCTCCACGCTCTGATAGCCCCACAGCGCCGTCTGGACGATGGACTGAGCGGGCACGTTGGAGCACAGGCGCATGTTGGAGAGCATGTTGACGCCGTAGACGAAGTCGCGCATGCAGCGCCTGTTGCCCGAGAGGACCATCCAGCCGATGCGGTAGCCCGCGACCATGTGGGACTTGGAGAGGCCGGAGAAGGTGACACACGGGAGGTCGGGGGCGAGCGACGCGATGGACACGTGCTCGTAGCCGTCCATGCACAGCCGGTCGTAGATCTCGTCCGAGAAGATCATGAGCTGGTGGCGTCGCGCGATCCCCACGATCTGCTCGAGCACCTCGCGCGGGTAGACCGCCCCCGTGGGGTTGTTGGGGTTGATGATGACGATGGCCTTGGTGTTGCTCGTGACCTTGGACTCCATGTCGGCGAGGTCGGGGTTCCAGTCGGCCTGCTCGTCGCAGAGGTAGTGGACGGGAGTGCCTCCGGCGAGCGTGGCGCACGCGGTCCACAGCGGGTAGTCCGGGCTGGGGATGAGAATCTCGTCCCCGTTGTCGAGCAGGGCGTTCATGCAGAGCTGGATGAGCTCCGAGACACCGTTGCCGGTGTAGATCCCGTCCATGCTCACGTTGGGGAGGTGCTTGATCTGCGCGTACTGCATGATGGCCTTGCGCGCGGAGAAGAGGCCGCGCGAGTCGGAGTAGCCCTCGCACTCAGGCAGCTGCTGGCGCATATCGTAGACGACCTCGTCGGGGGTGCGAAAGCCAAACGGCGCGGGGTTGCCGATGTTGAGCTTGAGGATGCGCGTCCCCTCGTCCTCCATGCGCGCAGCCTCGTCGGCGACGGGGCCGCGAACGTCGTAGAGAACGTTGTCGAGCTTGGTGGACTTCTTGAACTCTCGCATGGTGGTGGTCCTTTCGGAAGGGGTGGTCGTAACGTGCGGGCGCGCGGTCTCAGGCCGCGCGGGAGCTCGGCGCGACGCCCCCTCCCCCGTGGAGAGCCATCCCTCGTCGACGCCCAGCACCTCCGCGAGCAGCCGGCGCACGTTCGCCCGGGGCTCGACCTTGCCGCTCACGTACTGGCTGACCTGGCTCTTGCCGAGGTGCTCGCCGCGCTCCGCCGCCAGGCGAATCAGGTCCGACTGCTTGAGGTCCTTCTCGCCCATGGTCGCGCGCAGGCGCTCCGCAAAGGTTCCGTGAGCCATGTCGCCTCCCAAAGGTTCAATTCATGTCACATCCGTGTCGCACAATTGAACCACATGTTTCCGTACAGTTCAATATGAGGCACGTCTTCGAGGATGAAATTGAACTTCAGTAACAGCGCTGCGGCACCAGAGCCATGGTCCGAGCCCAACGCACGGTTCTGCGGCGGATTCCGTGCGCGAGGGTCGGGCCAGCGCGATGGTGGCCGGACACGCTCCGACACCCTCACCGCGTTCATGGCTCTCCCTCGCCTCGGCTGCCCTATCATCTCCTAGTGTGAGCGCAGGAGCCGGCCGGAGGAAACGACATGCCCAGAGAGACCAAGCAGGCCAAGGTTGACCGAGCCGTCGAGGTGTGCCGACGTCTCGACGAGAAGTACGGTCCCGTCGAGTGCTTCCTCGACCATGCCAACCCCTTTAGGCTGACGATCGCCGTCCTGCTCTCCGCCCAGACCACCGACGCGCAGGTCAACAAGGTGACGCCGGCACTCTTCGAGCGCTTTCCCACGCCCGAGGCCATGGCCGCGGCGTCACCCGAGCAGGTCGCGGAGTACATCCACAGCCTCGGCTTCTACAAGTCGAAGGCTCGTCATTGCGTCGAGTGCGCGCAGATGATCGTCTCGGAGTTCGGCGGCGAGGTGCCGCACACGATGGAGGAGCTCACGCGCCTTCCCGGCGTGGGGCGCAAGACGGCCAACATCGTCATGAATGTGGGCTTTGGCATCGTGGAGGGCATCGCCGTCGACACGCACGTCAACCGCATAGCGCACCGACTGGCGCTCTCGCCCAAGACGCACGCGAAGGAGCCGCTCAAGACCGAGCAGGACCTGCTGCGACTGCTGCCGCGCGAGCTGTGGGGGCCCGTCAACCACCAGTGGATCCGTCACGGGCGCGACACCTGCACCGCGCGCGGGCCGAAGTGCGACGGCTGCGTCCTCGAGGACATTTGCCCGAGCGCGCACCGCTGCTAGGGGCGCCGCCGCGCGCGGACCCGAGGCCGCGGATGCGGGCGCCCCGAGCCTCCGCGCAGTCCGGGGCGCCGCGAAACGCGGGGCGCGCTAGACCAGCTTGCCCTTGCAGTGGTCGACCATGTGCTGAATCATCTGGGCGGTCCAGCCGACGTAGTCGCGGCGACGCGCCCTGAGGGAGCCGTCAACGAGCTCGTCGAAGGACACCTTGATCTTGGCGAAGCGCGTGACCTTGGAGACCTCCTCGTGCGTGAGGCAGCTCTCCTCCACCTTGGCGCCGCCCAGGCCCATGAGGATCTTGGGGTTGAACATGACGTGGACCTCGTCCTTGTCATCCTGGAAGGCAATGATGGCCTTGGTGACGCCGATCTGGTTTGCGGCCAGGCAGACCGCATCGTCGATGGAGGCGAGCGTGTCGACGAGGTCGGTCGCCACGGAGGCGTCCTCGGCGGTCGCGGGCTCGCACGGGGTGGAGAGGATGGCGTCGTCGTGCACCAGGTCCTTGATCATGTGGTTCCCTTCGATTGGGGTATGCTGCTCAGGAGATTATAGCGGGGCGGCCGAGAAGGGCGACGATTCGTGTTCAACATCGTGCTCGTGGCGCCGGAGATTCCAGCGAACACGGGGAACATAGGGCGGACCTGCGTGGTCACGGGAACGCGCCTCCACCTCGTTGAGCCGCTCGGGTTCTCGCTCGACGAGAGGTCGCTGCGTCGGGCGGGGCTCGCCTACTGGGAGAGCCTCGACGTCACGGTGCACGAGAGCTGGGACGCCCTTCTCGACGCCGCCGGGGCCGGGGCCCGCCTCCACCTTCTCACCAAGAAGGCCCGACGCACCTACGCCGAGGCGACGTATCGCGACGGCGACTACCTCGTCTTTGGCTGCGAGAGCGTGGGGCTGCCCGAGGAGCTGCTCGCCGCGCACGCACGGTGCTGCGAGCGCATCCCCATGCTTGCGGACGCCTCCTCGCTCGACAACGCCTCCAGCTGGGCGGCGCCGGGCGAGAGGGGCGGCCACGCCGCCCTTCTCGCCCAGGACGTCTGCGGCAACTTCGTGAACCCGGAGGACTACCGCATCAGCGCCCTCAACCTCTCGAACGCGGTCGCCATCGTGCTCTACGAGGCGCTGCGACAGACCGGATTCCCCGGCATGGAGTGAGCGGGTCCGCCGGGGCGTTCCCTAGAGGCGCTGCGACGCTTCAACGATTGCCAGGTAGCGAGGGTCGTCGCCGGCCAGCTCCGCCCACTCGGGGGATGTGGCCCGCTCCGCGAGGCCCCGCCTCACGAGCTCGAGCGCCTCGCTCGTCTGACGCTCCTTGTGCCTGGACCACGCCTCGCTCACCGAGCCCGGGTCGAGCTGGTCGGCGATGCGGTCGAAGAGCGGCATCCGCCCCGCCTCCGCCACGCTCGCACGAGCCTCCGCCAGCGCCTCGACGGCCCGTCCCAGCGCCTCGAGCGCACCGTCCCTCTCGCCCGCGCCCCGAAGGGTCTCGGCGAGCTCCGACTCCATGGTCACCGGGAAGAGCGGGTTTGCCCCCGCCATTCCCAGCGCGTCGTGAACGGCGAGCGCCGCCGCGGCGGCGTCGCGCGCGAACGGCGCCTCCCCGCGCATGCCGACCTCCTGCATGAGGGAGGAGAGCACGAGCCCCGCAGCCTGCAGCCGCCTGGTCTGCAGCAGGCGCACCGCGTCATCGTTGCGCCCGAGACGTCGGTAGCAGGAGGCGAGCAGCATCACCGCCGCCCCTGCGTCCTGCGCCGCGATGATGGACTCGAGCAGCGCCGCCGCACCCTCGCAGTCGCCCGCCTGAAAGAGCGTCGTGGCCTTCTGCTGCCGCGCGAGGGACAGCGTCCGCTGGTCGCAGGCGTGGTCGAGCACGCGATCGAGCAGCGAGAGCGCCTCGTCGGTCAGCTCGTCGGGATCGCAGGCCCGCGCCTCCCCGTCGTCGTGCGGAAGGGACGCCCAGCCAGTGAGCAGCGATGCGAGCATCAGCAGGAGGTTCCAGTCCGAGTAGCGCTCCGCCGCGATCCTGCCCAGCCGGTCGTGCGCCGAGGCGAGGTCGCGCCCGCCCTCCGCGTAGAGCTCCGCGTACAGCTCGCCCGCCTCGGCGTCGCTGAGTCGCGCCCTATACGAGAAGAGCTCGTCGAGCGTGAGCGAGAAGAACGCCGCTATGCGCGGGAGCAGGGTCACGTCGGGGTAGCTCTGCGACAGCTCCCACTTCGAGACGGCCGCCTTCGACACTCCCAGGTGGGTCGCCAGCTCCTCCTGGGTGATTCCCGAGCGCCTCCGCTCGCGCGCAATGACCTGACCGATGTTGATGGTTGTGCCCATGTCCATGTCCGCTCCTTAGACGACGTTGGCTTGGGGCGGCCGCCGGCTCAAGTATCCGTCCTCGCGCCGGAGGCATCAAAGGAGCGCCGGTTGACGTTTTCGCCCCGGGGTCAACCGCACGGGCCCGCCGCCCGCCGGCGCGCCCAGCGGGCGGGAGCGCGGGCGACATTTTTTCTCCTCCCTCTTGCACTGTGTATAGGTGAGTATATACTGTACTTATCGGATATACACTGTATATCCGGGGGGAGGAGCGAAGACGTCCGCGACTCCCCGGCCGCCGAGGGGGACGCCCCGGAGCGGCAAACCCCCGAGGGGACGCCCGAGGGGGCGGGAAGGAAGGAAGAGCGTGGACATCATCATCTCAAACTCGAGCGGCAAGCCCATCTACGAGCAGATCACGGACCAGATCAAAGCCGCGATCGTCAAGGGCGAGCTGGCCGAGGGCGAGCAGCTCCCCTCGATCAGGGCGCTTGCCAACAGCCTGCGCGTGAGCGCGATCACCACCAAGCGCGCCTACGCGGACCTGGAGGCAATCGGCCTCATCGAGACGGTGCAGGGCAAGGGGAGCTTCGTCGCCGGCGGCAACGCCGAGCTCATCCGGGAGGAGCAGCTGCGAGAGGTCGAGGGCCTCATGGCCCGGGCGGTCGAGCGCGGCCGCGCGATGGGCCTCTCGAACGACGAGCTCTCCGAGATGCTCGCCCTGGTACTGGAGTGACTCAGGGGGGCCGCCCCCCTGAGCCAGAAAGGACGTCACCATGAGCGCACTCATCGAGGCACGCGGCCTCACCAAGCACTACGACGGGTTCTCCCTCGAGGGCGTCAGCCTCGCCGTGGAGGAGGGCGAGGTCGTGGGCTTCATCGGCCAGAACGGTGCCGGCAAGTCAACCACCATCAAGGCCCTTCTCGGCCTCATCGGACTCGACGGCGGCGAGGGTCAGGTCCTCGGCACCCCGAGCGACGAGCTCTCCCGCCCCTCCGGCGCCTCCGTCAAGGAGCGCGTGGGCGTGGTCTTTGACACGGTGTCCCTCCCCGGCCACCTGCGCATCTCCGACGTGGGGCGCATCTACCGGAGCGCGTACGCCTCCTGGGACGCGCGCGCCTTCGACCGGCTCACGCACGAGCTCGACCTCGACCCCAGGAAGGCCGTGAAGGACCTCTCGCGCGGCATGGGCATGAAGCTCAGCCTCGCCTGCGCCCTCGCGCACGACCCGCAGGTCCTCATCCTCGACGAGGCAACGGCCGGCCTCGACCCCATGGCGCGCGACGAGGCGCTCGATCGCCTGCGCGACTTCGTGGCCCGACCCGGCCGCGCGATCCTCATGAGCAGCCACATAACGAGCGACCTCGAGCGCATCGCGGACCGCATCGTGTGCATCGACGCAGGCCGCATCGTCTTCGACCTGCCCAAGGACGTCATCACCGACGAGACGGGCATCGCGCGCTGCCGCGTGGCCGACTTCGAGCGCGTTGCCGCGAGCGGCGTCGTGCCCGAGCGCAAGCTGCGCTACCTGCGCCACGACTACGGCATCGACGTGCTCGTGCCCGACCGCTTCGCGTTTGCGGAGATGTTCCCCGACATCCCCTGCGACCGCATGACCATCGACGACTACATGGCTCTCACCCTGAAGGGCGGTGTCCGATAATGAAGCGCGCCTACCTGATCGAACTCACCATCTTCCGCGACTACGGAAAGCAGCTCTTGGCCCTCGGCTTTCTCGTTGCGGTGCTCGTGGGCTGCGGGATGCAGACCGTGCTCGCCGCCCCCTCGATCATTACCTGCATGTTCTTCATGATGGGCGCGATGGGCGCCGCCGCCTACGACGAGCAGAACGACTGGGGGCGCTTCCGCCTCACGCTGCCGCTCTCCCGCCGCGACGTGGTGCTCGGCCGCTACGGCGCCATCGTGACGCTGGGCCTGGGCGGCATGGCGGTGGGGCTGCTCGCCGCACTCGCGATCAGCGCCGTGGCCTCCGCGGTGGAGCTCCCCGGCGAGCTCTCCCAGGCGCTCGCCCTCGACGGGAACACCCTCTCCGCAATGGCGTTCGCGACAACGTTTTGCCTGCTCATCGGCTCGACCGTGGCCTCCGTCGTGACGCCGATCTACTTCCGTCTTGGCCAGACCAAGGCCACGCAGCTCCTGCCCACGATCATCGTGCTGCTCTTCGTCCTTCCCGTGGTCTTCCTCGGCAACAGCGGCCTTCTCGACGGCGCGCTGCCGGGCCTCGAGCAGATTGCGTCCTTCCTCGCCTACATCGAGACGCCCGAAGGGCTGGTCGTGGGGTGCACGGGCATGGTGGCGGCCTCCGCCGTCATCCTCGCCGCCTCCGCCGCGCTCTCCCTGCGCCTCTACGAGACCCGCGAGCTCTAGGTAGACGCGCCATGGACCTGGACCTCACCGTGCTCTTTGTCGTCGTTCTGCTCCTCGTCGTCATCCCGCTGAGAAACGCACGGCGACGGCGCTGAGGGACCCCTCCGCAGGACTGCGTCGAGCGCGGCGAGCCCTGCGGCGAGGCGCTCGGCCACGTGCTGCATGTGGCTGCCGGGACCGAGCGCCACGTCCACCCCGCAGCCCCGCTCGCGCAGGATGCTCGCGCAGGCCGCCAGGTCCTCCTCCACATGGCGAAACGGAAGCCCCGCGCGCTTCTCCTTCTTCCCCACCGAGAAGAACGCGTAGCGTCCGGAGCAGTCCGGCGCGTTCGCGCGCAGCCAGTCGATCCACCCCTCGTACCAAACCGACCCGGAGAGGCACGCGCAGGCCGTAAGGCGCGGCTCGCGCGCGAACGCGTAGAGCGCAAAGAGCCCGCCGAGCGAGTAGCCGCAGACGGCGCAGGACCCGTCTCGCAAGCCAACCTCTCCCACGAGCCTGGCGAGCGTCTCATCCGCGCGACCCCCAAAGTCCTTCTCGCCCGGACGCAGCGCGGGGGCGGGCCACGGCGTGAGGTCGTCGCCCCAGCTTCCCACCGGCACGCGCACGACGTTCGAGGCGATCCCCGCCGCCGCCTCTGCCAGGGGCAGCGGGTGCGTCACCGAGTCGATAACGTAAATGACGGGCGCCCCGGACCCCGCCGACTTGCCCGACATCGCTCCAAGACCGTCGCCCATGCGCTCCTCCCGTCGACTCCTGCGGCCTGCACCACCCCCATGATGACGAAAAGGGGATCCTCCCGCTCTCGCGTCGGGGAAACCGGATGCGAGCGGGGTCGCTCCCCCTTCACCTATAATGGGCAGCCACAGCCATCCTCGCGACGAAAGGCCCCCATGGACATCACACCGCAGGAAGTCGCCGAGACCCTCTCGATGGTCTCCGAGCAGAACCTCGACCTTCGCACCATCACGATGGGCATCTCGCTCGCGGGCTGCGCCGACGAGGACATGGGTCGCATGTGCGACAAGGTCTACGACCGCATCACCCGCACCGCCGAGCACCTCGTCGAGACCGCCGACGACCTTCAGGCGGAGTACGGCATTCCCATCGCCAACAAGCGCGTCTCGGTGACGCCGATCGCGCAGATCGCCGCGGGATGCCCGGACGAGGACCTCTCGCCGCTCGCGCACGCCATGGACCGCGCCGCCGAGTCCCTCGGCATCGACTTCATGGGCGGCTTCTCCGCGCTCGTCCAGAAGGGCATGGGCGCCACCGACCGCCGCCTCATCGCCTCGATTCCCGAGGCGCTCGCCACCACCGAGCGCGTGTGCTCCTCGCTCAACATCGCTTCAACGCGCGCGGGCATCAACATGGACGCCGTGCTGCTCTCCGCCGAGACCATCCTCGAGTGCGCCCAGCGCACCGTCGACATCGACTGCTACGGCGCCGCCAAGTTCGTGGTCTTTGCCAACATGGTCGAGGACTCCCCGTTCATGGCGGGCGCCGTTCACGGCTCCGGCGAGGCCGACGCCGTCATCAACGTGGGCGTCTCCGGCCCCGGCGTCATGGCGGCGGCGCTCGCCGAGCTGCCCGAGTCCGCGAGCCTCATGGACGTGGCCGAGAAGATCAAGCAGACCGCGTTCAAGATCACGCGCGCCGGCGAGCTCATGAGCCGCGAGGCGAGCCGTCGGCTTGGCGTGGAGAAGGGCATCGTGGACCTCTCGCTTGCGCCGACGCCCGCCGCCGGCGACTCCGTGGCCAAGATCCTCGAGATCATCGGCGTGGGCGAGTGCGGCGGCCCCGGCACCACGTGCGCGCTCGCGCTGCTCAACGACGCCGTCAAGAAGGGCGGCGTCATGGCGAGCTCGAGCGTCGGCGGCCTCTCCGGAGCCTTCATCCCCGTCTCCGAGGACGCGGGCATGATCCGCGCGGCCGTTGACGGCGCGCTCACCATCGAGAAGCTCGAGGCCATGACCTGCGTGTGCTCGGTCGGCCTGGACATGATCGCCGTTCCGGGCGACACGAGCGTGGAGGCCATCGCAGGCATCATCGCCGACGAGATGGCCATCGGCGTCATCAACACCAAGACCACCGCGGTGCGCCTCATCCCCGCCATCGGCAAGGCGGAGGGCGACATGCTCGAGTTCGGCGGCCTCTTCGGCTCCGCGCCCGTTATGCCGGTCAACCGCTTCGCGGGCAGCGTCTTCGCCCATCGCGGCGGCCGCTTCCCCGCCCCGCTCAACTCGCTCAAGAACTAGCGCGAAGGTCCGCGCGGCGGGAGGTCCTTCTCGCCGCGGGGCTCTTCTCGCTGCGGGGTCCTTCTCGCCGCCAGAACCTCACAGGTAGTTTGTCTTTCGGAAATCAGCCGACCACGCAACCTGGCCTTTCTTTGGAAATGGTCAAATAGAGAAAGACTGCCTGTGAGGTTTTCCCATCGCCGGGGCACTCTGCAGCCGAGAAGCGCCGCCGAGAGGAGCCCCCGCATCGCTAGGATCTTTCGCGCACGGGCATGAGCTGCATGTAGAGCTTTCTCCTGCGAAGGTCCTGCAGGGGCGTCGTCTCCGCGAGCTCGACGCCCAGCGCATGCGCAACCTGACTCGCAAGCAGCGTCATGCCAGACAGCGTCCTCACGGTCTCCGGGGTCGCCCTTAGCACGCAGTAGCCCAAAGAGGCCAGGATGTTCGCACGCACGGCATCCTGCCCGAGTCGCGCCCCACCAGTCGCCGCATGGAACTCATCGCTGTCATACTCGAGCGCCACCCCCGATCCCATCCCCTCGCCCTGCCAGAGGAAATCAGGCGTCACCACGTCCCTGTCGGACAGGGTCCCCCGAAACTCGGAGACGTCCAGGGCATGGTTTAGCTGCGGATGACCCAGGCCAAAGCCACCGAAGTCAATGGGAAGAGTGAGCATGAGCGCAAGCGACGTCTCCATGGGCGACGCAGACCCCTCAAGCGCAAGCCCGCAGACACGACGGGCGCGGCGCGTGCCCTGAAACTCCCCCACCTCGGCAATGGCGCACACCAGGCTGTCGGCGCTCATTAGGGGACGCACCCGATACGTTACGGGCGCCGCCGCCCCACCAAGCCGATACGTGCCCATGAACTCGCACGCAACCATCGTCGCGGCGACCAGCCGGCGAATACGCTCCCATTCCAGAGGGTGATCGATCACCGGGGAGTCGTCCAGGCCCAGATCGGCAAGCAGGTCTGCCTCCGCGTGCACGGCACTCACGTGGGCATCCAAAAGCGCGTCGAGCTTACCCTGCGCGGAGCACAGCTGAATGACCACTAGCTCGGGGCCGCTCACCAGCAGGCCGGGACAGACCTGCACGAGCGAACGCGCCGGGAGGATGCCGCTCCACACGTGAAAGCGCGCCGCCCGACCGCTGCTGCGCCCCTCCTGCCTGGGGACAATGAGCTCAACCGGACGCCTGCTCGCGCCGAGCTCAACCAGACGCTCCTCGATCCGTCCACCCCGAAAATCGCGCTGGCTCGAAACGCACGAACCGTCCCGCGGCAGAGGCCGGGCGCTCTCCGGCCAGCGGACAAGCCCCTCGACCCCACGGCGCCCCGCGGACAGCAGGCGCAAAACATCGCACGCGGACTCATGGCTCAGAAAGGCCTGCACGTCAGGCACCCCCCTCTCCAGGCCCAAAACCTCACAGGTAGTATGTCTTTCAAAAACACCCGACCCGTTTACCAGGCATTCTTCAATTCAATACACGAAAGAGAAAGACTACCTGTGAGGTTTTCGGGCGACGTGGGCAGAGGATGCCACGGGCGGCGGGGCGAGAAGAGCCGCGCGCCAGCGAGAAGAGCCGCGCGGCGGGAAGTTCTTCTCAGCCCAGGAAGCGAACCTCGGGCTCGAGGCGCACGCCGAACTGTCGCTCGACCTCGTCCTGCACGTGCCCGATCACGGCGCGCACGTCAGCCGCCGTGGCGCCGCCGACGTTGACCACGAAGCCCGCGTGCTTCTTCGAGACCGCGGCACCGCCCACCTGGTAGCCCTGCAGACCGGCGTCCATGATGAGCTTGCCGGCGAAGTGGCCCTCGGGGCGCTTGAAGGTCGAGCCCGCGCTCGGCAGGTCGAGGGGCTGCTTCTCCTCGCGCTGGCGCATGAGGTCGTCCATGGTGGAGCGGATCTTCTCGGGGTCGCCGCGCTGGAGGTCAAACGTCGCCGCCAGGACCACGAGGCCGTCGCTCGCCACGCGGCTGCGGCGATACCCCAGCTCGAGGTCGTCGGCGTCGATGGTGTCGAAGCCGCCGTCCGGCGAGACCACGCGCACGCACTTGAGGACGTCCGCCATGGAGCCGCCGTACGCCCCCGCGTTCATGAAGCACGCCCCGCCCACGGAGCCCGGAATCCCGCACGCGAACTCCAGTCCCGAGAGCCCGAGCTCGCAGGCCATCTCGGATGCCTCGCGCAGGTCGACGCCCGCCTGGCAGGTCATCTCGGTGCCGTCCACGGACACGCCGACGAGGCCGTCGGCGACGGCCACGACCACGCCTCGGTAGCCCTCGTCGGACACCAGCAGGTCCGAGCCGCGCCCCAGGACAAACCGCTCGACGCCCGCCTCGTCGCAGGCGCGCAGCACGTCGCGCACCTCCTCGAAGTCCTCGGGAATCACGTAGAGGTCTGCCGGGCCGCCCACCTCGAAGGTGGTGTGCTCGCTCATCGGCTCCGCCTCGAGCACGTTGTCCTCGCCCACGATCGAGCGCAGGCGCCAGGCAAGGGGTTCTCGGCCGGTATCGCTGTCGGACATGGCTTCCTTTCGATGCTTCGCTGGGCATCGTAAGTATAGCAGCGCCCAGCCGCCCGATTCGTGCTACACTCGCCCTGTCAGTTTCAGGGCGGGGTGAAAGTCCCCACTGGCGGTAACGGGAGGCCGAGGCTCGAGCCTGCCCCCGAAGTCCGCGACCCGCAAAAAAGGCGGCTGACCCGGTGAGAGTCCGGGACCAACGGTCACAGTCCGGATGGAAGAAACGGAGGCCAGACATGGCTATCTCCACCCATGCATCAGGTTCGTCGCACGACACGCACGCCACCACCGCCGGGGGCGCGTGGTCCACGAGGCGCATCGCGACGACCGCGCTCTTCTGCGCGCTCGCGTTCGTGCTCACCTTCGTGGAGATTCCCATCTTCCCGCCCGCACCCTGGCTCATGTACGACCCGTCGGGCATCGTCGCGTTTGTCGCCGCCCTCGCCTTCGGTCCGAGCACGGGCGTCATCGTCGTCGTGCTGCCGTGGGTGCTCAAGACCCTCTTCACGTTCAACGTCTGGGGGCACGTGATGGCCATCGTCGCGGGCCTCGCGCTCTGCGTCCCCGCCGCCCTCGTCGCGCGCCGCGTCAGCGGGACACGCGGACTCGCCCTCGGCATGGTCGTCGGCGCCGCCTGCGCCCTCGCGGCCTGCATCGCGGGCAACATCGTCGTGACGCCGCTCTACACCGCCGTCTCCACGGCCGACGTCATCGCCATGATCGTGCCGATCCTGCTGCCGTTCAACGCGCTCAAGATCGTCATCAACTGCGTCGTGACGGCGCTCATCCAGCGGCCCGTCGCGCAGGTGGTCTCCCGCTAGCGGGGCGGCACATGACCGTCCCGCCCACCCCCATACGCCTCTCCCACGTGAGCCTCGTTTACGAGGGCGGCGTCACCGCCCTCGACGACGTCTCCCTCACGATCGCGCGCGGCGAGCGGGTCTGCGTCCTCGGCGCCAACGGGTCGGGAAAGTCCACGCTCGCCTCGGTCGTCTGCGGTCTGCTCGCCCCGGACGAGGGCGAGGTCGAGCTCGTCGGCGAGCGCGTGTGCTCGGACGGCGCCCCGGACATCGAGGCGTACCGGCGCGCGAGGCGCTCGCTCGGGCTCGTCTTCCAGAACCCCGACGACCAGATCGTCACGAGCGTCGTGGAGGACGACGTTGCGTTCGGCCCCGAGAACCTCGGGGTCCCACGCGACCAGATCGCGGAGCGCGTCGCCCGCGAGCTGCACCGCGTTGCCCTCGACGACTACGCGAAGGCCGATCCCTCCCGCCTCTCGGGCGGGCAGAAGCAGCGCGTCGCCATCGCCGGCGCGCTTGCCATGGAGCCCGCCGTGCTCGTGCTCGACGAGCCGGGCTCGCTCCTCGACGTGCGCGGGCGCTCCGCCATCCTGCGCGTGATGGGGCGCCTCGCCCGGACGGGCACCACGCTCGTCCACGTGACCCACTTCATGGAGGAGGCCGTCGAGGCCGACCGCGTCATCGTGCTCGACCGCGGGCGCATCGTCCTCCAGGGCACGCCCGACGAGGTCTTCACGCACGGCCCCGGGCTCGCCGGGCTCGGCCTCGAGGTCCCCTTCGCCGCGCGCCTCTCCCAGCGCCTCGGCCTCCCCTGGACCTGCGACGAGCGCACCCTCCTCCGTGAATTGGGGCCGGGCCCCGATTCACGGAAGCCCTTTGCGCTCTCTGGATCCGGCACCAAGCGTGTGCGTGAGCCGGGACCGGACCCCGTTTTGCAGGTCGAGCGCGTGTCCTTCTCGTATGACGGGCGGACGCGGGCGCTCGAGGACGTCTCGTTTGCGGTCCCCCGCGGCACCTCGACGGCCATCATCGGCCAGACCGGCTCGGGCAAGTCGACGCTGCTGCGACTGCTCTGCGGGCTCGAGACGCCCGACGCCGGCCGCGTGGTCGTCGGAGGAAACGACACGCGGACCCGCCGCGGGCGCAAGGCCGCGCGCCGGGCCGTGGGATACGTCATGCAGCACCCCGAGCGCCAGCTCTTCGCCGAGTCCGTGGAGAAGGACGTGGCGTTTGGCCCCCGCAACCTTCGCCTCCCCGAGGACGAGGTCGACCGTCGCGTGAACGCCGCCCTCGAGCTCGTCGGGCTCGAGGGGAGGCGCTCGGCGTCCCCGTTCACGCTCTCCGGCGGACAGCGCCGCCTCTGCGCGCTCGCGGGCATCCTCGCGATGGAGCCCGAGGTCCTCATCCTCGACGAGCCGACCGCAGGACTCGACCCGCGGGGCCGCGCCCTGCTCCGGCGCGTCCTCGAGCGCCTGCGCGAGCTCGGCATCACCCTCGTCCAGGTCACGCACTCGATGGAGGACGCCGCGCGCGCCGACCGAGTCGTCGCGCTCGACCAGTCGCGCCTCGTCACCGTCGGCACCCCGCGCGAGGTCTTCTCACGCGACAACGAGGAGCGTCTCTCCCGAGGCGGCCTCGGCATCCCCCGCTCCCTGCGCGTCGCGCGAGAGCTCGAGCGGCGCGGCTGGCCCTCGCTCGGGGACCCCCTCACCACCGACCAGCTCGTCGGCGCCCTGGGCGAGCGCGGCCTCCCCCTCCCTTCCCGCGGAGGTGAGCCCTGATGGCGCTTCGCATCTCGATCGGACAGTACTACGCGGCCGACTCGCCCGTCCACGCGCTCGACGCGCGCGTCAAGCTCTGGTGCGTGCTCGCCACCCTCGTCGCGATCTTCTGCGCGGCGGGGCCGGCCCAGCTCGCGCTCGCGCTCGCCTTCGTCGCCGCGCTGCTCGTCGCGGCGCGCGTTCCGGCCGGCCGCGTCCTGGCCTCGATCAGGCCGCTCATGGTCTTTCTCGCCGTCCTCTCGCTCTTCAACCTGCTCTTCGTGAGGACGGGGGAGGTCGTGGCGTCCCTGGGACCGCTCAGCGTGACCGCGGGGGGCGTCTCGGCCGCGGTGATCTACACGGCGCGCTTCGCCCTCGCACTCGTGACGGGCTCGATCGTCATGCTCACGACCACCCCCACGCAGCTCGCGGACGCCTTCGACCGCATGCTCTCCCCCCTCTCGCGCATCGGCCTGCCCGGCCACGAGATCGCCATGGTCTTCTCGCTCATGATGCGCTTCGTCCCCACCCTCGCCGACGAGGCCTCGGCGATCATCGACGCCCAGTCCCTGCGAGGCGGCGCCTTCGACGAGGGCGGCCCCGTCCGGCGCGTCCGCTCGATCGTCCCCGTGGTGGTGGCCCTGCTCGCCAGCGGCCTGCGCCACGCCGACGGGCTCTCGCGCGCGCTCGACGCCCGCTGCTACGAGGGGGGCTCCGGCAGGACGCACCTCCACGAGCCGAGCATCGGCCCTCGCGAGCTTATCGCCGCGGCGCTGACCGCCGCCTTCGTCGCCCTCCTCGCCCTCCTCGGGGCCCTCGCATAGCGTGCGCCGCGCAACACCACGCGATTAGACCTCCCCAGCCGGGTGAGCGGTCGCGATTTTGCCGTAGAATACAAGGTACGTATACGCTCCTTACGGCACCTCAGGAGGTAGCAGCGCATGGTTTCTCGCATCTATGTGGAGAAGAGGCCCGGATTTGACGGCGAGGCCACGTCCCTCGAGCGCGAGCTGAAGACGCTCCTTGGCATCGGCTCCCTTGACAACCTGCGGCTCATTAACCGCTACGACGTGGAGGGCATCTCGCCCGAGCTCTTCGAGCGCTGCGTGCCCACGGTCTTCTCTGAGCCCCAGACCGACGTCGCCACCACCAGGATGCCCGAGGTCGCCGAGGGGGCCGTCGTCTTTGCCGTGGAGTTTCTCCCGGGTCAGTTCGACCAGCGCGCCGACTCGGCCAGCGAGTGCATTCAACTCATCAGCCAGGGCGAGCGCCCGATCGTGCGCTCCGCGACCGTCTACGTGCTCGAGGGCGCACTGAGCCCCGATGACGTCGCCGCGATCAAGCACTACGTCATCAACCCCGTGGAGGCGCGCGAGGCATCGCTCGACGAGCGCGCGACGCTGCGCCAGGACTACCCCGAGCCCGCGGACGTCGAGGTCCTCGACGGCTTCCTGGAGCTCGGCCAGGACGAGCTCCAGGCCTTCATCGACGAGCGCGGCCTGGCCATGGACCTCGCGGACATCACCTTCTGCCAGAGCTACTTCTCCCACGAGGGCCGCGTTCCCACGATCACCGAGATCAAGATGATCGACACCTACTGGTCAGACCACTGCCGCCACACCACCTTCGGCACGGCGCTCGGGCACATCCAGTTCGACGACCCGGTCGTCCACGAGGCCTTCGAGCGCTACCTCGAGATGCGCCACGAGCTCGGGCGCGACGACAAGCCCGTCTGCCTCATGGACATGGGCACCATCGGCGCCAAGTGGCTGAAGCACACCGGCAGGCTCAAGAACCTCGACGAATCCGAGGAGATCAACGCCTGCACCGTCAAGGCCAAGGTCGACGTCAACGGCACCGACGAGGACTGGCTGTTCCTCTTCAAGAACGAGACCCACAACCACCCCACCGAGATCGAGCCCTTCGGCGGCGCGGCGACCTGCATCGGCGGCGCCATCCGCGACCCGCTCTCGGGCCGCAGCTACGTCTACCAGGCCATGCGCGTGACCGGCGCCGCCGACCCCACCGTCCCGGTCTCCGAGACCATGACGGGCAAGCTCCCGCAGCGCAAGCTCGTGACCACCGCCGCCGCCGGCTACTCGAGCTACGGCAACCAGATCGGCCTCGCCACCGGGCAGGTCAGCGAGCTCTACCACCCCGGCTACGTTGCGAAGCGCATGGAGATCGGGGCCGTCGTGGGCGCCACGCCCGCGAGCCACGTGCGTCGCGAGTGCCCCGCGCCCGGCGACAAGATCGTGCTCCTGGGTGGCCGCACCGGCCGCGACGGCATCGGCGGGGCCACCGGCTCCTCCAAGGCGCACAACGTCGAGTCCCTCGAGAAGGACGGCGCCGAGGTCCAGAAGGGCAACGCGCCCATCGAGCGCAAGCTCCAGCGCCTCTTCCGCCGCGAGGACGCGTGCCGCCTCATCAAGCGCTGCAACGACTTCGGCGCGGGCGGCGTCTCGGTCGCCATCGGCGAGCTCGCCGACGGCCTCGATATCGACCTCGACCTCGTGCCCAAGAAGTACGAGGGCCTCGACGGCACCGAGCTCGCCATCTCCGAGAGCCAGGAGCGCATGGCCGTGGCGCTTGCCGAGAAGGACGTCGACGAGTTCATGCGCTACGCCCACGAGGAGAACCTCGAGGCCACCGTCGTCGCGACCGTCACCGAGGAGCCCCGCCTGCGCATGAGCTGGCGCGGCAGGACCATCGTCGACGTGAGCCGCGAGTTCCTCTCGTCCAACGGCGCCCCCAAGACCACCTCGGTGCGCGTCAAGCAGCCCCAGGAGTTCGAGCACACCTGGGCCGGCTCCACCGTGACGGAGAAGATGCGCTCGCTCGTGACCGACCTCAACGTCGCCTCCAACAAGGGCCTCTCCGAGCGCTTCGACTCCACCATCGGCGCCGCCACGGTCCTCATGCCGTTCGGCGGTCGCACGCAGCTCACGCCGAGCATGGCCATGGTCGCCAAGCTCCCCGTCGACGGGGAGACCACCACGTGCTCCGGCATGGCGTGGGGCTTCAACCCCTACCTCATGAGCGCCAACTGCTTCACCGGCGCCTACCTCTCCGTCGTCGAGTCCGTAAGCCGCATGGTTGCGGCCGGCTTCGAGCACGAGAGCCTCTACCTCACCTTCCAGGAGTACTTCGAGCGCCTGCGCGACGTCCCCTCCCGCTGGGGCAAGCCCACCGCTGCGCTGCTCGGAGCCCTCATGGCCCAGGTCGACCTCGGTATTGCCTCCATCGGCGGCAAGGACTCCATGTCCGGCAGCTTCGAGGACCTCGACGTGCCCCCCACCCTCGTCTCCTTTGCCACGGGCCTCGGCACGGTCGGCCGCGTCACCTCCCCCGAGTTCAAGGGCGCCGGTCACCGCATCCTCGTGGTGGTGCCCGACTACGCCGACGACGGCCTCACGCCCGACCCCGAGGCGCTTCTCGCCGCTTTCTCGCTGGTCGAGGGCATCGTTGCCGACGGTCACGCGCTCGCCGTCTCGACGCCCGGCTACGGTGGCGCCGCGGAGGCCCTCTTCAAGATGTGCGTCGGCAACCGGATCGGACTCGAGGTCGCCCCCGCGTTCGGGTCGGACGCCCTGTTCTGCCCGTCCTACGGCAGCTTCCTCGTCGAGCTCTCCGATGACGCCGAGCTGCCCGTCGCGCCCGAGGGCGTGACGGTCTCCGTTTTCGGCGCGACCACGCAGGACTACCTCCTCACCGTCGCCGGCGAGACCATGGACCTCGCCGAGCTCCAAGAGGCCTGGGAGGGCGCGCTCGAGTCCGTCTTCCCGTACCGCGCGGAGGGCGAGCGGGTCGAGGCCGTGTCCTTCGACCTCGCCGCCGCCGGCAAGAGCCGCCCGGCGCCCTCCGTCCGCGTGGCGCGCCCGCGCGTCGTGATTCCCGTCTTCCCCGGAACCAACTGCGAGTACGACACCGCTCACGCCTTCGAGCGCGCCGGTGCCGTGGCCGACGTCTTCGTGGTCAACAACCTCACGCCCGAGGCCGTGGCCGAGAGCACCCGCGAGCTCGCCCGCCGCATCCGCGAGAGCCAGATCGTCATGATCCCCGGCGGCTTCTCCGGCGGCGACGAGCCCGACGGCTCCGCCAAGTTTATCACGGCCTTCTTCCGCGCCCCCGAGGTCACCGAGGCGGTTCGCGAGCTGCTCCAGGCGCGCGACGGCCTCATGCTCGGCATCTGCAACGGCTTCCAGGCCCTCATTAAGCTGGGGCTCGTGCCCTACGGTGACATCCGCCCGATGGATGACGCCTGCCCCACGCTCACCTTCAACACCATCGGCCGTCACCAGAGCCGCCTCGTGCGCACCCGCGTCGCCTCGACCCTCTCGCCGTGGCTCTCCAAGTGCGAGGTCGGCGACGTCCACAACATCGCGATCTCTCACGGCGAGGGCCGCTTTGTGGCCTCCGACGCCCTGCTCGCGCAGCTGATCGAGAGCGGTCAGGTCGCCACGCAGTACGTGGGCGAGGACGGCGTTCCGAGCATGTCTCTCGACGTCAACCCCAACGGCTCCGTTCTTGCCATCGAGGGCATCACCTCGCCGGACGGCCGCGTCCTCGGCAAGATGGGCCACACCGAGCGCTCCGGCGCCGGGCTCTACAAGAACGTGCCGGGCAACGCGTACCAGCCGCTCATCGAGGGCGGCGTGGCGTACTTCACGGCATAGCCTGACGGCAGGGCTGGCTGCGCCCGAGCTTCTCACCGGCTCACTGGCTTCGCCAGAAGTCGCCGGTCGAGAAGCCCGGGCGCAGCTGCGTGCAGGTCCAGAAGCTTCAACAAAGGGGTCCTCTCGTGAATCATCAGCAGTCCAAGCCCTTTTTGGCTACGACGGCGGGCGTTGTTCTCGCCTGCCTGGCAGCGTGCTTTCTGTGGGGGTCGGCCTTCCCCTGCGTGAAGATCGGCTACGAGCTCTTTGCCGTCGACGCAGCGGACGTGCCGTCCATCCTTGCCTTTGCCGGCACGCGCTTCGTGATCGCGGGCCTCATGGTGGTGGTCGGCATGAGCGTGGCGCGGCGGCGTGCCTTCGTGCCCGAGCGGCGCGACCTGCCGGCCATTGGGGTGCTGTCGCTCTTCCAGACGGTGCTGCAGTACGTGCTCTTCTACGTGGGCCTCGCCAACTGCGCGGGTGTCACGAGCTCCATCCTCGAGGCGAGCAACTCATTTCTCTGTGTGCTGCTGGCGGCGCTCGTCTTTCGCTTCGAGCGGCTCACGCCACGCAAGCTGCTCGGCTGCGCGGTCGGCTTCGCGGGCGTGGTGCTCGTGAACGTCGCGGGAGAGTCGGGCGGCCTCAGCTTCTCGCTCGCGGGCGAGGGCATGGTGCTCGCCTCGACGCTGGCCGCGGCAACCTCGAGCAACCTCGCCAAGCGCTTCTCCGCGAGCCACGACCCGGTGCTGCTCTCCGGCTGGCAGTTCGTGGTCGGCGGGGCCATCATGCTCGCCGTGGGCCTCGCGGCGGGCGGCCACGTGGCCCCGGCCGACGCCGCAAATCCGCTTCCCGCGCTCGCGCTTCTCGGCTACCTGGGCTTCATCTCCGCGGCGGCCTACTCCTTGTGGTCGCTCGCGCTTGCCGCAAATCCCGTCTCGCGCGTAGCGGTCTTCGGCTTCATGAACCCGGTCTTTGGCGTGCTGCTCTCCGCCGTCCTTCTCGGCGAGACGAGCGTGGTGAGCCCTGCGGTCGCCGTCGCCGCCCTCGTGCTCGTGAGCGCGGGTATCGTGGTGGTAAACCGGCCGGAGAGCGGGGCCGTGCAAAAGGGACAGTCACTTTTGCACGCCCTTTTTGCACACCGCACCCCCGTGCAAAAGTGACTGTCCCTTTTGCACGTTGCGCCCCCTGCTGCCGGTCGCCGACACGCGCCTCGTCCCCGGCCGGCCTCCCCTACGATGGTGTCATCCACGACGGAGGGGGTCATCATGAGACGTGCCGGCAGGCTTCTCGGACGCGCGGTCCTTCTCGCCCTGTGCGCCACCCTCGTGGGGTGCGCCCCCTCCTCGACGCTCAGCCTCACGGCGACGGAGCTCACCGCCGACCATGACTTTGTCGAGCGGGCCAGCGTCGACGCGGATGCCAACGCGCTCGCACCCTACGACTTCTCCCTCGAGCTCATGCGCCGGTGCTCGGGCGAGACGGCCGGAAGAAGCGTTCTAGTTTCGCCGCTCTCCGTCCTTTACGCGCTCGCGATGGCGGAAAGCGGCGCGACGGGGCAGACGCTTGCCCAGATGGAGCGGGCGACGGGCATGGGCGCCGACGAGCTCGTCGGCGCGCTCCAGGCATACCTTCAGATCTCGGGCTCGCAAGACAGCCCCGTGTCGCTTGCCAACTCGGTCTGGCTGCGCGACTCCGGTGACCTCAGCGTCGAGGCCAACTTCCTCGAGACGTGCGGAGGCAGGCTCGCGGCCCAGGTCTTCGCGGCACCCTTTGACGACTCCACCGTCACCGACGTCAACGCCTGGGTCGAGGACAGGACCCACGGGATGATTCCCAGCGTGCTCGGGCACCTTTCCGATCAGGCGCAGTTCCTACTAGTGAACGCGCTCGCCTTCGAGGGCGCATGGCTTAACCCCTTTAGCCGAGAGCTCGTCACACAAGAGACGTTCACCCTCGAGGACGGGACAGAGAGGGACGTGGAGATGATGCGCTCGCTCGAGGACACCTACCTCGAGGGCGAGCTCGCCACCGGCTTCTCGAAGCCCTACGAGGGAGGGACCTACCGGTTCGTGGGCCTGCTGCCCAACGAGGGCGTCACCGTGTCGGAGCTGTTGAACAACCTCGACGGGGAGACCCTGCGCGACCTGCTCGTGCCCGTTGAGAGCACCGATGTGGACGTGGGGCTGCCAAAGTTCTCCCTCAGCTATGACATCGAGCTCTCCGGCGCGCTCAGGTCGCTCGGCATGACGGACGCCTTTGACGCGAGCCGGGCCGACTTCTGCGCATGGGCACGTCTGACGCCGGGCCGCTCTTCGTCGGCGGGGTGATCCACAAGACGTTCGTTGAGGTCAGCGAGGAGGGCACGCGGGCAGCGGCGGCAACGGCCGTTGCCATGGACGGGGGCGCGGGCCCGACAGACGAGGAGGAGCCCGAGCTCCGCACGGTCATTCTCGACCGCCCCTTCGTCTACCTCATCATCGACGCGCGCACGGGAACGCCCATCTTCACCGGCACCCTCATGTCCATCGAATAACGCGATCGTGCAAAAGCGTGCAAAAGGGACAGTCACTTTTGCACGATCGGATTATTTTGGCCGACGGTGCGTGAGGTGCCACCCTCCGCAGTACGGGCACTCGTAGACGAAGATCTTCGGCGAGTCCTTGCGGCGCGAGCTCCTCTCCGCGGCCTTTGCCGCCTCCACGCGCGTCTCGTAGCGCCTCTTGCGCCCGCACGCCCTGAACTCCGCCGGGTCCTCACCCGGCCTCATCCGCACCTTCATCACACCTCCCCGCGCAAAAGCGTGCAAAAGGGACAGGCACTTTTGCACGCCCCCGCACGCCCCTCAGGATACGCCAAGATTGAGGGAACGTTTTTCCTGGTCCATGCATGTAACGGGCAGGGAGGTGATGGCGGACGGCCAGTCAGACCAAGGACCAAAGCGAGCGACGAGCACCTGCGCGCGTGGCTTCTGCACGTGGCGATAAACCGCTGCCGCAAACTCTACCGGATGCCCTGGCGCCGCCGCGTGGACGCGCTCGACGAGCGGGCGGAGCCGCCGTCGCCGGGCATGGGAACCGAGGACGTGACGCTCGCCGAGCTCCGGGCGAACCCCGTGTGGCAGGCGCTCTGCCAGCTACCGGAGAAGCTGCGCGAGGCGGCACTGCACGATATCGAGCGTCTGGCGCGCGCCGGGGTCATCCGGAACGCGCGCCATCAGAGCGCCTCCGCCCCCTCGGTCCTCTCGATAGAACGAATGGACGCCTGTGGCCGGACAATGATTCGACAGCAAAAAGGGCGGCCCGCCCGAAGGCAGACCGCCCGTGCAAAAGCGTGCAAAAGTGCCTGTCCCTTTTGCACCCTTGCGCCTAGAGGCGGGCGACTCCGGACTTGCGGGCGGCCTCGGCCACGGCCTCGGCCACGGCCGGCGCCACGCGCTCGTCAAAGGCGCCGGGGATGATGTACTCGGCGCAGCGCTTGTCGTCGTCCACCAGGCCCGCGATGGCGTAGGCGGCAGCCTCCATCATGTCGTCGTTGATGTCGGAGGCGCGCACGTCGAGGGCACCGCGGAAGATGCCCGGGAACGCGAGCACGTTGTTGATCTGGTTGGGGAAGTCGGAGCGGCCCGTGGCGGCCACGGCGGCACCGGCGGCCAGCGCCTCGTCCGGCATGATCTCCGGCACGGGGTTGGCGCAGGCGAAGACGATCGGGTCGGCGGCCATCGTGCGCACCATGTCCTGCGTGAGCACGCCCGGGGCGGACACGCCCACGAAGACGTCGGCGCCGCGCACGGCGTCGGCGAGGCTGCCCTTCACGCCCTCGCGGTTGGTCCACGTGGCGATCTCGGCCTTCTCGGGGTTGAGGCCCTCGCGGCCCTCGTAGATCGCGCCCGTACGGTCGCAGATGATGACGTCCTTCACGCCCATGCGCTGCATGAGCTTGGCGATGGAGATGCCCGCCGCGCCCGCGCCGGAGAAGACCACGCGCACGTCGGAGAGCTCACGCCCGGTGAGGCGGCACGCGTTGATGAGCGCAGCGCAGGTCACAACGGCCGTGCCGTGCTGGTCGTCGTGGAAGACGGGGATGTCGCAGACCTCCTTGAGGCGCCGCTCGATCTCGAAGCAGCGCGGCGCGGAGATGTCCTCGAGGTTGATGCCGCCAAAGCTGCCGGCGATGAGCTCGACGGTGCGCACGATCTCGTCAACGTCCTTGGAGCGCACGCACAGCGGGAACGCGTCCACATCGGCGAAGGTCTTGAACAGGGCGCACTTGCCCTCCATGACGGGCATGCCCGCCTCGGGGCCGATGTCGCCGAGGCCGAGCACGGCGGTGCCGTCCGTGACCACGGCCACGAGGTTGCCGCGGCGCGTGTAGGTGTAGGAGTCATCCACGTTCTCGGAGATCTTGAGGCACGGCTCGGCGACGCCGGGCGTGTAGGCCACGGCCAGCTCCTCGGGCGTGGTGATCGGTGCGCGGGTGACGACCTCGATCTTGCCCTGCCACTCGCGATGCTTGTCGAGCGCGTACTGCTTGGCGTCCTCGGCCATGGAAACTCCCATCTCACGGGGCCGGCCATCGCCGGCCAACTTGGCGATAAGAACCACGTGCAAGTGTACTCATTTTGCCGCGCCTCGGCAGGGCGAGAGGGACCGGGGCCGGCCCTCGCCCCTATGCGAGCGAGATCGCCCCGAGCCAGCCCCATCGGGGCTCCGACGCCACGCCGTAGGCGGAGAGCCACAGCTCGAGTGGAACGCGCCGCACGCGGCCGCCCGCGCAGTCCATGACCACGCCGTCACCCGCGTAGAGCCCCACGTGCCCGTGGACCCACCCGTCCGCGTCAAAGGGGTGTCGCGGGACCGCGACCACCATGCCCACGAGCAGCTCACCCATGTCGGTGAAATGGCAGTAGCCGTCATAGAGCTCGTTCGCATCGCCCGTGACGAGCCCCATCCCGAGGCTCGAGAAGGCGCGCTCGACCCACGCCGCGCACTGGCCCGCGCACGAGGGCGTCGTCGCGCAGGCGCACTCCACGAGCCGCCGCTGAGACCCCCCGGCGTCCATGAGCGCCTGAGGCTCGTGACCAGGCAACACGCCGCGCCATGCGGGGAAGCCATACGTGGTCGCAACCCCATCGGAGGCAAGCAGGCCGCGGGCGCCCAGTGCCGCCAGGAAGCTCTCGCGTGCCTCTCGCCCCATGCTCGCCCCCGTCCCGGACGCGCCCACGCGCCCCACGCCTCGACCACCTCAAAACTCTATCCCACCCGGCCGGCCTCGCGCGCTGGACGTATACTGAATCCTAGGGGAAACACAGGGGGAAGCATCCACACCTCAGCGAAAGGACCTCCATGAGCGAGAAGATCACACCCCAGGACACCTGCGTGCTCGTCACGGGCGGCGCCGGCTTCATCGGCAGCCACACCGTGGTCGAGCTGCTCACGCGCGGCTACCGGGTCGTCGTCGTGGACGACCTCTCCAACGCCTCCGCAAAGGTGATGGACCGCATCGCCACCATCGTGGGGGACGAGGCCGCGGGCAACCTCACCTTCCACGAGGCCGACGTCAACGACCGCAGCGCACTCTCCAAGATCTTCGACGCGCACCGCATCGACCGCGTGATTCACTTCGCGGGCTTCAAGGCCGTGGGCGAGTCCGTGAGCAAGCCCATCGAGTACTACGCCAACAACATCGGCAACACGCTCACTCTCGTCGACGTCATGCGCGAGCACGGCTGCACCTCCATCATCTTCTCGAGCTCGGCCACCGTCTACGGAGACCCCGACTCGCTGCCGCTCACCGAGGAGAGCCCCAAGAAGCCCGCGACCAACCCCTACGGCTGGACCAAGTGGATGATCGAGCAGATTCTGACCGACCTCCACACGGCCGACCCCGCCTGGAACGTCGTGCTGCTGCGCTACTTCAACCCCATCGGCGCGCACCCCTCGGGCCTCATGGGCGAGGACCCCAAGGGCATCCCGAACAACCTCGTGCCCTACGTCGCGCAGACCGCCATCGGCAAGCGCGACGCCGTGCACGTCTTCGGCAACGACTACGACACCCCCGACGGCACCGGCGTGCGCGACTACATCCACGTCTGCGACCTCGCCTCCGGGCACGCCGCCGCGCTCGCCTGGATGAACGGGCGCACCGGGGTCGAGGTCTTCAACCTCGGCACCGGCCGTGGCACCTCGGTCCTCGAGATCATCAACGCCTTCTCCAAGGCATGCGGCCACGAGGTCCCCTACGTCATCGAGGCGCGCCGTCCCGGCGACGTCACGGCAAACTATGCCGACTGCACCAAGGCGCGCGAGCTCATGGGCTGGGAGGCCCGCTACACGATCGAGGACATGTGCCGCGACTCCTGGAACTGGCAGTCCCACAACCCCAACGGCTACGAGGGATAGGCAAGCGAGAAGAACATGGCAGAGCTCTTCGTCGACTACCTCAGGCGCCGCCTCCCGCTCGTCGAGGCGGCACTCGCCGATGCGGCGGCACGCCCCCTCACCCAGGGGGCTCCCGCCGACGACCTCACCAGCTACCTCTACGCCCCCGTCGCGCGCTTCACCGCCTCGGGAGGCAAGCGCGTGAGACCGGTGCTCGCGCTGCTCGGGTCCGAGGCCGTGGGCGGGCGCGCCGAGGACGCGCTCTCGTGCGCCGTCGCCGTCGAGCTCTTCCAGAGCGCGGCGCTCATCCATGACGACATAGCCGACGAGGGCGAGCTGCGCCGCGGGGAGCCGTGCCTGCACCGCGTGGAGGGAACCGGCCTCGCCATCAACGCGGGTGACCTTGCCCTCGCGCAGGTCTTCGAGGTGGTCCTCGCCGACGAGGGGCTCTCACCCGAGCGTAAGGTCCGCGCGCTGAGCGAGATCGTCGCCATGGAGCGGCACACCCTCGAGGGCCAGGCGCTCGACCTCGGCTGGGTCCGCGACCGACGCTGGGACCTCTCGACCGAGGACTACCTCTACATGGTCCGCAGCAAGACCGCCTGGTACTCTGCCGCCGTCCCGCTCTTCGTGGGGGCGCTGGTGGGCGGGGGCAGCGAGCGCGCGGCCCGCGGGCTGCTCGAGCTCGGCCTCACGGCGGGCGTCGCCTTCCAGCTCCAGGACGACCTCCTCAACCTCGTCGGCGACGCCGCGGCGCAGGGCAAGGACTTCCGCTCCGACGTCACGGAGGGCAAGCGCACGCTCGCCGTGGTGTGGGCGCTCGAGCACCTGGGAGACGACGGGCGCGCCGAGCTCATAGCCCTTCTCGACGCCGGCGTCTCCGACGCCCCCAGACTCGAGCGAGCCGTGGAGCTCATCGAGCTCGGCGGCGGTATCGATCGCTGCAGGGCGCTCGCGCGCGAGCTTGCCGACGACGCCCGGGAGCGGGCCGACGCGCTCCTCGAGGCGGGGCTCGTCTCCGCCGAGGCTCGCGACCTGCTCGCCTCTATGGCAGACTTCTTCGTGGAGCGAGCGGGCTAGCCCCGTCCCACCCCGTACACATAAAGGAGAGGCAATGGAACCAATTCAGGAGGGCGCGGCAGGCGCGGCGGTCGAGGACATCCAGGAGCGGCTGCAGTTTCTCGGCTATGCGATCGACGCCGCGGAGACCGCCGGCGCGGCCTTCGGCCGGTCCACGGCAACGGCGGTCGCCCGCTTTCGCCTGGACCACGGCCTCTCCCTGGGCAGCGAGGTCGACGCGCTCACGTGGTCGACGCTCGTCGACGAGTGCTACCAGCTCGGTGACCGCACGCTCTACCTGCGACTGCCCAACTTCCACGGCAACGACGTGAGGCAGCTCCAGGAGCGCCTCAACATCCTCGGGTTCTCCTGTGGGGAGGTCGACGGCGTCTACGGCGTCCACACCGAGGCAGCCGTGAAGCTCTTCCAGGAGAGCATCGGGGTGCTCGCCGACGGCATGGCGTTCCCCGACACCTTTGACGCCATCGAGCGTCTCAAGCACGTCTGGGCGGGCAAGCCCGCCGACGGTCCGCACCCCATGGGGGGCATGGGCTTCGCCCGCGCCGCGAGCGTGCTCGAGCTCGCCCGCATCTCCATCACCGCCGACGACCCCATCTCTCGCAACATCGCCGGCCGCATCTGGAACCTCGCGCACGCCACCGTCGACGACTGCGCGCTCGACCTCGTCGACTCCCCCGCCGACGCCACCACCGGCACGCTCATCGTGCTCTCCACGATGCCGCAGCCGGAGAACTCCGCCTCGGGCATGGGAAGCGTCACCCTGGACGACTTCGACACGCTCCCGCTGCGCCTGCGCACCGCCATCGAGAGCTCGCACGCGACGCCGCGCGCCGCGCGCATCGAGGTCCCCGTGGGCACCGGCACCTTCACCATCGGGGACGCCCAGACCTACGCGGTGCTTCTGCTCGACACCATCTGCGCGGCGTTCGAGGGCCTCGAGCTGTAGCGCGCCCCGCCGCGGGGCGGCGACTTCCTGCTACAATCACACTCGACGGCACAGGGGTATCGTCCAATGGTTAGGACAGTGGTTTTTGGTGCCATCAATGTGGGTTCGAATCCTACTACCCCTGCCATCGCCGTCTCGCGCTATCATGGTTTTGTAAGGGACATCAGTTGCTTGGAGGACCATCCATGCCCATGACCGCGATCATCCTCGCCGCAGGCGAGGGAACGCGCATGAAGTCCCGTCACCCCAAGGTAATGCACAAGCTTCTCGACCGTCCGCTCGTCTCCTGGGTCACGCGCGCAGCGCGCCTCGCCGGAGCCGAGCGGATTGTTGTTGTCGTAGGCCACGGCGCCGACGAGGTGCGGGCTCATCTAGCAGGCGAGAAGGACGTCGAGTGCGTCGAGCAGACCGAGCGGCTGGGCACGGGCCACGCCGTTCGCGTGGCGCTCGAAGGGGCGCGCGTCAACAAGGGCGCGGTGCTCGTCCTGAACGGTGACGGCCCGCTCGTTGAGAGCGAGACCCTCCGTCGCCTGGCCAAGCCCGTCATCGACGACGGCGCCGCCGAGGCCATCCTCACCTGGACGCCCGCCGACCCCTTTGGCTACGGCCGGCTCGAGTTCAACGCCGAGGGCGACGTGACGCGCATCATCGAGCAGAAGGACTGCACGCCCGAGCAGGCCGCGAGCCTCACCGCATGCAACCCCGGCTTCTACGCCTTCGACGGCGCCAAGCTCGCAGCCCACATCGGCGAGCTCTCCACCGCCAACGTCCAGCACGAGTACTACGTCACGGACATGGTGGAGATCCTGCGCGGCCACGGCGAGCGCGTGGCCGCCGTGCGCACCGAGGACGCCGACGAGCTCCTCGGCGTGAACAGCCGCGCCCAGCTCGCCCAGCTCACGGCCATAGCACGCGACCGCATCAACGCGCGCCTCATGGACGAGGGCGTCACCATCGTCGACCCGGCGACCACCTGGGTCGGTCCGGACGTGACCGTGGGACGCGACACCGTTCTTCTCCCCATGACCATGCTCTGGGGGAGCACGACCGTGGGTGAGGAGTGCGTCCTCGGCCCCAACACCCGCCTCACCGACTGCGCCGTGGGCAATCGCGTCTCGCTCGAGGAGACCGTGGGCGTCGACGTGACCATCGACGACGACGTCACCTGCGGTCCGCGCGCCTACCTGCGCGGCGGCGCCCACGTGCTCGAGGGCGCCCACGTGGGGACCCACGTGGAGATCAAGAACTCCACCATCGGCCGCGGCTCCAAGGTGCCCCACCTCTCCTACATCGGAGACTGCACCATGGGCTCTGGGGTGAACATCGGCGGGGGCTCCATCACCTGCAACTACGACGGCGTGCACAAGAACCGGACCGTCATCGGCAACGACGTCTTCGTTGGCTCTGACACCATGATGGTCGCACCCGTCACCATCGGGGACGGCGCGCTCGTGGGCGCCAGCTCCTGCGTCACCAAGGACGTCCCTGCTGACGCGCTCTACCTCGAGCGCGCCGAGCAGCGCATCGTAGAGGGGTACGCCTCCCGGCGACTCGAGAGACTCAAGAGGAGTGAGGACTAGATGTACGAGAACCTGCGCGAGCCCATTGCCATCAAGAAGGAGATAAAGCTCTACTCCGGAACCGGCAACCCCGAGCTTTCCCAGAAGATCGCCGACATCCTGCACCTCGAGCTGCAGGGGCTGAGGATCGAGAAGTTCGCCAACGGTGAGATCTACGCCCGCTTCGACGAGTCCGTCCGCGGCGACGACGTCTTCTTCATCCAGTCGCTCTCGGGCATGAACGTCAACGACCTCCTCATGGAGACCCTCGTCGTCGCAGACGCCGCCAAGCGCGCCTCCGTCTCCAAGTTCACCGCCGTCCTGCCCCACTACTGCTACGCCCGCCAGGACCGCAAGGCCTCCGCGCGCGAGCCCATCACCGCCCGCCTCGTCGCCAACCTCCTCGAGGCCGCCGGCGTCGACCAGGTCATCACCGTCGACCTGCACCAGGGCCAGATCCAGGGCTTCTTCGACGTCCCCGTGACCCACCTCACCGCCCTCTACCTCATTGGCGACTACTTCAAGGAGAAGGACTTCGACTGGGACAACACCGTCGTGGTCTCCCCCGACATGGGTCGCGCCAAGGTCGCCAAGCGCCTCGCCGACTACCTCGGCTGCGAGGTCGCCATCGCCCACAAGAGCCGTCCCAAGCACAACGCGTCCGAGGTCATGGGCATCATCGGCGACATCAAGGGCAAGACCTGCATCGTCAACGACGACATGATCGACACCGCGGGCACCCTCTGCGGCTCCGTCCAGAAGCTCAAGGACATGGGCGCCGGCGACATCTACGTCTCCGCGACGCACGGCATCTTCTCCGGCGCCGCCATCCAGCGCCTGCAGGACGCTCCGCTCGTGGAGTGCGTCGTCACCGACATCATCCCCTGCGAGGCCGCCAACAAGCCCGGCTCCAAGATTAGGTCCATCTCGGTCGCCAACGAGCTCGCCGAGGCGATCAACAGCGTCTACATGCGCACCTCCGTCTCCGAGATCTTCGGTGGCCAGGGCGCCGAGATCTAGCCCGTGAGTCGGGGTCTGGCCCCGACTCGCAGAAGCGCGTGATGTCACGAGTGGGGCCGCCCTTGGGCGGCCCCGTCACTATGAGGAGCGCCATGCCCGCCCAGAAGCCCGCCAAGCCAGGCAACGTCAGAATCGTCTGCGGACTCGGGAACCCCGACGCCGAGTACGCCCGCACCCGTCACAACGCCGGGTTCGCCACCATAGACGCCCTCGCCGCGCGACGCGGCGTCCGCTACTGGAAGTCCGAGGCCGGGGCGCAGGTGGCCTCGATCACCGTGACCGGCGCGGATGGCGAGAAGCGCGAGGTGCTTCTCGCCAAGCCCATGAGCTACATGAACACCTCGGGCGGCCCGCTCTCGAAGCTCGCCCGCGCCCATCACGTGCGCCCGGAGGAGATTCTCGTGGTGCACGACGAGGTCGACCTGGCTGCCGGCGAGGTCAAGCTCAAGCTCGGCGGAGGCCTCAACGCGCACAACGGCCTGCGCTCCATCGCCGACAAGCTCGGCAGCCGAGACTTCGCACGCGTGCAGTTTGGCATCGGCCGCCCGCCCGGACGCATGCAGGTGGCTGACTACGTGCTTCGCGAGCTCAAGGGCACCTTCCTCGAGGACTTCGAGCTCACCGTCGAGCGCGCCGCCGACCTCGTGGAGAGCCTCCTGTAGCCAGGAAGGCTGCTTCAACCTATCCTTTTAGTAATTCAATAGCATTGCTACACAGTTTTTGACATATAGCTCGCGGTTCTCCGGCGCGGCGACCTGCGCTCGCCCGACGCCCCGCCGCCGCCGCCCGCCGCTCTTCTCGCCCGCTCGATACGGAACGCCCCCTCGCTCGGGTACAATGAGGGGTGTTGGAAAGGCCCTGCTCGGGGCCGCCAAACTAGAGGGAATGCAGGAGAGGAGTGCGGTTAATGTACAAGATCCTCGAAAAGACGCAGTTCTCGGAGAAGGTGTTCAAGTTCCGCATAGAGGCGCCCCGGATGGCCAAGCACGCTCACGCTGGCCAGTTCCTCATGGTGCGCGCCAACGAGACGGGCGAGCGCGTCCCGTTCACGCTTGCGGGCTGGAACGCCGAGGAGGGCTGGGTCGAGTTCATCTTCATGGTGATCGGCAAGACCACGGAGATGCTGTCCACCTATCAGGAGGGCGACTCCATCAAGGACGTCACCGGCCCGCTGGGCGTCCCCACCGAGATGGCCGACGGCCCCTGCGCCGTCATCGGCGGCGGCGTCGGCCTGGCCATCGCCTACCCGGTTGCCCGCCACCTGGTCGAGACCGGCCACGAGGTGCACGCCATCATGGGCGCGCGCACCAAGGACCTGCTGCTCCTCGAGGAGCAGTTCCGCGAGCTGCTGCCGGAGGACCACATCCACATCACGACCGATGACGGCTCCTATGGCGAGAAGGGCGTCGTCACCGCACCGCTCGAGCGCCTGCTGCAGGAGAAGGCCGTCAGCCAGGTCTTCTGCGTCGGCCCCGTGCCGATGATGAAGTTCTCCGCCCTCACGGCCGAGAAGTACGGCACGCCGATCACCGCCTCGCTGAACCCCATCATGGTCGACGGCACCGGCATGTGCGGCTGCTGCCGCGTCGAGGTCGACGGTCAGACCAAGTTCGCCTGCGTCGACGGCCCCGACTTCGATGCCACCAAGGTGGACTGGAACGACCTTCGCGCCCGTCAGGCGGCGTATCTCACCGAGGAGGGCCAGTCCCTCAAGGCCTATGAGGAGGCGAACTGCGCATGCCACAGGTAAACGGTCGCTTTGTTCCGGACATGAAGTCCCCGCGCACGCCGGACAACGAGGAGCCGGCAGCCGAGCGCGCACGTGACTTCCGCCCCGTCGACAAGGGCTTCACCAAGGAGATGGCGCTGGCGGAGGCCGAGCGCTGCATGGACTGCAAGAAGCCGTTCTGCGTCGAGGGCTGCCCCGTCAACATCAACATCCCCAAGTTCATCGAGAAGATCCGCGAGGAGAAGTTCGGCGAGGCGCTCGACGTCATCCGCGAGGACTCGATGCTGCCCGCCATCTGCGGCCGCGTCTGCCCGCAGGAGAACCAGTGCGAGGGCAAGTGCATCCGTGGCAAGAAGGGCGACCCCGTCGCCATCGGTCAGCTCGAGCGCTTCCTCGGCGACCAGCCCGAGCTCGCGTCCAAGCCCAAGATGGCCCCCAAGAACGGCAAGAAGGTCGCCGTCGTGGGCTCCGGCCCCTCCGGCATCACCTGCGCCGGCGAGCTCGCCCGCAACGG
Source organism: Thermophilibacter mediterraneus (assembly GCF_900119385.1). Lineage (GTDB taxonomy): Bacteria > Actinomycetota > Coriobacteriia > Coriobacteriales > Atopobiaceae > Thermophilibacter > Thermophilibacter mediterraneus. The sequence continues at coordinate 389,277 of NZ_FPKO01000009.1, forward strand.
CTTTGACGTCACCGTCTTCGAGGCCTTCTTCACCGGCGGCGGCGTGCTCGTCTACGGCATCCCCGAGTTCCGTCTGCCCAAGGCGGTCGTGAAGCGCGAGATCGACGGCCTGGAGGAGATGGGCGTCAAGTTCGAGTACAACTCCGTCGTGGGCCGCATCACCGACGCCGACGAGCTCTTTGCCGAGGGCTTCGACGCCATCTACATCGCCACGGGCGCGGGCCTGCCCAAGTTCCTCAACGTTCCCGGCGAGAACCTGCCCAACGTCTTCTTCGCCAACGAGTACCTCACGCGCGTGAACCTCATGAAGGCGAACAGGTTCCCCGAGTACGATACGCCCACCAAGCACGGCAAGAACGTCGTGGTCTTTGGCGGCGGCAACGTGGCCATGGACGCCGTGCGCACCGCCAAGCGCCTGGGCGCCGAGCGCGCGATCATCGCCTACCGCCGCACCGAGGCCGAGATGCCCGCCCGCCGCGCCGAGCTTCACCACGCCAAGGCGGAGGGCGTCGAGGTCATGCCGCTCGTGGCGCCGCTCGAGTTCGTCAAGGGCGAGGACGGCTGCGTCTGCGCCGTTCGCGTGCAGAAGATGGAGCTCGGCGAGCCTGACGCCTCCGGTCGTCGCCGCCCCGTGCCCATCGAGGGCGCCATCGAGGAGATCCCCTGCGACGTGGCTATCTCCGCCATCGGCACCAACGCCAACCCGTTCGCCAAGATGATCGGCGACATCAAGCTCAACAAGTGGGGCTACATCATCGCCGACGAGGACGGCCGCACCTCCGACCCGCGCATCTGGGCCGGCGGCGACATCGTCACCGGCGCGGCCACGGTCATCCTGGCCATGGGCGCCGGCAAGACGGCCGCGGCAAGCATCACCAAGACGCTCGTCGGGTAAATCTGGCGAGAAGAGCCGTCTGACCGCACGGTCGGGCCCCGCCGACTTCCACGCAGGAGTGCGCTTCGCGAAACTTCTGCTTAGGAAGTCGGCGGGGCCTTTATCGTAGGCGACGTCTCGCCGAGCCCCCTCTAGAGACCTTCCCAACCAGGCTGCTCAAGGCGGCGCAGGTGGAAGAGGTAGTCCGCAAGCGCCACGGTCTTCTCGGCGAGGTCCCCCTCGCTGACGCCGCGCTCGACCACCCACTCGCTGAAGAGAAGGTTGCTCGTGGTCTCCATCCGCGCGGTCGTGAGCTCCGCAAGGGCATACGGCTCGAAGATTCCGATGCGCACGCACTCCCCCTCCACGAGATAGGGCGCGTTGCGATCCGTGGGCAGGATGCGATAGAAAGCAAACTCAAGCTCAGAACCATCGACTCCGAGGTTCTCCTCGATGCTGCGGCGCATGCTCCAGATGCTGGTCTGAGAGGCGCTCCCCAGGGGCGCGCTCCACGTCCGCGGAGATGACGTTCTTCTTGATGCGTCCTTCGCCCATGGGCACCTCCTCGCCGCTACTCCAGGGAGATGGTCACGTGGTCGCCGTCCGAGCTGGTGACATCGACGAGCGTGCCCTTCTCGCCGCGGCTGATGGCGCTGGCAAGGAGGTCGAGGTCGACGTTGGCATCGTTGAGGTTCAGATTGACGGTGCCCGGAACCTTGTTTTTGCCGCGCAGCACGAGCGAGGCAAGGCCAAGCGGGACATTGATGTTGACGTCGTCACCGTCGTCACCGTCATGGACCTGGATGTGGAGGGTGTGCGGTCGGCCGTCTCGAGACGGGCCGGGCGCGGGCACGGCGGACACGGGGGCGTATACGGGCTCGGGCTCAACGGGCGCGATGGAGCGCTCGATGGGCTGCACGCCCAGCAGCTGGTCGACGCTCACACCAAACGTGCGGGCAAGCGCGGGCAGCAGCGAGATGTCCGGCGCGCTGAGGTCGTTCTCCCACTTGCTCACAGCCTGGGGCGTCACACCCAGCTCGCCTGCCAGCCGCTCCTGCGTCATGCCGTGCTCGAGGCGCAGGCGCGCGATGCGACGTCCGAGGGTCTCGTTATTCTCGCTCATGGTCGGTCCTTTCCTTGGGGTCCTTCGTGATGGCATCACTGTGACGCCTCCCCCGGTTGAGTTCCACCAACCATTCTGATACCCCATTCTAGCTGCGGGAACAACCACCAGTTGAGCTCGTCGCCACAGTTTAGGAGAAGTGTGAACTCGGATCCCGCCGCGTCGGCCAAGCTACCGTTTTCGTCATGACCCTGACAATTGTGAGACAGGTCTGCAGGTCGGACACAAGCCAGTGCGCTCGCGGCAGCACGCCGGTCCCTATCCCAAGGTCGAGCGCACGCTGCCCGGCCTGAAACAAGTATACTCTATACTTGTCACCGTCTCGGGGAAGGAGACCTTATGCCGCAGCTCTCGCTCTATCTCGACGACGCAACCATGGACAAGCTGAGAAACGACGCCTCCCGCGAGGGGGTGTCCCTCTCGCGCCATGCCGCGCGGCTCATCCAGGTAGACGGCTCTTCTCGCTGGCCGCATGGCTTCTTTGACCTCTACGGCTCAGTCAGCGACTCAACGTTTGTGGAGCCCCCTGAACTTGACTGGACCCTTGACGCCTCGCGCCCGTCGATGTGATCGGAGACCCCATGTTCCATCTGGACACCTGCATCTGCATCGACTTTCTTCGAGGGAGACTTCCCCACACGCTGAACACCCTCAGGACAAGTGACCCAAGGTCCTTCGGCGTTCCCGCCGTCGTCGAAGCGGAGCTTCGCCTGGGCGCCCTCAAGAGTGCATCGCCCGAGAAGAACCTCAGGACGGTTGAGGCCTTCCTCCTGCCCTTCCAGACGGTTCCCTTTGACGTCTCCGCCGCGCGCGAGTATGCGGAAATTCGCTCAGAGCTCGAACGGGCGGGCAAGCTTATCGGGCCAAACGATCTGCTGATAGCGGCGACGGCACGTGCGCACGGCGCCGTCCTCGTAACCCACAACACCAAGGAGTTCTTGAGGGTCCCCCGCCTCCGCCTCGAAGACTGGGACGAGGTCCCCTTTTCCTAGCCCAGCCCCTCACACCGGAAGGTCCTTCACCGCCCGAACTAAACGAGAGGAGGCCCCGGGTTTCCTAAGCAGAGGTTTCGCGAAGCGCACCTCTGCGTGGAAACCCAGGGCCTCCCCGAGTCAGGTTAGTTCAGGCGTTGGGCCTAGTACATGCCACCCTGGCCGCCCTGGGCAGCCGCCGCGGAGATGGCCTCCTCGATGGTGGTGTTCTTGGGCTCGTCGGAGACGGTGGCCTCGGTGATGAGGATGAGCGACGCCACGGAGGCGGCGTTCTGCAGGGTCACGCGAGCGACCTTGACCGGGTCGAGCACGCCCATCTCGATCATGTCGCCGTACTCGCCGGTGGCGGAGTCAAGGCCCTGGCCGGCCGGCAGGCCCTTGATCTTCTCGGCCACGACGGAGCCCTCGAAGCCAGCGTTGTTGGCGATGGTCTTCACGGGCGCCTCGAGCGCCTTGCGAACGATCTCGACGCCGATCTTCTCGTCGGAGTCAACGGTCTCGACGCCGTCGAGCACCTTGGAGGCCTCGAGGAACGCCACGCCGCCGCCGGCGACGATGCCCTCCTCAACGGCCGCGCGGGTCGCCTGCAGGGCGTCCTCGATGCGGTGCTTGATCTCCTTGAGCTCGACCTCGGTGGCCGCGCCGACCTTGATGACGGCCACGCCGCCGGCCAGCTTGGCAAGGCGCTCCTGGAGCTTCTCCTTGTCGAAGTCGGAGGTGGTCACCTCGTACTCGGCCTTGATCTGGGCGATGCGCTCGTCAATGGCGTCCTTGGAGCCGGCGCCGCCCACGATGGTGGTGTCGTCCTTGGAGATCTTGACGGACTTGGCGCGGCCGAGCATCTCGGCGGTGACGTCGGTGAGCTGGACGCCGAGCTCCTTCATGGCGACCTGGCCGCCAGTCAGGATGGCGATGTCCTCGAGCATGCGCTTGCGACGGTCACCGTAGCCGGGGGCCTTGACGGCGCAGACGTTGAGGACGCCGCGGAGCTTGTTGAGGATCAGCGTGGCCAGGGCCTCGCCGTCCACGTCCTCGGCGATGATGAGCAGCGGGGCGCCCTGCTTCTGGACGGCCTCGAGGATCGGCAGGATGTCCTGGATGTTGGAGACCTTCTGGTCGGTCATGAGGATGTACGGGGAGTCGAGCTCGGCCGTCATCGTCTCGTTGTTGGTCGAGAAGTACGGGGAGATGTAGCCCTTGTCGAACTGCATGCCCTCGACGGTGTCGATGTCGATGCCGAAGGTCTGGGACTCCTCGACGGTGATGACGCCGTCCTTGCCCACGACCTCCATGGCGTCAGAGATCTTGGCGCCGATCTCGGGGTCGGAGGCGGAGATGGTGCCGACGGAGGCGATCTGCTGCTTGGTGGAGACCTCCTGCGCGTTGTTGCGCATCTCCTCCACGACAGCGTTCACGGCCTTGTCGACGCCGCGACGGATGGCGATGGGGTTGGCGCCGGCGGCGACGTTGCGAAGGCCCTCGTTGACGATGACCTGGGCGAGGAGCGTGGCGGTGGTGGTGCCGTCACCCACGGCGTCGTTGGTCTTGGTGGCGACCTCCTTCACGAGCTGGGCGCCCATGTTCTCGATGGGGTCCTTGAGCTCGATCTCCTTGGCCACGGAGACGCCGTCGTTGGTGATGGTGGGGGCGCCGTAGGAGCGCTGGAGCGCGACGTAGCGGCCCTTGGGGCCCATGGTCGTGGTCACGGCATCAGCGAGGGTGTTCACGCCCTTGGCGAGCTTGGCGCGAGCGTCGGTGCCAAAAAGAATGTCCTTAGCCATTTCTGCGTTTCCTTTCCGAAAGTGCAAAAGTGACAGTCACTTTTGCACGGTTTTTAGTCCTCGATGACGGCGTAGATGTCGTCGGCGCGGAGCAGCAGGAAGTCCTCGCCGTCGATCTTGACCTCGTTGCCGCCGAACTTGCCGTAGTAGACCTCGTCACCGACGTGCACGTCGATGGCGATGCGCTCGCCCTTGTCGTTCATCTTGCCGGCGCCCACGGCGACGACCTGACCGCGCTGCGGCTTCTCCTGCGCGCCACTGGAGATGTAGAGACCCGTCGAGGTCTTCTCCTCCTTGGGCGCGGGCTTGACGAGGACGCGGTCACCAAGCGGCTTGAGAGTCATGTTCAAGAACCTCCTTCTGGGGCGCCCGTGCGGGCGCGCTTCTGCGATGCTGACGACCAGTGCGTGCACCGCCCTATCCAACGTTCAGAATCATACCCACCCGCGCGGACTTATACCACCTCGCTAGAAAAAATCTTAGTCGAGTCACTTAGATTTTCTGATGCGCATTCGAGTAGGAGGAACGGGCGCGCCGCTTGCCCGCGTTTTTCGCCCGCGGCGGGCTCGGCCACCACGAACCGACAGAGGAACGGGCGCGCCGCTTGCCCGCGTTTTTCGCCGTACGCGGACGGGAGGGCGGGGCGGGGTACGTCGCGCGGCATTCAGGGTACGATAAGCTCACCACACCCCGGACGGGAGGGCGGAGCCATGAGGAATCGCGTCGTGAAAGCCCTGAGAGAGCTCGTCTTCTGCGCGCTCGCCCTGCCCCTCGCGACCGCCCTGGCGGCATGCGCGCCCCAGGCCTGGGAGCCGCCCCCCGGCACCATGCAGAGCGGGTGGCGGGGCTCCTCCATGATTGGCATCAACATGCTCGTGTCCGGCTACACGTGGGACGGCGGCGTCTCCGACGCCGCGGCACCCATGGATGTGGATGAGGGCGTCCCGCGCTTCGAGGTCGAGGGGGCCGAGACGGTGCGCGTGTACTTCTCGCAGGCCGCGACGGACGTGGACGTCGCGCGCTACTCAGCCGATGCCGAGGAGGGCGAGCCCGTGGCCGTGTCCGGAATCACCAGCGACGGCGTCACCCTCGAGGTCGAGCCCGGCTGGCGCTACGCCGTCTCAGCCCAGTTCGAGGACGGGAGCGCAGACTACCTCATCGACGTTGTGTCGGACGGGTCCGCACAGGAGGAGTTCACGAGCACGGCGATGGTCGTCCTCCTGGGCAACGGCAGGCCGCTCTTCATCGATCAGCAGACCGATTCGCCTTACTACCCCACCCTGCCCGCAGACGCGCCCGAGCTCGCGTCAGGAAACATCGTTCGGGTGACCGGCAACGGCATCATGCTCGAGAGCTATCCCGGACAGTATCCCGGCATCACCAAGGTTGAGGTCATCGAGGAGGGCTCGCCCGAGGACGCCGAGAAGTACGCCGAGCTCGCCGCGCAGCTCTGGCAGCCCAAGGACCCCTCCGAGCCGGCAATCGCCACGCTCGAGTACCGCACCGAGGAGGCCTCCGTCTCGCTGCTCCCGCTCGCCAACGCCTGGACGTGGTCCTACGAGCAGAACGGAGAGGCGGTGACTGTCTCCAACGACGCGCCCGCTGCCAACCAGATCGACGTAACCGACCTCCCCGAGGCCACCGCCGGGAAGGCCGTCGAGGTCACCATGACCTTCGACCTGCCGCCGGTCGAGTCGGACGACTCCCGCTGGCCCGAGGTGGTGCGCTACCCCGAGAGCAACCTCGAGGCTGGCGCCGAGGCGGTGGACGCTGCGCTCTCTGGCGGAGCGCTCGAGTTCGCCGTTGAGCCCGGCTGGCGCTATCGGGTCGACGTCGCGTTCGATGCCGGGCAGGTCAGCTACGTCTTCACGGTCGCGTAGCGTGCAAAGGGGACAGTCACTTTTGCACGGCCTTCCCCCTTAGCCCACATTGGCGGCAGGTGGTGCGGACATGAAGCCCACGACATCTCGCGGCATCGCGATAGCAGCGATTCTGGCCCTCTTGGTTGTCACCCTTGTATCCTGCGTGGCGTTCCCACATGATGGCGGGCACGGCCCCGAGGCCAACGTCCCCGGGGCATGGGCGCTGACATCCGGGGAGGACGGCGCCGTCGCGCTCACCCTGGGCAACTACGCCTGGAGCTTCATGGACGGCAGCGAGAGACGCGTCGAGGAGCTTCGGCAGATAGACCCCCAGAAGCGGCGCGTCGACGAGCTGGCCCAGGTGTCGGTTGCCGAGGAACCAACCATCACCGTGCTCTTTGACGAGAGGCCGCTCTGGGCATACGCGCGGAGCTGGGACGAGGAGGAGCTCGCCGTCGGCTCGACAACGGACTCGTCCCTCTTCTGGCGTCTGCGCACGCCGCTCGACACGGTCAGCTCGGTGGGCGACGAGGCCCCCTCGACCTTCGAGGACGGCGCCCTCACGTTTGACGCCGAACCCGGGCGCCGCTATGCGATCAGCACGATCTACGAGCGGGGCTTCTCAGGCAACGACCGCATCGAGTACGTCTTCACCGTGCAAAAGTGACTGTCCCCTTTGCACGCTACAGCGTTTCGAGCTCGGCGAGCCAGAGCGTCGCGCAGGCGTCCGACGGCATGCGCAGGTCACCGCGCGGGCTCACGGCCGCCGAGCCCACCTTGGGTCCGTCGGGCAGGCAGCTGCGCTTGAACTGCTGCGCGAAGTAGCGCCGGTAGAAGACCTTGAGCCAGGAGAGGATCGTCGCATCGTCGTACTTCTCGCCCAGGGCGTAGCGGGCCAGACGGTAGACCTTGCGGGGGCTAGATCCGCGGCGAAGCACCTCGTAGAGGAAGAAGTCGTGCAGCTCGTAGGGGCCCACGAGGTCCTCGGTCCTCTGCGCAATCGTGCCGTCGCCGGTGGCGGGCAGAAGCTCCGGAGAGACCGGTGTGTCAAGCACGTCGAGAAGAACGCGCGCCTCGGCATCGTCCCCGCAGGTGTCGGCCACGTAGCGCACGAGGTGGCGCACGAGCGTCTTGGGCACGCCGGCGTTCACGGCATACATGGACATGTGGTCGCCGTTGTAGGTGGCCCAACCGAGCGCCAGCTCGGAAAGGTCGCCGGTGCCGATGACGAGCCCGCCCTCCTGGTTGGCCACGTCCATGAGAATCTGCGTGCGCTCGCGCGCCTGGGAGTTCTCGTAGGTAACGTCATGGACGGACTCGTCGTGCCCGATGTCCGCGAAGTGCTGGCGCACCGCGGCCGCGATGCCGATCTCGCGCAGCTCCGCGCCAACGGTGCGGGCGAGCTCGCAGGCGTTGTTGTAGGTCCGGTCGGTGGTGCCGAAGCCCGGCATGGTCACCGCGATGACGCCGTCGCGCGGCAGCGCCAGCAGGTCAAAGGCGCGCACGGCCACGAGCAGGGCGAGCGTGGAGTCGAGCCCTCCCGAAAGCCCGATCACCGCGCGGCGCGAGCGCGTGTGCGCGAGGCGCTTGGCGAGGCCGTGAGCCTGGATGGAGAAGACGTCCTCGCAGCGCTCCGCGCGCCGCCCGGCGTCCGAGGGCACGAAGGGGTGCGGGTCGACCCAGCGGGTGAGCGTCGTCTCGCGCGCAGACGCGTCCGCGCCCAGCGAGAACGACGCCACGGCATAGCCGGCCGCCTCGGGAGAGGGCGCGACCTCGAAGGTGGACATGCGCGTGCGCTCCTGGGCGAGCAGGCGCACGTCGACCTCCGAGACGGCGCGGCCGCAGCCGAAGGGCCTGCCCTCCGCGAGCAGGCGACCGTTCTCGGCCACGAGGTCGTGCCCGGAGAAGACGAGGTCCTGCGTGGACTCGCCGGTGCCCGCGCTCGCGTAGACGTAGCCGCAGACGAGGCGGGCGCTCTGGCCGGACACGAGGCTGCGGCGGTAGTCCGCCTTGCCCACAATGGCGTTGGACGCGCTGAGGTTGCAGATCAGCGTGGCGCCGGCCTGCGCGTGGGCAGTGGACGGCGGGTTGGGAACCCAGAGGTCCTCGCAGACCTCTGCCGCCACCACGAGCTCGGGCAGCTCCTCGCAGGCAAAGAGCAGGTTCGTGCCAAAGAGGGTGTCCTGGTTGCCGGCAAACGAGACGAGCGTGGCGTCGGAGGGGCCGGGGACGAAGTGACGACCCTCGTAGAACTCGTTGTAGGTGGGGATGTGCGTCTTGGGCACGAGACCGAGGACCTCGCCGCGGGAGACGGCGGCGGCGCAGTTGTAGAGCTTTCCGCCGGCGCGCACGGGCACGCCCACGAGGATGAGGGCGGGAAGGTCCTCGGTGCGCTCGGCAAACTCGGCGAGGCCCGCCTCGGCGGCGCGGACGAGCGAGTCCTGCCAGAAGAGGTCCTCGCAGGTGTAGCCGGTAATCGCGAGCTCGGGGAGCACGATCACGGCAGCGCCGTCCTTCTCGGCCGCCTCGCGCGCGGCTGCCACGCAGGCCTCCACGTTAAAGGCGACGTCCGCCACGCGCACCTCCGGCGTCACCGCCGCAACCTTGACGAACCCGTCGATCATCCCAGCCTCCTCCGTGCAAAAGGGACAGTCACTTTTGCACGCTACGTCGTTGCCCTCGTGATGGTGCCGCGGCCAATGCCCGTAAGCCTCTCGACCTGCCTCACGGACAGACCCGCCTCCCGCAACTCACAGAGTAGCGCATTGCGCCGAGCCTTCTCCTGGCTCTTAAGCTCCGGTGCCGTCAGCGGCCCCAAAACCTCGCGCGCAACTTCCTCCGCCGCGGAGTCGGCGAGCCTCGGTCGCGCCGGCGGGCGGTAGCGGACGCGCTCGGAAGAGCTGGAGAACCTGGCGAACGCCTCGCGGCCACCGAGCATCTCGAGCAGCAGCCCGGTGTCGGCGTACTCGGAGGCGCCGACGTACTCATGGTAGCTGCTCCACGGATAGTCCGCCGCCGCGCAGATGCCGGCTTTCGCCGGGTTGTTGTGGATGTAGCGCATGGCCTCAAGAAGATAGGATTCGCCCTCGACGGGGCTGCTGTAGAACCGCCCCTGGAACACATGGCCGACGTGGCCCCCTCGCCTGTTGAAGCGCTGGGCGTAGCGAGTGGCGAGGGAGCGCATCAGCTCGCTCAGGCAGTCGCTCGGATCCTCGAGAAGCAGGTGGACGTGATTTGCCATGAGACACCATGCCAGAATGCTTGCACCATGCTTGCGCGCAGCTGCCGCGAACATGTCAAGAAAAGCCAAACGGTCGGCATCGTCCTCAAAGAGGTTCTGCCGACCGTTTGCGTAGAGAACTACGTGGTAAAAGCCAGATTCTGCAACACGTCTTGGCAATCTGGGCATAGCTCCTCCCCTCCCCTTGTTGGTGAGAGATGTTATACCCCTTCAGACCTCCGTCCGGCGTGCAGAAGTGCCTGTCCCTTTTGCACGCTACCCTTCGAGGTAGCGGGCGAGGAACTCGCGGGTGCGCGGGTGCTCGGGCGCCGAGAAGATCTTCTCCGGAGCGCCCTTCTCTGCGATGACGCCCTTGTCCATGAAGACGACCTCGTCGGAGACGTTCTTCGCAAAGGCCATCTCGTGCGTGACCACGACCATCGTCATGCCCTCGGCAGCCAGGCGACGCATGACCTCGAGGACCTCGCCCACGATCTCCGGGTCGAGCGCGCTCGTCGGCTCGTCGAAGAGCATGAGGTCCGGGCTCATGCACAGCGCCCGCGCGATGGCGACGCGCTGCTTCTGGCCGCCGGAGAGGTTGTTGACGTCGGCGTGCGCGAAGTCCGCGAGGCCCACAGAGTCCAGGTGACCCATCGCCACGCGCTCGGCCTCGGCCCTGTCCATCTTCTTGAGCGTCACGGGGGCGAGCGTGCAGTTGTCGAGCACGTTCATGTTGTTGAACAGGTTGAAGCCCTGGAAAACCATGCCGATCTTCTCGCGCAGGCGGTTCACGTCCACGTGCTCGGCGGCGAGGTCCGCCCCGTGGAACCACACGTGGCCGGCGTCGGGCGTCTCGAGCAGGTTGATGCAGCGCAAAAGCGTCGACTTGCCCGACCCCGAGGCGCCGATGATCGTCACCACCTGGCCGGGCATGACGTCGAGGTTGATGTCACGCAGGACCTCGAGGTCGCCGAAGGACTTGCGCAGCCCCTCGATGCGAACCATCGGCTCTGCGGAGGCGCTCGATACGGAAGCGTTTCTCATGATGTCCTACCTCCCCTGGCCCCAGCCGCGACGATGCTTCTTGCCGTCCCGCAGGGGCACGGCGCTGACCTCTTCGGTCTTGACGGGCGTGTCAGACGTGCTGCCCATGACCTCAGCGCTCACGTTGAAGCGGTGCGCAAAGCGCCCGAGCAGCCACGTGGCAACCATCGTGAGGATGAGGTAGGCGACCGTGGAGATGAGCGCCGTCTGGAACTGCTGATAGTAGATGCCCGCCACGGTCGTGGTGGCAAACATCAGGTCGAAGGTGCCGATGACCGAGAGCACCGACGAGTCCTTGATGTTGATGACGAGCTCGTTGGAGAGGCCGGGGATCGCGTACTTGATTCCCTGCGGGAAGACGACCTTGGCCATCGCCTGCCACTGCGACAGGCCCAGGGAGCGCGCCGCCTCGGTCTGACCCTTGTCGACCGACTCGATGCCGCCGCGCAGCACCTCCATCATGTACGCGGTCGAGTTGAGCGTGATGGTCACAAGGCCCGCGAGAAACGTCGTCCAGATGCCGTTGATCTGGGTGGTGGTGAGCGCGGTCATGCGCAGGATGCCAAAGACGCCGTAGTAGATAATCATGGCCTGGACCATCATCGGCGTGCCGCGGACCACCGTGGAGTAGAGCTTGGCAAAGCCCGAGCCAACGACCTTCCAGAAGCGCACGAAGTCATTGTCCGGCCGGTCGATGGTCTGGATGCGTGCGAAGACGAGCAGCAGCGCCAGGAAAAACGCGATCACGGTACCAAAGACCGCCAGCTCGACGGTGGTGACAAGGCCGGTGAAGAACGTGTCACGCCCCTGGTAGAGGATGTAGCACATGCTCTCGAGCATGGGCTCGGGGCGGCGCGGGTCCGCCGAGTTTGCGGCCTCAACGGCAACGCCCCACGCCGACGCCACGCCCATGACCACGCGGTCGACGAAGAGCACGAGCACGATCGCCCAGATCACGTACGAGGCGAGGCGCAGCACGCGACGGACGCCCGAGCGGGCGAAGAGCGCGGACTCGGCGTAGGTCTTCCAGTGCGTGAGCTTGAACAGCAGCGCGACGCCGCTCACCACGAGCCACGCCACGAGCACGTAGTACATCACGAGCTCGACGGTGAACGCGTGGGCGAGGAAGCTCATCGCGGGGCGCGGTGAGCTCGAGAGCAGCATGCCAACGAGGGCGACCACGCTCGTGCCCAGAAGCACGTAGCGATGGTCGTCGAGGAGGAGCGAGGCGACGCGGCCGCGCGTTCTTCTCGGCATCTGCTCGCCGGAGGGAGCGGAGCTCATTTTGTATCTCCTTCGTTTTTCATGCGTGCGGGCGCGCGCCCTCGTCTGCGGCGCGCGCCCCTATCTTACGCGATGTGCAAAAGTGCCTGTCCCCTTTGCACGCTACGCCGGCTGGCGATCCATGCAGTCGTTCCACATCTGCTGGCGCTCGTCCTCGGGGATGGCGTTGATGACCTCGTTGATCTGCTCGAGGATGGCGTCCTGGCCCTTGGCGATGGCCGCGTTGTCCGGCATGACGGAGCCCTCGAACTTGTCCTCCATCTCGAGCTCCACGAAGTTGGGGTAGGTCTCGAGCAGCTTGGGCACCGAGAGCATGGAATAGGTGATGACGTCGCTCGTCCCGGAGGCGAGGCTCTCGACCACGATGGGCACGGTCTCGCCCGGCGTCATGTGGTTGATGTCGGGGATCTGGTCGATGACCGTGTCGTACATGGTGGCCGCCTGGCCCATGACCGAGGCGCCCGCGAGGTCGGCGAAGGTCGTGGCGCCCGCGTAGGGAGAGTCCTGCGTGGTGATCATCACGATGTCGTCGTCGATGTAGGAGTCGGAGAAGTCGGCGGACTGCGCGCGGTCCGGGTCAACGGACATGCCGGCGCAGACGATGTCGATCTGGCCGTTGTTGAGCGCGTCGATCAGGCCGGCAAAGTCGAGCTTCACGGCAACGGGCTCCATGCCCAGGGCCTCGGCGATCATCTTGGCCACCTGCACGTCATAGCCGTCGGCGTAGGCGCCGGAGACGTTCTCGATGGGGATGGTGTACTCGGACTCCTCGGAGACCTGCCAGTTGTAGGGGGCGTAGGCCGCCTCCATGCCCACGCGCAGCGTGGTGCCGTCGCCGAGCGTGGCGGCCTCGGTCGAGGCGTCGTCGGTCGCGTCGGTGGCGTCGTCGGTGGTGGCGTCCTGCGCGGCGGGGCCGCAGCCGGAAAGGACCATCACGCCTCCCATGCCCGCCACGAGGCTCGAGAGCTTGAGGAAGTCGCGGCGAGAGACTCTGTCAGATACGTACACGTGCGGGGTGGCCTTCATGGTGGATCCTTTCCCTGTTTTTTGGTAATCCCCTTCCGTGCGACGCAACCGGAGGGGACCCATTCCCCTCCCCCTTGCAACTTAATGCGAGAAAGTTACGCGCACGGCATGGGAGGATAGCGCGCCGAGCACCGACGCGCGAGCTGATAGTATGCTGAGAAACACCGTCGTAACGGGTGAGCGCGCAAGGGGGACAGGCACTTTTGCACGGTCCCGGGACCGTGCAAAAGTGCCTGTCCCCCTTGCACGCTTCGAGAGGAGACGCTATGGAGCAGGAAGTCTACGACGCCTACGTCGCCATCCTCGAGGAGGAGCTCGTCTGCGCGATGGGCTGCACCGAGCCAATCGCCGTGGCATACTGCGCCGCGCTCGCGCGCGAGGCGCTCGGCACGCTCCCCGAGAGCCTGAGCGTCACCGCCTCCGCCAACATCATCAAGAACGTCAAGAGCGTCGTCGTGCCCAACACGGGCGGGGCGCGCGGCATCGAGGCCGCCGCGGTTGCCGGGGCGCTCGCGGGCAACGCCGACGCCAAGCTCGAGGTGCTTGCCGGCGTGACCGGCGAGCAGGTCAGCGAGATGCGCGAGTATCTCGCCGCGCACGAGGTCGTCGTGACGCCGAGCGAGCGCCCGTGGGTCTTCGACATCCAGGTGCGCGCGGAGGCCGCCGGTCACGCGTCGCTCTGCGAGATCGCGGGGTCCCACACCAACGTCATTCGCATCGAACGCGACGGCGAGGCCCTTCTCGACAGGCCGTTCGAGGAGGGTGTCGAGGACGAGACGAACTGCACGGACCGAGGCTGCCTCTCCATCGAGAAGATCGTGCAGTTTGCCGACGAGGTCGACCTGAACGACGTCAAGCAGGTCCTTGGCCGGCAGATCGCCTGCAACACCGAGATCGCGCACGAGGGGCTGAGGCGCAGCTGGGGAGCCAACGTCGGCAGCGTGCTCCTGGAGGCGTACGGCGACGGCGTGGCCAACCGCGCCAAGGCGTGGGCCGCGGCCGGCTCCGACGCGCGCATGGGCGGCTGCGAGCTGCCGGTGGTCATCAACTCCGGAAGCGGCAACCAGGGCATCACGGCGAGCGTGCCCGTCATCGTGTACGCGCGCGAGCTGGGCTCATCGCACGAGGAGCTGCTGCGCGCGCTCGTGGTGTCAAACCTGGTGACCATCCACCTCAAGACCGGCATCGGGAGGCTCTCCGCCTACTGCGGCGCCACGAGCGCGGGCGCGGGCGCGGCGGCCGGCATCACCTACCTGCACGGCGGGCGCTACAGCGAGGTGGCGCACACCGTGGTGAACGCGCTCGCCATCGACTCGGGCATGGTGTGCGACGGCGCCAAGGCGAGCTGCGCGGCCAAGATCGCGAGCGCGGTCGAGGCGGGCCTTCTGGGCATGCAGATGCAGCAGCGCGGGAGCCAGTTCTACGGCGGCGACGGCATCGTGGTCAAGGGCGTGGAGAACACCATCCGCAACGTGGGCGTGCTCGCGTCGCGCGGCATGCGCGAGACCGACCGGACGATCGTCGAGCTCATGTGCGGCGGCGGGTGCTAGCGTGCAAAAGGGACAGGCACTTTTGCACGGTTTCCGGGAGCCCCGAGCTACGCTTGATCTGAGCGTGCAAAAGTGCCTGTCCCTTACGCACGCTCCCACGTGGGAGGCACCGGCGCGTCCGGCGTGGACCAGGCGCCGAGCGGCGCGTTGGGGTCAGCGTCCAGCGTGAGGGGCGAGAAGGACCCGGCGCGGTAGCTCCTCAGCGCCGCGATGCCGATCATCGCCGCGTTGTCGCCGCAGGCTCGCATCGGCGGCACCGTCACGCGCACGCCGCGCTTCTCGAAGGCCTTGCGGTAGGCCGCGCGCAGGCCCGGATTTGCCGCCACGCCGCCGCCGACGCAGAAGTCGCTCACGCCCGTCTGCTCCACCGCGGTCACGGCCTTGGCAACCTGCACGTCGATGACAGCGGCCTCGAAGCTCGCCGCCAGGTCGGGCAGGTTGATCGCCCGCCCCGCGCGGTTCTCGCCCTCGATGTAGGTAATGACCGCGGTCTTGAGGCCGGAGAGGCTGAAGGAGTAGTCCCCGCTGTGCATCATCGCGCGCGGGAAGTGGATGGCCTTGGGGTTGCCCTGTGCGGAGAGCTTGGAGATCACGGGGCCGCCGGGATATCCCAGCCCGAGCGCCTTGGCCACCTTGTCGAAGGCCTCGCCCACCGCGTCGTCGATGGTGGATCCCAAGATCTCGTAGTCACCCCAGGCGCGCACGTGCACGAGCATGGTGTTGCCGCCGGAGACGAGGCTCGCCACGAAGGGCGGCTGCAGGCCCGGCGTCTCGAAGAGGTTGGCCATGAGGTGGCCCTCAAGGTGGTGCACGGCAATGAGCGGCAGGTCAGCGGCCGCGCAGAGCCCCTTGGCAAAGGCCACGCCCACCACGAGCGCGCCCACGAGCCCCGGGCCGGCCGTCACGCCCACCGCCGCGAGGTCCGCCGGCGTCAGCGTGTCCACGCCGAAGTGCTCGCCGGCGCGCGCAAGCGTCTCCTCGAAGACGCCCACGATCGCCTCGGTGTGCTTGCGGGAGGCGATCTCGGGCACCACGCCGCCAAAGCGCGCGTGGAAGTCGATCTGCGTGGCCACCACGTTGGCGCAGACCACGCCGCTCCCGTCCGTCACGGCCATGGCGGTCTCGTCGCAGGAGGACTCGATGGTGAGGACGAGCGGGCCGGCGGCCGCAATCGCCGCCTCGGCCTCCTCGCTGCGCGGGGCGCACTCGATGGGCCACGGGCGGATGGAGGGCGCGGGCTCGGGGTGGTCGTCGGAGCCGCCCACGGCCTCGGCGGCCAGCGGCAGCGGCGCGCGCAGGATCAGCGCGTCGTGGGCGGGCTCGCCCGCGCCGGCCGGATAGTAGCCGGGGCGGCGACCCTCCTCCACCAGGCCGAGCGCGGCATAGAGCGCACGGGCCGCCGCGTTCTTCTCGTCCACCTCGAGGGAGAGCGTGTGAGCGCCGAGCATCTGCGCGTCGTAGGCCACGCGCGCGACGAGACGACGCGCGATGCCCTCGCGTCGGCGCGCCGCGTCCACGACGACCTCCTCGACCTCGAAGTCCGCCCCGGCGAGCACGCCGCCCGCAAAGCCGATGATCTGGCCCTGGTCGTGTGCGACCCACCAGCTGCGACCGGGCTGCGTGAGCTCCTCGTAGAACATGCGCTCCGTCCACGGCGTGTGGGCCGAGCCCTCGTAGGTCGCGACCTCGAGCGCGGCGACGGCCGTGGTGTCGTTGACGGTCATGGGACGCAGCTGCAGGTGGATGCCAGCAAGGGCGTCATCGACGCCGGTGAGCTCAACCGTTGCCGGCGCCCTGAGCCCCAGGCGGGTGCGCTCGGCCTCCTCGGCGTCGGAGAGGCGCGTGTAGATGGGCAGCACGAGCGCCGGGTCGCCGGACTGTGCAGCGGGCCCGGAAAAGGCGCCGGCCTCCGCGGCGGCGCGCAGCAGCCCCTCGCCCGTTGGATACCACGCCTCCTCATGCGAGAAGCGCGAGAAGCCCGCGGCCTCGAAGCGCGCACGGTACTTGGCCAGACCGTTGCCCGTGAGCGTGAGCTCGGACGCGTCCGCGCGCGCCGCCCAGGCGCTCACGCAGGCATCCGCCTTGACGACGGTCTCGGCGGCGAAGGTGCGGTGCGCGCCAGCGTCGTCGAGCTCGTAGATGCCGGGGTACACCTCGCCGCGCATGGCGTCTCCGGCCACGGCGAGCGTCCCGCGGACGCCGCAGCCCCACGCCGACCAGGCCATCGCGTCGAGCGCGGAGGTGCCGAAGAGCGGACGGCCCAGCCCGCAGGCCAGGCCCTTCGCCGTTGCCACGCCAATCCGCACGCCCGTGAACGAGCCCGGGCCGCGGCCAGTGAGAACAGCGTCGACGTCGGCCATCGAGAGGCCGGCATCTGCGAGCGCCTGACGCACGGTCTCCACAAGCTCGACGTTTGCCCGGCGACGACACAGGTGATCGCGCGCGGCCAGCACGGCAACGGAGCCGTCCGCGGCCACGCGCGCGACGGCGCACGCCAGCATGTCGGTGGAGGTGTCAACGGCAAGGACGGTCTTCTCGACGGGGTTCTTCTCGCTCATGCGCGGCTCTTCTCGCTCGGGTCTTCAACTCGTCTAGTGTAGCGCGACGGGCGCCGCAGAACCCGAGGCGGCTCGTCGCGAGACGGCCCGCCGCTGCCGTGCCCCCCCTGCCCCGCCCCAAGCGCACGCCTCGACACGTCAAAGCGTGCCCGACGCGCGGACTACCCGGGCGACCGCCGCCATGACCCGCGCCGGACGCACGCTCCGGGCCGCAAAACCGTGCCAAACGCGCGGAGTTCCGGGACGGAGCCCGGAGGATCCCCAGGACGGAACCCGCGCGGTCGCCAGGACTGCGCCGCGAGACCCGCCGCGCGAGCCTCACGCGCTCGAGGCGTGCTCGACGCGCACCGCCTCGATAAGCCGAAAGAGCGGCCAGGCGCGGTTGGCCTTGGTGAGCAAGGCCTTGGGGCCGACGACGCAGCCCGCCTCGCGCGATCGCGCCAGAAACTCGCCCACCTGCGCATCGGTGAGGCCGCACAGCAGCAGGAACTCTCCCTCGGGCGCCGGACCCGCGTAGTCGACCGGAGCCGGCCGGAACCCCACGAGTCGCGCAAAGGCGCCCGCCGGGTCCCCGAGACGCTCGTACGTCGCCGTCCTAGCGACCACGCCCATCTCGCGGAGGACGGCACGCACCGCAGCGCCCTTCTCGCCAGACGGGTCAAGCCCCCAGAGCACCGCGCATGCCGCGGGCCCCGAGGGCTTGACCTTCTTCGATCCGGCGGCCTTCTTCTTGGGCCGACCAGCCATTAGCCGAAGTAGCGCTCGAGCAGGCCCTTGAGAGCCTTGCCGTGGCGAGCCTCGTCACGAGCCATCTCGTGAACGGTGTCGTGGATGGCGTCGAGGCCGTTCTTCTTGGCGCAGGCGGCGAGCTCCGTCTTGCCGGCGGTGGCGCCGAACTCGCAGTCGACGCGCCAGGCGAGGTTGGCCTTGGTGTCGGCCTTCATGTTGGGCTCGAGCTCCTCGCCGAGCAGCTCGGCGAACTTGGAAGCGTGCTCGGCCTCCTCGTAGGCGGCCTTCTCCCAGTACAGGCCGATCTCGGGATAGCCCTCGCGGTGGGCGATGCGCGCCATGCAGAGGTACATGCCGACCTCGGAGCACTCGCCGGTGAAGTTGGCCTTGAGCTGCTCAAGGATGTAGGCCTTGTCCTCGTCGGAGATGTCGGCGTTGTCCTTGACGGTCTTGGCGTAGATGCCGTACTCGTGCTCGGCGGCGAGCTTCAGCTCACCCTCGACCTTCTCGAACTGGCTGGCCGGCGCCTTGCAGACGGGGCACTCGGCAGGCGGCTCGGCGCCCTCGTAGATGTAACCGCAGACCTTGCAGACCCACTTGTCCATGGTGACCTCCTGTTGCTGTCGTGGTGTGCGGCGAGGCCCCTCGGCCCCGCCGCCCTCTCCTATGCACACGGCCTAGGCCGTAGATGCCTCGCTTCGCTGGCACGCGGGGCAGACCCCGTCAAACTGCAGCGTGTGGCCGCACACCCGATACCCGGTGGCGCGCTCCGCCCGCTCGTCAATCCCCTCGACCAGCGGGATCATCACGTCATCGACCCGGCCGCAGACGGTGCAGCGCACGTGATAGTGCGCAAACGACCGATGGTCGAAGCGGTCGGCACCGTTGTTGATGCGCACCCGACCGATCGTGCCTTCGTCCGCGAGGCGGTTGAGCGTTCGATAGACGGTTGCGCGGCTGATGCTCGGGTGCTCCGCGTGGACGCCCTCGTAGACGTCATCGGCTGTGGGGTGGTTCGCATGACGCCGCAGCTCGTCCTCGATGATCGATCGCTGGATGGTGTTTCTGCTCGTCATGTCCCCTCCCCTCGCGGCTCGCCCCCTCGTGCTGTCACCACTCTACCATATTGATACAGAGTATCAACTGATAATTTCTACCAATTTATAGAGCGCCGAGAAGTTCCTCGCCCCGCGCGTCATGAGCGACCAGGCGAACCTCGCGCGGGGGCTCCGTCCCGGCCTCCGCCCGGTCGTCGAGGCGCGTCACGAAGACGTCAACGCGCGCGTCCCCCAGCTCCTCGGCGAACTGCTCGCCCCACTCGATGGCGCAGACGCCATCGGCTCCGAGCACGTCGAAGATGCCCGTGTCCTCGAGCTGGTCCGCGTCGTCGAGGCGATAGAGGTCGAAGTGGCACAGGGGCATGTCCGCCCCCTCGTAGACCATCTCGATGGTGAAGGTGGGGCTCGTCACGTCCTCCGTCACGCCCATCCCCGCCGCGATTCCCTTGGTGAGCTGGGTCTTCCCAGCGCCGAGGTCACCGGTCAGCACGAGCACGTCGCCCGGGGCGAGCAGGCGCCCGAGGCGCTCTCCGAGCGCGATCGTCTCGTCGCGGCTCTCCGTCACGAAGCTTCTCTCGCTCACTGCTCCTCCCTCTCCTCCGGGTGCTCCGACAGCCATGCGCCGACCATCCGAAGGTCGTCCTCGAGCAGCGGCTGCCACTCCGAGTGGTAGATGCAGGCAGCGGGGTGAAACGTCGGGCACACCACGAAGTGCCCGGTCTGATAGAGCTGTCCGCGCAGCGACGTCACGCCCTTGTTCGTGCGCAGCACGAACTGCGAGGCGAAGTTGCCGAGGCACACGATGACATCGGGCCAGATCGAGCGAATCTGCTCGCGCAGGAACGGGGAGCACGCCTCGATCTCCTCGGGCCTGGGGTTGCGGTTTCCCGGCGGCCTGCACTTGACGACGTTGGCGATGTAGATCTCGTCACGCGTGAGGCCCGCGCAGGAGAGCAGCGCGTCGAGCTTGTGGCCGGCCGCGCCCACGAACGGTTCCCCCTGGAGGTCCTCGTTTCGGCCGGGCCCCTCGCCCACGAACATGACGCGCGCCCGGGGGTTGCCCACGCCAAAGACGAGATTGGTGCGCGTGGCGCCGAGCGGGCACAGCTGGCAGTCTCCCATGAGGTCACGAATCTCCTGGAGCGCGACCTCGCGGGGCCGCTGGTGCTCGTGACCGGGAATGTGCATGACGGACATGAGGTCGAGCCCCCTTCTTTGCGCGGCGCTGGCGCGGCCGCGCCGACCGGGGCGGGCCGTGGCGGCGCCGTCCCACTCGCTAGGTGTAGATCTTCTCAAGACGCATCCCAAAGTCGCAGACCACCTCGTAGTTAATCGTGTTGCGCAGCGACGCCATCTCGTCCGCCCCGATGCGCTCGTCACCGTCCTCGCCGATGACGGTGACCACGTCGCCGTACTCGACGGGACGGGAGGGCCGGTAGGCTCGCGCGCTGTTCACGTCCACCGCGAACATGAACTGGTCCATGCAGATGTTGCCGACCTGGCGGCAGCGCGCGCCCCCCACGAGCACGTCCATGCTGTTCGAGAGCTCTCGCGCGAGCCCGTCGGCATAGCCGATGGGCACCGTGGCGACCTGAATGTTCTTCTTTGGCACTCGATAGGTGAGGCCGTAGCCGACCCCGTCGCCCACGTTGGGGTAGATCACGCGGACCACGCGACCCCGCACGCTCATGACCGGCTCGAGGTCAATCATCGGGCGGGTCGCGTCGGCGGGGTGCAGGCCGTAGAGCCCGACCCCCACGCGACACATGTCGAAGTGGCACTCGGGGTGCAGGACGGTGCCCGGGGTGTTGTCGCAGTGCACGAGACCCGTGTCGAGCCCCGCCCCGCGCAGCGCCGCCACCACCTCGCGGAAGCGGTTGAGCTGCAGGGCAAAGTCCCAGTCGTCGAGCGTGTCGGCCGTCGCAAAGTGCGTGAAGGTGCCCGCGCACTCGAGGCCGCGGTGGAAGTCGATCGTACGCCGCAGCTCGACGGCGTCCTGGCGCCGCACGCCGATGCGCGTCATGCCCGTGTCGACGGCAAGGTGGTAGCGCGCGACCCTTCCCCTCGCCGCCGCGGCCTCGCCAAGGGCGAGGGCGAAGTCGGCGGTGTAGACCGCCGGCATGAGATCGTGCTCCACGAGGGTCCCCACGCAGTCGACGGGAGGCTCCGAGAGCACGAGAACGGGCCACTCGATGCCCGCCTCGCGCAGCGCGACCCCCTCGGAGACCGTCGCCACGGCGAACTGGCTCGCCCCCGCGGCGTGCATGGTCTTTGCGCAGGGGACGGCGCCATGCCCGTACGCGTCGGCCTTGATGACGCACATCATCTGCACGCCGCGCCCGAGCCGGCGCCTGAACGCCGACGTGTTCCTTCTCAGCGCGGCGAGGTTGACCTCGACCCAGGACCACCTTGTCGCGGGGCTCGTGACCCTGTCCATTGCAGCCTCCCTGCCCGACTAGTCGCGACCAGCCTCATCGGAATACATCACGTGCTCCTCCACGGCGTCCGCGGCGAGGCCGATCACGTCGATGACGTCCGTCGCCATGACCGCGCGCGAGCCGACGCGCTCCGCGGCGAGCGAGCCCGCATAGCCGTGCACCTCGCACACATAGGATGCGAGAAGGGCGAGGTCGGCCTCCTCCCCGGCACGCTGCGCCAGCGCCGACGCCATCATGCCGGCGAGCACGTCGCCGGAGCCCGCCGTCGCGAGCGAAGCGGGGCCGGGCTTGGGCAGGATGGCGCGCTCGACGCTCACGCAGCCCGTTGCCGTCCCCTTGGAGACCACCACGAGCTCGGACCCCCCGTCGGACCACACGATCCTGCGCGCGGCCTCGAGCTGCGCGACGAGCGAGTCGGGCGCCGCGTCCGCGGCCCCGACCAGTCGACCGAGCTCGTGGCGGTGCGGGGTGAGCACGAGGGGCATGCGCCTGCGGGTGATCTCGGGGAAGTCGGGCAGCGACCCGTTGGTGAGGCGCGAGAGGCAGTTGAGGCCGTCGGCGTCGACGACGAGGGGAACGTCGGCCTCGAGCAGCGCCGAGACGATGGAGGCGGTCCCGCCCGTGACGCGCATCCCCGGCCCCACGAGCACGGCGGACGCCCGCTCGGCGAGCCTGAGGACCACGTCGCGCGCCTCCGCCGAGAACGCGCCCTCCGCGTCCTCGGGCAGCGGGACCACGGGTACCTCGAGGAGGTGGGCCTGTGCGGCGTATGCCGCCGATGCGGGGACGGCGAGCGTCACGTAGCCGGCCCCCATGCGCGCCGCCGCGCGCGCCGCCATGACCGCGGCGCCCGGGAAGCGGCGCGAGCCGCCGACCACGAGCACCGAGCCGCGGGTGAACTTGTCGACCGCCTGGCTCGCGGGACGCAGCGCCCCGAGGTAGTCGGCGAGGTCCGTGCGCCACGCGACGGGATCCGCGTCCACCACGAGACGCTCGGTCTGCTCGGCGAGCGGGGCCACGACGATGGCGCCGCAGACGTCGCGCCCGTCGTCGGCGAGGAGGCCCGGCTTGAGCGCAAGCATGGTGACGGTCATGTCCGCGACCGCGCAGTCCTTGGCGGCGTGCCCGGTCTGCGCGGAGAGTCCGCTCGGGACGTCAACGGAGATCACCTGCGCGGAGCAGGCGTTCACGCACTGGATCCAGATGTCGAACGGCGCGCGAACCTCGCCGTGGAAGCCCGTCCCCAGCATGCAGTCGAGCACGACGTCTGAGGTGGCGAGCAGGCACTCGAGCTCGTCGCGCGCGGGGCCGACCACGGGGTCGATGCCTGAACGGACCGCGCTCTGCGCCACCTGCCGCGCAAGGTCGCCCGCGATCTCGTCGGGGCTCACCGGCGTCACCACGGTGACGTTGGCGCCGTGGGTCTTGAGGGCCTCGGCGGCAACCCATCCGTCGCCGCCGTTGTTGCCAAGCCCCGCGAGCACCACGACGTTGTCGACGTCACCGAGCTCGAGCACCTCCTGCGCGGCGGCACAGCCGGCACGGTGCATGAGCTCGGAGACGCTCACCCCCTCGCGGGTGAGGGCCACCTCGACGCACTTGACGTCTTCGATGTTGAGTACGGGCTGCATCTTCTACTCCTTAGCGGATGATTTGCTGACATCGTATGCGGAGAGGCCGTCGAGCTCCGCCTCCTGGACGCGCTCGAGCTCGTCAAGCACCGCCCGCGCCTCCTTGAACGACACGGCGAGGGCGCGCGCGGCGTCGTCGCGCGTCGCGGGCGCGGGGCGCACGTCATCGGTGACGGCCAGGGCGTTCGCCACGGCGACCTCGCGCGTGTGCGAGATGGAGAGCGCGATCTCGCGCACCCCACGCTCTCGCGCAATCTGGGCCGCGCGACCCGTGAGCAGCGCCTGCGGCCTGCCGGCGGCGTCACGGGTGACCGACACGTCCCGCAGGCCCACGCCCCCCGAGAACCCCGTCCCGAGCGCCTTGAGCACCGCCTCGCGCGCCGCGAAGCGCGCGGCGTAGTGCTCGGCCGGCCGGGCACTCGCGTCACAGTAGGCGCGCTCCTCCTCCGTGAACACCCTTCGGACGAAGTTGGGGCGCCGTCGCATCACCTGCTCCATGCGCTCGATCTCGAGCATGTCCACGCCGATTCCCGCAGTTCCCATGGCTACTCCACCGTGACCGACTTGGCTAGGTTGCGGGGCTTGTCCACGTCGCAGCCGCGCAACCGGGCGACGTAGCGCGCGAGCATCTGCAGGTGCACGACCGCGACGATGGGCACGAGCAGCTCGTCGGGAGCGGCCGGTATCCACAGCACGTGCTCCACAAGCGATGCCACCGACTCGTCACCGTCCGTCGCGACGGCGACGCACGTCGCGCCGCGGGCGATGACCTCCTGGATGTTGGAGACCGTCTTGTCGTGCACGCGGTCCTCCGGAACGATGGCCACCACGGGAAACCCGGGCTCGAGCAGCGCGATGGGGCCGTGCTTCATCTCGCCCGCCGGATAGGCCTCCGCATGCAGGTAGCTGATCTCCTTGAGCTTGAGCGCGCCCTCGTAGGCGGTCGTCGCGTTGACGCCACGACCCAGGAACAGGGCCGAGTGGGCGCGGCGGAAGACGGCCGCGGCGCGCTTGTCCTGCCACGAGCGCGAGATGACCTCGCGGATGAGGTCGGGGAGGGCGCACAGGTCGCGGTAGTGGCGCTCGGCCTCCTCATGCCCCATCGCGCCGCGCGCCTCGGCGAGGCGCAGCGCGAGCAGCGCGCTCGCCACCATCTGGGCGGTGTAGGCCTTCGTGGAGGCGACGCACACCTCGGGGCCGGCCTGCACGTAGAGCACGCCGTCGGACTCGCGCGCCGCCGTGGATCCCAAGACGTTGGTGATGGCGAAGACCTTGCAGCCCATCCCCCTCATGCGACGCGCCGCCGTAAGGGTGTCCGCCGTCTCCCCCGACTGCGTGATGACCACGCAGAGGGTGTTCGGCGTCACGAGCACGTCGCGTTCGTAGTTGAACTCAGAGGCGTAGTCGCAGACCACGGGCACGTGCGCCCACGTCTGGATGAGGGTCCGCGCGATGAGGCCCACGTGGTACGAGGTCCCACAGGCGATGAGATAGACGCGGTCGATGGCGGCGAGCTCCTCACGAGAGAGCGCGAGCTCGTCGAGAAGGACCCCGCGACTCCCCATGCGTCCCGTCAGCAGGCGCTCAATGGCCTCGGGCTGCTCGGCGATCTCCTTGGCCATGAAGTCCGCGTAGCCGCCGAGGGTCGCCGCCGACGCGTCCCAGTCTATGTCCATCGAGGAGGGGGCGCCCACCTCGACTCCGTGCTCGTCGAAGACGCTCACGCGCCCGGTCTGCTCGAGCCGGGCCACCTGCCCGTTCTCGAGCTGGATGACGTGGGACGTCACGCTCGCGAGCGGGGTGACGTCGGAGGCGGCATAGGCGCCGTCCGAGGTCGATGCCACGACGAGCGGGGAGCCGTTGCGCGCGCACACGATCTGTCCCGGCGCGTCCGCGCACACCACGGCGAGCGCCCAGGACCCCTCGAGCCGGCCGACCGCGCTCCTGACCGCGCCCACCAGATCGCCGCGCGAGGGGCCCTCCCAGGCGTCCTCGATGAGGTGGGCGATCACCTCGGAGTCAGTCTCGGAGACGAGCTCGTGACCGTTGCGGCGAAGGTAGCCGCGCAGCTCGCGAAAGTTCTCGATGATGCCGTTGTGCACGACGGAGATGCGTCCGGAGCAGTCACGGTGCGGATGGGAGTTTCGTTCGGTCGGGGCGCCGTGGGTCGCCCAGCGCGTGTGCGCGATGCCGGTGGTGCCCACGAGGTTCGCCGTCTCGCAGCGCTCGACGAGAGCGGAGACGCGACCAGCGCACTTGACGCCGTGCAGGGCCCCGTCGGTGCCCACCACCTCGACTCCCGCCGAGTCGTACCCTCGGTACTCGAGGGTCTTGAGCCCCTCGAGGAGGTAGCCCACCGCTTGGTTCGGGCCGGTATAGCCAACGATGCCGCACATGCGGACCTCCTCGAGACTGGTGCGTTTGAGCTGTGCGAAGTCACGTGCCCTGATTGTAGCAGTGCACCCGCGCGGGGCCGGGCGCGGCCCCGCCGAGCCGCGACGCGTCGTAGCGGCTCGGCGGGGCGCCGCGGCCGGGGCCCTAGGCCCGGTGCGGCTCGAGCGCCCTGAGGACGAAGGCGTTCGCCTCGCGGCAGAGCTCCTCGGTGGGCGCCTCGGCGAGCGTCCTGACGAGCGGCTCGGTGCCCGAGGCGCGCACGAGGACGCGCCCGCGGCCGGCGAGGAACTCCTCCGCCTGCCGGGCGGCGGCGAGCACCGCCTCGTCGGACATGGCGGCATCCTTGTCCCCCACGCGAACGTTGACGAGCTCCTGCGGGTAGAGCTTGACCGGGGCGCACAGCTGTGAGAGCGTCTCGCGCTCCGCCCGGATGACCTCCATGACGCGCAGGGACGTCATGATGCCGTCTCCGGTGCACTCGATGTCGCCAAAGATGACGTGCCCCGACTGCTCCCCGCCGAGGCTGTAGCCGTTCTCGCGCATGCAGGCATAGACGTTCTTGTCGCCCACGGCGGTCGTCTCGTAGGAGAGGCGGGCGTCGTCGAAGGCCTTGAACAGCCCGTAGTTGCTCATGACCGTCGGCACCACCGTGCCCGCCGTGAGGCGTCCGTGCTTGTTGAGGTAGACGCCGCAGACGTAGAGGATGAGGTCGCCATCGACCACGTTACCGCGCTCGTCCACCGCGATGCAGCGGTCGGCGTCGCCGTCATAGGCGAACCCGACGTCAAGCCCCTGCTCGACCACGTGGCGGCGCAGGCGGTCGATGTGGGTCGAGCCGCAGTCGACGTTGATGTTGAAGCCGTTGGGGCTGTTGTTGATCACGCGCACGTCGGCGCCGAGGGCGTCGAACACGGGCTTCGCCACGGAGGACGCCGCCCCGTTGGCGCAGTCGAGGCCGACCTTGACGCCCTGGAGGGAGAAGTTCGCGCTCGCGATGAGGTGGGCGATGTAGCGATTGCGGCCCTGCATGTAGTCGACCGTGCAGCCGATGGCGTCACCCGTGGCGAGCGGCACCTCCGTCTTTCCGTCGATGTAGTCCTCGATGAGCTCGAGGACGTCCTCGTCCATCTTGTAGCCCTCGCTGTTGACGAGCTTGATCCCGTTGTCGGTGTAGGGGTTGTGGGACGCGGTGATCATGACTCCGCAGTCAAACGCGCCGTCGACGACCTCGTAGGAGACGCCGGGCGTGGGGATGACGTGAAGCATGTACGCGTCCGCGCCCGAGGCCACGAGACCCGAGACGAGGGCGGACTCGAACATGTAGCTCGAGCGGCGCGTGTCCTTGCCAATGATCACGCGCGCCTTCCTCTGCTGGCGGGCGCCGTAGTACCAGCCGACAAACCGCCCGATCTTGAACGCGTGCTCGACGTTGAGGCCCTCGTTGGCCACTCCGCGGAAGCCGTCGGTGCCAAAGTACTTCATGCGTGTCCCCTTCTCGCGAGTGCGTGTGAGCGGCATACGCATTCATCCTACTCTCGCCCGCATTTCATCGCGCCAGGCGTTACCCATTTACAAAAAAGAACCCGCCGGCGGGGCCGACGGGCTCGAGGGTGCCATGTGGCGAGCGACTAGCGCTTGGAGAACTGCGGGCGCTTGCGGGCCTTCTTGAGGCCGTACTTCTTGCGCTCGACCGCACGCGGGTCACGCGTGAGGTAGCCAGCCTTCTTGAGGTCCTCGCGGTACTCGCCGGCGTCGAGAAGGGCGCGGGCGATGCCGAGGCGCAGCGCGCCGGCCTGGCCGGTGATGCCGCCGCCATCGCACTTGGCGAGAACGTCAAAGCGCTCGGCGGTCTCGGTCACGCGCAGCGGGGCGACAGCGTTGTCGACGAGCTGCTGACGGCCGAAGTACTGCGCGGCCTCGCGGCCGTTCACAACGACCTTGCCGGTGCCGGGGACAAGACGGACGCGGGCGACGGCCTCCTTGCGGCGACCGGTGCCGGTGTAAACAACGGTGTTCTCAGCCATCGGTTAGGCCCTCCAATCGATCTGGACGGGGTTCTGGGCCGTGTGCGGGTGCTCGGGGCCGGCGTAGACCTTGAGCTTGGTGCCCTGCTTGCGGCCGAGGGTGGTCTTGGGGAGCATGCCCTTGATGGCGTGCTCGACGACGCGCTCGGGGTGCTTCTCCATAGCCTCGCGGAAGCTCTCGAGCTTGAGGCCTCCGAGGTAGCCGGAGTAGCGCCAGTACTGCTTGTGGTCGGCCTTGACGCCCGTCAGGACGACCTTGTCGGCGTTGATGACGACCACGAAGTCGCCGGTGTCGGCATTGGGGGTGAACTGCGGCTTGTTCTTGCCACGCAGAATCATGGCAGCCGTGGTGGCAAGGCGGCCGAGCGTGGCGCCCTCAGCGTCGATGAGCACCCACTTGCGCTCGATCTCGCCGGCCTTGGCGAACTGAGTCGACTTCTTCACTTGACTCCTCCTACGTACCTACGTGATGGCGGCTTCTGGACAAACCGCCGCGCTTTTGTATCAGAGATTACGGGGCTCTGTGGAAAAGCTGTAAGAGTATAGCTCATCACTCCCGCGCTGAGCTGGTGAATTTTTCTTCCACAAGCCGTTCAAATGCAGCCGTGCCCCTCGCCCCGCGCCGGGGCCTGCCGAGAAGGGCGTCAGGCCCAAAGGGTCACCTCCTGCGCACCTTCCCCCACGTCCGAGCGCGCAAAGCGGACGCTCACGCGCGGAGCGCCGTGGACGCCGGCCACCATCGAGGCCAGCGCGCGCTCCTCGGTCGGCGCAAAGGTCTCGATCGAGGGAGCCTCCTCGAAGAGCCACACGGCCTCGCCCTCCGCCGGCTCCTCGGCGAGAAACGCCGCGCGGGATGCCACCTCGCGCGCTGCAAGCGCGCGCCCGGCGCAGCGTGCCTCCACGGTCGCGGGGCGTGCCTCCACCCGCGCGCGCATGGTCGTCACCCTGAGCGCGTCGTAGCCCTCGTAGCCGCCCGTCGACGCCTCGGCGAGAAGGACCAGCCGCCCCGGCTCCCGACGCATACGGAAGACGGTCTCGACATGGCCGCCGTAGGAGACGTCGTCCATGAGGCCGTAGCCCTCGACCCACCTCGCGCGGTTCTCGATCGAGGACCCGCCGTCCTCGTAGAGCACGTAGCGGCTCTCGCGGGCGCCGCCGTCCGGGGCGGGGCCCTCCGGCCAGAAGTCAATCACGCGACGCGTCCTGTCGAGCCCGCGCGGGTTCTTCTCGCCGGGCGGCATGGGGTTGTTGTGCGCCTCGTAGCACGGAACGATCGCACCTCCGCGCACGAAGAGGGGCAGCTTCCAGAGCGGCGCGTCAAAGCCGTCGAGCGTCTGCCCGCCAGCGTGGCGCTCCCCGGTGAAGTAGTCGAACCAGACGTCCTTCTCGCCGCCAGGCAGGTAGATACCGTCACGGACGTCGTTGCCGAGCTCGTCCGCGCGCGTGCTTCGCCACACCGGGGCCACGAGCAGGGCGTCACCGAGAAGGAACTCGTAGTTTGCCGCCTCGGGCGCCAGGTCCTCGCAGCCCGCGAGCGCAAGCGGCCGCACCATGGGCAGCCACGCGTCGCCGTTGGCGTCCGAGAGGCCCGCCGCCGCAGCCGCGCAGGTGTAGGCGTAGGGCATGAGCTCGCTCTTGAGCTTGAGGTACATGCGGCAGATGCCCGTGTGGGGATCGCCGTTCGCGTAGGGTAGCTTGGCGTAGGTGCCCCAGCCGTCCATGTCCAGGACGACGGGCGTGAGCGCCTTCCACTGGAAGTCGCGCGTGGCCACGACCGGGTCCCCGCCGAAGATGCCGTCCAGATCCGACGCCACGTTGGGGTTGCCCGACATCCCCTGCCCCAGGTAGGTGGGGATGTGCATGCGGACGTACTCCCAGTCCGTGCCGTCCTGGTCACCAGACCACACCGCGCCAAAGCGCTGCGTGGCGGCCCAACCGTCGAGCGTGAGGACGAAGGGGCGCCGGCGCGCGTCCAGGCTCAGGATGTCGTAGGCCTGCTTGGTGCCGGAGAGGGCGAAGGAGTAGCCCAGGCCCACCCACTCCTCGTCGGTCTTGAGGGCGCTGACCCCGCCGCGCGTGGTCTCGGCGGCGAAGTCACGCAGGTTGTGCCAGGTCACGTCCGGGTTTGCGTCCGGCGTGATCTTGGACTGGGCCCACAGGCCCGTGGCCACGCCGCGCTCCGCCGCGTAGGTGGAGAAGGCGGCGAGGTTGTCGACGTTTGCCGCCACCGCCGCAAGGCGCTCCGGCGAGCTGGCGCCGCCCGCGTCCACGCCGCCCGTCATCTCGTAGCCGTTGTGCCCGTAGCCCGAGCCGTAGCCGTCGTTGGGCAGAAACCAGCCGAGCGGCATGTCGTGGGCGGCGTGCTCGTCGATCACCGCGCGCGCCGAGAACTCGTACGGCGTCTCGCAGGAGAACCCGCCGGCAGACTCGCGGAGCACCTCGTCCGGACCGTTGAGGGACTCGGCGACGCCGCGCCCCGGCAGCACGTAGCCGCGCACGCGCCCGTACTCGTAGCGCACGCGCCCCGCGCCGCCCGCTGGCCCGGAGCCGTGGACGACCCAGGCCTTGCCCTCGGCCGCGGGGCTCCCCGCCACGGTGCCGCGCGCCTCCTCCGCCAGCGGCTCGACAGACCACGCGTCACGGTTGTAGGCGTTGAGGTGCCCCAGGTAGAAGGCGTACTCGGGGAGAAGGACCGGCGCGCCCGTCACGCGGTAGTAGGCACGCAGCACGTCGCGCGCCGTCTCGGCGAGGCCGGCCGCGGGAACGCCGGCGCGCCCCGCCACAAGGAGGTACGCGTCAAAGAGCCCCTCCTGGTGCGTCGCGCGCACGTCCGGACCCGTGGCGGCAAAGTCGTAGACCCCGCGCGCGAAGGTGTTTCTCAGCACGCCGTAGCCCGCGCTCGACCAGAAGAAGGGGCTCGGCGAGGCCACGTCGCCGTCCTGCCACTCGTTGCCGTTGACCGGCGCGCTCACGATTCTCACGATCGAGCCCGCGTGCTCGGCGCGGCCGTTCTGCGTGCCGCCGCCAAAGAACTTCTCGCCGGGGACGCACGCCAGGACCTGCGTGGTTGAGTCCGCGCCCATCTGCAGGGGCGCCGTCTCGCGCAGGGCCACGCGCCCGTTGCGGCGCACGCTCAGCAGTGCGCCCGATCTGCCGAGAAGGACCTCGGTGCCTCCGGCGGCCACCACGAAGGCGCCACCCTCCTCGCACACGCGCACCGCGGGACGCGCGTAGCGCCGCGAATCGTCCGGCTGGGCCGGGATGCGCGCCGCGTGCTCCGGCGAGACGGGCTTCGCGTACGGCGCGAACGCGCCGGCGGGGTCAACCGTGTAGCGCACGACCCCCTCGTCGAGAAACGCGATGCGCCCCTCCACAACACGCGGAGCTGCGGGCGCGCCGCTCTTCTCGCCAGCCGCCCCGCCCCGCTCGAGGGCGGAAAACGTGACGACGGCCACGTTGGGCCGCAGCGGGTCCGGCGCGACCGAGGTCACGCCCGTCAGGGTGATGCCGCTCATGGGTGTCCCCTATTCTGCGCAGAGAAACGCGTCGATCTCCGCCAGGCGCGCCTCGGCCTGACGGCGGCCGGCAACGTAGAGCTTGAGGAGCGGCTCGCCCGAGCGCTCCGAGTTGCTGATGGTCACCGGCTCCTCCGGGGCGATGACGAGGCAGCGCCCCTCGGCCTCGAGCCCCCAGAGGAGCTCGCGCTGGGCGTTGTAGCGCTCGCCGCGCGTGGCAAGCGCCTCGAGGTAGTACGGGTAGGCGTCATAGAGGTGGGACTTCAGCGCAATGGCCTCGCTGCCGGCACCGCGCACGAAGCCACGGTCCTGCGTGAGCACCACGAGGGCGCGCTCCGCCGGGACGTGCCCCTCGACCTCGCGCGCTCCGGGCAGGCCCATCGCCGTCTCGAAGGGGATGGAGTCCGTGGTACCCCCGTCGAGGTAGCGCTTGCCGTCGATCTCCACGATGCGCGAGACCATGGGCAGGGAGGCCGACGCGCGGACGCGGTCGATGTCGTCGGGGAAGCGGTGCACGGGCAGGTAGTCGGGCGTGCCAAAGGTCACGTCGGACACCACCGCGTACATGGGCAGGTCGCTTGCGTTGAAGGTCTCCACGTCGCAGGGATCGATGTGGTTCTGGACCTCGTCATACATGAAGTCCGCGCCCGCCATGTTGCCCGTCGTGGCGAGCGACCACAGAGACATGAAGCGCTTGTCGTCGCGAAAGGCGAGCATGTCACGCATGGTACGGCCAATCTGACGCGAGCGGAAGTTGGACGCGTTGATGGCGCCGGCCGAGACGCCCCACACGCTGGAGAAGTCGTACATCCCGCGCTCCTGGAGCACGTCGAGCACGCCCGCCGTGAACAGGCCCCTGAACCCGCCGCCCTCGAGCACGAGCGCCGGCACGTTGGTCTTCTCGGTTGACATGGTGGCTCCTATCTTTAAGTCGTTGCATCTGAGAGCCGGTTACCGGATGCTTTGGTGCAATGCAGACTCTGGCGGGCAGGGACGCCGACATGGCAGTTGGGGCGCCGCGCGCGACCCCGCAGGGGAGAGTGGCGTCCCGCCCCACCCGGGCATTTCCGCGGATCAGCTGGATGAGGGGCCATGCGCCACCTCGGATCTCTTCTAGGAGGCTGCGGTCCCGGGTGACGCGGGCAGGCGGCCCGCCGCCCTGCGGCGGAGAGGAGGGGCGGACATGGTGTACGCCGGTGTGGACATCGCCAAGGTGGACCACGTGATAGGGGCCGTGGACGAGCGCGGCGAGGAGCAGGGCAAGCGGATGCCCTTCAAGAACAGCGCCGCCGGCTTCGAGCGGTGCGAGGCCTGGCTCGAGGGGGTGGCCGAGAGGCCCTCGGACGTCCTCGTCGGCATGGAGGCCACCGGGCACTACTGGATGGCGCTCTACGCCTTCCTGGTCTCGAGGGGCTACTCGGTCGCGGTGATCGACCCCGTGCAGGTGCGCGCCGTGCGCAGGCTGAAGGGGCTCGACAGGGTGAAGAACGACCGCGTGGACGCGGGCCTCATCGCCGAGACGCTGCGCATCGGCCAGTACGACCCGACGAGGCTCGCCACCGACGAGGTCCAGTCGCTGCGCTCGCTCACGCGATACCGGCAGTCGCTCAAGGCCGAGCTCGCCGAGGCGAAGACGCAGTGCCTGTGCCTGCTGGACTCCTACTTCCCGGAGCTCCCCGGGGCGTTCTCCGACGTGTTCGGGGCCGCCGGGCGCGCCGTGCTCTCCAGGAGCCCGCTGCCCTCCGAGCTCGCGCGCAGGCGCACGGACTCGCTGCAGCGCGACATCTCCGAGGCCGCGCGCGGCAGCAGGCGCATGGACGGCAAGGCCGCCGAGCTCAGGGCGCTCGCGAAGGGCTCCGTCGGCATCAGGCTCGGCGAGGCGGCGGCGTCGATGCAGGTGAGGTCGCTCGTGCGCCAGATGGACTTCCTCGACGCGGAGTGCGCCAAGTTCGACGCGCTCATCAGGGAGCTGCTGGAGAGGGTGGAGCCGCTCGTGCTCACCATCCCCGGCGTCTCCTACGCCACCGGCGCCCAGATCGTCGCCGAGATAGGCGACATCTCGCGCTTCCGCAACGCCCCCGCGCTCGTGAGCTACGCCGGGCTGAACTCCGGGGTGAACCAGTCCGGGAAGTTCGACAGCGGGGGCGGGCCCATCACCAAGCACGGGTCGCCCTACCTGAGGAGGGCCCTCTGGCTCGCGGCCAGCAGGGCCCGGCAGTACGACCCGTCCCTGCGCGCCTTCTACGAGAGGAAGCGCGCGGAGGGCAAGTGCCACCGGGTGGCCGTGACCGCCGTGGCGCGCAAGCTATGCCACATCGTGTTCGCGGTGATGCGGGACGGGGTCCCGTACGACCCGGCGAGGCCGGGCAGGGACCCCTCAAAGCATTCGGTATCCGGTTCTCAAGGTGCTGGTTCCGATGAATCTGGAAACGAGAAAAGCTAGCCCTCGGGTCTTGACTTCATATAGCTGGTCTCCCCTCGTCCGCGTTTTTCTCGGCACATTGTCGCACGGCCGGAGCGCTCGGAGCGAGGTGTGGCGCCCTTCGCCTCGTTTTCATGCAGAATCCTATTGCACTCCATGTAAGCAAGGAGGCAGAGCGGGGCTTTTCGGTTTTTGCGCGCTAGTCACTGGCGACGCGCCCGGCGGAGCCCCCTCACGTATCGGACGAGAGAGATTGCCGAAAGGGCAGTGGAGGTGGCCATCAGCGCCGCCCCTCCAACAAACCACCCGTTCGCAGTATCAAGAATTGATGAGACGTCAACTCGGGTATTCGACCACAGGATGAAGAGGAAGCAGAGGGACGAGAGGAAGAAACTCAGAGCAACAAGCAACATAGAGCGCTCTGACGGCCTCATCACGGCGGCAGCCAAGGCAAAGGCTATCGAGGCGATCCCCAGATACAGGGCAAGAACCATTGTCCAACCTCCGCTTCTCCGGCCGACCCACTTCTCACTCGCTGACGTTCTTCCGCCTAGGCAATCCTCTCGTACGCGCAGCTTAACTCGCGCATCTTCTCCGGAGCCAGATCGATCTCCCCGCCCGCCCAGCACACGACACCGTGAACAATCTCAAAGCGCGAAAAGGTCTCGCCCTCTTCCAAGGGGGCAAAGACGGGCATCTCCAGAAGGGGAGCCTCCCGGGAAAGCAAAGATGACATAAAAAGCCGGGGCCCATTCGGACCCCGGCACATGCGCGCAGGTGGAGGTGCGGAGAATCGAACTCCGGTCCAAAGCAGATCCCTGACAGGTGTCTCCAGGCTCAGTCGCCGGTTGGGTCTCGGAGGCCGCGCACCCGGTGACCCGCGCTTGGCCTCCCAGCCGGTTCGGTCTTAGCGCGCGGCATACCGGCTACGTCCGCGCGCGCATCTCCCTGAAATGACGTCGCCCCGGGAACGGGAGCGATCCCCGGTTTGACGCGCCGCTATCTAATTAAGCAGCGAGAGCCAGCTGAGGCTCGTAAGAGTTGTTGTCGTCAATTCAATTTGACGGTACCCCTGTTTAGCGTGGCGAGGAGACCACGGCCTGCTGCCCATCTCAGACCCACCCTGTCGAAACCAGTCACCCCCGGGTGGAATGGGAAGACTGCCACCATGCGGCTGTCAACGTACGGGCCGCTCACGCGACCGTGGGGTCATTCTACCCGTTTTTCTTGACGTCTAGGCACGGCGCGCAAAAGGGGCGGCCTCCCGCGGGAGACCGCCCCGTGTACCGCTCCTGGCGAGAAGGACTACTCCTCGACGAGCTCGAACATGTCGGGGCCGACGCCGCAGACCTCGCAGACGAAGTCCTCGGGCAGCTCGGGGGTGTCGACGGTGACCTCCCAGCCGCAGACGGTGCAGCGGAACGTGTACTTCTTCTCATCTGCCATGTGGTGCTCCTCTCACTGGTCCAACGATCCTGCCGAGAAATGCTATCACAACGGTGGCGTTTATCGCCCCGCGTTGCGCCGTACGAGTCAGCTCTGGCCGGGGACGAAGGAGGACGCCTTGGGCGGCGTCTTCCCCTTGAGGGTCCCGTGGTAGTACGCGTACGTCATCGGGGGCACGTCCGAGAGATTGCCCGCGTCCGCCACTTCGCCCACAAACGTGAGGTGCGTCCCGACGTCAACGGTTTGCACCACGTTGCACGCCACGTAGGAGCACACGTGCTCGGTGGGGTACGGGTCCCCCGTCGCGGCGCGCTCGCTTGGAATTCCGTCGAACTTGTCCTCGACGGCCGACGTCCTGAAACCGAATCGCCCCACGAACAGCATGTCAGCCGACTCGTCGACGACGGCAAGCGAGAAGTGCCCCGCGCGCTGAATCACGCCACAGGTATGGTTCTCCTTGTTCACGGTCACAGAGACCTGGAGGGGGCTCGCGGTCACCTGAAGCCCGGTGTTGACGAGACAGGCCCCGGGGCGCTCCCCGTCGTCTGCCGCCACCACGTAGAGTCCTGACGAGAACTTGAACAGTGCGGTCGCGTCCATGCCCTTCTCCTCTCCTGGGCCCGAGGCCCGGTCGCGGTCTATCGGCTCATCTCCTTGAGCGCGCGGGCGATCTCGCGGTCGGAGTCGCGTCTCGCCATATCGGCGCGCTTGTCATAGAGCTTCTTGCCGCGGGCCAGCCCGATGGCGAGCTTGACCCGGTTGTGCTCGTCGAAGTAGATCTCGAGCGGAACGAGCGCGAGGCCCTTCTGACGCAGCTTCGCGTCCAGGTAGTCTATCTGGTGGCGGTGCAGCAGCAGGCGCCTCTTGCGGTCCGGGTCCACGTTCCACACGCCCCCGTTGGAGTAGGGGTGGATGTGGACGCCGTGCAGCCACGCCTCGCGGCCGCGGATGAGGCAGAACGCGTCCGTGAGCTGGCAGGCACGCTCGCGCAGGCTCTTGACCTCGGTGCCCGTGAGCTCGATGCCCGCCTCGAAGGTCTCGTCGATGAAGTACTCGTGACGGGCGGAGCGGTTCTTCGCGATGGTGCGCCTGCCCGGCTTGTCCCGCCTGGACGCCGCAGTCTGGCGCAGCACCTTACTCTTTACCATCCGCAACCTCCTCGTCGCTCTGGTGGATGAGCTCGAGCAGCGCCCGCGCCGCGGGCTCGCCCACCAGGTCTCGGGCGCGCAGGGTGAGGCTGGTCGCCACGTCACGAGCGCCGACGGCGGCAGCGTCGCCCGCGCACATGAGCAGGCACACCGCAATCTCGGCGTTGGCGCCGTCGGGCAGCCCCTCCGCGGCGAGGAGCTCCTCCATCTGCGCGTCGTCCACGAGGTCGGGATCTCGCTCAGTGCCCGCAGCCTGCTCGAGCGCCGCGTCGAGCGTGGCGTCCGTGACCCCGAGCGCCCGCGCGGCACGCAGGGCCGCCGCGGCGACGCGGGGCTTGTCGGACGAGGCAAACCACCCGGAGAAGTTTACGAACGCGCGCGCGAGGTGGCGCGCGTCGCTTGCGCGCTCGAAGACGCTGTAAGTGAGCGCGAGGTACTCCTGGACGTCGCCCGACACCCGGAACAGGTCCGCCAGGTTGAGGCGATAGCCACAGTCCATGGGATTCCAGCGAACCGCCTGCTTGAGCGCCTCCATCGCCTCGTCGTAGTCCCCGTCGTGCACGCATGCGAGGGCGAGGTCGTTGTAGAGGCGGTCGAGCGGCTCGCCGACGTCGCGCAGCTCCCGAGGATCGCGCTCGACGCGGCGATACGCAAGCCGCTCGAAGATGGTCGGGAAGCTGAACCACTGGACGTCATCGGTGGTTGGGCAGTTTCTGTCGACGTACTCCTCGGCATCCTCGGCAAGGCGGGCGAGCAGCTCGCGCGCGAGCTCCGCCCGCCCCTGAAGCAGCAGGCCCTCGGCCCGTTCGAGCTCGTCCGTCAGTTCGGTGTGGTCCATCTGTCCTCCCGGCGGCCCCCGCCGCGTACATGATACCTAGACGTTCAGTGTTCCCATTATCGCGCAGCGCTAACGGGTGGACGAGGGGGCGCCCTGCGAACGGTCCGAGGGCGCGAGCGAGAAGTCGATCTGGCCGCGCGCCGGATTCGCCGACGCAACCTCGACGACCACCCGCCTTCCGAGTCGCCAGACCTCGCCGGTCTCCTCCCCCGTGAGCGTCATGCGCCCGTCGTCGAAGGTAAACCACTCGTCGCCGAGCGACCGCACGGGAACGAGGCCCTCGGCGCACGTCTCGTCGAGCGTGACGAACACGCCGTAGCCCGCGCACCCCGAGACTGTCCCCGATGCCCGCTGGCCGACGAGCCCCAGGTAGAGCTCCGCCATCTTAACCCTCTGCGACATCCTGCCCGCGGCGTCGGCGGCGCGCTCCCGCTCCGAGCACGTCCGGCAGAGCTGGGGAAGCGCCGCGGCCTGCCTGCGCATCTCGGGGCCGTCCGGGCGGCCGGC
Source organism: Thermophilibacter mediterraneus (assembly GCF_900119385.1). Taxonomy (GTDB): domain Bacteria; phylum Actinomycetota; class Coriobacteriia; order Coriobacteriales; family Atopobiaceae; genus Thermophilibacter; species Thermophilibacter mediterraneus. The sequence goes on from NZ_FPKO01000009.1 coordinate 426,741, forward strand.
GAGCGCCGCCTTGAGCGCGCGGTGCACGAGCACGTCGGGGTAGCGCCTGATCGGAGAGGTGAAGTGGCAGTACGCGGTCGCCCCGAGCGCATAGTGGCCCTCGTTGAAGGGGAGGTAGACGGCGCGCCGCTGCGCGCGCAGCAAGAGGGCGCTTGCTGCCTGCGCCGCATCCGTCCCACGGGCGCGCTCAAGAACGCCCCTGATCGCAAACGGGCTTCCCGAGAGCAGCTCCGAGGTCGCCGCGCCGTCGAGCAGCCCGAGCTCGCGTAGCGGCTGCACGCACGAGCGCAGGTCCTCCTCGAGAGGAGGCTCGTGAACGCGAAACGCCGCCGGCGCCCCGGAGCGCTCCAGGAGCTGCGCGACGCACTCGTTTGCGAGCAGCATCGCCTCCTCGATGAGCCCGGTCGCCCTCGTCCGGCGGCGGACCGAGACCCCCGTCGGGCGTCCCTCCTCGTCAAGGCGGACCCTTGCCTCGACGCTCTCGAAGTCTATGGCGCCCCGTGAGCGCCGCTCGAGATCTCGAAGCCCGCGGATCTCGTCGAGCGTCTCGAGCATGAGGAAGACACGCTCGACGTCCCCGGGGGCGCAGGGAAGCTCCTCGGGGCGGCTCGCGCCCGAGAGCACGGCGTCGACCGCGTCGTAGTCGAGTCGGGCTGCGGACCGAATCGCCGACGGTGTGGCGCTGAAGCCCCTGACGCGACCGCGCTCGTCAAGACGCATGAGGACGCTCATCGCGAGGCGGTCCTCCCCGGGCACGAGGGAGCACACCTCGTTCGAGAGGCGCTCCGGAAGCATCGGGATGACGCGGTCGACGAGATAGGCGGAACACGTTCTTCTCTTCGCCTCGTTGTCGACGGGCGAGTCCGGGGAGACGTAGTGGGTGACGTCCGCGATGTGGACGTCGAGCTCGTAGCCGCCCCCCTCCAGGCGCCGCGCCCCCACCGCGTCGTCGAAGTCGCGCGCGTCGACCGGGTCGACGGTCACGCAGAGGCGCCCGCGGAGGTCGCGCCTCGACGCATCCGCGACGAGGGCCCGCTCGACGCCGAGCTCGATTGCCGCAGCCTGCTCGAGCACGGAGCGAGAAAAGTCGCCCGGAAGCCCAAACGTCGCGACGACAGACTCGACGTTGAGGTCGACCTCGTCGCGGGCGCCGACGCGCCGCTCTATCGTCACGACCGCCGAGCTTCGGCGCGTCGGGTACTCGCTGATGCGGGCGACGACCACGTCCCCCTCGCTCACGCCCAGCCGAGAGGGGCTCGAATCCTCGGGGACCACGAAGAAGTCCCTGCCCAGGCGGGCGTCGAGCGGCGTCACCGCACCGAGCGGCCCAGCCCAGGAGAAGCTTCCCAGAAACGTCTCGACGGAGCGCTCGATGACCGAGCGGACCACGGCGCGCGGCGCGCGCCCGCGCATCTCGACGAGCGCGACCTCGACCACGTCGCCGTTCATGGCCTCGCGCTGACCGTGCCGGACAAGCTCGAAGTCACCCTCGGCGGTCTCAACGCGCGCAACGCCGGGGAGCGAGACCACGAGCTCCCCCGTCAGCGTCCGCGCGCGCGTGCGCGCCCCGCCCGTCCTTCCTCGCCTGCGGCTGCCATGATGTGCCCTCTTGCGACCCATGTCACCCCATCCAATCGGTTTTCGGCTCCATCATACCCGGCGGAGCATGGTCGCCTCGCGCGCAAAAAAGCCCCCGGGCCGCGCGGGAGGCGATACGCCTCGTTCCGCGCGACCCGGGGGCGGTCGTCTTGGTCTGGCTCGCCTACACCTTGAGGTAGCGCCTCATGGCGATGGCGGAGCCGAACAGGCCGATCACCACGCCGACGCCGAGCAGCCCGGCATACGTGGCGTAGAGAGTCACCTGCGGAATCTCGAACGAGAGGAACGAGAGGCTCTCCTGCAGGCTCGGGAGCAGCGTGTGGACGCCGGCAACGAGCGCGATGATGGCGAGCAGCGCGCCGAGAATGGCCTCGATCGTGCCCTCCATGATGAAGGGCCCGCGAATGAACCCGTTGGACGCACCGACCAGCCTCATGATGCCGATCTCGCGGCGACGGGCCGTGATGGCAAGTCGAATCGTGTTGTTGATGAACACAAACGCGACGAAGGTCAGCAGCGCGACGAGGGCGACGGCAGCGACACGGATGTAGTCGGAGACGCTGAGGAGGCGCTCGACCGTGCCCTGGCCATACTGGACGTCACCGGACGGATTCTCCGGATCATCGCAGATCTCCGCGAAGAGGGGATCCTCCATGATGCGCTGCGCCGTGGCCTCAACCTGCTGGGGGTCGACCATCCTGATCACGAGGGACGCGGGCAGCGGGTTCTCACCGTCGAGCGCGGTCACGGCATCGGCGGCGTTGCGGTTCGACATGGAGGTGCGGAACTCCTCGAGCGCCTCGTCCTTGGTCTTATAGGTCACGGACTCGACGTTGTCCCAGCCCTCAACCTGCGCCTGGTATGCGTCGACCGCGTCCTGGTCCGCATCGTCGGAGAGGAAGGCCTGGATGGTCACCTGATCCTCGACGCCGCCGATCATGCTGTTGAGCACGGCGGAGCCCAGGACGAAGAGGCCGATGATAAACAGCGAGAGGAAGATGGTGACGACGGCGCCGAGCACGGTCGTCCAGTTGCGGCGGAAGTGGTGTCCGCACTCCCTCAGGGAGTATCCGATGTTAGAGGGCGCCATAGTAGCCGTAGCCTCCCCTCTCCTGGTCACGGACGACGTGTCCGGCCTCGAGCGCGATGACGCGCTTGCGCATGGAGTCCACCATCTCACGGTCGTGCGTCGCCATGACGACGGTGGTGCCGGCGCGGTTGATGCGATCGAGCAGCTTCATGATGCCAAGCGAGATGGCCGGGTCGAGGTTGCCCGTCGGCTCGTCGCAGACGAGCAGGGGCGGGCGGTTGACCATGGCGCGCGCCACGGAGACGCGCTGCTGCTCGCCACCGGAGAGCTGATCGGGGAAGTGCTTCATGCGCTCTCCCAGGCCCACCAGTCGGAGCACCTCGGGGACCTGGGCCTTGATGACGGAGCGGGGCTTGCCGATGCACTCGAGGGCAAACGCGACGTTCTCGTAGACCGTCTTGTCCGGGAGCAGCTTGAAGTCCTGGTACACGGTGCCGATCTGACGGCGCAGATACGGGACCTTGCGGTTGCGCATCTTGGTGAGGTCCTGGCCGGCGACGATCACCTGGCCCTTCGAGGCGCGCAGCTCGCGCGTGATCAGGCGCAGGAGGGACGACTTGCCGGATCCGGAGTGTCCGACGACAAAGACGAACTCACCGGGGTAGATGTCGAGGCTGACGTCGTCGAGTGCGGGCTTGTTTGGCTGGGCCGGGTAGATGAGTGTGACGTTTTTGAACGAGACGGTCGGGGTACCGGTGCGCGAGACCGCAGGCGCGTCGTCGCTCGCCAGGGGGGCGAAGACGCTCGTGAAGCCCGGCTGCTCGGTAGGATCCGCGGGCTCGCTGGCGGTCACCACATGAACCTCCTCGAGAGCCTCCATCACGGGCGCCGCTTCAGCGGGCGCCTGGGCGACCTCAGGCTCGTTGAGGGGGGCATCGGTGACGATGGCCTCGGGGGCCGGCGCCTGCGGAGCCACGTCGGCGATGACGTCAAGACGCTCGTCACCCTCCGACCCCTGTCGCTCAGTGCTGCGAAAATGACTGGCCACAGAAGCTCCTTTTCCTTTGCTCAGAACGGACAAATACGCGCTACAGTCTAGCAAAGCCCCAGCTCTCCTCATACGAAGGAGGGCTGGGGCCCATAAATTGCAGAAGCTCCCCACAGGAGCGGAGGGCTAGGCGCGAACGAAGTCCTCGACGACGCGCTCGATGCCCGCGGCATCGAGGCCGAAGTGAGAGAGAAGGACATCGCCGGGGGCAGAGGTGCCAAAGCCCGTCATACCCACGAAGCGCATGGGGGTGGGACACTTCTCGGCAAGGAGCTCGGCCACGGCGGAGCCCATGCCGCCGTAGATCATGTGCTCCTCGCACGTCACCACGCGCCCGGTCTTGGAGGCGCTCGCCACGATCGTCTCCTCGTCGAGCGGCTTCACGGAGTAAACGTCGATGACCTCCGCGGAGATGCCGCGCTCGGAGAGTCGCTCTGCCGCGAGAAGGGCGTGGGCAACCTCGACGCCGCACGCGCAGATCGTGACATCAGAGCCCTCGCGGAGCACGTTTGAGCCGCCGAGCCTGAAGGTCTCGGAGCCATCGTAGACCTCAGGCACCTTGTGGCGCCCCATGCGCACGTAGAACGGCCCGTGAGTCGTCGCCGCAATCCTAACCGCGGCGCGAGAGGCCTGGTAGTCGGCGGGAACGAGCACGCGCATGTTGGGGAGCACGCGCATGAGCGTGATGTCCTCGAGCATCTGGTGGGTGGCGCCGTCCTCGCCCACCGTCACGCCAGCGTGCGTCGGGCAGATCTTCACGTTGAGGCCCGCGTCGCAGACGGTGTTCCTGATCTGGTCGTAGCATCGCCCCGTGCCGAATACGGCGAAGGAGGCGGTGAAGGCGACGCGCCCCGTGAGGGAGAGGCCGGCAGCAACGCCGACCATGTCCTGCTCGGCGATGCCGGCGTCGAAGGCGCGATCGGGATAGGCCGCCGCCAGCTTGCCCGTGGTGGTCGAACCGGCCAGGTCGGCGTCGACGGCGACGACGTTCACGCCCTCGCCCACGAGCTCGACGAGCGTCTCGCCGAAGGCCTCGCGCGTAGCCCTGTTAGCCATTGATGTCCTCCTTCTCGAGCGCGGCGCGCGCGGCGTCCAGCTCGGCGATCGCGGCCGCAGCCTGCTCGGCGTCAGGCGCCACGCCGTGCCAGCCGCACGCATCCTCCATGAAGGAGACGCCCTTGCCCTTGATGGTCTCGCAGATGATGACGGAGGGCCTGCCGGACCCGAGCTCCCCCTTGGCCCAGCGCAGCGCCTCGATGAGGGCGGAGACGTCGTGGCCGCCCACGCGACGCACGTTCCAGCCGAACGAGGCGAACTTCGCGTCGATGTCGCCAAGGGAGCACACGTCGGTCACGTGGCCGTCAATCTGCAGGTTGTTGAGGTCGAGAATCGCGACGAGGTTGTCGAGGCGATGGTGGGAGGCAAACATCATCGCCTCCCAGTTGGACCCCTCCTGCATCTCCCCATCACCGAGGAGACAGTACACGCGGCGCTTCTCGGCCGCCTCGCGATCGTCGATCGAGAGGCCCAGGGCGACGCCCGCAGAAATCGAGAGCCCCTGGCCGAGCGAGCCGGAGCACACCTCGAGCCCGCTCATGGCATGGCAGTCGGGGTGTCCCTGGAGCCTGCTGCCAAGATGGCGAAGCGTCGCGAGCTCTTCGTCAGCGATCCAGCCGAGCTGGTGGAAGACGGCGTAGAGCGCCGGAGCCGCATGCCCCTTCGAGAGGAAGAAGCGGTCGGCGTCGTGATTGTCCGGGTCGCTGGGGTCGTAGCCCATCTCCCCGGAGAAGAACAGGGTGGCCAGGATGTCCGCAGCGGAGAGCGACCCGCCGGGGTGTCCCGACCCGGCCGCCTCGAGCATGCGGATCATATCGTGGCGCATGTCGTTTGCGGTCAGCTCGATTCTGTGGGCCAGGGCGGCCTCGGACGCCGCTATGGTGTTGCTCATGGGACTCCTTGTCTCGACGTTCATCGCACTTCTCCCCCACGCATGTCTCACGATACACGCACGGGACCCCCGTTCGCCATCTCACGGGGCGAATCTTCCTTTTTTACGCGTCGCCCTCAATTTGTCTGAAGCCCTCGCCAAAGACCTCGTGCACCTCGGAGATGATGACGATGGCATCTGGGTCGGCATCGGCCACGATCTGCTTGAGCCTCATGCTCTCGGCCCGGCTCAGGACGCACATGAGGACCGGTCGCGCGGCGCCGCTCCAGACCCCACGTGCCTGCAGCTCGGTGCAGCCGCGGTTGAGGGTATAGAGGATCTCGTTGGCTATCCGCTCGTGCTCCGCCGAGATGATGTACGCGGCGCGCGCCGACCGGGGCCCATCCACCACGGCATCGATGACCTTCCCGCAGATGAACATGGCGACCGCGGCGTAAAGGGCCTGCTCGACCGTGAAGACCGTCGCCGAGAAGGCGATGATGACGCCGTCGACGATGATCACCGCCGTGCCCACGGGCAGCGCGAACTTGCGAGCGACCAGCTGGGAGACAATGTCGGTTCCGCCCGTGTTGCCCCCCGTCCGGAAGACGAGACCGAGCCCGATGCCGGTCACGACGCCTCCCCAGAGCGCACACAGCAGGAGGTCCTTCTCGCCGCTGAGCACGGGAAGCACGGGTGCCAGAAGATCCGTCAGCAGGCCGCACGCAACGATGCCCCCAGCGGTGCGAGCGATGTAGCGCCTGTCGCCGGAGCGGATGACGAGCGCGAGCAGGGCCACGTTCATCACGATGGTCTGAAGGCCGACGGGGAGGTAGAAGCCCGCCGCGTCGGCCATCGCGTAGAAGACCGTCGCGAGGCCCGTCACCCCGCCCGCGGCAAGGCCGTTGGGAATCTCGAACGTGTCCACGCCGACGGCAAAGATGAGCGAGCCCACGACGATGAGCGCGGCGTCGTGGACGACGGTTCGCCAGAACGACCCGCTCACGAGGCCTCCTCGCCCACGACCCACCTGTGATAGCCGACCACGAACGCGTCGAGGTCGCCATCCTTGAGCACCGCGTCGACGTTGCTCGTCTCCACTCCCGTCCTCAGGTCCTTGACGAGCTGGTAGGGATAGAGCACGTAGCTTCTAATCTGATTGCCAAAGCCGATGTCGCGCTTCGGACCACGTAGCTCGTCGAGCTCCTCCGCGCGCCGCTCGAGCTCCATCTCATAGAGACGGCTCCTGAGGACGCCCATTGCGAACGCCTTGTTCTGAAGCTGGCTGCGCTCGTTCTGGCACGTGACGACGATACCGGTGGGCAGGTGGGTGATGCGCACGGCGGAGTCGGTGGTGTTCACTCCCTGCCCGCCGTGGCCGGAGGCGTGGTAGACGTCGATTCGCAGGTCGTTCGGGTCGATCTCCACCTCGATGTCGTCGGGGAGGACCGGAAGGACCTCAACGCCCGCAAAGGTCGTCTGTCGGCGCTTCTTCGCGTCGGTCGGAGAGATGCGCACGAGCCTGTGAACGCCCTGCTCGGCGCGCAGCATGCCGTACGCGTTGCGCCCGCTCACGGTGAACGTCGCGCGGTCGAGGCCGATCGCCTCGCCCGGCTCCGCGTCGTTGACCGTGACGCTCCAGCCGCGGCGGTCGCAGTAGCGCTGGTACATGCGAAAGAGCATCTCGCACCAGTCCTGCGCCTCGAGACCGCCCTGGCCGGGAGTCACCGTCACGATGGCGTCACCGTGGTCGAGCTCGTCGGTGAACCAGCTCGAGAGCTCGAGCTCCGAGAGGTCCGCCTCGAGCGAGCTCACGAGGGAGCCCGCCTCGGCAAGAAGGTCGTCGTCGCCCGTCTCCTGGCCGAGCTCGTAGGCGGCGCGCGCGTCCTCGAGCTTCGAGCGCGCGCCCTCCAGCCCGCTCACGTCATCGCGTGCCGCTGAGAGACACTCCATGGTCGACCGCGCCGCATCTGGGTCGGCCCAGAAGTCGGGGTCCGCGCTCCTCGCCTCAAGCTCTTGGATGACCCCGCGCTTCTCCTCGATGTGAAGGTACCCCTCGACCTCGGTCAGGCGGCTCTCCAGGGCATCGAAGCCCTGTGGCGTGACATCTGCCATCTACAGGTTCCTGCCGTGGCAGTTCTTGAACTTCTTGTTGCTGCCGCACGGGCAGGGATCGTTCCTGCCGACGTTCGCGTAGGGGTCGGGGTCCTCGGACTTTCGATAGGTGAGCGGCTTTCCGGCACCGGGGTTTGCGCCCCTCGCCTCCGTGGCGGCAGCCTGACCGCCCATCGCGATGCGAGCGCCGCGCGTGCCGTCCGTCTCCGCGGGACCCGAGTAGCGCGCGCCGCGAAGCTGGTCGGGGACCTCGTCCACCTGCTCGGACTGGACGACGGGCTTCACGACAACCTCGATGTGCAGGATCATGCGCAGGAAGTCCTCGTACATGGTCGAGACGAGCTCGGAGAACGCCGCGTACGCCTCGCTCTTGTACTCGACGAGAGGATCGCGCTGACCGAAGCCACGCAGCCCGATGCCCGTCTTCAGGTAGTCCATCTCCTGGAGGTACGACATCCACCTCGTGTCGATCACGCGTAGCATCACCTGGGCCGCGAGCGACTGCATGGCCTCGTCGCCCAGCTGACGGGACTTCTCCTCAAAGCACGTGCCGACGAAGTCGACCACGGTCTGGATGACGTCCTCGGGCTCGGGGTCCTCCTCCGCATCGACCGTCGGGATGTCCTTGCGACCCGTGAGCTCGCCAAGCCACAGAGAGAAGCCGCGGGAGTCCCACGCCTCGTCATGGTCCTGGGGGGCAAAGCCGAGGACCTCACGCTGGACCGTGTCGTGCGTGACCTCATCGATGTGGGCCATCAGGTCCTTGCCGTCGAGAATCTTGTTGCGCTCCTCGTAGATGACCTGGCGCTGGGTGTTCATGACGTTGTCGTAGTCGAGAACGTTCTTGCGCATGGCGAAGTTGACCTCCTCGACCTTGCGCTGGGCGCTCTCAACTGCCTTGGTGACCATCTTGGCCTGGATCGGCATGTCGTCGGGCATCTCGTACTTCTGCATCATCGCAGAGATGCGATCCATGCGGTCCCCGCCGAAAAGGCGCATGAGGTCGTCCTCGAGCGAGAGGTAGAACTGCGTCTCGCCCGGATCGCCCTGACGGCCGGAGCGGCCTCGAAGCTGGTTGTCGATGCGGCGGCTCTCGTGTCGCTCGGTGCCGATCACGCACAGACCGCCGGCCTTGAGGACCTCCTCCTTCTCCTCGGCGCACATCGCCTTCGCGCGGGCCAGAGCCTCGTCGAGCTGCTCCTTCGTGGCCTCCTCGGGGTCGATGCCGTCGGCGCGCAGATAGTCGTTCGCGATGAGCTCGGGGTTGCCTCCGAGCAGAATGTCGGTGCCTCGGCCAGCCATGTTGGTCGCGATGGTAACCGCGCCCTTCCGTCCTGCCTGAGCGACAATCTGAGCCTCCCGCTCGTGGTGCTTGGCGTTGAGGACGTTGTGCTTGATGCCACGCTTGTCCAGCAGGCGGGAAAGGCGCTCTGAGTTCTCGATGGAGACGGTGCCCACCAGGACGGGCTGGTTCTTCGCGTGGCGCTCCACCACGTCGTCGGCAACAGCCTTGAACTTGGCGTCGATCGTGCGATAGACGAGGTCGTCGTGATCGATGCGCGCAACGGGCTTGTTGGGCGGGATGACCTGGACGGGAATGTGGTAGACCTCGCGGAACTCGGCGTCCTCGGTCATGGCGGTGCCCGTCATGCCCGAGAGCTTGTCATACATGAGGAAGTAGTTCTGGAGCGTGATGGTCGCGAGGGTCTGGTTCTCCTCGCGGACGATCACGCCCTCCTTGGCCTCGATGGCCTGGTGGAGTCCCTCGGAGTAGCGCCTGCCCTCCATGATGCGACCCGTGAACTCGTCGACGATCTTGACCTCGCCGTCGATGACCACGTACTGCTGATCGCGATGGAACATGTACTCGGCCTTGAGCGCCTGCTGGAGGTGGTTTACAAGCTGACCGGAGACGTCGGCGTAGAGATCGTCAATCCCGAGGGAGCGCTCGACCTTCTCGAGGCCCTCGTCCGTCGTCGCGATGGTGTGCTTTGCCTCGTCCATCGTGAAGTCGACCTCAGGCGTGAGGCCGCGAACAGCACGGGCGAAGTCCTTGTAGGTGCTCGCAGACTTGCTGCCCGCACCAGAGATGATAAGCGGCGTGCGCGCCTCGTCGATCAGGATCGAGTCCGCCTCGTCGACGATGGCGTAGTGATGACCGCGCTGCACACGCATGCTCGCCCGGGTGACCATGTTGTCGCGCAGATAGTCGAAGCCGAACTCGGAGTTGGTGCCGTAGGTGACGTCCGCCTCGTAGGCGGGCTTCTTGAGCTGGGGGCGCATGCCGTTCTGAATCAGTCCGACGGACATCCCCAGGTAGCGATAGATCTGCCCCATCCACTCGCTGTCACGCTTGGCAAGATAGTCGTTGACGGTAACGATGTGGACGCCCTCGCCGGGGATGGCGTTAAGGTATCCCGCCAGCGTTGAGACCAGGGTCTTTCCCTCGCCCGTCTTCATCTCGGCAATCGTTCCGCGGTGAAGCGCGATGGCGCCGATAATCTGAACGTCGAAGTGGCGGAGCCCGATGGTGCGGCGAGAGGCCTCGCGCACAGCGGCAAACGCCTCAGGGAGAAGGTCGTCGAGCGACTCGCCGTTCGCATAGCGCTCGCGGAACGCCGCAGTGCACCCGCGGAGCTCCTCCTCGCTCATGGCGGTGAACTGAGGCTCTATCTCATTCACACGCGCCGTGATGCGCTCAAACTCCTTGAGGTCCTTGTCAGAACCCATCGAAAGCAGTTTGGAGAGAAAGTTAGGCATGTGACTCCCCTGTACGTCCATAGCGGCCCCAATGGCACACTCATGTCCACCACTTTACTCGTTGGTTCCAGGAGGGAAGCTTGGAGGCTGACCTCTCACCAAAAGCGCACTCTCGCACGACGTCGCACAGCGACTATCCCCTGTTCACCTCGCCCCGATCCTCCATGAGGTCGCGCAGCCTCTTCGAGGGCGCAACGCCGAGCGCCTGCCGCAGCCTTCGCTCGTAGCGCCGGTACTGACGCTCCGCCTCCACCGCGCGGCCACTCGCCTTGAGCGACCGCACAAGAACGATGAGCGCATCCTCCCTCAGGTCATCGGCGGCAACCGCGCTGAACGACATCCTCGTTGCCGTCTTCAGTCGACCAAGACGCAACGACGACTCCGCCCCCGACGTCATGGCGTCGGCGTAGAGCTCTCGCAGCTCGTCCCGAACGAGGGCGACATAGCCCGTCGCATCCATCGCCGGCTCGTAAAGGTCCCCAGCGTAGAGCTGCTCTACGCGACGTGCCATGCGAATCGCCTTCTCGTCGCTCTGGGCGTCCGACGCCTCTCGAGCGCACTCGCGAAACTCGTCGACGTCACAGCACACGAGCGACGTGTCCATGGAAATGGTCTTTGAGGCCCGGCCCACGACGAACGGGTCGAGGCTGTCATCAATCTCGGCAATGGCGGCACGAAGGGCGCTCGTCGCCTGATACGCCCTGTTAAACCCAGCAGCGTAGTCGCACCCGGGCCAGAGCTGGTCAACAACCTGATGTCTCTTCGCCGTCATCGCACGACACAGCGCTAGATAGGTCAGCATCGACTTGACGCCCCTCTGCTCGAGCTGCCCGTCAAGAATCCTCACACCGTTGACGGATATCGCAAACCCTCCCAGAAGCGAGATCCTAATCGGAGCACGGTGCGCCGAGGGCCCATCCCGCCAGCTGTCGTCGGACGGCACGCCACGGTCATGCGTCTCTTTCCCGGGCGCGCATCGCGTAAGGTTGGCACGCGCCACCTTGAGCGCCCTCCACCAGGTTACGGGCATGGCCTTTGAGAGAAGGGGCGAGAACTCGCCAATTCCCTCACAGAGCACCACCAACATCCACAGCGCTTCGTGTGGGGGCTCCTCGCACGCGTCGCCCTCTGGGGCGACGCCGTCCATGCTGGAGAGCATTGCACCGCACACAAAGCGCTCGACTACCGCGAGGTCGTCATTGGCCTCCTCGTTCCGCTCGGGGTCCGGCCCCTCTCCGAGGCAGAAGCGCGCGACTGTGCCAAGCAGCCGTACCGCGCGCGCAATGTAATCGAGCCCGGCCCTCGAAGCAATCGCGGAGGCGAGCAGAGACCTGACGTTTGCCCTCGCGAGTGCCCCTGCCCTGAGGTCGAGCACGCACCCCGCCGTCAAGGCGAGCACCTGGACAACAACGTCCCCGACTCTCTCGGCGCGCGACACCGAAGCTGCCACCCGGGCCTGCTTGATGTCGCCCGAGAGCACGCCCTCGAGCATCTCGGCACATTCAACATAGCCAACGAGCCCCTTTGCCCCAGAGGAGCAGAGCAGCCTCTTCGCCGCCTCATACGCGACCTCGTCCGAGGCCTCCCTATCACAGAGCAACAGCCTTGCGATCTCGCCGTCGATCCTCAGAATCGCCATCGAGACCGACGCGGAGCAGTCGCCGTCCTCGGGGTTCGCGACGAGAACCCGGGTTGCCGCCCGAAGCTTGCCGCGAAGCAGGAGGTCCGCCACCTCGCGATGCGCGAGCAGCCTCCGACCCAGCTCGCTCCATCGCTCTCCCGCATACGAGATCAGCGCCGGCTCACCGCGAAGCACGCCACCCGCGTCTATCAGTGCAAGAGCATCGCGTTCCAGCTCATCTGCAAGGGGACCGCGATACGAGATCATTGAAGCGAGCTCATCGCTGCTCGGCGCCTCGCCAAGCAGGGTCCGCGCCGCGCCGGAGAGGAGGCTCTCGTAGGGCGCCTCAGCTCGCTGGACGCCCAAGGCCCGCTCAACCAGGCGAGCGCCTCCGGCATCAACGACGCAGGGCCCCGACCTGAGCAGCTCCCTGAGGGCGTCCCCTCCGTTCGGCAGGGCGCAGACGCGAACAGCCCTGCCGTATTCCCCCCTATCGAGAAGGACTCTCACGCATCCAGCGACAACGTCGGGAAACATGATGCACGTATCCTCCAGCAGAGGGGCCCCGCATGAGAGCAGGTGATCGTCGGCATAGCCAATAGAGGAGAACGAGTCCTCCTGCACGTTGAAGGAAAAGAGGGGCACATCATCCCTAAGCTCACAAAGCAGATCGGCCGAGACGCGCCCGAGGGCGAGCTCGACGTCGCAACGCGACCCCCGTCCAAGCAGCAAAAGGCAGAGCCTCAGGCGCAGCTCCTCGTCGGAGAGGCTTCGACGGAACAGTCCCGACACAACACATCGAAGCGCCTCCTCATAGGCATAACCGAGTTCGGAATCCGAACCAAAGGACGCTGCGTCCTGCCTGAACGCGCGAACAAGCGTAGGAATGCCATGGGTCATCCCCCACGTATTGCACGAGAAGCCCGGCTGAGTCGTAGAGGCAACATTGGCGAAGAGCAAATCGCGAGAACTCAGAACACGACATTCAGGAAGAAGCTCAAGGAGCGCCCGTCCCTCGGGAGCAAGGGAGAAAACCGTCGGAATGCCCGCCTCCCACAAGCGCCTAAGGGAACGCGCCTGCCGGCGAACGAACGACTCGTCAGAAGGAGGAACGTCATCAAAGGCAACGACGGACTGGCGCTCCGCTCTTGCCGCAGACCGGGCCGCCCTAGCCATCGTGCGAGAAGCGGACTCCGCGTCCGACCACTCAAAACCGTGTCGTATGACGACGCGCCCCTTTGCAGCGGAGGCTGCGAGAACTTCAGTGATGAGATCACGCTGACCCATCTCAGGCTCAGCGCACAAAGCGACGAGCATCAGATTGGCTGAAGAGCCAAAGCGTGCCAGCTCAAGAGATGCGAGACTCGGCCCGAGCGTGTCGAGAAAGGTCTCATTTGAAGAATGATTGTTAATGCTATGCGTGCTGAGATCAATGCACCCTTTCATATACATAACCCCCAATCACTAAATCCAACACCAGACGCGCGCAAGAACTAAGTTAGCACGCGATAAGAGGTGTACTTAACCTTTTCCGTGAAAGGCAGTTTTTCGTGGGTTAATGTTTTATGGAAGGTTGGTGACAGGAAGCCGCAAGTGTGCCCCCGCGACGCAGAAATGCCCCTTGTTGGTCAGCGACGTCCTGCTCTCCCACGGACTCGCTCCGCAGTACCATCGGCGCTCGGGGGCTTAACTTCCGGGTTCGGAATGGGACCGGGTGTGCCTCCCCTGCCATGGTCGCTGACCAACAAGGGGCATTCCAGGGGTACGGCCGAGCCGTGCCCTCAGGGCCGCACAGCGTGACGTCCGACGGGCCTCGCGGCCCCCTCGGGATCGCATGTATGAAGAGAAGAGCTCGGCCGATTAGTACCGCTCGACTCAACGCCTCGCAGCGCTTACATCTGCGGCCTATCGAACTCGTGGTCTACGAGTGGCCTTACCGAAGGGAGAACTCATCTCGGGACTGGCTTCCCGCTTAGATGCTTTCAGCGGTTATCCGAACCGGACTCAGCTACCGGGCGATGCCGTTGGTCGACAACCCGTACACCGGAGGTCCGTCCACCCCGGTCCTCTCGTACTAGGGGCAGCCTCCCTCAGTTCTCCTACGCCCACGGAGGATAGGGACCGAACTGTCTCACGACGTTCTGAACCCAGCTCGCGTACCGCTTTAAATGGCGAACAGCCATACCCTTGGGACCTGCTCCAGCCCCAGGATGCGATGAGCCGACATCGAGGTGCCAAACCTTCCCGTCGATGTGGACTCTTGGGGAAGATCAGCCTGTTATCCCCGGAGTACCTTTTATCCGTTGAGCGACGGCCATACCACGCTGAGCCGCCGGATCACTAGAACCTGGTTTCCCATCTGCTCGACCTGTCCGTCTCGCAGTCAAGCCTGCTTATGCTCTTGCACTCAAAGGGACGGTTGCCGACCGTCCTGAGCAGACCTTACGTGGGCCTCCGTTACGTGTTAGGAGGCGACCGCCCCAGTCAAACTACCCACCTGACACGGTCCCCACGCCGGGTGACGGTCGCGGGTTAGGATGCCAGAACGTCGAGGGTGGTATTCCAAGGGCGACTCCCCAGAGACTGGCGTCCCTGGTTCAGCGTCTCCCACCTATCCTCTACACGACGAACCGGCAGCCAATGTCAAGCTGCAGTAAAGGTTCACGGGGTCTTTCCGTCCTTCCGCGGGTAAGTCGCATCTTCACGACTAGTGCAATTTCACCGGGTCCATGGTTGAGACAGCGCCCAAATCGTTACGCCTTTCGTGCAGGTCGGAACTTACCCGACAAGGAATTTCGCTACCTTAGGACCGTTATAGTTACGGCCGCCGTTTACCGGGGCTTGGATTCGCCGCTTCGCTCGCGCTGACGGCTCCTCGTGACCTTCCGGCACCGGGCAGGCGTCAGACCCTATACGTCGTCTTACGACTTCAGCAGAGTCCTGTGTTTTTGATAAACAGTCGCTTGGGCCTATTTACTGTGGCCGCCCTGGGCTCGGGGAGCAAGTCCCTCCACCCGAGGCGGCACCCCTTCTCCCGAAGTTACGGGGCAATTTTGCCGAGTTCCTTAACCATGGTTCTCCCGATCGCCTTGGTATGCTCTACCCACCCACCTGTGTCGGTTTGCGGTACGGGCCCCTGCGGGCTCCCTAGGGGGTTTTCTTGGAAGCATGGGCTCACTGGCTTCGCTCAGTCGCTTCGTCCGGCACCTCAGCCGTCGCGGGCGGCGCGTTTCACTACCGCCCAGCCTACGTGCCATCGCGGGGACGTCCAGAACCCCGTCCAGCTACCCTTCTCCGTCGCCCCATCGGTGATAGCGCCCGTTCGGGGGTGCAGGAATGTCGACCTGCTGTGCATCGGCTACGCCTTCCGGCCTCGCCTTAGCTCCCGACTGACCCTGGGAGGATTAGCCTCGCCCAGGAAACCTTGGGTTTACGGCGGGGGCGTTTTCCACGCCCCTCTCGTTACTCATGCCAGCATTCTCACTTCCGGCCGCTCCACCGCCGGTTGCCCCGACGGCTTCGCCGCGGACGGAAAGCTCCCCTACCACCAGGCTCGCGCCTGGTCCGCCGCTTCGGTGCCGTGCTTAGCCCCGTATATTGTCGGCGCATGTCCACTCGACCAGTGAGCTATTACGCACTCTTTAAATGGGTGGCTGCTTCTAAGCCAACATCCTGGTTGTCTGGGCAGACGCACATCCTTTGCCACTTAGCACGGACTTAGGGACCTTAGCGGGCGGTCTGGGCTGTTTCCCTTTCGAACACACAGCTTAGCCCACATGTTCTGACTCCCGGACTCTGGACCGGCGGTATTCGGAGTTTGATTGGAGTTGGTAGGCGGTGAGGCCCCCGCGTCCATTCAGTGCTCTACCCCCGCAGGTAAACGTCCGAGGCTAGCCCTAAAGCTATTTCGGGGAGAACGAGATATCTCCGGGTTTGATAGGCCTTTCACTCCTATCCACAGGTCATCCCCCCAGTTTTCAACCTAGGTGGGTTCGGCCCTCCACGGGGTCTTACCCCCGCTTCAGCCTGCCCATGGATAGCTCACCCGGCTTCGCGTCTACGGCGCGCGACTGCTCGCCCGGTTGGGACTCGCTTTCGCTGCGGCTCGCTTCGTGGCTTAACCTCGCCACGCACCGTAACTCGCTGGCTCATTCTACAAAAGGCACGCCGTCACGGGCACGAGGCCCGCTCCGACTGCTTGTAGGCAAACGGTTTCAGGTACTATTTCACTCCCCTCCCGGGGTGCTTTTCACCTTTCCCTCACGGTACTGGTCCACTATCGGTCACAGGAGAGTATTTAGGATTGGAGGGTGGACCCCCCAGCTTCCCACCGGGTTTCACGTGTCCGGCGGTACTCAGGAACCACTCGGCGGTCCTCGCGGATTCGCGTACGGGGCTCTAACCCTGTACCGCCGGCCTTCCCATGCCGTTCCGCTTCAGCGAGGTTTTGTAACCGCGCAGTGAGTGGCCCTACAACCCCGGCGGCGCTTGCGCGGCCGCCGGTTTGTCCTAGGTCCCCGTTCGCTCGCCACTACTAGGGGAATCTCGTTTGATTTCTCTTCCTCGGGGTACTTAGATGTTTCAGTTCCCCCGGTTGCCTCCGCCCAGCCTATGTGTTCAGCTGGGGGCGACGGGAAATGACTCCCGCCGGGTTCGCCCATTCGGAGATCCGCGGGTCGAGCGGGCATGTGCCCCTAACCGCGGCTTATCGCAGCTTGTCGCGTCCTTCGTCGGCTTCCTGTGCCAAGGCATCCACCGTTTGCCCTTACCATCTTCTCTTCGTTCGATGGCTCGAACATACACTTGTCGCGCCGGCGCGCTCGCGCGCCCCGGCGACGTCAGATGCGATCTTCTTTGAGGAAAATCTTTCGTCACGCTATGCAGCTCTCAAGGTACGGCCGGGGTGCCCCGGGGACCGGACACTGCGCGCCCCTGGGGGCGCGGCGAAGACTTCAGCGGGATGACGGGGCGTCCGTCATTCGACGTTACCTTCTTGGAAGTGTGTTCTCCCTAGAAAGGAGGTGATCCAGCCGCACCTTCCGGTACGGCTACCTTGTTACGACTTCACCCCCCTTACCAACCACACCTTCGGCGCCTCCCTCACGAGGTTGGGCCGACGACTTCGGGTGCAATCGACTCGGGTGGTGTGACGGGCGGTGTGTACAAGGCCCGGGAACGCATTCACCGCGGCGTGCTGATCCGCGATTACTAGCAACTCCGACTTCATGGAGGCGGGTTGCAGCCTCCAATCCGAACTGGGGCCGGCTTTGGGGATTCGCTCGGCGTCGCCGCCTGGCAGCCCATTGTGCCGGCCATTGTAGCACGTGTGCAGCCCAGGACATAAGGGGCATGATGACTTGACGTCATCCCCGCCTTCCTCCGGCTTGACGCCGGCGGTCTCGCATGGGTGCCCGGCCGAACCGCTGGCAACATGCGACGGGGGTTGCGCTCGTTGCGGGACTTAACCCAACATCTCACGACACGAGCTGACGACAGCCATGCACCACCTGTCTAGGCTCCTCTCGGCCACGGCGTTTCCGCCGCTTCACCTAGATGTCAAGCCCTGGTAAGGTTCTTCGCGTTGCTTCGAATTAAGCCACATGCTCCGCTGCTTGTGCGGGCCCCCGTCAATTCCTTTGAGTTTTAGCCTTGCGGCCGTACTCCCCAGGCGGGACACTTAATGCGTTAGCTGCGGCACGGAGGGAGGGTCCCCCCACACCTAGTGTCCATCGTTTACGGCTAGGACTACCAGGGTATCTAATCCTGTTCGCTCCCCTAGCTTTCGCTCCTCAGCGTCAGTTGTGGCCCAGAAGGCCGCCTTCGCCACCGGTGTTATTCCAAATATCTGCGCATTCCACCGCTACACTTGGAATTCCGCCTTCCCCTACCAAACTCAAGTCCGCCGGTATCGGGAGCGGGCGGGGGTTGAGCCCCCGGATTTGACTCCCGACCTAACGGACCGCCTACGAGCGCTTTACGCCCAATGAATCCGGATAACGCTCGCCCCCTACGTATTACCGCGGCTGCTGGCACGTAGTTAGCCGGGGCTTCTTCTGCAGGTACCGTCAGGTCTCCCCCTCGTCCCTGCTGAAAGCGGTTTACGACCCGAAGGCCTTCATCCCGCACGCGGCGTCGCTGCGTCAGGCTTTCGCCCATTGCGCAAGATTCCCCACTGCTGCCTCCCGTAGGAGTCTGGGCCGTGTCTCAGTCCCAATCTGGCTGGTCGGTCTCTCAACCCAGCTACCCATAATCGCCTTGGTGGGCCGTTACCCCACCAACGAGCTAACAGGCCGCGGGCCCATCCCTCGCCGTCTGGGCTTTCCCGCCGCCCCCATGCGGGGGCCGCGGAGTATCCGGTATTACCCACGGTTTCCCGAGGCTGTCCCGGAGCGAGGGGCAGGTTGCCCACGTGTTACTCAGCCGTTCGCCACTTTATGCACACCCGGAGGTGCTTTAACCGTTCGACTTGCATGTGTTAGGCGCGCCGCCAGCGTTCATCCTGAGCCAGGATCGAACTCTCCGTTCAGTGAGCGCCGGCCGAAGCCGGCGCCGATGCTCTGCTCGGCGGTCCGTCCCGTCTAAGATCCCGCTGATCTCGGATTCGCTGAAATTGACGTCTCTGTGTGTCAGAGATTCGAATTTCGCTGGTCTGTCTTCGTCGATCTCTCGATCGCAGTATCCGGTTCTCAAGGTACCCCCGCGCCGGGCCGCGGCCGTGGCCGCTCCGTCGCGCGGGGAATAACTATACGCACCCCGGGCGCCCGCGCGGGCGAGAAAGTCGCCGTCCACGTTTTCTGCACAATTCGGGGGGGGCGGGTGCTCGACTCGAGGCGCGGCGCATCGTTTTTACGATATGAGTGAGCCCATCCGTGCATTGGCGAGCGGACCGACCAAGCATTGAGGAGCGGCCGGATCTAGAAGGTCGGGCCTGTCCGAGGGGTCCGAAGCCCCTCTCTCCGCACGCTATCAAGCCAGGTCGCCTTGGCGAGGAATTTGCTTGAGGGTGATATGGTGACCACGCCTCCCGAGCGTTTGGAAAGGCGCATCGACGATGAGCGCTAGGGCCCTGCGGGTTGAAGCTGCAAATACGCCCAAATTCAACAGGAGAAACGTTGCAAAGCACGCAAGCACGGAGTGCATGCTGCTTGGGCTTGGCCACATCGACGGGTCGCGCCTGACGATCAATCACAGCGCCAACCTTATAGGCACCTACCCGAGGCAAACATCGTTGCTCCACACGCGCATCGAAGCAGGGGGCAATGAGCGGCTCACTGAGCAGAGAGGTCACGGAGGCGATGCACAGCCACCGGCGCAGAGCATGCCGGGGAACTCGCTAGACAATGCGAATGGGCGAGGCGCACCCCAAGCAGTCCAAGGCTCACAGCATGGCCAAAGCAGGCTACATCAACTTAGCGGTCGAATCACCAGAGGGCCGCCGAACACATAGCTTCCCGCCATTGCTTCGACGCAACCAGCGCTCAGCGCGCCTTCGCGAGAATGTCACAGTGCGCGAGGTGCAGGAAAGCGGGCTCGCATCGACGTCTCTGCCCAGCACTCGCTGTTGGGTGGTCGTCAGGCGCTGCAAACATGCGTCGGAACGAAGGGGCATGGCAGAGACCACCATCGGATTCCTGGGAAGGGCCTCACACCCTGTTGATGCGCAATAAGAAATGGTCCGAATGAGCACCGGTTTCTGAGCAACGCGTGCACCGAAAAATGAGCAGTTTGAGCATGAGGGCCGCGCCCCCTTGGACCAGGGGCGCGGCCCCCGCCGTATGGTTGTCCCGGGCGCGTGCTTTGGCGAGACCGCCCGGGAAGGATGGAGGAGATGACCGTGCCCCTGGATGTGAGAAATGATATACGCTCGATGGATGCGGAGGGGGTGCCGCGGGCCGAGATAGCCCGCAGGCTCCGGCTCAGCCGCAACACCGTCGCCAAGTACGCCGACATGGAGGACCTGTCGCCGGAGCCCCCCGCGCCCGCAGACAGGCCGCACCCGGCGATCGACCCGCACGCCGCCTGGATCGACGGGGTGCTCGAAGCCGACCTGGGCGCCCCGCGCAAGCAGCGCCACACCGCCAAGAGAATCTACGACCGGCTCGTCGAGGAGAGGCGCTACGAGGGCTCCTACTCCGCCGTGCAGCGCCACGTGCGCGAGTGGCGGCTCGCGCGGGCGGCGGGCGCGGGGGACGGCTACCTCGAGCTCGAGTGGGCGCCCGGCACCGCCCAGGCGGACTACGGCAACTTCGAGGCGGTGGTCTCCGGGGAGAGGCTGCGCCTGAAGCTCCTCGTCGTCTGCCTGCCCCACTCGAACGCGCGCTACGCCGTCGCCGGCATGTCCCAGCGCGCCGAGTGCATGTGCGCGGGGCTGGCCGGCGTCTTCGGGTGGATCGGGCGGGCGCCCCGCGAGCTCGTGCTCGACAACGCCACCGAGGCCGGGAGGCGCCTGCGCGGCGAGGTGACCGAATCCCACCTCTTCTCGCTGTTCCGCGCCCACTACCGAATGGGCAGCCGCTACTGCAACCCGTACTCGGGCAACGAGAAGGGGTCGGTGGAGAACGCGGTCGGGTTCATCCGCCGCAACCTGCTCGTCCCCGTGCCCGCGGTCGGCTCGCTCGCCGAGCTGAACGACCTGCTCAGGGACGGATGCGACCGCTTGAACGCCGCCTCGCGGGCGCGGGACGGCCGCCCGACCCCGGAGGTGCTCGCCGAGGACCTGGCCGCCATGCTCGCGCTGCCGTCGTCGCCCTTCGACGCCGTGCGCTGGGCGAGGTGCCGCGCCGACAAGCGCGGCGTGGTGACCATCGACGGCCGGGGCTACCTCGCCGGTCCCGCCTGGCACTCCCGGGAGCTCCTCTGCGGCGTCCGGGCGGACACGGTGGAGATCCTGGCGGACCGCGGGCGGCGGGTCGCGGTGCTCGAGCGCGCGTTCGGCGACGGGCCCGTCGTGCGCAACCCGCTCTCCCTCGTGCCGGCGCTCGTGGCGCGGCCCCGCGCCTTCGGCGAGTCCGTGATCAGGCGCGACATACCCGAGGCCCTCGTCCGGGCAATAGACTCCCTCGATGCGGCCGGCCGCCGCCGCGTGCTCAGGTCGATCGAGCGAGCGGCCGGCCCGTCCGGCTTCGACGCCGCCTGCTCCGCGGCGCAGATGGTGATCGAGGGCGGCCGGATCCCAGACGACGCGACCGTCGACGTGCTGGCCCGCAGGATGGCGGCCGGCGGCCCGGCCGCGGAGGGCGGCGCCGACCTGTCCGTGTACGACGGCTTCCTGAGAGGGGGCGAGGCCCATGCCTGCTAGCGGCGAGCTCGCGCGCAGGATCATGGAGGCGGGCAGGAGGTGCTCGCTCACGACCTCCGTGCTCGGCGAATGGGCGGCGGCGGGCAGTCCGAAGCAGGTCGAGTACCTCGCCTCGTACCTCGAGGCCGAGGCCGCCAGCCGCGGCGCCTCGAAGCGCGCGTCGCTGCTTCGGCGCTGCGGCCTTCCGGCGCCGAAGACCTTCGACGGCTACGACTGGTCGGCGGTGTCGTGGCCGGAGGGGCTCGGCCGGGAGGACCTGCTGTCGCTCGCCTTCCTGGACCGCCGCGAGGACCTGGTGCTGATGGGCGACGTGGGCACGGGCAAGACGCACATGGCGAGCGCGCTGTGCCAGCTCGCGTGCGACAGGCGGCTCGAGGCGCGCTTCTTCACCGCCTCGTCGCTCGTGATGCGCCTGAGGCGCGCCCGCGAGGAGGGCAGGCTCGACCGCGAGATGTCGCAGATCGCGCGGACCCGCCTGCTCGTGATCGACGAGCTGGGGTTCCTGCCGCTCGACGCCGACGGCGCGCGCCTCGTGTTCCAGGTGTTCGCCGACGCCTACGAGAGGCAGAGCGTCGTCATCACCACGAACCTCGAGTTCTCCCGCTGGGGAGGGGTCTTCGGGGACGACCAGATGGCCGCCGCCGTCATCGACCGCGTCGTGCACCACGGCAGGCTCGTCCAGTTCCGCGGCGAGTCGTACCGCGTGAGGCACGCGCTCATGCAGGACGGGTAGGTGCTCAAAAACCACCGCTCAGGCCGCGAGCTCATACTGCTCAATTCCCGATGCACATTCTGCTCAAAACTACTTGACTAAGCACAACACCCGAACTAACTCCCCAAATGAGCAGAGTGCGGCGATACACAAGACAAGGGGAAAGGCTCCTCGTTTTGCAAGGGAGACAGATATCCGACGCCTAGGACGCTCGCAAAGGGCGTAGCTGATCCGCGCAAGCCGTCGCCATCCCCAACGAATCGTTCACATGAGTCGACGGCCGACAAATATGGTGCGTAACGATTACGGACGCAAAAGCATCGTGGAACTAGCCAAACACTCCATGAAGCAGCATACGAAGCATGCGCCAGAACAATCGAAATACTGGCGAACCGCAGAGAGCGCACTACCCCCGCGCGTCTTCGGCAGTGAACTCGCCACAAGAAGCCCGCCCTCACCGTGCCCACACCGGCATCTCAAACGCCAGCGCACAGCGTCAGAGCACGGCGATCCACCACACTCGCGTACATCCTGGACCGCCAAGCGAGTCCCAAGCCCTTTCGCCTTCATAGGTCAGGAAATGCACCAGAGAAAGCTTGGAGGTTTGGGCCGGCACACGCCGACAACATACTCTCACAGAGGATCCGAGATCTGGGGAAGCACTTGCTCAGAAGCTTTGTGCTCAGTAGGCGATCGGGGCCCGGCGAGAGCCGAGCCGCCGCAACGCAAATCTCCACCCAATCCTCGGCGACGGCGCAAGTGTGCCCCCGCGACGCAGAAATGCCCCTTGTTGGTCAGCGACGTCCTGCTCTCCCACGGACTCGCTCCGCAGTACCATCGGCGCTCGGGGGCTTAACTTCCGGGTTCGGAATGGGACCGGGTGTGCCTCCCCTGCCATGGTCGCTGACCAACAAGGGGCATTCCAGGGGTACGGCCGAGCCGTGCCCTCAGGGCCGCACAGCGTGACGTCCGACGGGCCTCGCGGCCCCCTCGGGATCGCATGTATGAAGAGAAGAGCTCGGCCGATTAGTACCGCTCGACTCAACGCCTCGCAGCGCTTACATCTGCGGCCTATCGAACTCGTGGTCTACGAGTGGCCTTACCGAAGGGAGAACTCATCTCGGGACTGGCTTCCCGCTTAGATGCTTTCAGCGGTTATCCGAACCGGACTCAGCTACCGGGCGATGCCGTTGGTCGACAACCCGTACACCGGAGGTCCGTCCACCCCGGTCCTCTCGTACTAGGGGCAGCCTCCCTCAGTTCTCCTACGCCCACGGAGGATAGGGACCGAACTGTCTCACGACGTTCTGAACCCAGCTCGCGTACCGCTTTAAATGGCGAACAGCCATACCCTTGGGACCTGCTCCAGCCCCAGGATGCGATGAGCCGACATCGAGGTGCCAAACCTTCCCGTCGATGTGGACTCTTGGGGAAGATCAGCCTGTTATCCCCGGAGTACCTTTTATCCGTTGAGCGACGGCCATACCACGCTGAGCCGCCGGATCACTAGAACCTGGTTTCCCATCTGCTCGACCTGTCCGTCTCGCAGTCAAGCCTGCTTATGCTCTTGCACTCAAAGGGACGGTTGCCGACCGTCCTGAGCAGACCTTACGTGCGCCTCCGTTACGTTTTAGGAGGCGACCGCCCCAGTCAAACTACCCACCTGACACGGTCCCCACGCCGGGTGACGGTCGCGGGTTAGGATGCCAGAACGTCGAGGGTGGTATTCCAAGGGCGACTCCCCAGAGACTGGCGTCCCTGGTTCAGCGTCTCCCACCTATCCTCTACACGACGAACCGGCAGCCAATGTCAAGCTGCAGTAAAGGTTCACGGGGTCTTTCCGTCCTTCCGCGGGTAAGTCGCATCTTCACGACTAGTGCAATTTCACCGGGTCCATGGTTGAGACAGCGCCCAAATCGTTACGCCTTTCGTGCAGGTCGGAACTTACCCGACAAGGAATTTCGCTACCTTAGGACCGTTATAGTTACGGCCGCCGTTTACCGGGGCTTGGATTCGCCGCTTCGCTCGCGCTGACGGCTCCTCGTGACCTTCCGGCACCGGGCAGGCGTCAGACCCTATACGTCGTCTTACGACTTCAGCAGAGTCCTGTGTTTTTGATAAACAGTCGCTTGGGCCTATTTACTGTGGCCGCCCTGGGCTCGGGGAGCAAGTCCCTCCACCCGAGGCGGCACCCCTTCTCCCGAAGTTACGGGGCAATTTTGCCGAGTTCCTTAACCATGGTTCTCCCGATCGCCTTGGTATGCTCTACCCACCCACCTGTGTCGGTTTGCGGTACGGGCCCCTGCGGGCTCCCTAGGGGGTTTTCTTGGAAGCATGGGCTCACTGGCTTCGCTCAGTCGCTTCGTCCGGCACCTCAGCCGTCGCGGGCGGCGCGTTTCACTACCGCCCAGCCTACGTGCCATCGCGGGGACGTCCAGAACCCCGTCCAGCTACCCTTCTCCGTCGCCCCATCGGTGATAGCGCCCGTTCGGGGGTGCAGGAATGTCGACCTGCTGTGCATCGGCTACGCCTTCCGGCCTCGCCTTAGCTCCCGACTGACCCTGGGAGGATTAGCCTCGCCCAGGAAACCTTGGGTTTACGGCGGGGGCGTTTTCCACGCCCCTCTCGTTACTCATGCCAGCATTCTCACTTCCGGCCGCTCCACCGCCGGTTGCCCCGACGGCTTCGCCGCGGACGGAAAGCTCCCCTACCACCAGGCTCGCGCCTGGTCCGCCGCTTCGGTGCCGTGCTTAGCCCCGTATATTGTCGGCGCATGTCCACTCGACCAGTGAGCTATTACGCACTCTTTAAATGGGTGGCTGCTTCTAAGCCAACATCCTGGTTGTCTGGGCAGACGCACATCCTTTGCCACTTAGCACGGACTTAGGGACCTTAGCGGGCGGTCTGGGCTGTTTCCCTTTCGAACACACAGCTTAGCCCACATGTTCTGACTCCCGGACTCTGGACCGGCGGTATTCGGAGTTTGATTGGAGTTGGTAGGCGGTGAGGCCCCCGCGTCCATTCAGTGCTCTACCCCCGCAGGTAAACGTCCGAGGCTAGCCCTAAAGCTATTTCGGGGAGAACGAGATATCTCCGGGTTTGATAGGCCTTTCACTCCTATCCACAGGTCATCCCCCCAGTTTTCAACCTAGGTGGGTTCGGCCCTCCACGGGGTCTTACCCCCGCTTCAGCCTGCCCATGGATAGCTCACCCGGCTTCGCGTCTACGGCGCGCGACTGCTCGCCCGGTTGGGACTCGCTTTCGCTGCGGCTCGCTTCGTGGCTTAACCTCGCCACGCACCGTAACTCGCTGGCTCATTCTACAAAAGGCACGCCGTCACGGGCACGAGGCCCGCTCCGACTGCTTGTAGGCAAACGGTTTCAGGTACTATTTCACTCCCCTCCCGGGGTGCTTTTCACCTTTCCCTCACGGTACTGGTCCACTATCGGTCACAGGAGAGTATTTAGGATTGGAGGGTGGACCCCCCAGCTTCCCACCGGGTTTCACGTGTCCGGCGGTACTCAGGAACCACTCGGCGGTCCTCGCGGATTCGCGTACGGGGCTCTAACCCTGTACCGCCGGCCTTCCCATGCCGTTCCGCTTCAGCGAGGTTTTGTAACCGCGCAGTGAGTGGCCCTACAACCCCGGCGGCGCTTGCGCGGCCGCCGGTTTGTCCTAGGTCCCCGTTCGCTCGCCACTACTAGGGGAATCTCGTTTGATTTCTCTTCCTCGGGGTACTTAGATGTTTCAGTTCCCCCGGTTGCCTCCGCCCAGCCTATGTGTTCAGCTGGGGGCGACGGGAAATGACTCCCGCCGGGTTCGCCCATTCGGAGATCCGCGGGTCGAGCGGGCATGTGCCCCTAACCGCGGCTTATCGCAGCTTGTCGCGTCCTTCGTCGGCTTCCTGTGCCAAGGCATCCACCGTTTGCCCTTACCATCTTCTCTTCGTTCGATGGCTCGAACATACACTTGTCGCGCCGGCGCGCTCGCGCGCCCCGGCGACGTCAGATGCGATCTTCTTTGAGGAAAATCTTTCGTCACGCTATGCAGCTCTCAAGGTACGGCCGGGGTGCCCCGGGGACCGGACACTGCGCGCCCCTGGGGGCGCGGCGAAGACTTCAGCGGGATGACGGGGCGTCCGTCATTCGACGTTACCTTCTTGGAAGTGTGTTCTCCCTAGAAAGGAGGTGATCCAGCCGCACCTTCCGGTACGGCTACCTTGTTACGACTTCACCCCCCTTACCAACCACACCTTCGGCGCCTCCCTCACGAGGTTGGGCCGACGACTTCGGGTGCAATCGACTCGGGTGGTGTGACGGGCGGTGTGTACAAGGCCCGGGAACGCATTCACCGCGGCGTGCTGATCCGCGATTACTAGCAACTCCGACTTCATGGAGGCGGGTTGCAGCCTCCAATCCGAACTGGGGCCGGCTTTGGGGATTCGCTCGGCGTCGCCGCCTGGCAGCCCATTGTGCCGGCCATTGTAGCACGTGTGCAGCCCAGGACATAAGGGGCATGATGACTTGACGTCATCCCCGCCTTCCTCCGGCTTGACGCCGGCGGTCTCGCATGGGTGCCCGGCCGAACCGCTGGCAACATGCGACGGGGGTTGCGCTCGTTGCGGGACTTAACCCAACATCTCACGACACGAGCTGACGACAGCCATGCACCACCTGTCTAGGCTCCTCTCGGCCACGGCGTTTCCGCCGCTTCACCTAGATGTCAAGCCCTGGTAAGGTTCTTCGCGTTGCTTCGAATTAAGCCACATGCTCCGCTGCTTGTGCGGGCCCCCGTCAATTCCTTTGAGTTTTAGCCTTGCGGCCGTACTCCCCAGGCGGGACACTTAATGCGTTAGCTGCGGCACGGAGGGAGGGTCCCCCCACACCTAGTGTCCATCGTTTACGGCTAGGACTACCAGGGTATCTAATCCTGTTCGCTCCCCTAGCTTTCGCTCCTCAGCGTCAGTTGTGGCCCAGAAGGCCGCCTTCGCCACCGGTGTTCTTCCAAATATCTGCGCATTCCACCGCTACACTTGGAATTCCGCCTTCCCCTACCAAACTCAAGTCCGCCGGTATCGGGAGCGGGCGGGGGTTGAGCCCCCGGATTTGACTCCCGACCTAACGGACCGCCTACGAGCGCTTTACGCCCAATGAATCCGGATAACGCTCGCCCCCTACGTATTACCGCGGCTGCTGGCACGTAGTTAGCCGGGGCTTCTTCTGCAGGTACCGTCAGGTCTCCCCCTCGTCCCTGCTGAAAGCGGTTTACGACCCGAAGGCCTTCATCCCGCACGCGGCGTCGCTGCGTCAGGCTTTCGCCCATTGCGCAAGATTCCCCACTGCTGCCTCCCGTAGGAGTCTGGGCCGTGTCTCAGTCCCAATCTGGCTGGTCGGTCTCTCAACCCAGCTACCCATAATCGCCTTGGTGGGCCGTTACCCCACCAACGAGCTAACAGGCCGCGGGCCCATCCCTCGCCGTCTGGGCTTTCCCGCCGCCCCCATGCGGGGGCCGCGGAGTATCCGGTATTACCCACGGTTTCCCGAGGCTGTCCCGGAGCGAGGGGCAGGTTGCCCACGTGTTACTCAGCCGTTCGCCACTTTATGCACACCCGGAGGTGCTTTAACCGTTCGACTTGCATGTGTTAGGCGCGCCGCCAGCGTTCATCCTGAGCCAGGATCGAACTCTCCGTTCAGTGAGCGCCGGCCGAAGCCGGCGCCGATGCTCTGCTCGGCGGTCCGTCCCGTCTAAGATCCCGCTGATCTCGGATTCGCTGAAATTGACGTCTCTGTGTGTCAGAGATTCGAATTTCGCTGGTCTGTCTTCGTCGATCTCTCGATCGCAGTATCCGGTTCTCAAGGTCCCCCCGCGCCGGGCCGCGGCCGTGGCCGCTCCGTCGCGCGGGGAATAACTATACGCACCCCGGGCGCCCGCGCGGGCGAGAAAGTCGCCGTCCACGTTTTCTGCACAATTCGGGGGCGGGGGGCGGCCTCTTCTTATATATGTGTTCTAGAAGCCCTCGCGCACGAGTTCGCACGCGGCACTAAGCAAGTCGTCTCGGTCACGCGCCGTCGCCGCCTCCGCGTAGACCCTCACGACGGCACTCGTCCTCGAAGGCCTTACAAGCGCCCAGGAGTCATCGTCGAACTGGACCCTGAGGCCGTCCGCGTGCGAGACCTCGATCGGAGCCTTGCCTGCGAGTTTCGCGGGATTCAGGCCGGGGAGCACGTTTCGGAACGCTTGACTCGCCGCAGGGTCGAGGCGAATGTCCCTGCGCGCATAGGACATGCAGCCGATTGCGGACTCGAGCTCGCCCGTCATGGTTGAGAGCGACTTTCCTGACTTTGCGAGCATCTCGACTGCGAGCAGGCATACCAGCAGGCCGTCGCGCTCCTTGAGATGGGAAGGGACGCATACGCCCCCGTACTCCTCCACCCCCATGATCACGTCAGTATCGAGCATCTCACGATAAATCCGAGAGAACCCGACCGGCACCGATGTCGTCTCGCATCCGAGCCGCTCCGCCTCGCGCTCGATGCACGCCGAGCACGTAAGCGTCGTGACCACTCGTCCGTGGGCCCCGTGACCCATCACGAGGTTGCCGAGCACCATGGGCACCAGTACGCGAGCGGGGAGCAGGTTGCCCAGCTCGTCCACTACTGCAGCTCGGTCGGCGTCACCGTCGAGCAGCAGCCCCATATCAGCCTCGTGTGCGACGACTGCCTGCTCGCACGCATCCGCCCAGGGGTCGCGCGGGTCGGGATGAATGCCGCCGAAGTCCTCGCGCTTCTCGACATGAATCTCGATGACCTCGCAGCCGAGCTCCCCGAGCAGCCGGGCCAGGCATGCCGTCCCCGACCCGTACATGGCGTCGACGACGATTCGGGGCCGACGAGCCGCGATCACCCCACGGTCGACGAGACTCGCAAGGTGCTCGAGGTAGGGCCCGACGAGGTCGCACTCCTCGAACGCGCCTCGCTCGCTCGAGGGCTTGAGCGAGATGGCCTGCTCGACCTCGTCCAGGAAGTCCCGCGAGACGGGGCCTCCGTCGAAGCCGCGCACCAGCACTCCTCCGTACTCGCAGGAGCGCTCGCTCGCCGTGAGGATGACCGCGCCGTACGCAGCATCGTCCTGGGCGCATGCCCAGGCCACGGCGGGAGTCGGGCAGGGGGCGTCCGACATCTTGACGACGAGCCCGTATGCAGCGAGGATTCCGGCGACGAGGCGCGCACCATCGGCAGACCCGTGACGCGTGTCGTACCCGACGTAGATCGTCGAATCGGGCGCCGAGTCGGCCCACATGACGCCAAGGGCGTCGGCAACGCGCGCCAGGTTCTCGGAGTCAAAGCCGTCGTCGAAACGCGCGCGCCAGCCGTCGTAGCCGAAGCGAATCATGTCTCCTCTCTTGCTATCCAAGGAGACGCTCGCCCCTCTCGCCCAGGGCCTCGCGGAAGGCCTCGACCTGCGCGGGGTCGTCGAGCGCCATGCGCGCGTTCGTTGCGGCCCAAGCGGCGGGCGTACCGGTGTCGCAGCCCTCGGAGGGGTCAACCACGAGGGCGTACATCTCCTCCTCCGCAAGCAGGCGCTCCATCGCGTCAGTGAGCTGAATCTCGTTGCCCGCGCCGGGCCCCTGAGTTGCCAGCAGGTCCATGATGCGCGGGGAGAGCAGGTAGCGACCCACTATGAAGAGGTGCGAGGGCGCGTCCTCGGGGGCCGGCTTCTCGACGAGGCCCGTAACCTTCCAGACGGCGCCCTCCTGCTCACCGACGGCATCGGTGCCGGGATAGCTCCCGACGCACGTGCCCGCGATGATGCCGTACCGGCTCACCTGGTCCGCCGGAACGGGCGCCACGGCGATGACCGAGGCGCCCCCGTGCTCCCGGGACACCTCTGCCATGCGAACGCACATCTGGCGTCCGGGCACAAAGTAATCGCCTAGAAGAACGAAGAACGGGTCGTCATCGACCTCGCCCGCCGCCTGGAGCACCGCGTGCCCGAGCCCGCGGGCCTCGTCCTGGTACACGAAGGAAACGGGAAGCGTGGACGCAGCGTGCACACGGGCGGCCTCCTCGGCCTTGCCACGTGAGCGCAGCATCGACTCGAAGACGTGGTCGACCGAGAAGTAGGACTCGATCTGCGGCTTCTCGTGCGAGTTGATGATGACGACGCCGTCGACCCCCTCGGGCTCGAGCGCCTCCTCAACGACATACTGGATGACGGGCTTGTCAAGAACCGGCAGCAGCTCCTTGGGGGTGCACTTGGTTGCCGGGAGAAAGCGCGTGCCGAGTCCGGCGGCAGGAATGATTGCCTTCATCTGAGATTCCTTCGCTTCGGTTTTCCAGAGGCCGCCCTCGATGCTCAGCGGCACCCAAAAGATACCCCAACGTCTCGTCCGTCATTCGCCTATACCCGCCAGCGGACGAAGAAGCGCGCCCTCCGTTGCGAAGGGCGCGCCTCGTCACCGTACGTTCACATGGGCCGTCAAGCTACTCGGGAATCCTGAGACCCTGTCGCTCGAGGTAGCCGATGAGCCGTCCCATCGTGTCCTCGGACAGGACGTGCTCCATGAGGCACGCCTCGCGATCGGCAACGTCGGGGTCCACGCCGAGATCCGTCTCGAGGAAGAGTCGCAGCGCCCGGTGCGCGCGCCACACCAGCGCAGCGTAGTCTCGGCCGCGCGAGGTGAGCGTCACCCTGCCGTAGCGGCTCTGCTCGACCATGCCGGTCTCCTTGAGCGTGGAGAGAGCCTTGTTGACGCTCGCCTTCGAAACGCCGAGCTGCTCCGCGACATCGACCGAGCGGACCGTCCCGTCCGCCACCTGATCGTGGAGCGAAAGACGGTAGATTGCCTCGAGGTAGTCCTCGCTCGCCTTGGTCAGGACGTGGTCGTCGTGATTCTCTGCTCCGGGCACGTCGCCTCCTCTCGTCGCGTCGTCGGGAACGACGCTACATGGTGATGTCGTCGTCCTCGTCGGCAACGGTCGTGCGCTCGATGCGCGCGCCGAGCGAGGAAAGCTTCTCGACGAAGCCCTCGTAGCCCCTGTCGATGTGATGAATGTCAGAGACGGTGGTCACACCATCCGCGACGAGGCCCGCCATGACAAGCGCCGCGCCGCCGCGCAGGTCCGGGGATCGAACCTGCGCGCCCGAGAACCCCTCGACGCCGTGAACAATGGCGTGATGGCCCTCGATGACGATGTCCGCACCCATGCGCGAGAGCTCGCTGGCAAACATGAACCGGTTCTCAAAGACGTTCTCGGTGATGACGCAGCTTCCCTTTGCGAGCGCGAGCAGGCACATCGTCTGGGCCTGCATGTCCGTGGGGAAGCCGGGGAACGGCAGCGTCTGAATGTCCGTGGGGGCCAGGGGCCGATCGCGCCAGACGGTGCAGGCGCGTGCCTCACGCTCTACGGAGGCACCCATCTGCTCAAACTTCTTGAGAACGAGGCCGAGATGCGTGGGGTTGAAACCGCGCACCGTCACTGGACTGCCAGTCAGAGCGCCGATGGCCAGGAAGGTGCCCGCCTCGATGCGGTCACCGACGACCTCGTGCGTGACCGGGTGGAGCTCGGACACGCCCTCGACCTCGATGACCGGCGATCCGGCGCCCGACACCTTCGCGCCCATCTCGTTGAGCATATTGGCGAGGTCCACGATCTCCGGCTCGCGCGCCGCATTGTCGATTGTGGTGGTGCCCCGGGCAAAGACCGAGGCCATCATGAGGTTCTCGGTGGCCCCCACGCTCGCAAAGGAGAGCGTGACGGTGTCGCCGACAAGGCCGTGCGGCGCGCTCGCATAGATGTTGCCGTGATCGACCTTGAACTCGACCCCAAGGGCCTCGAGTCCCAGGATGTGCATGTCGATCTTGCGGGCGCCGATGTTGCAGCCCCCCGGCATCGCGACGACCGCCTTGCCGAAACGCGAGAGCAGCGGTCCAAGCACTGCGGTCGAGGCGCGCATCTGGGCCACGAGATGATAGGGGGTCTCCCAGGAGTCAACGCCAGAGGTGTCGATCTTGAGCTCGTGCTCGTTTACGACCTCGATCTTGGCGCCGATGTTCTTGAGCACCTTTCCCATCACGTGGACGTCCGCGATGTTGGGAACGTTCGTGAGCGTGGTGGTACCCGAGGCCATGATGGTCGCTGCCATGAGCTTGAGCGCGGAGTTCTTTGCCCCCTCCACGCGCACCTCGCCCGTGACGTCGTGACCGCCCTCTACCCGTATGACGTCCATGCAACCTCCGTGCTAGTGGGAAGTCGGCGCGGCGCTCCCCGTGACCTGCTTGAGCAGAAGGTTACACCACCTTATCTTCCCTTCATAATAAGCGCGCCTGTGGTCGCCCTCGTCAATCTGGTCGAGGTGCTCGATTGCCTCGTCGCGCGTCTCGCGAACCGTGTCCGGGTCGATGTCATCGGCGCGGCGCGCATGATCGGCGAGGATAATGACCTCGTCGTTGTCGATTTCGGCATAGCCTCCGGAGACGATGACGTCGTACTCGCCGCCGCCTTCCTGGGCGCGGCGGGTGATGCGAACCACGCCGTCGCCCAGGGCCACGATCTCGGAGGCGTGGCCGGGCCACACCCCGAGCTCGCCCGCATAGGTGACGAGCACGAGGCTGGCGACCGCGCCGCGAAAGATCTGGCGATCCGGCCTGACGAACTGACAGATGAGCTCAGCCATGACGCTCCCTAGCCCTTTGCCATCTCCGCGGCGCGGCGACGGACGTCATCGATGCTTCCGGCAAAGCGGAACGCCTGCTCGGGAAGGTCGTCGCACTTCCCGTCGACGATCTCGGCGAAGGAGCGCACCGTGTCGGCGACGCTCACGTACACGCCCGGGTTGCCGGTGAACTTCTCCGCAACGTGGAACGACTGCGAGAGGAACTGCTGAATCTTGCGCGCACGCGCAACAATGTGCTGCTGCTCCTCGGAGAGCTCGTCCATGCCCAGGATGGCGATGATGTCCTGAAGGTCGGAGTACTCCTGGAGGGTCTCCTGGACCGCCATCGCAACGCGGTAGTGCTCCTCGCCCACGATCGACGGGTCGAGCGCGGAGCTCGAGCTCGCAAGCGGGTCAACGGCAGGATAGATGCCGAGGTCGGTGATGGCTCGCGAGAGGACCGTGGTGGCGTCGAGGTGCGTGAACGTCGTCGCCGGGGCGGGGTCCGTAAGGTCGTCTGCAGGGACGTAGACAGCCTGGACCGAGGTGATCGAGCCCTCCTTGGTCGAGGTGATGCGCTCCTGAAGCTCACCCATCTCGGTTGCCAGCGTGGGCTGGTAGCCGACCGCGGACGGCATGCGCCCGAGAAGCGCCGAGACCTCGGAGCCCGCCTGCGAGAAGCGGAAGATGTTGTCAATGAAGAGAAGGACGTCCTGCCCCTGGTCGCGGAAGTACTCGGCAGTCGTGAGGCCGGCGAGCGCGACGCGCATACGAGCTCCGGGCGGCTCGTTCATCTGCCCGTAGACCAGGCACGTCTTGTCGATGACACCGGACTCGGTCATCTCGAGGTAGAGGTCGGTACCCTCGCGCGTCCGCTCGCCGACGCCGGTGAAGACGGAGGTGCCGCCGTGCTGCTGCGCGAGGTTATTGATGAGCTCCTGGATAAGGACCGTCTTGCCGACGCCGGCGCCACCGAAGAGACCCGTCTTACCGCCGCGAACGTACGGCTCGAGAAGGTCAATGGCCTTGATGCCGGTCTCGAAGATCTCGGTCTGCGTGGTGAGCTCGTCGAAGGCGGGAGCAGGGTGGTGAATCGGGTAGAACTGGACGTCGTCGGGACGAGGCTTGCCGTCGACAGGCTCGCCCATGACGTTCCAGACTCGACCCAGCGTCGAGGGGCCGACGGGCATCATCATGGGATGACCGGTGTCGGTGACCGCGAGCCCTCGGGTGAGGCCATCGGTCGACGACATGGCGACCGTGCGGACCACGCCCCCGGGGAGCTGCGACTCGACCTCGAGGACGGTCCTCACGTGACCGACGGGCGTGTCCCCCTCGACGATCAGGGCCGTGTAGACGCTCGGGACCTGCTCGTCAAACTTGACGTCGACGACGGGGCCGACGATGCGGACGACCCGGCCCACGCCAACGCTCTTGTTGAGCTTGTGGTACGCAGCCTCCTCGAGGGCGCTGCGCGGCTCCTGGTTCTTGTCTGCCATTAGTTGTCCTCCAATGCGGACGCGCCGCCGATGATCTCGTTGAGCTCGGTGGTGATGGCGCCCTGACGCTCGCGATTGTAGGTGCGCGCCAGCGCGTCGAGCACCTCCTTGGCGTTGTCGGTCGCGGACTGCATGGCCCGGCGACGAGCGCCGTGCTCCGCTGCGGCGGAGTCGAGCAGCGCATGATAGATGACCGTCCGGAAGTACGCCGGCATGAGCTTGCCGAGCACTTCCTCGGGAGACGGGTCAAACGAGAAGTCCGTGTGCTCGCGCGTCGCGACGCTCGCCAGGGCCTCGCGCTCGCGGGGCTTGTTCGGCATCGTGAGCTGCTCCTTGGTGATGGGGAGAAGCTGCTCTCTGACCTGGTCCTGCTCGACGCGGTTGCGCGCGTGCCAGTAGTAGAGCACCACGCGGTCGATGGCCCCCGTGGAGTAGCCCTCCATGACATAGGAGGCAATGCGGTCCGCCTGATCCATGTTGGGCTCCGACGAGATGCCGATGAAGGACATCACCGGGACGATCTTTCGGTACGTAAAGTACTCGGTGGGCTTGCGTCCGCAGGTGATGACCGACGACTCGACGCCGCGCTCGGCGAGGCGCCTCATCTCGTGCTCGACCGCGCGCTGCTGAACGATGTTGAAGCCGCCGGCGAGGCCCTTGTCCGACGCGATGAGGATGAACAGGACGTGCTTCTCCTCGCCGTGCTTGGCCAGGAGCGGCTGCGAGGAGTCAAAGCCCGCGGCCGCGACGTTGGCGAGCATGCGCGTGATCGCGTCCTTGTAGGGCTCGGCCGCCTCGGCCCGGTCAAGGGCGTGGCGGATGCGAGCCGTGGAGATCATCTCCATCGTGCGCGTAATCTGCATGGTGCTCTTGATCGAGCTCCTGCGCCTCGATATCTCGCGAAGGTTAGCCATCGTCTGCTATCCCCTAGTGGAGCTGTCCTGCGGGCGCGGGCGTCGTGGGCTCCGAGCTGGCCTCGACGTCGGCGCGCTTCTTGTTGGGGTGCTCCTTGAGGAACGCCGCCTTGAAGTGGGCAATGTGGACCTTGAGGCGCTCCTGCGTCTCCTCGCTGAGCTTGCCCTCGACCAGGGAGCTGCGCAGGGCAGGGTGCTTCTCGGCCATGTAGCGCGCGAGCCCGTCACGGAAGAGATTGACGTTCGCGAGGTCGATATCGTCG
Source organism: Thermophilibacter mediterraneus (assembly GCF_900119385.1). Lineage (GTDB taxonomy): Bacteria > Actinomycetota > Coriobacteriia > Coriobacteriales > Atopobiaceae > Thermophilibacter > Thermophilibacter mediterraneus. The sequence continues at coordinate 462,183 of NZ_FPKO01000009.1, forward strand.
AGGAAGTCCTCCTTGGCGGCAAAGATCACGATGATCTGGTCGCGCACGTCGAGCGCCGAGTAGCGCTGCTGCTTGAGCATCTCCATCATGTGGGCGCCATGGTTGAGCTGGTACTGCGTCGTGGCGTCGAGGTCGGAGCCGAACTGGGAGAAGGCCTGCTTCTCTCGATAGGCGGCCAGGTCGAGGCGCAGCGTGCCGACCACCTGCTTCATGGCCTTCACCTGGGCGTCGCCGCCCACGCGCGAGACCGAGATGCCCACGTCGACTGCCGGGCGCTGGCCCTGGAAGAAGAGGTTGGACTGCAGGTAGATCTGCCCGTCGGTGATGGAGATCACGTTGGTCGGGATGTAGGCCGAGACGTCGCCCTCCTGGGTCTCGATGATCGGGAGCGCCGTGAGCGAGCCGCCGCCGTTGGCGTCGGAGAGCTTGCAGGCGCGCTCGAGCAGGCGCGAGTGCAGGTAGAAGATGTCGCCGGGGTACGCCTCGCGTCCGGGCGGACGGTGAAGCGTCAGGGACATCTGGCGGTAGGCGACGGCCTGCTTGGAGAGGTCGTCGTAGACGACGAGCACGTGGCCGCCGGGATGGTCCTTGTCGGCAGGGTTGCCGTGCTCGTCGTTGTACATGAAGTACTCGCCGATCGCGGCGCCCGCCATGGGGGCGATGTACTGCATGGGCGCAGAGTCGGCGGCGGTCGCCGCGACGATGACCGTGCGGTCGAGCACGCCGTGCTGCGAGAGGGACTCGCGGATGCCCGCAACCGTGGAGGCCTTCTGGCCGATGGCCACGTAGATGCAGATCATGTTGGTGCCACGCTGGTTGACGATGGCGTCGATGGCAATCGCCGTCTTGCCCGTCTTGCGGTCGCCGATGATGAGCTCGCGCTGGCCGCGGCCGATGGGGACCATCGCGTCGATGGCGAGGAGTCCCGTCTGCACCGGCTCGCACACGGGCTGGCGCTCCATGATGCCCGGGGCCTTGTACTCAATCGGGCGGCGATGCGTGGTGTTGATGGGCCCGAGGCCGTCGATGGGCTGGCCGAGCGGGTTGACCACGCGACCGAGCATGGCGTGCCCGCAGGGGATGTCCATGACGCGGCCGGTCGTCCGGCACTCGTCGCCCTCCTTGATGTCCTCGACGTCACCGAAGAGCACGGCGCCGACCTCGTCGGAGTCGAGGTTCTGCGCAAGGCCGTAGACGTCACGGCCGGTGGCGGAGCTCGTGAACTTGAGGAGCTCGCCGGCCATGGCGGTCTTGAGGCCGGAGACGTGCGCGATGCCGTCGCCAACCTCGGTCACGACGGAGGCCTCCTGGCGATCGACCGTCGCGCTGATCGCGGCGAGGTTCTCGCGAAGGGTCTCCATGATCTTCTCGGAGCTGATGCTCGTCGTCACTTCTCCTCACCTCCAATGAACGAAGCGGAAAGCGTCTTCCTGATGTTTGCGAGCTGAGCGCGCACGGAGGCGTCGTAGCGCTTCCCGCGCACCTCGAGCATGATCCCGCCGATGATGCCGGGATCGACCCGCTCGACGAGGTACACCGGCGACCCAAGGTCCCTCTCGGCCTTGGTACGCACCTTGGCGCGCAGATCGTCGTCCATGGGGACGGCGGTCGTCACTGTCACCGAGACGGTCTTGTCGTGCGCGTCGAGAAGCTCCTTGTAGTGCTTGGCGACCTCGGCGATGAGGTCAAGGTCGTCCTCACGCTGCATGGCGGCGAGCGTCTCGATGACCTCGGGGGAGAACTTCCCGGCATGCTGCCACTGCACGAGGTCGGCGTTGGCGCGTCCCTCGGAGCGGGCGGCCTCGATGAGCGCCCTGGTGTACGCCTCGACCTTCTCGGCGTCAACGTGCCTAGTTGCCATCTGACTTGCCCACTTCCGCGAGGTACTTCTCGGCGAGGCGGCGCTGCTGCTCCTCGCTCAGGCTCTCGCCGATGATCTTGGTCGCGATCTCGACGGAGAGGTCGACGACGGAGCCCGAGAGCTCGATCATGGCCTTGTGGCGCTCGGAGTCGACGGCGCCGCGCGCCTTGGCGATGACGTCGGCGGCCTCGTGCTGGGCCTTGGCGAGGATGCGCGCGCGCTCCTCCTCGGCCTCCTTCTTCGCCTTGGCGACGATGGCCTCGGCCTCGCGGTGCGCCTCGACGATCTTGGCGTCGTACTCGCGAGCCTGGTTGGCCGCCTCGACCTTGGAGCGCTCCGCCTCGTCGAGGTCAGACTGGATCTTGCTCTGGCGCTTCTCCATCATCGTGAGCACGGGCGGCCACACCAGCTTCGAGAGGACCGCCAGGATGATGAGAAAGGCGATGAGCGCGGGCACGAACTCGGCGGGCTTAGGAATCAGGATGTCGGCGCCCACCGCCGACTCCTCGGCGAGCGCCACGACCGGCGTCGCCGCGAGGGCGACGAACCCGGTCGCGAACGCGCCGATGCCGGCGCCGAGCCTACTCGGAGAATTCTTCATGCTGCTTGCCTCCAACTCGCTCGCGCGACAGCCCTACTTGACGATGAGGCTGACGACGAAGCCGATGAGGGCGAGTGCCTCGACGAATGCCGAGCCCAAGATGAAGACCGTGAAGAGACGGCCCTGAACCTCGGGCTGACGAGCCATGCCCTGCGCGACGCCGTTGGCGGCAAGACCGATGCCGATGCCCGCACCGATGACGCCGAGGCCATAACCGATTACTCCGAGAGCTCCCACTGTTCCTCCTTTGACATCCGCCCCTCCAGACCGTGCGGGGGCGAGTTTCAAACCAAACGACTTGACGTGCTATGCGCAGCGGACAAGCGTCCGCGTGCTGCCGATCTAGTGCTCGTCCGCCTCGGCGATCTGGATGTAGATCGCGGAGAGCAGCGCGAAGACGTAGGCCTGGACACAGGCGACGATGATCTCGACGGCATAGATGACGAGCAGGATGCCGACCCACAGGACCGACGCTCCCGCCTGCAGGGCCGTCATGGCAGAGAAGGCCTCGATCATGGGCTCGAAGAAGAGTGCTGCCAGGATGGCGAAGGTGCCCATGACGACGTGACCGGCGAAGAGGTTGCAGAAGAGTCGGACGGCCAGGGTGACGAGCCTCAGGATGGTCGAGAAGACCTCGATGAGCCACACGAGCGCGTTGAGCGGGAACATCACGCCCGCAGGAGCAAGGCTCTTGGCATAGCCGAAGGCGCCGTGCTTCTTGATGCCGCAGATGATGAAGTAGACGAACGAGCACAGCGCGAGCGCCGCCGTCGTGGAGATGGTGCCGGTCCCGGGCTTGCAGCCGGGGATGATGCCCACGATGTTGTTGGCGAGCACCACGAGGAAGATCGTCGCGATGAAGGGGAAGTGGCGCTTCCAGGAGTCGCCGAGCAGGCCCTTGCACATGTCATCGCGCACGAACTCGACGATGTACTCGACGCCGTTCACGAAGACGCCCTGAGGAACGAGGCTCTGCGACTGCTTCTTCTTGAAGACGATGAGCACGACGAGCATCAGGATGACCGCGACCGCAAACCAGAACGAGTACTGCGTGAAGCCGAGCGTGTCGAGGTTGCCGACGATCGGCTGCGACGTAAAGCTCGAGACGAGCTCGTTGACCTCCTCGCCCAGGCTGTCCAGAGGATTGCCCACGCTATGTCCTTTCCCCCCTCGGGTCAGCGCCCGCCCGTGGCGCAGCGCCAGCCCCTCACCGCCTCGACCGCCCAGAAGAGCAGGAACGAGCCGACCATCGCGCAACCGAACTCGAGGAATCCGGCGTTCGTGGCAGTGTACACCACAAGTAGGACGACCGTGAGCGTGAAAAACGACACCCCCACGGCGGCGATCGCGGCGCCAAGGCTGACCTGGGCGCCACCTCTCAGGGCCCGCTCGAAGAGCGCGGCGGGAGCCACGCACCCCACGAGCCCGAAGAGCACGCCGGAGACGATGGCAACTGGAGGCTCCACGTACCCGTCTCCCATCTGCGCGATTTCGAAAACACGACGAGTCTAGTTCAATCGCGCAAAAGGTCAAGGGGGGCGCCGAAGCGCCCCCCATTCGCCATAAACTCAAAATAATGAGGGCCTGAGTTACTTGGTGCCGTAGATTCTGTCGCCCGCGTCGCCGAGGCCGGGAAGGATGTAGGCGTGGTCGTTGAGGCAGCGGTCGAGCGCGCACGTGTAGAGGCGCACGTCGGGGTCGAAGTCGAGCACGGCGCGCACGCCCTCGGGCGCGGAGACGAGCGTGAGGGCGCGGATGTCACGGACCCCCGCCTCGCGCAGGAAGTGAATCGCGGCGGTGAGCGAGCCGCCCGTGGCGAGCATCGGGTCCACGATCAGGCAGGTGCGGCTCTCGATGTCCTCGGGGAACTTGCAGTAGTACTGATGCGGCTCATGGGTCTCGGGGTCGCGATACATGCCGACGTGCCCCACGCGGGCAGACGGAACGAGCTGGAGGATGCCGTCGACCATGCCGAGCCCGGCGCGCAGGATCGGGATGATGGCGACCTTCTTGCCCGAGAGGCGACGGCACGTGGTGGTCTCGAGCGGGGTCTCGACCTCGACGTCCTCGAGCGGGAAGTCACGCATCGCCTCGTAGCCCTCGAAGATGGCGAGCTCGGTCACGAGCTCGCGGAACTGCTTGGTGCCCGTGTCCTTGTCCCTCAGAATAGAGAGCTTGTGCTGGACGAGCGGGTGGTCGATGACGGAGAACCGCCTGGGGTCGAACTCCTCTGCCATGGATCTGTCTTCCTTTCTCCCTCTGGTATGACGTTGCGCCGCGGCCGACTCAGCCGAGCTCTGGGTAGAGCGGGTGGGAATCGAGCAGCTCGCGCACCTCGAGGAGGGCTCGGTCGGCGACGGACCGGTCGGCGATGCGGGCCACGACCTCGCCGATGAGCTCTCCCACGCGCTCGCACTCGACCTCGGAGAACCCACGCGTGGTCACCGCCGCGGAGCCGACGCGAATGCCGCTCGTGACGAACGGAGAGCGACGCTCCCCGGGGATGGTGTTCTTGTTGACGGTGATGCCGACCTCGTCGAGCGCCCTCTCAGCGTCACGGCCCGTCACGTCCACCGGCGTGAGGTCGACGAGGAGCAGGTGGTTGTCCGTGCCGCCGGAGACCAGCCTGAGCCCGCGCGACTCCATGCCTCGACCGAGGGCCCGGGCGTTGGCGAGGACGGCGTCGGCGTACGCGGCGAACTCGGGCCTCAGCGCCTCCCCGAGCGCGACCGCCTTGCCGGCGATCACGTGCTCGAGCGGACCTCCCTGGCTGCCGGGGAACACCGCCGAGTCGAGGCGCCTGGCGAGCTCCGGGTCGTTCGAGAGAATCATCCCGCCGCGAGGGCCGCGCAGCGTCTTGTGCGTCGTCGTGGTGACGACGTCCGCGCAGGGCACGGGAGAGGGATGGCGCCCCGTGGCGACGAGCCCCGCGATGTGGGCCATGTCGACCATGAGAAGGGCGCCCACGCCGCGGGCGATCTCGGCGAAGCGCTCGAAGTCGATGGTGCGGGGGTACGCCGAGGCGCCCGCGATGATGACCTTGGGGCGGCACTCGCGCGCGAGGGCCTCGACGGCGTCATAGTCTATGCGCTCGGTGCGCTCGTCCACCCCGTAGGACACGATGTGGTAGAGGCGCCCCGAGAAGTTGGCGGGCGAGCCGTGCGTGAGGTGCCCACCGTTGTCGAGCGCCATGCCCATGACCGTGTCGCCCGGCTCGGCGAGCGCCGAGAGCGCGGCGTAGTTCGCCTGGGCGCCCGAGTGCGGCTGGACATTGGCGAAGCCCGCCCCGAAGAGACGGCAGGCGCGCTCGCGGGCGAGGTTCTCCACCTCGTCGACCGCCCAGCAGCCGCCGTAGTAGCGCTTGCCCGGCAGCCCCTCGGCGTACTTGTTGGTGAGCGGGGACCCCACCGCCTCCATGACGGCGAGCGACACGAAGTTCTCCGACGCGATGAGCTCGACGGAGGAGCGCTGGCGGCGCAGCTCGTCGCCCATGGCGGAGAAGACCTCGGGATCGGACGCCCTCAGGTTCTCGTACGTCATGCCAAACCCCCTTCATTCGCGAAGCGCCCGCAAGGCGGGCGCTCGGTGCAGGCTAGATTCCGAAGTCCGCGGGCACGCCGGCGAAGCCGGGGTCATCCTCGCGCATGATCTTCTCGACGCGACCGGTGTGACGCCCTCCGCCGAACTCGGTGGTGAGGAAGGCGTCGAGGATCTTCTCGTTGTCCTCGAGCGAGACGAAGCGCCCGGAGAGGCCGATGACGTTGGCGTCGTTGTGCTCGCGCGCGAGCTGCGCGAACTCGACAGTCTGGATGGGGGTGGCGCGAACGCCGGGAACCTTGTCGGCCGCCATGGCGATGCCGAGGCCCGTTCCGCAGATGAGCACGCCGCGCTCGACGTCGCCGCGGGCGACGGCGCGGGCGACCTTGTCCGCGAAGTCGGGGTAGTCGCAGCGCTCGTCGGTCGCGGGGCCCATGTCGACGACCTCGTGCCCCTGTGAGCGGAGATACTCCGCGAGCGGGTCCTTCTGGACGAAGCCGGCGTGATCTGATGCAATGGCGATGCGCATGGTGCTCCCTCTCCTCGCGGTGTCCTGCCTCCTCCTAGGGTAGCACGGCCCCGCGACGAGCGGGGGAGCTCAGCGGGCGAGGCGCGCGACGTCGGCGGCGGAGACCGCCCCCTCGCGCAGGACACGGGGCGCGGGCCCGGTCGCGTCGACGATGGTCGAGGCCACCCCGACGGGCGCGGGACCGGCGTCGAGGACAAGGTCGACGGCGTCGACGATGCCCTCCTCCACGGCAGCCCCGCTCGTCGCCGAGGGCGCGCCGTGGGTGTTCGCGCTCGTCTGGGCAAGCGGGACACCGAGCGAGCGCACCACGCGGCGGCAGAGCTCCGAGTCGGGAACGCGCAGGGCTATGGTCGCCCCGCCCTCGCCGTCCTGCGCGTACTCGGGGGGCACGGCATCGGAGGCACGCACGACGATGGTCAGGGCGCCCGGCCACAGGCGACGGGCGAGACGATGGGCCCAGGCGGGGACCTCGCGCCCGTAACGGTCGAGGTCGCCCTCGTCCGCGACGAACCACGGGAGCGTCTGCGAGCGCTCGCGACGCTTCACGTCGAAGATGCGAGCATGCCCGGGGTTGCCCGGGAGCGCGGCACAGGCGATGCCGTAGACGGAGTCCGTGGGGAGCACGACGACACCCCCGCTCGCGAGCACGGACGCGACGCGGTCCACGACCCCCTGCGCGGGGCTTGCCTGATCGACGGCGACTACCTCGCCCATGACTAGCCCTCCCTCGCGCAGACGAGGACGCGCGGCCTGCGCGTGAGGTCCTCGCGCACCTCGACGGACGCCCATCCGCCCTGTGCCCCGGCGAGCGCGGCGGCATCGTCGAGGGAGCCCTCGTAGAGCTCAACGGCGAGCGTGCCGCCGGGCTCGAGCGCGGTCGCGGAGAGCTCGAGCAGGCGCCGGAACACGTCGAGCCCGTCCGGGCCGCCGTCGAGGGCGAGCTTTGGCTCGTAGTCGACGACCTCGGCGGGGACCTCCTCGCGCAGCACCCTCGTGGGAATGTAGGGCGGGTTGGAAACGAGCACGGAGAAGGACCCCATGAGCGCAGGGTCGACCCCCGACGCAAGGTCGCATTCGACGAGCTCGACGGCATCCTCGAGACCGAGCGCCTCGCGGTTGCGCGCGGCGAGCCTGATGGCGCGATCGGAGAGGTCGGTTGCCGTGACGAGGGTCCCGGGGCGCTCGGAGGCGATCGAGAGGGCAACGCAGCCCGTGCCGGTGCCTACCTCGAGCACCCGCACGGCGCGCTCCCCCACGACATCGCCGCCCCTGCGCGAGACGGCGGCGTCGACGCCCTCGAGGGCGGCGTCCACCAGGACCTCCGTCTCGGGCCGCGGAATGAGCACCCCGCGCTCGCAGCGCAGGACGATGTGCCGGAAGGGCATCTCGCCGGTCACGTACTGAAGGGGCTCGCCCGCGGCACGGCGCTCGATGGCGGCGTGCATGGCCGTCAGCTCGGCCTGCTCGAGCGGCTTGTCAAAGTTAACGTAGAGCTCGACGCGAGAGAGGCCGCACACGTTGGCGAGCAGCCACTCGGCCGAGAGACGCGGGTGCTCGTCGCCCCTGCGCTCAAGATAGCCGCTCGTCCAGTCGAGGACGCGCTTGATCGTCCAGAGTTGCTCCTGTGCCATGGTCTCCCCTCGCCCCGCTCCGGAACCGCATCATAGCCCATGCGGGGCGCGGGCGCCCGCGGCCGGGGCCGCTACACCGCCTGCGCGAGCTTCTCCGCGCGCTCCGCGGCGGCGAGCGCCTCGATCACCGAGGAGAGCGAGTCGCCGAGCAGCACGCCGTTGTAGGTTCCGTTGAAGCCGATGCGGTGGTCGGTCACGCGGTCCTGCGGCTGGTTGTAGGTGCGAATCTTCTCCGAGCGGTTTCCGTGCCCGATCTGGGAGAGGCGCTCGGCGCCCTGCTCGGCCTGCTGGCGCTCGAGCTCCATCTCATAGAGTCGGGCGCGCAGCATCTGCATGCAGACCTCGCGGTTCTGGATCTGGGATCGCTGGTCCTGGGACTGGACCACGGTATTGGTGGGCAGGTGGGTGATGCGCACCGCCGAGTAGGTGGTGTTGACGCACTGGCCGCCGGGGCCGGAGGCGCAGTAGGTGTCGATGCGCAGGTCCGACTGCTCGATCTGGATGTCGATCTCGTCGGCCTCGGGAAGCACCGCCACGGTCGCGGTCGAGGTCTGGATGCGACCCTGGCTCTCGGTCTTGGGGATGCGCTGGACGCGATGGACGCCGGACTCGTACTTGAGCACGGAGTAGACCTTGTCGCCGGAGACCTTGAACTCGATGGTCTTGAATCCGCCCGCCTCGGAGGGGCTCGAGGAGAGCACCTGGATCTTCCAGCCGCGACCCTCGCAGAAGCGCTGGTACATCTTGTACAGGTCGCCCGCGAAGATGGCGGCCTCGTCTCCGCCGACGCCGGCGCGGATCTCGACGATGGTGTCCTTCTCATCGTTGGGGTCGGCCGGAATGAGCAGGAACTTGATGTCCTCCTCGAGGGCCGGGAGCTTGGCCTCGTTTCCGGAGATGTCCTCCTGCAGCATCGCCTTCTCCTCGGCGTCCGCCTCGTGCAGCATCTCCTTGGCCGCCTCGATGTCATCGAGGGCGCCCAAGTACTCACGGGCCTTCGCCACGAGCTCCGCCTGGCTCGCGTGCTCCTTGGCAAGGCGCGCGTACTCCTTGGGGTCGGAGACGACGGCGGGGTCCATGAGCTTCTTCTCGAGCTCCTCGTATGCCTGAATGATCTTGGTGAGCTTGTCTCGCACGGTAGTTCTCCTTATGGGGTCGTGTGGCCGGGCATGCGTGATGGGGGGCGCGGGCCCCGGGCGCAGCTAGAGCATGTCAAACCTCGGATACACGAAGCCTCCTCGGAGCCAGTCGAATTAACCCTCTTATCTTACCCCGAACCAAGAGCCGCGACGGCCGTTCGCGCAAAGTCCACGCGAGCGGCCACGGGCGCGAACCGCACGCGCGTTGTGAGACACTAGGGACGCGAAACAGGGAGGTGCCACGATGCCAGACGAGCTTGAGAGCGGGCGCACGGAGACGGGGGCGACAGCGGGTCCGGAGCGCGGGCAGCTGCCCGACGAGACCCTCGCGGGCGAGACGGCCACGCTCCGAGACGGCACGTCGCACCCCGGCACGACCGAGCGCAGGCCGGCCGTGGGCGAGGCGCCGTCGCGCGCGGGCGAGGACGCAGGGGAGCGAGACGCGGGCGAGACGAGCTCGCGCCCGTCCGCGACCGAGCGGGCCGCAGCGCTCGTCGGGCTCGTCCGGAGGCATCGCGTCGCGGCGGGGCTCACGGCGCTCGCCGTCCTCGCGCTCGTGACGGGCATCGCCCTCGTCATCACCTCGACGCCCGGCCTCCCCTCCCGGGAGCTCGTCGAGCGCGACGCGCGGGAGCTGCTCGCAACCCCTGCGTACGACCCCGGAAGCTTCGGGTGGGACGACATCATCGTGCGGCGCGACGTCGAGGTCCGCTCGGTGAGGCCGGGTGACGGAGAGGGGCGCGCCGTCGCGGACGTGCTCGTCACCTACGAGGGCGAGAGCGTCTCCGCGCGGCAGGCGGCAGAGATCGACTACTCCCGCGTGAACGGCTCCTGGCATGCCGACGGCGAGCCGAGAGACGTCCGCGTCTCCTGGGAGGAGCACGACGGAATCGATCCGGAGAAGCTGTCCTCCGGCAAGGGCGCGCTGCTCGCCCGAGCGGACGGGAAGCTCGCCGCGGAGGGGGACGACGGGGGCACCACGCTCTCGCAGCTCTACGCGACCTCCGACCTGAGCGTCGACTCCTACACCCACGACCCCGAGACCGCGACCTGCTTCGCCGAGCTCACCCTCACGCGCCCCGGAACCTTCGAGACGTACAGCTGCCACATGAGCGTCACCCTCTCCTTCCGCACCTCGAGCGGTCAATGGGAGATCGAGGAGCTCGAGGTCGCCGACGGGGCCAAGGCGAGGAGCCTCGAGCCTCTGACGGGCACCTGGCTGGGAACGTTCGTCAGCCAGGAGACCGACGGCACGAAGTGCCTCGCAGCACGCGAGGAGGGGCTGACGCTCGTGGTGGAGTCCTCCGTCACCGAGGCGGGGGTCACGCAGGTGACGGGGGTCGTCTCCAGCGTCGCGCACTACCACGACCACCCCGCGCAGGACGCGCAGAGCTGCCAGGGGGACCTCTCCTTCTCTGAGGTCCCGCTCACGGCGACGCTCACCGACGACTCCGACGGGGCGCTCGTCCTCGAGGGAACGCTGCCGGAGGACGTGGGCGGGGTGGTCTCCGTCGTCATTCGCCTTGGCGAGAAGGACCGTCCGTCCGCGGCCACGGTGGAGGTGACGACGTCCTACTCGACCACGGGGTCGATCATCTTCATCCCCTACGAGAGGACGATCACCTACACGGACACCTTCAGCCTCTCGCGTGCGACGTAGCATTGCGGCGGGCGTCCGGGCGGGGGCGAATCGGTGCGTGCCCGGCGCCCGCGGCCTAAAACAAGGAGCGCCCCGCACCTCGAAGCGAGGGGCGGGGCGCTCGTGACGCGTGATGCGGGCGCTACTCGGCCTCGGTGGCCTCCGGCTCGGCGGGAGCCTCGGCGGCGGGGGCGGCAGCAGCCTCGGCCTCGGCCTTCTTGGCGTACTCGGCGGCACGCTTGGCCTTCTCGGCGGCCTTGGCCTCCTTGGCGGCCTTCTTGGCAGCGGCCTCCTCAGCAGCCTTGGCGGCACGGGCGGCCTTGGCCTCCTCGGCCTTCTTGAGCTGGGCGGCAGCGGCGCCACCAAACTTGTCGGCGAAGCGCTGGACGCGACCGCCGGTGTCGACGAGCTTCTGCTGGCCGGTATAGAACGGGTGGCACTTGTCGCACAGGTCGACCACGATCTCCTTCTTGGTGGAGCGGGTCTTCCAGGTGTTGCCGCAGGTGCAGCGGACGGTGCACTCCACGTAGTCGGGGTGGATACCTTGCTTCATGGCAGGACTCCTCTTCTTCGGCCCTGGTTTCCGACCAGAGCGGGGGTTCGTCTTGGTTCCGACCAAGACACAATAGCCGTATGACTATATCAGAAAGACTGTGAGGCGTCTGTGAAGATTTGCGCGTAATATGGGGCGAGAAGTACGCGCCGCCGCAGGCGTAAAACCTCGGGGAGGCCCCATGTTTCTTGCCATCGACGTTGGCAACACGCAGTCCACGCTCGGTCTCTTTGACGACGGCGGAACGCTCGTGCACGGCTGGCGCATGTCCACGGACGCCACGGACACCTCCGACATGCTGCACTCCCGCCTCTGGGGCTTCTTCATGAAGGACGGGCTCGAGCTCGGGTGCGTGAGCGAGGCCGGGGTCGCCAGCGTGGTCCCCGCCCTCGAGAGGTCGTGGAGGCGCTGCCTTGGGCAGCACCTCGGTCACGAGCCCCTTGTCGTGAGCGCCGGCAGGGGCTATGGCATGAGGGTCGCCATGCCCGACCCGCGCCAGGTCGGCGCGGACCGCATCGCCAACGCCATCGCGGCGCGCGCGACCTACGGGGCGCCAGTCATCGTGGTGGACTTTGGCACGGCAACCAACATCGACGTCGTCGATGCCGCGGGGGCCTATCGCGGCGGCGCGATCTCGCCGGGCCTCATGCTCTCCGCGAACGCCCTCTTCGCGCGAGCGGCCAAGCTCGCAAGCGTCCCCATCGAGGCGCCGGAGCGCGCGCTTGGCGACGGGACCGAGGCCGCGCTCCAGTCGGGCCTCGTCATCGGTGCGGCGGCCCAGGCCGAGGGGCTCGTGGCCCGCATCCAGGCGGAGCTCGGCGGACCGCGCGCCACGGTGGTGGGAACAGGAGGCCTCGCGCGCACGGTCGCCCGCGCCACGAGCCTCTTCGACGCCATCGACCCGGACCTCACCCTGCGCGGCATCCGCGAGATCTGGCTCTGGGGTCAGGGGCGCGCGTAGAGGCGCCGGGGCCGCCCGCTACACGCGCCTCAGCAGCGCCTGCTCGGGGGCGATCTCCAGCTCCTGGGCGGCGTCCTCGAGGCGCACCGTGGCCCGACCCCACACGTCAACGCCGGCCAGCGCCCCGCGACCGATCACGCGGCCGCCGCGCACGACCTCCACGCGCTCCCCCATGCCGAGAAGCACATCAAAGTAGTCGCCCAAGACGGACGCCAGGGGGCCGGCGGAACCGCGGCCGGCGGCATACGCCCCCTCCCAGGCGCCGATCCCGTCAAGGACCGCCCGCTCGATGGCCGCGGCATCGAGGTTCCTCTCGCCCTCCCACGTGAGGTCGCAGCGAACGAAGACGCCCTCGTCGTCGTAGCCCGCCCGAGCCTCGACGGACACGAGCTCGTCGCCCGCCCCCGTCACCACCTCGTGCGGCCAGGCCACGCGCGCGCCGAGCTCGTGGGCGAGCGCCAGGGCGCACACGTAGGGGACGCCGGTCACGAAGCCCATGGGCACGCTCGGCCGCAGCGTGAGGGAGGTCCCGGCTACTCCCATGCGATCTCCCCCAGGTCGGCGGTCACGTGACCGACGCGCTCCTCGCGCGGGAGCACGCTCACCCCGGCGTGGGCGAGGAAGCGCTCGGGATCGTGCATGAGGTCCTCCATGGGCACGATCACGTAGTCGCGCTCGCCGAGGCGGGGGTGCGGCAGCGTGAGGCGCGAGCCCGCGTGACGCTCTCCCTCGACCCACGCGAGGTCGCAGTCGATGGTGCGCGGGCCGTTTCCGGGCCTCTTCTTGGCGCCGACGGCAGGCGCGGCGGCCTCGGCGGCCTTCTCGCGAATCCTACCGAGCTCGTTTTCCACCTCGAGGAGCTTACCAAGAAGAACGAGCGGGTGGAGCTCGCTTCTGATCTCCGCCACGGCGTTGGCCACCGGCGTGGCGATGCCGTAGGCGGGCTCGGTCTCGTAGGCGTGGCTCACGCTGACCACGCAGGTGAGGGGGATCTCGTCGATGAGCTGCACGGCGCGGGCGAGGTTGCCCACGCGGTTGCCCACGTTGGATCCCAGGCTCACGAAGCCCTGGCGCGCGTCCTTGTGCGAGGCGGCCCAATAGGCGTTGACGGCCTGCGAGACGCCGGCGACGTCATGGACCCGCAGTATGCGGGCGCCGTTCTCGATGGCTGAGATGCAGACGCCCGCCGTCGCCGCGTCGCGGGCGGCGGCGTCGGCCACGCCGGAGACTGCCCCCACGAAGCGCTTGCGCGAGACGGCGCAGGCGAGCGGGTACCCCATCGAGGCCATGGAGCGCGTGGCGCGCTGGATGACCACGTCCTCGTCGGCAAACTTGTCGAAGCCCGCGCCCGGATCCATGCAGATGCGGTCATGGCTCACCCCCGCGCGCATGAGCGTGCGGGCCTGGTCGCCCAGAAACCCCATGACCTGCCGCATGATGGGTGCCTCCTCGGGCAGGGTGAAGCGGCGCTGCGACAGGACGGGGCGCGGCAGCGCGCTGCCGGTGGGACGCGACTCGTCGAGCGTGACCTGGCGGCGCGGGGCGCGCGTGCCCAGGCCGCCTCGGTTCCAGTGCATGACGATGCAGCCGCACGAGGTGTCCGCCGCAACCTCGACCATCTTGGGGTCGGTGAAGCCCGAGACGTCGTTCACGATGGCGGCGCCGAGCCGGACGCACATGCGGGCGACGTCGGCGTGACGCGTGTCCACCGAGACGATCGCGCCGGCGTCGACGAGGGCGCGCACCACCGGCACGATGCGCTCCGCCTCGACCCTCGAGTCGACCGGCGTATGGCCCGGGCGCGTGGACTCACCGCCCACGTCGATGATGTCGGCGCCCTCGTCGAGCATCTCGAGGCCGCGGGCGATGGCGGCCGCATGGTCGAGGTTCTCCCCACCGTCCGAGAAGGAGTCCGGGGTCACGTTGAGGATGCCCATGATGCGCGGGCGCGCGAGCGAAATCTCGAACGCCCCGCAGTGCCAGGTGCCATAGTTCTCTCGAAGCATGACCGCTCCCTCCAGGTTCTTGTCCATCGCTCCATTGTACCCGGTGCGAGACCGTCCGCGCCGCGCGCGGGCTCCGGGCGACGCCCGTCAGAAGTCGAACGCCGCGGCTATGTCGCAGGCGCAGACGAGGTCCGCCCCCGCATCCGCGGGCGTGGGGTCCCGGTTGACGACCACCAACTCCGAACCCCCGTAGTAGTTCACCAGGCCGGCGGCGGGGTAGACGACGAGCGACGTCCCCCCGATGACGAGCAGGTCTGCCGCCGAGATCGCCCTCACGCTGGCGATAAGGACGCGCTCGTCGAGCTGCTCCTCGTAGAGCACGACGTCGGGCTTCACGAGGCCGCCGCACTTCTCGCAACGGGGAACTCCCTCGGTCCCCATGACCCACTCCGCCGAGTAGGTTGCTCCGCAGGCCTGGCAGACGTTGCGATGGACCGACCCGTGGAGCTCTAAGACCTCACGCGACCCCGCCGCCTGGTGGAGCCCGTCGATGTTCTGGGTGACCACGGCGGCGAGATGCCCCTCGCGCTCGAGCTCCGAGAGCCTCAGGTGGGCGCGGTTGGGGCGGGCGGTCAGGCAGACCATCCGCTCGCGATAGAAGTCGAAGAACTCCTCGGTGTGCGCGACAAAGAAGCTGTGGCTGAGCATCGTCTCGGGCGGGTAGGCGAAGCGCTGGTGATAGAGGCCATCGGCGCTGCGGAAGTCGGGGATGCCGCTTGCCGTCGAGACTCCGGCGCCGCCGAAGAACACCGCGCTTCTCGCCCGCGAGAAGCGCTCCGCGAGCTCCCCCGCCGCCTCGGCGGGATCGGTGACGGTACGTGACATGGCTCCCCTTCCCTCGGCGCGACCACGGGGGCGGGCCGCCCCCATAGCAATCGTAGCCCTCGCGGAGCGCTAGGGCCTGGCCGAACCAGCCCCCATATCTGGAGAATCCGTCGGGAAGGGTTCGCGGATGGCGGTTTGGGGAAGAAACAGGCTTATGCGCAATGTGCCTTCGCGCGGCGTCCGGCGAGCGCCGCGCGAACGTGAGGGAGGCAAGCCATGGAGCCACTGTCCAGCAACGTGTTCGACTGCGCCCTCGTCTTCGAGGGGGGCGGGTACCGGGCAAGCTACACCTGCGCGTTCGCCAACGTGCTGCTCGAGCAGGGCATCTACTTCGACTACGTCTGCGGGCTCTCCGCCGGGGCGAGCAACTCCGTCAACTACCTCTCGCGTGACCGCACCCGCGTCCGGGAGGCCTTCATGACCGACGGTGCCGCCAGGGGGCTCGTCGGCATGCGCTCGGTGCTGCGCGGCCGGGGCTACTTCGACGCCGATTCCCTCTACGAGGGGGCGCTCCGCGACGGGACGCTCACGTTCGACTGGGAGACGTTCTCCGCCAACCCCGCGCGCCTGCGCATCCAGGCCTTCGAGCGCGACACCGGCAAGACGGTACGCTTTGGCCGAGAGGACATGACCGACCCCATGCGCATGATCGACCTGGTGCGCACCAGCTCCACCCTGCCCGGCATGATGAAGCCGCTCGCCGTCGACGGACGGGTCCTTCTGGACGGGGGCCTCGGAGCGGGCGCGGGCATCCCCGTGTGCATGGCGGAGGACGACGGCATGGAGCGCTTCCTCTTCGTGGCCACGCGCCCGCGAGGCTACCGCAAGCAGGAGCCGACCGCACGCGAGCGCCGCATGTTCCAGGCCGTCTCCAGGGACTACCCCTATCTCAGGAACGCGCTGCTCACCCGATGGGAGCGCTACAACGCCGCGATCGACCACGTCGAGGAGCTTGCCGCCGAGGGGCGCGCGCTCATCATCTACCCCGACGAGATGCCCGTGGAGAGCTCCACCGTCAACCCCCGCAAGCTCGCGGCGGCCTACGACGCCGGCCACGCCCAGTATCTGCGCGAGCTCCCGCGCATTCGTGAGTTCCTGTTCGGCTCGCCCGACGCCGGGCCGTGCCCGAGCGACCCCGACGAGGGGACGGGCTACATCACGCTGGGATAGGCGTCTGGCTGGTACGCGGCGCAGCGGCTACACTTGGCTGAGCAACCGCCCCGAGAGGAGACTCCCATGCCCGAGCCCAGAGAGCTGCGACTCGTTTCCTGGAACGTCAACGGCCTGCGCGCCGTCATGAAGAAGGACCCGAGCTTCGTCGACGTCGTCGAGGCGACCGACGCCGACGTCTTTGCCATCCAGGAGACCAAGCTCCAGGAGGGGCAGATCGACCTTGACCTGCCCGGCTACCACCAGACGTGGAGCTACGCCGAGCGCAAGGGCTACTCGGGCACCGCCGTCTTCTCCCGCGAGGAGCCCCTGCGAGCGATTCACCACATCGGCGCGCCCGAGGCCGACGACGAGGGGCGCGTGTGCGCGCTCGAGTTCCCCTCCTACTGGTTCGTGGACGTCTACACGCCCAACGCACAGAACGAGCTCGCCCGCATAGACACGCGCCTGGCGTGGGACGAGTGCTACCGCGAGTTCCTCGCCGGGCTCGCGGCGCAGAAGCCCGTGGTCACGTGCGGGGACTTCAACGTCGCCCACAACGAGATCGACCTCAAGAACCCCGGCCCCAACCGAGGCAACGCCGGCTTCTCCGACGAGGAGCGCGCGAGCTTCACCCGGCTCCTCGAGGCGGGCTTCACCGACACCTTCCGCATGCTGCATCCCGACGTCACCGGAGCCTACAGCTGGTGGAGCTACCGCTTCAACGCGCGCAGGAACAACGCCGGCTGGCGCATCGACTACTTCCTCGTCAGCGACGACGTCGCCGACCGCGTGACCGGCGCGTCCATCCTCTCGGAGGTGTACGGTTCGGACCACTGCCCCGTCGAGCTCACGATCAGGCTCTAGGCGCCACGTCCCGGCGGCGGGGTCGGGGCGAGGGACACCTCGGCTAGAGCCCCGAGACGGGGAGGCCGGCGCCCTCCATGGCGGCGAGGAACGCCTCCGCAGACCGGGTCGCGACGAGCTCCTGCGGGAACCCGATCTCCTCGAGCATCGCGAGGGCCCTCGGGGCGCGGCCGACCGCGGAGCAGATGTGCGCGTCGGTGCTCACCGCCACCTGACACCCCAGCTCCGCGCACGCCTCCGCAATGGAGCGGCAGCTCGACCAGGTCCTCCCCTCGCGACGAGCCGTCTCGAGGCTATGCTCATTGATCTCGATGATCTTGCCCAGCCGCGCCGCCTCGCCCACGACCTCCCTGACGTCGAACGGCACGCCGGCGCGACCGGTATGTCCGAGCACGAGGACCTTGGGCTGCCCGAGCGCGGCAAGGTACATCTGCGTGGTCTGCGAGACGGAGGCGCCGTCCGCGAAGCCCTTATAGTGCACGCTCGCGATCACGTAGTCACACGATGCGACGACGCGGTCGTAGAGCGTCGAGGGGGAGCGCGCCGGACGGCCCGTGATGTCCTCCGCGACCTCGATCTCCTGCCCGAAGAGCCCCCCGTCGAGCGAGCGTATGTCGGACTCGGCCCCACGGAGCAGGCGGACCCCCTCCCAGGACCGGGGCCAGACGCGCATGTTGACGAAGTGCTGGTAGTCGCGCAGACTGCCGTGCGAGAGGTCGGTGCCGGGGAAGAGCATGTCGCTGAAGTGGTCCGTCACGCCCAGGAGCTCGAGGCCCGCGTCGCGGGCGGCGAGCACGTTCTCGCGCACCGTCGAGTAGGCGTGGCGCGAGTAGAGCGTGTGCGTATGGACGTCGCAGCGGTTCTGCAGCATGCGTTTCTCCCTCACATGATCCAATGGGGGCCAAGGGGCGCTGCCCCCATGAATCACCTATAGGTCGCGGCGAGCTGCTCCCAGGCGGGCAGGGAGCTCACGATGGTCTCGTAGGAGACGCAGTAGCCCACGCGCACCCAGCCCGGGCAGCCAAACGACGTGGAGGGGACGGGCAGCAGCTCGAAGCCCTTTGCGCGCTCGAAGAACGCCTCGGCATCCGGCTCGAGCGCCTTGACCCACAGGTAGAAGGCACCCTCGGGCTCGATGAACTCATAGCCGATCCGCGCGAGGCCCTCGGTGAGGGCGCGACGGTTGCGCGCGTAGGCCTCGACGTCGCTCGGGCAGTCGACGCAGTCCATGAGCACGCGCTGGAAGAGCGCCGGCGCGCAGACGAAGCCAAGCTTTCGACCAGACCCCGCAACTGCGAGAACGAGCTCGTCGTGCTCGGGGTTGGTGGGCGGCACGAGGACCCACCCGATGCGCTCGCCGGGGAGCGAGAGGCTCTTGGAGTAGCTGTAGCAGACGATGGTGCGGTCGTAGAGCGAGGGCACCCACGGGACCTCCGCGCCATAGGCGATCTCGCGATACGGCTCGTCGGAGACGAGGTAGATCGCGGTTCCGAACCTCCGCTCCGCCTCGTGCAGGGCCTGCGCGAGGGCGGTCAGGTTGGAGCGGGAGTAGACGGATCCCACGGGGTTGTTGGGCGAGTTGACCACCACGGCCTTGGTCCGCTCGGTGAGAGCCGCCGCAAGGGCGTCCACGTCAATCTGGAACGTCCGCTGGTCCGCGAGGACCTCGACGCAGGTGGCGCCCGAGGTCTCGATCCACACGCGGTACTCGGGGAAGTACGGCGCGATCACGACGACCTCGTCGCCGGGATTGACGATGGCGTTGAACGTGATCGAGAGCGACGCCGCCGCGCCGCAGGTCAGGTAGATGTCGCCCGCCTCGGCCGCGGCGTCGCCGAAGCGGCGGCGCAGGCTCGCCGCAACGGCCTCACGAGCGGCGGGAAGGCCCGCAGCAGGGGTGTAGCCGTGCAGCTGGGACGCTGGGAGCGCAAGGCTGCGCTCGATGGAGGCGCGCACGGCGTCGGGTGCGGGGACGGAGGGGTTGCCGAGGGAGAAGTCGTAGACGCGCTCCGCGCCGATCTCGGCCTTACGTGCCGCCGCGTACGCGGAAATCTCTCGGATGGACGACTTCTGGGCACCGTAGGCACGGCTCTTCTCGTTGATGGACATGGCCCTTCCCTCCCGCGGCACGGCCGCTCGCAGCTTGCTGCAGCCATTGTACCCGCGCATGGCAACGCGCTCGGGCAGGCCCGCAAGTTGCGAGCGAAGCGTTCACAGAAGGGCGGTCACCTTGAGGGCGACGTCGAGGAGCCACGCGCCTCTGAGGGGGCGAGGGGGCGCATCGACCCTTCGCCGTCGAGCACCATCCAGCCGATGTCGGTGATGACGTAGGCGTTCGCCGAGCGTCCCCCGTCGTCGCGCGCCGTCTCGTACGCGGAGATGAGACCGGTCCTCGCGAGCGAAGCACACGAGCGGCGAACGGTGACCGTGCTCTTCTTGACGCGGCGTGAGAGCGCCTCCGCCGTGATGACGACGCGCTCGCCCCGGGCGCTCGTGCAGTCGCGCAGGCAGCGAAGGACCGTCCGCTCCGTCTCGTTTATCGAGAAGGAGATCTTGTACTTCACCTTGCGCGCCATCGAGCGGGCTCCTCCCGTCCGCCTTGAGCGGGGCGAAGCGTTTCCGCCCCCGGGGTCGTGCGTTCACGCTAGCACCCGGAAACGTTGCGAGAGCATCTCGCATGGCCTCTGACCTGCAGATTATTTGACCAGTGCAGACAAGTGCGCCGTCAGGGCACCAACCCTGACGGCGCACTTCTCGAACATGCGAGGAAAAGTGATGAATCCCCTCATCACTATTGTGGGCAAGGTGACGTAACCGCTGGTAAAACGTTCACGATTACCACATAACCAATGCCTCTATCAGTTTTCTTGCGCAGGGGCATCGTCGCGCGACGACTCGTTGCGGACGTACTCGTCCCACCTGCCGTCGAGCAGCGCGACGACGGCCTCCCCCTCGACGGTCTCGCGCTCGAGCAGCACGTGCGCCATGGTGACCATCTGCTCGCCGCGCGTCTCGAGCACCTGCCGCGCGCGGTCGTGCCCCTCACGCATGATGCGCTCGACCTCGTCATCAATGCGCTTGGCGGTCTCTGCGGAGTAGTCCTGGTGGTCGGCGTAGTCGCGCCCAAGAAAGACCTCGTGCTGCGCCTCGCCGAAGACCTGCGCTCCGAGCTCCTCGCTCATGCCGTAACGCGTGACCATGGTCCGCGCGAGCTTGGTGGCCCGCTCGAGGTCGTTGGACGCGCCAGTGGTGACGTCGTCGCAGAAGAGCTCCTCGGCCGTGCGCCCCGCGAGCAGCACCGCGATCTGGTCGAGCATGCCGTCGCGCGTCTCGAGGAAGTGGTCCTCCTCAGGAACCTGCATCGTGTAGCCGAGCGCCTGGCCGCGGCTCACGATCGAGATCTTGTGGATGGGGTCCGAGTTCTCGAGGACGTGGCCGACGAGCGCGTGACCGGACTCGTGGTAGGCGATGACGCGGCGCTCTCCCTCGGTGATGACGCGGCTCTTTCGCTCGGGACCCGCCATCACGCGCTCCATAGCCTCCTCAACCTCGTCGCCCCCGATGGTCGGGCGACGGCGACGGGCGGCGAGAAGCGCGGCCTCGTTGACGAGGTTCGCGAGGTCGGCGCCCGTGAACCCCGGCGTGACCCTCGCGAGGCGCGCGAAGTCGACATCGGCTGCCATCGGCTTCCCCTCCGCGTGGACGCGCAGGATCTGCTCGCGCCCGCGCACGTCAGGACGGTCGACCGTCACCCTCCGGTCGAAGCGGCCGGGGCGCAGCAGCGCCGGGTCGAGGATGTCGGGTCGGTTGGTCGCCGCGATCAGGATGACCGAGGAGTTGTCCTCGAAGCCGTCCATCTCGACGAGGAGCTGGTTGAGGGTCTGCTCCCGCTCGTCGTGCCCGCCGCCGAGACCCGCGCCGCGCTGACGGCCGACGGCGTCGATCTCGTCGATGAAGACGATGCAGGGCGCCGCCTCCTTCGCCTGCTTGAAGAGGTCGCGCACGCGCGAGGCGCCCACGCCCACGAACATCTCGACGAAGTCGGATCCGGAGATCGAGAAGAACGGGACGCCCGCCTCCCCGGCGACGGCCTTGGCGAGCAGCGTCTTGCCCGTTCCCGGAGGGCCCACGAGCAGCACGCCGCGAGGTATGCGGGCGCCCATCCTGTGGTAGCGATCGGGGTCGGAGAGGAAGTCGCGCACCTCCTGGAGCTCCTCGACCGCCTCGTCGATGCCCGCCACGTCGGCAAACGTCACCTTGGGACGCTCGGCCTCCGAGGTGAGCGCGCGGGTCTTGGCAAACGACATCGTCTTGTCGTTCTGGTTGGACATGCGGCTCATGTAGTAGACGAAGACCCCGACGAGCAGCAGCGTGGGGACCACCGAGACGAGAACGGTCTCGAGCATGCTCGAGTCACTCGTGTCGATTCTGTAGGTGACCGCGGGGTGGTCGGCCATGAGCTCGGCAAGCGAGTCCGCGCCGACGTAGACGCTCGTGAAGTCGACGAGCTTGGACTCGTCGCCCTTCTCGCCGCCCTCCCTCCAGTACGAGCCCGAGACGCTCCCGTCGTCGGTCTTGTAGGTGACGTTCGCCACGCGATCGTCCTTGAGCGCGGTCACGAACTCGTTGGTCGCGAGGGCGTCGGTCTCGGAGCCGCGACCGAGGCCGCCCGTGCCCGCCGAGAAGATCAGGTAGACGACCAGGGCGACCACGATGAGGGTCGAGATCACAGAGGGGCGGGGGCGTCCGCCGGGCCCCATGGGCGAGATGTCGTTGTTTGGCACGTGCTGCTCCTCGGGTTGCCGCCGCCCCGGCGACCAGCGGCGCACCGGGGCCGTGCGCGGCTAGTGCTTGTAGACCTCGGGCTTGAGGATACCGATGTAGGGAAGGTTGCGGTAGCGCTCGGCGAAGTCAAG
Organism: Thermophilibacter mediterraneus; assembly: GCF_900119385.1. Lineage (GTDB taxonomy): Bacteria > Actinomycetota > Coriobacteriia > Coriobacteriales > Atopobiaceae > Thermophilibacter > Thermophilibacter mediterraneus. Next base: position 484,397 of record NZ_FPKO01000009.1, read on the forward strand.
GCCGTACCCGACGATGAACTCGTCGGGCACATGGGCGCCCACGTAGCGGGGCTTCACCGCGGGCTCGTTGCCGGGAACGTCCTTCACGAGGAAGGCGGCCACCTCGACAGAGGCGGGGTTGCGCCCCTTGAGCAGGTTGATGAGGTACGAGAGGGTGAGACCCGAGTCGAGGATGTCCTCGATGATGAGGACGTCGCGACCCTCGATCTTGGTGTCGAGGTCCTTGACGATGCGCACGACGCCCGAGCTCTTGAAGCCGTCGCCGTAGCTCGACACGGCCATGAAGTCGATCGCCATGGGACACTCGATGGCGCGCATGATGTCGGCCATGAAGACCACCGCGCCGCGCAGGACGGCGACTACCAGCGGGTTCTTGTCGGCGTAGTCGCGAGTGATCTCCTCCCCCATGCGACCAACGATCTGGCGGATGTCCTCCTCGCCCAGCAGGACCTCCTTGACGTCCGGGTGCAGCTCACCCATTGCGCTCCCCTTTCCTGGCGCCGCGCGACCCCATGCGCCCGGCATGACTGCACACAGCATAGCGCAGGCGGCTACGCTCCGGAAACGAGGGTCAGCTCGAGCAGCCACTCGGTCTGCGGGACGCATCGTGCGCGCTCGTCGGCGCGCACCCCCGCGACCCAGAGAACGGGCCCGGTGGGCGAGGCGTGCACGACGGGCACAAGCGCGCGGTCCGCGCGGGACATGTGCGTCTCGCCGAGGAGGTCAGAGAGCTTCTTTGACTGCCCGTGCATGCCGAGCGGACACAGCAGCTCCCCCGCGCGCGGCGCATCGACCCACAGCCTGCCGCCGCGCGCAGGGTCCACGCCAGCCGCCACGGCGTCGAGCAGCACCGACTCGCCGGACCACTCGAGCGCGTGGGAGCGCGCGTATGCCGGTACGTCCGTGGCACGCGGCGCGCGCAGCACCCGAGCCTCGAGCCCCCTCCCGCCCGGAAGCTCGAGGCGTCCCGGCACCTCGAGCCACGACGCGATGACGCGCGGGTCCGCGGAGCGCGCGCGAATGCTCAGGAGGGCGTGCTCGACGCGGACGTCGACGCCCAGGGGGACCGTGAGCGACCCCTCGCCCGCCGCGACCGCGGCGAGCACGCCCGCGACGTGACGCGCCTCGAGCCGGGCCTCGGGACAGAGCGACAGCACGGCCTCGCGCACCACGCGGCGCGCGATCGCGACCTCCGTCGCCCCGAGACGCGCGGCGTCGAGCACGACAAGGCCGTCGCCGCGCCGACGCGTGAGGTCGCGCAGCGCGCGCGACGCCACCGCGGTCAGGTAGGCGTCCTCGTCGGACAGAATGTCGCAGGTGGTGGCGAGACTCTGGACCACGCGCGGGTTGCGCTCGCGCGCAACGGGCATGACCTCGTGGCGCACGAAGGCCCTGAGGTAGCGCGTGTCGGCGTTGGTGGCGTCCTCGCGCCAGACGATGCCGCGCATCCTGAGGAGGTCGCAGAGCTCGTCGTGCGTTCGGTCGAGAAGGGGGCGCACGATCCGGTTGCGCCGGCGCGGAATCGACGAGAGCCCCGCGGCGCCCGTGCCGCGAATCGCGTTCATGAAGAAGGTCTCCGCGCGGTCGTCCGCCGTGTGCGCGGTGAGGATGCGAGCCGCGGAGCGGGGCGTGCCGAGAGCCGCGGAGAGCTCGTTGGCGAGGCGCGACGCCTCCTCGTAGCGCGCGATCCTCCCCGCGTTCTCGACGTTGCCGTCCCCACGAGCCGCGATCTCGGCGGCATCGATCCTCCTGATGGTGCAGGGAATGCCATATCGCCCGGAGAGGTCGCGCACGAACTCCTCGTCCTCCTCGGCGTCGAGGCCGCGCAGGCCGTGGTTGACGTGCAGCACGTGGAGCCGCTCGCGGGCGATGCGCGCAAGGCCTCGGCCGTCGTCGATGTCGAGGCTCGAGGTCGCCGCGAGCACGAGGAGCGCCGTCGAGTCCGCCCCGCCCGAGACCATGAGCACCACGGGGGCCGACAGACCCTCGTCAGTCCTTCCGCTCGGGCGGTCGAACCGACTTCTGGCAATAGCGTATCGACGCGAGACGCTCGGCATACCACACCCTCCGCAACGGCTACCCTAGGGAACGCGCGCGGGCAGTCCCCGCAACCTGAGTGTACGACACCGAGAGGAGCGCCATGACCCCCAGGATCCACCTGCACGTCCTCGCCAGCGGCTCGAAGGGCAACGCCGCCGTGGTCGAGGGCCCCGGCGGGCTTGTGCTCGTCGACTGCGGCATATCGCGGCGCGCCCTGCTCGAGAGGGCGGGACAGCTCGGGCTGGACATGGGTCGCGTGACCACGGTCCTTCTCACTCACGAGCACTCCGACCACGTGGGCGGCCTCACGGTCTTCTGCAACCACTTCGACGGGGAGCTCGTGACCACCGCGGGAACCGCCGCGGCAAGAGGCTACCTCTCCGCGCTCCCGTTCACGCTGATCGGCCACTCGGACACCTTCGAGGCTGCGGGGATGCTGGTGGAGGTCTTCCCGACCTCGCACGACGTCGCCGATCCCGTGGGGTTTCGGTTCTCGACCGACGACGACGCGCTCGGCTACTGCACCGACACCGGCGGGCTCGGGGCGGAGGCGCTCGAGCGACTCTCGGGCGTCCGCATCCTCGCGCTAGAGTCGAACCATGACGAGCGCATGCTCGCCGGAGGCCCCTACCCCGCGTACCTCAAGCAGCGCGTAGCCGGCCCGACCGGGCACCTCTCCAACGCGCAGGCCACCCGCGCGCTCGGCTCTCTCGTGACCGAGAACACCGAGACGGTGGTGGCCATGCACCTCTCGCAGGAGAACAACCGCCCGAGCGTGTGCGTGCGCACCCTCGCCGAGGCGGTCGGCGCCGTGCCCGTGCAGGGAGAGGACGGGCGGCCTGAGGCGCGCACCCCGGACGGCGGCCTCAGCATCTGCTGCGCCGCCCAGGACTGGCCGCTCAGCGTGTGGTAGTCGCCCGGACACAAAACGGGGCCGGCGCCCGAAGGCGCCGGCCCGACGCGTCGCACGTCACGTTGACGCTATAACCTGACGTCAGTGCCAAGTTAGTCGATGGAGACCTTGGTGACGTTGGTCTTCTCCTGCTGCTTGGGGACGTTCACCGAGAGAACGCCGCCCTCGAGCTTGGCGGAGAGGCCCGCAACAGCGGCGTCCTTGAGGTAGACCCCGCGCGTTGCGCTCCAGTCGGAGGTCTCCTTGTAAAGGTAGTTCCTGCCCTTCTCCTCGTCGGTCTCCTTCTTGTCGACGGAGATGGAGAGGCGTCCCTCGTTGAGCTCGACGTCGATCTCCTCGCGCTTGACGCCCGGAAGCTCGGCGGTGACCACGTACCTGTCGCCCGCGTCCTCAACGTTCATCTTGAAGCTGGCAGCCGTGGACGAGAGCGGCGCGAAGGGCGCGTCGAAGAAGCTGTCCAGCGCGTCAAAGGGCCAGTTGCGAAGAGCGCGAGAATAACGGTCATACGGAATCATGCTTGCCATACCTCATCACTCCCTTGTGACTGCGGCTTGTGCCGCATCTGCTGTACATAGGTACTTGTTCCCCTCGCCGTTCGATTTATACATCTCCGGTCATTTATTCTGAGCGTCATATACTCACCATATCTAAGTCGATATGACTTAGATATGGTGAGATGAACCACATTGCGAGGAGACGGGGCGTGTGCGGGCGAGCCGCCGGGCTCACACGGCATACCTTACGCTTTGTATAGTTTCGCTGACCGGGGCGCCTGCCCAGCGCGCCTGCCCTATCATGGGGTGCAACACTGTTCGCGCCTGCCGTCGGAGACACCATGGACAACGACACCGACCTTGAGCTGACCGACCACGAGGGCATAGAGGGCGAGGCCACGCCCGTCCCCGCGCCGGCACGCGCGCCCTACGTGCGACAGCGCCCGGCGCACCGCAGCGTCGAGCCCATCGACGACCTTGCCGCCGATGAGGAGGAGAGCGCCCCGATCACGCACGACTCGGGGTACACGATACGCGGCGGCGCCCTCTCGGGACGCGCGTACAGGCGCTCGCGCTCCGAGGGCCAGCAGCTCAGGCGCGACCTCCACTACGGGCAGTACCTCGAGATTCCCAAGGGGCGCCGCGACATCTTCGTATCGCGCGAGCGCAAGACGCGCGTCAAGACCTTCATCGCGCTCGTCTTCGTGCTCGCCCTGCTCGCCGTGGTGGTGTACTTCCTCTGGGGCTACATGCAGAGCAACTGGGGCTCCACGAGCTAGCCTCCCCGCGCACGGCGAGCCGCCCGTCCGCGGCTCAGCCCCAGGGGTCCCGCTCGAAGAGCGGCTCAGGCTCGGGGCGACGGTCGGAATAGGGGTCGTACCCGTCGTCGTCCTCGTTCTCGGCCCGAATGAACTCGCTCTCGGAATCCTCCGCGCGACCGCTCGCGTCACGCCCCCGGCCGCCCTCGGCGCCCGGGCGCCGCATCATCGTGTCTTCCATGGCTCCTATCCCGTATACAGGTCGATGTAGGCAATGTAGTCGCAGAGGCTGCCGCCGAAGTCCGAGAGGTCGACCCCCGCGAAGTGAGACTCGGGCGCGGCGAGGGCAACAACCCTGACCTGGCCGTCATAGCCCCCGATGATGACCGACCAGACGTAGCCGCCCTGTCGCCCGACGCCGCAGACGAAGCTGGGCGAGGGCGCCGCGTCGCCCTCGCCGGCAGACGCGACCGGAGCGACGAGGTCCTCGTGGGTGCAGGTGTCCTCGAGCCCCTCGAGACGGCACGCGCGCATCACGGCGCGCAGGCCGTCCTCGTTCATCTCGGATCCTCCCTCGGGCAGCGTCGCGGATGAGAACGCGTAGCGGACACCGCCCACGCCGGCGCCCTGCGCGAGCACGTCGGCTCGCGACGCGTCTCCCCCGTAGTGCCCCGTCTCCGGGTAGTCCGAGAGGCGCAGCAGCTCCCCGCCCGGCCCCTCGTAGCCGGCGTCCGCGTTTCCGGTTGCCACCGACACGCCGCTGAAGAGCGGAGAGAAGCCCTCCTGCGCAAGGTAGCCCGAGAGCGCCCGCGGGGCGACGTCGAAATAGGCAAGGAGGTCGTACGGGTCGCGCGGGTACGTAACGGCAACCTGCAGCTCGACGGACGAGCCGCCTGCGACCTCGGTGCCGACCTCGGGACTCGTCCCCACGACCGTGCCCGACGGCGAGGACGACTCGACGTAGGAGACGGTCGCCGAGAAGCCGCCCTGCGCGAGCAGGTCGCGCGCGGCCGAGAGCTCCATCCCCAGGACGTTGGGGACGGTGAAGGCGCTCGCCACGACGAGCGTCACCCTGTCGGAGGAGAGGAAGGGCTCCCCCTCCCCCGGACTCACCGAGAGCACCGTGTCGGCCGGCTGACCCGAGCTCTCGTACCCGATCTCGATGTTGAGCGCCCCCGCCTCGGAGAGCGCCTGGCGGGCCCGCTCGACGTCGAGCCCGACGACCTCGGGGACCACGCGGCTCGAGGCGACCGAGATTGTGATGCCCGCGGCCGGGTCCACGCGCCGGCCCTCCTCGGGGTCGGAGGCGAGCACGAGGCCGATTCCGTCATCGGCGGCAACGGGCTCGACCTGGACGACGAACCCGAGGTCCTCGAGGGTCTCCGTCGCCTCCTCCTGCCCCATACCGACGACGGCGGGAACGGTCCTGCCTCCCCAGAGCTCACGATCATAGGTGTAGAGCGCGACGAGGGCACCGACGGCGAGAAGGACGACGGCCAGCAGTGCGACCGCCCAGCGCGGAATCCGCCTGCGGCGCTCGGGAAGGCTCTGCACGGGAGAGGGAATCGAGACCGGGGCGCGAGCCGAGGTGAGCTCGTCTGGAGCCGCCGCCTGGAAGTACGGGTCGTCGAGGGCGTCGATTCCGTCGGCGACGTCATCCACCGCGCGGACGACGGCTATCGTCGGCAGGTCGTCAGGGGGCACGGGACGCGCGGGCCCCTCGTCCGCGTCGGGCGCGCTCGAGGCGGCGACGGTGGCGTCGGGGTCGGGAGCGGCGGCGACTGTGGCGTCGGGGTCGGGAGCGGCGGCGACGGTGGCGTCGGGGTCGACGCGCGGCTCGGGGGCGGGCGCCGGGACCCCGTTCTTCTCGTCCTCTCGGTCGCGCCTCATCTCGCCTCCCGTCGTCATGGCCAACTGAGAACCGAGGCTATCGTAGCGTGCTTTCTCGACGACCGGGGCGCCGTCGTCCCAAGCGTCACGAGCGAGCCCCCGAGCGCGTCATGCGAAAAGGGGCCCCGGTCCTCCGGGGCCCCTCTCCATGCCGCCGCGACGCGACGGCGCTACTCCATGGCGTCGGGCTCGATGGGCTCGTCCTCGGGGGCGACGTCGTCGCCCGCCGCGCGGCGCCTCGCGGACGCGGCGTCATCGCGGGCCGCGAAGAGGCGGTCGTCGGACCCGACGTCGACGCGGACCACGTCCCCCTCGCCGAGCGCCCCGTCGATGATGAGGTTGGCGACGCTGTCAACGACCTGCCGCTGGATGAGGCGCTTGAGCGGGCGCGCGCCGTAGACCGGGTCGAGCCCGTCAAGGGCGAGCGACTGCTTTGCGGCTGGCGTGAGCTCGAGCTGGATGCGGTCGCGCTCGAGGCGCTCGCGCACGTCGCGAAGCTGGATGTCCACGATGCGCTCGATGTCCTCGAGGCCGAGGGGATGGAAGACCACCACGTCGTCGATGCGGTTGAGAAACTCCGGCTTGAAGGTCTGCCGCAGCGCGTTGTTGACCGCGCGCTGGACCTCCTCGGGGTCGATCGACGCGTTGGCGCCCGCGATGAACTGGCTGCCGACGTTGGACGTCATGATGATGATCGTGTTCTTGAAGCTCACGACCCTACCCTGCCCGTCGGTGAGCCGCCCGTCGTCGAGCACCTGCAGCAGGATGTTGAAGACGTCGGGATGGGCCTTCTCCATCTCGTCGAGCAGGATGACGCTGTAGGGGCGACGGCGGACCGCCTCGGTGAGCTGGCCACCCTCGTCGTAGCCCACGTATCCCGGGGGCGCGCCGATGAGTCGCTGGACGCTGAACTTCTCCATGTACTCAGACATGTCGATGCGCACGAGCGCGCGCTCATCGTCGAAGAGGTTCTCGGCGAGCGCCTTGGCGAGCTCCGTCTTTCCCACGCCGGTGGGGCCGAGGAAGAAGAAGCTGCCGATGGGGCGATTGGGGTCGGAGAGCCCGGCCCTGCTGCGGCGAACCGCCGCGGCGACGGCCGAGACCGCCTCGTCCTGCCCCACAACGCGCCTGTGGAGCTCCGCCTCGAGGTTCTTGAGCTTGTCCATCTCCCCCTGCATCATCTTGGACACCGGGACGCCCGTCCAGGAGGAGACGACCTCGGCGACCTCCTCGGAGGTAACCTCCTCCTTGAGCAGGCCGCCAGCCTCCTGCTTTGCCGTGAGCGCCGCCTCGGCCTCCTCGTACTCCCGCTGGAGCGCGGGAATCGTGGCGTAGCGCAGCTCGGAGGCGCGGGCGAGGTCTCCGTCTCGCGTCACGCGCTCCATCTCGGCACGGGCCCCCTCGATCTTGGACTTGAGGTCCTGGACGCGGTCGATGGCCCCCTTCTCATTCTCCCAGTTCGCCTTCATGCCGTCGAGCTTCTCGCGCGTGGTGGCGATCTCGCCGCGCAGGGTCTCGAGGCGCTCCTTGCTGGCCTCGTCCTCCTCCTTCATGAGGGCCTGCTCCTCGATCTGCATCTGGGTGAGCTGGCGGTCGACGGCGTCGATGTCCGCGGGCATGGAGTCGAGCTCCATGCGCAGGCGGCTCGCCGCCTCGTCGACCAGGTCGATGGCCTTGTCGGGCAGGAAGCGGTCAGAGATGTAGCGGTTCGAGAGGTCCGCCGCGGAGACCAGGGCGGAGTCCGTGATGCGCACGCGGTGGTGCTGCTCGTAGCGGTCCTTGATGCCGCGCAGGATGGAGATCGTGTCCTCGACGGTGGGCTCTGAGACCATGACGGTCTGGAACCGCCTCGCGAGGGCCGCGTCCTTCTCGATGTACTTGCGGTACTCGTCGAGCGTGGTGGCACCGATGGCGTGGAGCGTGCCGCGCGCGAGGGCCGGCTTGAGGATGTTTCCGGCGTCCATCGAGCCCTCCGTGGCACCCGCGCCCACGATGGTGTGCAGCTCGTCGATGAACAGGATGATGCGCCCGTTCGACTTCTCGACCTCCTTGAGCACGGACTTCAGCCTGTCCTCGAACTCGCCGCGGTACTTGGCGCCCGCGACGAGGGCAGACATGTCGAGCTCCACGAGGTCCTTGTCGCGCAGCGTCGACGGCACGTCCCCGTTGACGATGCGCTGCGCGAGCCCCTCGACGATGGCGGTCTTGCCCACGCCCGGCTCTCCGATGAGCACGGGGTTGTTCTTCGTGCGGCGCGAGAGCACCTGGATGGTGCGGCGAATCTCCTCGACGCGCCCGACGATGGGGTCGAGCTTGCCCTGGCGAGCGAGGTCGGTCACGTTGCGGCCGTACTTCTCGAGCGCCTCGAACTCGGGCTTGGAGTCCTGGCTGGTCACGCGCTCGTCACCGCGCAGGGCGTTATACGCCTCCTCGACGCGCTTCGACGTGACGCCAGCGGCCTTGAGAATCGACCCGGCGTCGGTCTTGTCGTCGGCGAGCGCGCAGAGCAGGTGCTCGGACGTGACGTAGGAGTCGCCCATCTTGCTCGCGAGCTTCTCCGCCGCGTTGCCAACACGCACCGTGGCATCGCCCATTCCCATCTGCCCCGCGTCACCCGACACCTTTGGCTGCCGCGCGATGGCATCGTCGACCTGCGCCTCGATGGACGCCGGGTCGGCGCCCACCCGCTCGATGATGGCGCTCAGGTTGTGCTCTCCGGAACTCAGCAGCGCCTTCAGCACGTGCACGGGCATGAGCTGGCCGGCGTCGGCATCCGTTGCGATGCCCACGGCGGCCTGCAGCGCCTCCTGCGCCGTGACCGCCCACTTGTCTAGCCTCATGGTTGCCCCCTTCGTGGGTCGTTGTTTATCAACGACTATTGTTCCCGCACGAGCTGGGGCGTATACGCAAATCTAAGTGTCTACATGATAGATTATATAAGCGTGAGGAGAAGGGCGGGGCACCCGCAGGCACCCCGCCCCGACGCCTACAGAACGCGGCCGTTTGACGCTATGACCTGGCGGTACCAGTCAAAGCTCTTCTTTTTGCTGCGGGCGAGCGTGCCCCTGCCGCGGTCGTCGCGATCGACGTAGATGAAGCCGTAGCGCTTCTTCATCTCGCCCGTCCCCACCGAGATGAGGTCGATGGGCCCCCACGAGGTGTACCCGATGAGCTCGACGAAGTCGTCGTTGACGGCGCGCTCCATCTGGACGATGTGGCGGCGCAGGAAGTCGATGCGGTAGTCGTCCTCGACGTAGCCGCGCTCGTCGGGCTCGTCCACCGCGCCGAGGCCGTTCTCGACCACGAAGAGCGGGACCTGATAGCGGTCGTAGAGCTCGTTCAGGGCGACGCGCAGGCCCACCGCGTCAATGGGCCAGCCCCAGTCGGTTCGGTCGAGGTAGGGGTTCTTGCGCTCGACGAGCAGGTCGTCACCATTCTCGCTCGACGCCACGGACGAGAAGTAGTAGCTGAAGGCGATGTAGTCGACGGTGCCGGCGGCGAGCGTGGCGGCGTCCTCCTCGCTCACCTCAAACTCGACGCCCAGGCGCCTGAGCTGGGCGCGGCAGAGGTTGGTATAGCGGCCTCGCACCATGACGTCGGTGTAGTAGTAGTTGGGCATCATGTTGAGGCGGCGGGCGATGACGTCCTCGGGGCGACAGGTCTTAGCGTAGGTGGTGGGATACTGCACCATGCAGCCGATCTTGAAGTCAGGGTTGATCTGGTGCCCGAGCGCCACAGCGCGCGCCGAGGCGAGGAACATGTTATGGCTGGCCAGCACCTTGACCTCGTTGGCGTTCTCGTCCTCGGAGAAGATGAGTCCCGCCTGGTTGAACGGCGTGAGCTTGTTCATCGTCTCGTTGACCTCGTTGAAGGTCATCCAGTAGCGCACCTTGTCGCGATAGCGCCTGAAGACCGTCTCGCAGAAGCGCACGAAGAAGTCGATGAGGCGGGGGTTTCTCCACGACCCGTACTCGGTCACGAGCCGAAGCGGCATCTCGTAGTGAGAGAGCGTGATGACGGGCTCGATCCCATGGGCGCGCATCTCATCGAAGACGGCGTCATAGAAGGCGAGCCCCGCCTCGTTGGGCTCGGCGTCGTCCCCGTTCGGGAAGATACGTGCCCAGCTGATCGAGGTGCGCAGGCAGGTAAAGCCCATCTCGGCGAAGAGGGCGACGTCCTCCTTGTAGCGATGGTAGCCGTCGATGCCCTCCTGGTTCGGGTAGTAGACGCCCTCGTGCACGTGGTCGTGAATCTCGCGGGGGACGCCATGGGCGCCCGCGGTCTGCACGTCGGCGATCGAGAGGCCCTTGCCGTCCTCGAGGTAGGCCCCCTCGACCTGGTTGGCGGCGACGGCGCCGCCCCAGAGGAACCCCTCGGGCATGCCCTTGGCGACCGCCGAGCACTCCGAGTCCGTCGCGACGAGCCGGCGCGAGCCGCCCGCCTCGATGGCGGCATCCGCCTCGATTGAAGCGTTCATGGCATCTCCTTGTCCGCCCGCAGTCCGCGGGCCTCGATGGTAGCGAAGTCTGGTGAGGCGCCCCGCGGCAGTACCGCCGCGGGGCGCGGAGGCGGGCGCCGGGGAGGGGCAACCCGCCCGCTGGGGGGAGCTTCCTACGCCTCGATCTTGGCCGCCTCGGCCTGCTCGCGCTCGTACTGCTTGTTGGAGACGAGCACGAAGGGGACGTAGAGCACGAACGCAACGGCAATGACGACAACGACCATGAGCAGGGCCTGCCACTGACCGCTGAAGGCCAGGAACTGCTGCAGGAACATGGGCGCACCGGCGATCGACTCGACGTAGGCGGAGGTCAGGAACCCGGAGGTGATGGCGTAATAGCCGATGTTGCAGGTGACGAGGGGCACCAGCACGAAGGGGAAGAAGAAGGTGGGGTTGAGCATGATGGGAAGGCCGAACACCATCGGCTCGGAGATGCCAAAGAGCAGCGGCACGAAGGAAAGCTTCGTGACCTCGCGGTAGTCGGCTCGCTTGGAGAACGCGAGGATTGCCAGCGCGAGCGAGATGACGATGCCGGATCCGCCCAGGTTCATGAACAGGTGGACGAAGGCGAGGGTGTAGAACTCGGGGGGAAGCGCGCCGGATGCGACGGCGGCGATGTTGGCGGCAAGCGCCGCGGTGCGCACGGGCTTAGCGACGGCGTTCATGGCCATGTGACCGTGAATGCCCATCCACCACAGCAGCTGGGAGAGAACGGTGATGATGCTCACGCCAATCTGCGTGCCGATGGCCTGGTTGAACGGAATCTGAATCACCGTGTAGATGATCGAGTTGATGAACGTCCCCGTGGCGGCATACAGGACGCCCGCGAACACGCCAAAGAGCATGATCGTGATGAAGGCGGGGATGAGCGCGTTGAAGCTGTTGGCAATCATCTCGGGAACGGACTCGGGCAGCTTGATCTTGATGCGCTCGAAGCGCATGAGGCCGTTGAAAATCGCCATCGACCCGATGCCCACGAAGAACGCCAGGAAGAGGGCGGAGGCATCGAGGCTGCCGGCGATGTTCTCGGGGTCGAGCACGGTGATGAAGCAGACCACCGAGATGAGGCCGCAGATGAGCGGCTTCTGCCCGTCCTGCTCGCCAATGGAGTAGGCGACAAGGAACGCGATCCAGAGGGCCATGCAGGAGATGCAGGCGTAATTGACCGTACTGAAGATGTTGGCGTAGTTCGCAAGCCACTCGAATCCCGCGAACTGGGCAAGCCCGCTCGAGGTGGAGCAGAGCATGAGGTTCAGCATGAACGCAAACGAGCCGGTGATGACGATGGGGGTGTAGGTGGTAAACGCCTTCTGAATTGCCACCACGTACTTGTTCCCGTTCATGAAGTCAGCAACGGGAGTCAGGATGCGCTCCATGAGGTCCGTAAATTTGTCAAGCATGGGGTATCACTCCTTTCAGAGCGTCATGGACGTACGATGGGTTGTCTTGATGTGTGCCCGGAGCGTCGGGCTCCGTCAGGCGCTACCTGTCGGCAGCCACGAGCTCCTCGGCCTGCTTGAGCACGGCGGCTCCGTCACAGCGACCATAGGCCATCGGGTTGATGACGGCGACCGGGGCGGCGTCCCCGACCACCTTGGCAAGCCTTCGCTCCATGTGGCGAATCTGGGGACCCAGGAGCAGGACGTCGAAGTTGCCGAGCTCCGACTCCACCTGACCCTGCTCGACTGCCCAGATCTTGTAGTCCTTGCCCTGGCTCTCGGCGGCCTCACGCATCTTGCTTACCACCAGGGACGTCGACATTCCTGCGGCGCATGCCAGCATGATGTTCATGACTCAGCTCCTCTCTCTTCGCGGGGTCGAACCCCGATGCTCCACTCTGGTCGGTCCCGTTACTTTCCCGACTCGATTCGGGCCATGCGCTCGTACATCTCGACCATGCGCTCGGCCACGTCGCTTGCCGTAATCGCCATGCTCAGGTGGTCCTGGGCGTGCACGAGGATGATGTTCACCTCGACGCCCTCACCGTTGGCCTCCCCCTGGATGAGGGAGAGCTGGGTGTCGTGCGCCTCGTGCATCTCCCTCTGAGCCTCCGCGAGATGCTCTCTCGCCGCACCGAAGTCTCCCTCGGCCGCATCGTCAACCGCCATGAGCGCGGCGGACTTGGCGTTGCCCGCGTGCAGGATGATCTGCATGGCGTTCTCGTACTTGCTCTCGTCCATCGTTCCTCCTCTCGTCATGATGCGTGCGTGTTCACCGGTTCACTAGCTCCAGCAGGGTGGTGAAGTCCCGCTGGCTGATCAGCGTCTGAATATCCTCCTTGCTCAGGAGGAGGCGTGAGATCCTGTCGTAGAACCCCTGGAGGTTCTTCTCGGCGCTCGTCGAAATGCTCACGAGAAAGATTGCCTGCACCCAGACCTCGGGCGCCCAGAGGACGGGACTGTCGAGGATTGCCACGGCGACGAACGTGTCGGGCGTGCACGGCCTCGCGGGATGGGGCATGCTCACGTTGTTGCCAAAGGCAGTGGGAGCCGCATCCTCGCGTTCCCAGACGAGCCTCGCGAAGCCCTCCGGGACCTCGCGACGCTCGGCGACGAGGGCGCAGAGGCGATCGATCGCCTCCTTCTTGTCCTGCGCAACAAGATGCGAGAAGAACAGGCGCTCGTCGAAGTAGGACTCGACGCCCTGCGGGCGGGGGCTTACCTCGAGCGCCTCGCGCACGAGGTGGAGGTCCCCCTCGTCAAGGAAGAAGCCGACCTCGCGAACGGGAACGGGGAGCGGGTGCGCCAGGGGCACCGTGGTGAAGACGTAGTCGATGTCCGTGAGGTCGACGGCGTCGACGCCGCCCACGTCGCAGGTCTCGATGCGGTCGAGGTAGGCGCCGAACTCCCTGCGGTAGCGGTTCTCGAGCAGGCGCGCGCTTCCCGCGCCGGAGGCGCAGACGATGAGGATGTTCTTGCGCGACGGGCCGCCCTTCTGGCGCTCGAGGGCAAGCTCGAACGCCAGCGCGACGTAGCCGATCTCCTCGTCGCTGAGCCGAGCGTCGTAAGCATCGGCGAGCACGGCACTCGCCTCGACCGCCATGGTCCAGGCGAGCGGGTAGCGATTCTTGATGTCCGAGAGCAGCGGGTTGTCCATGCGCATGTGGAAGCGCAGGCGCACTGCGAGCGGAGTCACGTGCTGCGCGAGGTTCATGCGCAGCTCGAGGTCGTCGCGAAAGTCGAAGCGAAAGACAGTCCACACGTGCTCGATCATGCGCGCGACGACGTCCCACACCTCGTCCGAAATGACGAGGTCGTTCTCCGGGGCGTCTGCGGAGAAGTACAGGCGCTGCCGTCCGGCCAGGTGGATCGCGATGTAGGCGACCTCCTCCTCGGGAAGCGCCACGCCGAAGCGGGCCTCCACGAGCGCGGCGACATCGCGCGCGACGGAGAACTCGTGCGTGGAGCGAATCCTGTCGAGCTGCTCCTCGGGCATGGGAACATAGCAGCCCTCCCTGATGCGCGCGACGGCCACGGCGATGTGGACGATCAGGTTCTGATGGGCGAGTGCGTTGACCTGGAAGTTGTTGCGACGCGTGGCCTCGCGCACGCACTCGTCGATGACGGTGACGACCTCGCTCGAGGCGAGCGAGGCGTCGGATGCCGCGCTGTGCCCGCTCGCGGCGACGGCGGCGAGGCACAGCCGGCGCTTGAGCTCGGGCCCGGTGACGCGAATGCCGTAGCGCGGACGGCGCTCGAGGACGAGGTCGAATCGCGCGAGGCGGCGCTCGACCTCCTTGAGCTCGTCGCTCACCGTGACGCGGGAGACATAGAGAATCTGCGCGAGGTCGTCGATGGTAATCCAGCCTGTGCGATAGAGCAGGTCGTTCATGAGGTAGGCGACGCGCTGCTCCGAGGTGGTGGGAACGGCCTCCCCCGCATGCGAGCCCTCCGAGCCGCTGCGCCCGAGCAGCTCGTCGATGCGCGAGGGGTCAACGCCCTCGAGGCGATAGACCGATGAGCTGCGCATCTCGATGCGGCCTCGGGAGGAGGACGGGCCGCCCTCGGGGCGAGAGGCGACCATGGGTCGTGCGCCGTCCCCGCCCTGTGCGTCCGTGCGCGCGAGCAGGTCGTTCGCGCGGCTCACATAGGTGCGGACCGTCCGCACGCTCACGTCAAGACGCCGGGCGAGCTCAGCGGGGCTGATCTGCCCCTCGTCACGCAGGATCTCTATGAGCTTGGCGAGCTTTGCGTCCACGACTCCTCCTTCCGTAGCTCAATCCTACGGAATGGCACACGGAGTCTCCACAAAGGGTTTTGCCGTCGCCGCGGAAGGCGCCTCGACGAATGGGGCGCCGCTACTTCTCGTCCTTCTCTCCGGGCGCGCCGCCGAGCAGCAGACGACGCATGACCTGCTCAGGGCTGCAACCGCTGTCATAGCGGGCAAGCGCCGTGATCTTCTCCTGCATGCGGAACTCGTGGACCTCGTCCTCGAGCTCTCGCACGCGACGGCGCAGCTCCTCGAGCTCGTCCTCGCGCTCGAGCATCCGCTCGCGCATGTCGAGGATGCGCACGACGCCCGCGAGGTTGATGCCCTCGTCCGTGAGCTTTGAGATGAGGTTGAGGCGATCGATGTCCGACT
The DNA here is from genome assembly GCF_900119385.1 of Thermophilibacter mediterraneus. Taxonomy (GTDB): domain Bacteria; phylum Actinomycetota; class Coriobacteriia; order Coriobacteriales; family Atopobiaceae; genus Thermophilibacter; species Thermophilibacter mediterraneus. Next base: position 499,571 of record NZ_FPKO01000009.1, read on the forward strand.
GCGAGTAGAGCCGCGTGTTGCCGCGCGAGCGCCCGGGGGTCACGAGGCCCTTCTGCTCGTAGACGCGCAGGGTCTGCGGGTGCATGCCGGTGAGCTCGGCGGCGACGCTGATCATGTAGAGCGGCTTGTTGCGGTCGGACCCGCGGCCCTCGTTATCGCTTCGTGCCATAGCGCATGACCTCCTCGCGATAGTCGCGGGTATCGGCATCGCGCAGGGCCTCGAGGGCCTCGCGCTCCTTCTTGGTGAGCAGGGTGGGGACCTTCACGCGCACCGTCACGTAGAGGGCCCCTCGCGACCCCTTGCGCTTGACGCTCGGCGCCCCGAGGTCGCGGAAGCGGAACGTCTTCCCGTCCTGCGTGCCGGCGGGCACCTTGAGGCGGACCTCGGTGCCGTCGGGCGTGGGCACCTCGACCGTCGCCCCGAGCGACGCCTCGTAGACGCTGATGGGCAGGTCCATGCGCACGTCGGCCCCGTCGCGCTTGAAGACGGGGTGCTCCGCCACGTGCGTGGTGATGACGAGGTCCCCGCGGTCGCCGCCGTTGGTGCCGTACTCGCCGCGCCCGCGATAGCGGAGCTTTCCGCCGTCCACCGCGCCGGCGGGAATCTTGATGGTGAGCGTCTGCTCCTCGCCCGTCGAGGGAACGCGGTAGGTCGCCTTGCGCGTGGCGCCGCGGAAGGCCTCCTCTGCGCTCACGTCAACGGACATGGTGAGGTCGCTGCCCTTGGTCGGGCGGTTCGCCGCGCGGGCGCCCGCCGCGCCGCCGAAGATCGACGAGAAGTCGAAGCCGCCGAACCCGTCGCCACCCCGCATGTTGTTGAAGATGTCAGACCAGTCGCCACCCACGTTCGTGGTGTAGGTATAGCGGCCTCGACCGCCCGACCCACCGAAGTCGGCGCCCGGGATGCCGCCGAACATGAGCATCTGGTCGTACTCGCGGCGCTTCTGCGGGTCGGAGAGCGTGGTGTAGGCCTCGCTGATCTCCTTGAACTTCCCCTCGTCGCCGCCGGCGTCGGGGTGGTACTTGGCGGCGAGCTTGCGGAACGCCTTCTTTATCTCGTCATCGGTGGCGTCGCGCTTGACGCCCAGCACGTCGTAGTAGCTCTTCTTGGTTGCCATTCTGCACGAGCCCCCTTTCGGTATTCGCCTGGGGAGCGTCCCCAGCCGCTGTCACGTCACATGCGCCGCATCGCAGCTCCGGGGCGGGCGTCGCCCCCGATGCCCGGGCACAAAGAACGCGCCCGGGCCTGCGGGTCCGGGCGCCTCGGGCTACTTCGTCTCGGCCTGCTCCGCGGCCTCGCCCTCGCCTGCTGCCGGATCCTCCGTCGGCCGCTTGGGCCCCCCGTAGGTGACCGTCACCATGGCGGTCCGGATGACCTTGTCGCCCATGCGGTAGCCCTTCTGATAGACCTGGGCGACCGTCTCGTCATAGGCGTCCTTGTCCTCCACGCGACCGACCGCCTGGTGCGCGAGGGGCTCGAAGGGCTCCCCCGCCGGGTCGATGGGCTCGACCCCCTCCTTTGCGAGCACGGCAAGCATCTTGGCGTGCACCGCGGAGACGCCGTCAACGAACTGCTTGAGCTGAGCGTTCTCCTCGGTCGCACCGGCGTGCTCGATGGCGCGCTCGATGTCGTCGATCACGGGGAGCAGGTTCGTGACCAGTCCCTCCGCCGCGCGCTCGCGCTCGACGAGGCGCTCTGCCGCGGTGCGGCGACGGTAGTTGTCCCAGTCCGCCTGAAGCCTGACCAGGCGGTCCTTGGCCTCCGCGGCGTCCTTCTTGGCGGACTCGATCTGGTCCTCGACCTCGGACAGCTTCCTCTGCAGCTCGTCGCGCTCGGAGCGAATCCTGTCGGCGTCCGCCGCCAGCTCACGCTCCGCGGCCTCCTCGCCGGCACGGATGGCCGCCTCCACGCGGGCGCGCTCCTCGGCCTCCTCGTCGACCTCCTCGGGCGTCTCGGGGCTCTCGTCGCCGGCCTCCTCGGTCGTCACCTCGTCGGGCTCCACGACCTCGCTCTTCTCGTCCTCAACCTCGATGGGCACCTTCACGTCACCCTCCTCAAACTTCTCAGCGTGCAAAAGTGACTGTCCCTTTTGCACGAGGGGCGACCGCGTGACCGTGGCCGCCCCTGATTGCCATCCGCTATGCGACCGGACCGGAACTAGTTGTTCTTGTCGTCGTCGACGACCTCGTAGTCGGCATCCACGACGTCATCGGAGCCGCCCTGCGTACCGGCGTCGCCCGAGGCGGCCTGGTCCTGCGTCGCGGAGTAGACGACCTCGGCGAGCTTGTGACCGACCTCCTGGAGCTTGTCCCCCGCCGCGCGAATCGCGTCGACATCGGTTCCGTCGAGAGCCTTCTTCGCCTCGGCCACGGCGTCCTCGGCCTGCTTCTTCTGGTCGGCAGGAACCTTGTCGCCGAGGTCCTTGAGGGTCTGCTCGGTGGAGTACGCCAGCGAGTCGACCTGGTTGCGAACCTCGATCTCGTCCTTGTGCTTCTTGTCCTCCTCGGCGTGGGCCTCGGCGTCCTTGACCATGCGGTCGACCTCGTCGTCGGAGAGAGCGGTGGAGCCGGAGATGGTGATCTGCTGGCTCTTGCCGGTCGCCTTGTCCTTGGCGGTGACCTTCACGATGCCGTTGGCGTCGATGTCGAAGGTGACCTCGATCTGAGGCACGCCGCGGCGGGCTGCGGGGATGCCGGTCAGGTTGAACTTGCCGAGAGACTTGTTGTCCGCGGCCATCTCGCGCTCGCCCTGCAGGACGTTGATCTCGACGGACGTCTGGTTGTCGGCGGCCGTGGAGTAGATCTCGGTCTTGGAGGTCGGGATCGTGGTGTTGCGGTCGATCATCTTGGTCATGACGCCGCCCATGGTCTCGACGCCCAGGGAGAGCGGGGTGACGTCGAGCAGCAGGATGCCCGAGACGTCACCGGTGAGGACGCCGCCCTGGACGGCGGCGCCGTCGGCAACGACCTCGTCGGGGTTCACGGACATGTTGGGCTGCTTGCCGGTCATCTGCTTGACGAGCTCCTGGACGGCGGGCATGCGGCTGGAGCCGCCGACGAGGATGACCTCGTTGACCTCGGAGAGCTGCAGGTTGGCGTCGTGCAGGGCCTTGGTGACGGGACCCTTGCAGCGATCGAGCAGGTCACGGGTGATGCGCTCGAACTCGGCGCGGGTCAGCGTGTAGTCGAGGTGCTTGGGGCCAGTGGCGTCGGCGGTGATGAAGGGCAGGTTGATCTGGGCCTGCTGGGCGGAGGAGAGCTCCTTCTTGGCGTTCTCCGCGGCCTCCTTCAGGCGCTGCAGGGCCATCGGGTCCTTGCGCAGGTCGATGCCGTTGTCAGACTGGAACTTGTCGGCCATCCAGTCGATGACGCGCTGGTCCCAGTCGTCGCCGCCGAGGTGGTTGTCGCCGTTGGTGGCGAGGACCTCGACGACGCCGTCGGCGAGGTCGAGCAGGGACACGTCAAAGGTGCCGCCGCCCAGGTCGAAGACGAGCACCTTCTGGTCGATGCCCTTCTTGTCGAGGCCGTAGGCGAGCGCGGCGGCGGTGGGCTCGTTGACGATGCGCTGGACGTTGAGGCCGGCGATCTTGCCGGCGTCCTTGGTGGCCTGGCGCTGGGCGTCGTTGAAGTAGGCCGGGACGGTGATGACCGCGTCGGTGACGGGCTCGCCGAGGTACTTCTCGGCATCCGCCTTCATCTTGGAGAGGATCATGGCGCTGATCTGCTCGGGGGTGAAGTCCTCGCCGGCGATCTCCACGACGGCGCGGCTGCCGGTGCCGCTCTTGACCTTGTACGGAACGGTCTTGAGCTCCGAGCCGACCTCGTCGTAGCGACGACCCATGAAGCGCTTGATCGAGAAGACGGTGTTGGTGGGGTTGGTGACGGCCTGGTTCTTTGCCGCCTTGCCGACGATGCGGTCGCCGTCGGAGCGGAAGCCGACGACGGACGGGGTGGTGCGGTCACCCTCGGCGTTGACGATGATCGTGGGCTCGCCGCCCTCGAGGACCGCCATCGCGGAGTTGGTGGTGCCCAGGTCAATGCCAAGAATCTTGCCCATGGTTGCTCTCCTTTTCCTGCGCGGGGCGTCCGTGGCGACCGCCCCTCTCGCGTGGTTCCTTTGCTCTACGGTGGAGTTTATCCCCCATGCGCTTCGATTCTATACATTATCTAAGTCTCCACATATGAGATTTTTTGACGCGCAGCGTTGAGGGTAGGCCCGCGAGCGTCACCAGAGCCCCGGTGCCGCAGCGTCGTGCCCCCTACAGCAGGCGATGCTCGAATCGGCCGTTCTCGTAGACTCCGTAGCTGGCAGTGCCGTCCTTGGGAATGCCCGCCGAGCCGGGGTTGAAGACCCAAGCGCCGTGCTCCGAGCTCATCTCGCTCACCTTGATGTGCGTGTGCCCGTAGACGATCGCGGAGCGGTCGGGCAGCGCGGGCCATCGGTCGACGCTGTTGTGGTAGCCCGGGCCCCAGACGTGCCCATGCGTGAGGAAGAGGGTGTACGGGCCGCCATCGACGGTCGGGTCCACCAGGATGTTGTGGTCTGCCATGCAGGGAAAGCCCAGGACCATCTGGTCGACCTCGGCCTCGCAGTTGCCGCGGACGGCGATCACACGATCCGCTATGGAGTTGAGCATCTCGATGACGCGCTTGGGGGCATAGTCTGCAGGCAGGTCGTTTCGGGGCCCGTGGTAGAGCAGGTCGCCGAGGAGCACGACGCGGTCGGGCCCCTCGGCCTCGATGGCGGACATGAGGCGGGCGCACGCATCGGCGGCGCCATGGATGTCGGAGGCGATAACGAGCTTCATGGGAGTTCCCTTCGAACGTGTTGGACAACGAGCGCGCGAACCGCGGGCAGCTCGGCGAGCGCGTGGGGCCACCGCTCGACCACGCAGCCCGCGCGCCCGAGCTCGACGCTCAGGTCGACGAGGACGTCGCGACGGGCGTGATGCCCGAGCGACATGAGGAGGGGGCCGAGAAGAACCGTGTCGCCGGGGCGCGTGCTCAGACGACCTGCCAGGCTCGAGGGCGCTCCCACGAGGACGTCCGCCCGACCCGATCGGCGCAGCGCGGCCTCGAGCCGGGCGAACGACGCCTCGCACTCGGCGCCGCGGTGCCCCGCCAGCGCGACGACGCGCCCCGGGCGCGCGGGGAGCGCCCCATCGAGCGCGGAGGCCACGGCCTCAAAATCCCCCTCGCTCGAGAGCAGGGGCGGCGCGAGCCGAAGCTCGTCGAAGCCCGGCGACGCGGCGAGGACGGCGGCGGCGCACTCCCCCTGCAGCCGGCCGTCTGCCACGTGCGTGGTCGCCACGAGGGCGCGGCGGACCCCCGCCGAGCGCAGCTCGGCAAGGACCTCCGGGACCGTCGGCCCGACCGGTCGCCCGCCCGTCCTTGCCCGAATCGTGACGTCGGCGCGCACGGCCGAGGTCAGCTCGTCGACGAGCCGCGCGACGCCCGCGTCGTCGCGCTCTCCCGACAGGCAGCCGGCAATCACCAGCGCGTCAAAATGGTTCAAAAGTGACTGTCCCTTTTCCACGTCAGTGGTGGCAGGCGTGCTCCTCGCCCATGACGGGGAGCGTTCCGGCCGCCGCCATCCGGGCGACGTCGCCCACGCCCGGGGTCTGGTTCTCAAAGTAGACGGTGATCCCGGCCTGAGCGAACCCCATCATCGGCCGCATGCCCATTCCGGCCGCCACGATGGCGTCGATGCCGTTCTGCGCGAGGAGCGCCACGGGGCGCATGCAGCCGCCCTCCTCGTGGGGCGGGTTCTCAATGACGCTGACCTCGCCCACCGTGCCATCCTGCACGTCGACCACGGTGAAGCAGTCGCAGTGGCCGAAGTGGCCGGAGCGCTCGCAGTCGAGCCCGCCCTTGCCGATGGTGGGGATGGCAACCTTCATGAATGCTCCTCTCGTCGCGGGCCGTGCCGGCGGCCCGTGTGCTTTACGCGGCCATTCTCCCACAAATCAACGGGAGCGCCGACGCGGCTCCGGGGCCGCGCGCGGCGACTCCCGGGCTCACGCCCCGACGAGGCCGAGCTCCTCGAGGACCCGGGCGACCCCGTCGTGGTCGTTGTCGGGCGCGAGCAGCGCGGCGCGGTCGCGAAGCTCGGCCGGCGCGTTGCCCATGAGGTAGCCGCGACCCACCGCCTCGAGCATGGGGAGGTCGTTGTAGTGGTCTCCGAAGGCGATGGCGTCGACGGGGTCGAGGCCCCAGAGGTCGCAGAGCGTGCGGACCGCGGCGGCCTTGCTCGTGCCCGCCGGCATGACCTCGATCAGCGTGTCCGACGACACGGCGATGGACAGGTCGGGAAAGCGCTCGCGCAGCCGAAGCTCCACCTCGGGGGTGCGACCGCGCGCGCAGAGGCAGAGAATCTTCTGCACCTCGTCGCGCTCGATCGAGGAGACCGACCCCTCGCGCGCCCGTGCCATCACGATTCGCTCCTCGGCCACCAGGCGCGGGTCGCTCCGGTCGGGGGCGACCCAGTCCTCGAAGGAGTACGCGCTCCAGGTCGCGGGGAGGCGCTCCGCCTCGACAAAGTCCACGATCTCCTGGGCCCGGGCGCGCGAGAAGCCGTGATGGTGAATGACGCGTCGGCTCTCGTCGAGGATGACGCCGCCGCTCTGGGTGACGACGGTGCATGAGATCCCCTGCCCCTCGAGAAGGGGGTAGGTGCCGGTCATCCCGCGCGCCGTCACGATGACGAAGGGCACGCCCGCCTCCTGCACCTCCGCGATCGCGCGCCGCGTCCGCGGCGTGATCCGATGCTCGGAGTTGATGAGCGTGCCGTCGATGTCGCTGAAAACCGCCGTTCTGGGCATGGGTCCCCCGTTTCTCCCGACTGACGCCATGATAGGCCGAGCCCTCGCGCTTCTCGCCGATTGACAGGAAAAACCGCGGCGGGCGAGCCTACCATGGGAGTCACGCACCGCAGGGGGCGGCACATGCCACAAGGAGAGGGGCGCTCATGAGGTACCTGATCGTCGGCGGCGTTGCCGCCGGGACCAAGACCGCGGCAAAGATCAAACGATGCGACCGAGACGCGGAGGTCAAGGTCGTCACCAAGGGCCAGGACATCAGCTATGCGGGATGCGGCCTGCCCTACTACGTGAGCGGGGACATCCCCACGCGCGAGGGGCTCATCGTCAACACGCCGGCGGCCTACGCTGGCCTCACCGGCGTGGAGGTCGAGACCGGCGTGGAGGCGACCGCGCTCGACGCGGCGGCGCACGAGGTGAGCGTTCGGCGCTCCGACGGCACCGTCGGCGTCGAGAAGTACGACCGGCTGATCGTCGCGACGGGCGCCGTGCCCTTCGTTCCCCCCGTGCCGGGCACCGACCTCCCGGGGGTCTTCTGCATGCGCACGCCCGATGATGCCTGCGGCCTGCGCGACTACGTCGAGCGGGAGGCGGCGCGGCGGGCCGTGGTGGTCGGCGCGGGCTTCATCGGCCTCGAGTGCGCCGAGGGGCTGCTGGCGCGCGGGCTCTCTGTCACCGTGGTCGACGCCATGCCGCAGATTCTGCCCAACGTCTTCGACCGGGAGATGTCCGACTTCGCAAAGCGGCAGCTCAAGGCCGCGGGCGTCCGCGTGGTCAACGGAGCCACGCTCACCGGGCTCTCGGGCGAGGGCCGCATCCGGTCCGTCGAGACGAGCGCCGGCTCCTTCCCTGCCGACGTCGTGGTCCTGGCGATCGGCATCAGGCCCGCCACGCGCTGGCTCGAGGGGTCGGGCGTCGAGACCGTCAAGGGCTGCGTGCTCGTGAACGAGTACGGCGCCACCAACCTCCCCGACGTCTACGCCGCCGGCGACTGCGCCGAGGTGCGCAACTTCATCACGGGCGAGCCGCAGTGGAGCGCCATGGGGTCGACGGCCAACATCTGCGGGCGCGCCATCGCCCGCACGCTCACGGGCACGCCCACGGCATACCCCGGCGCGCTCGGCACGGGCGTCGTGCGTCTCCTGCCCACGCTCAACGGCGGGCGCACGGGCCTCACCGAGGAGGCGGCGGTCGCGGCGGGCATGGAGCCGGAGTCCGTCGTCTGCGTGGTCGACGACAAGGCGCACTACTACCCCGGCTCGTCGAGCTTCTTCATCAAGCTCATCGCCTGCCGCAAGACGCACCGGCTGCTCGGCGTTCAGGTCCTCGGCGCGGGCGCGGTGGACAAGGTCGTCGACGTGATGGTCACGGCGCTCTACCAGAAGATGCGCGTCGAGGACCTCGACCTCATGGACCTCTCCTACGCCCCGCCCTTCTCGACCGCCATCCACCCGCTGGTCACGGCCGGATACATCCTCGAAAACAAGCTCTCTGGCGAGCTCGAGAGCTTCTCGCCCGCGCAGTACGCCTCCGGCGAGGCCGCGAGCTACGAGGTGCTCGACGTCCTCCCGGCGCCCACGATTCCCGGGGCGCGCTGGGTGGACCTCACCAAGATCGGCCCGGACGGGATCGAGGGGGTCGCTCGCGACGCAAAGGTCCTTCTCGTCTGCGCCAAGGGCAAGCGCGGCTACTTCGCGCAGAACCGCCTCAAGGCGGCCGGCTACACGGCGACGCGCGTGCTCGAGGGCGGCATCACGTTCAACGAGGTGCGCGTTCCGCGCCGCGACTCCAAGCTGCCCGCAGCCGAGATCAAGCGCCTCAAGGGGCTGGGGTGCCTTCAGGACAAGCGCTACGACGATGTCTTCAACATCCGCGTGATCACGCGCAACGGGAAGATCACCGTGGACGAGCAGCGCGCCGTTGCCGAGGCTGCCGAGCGGTTTGGCTCCGGCGAGGTCACCATGACGACGCGCCTCACGCTGGAGATCCAGGGGGTGCGCTACGAGCAGATCGAGCCGTGCATAGCCTTCCTGCAGGACCACGGCCTGGACGCGGGCGGCACCGGCTCAAAGGTGCGCCCCGTGGTCTCCTGCAAGGGCACCACGTGCCAGTACGGCCTCATCGACACCTTTGAACTCTCCGAGAAGCTTCACGAGCGCTTCTACGTGGGCTATCACGGGGTGGAGCTCCCCCACAAGTTCAAGATCGCCGTGGGCGGCTGTCCCAACATGTGCGTCAAACCCGACCTCAACGACCTGGGCATCGTCGGCCAGCGCGTGCCCCAGATCGACCTTGGCAAGTGCCGCGCGTGCAAGGTCTGCCAGGTCGTGAGGGCCTGCCCCATGGGCGACGCGCAGGTGGGCGCGGACGGGAAGGTCACCATCGACGCCGCCGCGTGCAACCACTGCGGACGCTGCGTGGGCAGCTGCCCGTTCGGGGCCGTCGAAGAGGGGCTCGCCGGCTACAAGGTCTACATCGGCGGGCGCTGGGGCAAGAAGACGGCGCACGGCCGGGCGCTCGACAAGATCTTCACGAGCGAGGACGAGGTCATGGGCGTGGTCGAGCGGGCCATCCTCTTCTTCCGCGACGAAGGCGAGTCGGGCGAGCGCTTCGCCGACACCGTCGCGCGCCTCGGGTTTGACTACGTGCAGGACAAGCTGCTGACGGCCCCGATCGACAAGGAGGCCATCCTGGCCAAGGACGTCACCGGCGGCGCCACCTGCTAGCGTGGAAAAGTGACTGTCACTTTTCCACGGCTGACCGAGCGACGGGCCCGGGCGCACATCAAAGGCGCCCGGGCCCGCTCGACGTCCTTCTCGCCCGGGAGCTCGTCAAATCCTAGACCTCGCCGCTGCCCGCGTTGGGATCGGGGGTGAGGGCCGCCACCGGCGAGAGCAGCACGCGCCCGCGCCCGCGGTAGACGTTGACCAGGCCCTCGCCCGAGACGGCAGAGCCCACGAGCGACTTGCCGCTGCGCTCGACGGTAAAGGCGAGCGACTCGGACCACGCGATCGCGAAGTTACCGTCGACCTTGAGCTCGTCTCCCTCAAGGTCGACGGCAACGAGCTCGCTCGCCGGCACCGGAGACTCGAGCGCCACGACGCCCGCGCCCTCGAGGCCGAGGTTGAACAGCCCCTCGTTGCCCGCGACCATGGCGCTCGGGCGCTTTACCATGATGGCACGGTGCTTGATGTCCGACGTGCACGCCATGAACAGGCCGTCGTTGATCACCATGGTGTCGCCGAGGTCTGCCTGCGGGCTCATGAGCAGGATGTGGCGGTAGGTTGGCTCGCAGACGACCATGCCCGAGCCCACGTACTCCGGCTTGATGGCGGACTCGCCCGTGACCGACCCGCGAATGGCCTTTCCGAAGAAGTCGCCCACGCCCTTCACGCCCGTGGTGGCATTGATGTCACCGGCGGTCCACTGCATGGCGCCCGCCTGCAGCGTCACGCCCATGCGGCCATCGAGCTCGGCCACGAGCTGGCGACGGCGCACGTCCATCTTCGCAGCGAAGTAGGCGGCCTGCGCGCCGAGATAGGGCACCGAGAGGTCGCGCTGCCACTCGATCACCTTGAACGGACCCTTTGCCGCAACGGTCTTGGCGTCATCGTTATCCAGGAAGTTGTAGATGTGCATGCGCATCCCTTCGTCGTGGTGGATGGAGCAAGCGTGCGGCATGGTCGCGGGATGGCGGGCGGCTATTCGGCGGACGGCACGAGGGGCGGACGTCAGGCGCCAGAAGCGCTCACGTCGACCCCAGGGGCGCCGCCGCACCATCCCCGTCACGAAATGGGGCCTGTTCCCCTTTCGCTCGGTGCCCTACGCTTGTCATGTTCTAAACGGTCTCAACTGGGAGGTCACATGAGCGAGAAGAGAACCTCCATCGTCTGGGCACTCCTCGCCGCGGCGCTCTACGCCATCAGCTCGCCGGTCTCCAAGCTCCTTCTGCGGGAGGTTGAGCCCACGATGATGGCCGCCCTTCTCTACCTGGGGGCAGGACTCGGGATGCTCCTTCTGGGCATCGTTCGGCGCCGCCTTGGCCTCGGAGCGTCCGAGCAGCGGCTCACCCGCAGGGACCTCCCCTACACGGTGGGCATGATCGTCCTGGACGTCGCCGCGCCCATCTGCCTGATGATTGGTCTCACCTCAACGACCTCCGCCAACGCGTCCCTGCTCAACAACTTCGAGATCGTCGCCACGTCGCTCATCGCGCGGTACCGTCAAGATTCTTGCGCACTTTCCGACAGCCCCATAGGCCCGCCATCCGGTGCGGCTACTCGTCCAGCAGCGTCACGTCCAGGTAGCGGCGGGAGCCCCACTCGCTCTCGGCGACGTACTTGAGCCTCGCGGTCACGAGCATGAGCGCGCTCCTCCCGTCAGGGAAAGTGCCGACAACGCGGGTTCGCCTGCGTATCTCGCGGTTGAGCCGCTCGATGGCGTTGTTGGTCCTGATCCTCCGCCAGTGCTCGCGCGGGAATCGCGTGTAGGTCAGGGTCTCCGCGTACCCCTCGCGCACGGCCTTCGCGGCCTCCCCGAGCCTCGACGCCTCCAGCTCGGATGCGACCTCGAGCGCCTTGGCCTCGGAGGCCTCGCGCGACTCCATGGCGTGGACGGCCTTGAGCATGGCCGCGACCTTCGGCCTCTTCGACTTGGGCACCCTGGCCAGCACGTTGCGGTAGAAGTGCACCGTGCACCTCTGGTAGGCGGCCCCCGGGAACACCTCGGCGATCGAGCCGACCATGCCGGCCGCCTTGTCCCCCGTGAACATGCGTACCCCGCGCAGCCCGCGCGACTTGAGCCACGAGAGGAACTCCCGCCAGCACTCGGCCGACTCGGTGAACCCCTCGGCCGCGCCTATGACCTCGCGGTAGCCGTCGTCGTTCACGCCGATGGCGACCATCACGGCGACGTTCTCGTAGGAGCCGCCCCAGCTGCGCTTCAGGTAGATGCCGTCGACGTAGACGTAGGGGTAGGCGCGCTCGAGGGGACGGTTGCGCCACTCCTCGACGGACGCGAAGGCCTTCTCGTTGAGGTTCGAGACGGTGGAGGCCGAGACGCTCGAGCCCCAGAGGATCTCGCTCACGTCCTCGATGCGCCTGGTGGAGACCCCGGCGAGGTACATCTCGATCATCGCCTCCTCGACCGAGGTCTCCCGGCGCCGGTAGCGCTCGATGATGGCCGTCGTGAACCGCACGCCCTTGAGCTTGGGCATGCGGATGGTGACCTCCCCTGACGTCGTCGCGAGCTTCCGCTCGTAGTGCCCGGCGCGGTAGGCCTCGCGGTCGGCGGTGCGCTCGTAGCGCTCGGCGCCCACGAGGTCGCCGGCCTCCTCCTCGAGGAGCCCGTTCAGCGTGTCCTCGACGGTCTTCCTGACGAGCTCGCCGAGGTCGGCCCTCAGCGACTCCTCGTTCAAAGATACAATGGGATCGGGCATGGTCCACCTCCAGCATGTTTCTTGTCTAGGCAACTCGAATCATACCGGGGCGGGCCGTGCCCTCCTTCCTTACCTGGACGCTATTCCGCTGTCAAAGTGCGCAAGAAATTGTACGTTACCCATCGCGCTCCTCGTGTTCAGGGAGGCCATCAGTCGCAGGCTGTGGCTCGCCATCGGCCTCATCACCCTCTCGAGCCTCATCCTCTCGTTCGAGGACGCCTCGAGCCTGCGCTTCTCCTCCGGATCTCTGCTGGTGCTTGCCGCCTGCGTCTGCTGGGGGTTCGAGAACAACTGCACGCGCATGATGTCACAGAGCGACCCGCTGGAGATCGTGGTGCTCAAGGGGTTTGGCTCTGGCCTGGGGTCGCTCGCCATAGCCCTGGCGGTGGGCGAGTCGCTCCCGGCGCTCCCCTCCGTGCTCGGGGCGCTCCTGCTGGGATTTCTCGCCTATGGCCTCAGCATCTTCTTCTACGTCTATGCCCAGCGACAGCTGGGGGCCGCAAAGACCAGCGCCTACTATGCAATCGCCCCGTTCATAGGCGTCGGGCTGTCGCTCGTGCTGTTTCACACCTGGCCGGAGCCCTCGTTTTGGGTCGCGCTGGCAATCATGGCGGCGGGAGCGTATCTCGCGGCGGAGTGAGGGCGGGGCGACCGAGGGTCACGCCGCCCTCACGAGACCGTGGCTTCAAACGCAAGCGGCAGGCGTTTGCTGGCGAGAAGGACCGCTAGTCGTAATACCCCCGCACGCCGAACAGGATGCTCTCCATCTTGCCGCCGGGCGCGTAGATTCCAATTCCTACCCCCAGGGCCCTATAAAGAGGCGACGCACAGTACAGCGGATTCAACTGATAGCCCATTGTCCTTCTCACTCAAGGCCAAGCCTCTTCACGCAACCCGGAGATCGCCGAATCTAGACGCTCTCGCCTTCCGCGGAAGCTTCTCGCCAAACAAAGCTAACCTGCACGTCTTCGCCGAGCGCAGCGTAGAAGAGCTGAGTGAGCTGGTTTTCCGCTTCAGTTTGGGCGTCAGCGAGAAGCCCTCCCTCGACAGCCTGCTTTTGGCTCTGCTCGACACACCAACGCTGAAATGCATCGACATCACCTACTTGGATGGGATTAAGGACGTTGTTCCTCTCCTCCAGCACGCCAGACGTCTCCATATCCGGAGTATTGGAGATAATGTACGCAGGATCAAGAGTAATCGTCAAAGAGCCGCCCTGGGCTTCGATTTCCGCAGTCTCGAGATTGACGCCAGCCTTGAGTGTCCCCTCGTAGCGATACCAAAAACTGTTGTCAGTAAACGGAATGTCGAACAGACCAAAGAACGACGCCGAATCACCCTGCTTGTCCACGATGCTGTAGTCCTGAGAGACCGAAACAAGCTCATTCTGCTCAACGATGCGACCAAACACGGTGGACGCGCTCACCTCGATATCGTCCGACGGATTGTAGTTTGAGACAAACAATGTTCCTGCAATACCAAGAGCCAAACCGATTGTGACACAGATAGTACCAATCTTAATTGACTTAACTGTTCCTTTATCAACTTTTATTCCCAATTATCTCACCCTCTCGACAACACTCCGCATTATGACTTTTTGGAGAACACGGCTCGACTATAGCTCACCCTCCCTTTCCCACTTCGACAACGCTGCGGAGAAATGGACCATCGGCACTCGAATTCGTGTCGAGCGCAGCCAGCGCGGATTCTCGCAACGGAGGTGCTCGCCCATGACAGGCACAAGCCGCTCCCGTCTCTGGAAAACCGAGACAGGAGCGGCTAACGTTGGTATCGACGCACCCATTCGCACTGCCTGTGCACTCGACGTGTGTGCGCGAGATCTGATTGAGGTTTAGCGACAGTCCACTATTCGCCAATAAGGCTTACGTATGCGGCAATGTTCCCGCTGTACTCGCTATAGAGCAGCTCAAGGTGATGGGTTCCCTCGGCGTTGTCTGCATAATAAGTAATATCGGTGTCAGCGACGTTCTCAGTAAACCCAGCGTCCTTGCATGCTTCGACGTAGGCGGAGAACCCATCGGGTGTCGAACCCTCGGTATCAAACGAGAATCGGGTTTCCGATTCGTCAACATCCACTACCAGCTCGCCTTCCGGCCGAGGGACACTGGCGCATATTTCGCCTTCGCCCCACAAGTCAGTCTTCGTAACATCGGAGGAAAGGTCGTAGGTTCCCGACTTAAAGTCATAGTATTCCTCATAGATAAGCCCGTCATGCAGATAGCGAATCGTCATGAGATCGGGCTCCATCAACTCATACTGCTCAACGTTGTTGACGTAATACCCGGAAAAATTGAGCGTGGTTTCCTGTGATGCTTCTCCGGGAGACACGATGTGGGTGCTTCTGCAAGTCATTAGTCCGTCGCGGACCTCTTCCTCGGTCATACCCTCTTCAATTAGATAGTCAAACGCAGAGCTGATTTGCTCGGATTCAGCGTCCTCCCTTGGAAGAAGCTCGAGCTCAATCCCAACAATCGCGTAGTCGCTGTTGTTCTCGTAACTAAACATTGCCCGTCGTGTTCCACCATCAACGCCCGGTGAGACGTCGTACGGAACCTGCTCGATTTTTATTGCGTCCTCAGCCGGCTCCGCGCTTGCGTCCTGAGATTGAACGCCTTGGATCTCGTTGCCCGACTGCGAGCTCATGCTAGTTCCTGAGCAAGCCGTCAACGCAATGCCCAGCGCCGCGACCAGCATAATCTGCCAACTCTTTCTCATTATCTTCCTCCTTAACCGAACCGTCTCTTCTGTGGACGTGAGCCCATCCTCAATAGGGGCTGCATTTTTCGCGAGGGCGGATGACGTTGGAAGGTGACCGCCCGCACGCTCTTCTCATCTGCCCCCACGAAAGCGCCCCTACAGCCCGATTTCTGCCAGTCGAGCAGTCACACGACCCAGTGCCTCGGTGTAATAGGCTAGGTCGCCGGCGGAGAGCGAGCCCTCATCTATGGCGTTGGCCCGCTCCGTCATGTCTCCGTAGCGTGTCATCATGTCCACGTATTCCGACAGCATGCTCGACGTTTCTCCTGCATTGCTGTAAGCGACCATAAAGTCGGCATATTCATTCATAAAATTTTCGTAGCTGTCGATAAATTCCCTGAAGTCGCCCGCACCAACATTGATAGAGACAGTCTCGCTCACGTTTTTCTTCACGAGAGCATCGGATTTTTCCCGAGCTCCCCCTCCAGCCTTGTTCTCGCCCGCCGAATCCCCGGCTGGATACCCGGACTCCGGCGCTTTGGTAACGCTCAACGTAATCGACCGCACCGACTGATTGCTGACCAGGTTGCTGTACTCCTTGCCATCGCTGTCCATGCTGTACGTCAGCTTGATGGCCGTGTTCGGCTCAACACTCTGTGAGGTGACCATATATTCGGCAAGCGACGTCTCGTCCTCAGGGTCGATGAACGTCCCGTCATCAGCAACGATGTCAAAGAATACGTAACCGTGTCCATAGGCGTCAGCAAGGCTGCCTGAGAGCGAGTAGTATCCACATTCCGCAAGATTGCGTCCAACGTAGTCACGGACGTAATGCGTGTACTTGTCAGGAGACGACTGGATTGTCGTAAGCTCGGGCGTATCTCCAACCTCACCCGCTTTGCCCACCGAGAGGACAATCTCGTCGATAGTCTGGAAGTTAACGAGGTTATCGTACTCCTCTCCCTCGCTGTCAACTTCAAAGGTATACTTGATCTCCGTGTTGGGGCTGATACTCTGCCCAGTTACCACATACTCCTTGAGCTGTTCTTCGTTGCCCGGATCGATATAGGTACCGTTCGCGGCAACATAAATCACCTTGAGGTTGCCCGCACCGTACGCATCGTGTCGGAAGCCGTCAATTGCCTCGTAGCCAATCGAGGCAGCGTTCATGCCGACATAACTCTTGACATACCATGTGTACTTATCGGGGGACGGCTTAATAGATACGACCTCTTGAGTTTGGACGGGAGCGGGATCGCCCTCTGCAGCTCGGCTGCCCGCTCCGCCGCCGCAGGCACCAAGGGCAAAGACCAAGGCACACGTGCCCAAAACGGATGCCGCACGCTTCATAGTGTCGCCTCCTATTGCGAACTTTGCATCTTTTCCTTGCGCCTGAGCACGAACAGCCACACCGCCGCGGCAACGAGCGCCACGAACGCCACGATGTAGACCGTCGGAGCAATGCCCCAGCCGTGCGTGCTGCTGGGGAGCACGCCGCGGTCCCCGAAGTCCCACACGAGCAGGCGGGACCCCGCGAGGGTGATCACCGCGAGCACCGTCGACCCAATGGGCCTGCCCAGCGCCGCGAGCAGCAGCGTCAGCGCCGAGGCGCCCAGCAGCGCATACGAGATGTACGTATAGAGCTGCCAGGTCCCGCCCATGGAGCCGTACACCTGCGCATACGAGAAGAGCGAGATGTCCTGGGCGTCGGAAACCGTCATACCCGTGGGCTCGTAGAACATCACGTCCGGCGCAAGCGCCACCGCATCACGAAACTCCTGGTCAGCAGACCCCCAGGGCAGGAAGAACGCCGCAACCAAGCCTATGGCGCCGACGACCATCGCCGCTCGCGCCAGAAGGGGCAGCGATGCCCCGCCCCCCTTTTGTTCCGCCATCACGCTCGCTCCCTCCCGCCGCCCCAGGCGGCCTCGTTGCCAGCGGGCTCTTTGCCAAACGCCCGTGAGCCCATTCTGAGAAGGAAGGGGCGCCAGTTCCTCAGTTGGTAGCTGAATTACGCGAGCGGACGCTCCGTGAGACGAGCGTGACCGCACGATCAAGTTCTTCTTGCCCGCGAACGCTCGTCATGTACTCCTTTTTTCCGATTCGTGTATAGCTTGTACATTTTTTTACAGAATTCTCTGTACATCATGTACAGTATTTGCAGTTAGGTCTACAGGAAGGGGTAAGGGACCGTGGTCGAGCTCAAGCGCAAGATGGAGAAGCGCGTCGAAGCGTGGTATGTCTCGGCCGAACGCCGCCCACTGCTCATTCGAGGGGCACGACGCACCGGCAAGACCTTCCTAATCGAGCACGTCGGCACACGCCTTGCGGGCCCCAACTTCGTGAAGCTGGACTTCCGGACCCATCTGGGAACCATACGCTCTCTGTTTGACGGGCCGACCGACGATGTTGACGGCATCGTATCCCGCATCGGAGAGTACAAGCGAACCCGGCTCGACCCCGAAACCGCGCTGATCTTCTTTGACGAGGTGCAGCTTGACGAGCGTGCGCTCAACTCACTGCGCTTCTTTGCCGACTCCAAGTGGCGTGTCATAGCTAGCGGAAGCCTCCTTGGCGTCACAACACGGCAAAGGCACCTCCCCTTCCCGTCGGGCGTAATTCAGGAGGAGCTTCACCCGCTTGATTTTGAGGAGTTCCTCTGGGCGGCCGGCGAGTCCTTCATGGCAGGGTCCATCCGCGAGCACAGCCGGACCCTCGAGCCCTACGTGCTCCACGAGGACGCACTGGCCCTCTACCGCCGCTACCTCACCACGGGAGGCATGCCCCTTCCCGTGCGGCAGTGGTTTGATACGCATGATGAGGCCGAGGTGACCCTACTCCAGCACGAGATCGGCGAGACGTACACGGCGGACATGACCGACCCGGACAACGGAATAAGCGGCGTGTCCGCAAAGCGCATCTGGGACAGCATACCCAGGCAGCTTCTACGCGCCTCGACGAAGAAGTTCAAGTACAGCGACGTGATACGGGGAGGCAGGCGCGGGCGACTGCTTGAGCCGCTTGAGTGGCTCAACGCCGCCGGCATAGTCGCGATTCACGACCTCACGCGCGACACCCGAGCGCCCCTGACGCCCTACAACGACGAGTCGGGCAGCTTCTTCAAGGTGTACGTCTCCGACACCGGCCTCATGTTCAACAAGCTTGGCATCGAGCCGAGCCTCGTGCTCGACCGCACGTTGAGCCCCCTTCTTTCATCGGACTTTCGCGGAGCACTCGCCGAGAACTACGTCATGCAGTCGCTCAAGGCAAACGACCTCAAGACGTTCTACTGGATGCCCGATGAGGGCTCAGGCCGCGGGGAGGTCGACTTTGTCCTCCAGACGAGAAGCGCCGAGGTCATACCGATTGAGGTGAAGTCCGCGCGCAACGTTGGCGCCAAGAGCCTCCGCAAGCTCATGTGCGAGGGGAGCTCTCCCTACGCGATACGCCTCTCGGAGCAGCAGTTTGGCAGGTCGGCGGGAGAGGACGGTACCGAGCTGCGCAGCCTGCCGCTCTATGCGGCGTTTTGCATTGAAGCGGGCGGGCTGGGGTAAGTCGCCGCGCGGCAACGGCGACGCGCTGCCCTACCATGCCAGCGCGTGGACCTCATAGCTCTCATAGTCGGGAACGGCGTGACAGCTCACCTCGAAGGTGGTTGTCGACCCGGGCTCGGGGCGCGAGGCAAAGCCGACGTCGCCAAAGACGATGTTGCCGTCCTCGTCGCGCAGCAGCACCGAGAGCGCCACGTCGCTGCCGATGTCCGATCCGTCATCGCGCTCGCAGGTCACCTCTCCCACGAAGTTGGTCCCGCCCAGGCCATCCGAGACGGGTCGAGCTCCCGAGACGGCGAACGTCGCACTGCGCTCGGCCTCCGACCCCACCTGATAGTCCTCGACGCCGTTGGCGGAAAACTCGACCGTGGCGGGAGGCTGGCCGGGGTTGCCCGCAAGATCGCCCCACCAGATTGTCTCGCCGGCGCCAATGGATGAGAGGACCTGCTCCTGCGAGAAGAGCACGGCGCCCGACTCGTCGCGACCCGTGACGGTGTAGGCCGGGTACTCCACGACCGCGTCGCCGGTGTTGCGCAGCGCGATCCCGTAGTGGACGAACCCCTGGTCGTCCGCCGACCATCCGGACTCCACGACCTCGAGCGAGACGCTCGCCTCGGCGACGGATTCGGGGCTCGTCGAGGCGGGGGCGCCGGACCACGATCCCCGATCGTCGGACTCGGGCGCACCGTCCTTCTCGCCCCGTGACGTCACCTGCCCGCCCGCCGCGTCATCGGTGGCCGCCGGAGCGCCCAGGAGGCCCGCGTCGACGAGCAGCAGCGCGATCGCGGCGAGCAGCGACACGACCGCCGTCGCCGCGAGCGCCATCATGGGCCAGCGCCGACGCGGCGCGGCGTCGACCGTCGGTGAAGCCGTTGCGCGAGGCGCGTCGGAAGCGACGCGTCCCTTCGAAACGGGCTCGCCCCGCAGCGCTGCGGCGAGCTCGGCGGCGCTCTGGTAGCGCGCGCTCGGCTCCATGGCCGTGGCCCGTTGGACGATGACGCGGACCTCAGGGGCCACGACCTCGTCGTCGGTGAGGAGGCGTTCGTACTCGGCCGCCTCGGGCACGTCCGGGAGGGCCCCGGTGAGCAGGTAGCCGAGCACGCGACCGATGGAGTACACGTCGGAGCGCGCATCGGTCTGGGCGAAGCCATGCTGCTCGGGCGAGGCGAAGCCTGGCGTGCCGAGCTGCGTGGTGTCGTGCGTCGCCCCGGCCGTGGTGAGGCGGGCGATGCCGAGGTCGATAAGGTGCGCGCCGTCCGCGGCGACCACCACGTTGCGCGGCGAGATGTCCCGGTGGATGATGCCGCGGGCATGAAGCGCGGCGGCCGCGTCGCAGAGCTGGGCCACGAGCTCGCACGCGCGCCCCTCACCAAGGCGCCCCCGGGTCGCGACGAGCTCCTCGAGGTTCTCGCCCGGCACGTAGTCACAGACCACGACGAACTCGTCCGGCATCTCGTAGGTTGCCACGACGCGCGGGAGGCGAGGGCAGTCGCACTCGCCGAGCAGGGCCCACACCCCGCGGCGCGCGAGCTTGGAGGGTATGCGCTTGCGGACGAACGGCCCCGAGCCGTCCAAGGTGACCAGCTCGGTCGTCCCTCCCGCGCCCGACGCGAGAACGCGCTCGACGCGATATGCGTCATCTATGCCCATGGCATGCATGACCTGCTGGTCGTCCAACCCCTCTACCTCGCTCTTCTCGTGCCTCTTACCATAGTAGAGGTTATATTCAGCTGTGTACTGATTCCTCAGTTAGCAGCTGAATGGAAGGGCGCCTACTTCAGCGGGCCGGTGCCGAGTAGCGTCTTCTCGCCCAGGCGGTAGAGCTCGTCGTCGGCCTGCTCGCGCGTGAGCCCGTGCTCCACGCACCAGATGAGAACGGCGTCGCGACGGTCCTTGGGCCACAGCTCGGCCACGCCGTCCAACCGCAGGAGCCTCTGGGTCTGACGCAGGTCACAGCCCAGCCCGAGGGCCATCATGAGGGCGTTGTCCCGTCCGAGGCGACTCTTGCCGGCAAAGACGTCATAGACGAACGTGCTGTTGAGGCCGGAGGCGCGCACCACGTCCGCGCGCTTGAGGCCCTTCTCGCCGAGAAGGTCGCGCAGGTAGTCGGGCAGCTCGCGGTCGATGGTGAGCCCCTCGTCGAGATAGGCCTCGGGAGTTGCCGCGGCGAGGAGCCGCTCGAGCAGCTCCTCCGTCAGACGTTCCTCAGCCATCACCCTCCCCTCGGTATCGTGGCGCGCCTCGCCCTCTCCGAGAAGGCGAGGCGGCTCCCTAGAACTTGTCGACGTGGCCGGTGGCGCGAGCGCTGCGCTCGCGCAGGTCGGCGATGGCAGCGGGAATCTCGTCCGTGTCATAGGGCGTCATCTGGTAGACCCAGTTGAGCCAGTTGCGGTAGAGCAGGTTGGCGTGCGCGCGCCAGGTGAAGAGGGGCTGCTTCTCGGGGTCGTCGTCGGGGAAGTAGTTCTCCGGGACGCGAATGGGCAGACCCTTGTGGAAGTCTCGCCAGAACTCGTCGGCAAGGGTGTCGCGGCCGTACTCGAAGTGACCGGTCACGTAGACCTCGTGGAAGTCGCGCGTGGCGAGCAGCGAGGGGCCGCTCGTGAAGCCCTCGGAGAGCACGCAGATCTCGGGGTGGTTGGCGAGCTCCGCGGTGTCGATGGCGGCGTGGCGGGAGTGCGGCATGTAGTGGACCTCGTCGAAGCCGTTGGTGAGGAAGCTGTACTCGTCGCACAGGCGCTGCTTGAACACGCCAAAGAGCTTCGAGCCGAGCTGGCGCTTGGGGATGCCGTAGAGGTGCCAGAGCCCTCCGAGCGCCGCCCAGCACAGGTACATCGTCGAGAACACGTGCTCCTGGCTCCAGTCCACGATCTCGCAGAACTCGTCCCAGTAGTCCACCTCGTCGTACTCGAGGTGCTCGACCGGCGCGCCGGTGATGATGAGGCCGTCGTAGTTCTTGTCGCGGAAGGCGTCGAAGGTGTCGTAGAACTTGACCAGGTGGTCCTGGGAGACGTGGGTCGACTCGTGCGTGGAGACGCGCATGAAGTCGCAGCTCACCTGCAGGGGCGACTTGGAGATGAGGCGCAAGATCTGGGTCTCGGTCTCGATCTTGGTGGGCATGAGGTTGAGAATCGCCAGCTTGAGCGGGCGAATCTCCTGGTGGCTGGCGACCTCCTCCTCCAGGGCGAAGATGCGCTCCTGCTGAAGGATCTTCTTGGCGGGCAGGCCGTCAGGGATGTTGATGGGCATGCGGTCTCCGTTTCCGTGGCGTAACTCGTCAAGTATACGGCGGGCGGGCAGGCTCGAGCCACAGAACCGTCACCCATGCTCTATACTTGGCGACATGACTACTTCATTTGCCGAGCTCGGGCTTAACGAGCAGATTCTTGCCGGGGTTGACGCCCTCGGCTTCACCGCGCCGACCCCCGTCCAGGCACAGGCCATACCGGTCGTGCTCGAGGGGCGCGACATCGTCGCCTCCGCGCAGACGGGCACGGGCAAGACCGCGGCGTTCGCGCTGCCGACCCTGCAGCTCGTCTCCGGCGCCAAGGGCAAGGGCCCCCACGCGCTCGTGGTGACGCCCACGCGCGAGCTCGCCGCGCAGATCGAGAGCGTGGTGAGCGTCGTGTGCGAGAAGACCGGCCAGCGCGCGGTCATCGTCATGGGCGGCGCCAAGTTCGACCGTCAGATCAAGGAGCTCGAGCGCGGCTGCGACCTGCTCGTCGCCACCCCGGGACGCCTCATCGACCTCATGGAGCACAAGCACGTGAGCCTCTCCCAGGTGCGCGTGCTCGTCCTCGACGAGGCCGATCGCATGCTCGACATGGGCTTCTGGCCGAGCGTGCGTCGCATCATGCACGCGCTTCCCAAGAGCCACCAGACGCTGCTGTTCTCGGCCACCATTCCCCAGTCCATCAAGTCGACCATCGACGCCCTGCTCAGCGACCCCGTGACCGTGGAGATCTCTCGCGTCGGAGAGACGGCGGACACCGTCGAGGAGCATCTCTGCCCCGTGACCCAGGGCCAGAAGACCGAGCTTCTGCGCGCCCTGCTGGACACCGGCGGCGCCGCGGGCGAGAGGCCCGAGCGCGTCCTCGTGTTCTGCCGCACCAAGCACCGCGTGGACGACGTCTCCAAGACCCTCAAGGCAGGCGGCGTGAAGGTCGACGTCATGCACGCTGACCGGCCGCAGGCCGCCCGTGCGCGCGCCCTCGAGAGGTTTCGCGACGGAAAGGTGCAGGTCCTCGTGGCAACCGACGTGATGAGCCGCGGCATCGACGTCTCGGGCATCGACGCCGTGGTCAACTTCGACGTCCCCATGGACCCGGAGGACTACGTTCACCGCATCGGCCGCACGGGCCGTGCCGGGGCGACGGGCCACGCCTACACCTTCGTGGCGCCCGACGAGATCAGCCCGCTGCGCGAGATCGAGTACTTCACCAAGAAGCTCGTGCCGGTGTGGGACCTCCCCGACTTCACCTACGACGCCGGCCGCATCGTCCCGCAGGCGGACCGCCCGACCAAGCGCTCCACGCGAACGATGTTCGCCGGCTCGCGCAGCCGTGGGCGCGGCTTCGGCGGCGGGCGCTACGGTCGCCACTACTAGCGTGACGTTTTATGACAATTTACCCTGTCACAATTGTCACGCTCCCAGGAGGAGAGTCATGAAGCAAGCACGCCCGTACCCGCGCGCCATCGTCACCCGCAAGGCCGCCCGGTCGCTCGCGTCGGGCCACCCCTGGGTCTTCGAGGGCGAGGTGCTTCGCCTGGAGCCCGCACAGACCGACGGGCGTGACGCGCGGAACGGCGACGTGGTTGACATCTTCGAGGAGAACGGCACCTGGCAGGGAGCCGGCCTCCTCTCCGAGCAGAGCAAGATTCGCGTGCGCATGGTCACGCGCAACGCCAACGACCGCGTTGACGACGCGTTCTGGCGGCGGCGCGCTCAGTGGGCCTGGCAGCATCGGCGCGCGACGATGGGCACCCGCGCGCTCCCGGGCTGCCCGCCCGACACCAACGCCTGCCGCGTGGTCTTCTCCGAGGCCGACGGCTTCCCCGGCCTCGTTGTCGACCGCTACGAGAACGTGCTGGTCACGCAGGTGGGAACCGTGGGCATGGACCGGCTGCGCCCGGTCGTCTACCGCGCGGTCCTGGACGCCCTGTCCGCGGACGGCGAGAAGATCGACGCGATCTTCGAGCGCAACGACTCCCCCGCCCGCGCCAAGGAGGGGCTGCCGCTCGTCAAGGGCTGGTGGGACGGGCTGCCCACCCCGGACTCCCCGCGCGTGCTCGTGCGCGAGAACGGACTCTCCTTCGATCTTGACATCGAGAACAGCCAGAAGACGGGCTTCTTCCTCGACCAGAAGTACAATCGCCGCGCCGTGCGCGAGCTCTCCGCCGGGCGACGCGTGCTCGACTGCTTCTGCCACGTGGGACCCTTCGGGCTCAACGCGGCCGCGGGAGGCGCCGAGCTCGTGCGCTGCGTGGACGTGAGCCATACCGCGATCGAGCTCGCCCACGAGAACGCACGGATCAACGGACTCGACGAGCGCATGGGCTTCACCTGCGCAAACGTGCTCGACTACCTTCCCGAGCTGCGCTCGGACCGCAGCCGCCTGCGCGAGGAGGGCGGTCCCTTCGACCTCATCGTGCTCGACCCGCCGGCATTCACCAAGAGCCGCGGCACCGTCTCGCACGCGGCGCGGGGCTACCGCGAGATCAACTACGAGGCCCTGCGCCTGCTGCCTCGCGGCGGCTACCTCGCCACGTGCAGCTGCTCCCACTTCATGACGCGCGACCTCCTCGCCAAGGCGGTCGCCGAGGCGGCACACCAGGCGGGCGTCCAGCTCAAGCAGGTCGAGGAGCGCCAGCAGGCCCCCGACCACCCCATCCTCTGGGGCTTTCCCGAAAGTCACTACCTCGACTTCTTCGTCTTCCAGGTGGTGTAGCGGCCCCGCGGGACCCGTTTTTTCGCCGGACATGAGCTAAGAACGATGTATCGACCCAAATCGTCCTTAGCTTTTTGGTGAGGACGCTAAGGCCACCTAGTCGTTCTTAGCAGCATTGCTAGAATTCTAAGGACAGTTTGGGGCAACAAATCGTCCTTAGGAGATCCCGTGCTCGACAACTTCCACCCCGGGCGGCAGGGGCGGCTGCGCGAGAACCTGTCTGGAAACCTTGCCTATCGCTCCTTCCTCCCAGCGCCTCTCCAGAGCTGCCTCCCCATCAACCTCGACATACGCACGCAGCGCTCAATCTCCGACTGTCGCGCGCTTCTGGGTGAGATGCAGGGCATGGCGCGGTTTATCCCCAACGTAGGGATGTACCTCACCATGTATGTGCGCAAGGAGGCGCTCCTCTCCTCACAGATTGAGGGTACCCAGTGCACCTTTGACGATGTTCTCGACCCCTCTCTTGGCAAGAAGGCCAGCCGTGACCTGGGTGACGTAGTGAATTACGTAAGGGCCACGGAGCATGCCGTCACCCTCATGGGAACCATGCCCCTCTGCACGCGCCTGCTCCGCAGCGTTCACGCGGTGCTCCTTGATGGGGTGCGCGGGGCAGAAAAGAATCCGGGCGAGCTCCGAAGCTCGCAAAACTGGGTAGGTCCCGCGGGCTGTACGCTCCGAGAGGCGGCCTTCGTTCCCCCCAACGTGGAGGACATGCACCAGACCCTCTCTGACCTCGAAGTATTTCTCAACAACGAGAAGGACCTGGAGCCCGTGGTGAAGGCTGCCCTGGCGCACTATCAGTTTGAGACCGCGCACCCATTCCTTGACGGAAACGGTCGCATGGGGCGCCTTCTCATCACGCTCTCCCTCATGAACGACGGCGTTCTTGATATGCCCATTCTCTATCCCTCCTACGAGCTTAAGCGTCAGAGAATCAGCTACTACGAGTGGCTCATGCGCGTCCGAGAGACCGGCGACTACGAAGGCTGGGTCGCGTTCTTCTGCGACTGTCTGCTCAACAGTGCCCTCGACGCACGAAACTCCATGCGCCGCCTTGCCGACCTGCACTCTTCTTCGGAGAGGGCCCTGATTGCCGCGTCGGGCCGAGGTTCCGCGAATGCCCTCAGGTTGCTTGACCTTCTTGAGGGCAACCCCATTGTCGATGTGGGCTTCGTGGCAAAGAGGCTCTCCCTCAGCACGTCGGGAGCCAACTCCCTCATCGCCACGTTCGAGCGAGCGGGGCTTCTGACCAAACGCGACGCCTCACGAAAGCGCTATCGCGTGTTTACCTACGAGCCCTATCTCACCATCCTACGCGCCGGAGACGAACCGCTTTAGACCCGAGGTGCGCGGACGGCGAAGCGGCCCGCGTCGGTTGCTCCCGACTCAGCGCCCCAACCATGGGCGCTCCCACGCTCCCTGAAGCCCGCCTAAGTGCTAAATTAGCTGCTTGATTGTCTGGCACGACCTCAGGAGTTGTTATGTTCGAGCTCTTTGGAATGTTCGTCCTTGCGCTTGCGCCGATCATCTGGCTGGTCATCGCCCTGTGTGGCCTGCACATGGAGGCCTATCTCGCCAGCCTCGGCGCCCTCGTCGTCGCCGCGGTCTGCGCGGCGCTCGGCTGGGGGATGACCCCCGTCAACATGGCGACCGCCGCCCTCGAGGGCTTTGCCATGGCGATCTGGCCCATCGTGATCGTCATCATCGCCGCCGTGTTCACCTACAACCTCACGGTCCACACCGGCGCCATGGAGACGATCAAGCGCATGCTCTGCTCCGTCTCCGCCGACCGCCGCGTCCTGACGCTGCTCATCGGCTGGTGCTTCGGGGGCTTCCTCGAGGGCATGGCGGGCTTCGGCACCGCCGTCGCCATCCCGGCGAGCATGCTCATGGCCCTCGGCATCTCCCCGGTGACCTCGATTCTTGCCTGCCTCATCGCCAACGGCGTGCCCACCATGTTCGGCTCCATCGGCATCCCCACCACCACGCTCGCCTCCATCACGGGCATCGACGTGGTGCAGCTCGCCACGGTCCAGGCCATCCAGGTCTTCCCGTTCGTCGTGGCCTGCCCCATCCTCATGGTCGCCCTCGTTGGCCACGGGGGCAAGGCGCTCAAGGGAATGCTGCCCATCTCGCTGGTCTCCGGCGTCTCGTTCGCCGCCTGCCTCGTGCTCGCCGGCCACTTCATCGGCGGCGAGCTGCCCGACGTCGTCGCGGCGGTGGTCTCGCTCGTGCTCACGTTCGCCTATGCCCTTCGCATGCACAAGAGCGGCGTCGAGGTTCCCGAGCAGTACCGCCTCGAGGCCGCGGCCGACGACGCCCCGGAGGAGAGCGTCGCCGAGAAGCTGCGCGCCTGGGCGCCGTTCGCGCTGATCTTCGTGGTCCTTCTCGCAACGAGCAAGCTCGTCCCCTTCATCAACGGCCCGCTCTCGGCGATCAAGAGCACCGTCAACATCTATGCGGGCGACCCCACGGCGACCCTTACCTTCTCGTGGGTGAACACCCCGGGCGTGCTGATCTTCATCTGCGGCATCGTCGGCGGCATCATCCAGCGCTGCCCCGCACGCGAGATGGCCTCGGTGCTCGGCGCCACCTGCAAGCAGATGAGCAAGACCATCGTCACCATGCTCGGCGTGCTCGCCTGCGCGAAGATCATGGGCTACTCCGGCATGATCGCGAGCATCTCCGCCTTCTTCGTGGGCACGCTCGGCGGCCTGTACCCCCTCGTGGCACCGCTTCTCGGCGCGCTCGGCACGTTCGTGACCGGCTCCGGCACCTCCAGCGAGGTCCTGTTTGGCAACGTCCAGCTCCACGCCGCGCAGTCGATCGGCGTCAACGAGACCTGGCTCGTCGCCTCCAACTCCCTCGGCGTCTCCGCCGGCAAGATGCTCAGCCCGCAGAACATCGCCATCGGCTGCGCCGCGTGCGGCCTGGTCGGCAAGGACGGCGAGATCCTCGGGAAGATCGCAAAGTACGCCTTCGCCTTCGCCGTCGTCATGGCGATCATCGTCTACGTCGGCTCGCTCGTGCTGGCGTAGCGGAACGCTCGATAGCACCGCGCTCGCGACGCGGCCGGCCGCCCTCCCCGGCGACCGGCCGCGTTCTCATGTGCGGCGCGGGTCAGCGGAGCCACGGGCGAGAAGGGCGGGCGGGACGGGCTACCTCCTCCGGCGGGCGCGGAAGAACTCCCTGAGCGCAGAGGCCGCCTCGTCGGCAAGCACGCCGGGGGTCACCGCGAACTCGTGGTTGAGCCGCGGGTCGTGGCTCACGTCGTAGAGCGTGCCGAGGGCCCCGCCCTTCGGGTCGGGGGCGCCGAAGACGCAGCGGTCGATGCGCGCGTTCACCATGAGCCCGGCGCACATGAGGCAGGGCTCGAGCGTAACGTAGACCGTGCACCCCGTGAGCCGCCAGCGACCGAGCGCGC
Organism: Thermophilibacter mediterraneus; assembly: GCF_900119385.1. Classification (GTDB taxonomy): domain Bacteria; phylum Actinomycetota; class Coriobacteriia; order Coriobacteriales; family Atopobiaceae; genus Thermophilibacter; species Thermophilibacter mediterraneus. Next base: position 527,467 of record NZ_FPKO01000009.1, read on the forward strand.
GCGACGCCGCCACCATGGCCGAGAATTCCGCGTGCGCGGAGGGGTCGGCGTCCGCCTCGCGGCGGTTGTGGGCCCGCGCCACGACCCTCCCGTCGCAGACCACCACGGCACCGATGGGCACCTCGCCCTCACGGGCGGCAAGCTCCGCCTCCTCGAGGGCCATGCGCATGAACAGCTCGTCGGTCTCCGCGTCGCGGCCCGCCTCGTCCGTGTGGGCCTCGTGCCCCTTGCCGCCCCTGGACTCCCCCACCGCTCCTCCTCGGCTTCGTCTGTCTCCCATATGGGGTAGGATACTAGTGCCTGCACGCGGAGGAGTGGCAGAGCGGTTGATTGCAGCGGTCTTGAAAACCGTCGAGCGGGTAACCCCCGTTCCGAGGGTTCGAATCCCTCCTCCTCCGCCATTGCCGCACTCGCGCGCGGAAAGGGAGCGACCCCTTTCCGCGCTCTACTAAGGAGGAGCCATGCCCGCCTGGGTCGTCCCCGCCGTCGCCGTTGCCGTCGTCATCGTTCTCGTGGTGGTCTGGATCCGGATCTACAACGGCATCATCACGGCGGACAACCGCTGCGACAACGCATGGCAGACCATCGACGCCCAGCTCCAGCGCAGAAGCGACCTCATTCCCAACCTCGTCGAGACCGTTCGCGGCTACGCGACGCACGAGTCGTCCACGCTCTCTGCCGTGACGGCGGCTCGTGCCGCCGTCGACGCGGCGGGCAGCCCCGAGGCGAAGATGGAGGCGTCCAACGTCCTCACCGACACGCTGCGCAGCCTCTTTGCCGTGGCCGAGAACTATCCCGACCTCAAGGCGAGCGCCAACTTCCAGCAGCTCCAGACCGAGCTCTCCGACACGGAGAACCGCATCAGCTACGCGCGCATGAGCTTCAACGACATGGTCCTCGAGTACAACAACGCCATCGAGACCTTCCCGGGCAGCCTCGTCGCCGGACGCCGCTTCCGCCCGCGTGCCGGCTTCGAGGCGGCCTCTCCCGAGGCGCGCACGGCTCCCGAGGTGCGCTTCTAGAATCGCCGCGCGGCCCACGGTTTTCTCCTCGCATCGGTACCACACGCCGTCCCGGCAGAGGCCTTCTGCCAGGGCGGCGTTCTGTTGCCCCGTCGAGTGCGCGCTGATTCCCGCGCACTCGTCCCGATTTATGTCCGAACGGACATGAAACCCGTCGAGTGCGCGCCGCGCCCCGGGACTGAGCGCGCACTCGACGGGGTTTGGCGCGCTCGGCGGGACCTCCGCGCACGCAGTGGGGCGTCGCGCGCCCGGCGGGCCTCGCCCGCGCGAGGACGAGGGCCATGCCCGCTCGGCGCCTCGGCCGGCTCATCGCCTCGCCCTGCGCTCAGCCCTCCGCTCGGCCACCCGATGAGCCCACGCGCAGAGCGTCGTGAGCGCCACGGCGTCCGCCAGGGCGAGCGCCGTCCCCACGTAGTTGAAGCCGGGCGTCTTGACCGGGCGGTCGATCGTCGGCTCACCCATCTCGCGCGCAGCCTCGTTGTAGGCGAGGTTCGCCGCGCGGGCGTCCACGATCATGAAGAGCACGTCCTTGGTCGCGCGACGCAGGTCGACGGAGCGCGCGGAGAGGATCTCCCCCTCCGCCCCGTCGTCCGACGCGCCTCCGACGGCGCCGTACGCATACGCCCCGTTGCGGAACACGCCGTCCATGTAGAGGTCGCCTCCCGCGGCGAGGGACTGGTCGGCGCTCATGTATTGCTGGTGGTCGGCATAGTCCGTGATCACGGCGCCCTCGAACCCCCACTCGCCGCGCAGCACCTCCGTGAGCAGGGCGCGGCTTCCCCCGGCCCAGACTGCCCCCACGCGGTTGTACGAGGTCATGATTCCCGAGGCCCCGCTCTTGACGGCGAGCTCGAACGGACGAAGGTAGATCTCGCGGAGGGACTGCTCGGTGAGCCAGGTGTAGAGGGAGTCGCGGTAGGAGTCCTGGTTGTTGACCGCGAAGTGCTTCAGGAGGGTGTAGGTCCCCGCCTCGCGCGCGCCCGCCGTGACCTCGGAGGCCATGACCCCGCAGACAAGCGGGTCCTCGGCATAGTACTCGTAGTTGCGACCGCCGACGGGCGTCCGGTGCACGTTCGCGCAGGGTGCGTAGAGGCCGTCGACGCCCAGCGTCGCCGCCTCGAGACCGAGCTGGCGCCCCACCTCGCGCGCGAGGCGCGCGTTCCAGGTCTGGGCGAGCACGCACGGACTCGGGTAGCCGACGCCGTAGGTCAGCTGGTTGAAGGAGCCCACCTGCGCCGGTCCGTCGACCTCCTTGGTGAGCGGCTTGCCGATTGCGTCGATGGAGCCGGTCGCGAGGTACCCGTGCAGGGTGAGTCGCTCCATGTCGCGCAGGGAGATGCGGTCGAGCACGATCTCCCAGAAGGGGCTCCCGTAGTCCCCGCCCAGCTCCGCGCCGAGCTCCGTGAGCTCCCCGCCCGAGAAGAGCTGCCACGAGGGACTCCACGCAGTCGACGAGGGCTGCACGGCGGCCGCCTCGTCACGGGAGAGCGCGTCGGCGAGCGCCTGCCCCTCGTCGTAGAGGTTGAGCGCGGCGACGGCCGACGTCATCGCACGAAAGGTGGGTCGACCCGAGGGAAACGTCCCGGCGAAGTCTGCGCGGGTGAGGTAGGTGAGGTCGCCCCCCGCGTCGGACCCGTCACTGGAGACGCCGTCGGTCGCGTCGGGCGAGGTGAAGCGGTTCTTTACGACGGACCCCGTGTCGAGGTCCTTCTCGCACGTCACGTCCTGTGGGAGATAGAGCGTCGTCGTGGCCGCGGCGCAGGAAGCGGGCTCGTGGGCGTTTCGCCTGAGCTCGACCACGTACTCGCCGCGCTCGAGCTCGTAGCCCGAGAAGCCGTTCGCATTGACGTCCCGGTAGTCATAGGACGCCACGTCATCGAGGCAGAAGGAGAGGCGGACCTCCTGGCTCTCCCCCGGCTGCAGGAGCCGCGTCTTCTCAAACGCCACGAGAACGCCCGAGGCCTTCTCGATGCCGCCCTCGCGATACGGCGGGGCGCAGTAGAGCTGCACGACGTCTCGTCCGGCAACCGTGCCCGTGTTGGTCACCCGCACCGTGACGGCGAAGGTCGTCTCGCGAGCGACCCACGTGCCCTGCGAGGGCGAGCGCCCCACGACCTCCCACGAGAAGTCCGTGTAGCTGAGCCCGTAGCCGAAGGGGTACTGGACCACGGCGTCGTAGCCCGTGCCGTGCTCGTTGGTCACGTCGTCCCAGAACCCCTCCGCGTCGGCCGTCTCGTACCAGCGGTAGCCGACGTAGATCCCCTCGGCGTAGTCCACGTAGCGCACGGCGTCATAGGGCTCGGTCACGCCAACGTTCACGTTGAGCGTGCCGTCGGCAGGGTAGAGCCCGTTGGCGAGCGCATAGGTCCCCTCGCCTCGCTCGCCCGAGTTCGCCCAGCTCGCCGCGGTCGAGAAGTCGTAGGCATACGTATCGGTGGTGCGTCCCGAGGGGTTGGTGTCACCCCAGAGCGCCGAGACGACCGCACGGGCGCCCACCTCCCCCGTCGGCCCGACGATGAGCGCCGCGTCGACGCCGTCCGTGGTCTCGAGCTCGCCGAGCTCCATCGTGTTGGTGGAGTTGACCAGCACGACCACGTGCTCGTAGGTGGCGCCAACGTAGGCGAGCAGCTCCTCCTCCTCGCGCGAGAGCTCGAGGTAGCCCCTCGTGGCGTCCACGACCACCTCGCCGCCCCGCTCGCGCGCCTTGTGCTGCTCGGGCGGGCAGTCTATGGACTCCCCCGAGACACGGCCGATGACCACGATCGCCGTGTCCGAGAAGTCCCGGGCGCGGGCGAGAAGGTCGGCGGGGTAGCAGGTCTCGTCCGTGACGGACGGCTCGTAGAGTCGGCAGAACTCGGTGTCATGGCTGTTGAGGGCACCCGCCCATCGATAGGCGCGCTCGCCGCAGAAGCCGCGGTACATCTCGGCGAGCTCGGTGTTGTAGGCGACGCCGCGCTCGTCGAGCGCCTCGTAGAGACCCATGACGGAGCCCGTGACCTGCCCCGAACCGGACCCGCTGCCCACCCACTGCGTCGAGGCCCAGCCGAACACGTTGACCCGGTCGGTCGAGGGGGGCAGCGGCAGGGTCCGCCCCTCGTTGCGCACGAGGACGATCCCCTCCGCCTCGACGCGCTCGGCGAGGGCACGGCCGGCCGCCATGGTCGCCTCGCGCTCCTCCGTCGAGACGTTCACGACGTCCGTTCCCAGGTACGACTTGACCGTGTCGCCGAGGAGCGCCATCGCCGCGGTGCCAACGGCGAGCGCCGCGCACACGGCCACGGCGAGCGCTCCCGCGACGACGTGCGCCACCCGGCGCCTGAGCCTGCGACCGTCCACGCGTGCCTCCCCTCTCCTCCTCTCATCATAGGGCGCGGCGGGGCGCGGGGACAGGGCCGCTCCACGGGCTGCCGCCGGCGTCGGTGGACGCCGGACATCTCGCGGGAGCGCTCGCGCCGGGGGCGCATGGGCTACAATGGCCTGTGGCACGTACCCCAAGAGAAAGGTCCGCATGAAACCTCGACCTTACCGTCGATGACCCTGCGGCGCGCTCCCATCGAGGACGCGTCGACGACGCAACCGTGAAGGAGCGCAGATGATCTACCTGTCCCAGCTCTTGGGCAACCCCGTTCTGGATGCCGACGGCGAGAAGGTCGGCACGGTCTCCGACCTCGGCATCGCCACCGGCGAGGTCTTCCCCCGCATCACGAGCCTGGCCTTCATGGGGCCCGGGCGGACGCCCATCATGGTCTCGTGGCGCAAGTTCGTCGACACCTACGACGAGCACGAGGTCCACCTCAAGGTCGTGTCGACCGACCTGCGCTTCTCGTTTCTTCAGCCGGACGAGGTTCTTCTCGCCCGCGACATCCTGAACAAGCAGATCGTGGACACCCACGGGATGCGGGTCGTGCGCGTGAACGACCTCAAGCTCTCCGACACGAGCTCCACGCAGCTTCGCCTGCTCGGCGCCGAGGTCGGCGCGCGCGGACTGCTGCGCAGCCTCCACCCCGCCCTCGAGCGCGTCGCGCTGCGGCTGGCCCGCACCTTCGGGCACCCGCTGCCCGAGAGGATCATCGCGTGGAGCTACATGGACCTCGTGGAGCGCGACCTCTCCAACGTCAAGCTCTCCGTGAGCCACAAGACGCTCGACGACATGCACCCCGCCGACATCGCCGACATCATCGAGCGGCTCGACCCGCGCCTGCGCGGCCAGGTCTTCGCGCAGCTCGATGACGAGCAGCGAGCCGGCGCGATGGCCGAGTTCGACGACGACGCCATGGCGGCGGAGCTCATGGGCAACATGAACGAGACCGACGCCTCGCGCATGCTCTCCGAGATGGACCCCGACGACGCCGCCGAGCTCGTCTCCGAGCTCGACTACGACAAGGCCGAGAAGCTCCTGCGCCTGATGGGCGTCCAGGAGCAGCGCGCCATCCGCCAGCTGCTCGGCTACCGCGAGAACACCGCGGGCCGCATCATGACCTCCGAGGTCGCCACCATCGACGAGGGCGCCACGGTGGCCGACGCGGTCGCGCTCCTGCGCGGGCTCGACGAGGACTTCGAGGCCGTGCGCTACGTCTACCTCACCGACGGGGACGGGCGGCTCTCCGGCGTGGTGACCCTCAACGCCCTCATCGTCGCCGAGGGCGCGACGCGCCTCTCCGAGCTCGCGACGCAGGACCTCGTGACCGCCAGCCCCGAGGACGACCAGGAGGACGTGGCCGAGGACATCGCCAAGTACGACCTGCTCGCCATGCCCGTCGTCAACGACGAGGGGCGCCTGCTCGGCATCGTCACCGTCGACGACGCGCTCGACGTCCTCGAGGAGGAGCATGCCGAGGACCTGCGCGTCGCGGGAGGCGCTGCGGACGGCGAGGACTCCGGGCACGCGAGCGCGCTCATCTGGCTCGTGCGCCGCAACGCGTGGGTCGCCCTCTGGGCGATCGGCGTGCTCGCCCTCGCCTTCGTGGTGGGAGGCAGCCTGGGCCTGGGCGAGACGCTCGTCGCCGCGATTCCGCTCGCGGTGGCGCTCGTGCTCGCGGACGACGCGGTGAGCTACGTCACCAACTTCTTCATCGAGCACGACCCCGACGACGAGGACTCCCCCTCGATGATCGGCTTCACGTTCCGCGGCCTCGGCCTGGGCGTGGCGCTCGGGGCGCTCGTGGCGCTCATCGTGCTCGCACTCGAGAGCGTGATCGCCTCGCCGGCCGTCCCCGCCTCGCTCGACGGCCTCGGGCCGGTGCTCACGACCGGAGGCGCGGCGGCCGCGGCCTCCACGTTCTTCTCGTTTTCCTCCTCGCCCCTCTACCTGGCGGTGCTCCGCAGCCGTGACGAGCGCAACAAGGAGACCTCGGGGTTCACGCTCTCCATGGTCGCGATGCTGCTCGCGGCAGTCGTCTACCTGGTCGCCGTGGTCGCGCTCGCCGCTCCGATGGGGCTGGTGGGCTAGCCGTGGCCGATCGCACGAGGGACAGGGGCGCGTCAGACGAGAGGGACGCGCGGCAGCGGCTCCAGCCGAGGCTCATCCTCGCCGCGATGGGCCCGGGCATGGTCGCGGCGCTCGCGGGCGCCGACGCCGGCGGCGTGGCGACCTACTCGAACGCGGGCGCGCTCTTCGGCTTCCATCAACTCTGGACCGTGCCGGTCATGTGCTTCCTGCTCATAGTCGCGCAGGAGACGGCGGCCCGCATGGGCTGCGTCACGGGCAAGGGGCTCGCCTCGCTCATCCGAGAGCAGTTCGGCGTTCGCCTCTCCGCGCTCGCCATGCTGGCGCTGCTCGTGTCCAACACCACGGTCACGCTCTCGGAGTTCGCGGGCATAGCGTCGGCGCTCGCCCTCTTCGACGTGCCCCCCATCGTCTCGGTCCCCGTCGCGGCGCTCGCCATCTGGCTGCTCACCATGAGCGGCTCGTACCGCCGCATCGAGAAGGTGCTGCTCGCCATCGCCTGCGTCTTCGTGACCTACATCGTCGCCGGCGTGATGGTCGGCCCCGACTGGGGCCAGGCGCTGATCAACACCGTCGTGCCGCACGTCACGCCGACGCCTCAGTACCTCTCGCTGCTCGTGGCGAGCGTGGGCACGGCCATCGCGCCGTGGATGCTCTTCCTGGCGCAGAGCAACGTGGTCGAGAAGAACGCCCATGCCGACGACCTGCCGTACCAGCGGGTCGACACCGTGACGGGTGCCGTCGCGGCGAGCGTCATCTCCTGGTTCATCATCCTCACGACCGGCGCGGTCCTGCATCCTGCCGGCATCTCCGTCAACGGCGCGGAGGACGCCGCGGCCGCGCTCGCGCCGCTCGTGGGGGACTACGCCGAGGCCCTCTTCGGCGCGGGCCTCACCGGGGCGTCCTTCCTTGCGGCGTGCGTGCTGCCGGGCATCACCTCGAGCGCCGTGTGCGAGGCCTTCGGCTGGGAGCGCGGAGCCGACCGGAGCTGGGCCGAGGCCCCCATCTACCGCGGCATCATCACCGCCGTCATCGCCGTCTCGGCCGTCGTGGTGGTGATCCCCAACGTCAACCTCTTCGGGATCATGATGATCGCGCAGGTCATCAACGGCGTGCTGCTGCCCGTCCTGCTCGTCTTCATGGTGCTCATCGCCAGCGACCGGCACGTGATGGGGCGCTACGCCAACAGCCGTCTCTGGAACGCGCTCACCTGGTTCACCATCGTCGCCGTGACGGTCCTCACCGTTATCATGTTCGTTATGCAGGCAATGGGAATGGGTTGACGCTGGCGTCAGCCGCGGAGCGGCGATGAACGGGGACAGGGCGCGCATATGGCTCGACGCAAGGCGTGAGCGGCTCGTTGCCACGCTTCCCACCATCCTGTTCTTCATCGCGCTGCTATGGATCGTGACGCTGTTCTTTGGCTCGGACTACCTGCTGGTGGTCTCGCCCTACACCACCCTCTTCGAGACTCGCCTCACCAAGTACAACCCGCCCGGGCAGTACGCGCGCTTCGCGCTCGTGAGCGCGTTCGTCCTCGTCGCCGCGCGCGTCGCCGTCACCAGCGCCGCGCTGTGCGTGGCCGTCAACCTCTGCGTACCGCTCATCCTGGTGTTCATGCGCTCGTCTCAGCTCAACCCCCGGAGGTACTTCCCCTACACGATGCTCTTCTGCTGGCTCGAGCTCAGGCCGGCAGTGCTCGTGGACGCGTTCTGGACGCAGGCGGCCGTGCTCGCGGCGTGCTGCGCCCTGCTCAGCGCAAGCCTGCTCGTCGCGGGAGCCGCGCGCCATCGCGCCGACGACGCCCGCGACGAGCTCCACGCCTGCGTGCGCAGGCTCGCCGACGCGCTCGACCGCGCCGCCGCGCACGGAGGGAATCCAGACGGGGCGGAGCTCCTCGAGCTGAGGAGCGAGTTCTCCCGGCTCGCCTACACGGCGCGAGAGGACTCCTCGGCCCCGGCGCGCGTGCGGGACCTCCTCGACATGTTCGCCACGCTCGCGCAGAGAACCGCCTATCTGAGCGGCAGCTCGGACTGGACGCGCGAGCATCGGGAGGATCATGCCAGCGTGCTCGCGAGCCTCGCCGACCTCACGCGGCGCATGGACGTGGCCCTGAGGCTCGAGACCGCCGACGCCTGCACCCAGCTGCTTCCCGAGGCGCGGGCGCTGCTCGTCGCGACCCACCTCTCCGAGGAGCGCTTCCGCATCTTCTTCCAGGGCTACCTCAACCTCGTCATCCTCATCCTGCGCACCGCCGCAGACCCGCACCAGCGGCCCTGGCAGCTCACGCCCCGGGGACTCGCCCGCGTGGCGCTCTTCCGAAAGCGCCCGAGCCTCGACTCGTTCGAGATGCGCTTCGCGGTGCGCTGCGGAGCGGTACTCGCCGTGAGCTGCACGACCAACCTGCTCTTTCCGGTCGAGAAGCTCTACTGGTTCGCCCTGCACGCCTTCCTGCTGCTCCAGCCGTTCCCCGAGGAGTCCATGCGGAGGATGCGGACGCGCATGATCGGAACCGTCATCGGATGCCTCTTCGTGCACGCGCTCGCCCTGCTTAACCTGGGGTACGTGGGAATCACCATCCTCGGGACCGTTCTCGTGGCGCCGCTCTACGCGTCGACCCCGGGCTCGGTGACCTCAGCGTTCTTTGCGACCGCCTACGCCGTCACGATGGCGTCGGTCTCGATCGACGACTCCTACGCAACCGGGATGAGGCTCGCGAGCCTCGTGCTCGCCATCCTCACGGTCTCCGTGGTCAACCGCCTCGTCTGCCCCATGTCGGACCGCCGCCTCTTCGTGGCGAACGTCCGTCAGATGATCTCGATGGTCGAGCGCTCGTGGGGCCTCGTCCGCGCGACGCTCGTCGGGCGCGTCGACACCGTGGTCTCGTCCGAGGAGCTCCTTCACTTCCAGATGGTGCACACGCAGGCAGCCCGCTTCGTCGACGCGCTCGGCAGCGATGCCGCGACGGACCGTGAGATCGCGGAGCTCGCGCGCTACCGCAACGCCGCAGAGCGGGCTCTCTTCTGTCTCTGGGAGATCATGGGGGAGCTCGAGCAGCTCGAACTCATGGCACGCCTGCGCGAGGTCCGCCCCGAGGAGCACGGGGTTCTCGGCCAGATCATCGACCTCGCCGAGCACAACTGCGACCCGCTGCGCTTTGGCAGGGACGTCTCCGACGCGCGCGAGCTCGTCTCCCGGCTCTCCGAGCCCGACCTGCGCTACGTCCTCGGCCAGTACATCGAGCGCGCGGGCGAGCTCAGGCGCGCCATCGACGACGCGCAGGGGGCGCTCGTGAGAAAGCCGGCCTACCTTGACGAGGTGCGCGGCTGACGCGCGCCGGAGCGGCGCCGGCGAGCCCCTAGCCCTTGCTCGCCTTGTCGAACTCGTCCTTGAAGCTGCCGAACATCTTTCCGAACGAGCTGAGCTGTCTCCCGGCGGCACGGGCGACCTTGTCGCCGGTCGAGCGCGACGCGCCGGAGGAGGCCTTCTGCTTCGATGCCACCCTCTGACCCGCCCTGGGCGCATCCTGCCGAGGGGCAGCCTCTGCGGCGGGGACATACGTCCTGGGCTCCTCGCGCTCCGGCGTGGGGGCGGAGCGCTCGGGCAGCCCCTCCACGGGCCTGCTCACGCGCACGTCGGCAGCCTCGATGGAAGGTGGCTGCGGAGCCTGCTCGGGCGCGGACGCGTCCGAGATGGCCCGCTTCGCCTTGCCGAGCGCGCGGCCCAGCGCGAAGGAGCCCCTGTCCACCGCCTCGCCGGCGGCGGCCCCCACCTTCTTGCCCACCTCGGCGCCCATCGCCTTTGCGCGGGCGTACCCCTCGCCGGCCGCGCCGGCGATGCCGCCGTCGAGGCCTACGGCTCGGCCGCCGCTGTCGACGACCATGAAGCCGTCACGATAGCCGCGCACCATCTCGGGCGTGATCACGAACGAGCCGATGAGGGCACGCGCCACGCTCCCGTCCGTGGCGAGAAAGCGCTCGACGCGACCGCTCTCCTCCTCAAACTCGGCGTCTGAGACGTATCCGAGCGACATGCCGTCCGTGGTCCTGGCATCCATGCCCGACCAGATGATGCACGCGTCCCAGTCGAGGCCGAGGCGCCGCTGCGCGGCGACGTCGAGACCATCCTCGGGGCGGGTGACCAGGAGGTTCTTCTCGTCGTACCTTCGATAGGAGTCAAGCGCGAGAAACGCGTCCTCGCGCTTGATCATCCCGACGGCGTCGGGTCGCTTGACCATGAGCCCGACGACGCGGCACCCGTCCGGGGAGAAGACGGCGTTGTGCACCTTGCCGAGCCTCTGGTACTTCTCGGTGACGGTGCCGTCCTTTGCCGCCTTGGACTTCTTGAGGACGAGGACGCGCAGGCCCGTGAGGTCGCTGATCCTTGCCACGTGCTAGGCCTCGGGCGTCTCGTCGGCGTCGACGACCTCGACGTGAACGGCGTCGGCGGGGCGCTCGTCGGCGACGGGGGCGTCAGCCATGGCGGAGACGCGGTCGGCGACGGAGCTCACGGCGTCCTGGACCTGGGAGGAGGCACCGGCGACGGCCTCGGAGAGGGAGTCGCGGAGCTGGTCCATGCGCTCGCGGGCGAGGTCGACCTTGGCGCGCAGCTCGTCGGTCTTGGCGTCGACGGCGGGACGCACGTTGTTGAACTTCTCGGTCACGACGTTCGTGCCGCGCTCGTAGGTGTCAACGGCGCTGTCCCACGCGTCGTTCATGGCGTCGGCCGCCATGGCGCGGCTCTCGGCGCCCGAGCGGGGGGCGAGCATGATGCCCGCGACGACGCCAGCGGCTGCGCCGACGATGCTGCCAAAGATGAAGCCGACCGTCTTCTTGTTCATACCATCCTCCTGTCAGTGCTGGCCATTGGGTCGGGCGCACGGGCGCCTTATCGAACGAGGTGCGGACGGGGAACGCCGTCGAGGTCCCAGGCGTCGCCGCCGCGCGGCGCGGGCGGCTCCTGGTCCGCGGCGGGGTCGTCCGCCACCTGAGCGAGAATCGAGGGGTCCGCCTGGGCGACGGGCGAGGCAGGTGCGACGTCCTCGGTGACGAGGTCGCGCGCGGGCTCGGTCGCGGGGGCGTCCCCGTGGTCCGGCGCGACGTCCCCCTCGGGCTCCTGCGCCGGCTCAGCGTCCTGGTCGAGGCTCGCCACGAGGGCGACGAGACCCTCGGCGATGGCGGCGACGTCGGGGCGCGGCTCTCCGCCGCCCGCGTACGCCCACTGGAGAATCCACACCGCGCTGGAGAGCGCGCCGGCGACGAGCACGTCGTCGGGGCACGCGAGGCTGATGCGGTAGGTGCGCTCGGAGAGCTCGACGGTCTGTCCGGAGGAGATGTCCCCGGCCGCGTCGGTCCGGGCGAGCAGCTCGACGGCAACGTGCTCGAGCAGGTGCGCGAGCTCGGTGCTCCCCACGACCTCGCCAAAGCGCGAGGACGCGTCACCGAGGCAGTAGTGGTCGGCGAGCTCGGGCATGAGCTCGAGCACGAGCGCGGTTCCCTCGGGGTCCTCGCTCGTCATGAGCGGCGCGCTCGGGGCAATCTCGACCGTGGCCTCGAGGTTGCGCGGGCCGACGGTCACCTTCCTGATGTCGAAAAGCTGAGCCATCGTCTGGCTCCCCCTCGTCTCGGGCCCGTCCTGGGACAGGCGGCGTATCTCAGACCATTGTAGTGAAAGATCGGGCGATGGCCTAATCCTTCGACGAGTCGGCGCCCTTCTCCCCCTCAGCGTTGTCGTCAGCGTCGGAGGCAACGGGCTCCGGGGCGACGACGCGAATCATCGAGAGGCGCCGGCCGCGCATCGACTGGACGCGGAACTGGTAGCCGTCCTTCTCGATGATGTCACCGGGGTGCGGCAGCTTGTCGGCGAGGTCGGTCACGAACCCGGCGATGGTCTCGTACTCCTCGCTGTCCTCGACGGGCCAGCCGAGGTCGATGGCGTCATCGAGGGAGAAGCGGCCGTCGACGAGCCACTCTCGGTCGGAGAGCTTGGTGAGGTACTTGTTGTCGGGATCGAACTCGTCCTCGATCTCTCCGACGACCTCCTCGACGATGTCCTCGATCGTGATGACGCCCGCCGTGCCGCCGTACTCGTCGACCACGATGACCATCTGGTCGTGACTTGACTGCATCTCGGAGAGCAGGGGGATGATGTCCTTGGTGTCGGGGACGAAGTTCGCCGACCGGACGTGGGCGGCCACCGGGTCGGACGCGCGACCCTCGTCGAGGATGGGGCTGATGATGTCCTTGATGTGAGCGACGCCCACGATGCGGTCGACGGAGTCGTGATAGATCGGGATGCGCGAGTACCCGGTGCGCCGCATGACCGAGAGCACCTCGGTAAGCGTGGAGGTGTCCTCCATCGCCGTCATGTCGACGCGCGGGACCATGACCTCGCGCGCGATGGTGTCACCCATGTCGATGACCTCGTGAATCATCGACTTCTCCTGGTCCGACAGCTCGTCGGCGTCGGTCACCATGTACTTGATCTCCTCCTCGGAGACGCTCTCGCGCTCGTCGGCGGACTTGACGCCCAGGAGGGCCGAGAGGCCGTTGGCCGACTTGGCGGTGATCCACACGAGCGGGCGCGCCACGTGCATGAAGCCGCGGATGGGGCCGGCGACGGACTTGGCGACGGCCTCGGCGTTGGACAGCGCCATGCGCTTGGGCACGAGCTCGCCGGCGACGATGGAGAGGTACGAGACCGCGAGGGTGATGAGGATGGGGGCGAGGGGCTGCGCGATCGAGTCGGGCATGCCGAGACTCATGAACCAGCTTCCGAGCGGGTCGGAGAGGCTGGTGCTCGCGAAGGCGGACGACGCGAAGCCCACGAGGGTGATGGCGACCTGGATGGTGGCGAGGAACTGCTCTGAGTTGGAGGCGAGGTCGAGGGCGCCACGGGCTCTGCGGTCACCGTCCTCCGCCTCGGGCTCAAGAACCGCGCGCTTGGCGCTCACCACGGCGAGCTCCGACATGGAGAAGTAGCCGTTCGCCAGGGTGAGCAGGAAGGTAACCGCAATACTTATCGCTACGTCCATGCGCTCGTGCGCAACCTCCTCGGTCGGGAATCAGATGCGTGCCCGGGTCGGGACGATGGGGCCCGCGGCACAATAGGTTGATTCTAGCAGGTCAGCGGCTCCGCTGCCCACCACAGGGGCAAAGTCCGGGCGCAGACGAGGGGCGCCGCGCGGGCAGGATGCCCGAACGACGCCCCTCGCGTCGGAAGCTACCTAGCCGACGAGCCCTGCCGCGACGTCGCGCGCGGCGCCGAGCTGCTCCTCGCTGGGAATCCAGTTGAGCGCGATGGTCTTCTCGGGCATCTGGAATCCGGCCGCCTCGAGCTCCTTGGCCACGTTGTTCGGGCCGAGCGGCGCCCAGCCGTAGGAGCCGAACGCGAGGCCGATGCGGTTGTCGTTCTTGGGGGAGAGCCCCTTCATGTACGTGAGGAACGCGGACACGGTCGGCAGCATCTGGCTGTTGAGGGTCGGCGAGCCCACGCACACGTACCTGCAGTCGAGGAAGACGTCCATGACGTTGGAGATGTGGTTCTCCTTGAGGTCCATGAGCTGCGCGGGGACCCCCTTCGCCAGGAAGCCGTCGACGAGGGCGCGGGCGATCTTCTCGGTGGAGTGCCACATGGAGTCGTAGACCACGAGCGCGCGCTCGCGGACGGCGCCGGACACGAAGTCCTCCTCGTATGCGCGCAGGATGTCCTCGACGTGGCTGCGCCAGATGACGCCGTGGGCGGGGCAGATCATGTCGAGGGCGTCGGGCCCGAGGCCGCGCACGGCCTTGACCGCCGCGCTCGCCTGGGCGCGATAGGGCTGCACGATGTTGGCGTAGTACTTGCGCGCCTGGTGCATGACCTCGCAGAGGTCGTTCTCGTCGTCGAAGCGCGCCGAGCTGGCGAAGTGCTGGCCGAAGGCGTCGTTGGAGAAGAGGATCTTGTCGTAGGCGTCGTAGGTGACCATGTTGTCCGGCCAGTGCACCATGGGCGTCTGGACGAAGGCGAGCGTGCGCTTGCCGATGCAGAGCGTGTCGCCGGTCTTGACGCCGTTGTAGCCGAGGTCGCCGAAGTGCGCGGTCATGTTCTTGACGCCCTGGGGGGCGGAGCAGTAGATCTGCGCGTTCGGAGCGAGGTCGCGGATGACGCGGGTCGAGCCCGAGTGGTCCATCTCCACGTGGTTGGCGATGATGACGTCGATCTTCGAGGGGTCGATCACCGAGGAGATGCGCTGCAGCAGCTCGTCTTTGAAGGTGATCTTGGCGGTGTCGATGAGCGTGACCTTCTCGTCGAGGATGAGGTAAGCGTTGTAGGTGATGCCGGCCTCGGTGGTGTAGCCGTGGAATTCGCGAGCGTTCCAGTCGAGCGCGCCGACCCAGTAGACGTCGGGCTTGATCTGAACGGCAGAGAGCATGGTGCCTCCTTGCGACGGACAACTGTGACGGGGCTATTGTCGCACATAACGGGCGGCCGACCGGTGCGGTCGACCGCCCGCGTGGGGGGTCAGGATGGCGGGGGCGCGCCGGCGCCTCCCATCACTTCTCGCCGGCGGCGCGGCGGGCGGCGTACTCCTCCGCGAGGCGCTGCTGGATGTCGTGCGGGACCTGCTCGTAGCCGGAGACCTCGAGCTCGAACTCGCCGGTGCCGCGCGAGAGCGAGCGCAGGCGGGTCGCGTAGTCGGTGACCTCGGCGTACGGGATGGTCGCGACGACGGTGGTCTCGCCGGCGGTGGCGCCGGTGCCGGCCTCCATGCCCTCGACGCGCCCGCGGCTCGCCGAGACGTCGCCCATGACGGAGCCCGCGTAGCTCTCGGGGACGGTGATGCGCAGGTGCGCCATCGGCTCGAGCAGGACGGGCTCGGCCTGGCCGACCGCCTTCTGGAAGCCGATGCGGGCAGCGGTCTTGAAGGCCATCTCGTTGGAGTCGACCGGGTGGTAGGAGCCCTCGTAGACGGCGACCTTCACGTCGATCATCGGGTAGCCGGCGAGCACGCCCTCGCGCATGGTCTCCTGGACGCCCTTGTCGATGGCGGGGATGAAGCCGCGCGGGATGTGGCCGCCCACGACCTCGTCGACGAACTCGTAGCCGGCGCCGGGGTTGGGCTCGATGCGCAGCCAGCAGTCTCCGTACTGGCCGGCGCCGCCCGTCTGCTTCTTGTGGCGGCCCTGGGCGGAGGCGACGCGACGGATGGTCTCGCGATACGGGATCTTGAGCGCCACGGTGTGCGCAGTGATGCCCGCGCGGTCCTCGAGCCGGTCGAGAAGGACGCTGACCTGCGCCTCGCCGATGGCGGAGATGACGGTCTGGCCGGTGTCCTCGTCGCGCTCGACCTTGAGGGTCGGGTCGGCGTCCGCGGACTTCTCGAGGAAGGCGTAGAGCTTGCCCTCGGTGCCGCGCGCGTCGGGCTCGATGGCGATGCGGTAGAGCGAGTTGGGGAAGCGGAACTCGGCAGCCTCGACCTTGCCGGTGACGGAGAGCGTGTCGCCGGTCATGGCCTCGAGCTTGGGAACCACGACGATGTCGCCCGCGGCCGCGGACTGCACGTCGGTGGTCTCCTTGCCGCACATCTGGTAGAGGTGCCCGAGGCGCTCGGTCTTGCGCGTGCGCGCGTTGGTGAGCTCGATGCCCGGCGTGATGGTGCCCGCGAGGACCTTGAGGAAGGAGAGGCGGCCGTTCTGCGGGTCGTTGAGGGACTTGAAGGCAAACACGACGGGGCGCTCGTCATCCTCGGAGATGTCGAGCTGCTCGCCGTTGACCAGGGGGATGCGTCCGAAGTCGGCCATCGTGGGGAACCACTCCACGGCGGCGTCCATGAAGGAGATGACGCCCTCCTCGCGCACGCAGCTGCCCGAGAACACGGGCACGAAGACGCGCTCGCGGATGGCCTTGGCGAGAAGGCCCTCGAGCTCGTCCTGGGTGACCTCCTCGCCCTCGAGGTACTTCATCATGATCTCGTCGTCGGCCTCGACAACGAGCTCGGTGAGCTGTGCGCGGGCGGCGTCGGCGGCGTCGGCGAACTCGGCGGGGACGTCCTCGACGACGACCTTGCCGCCCTCGAGGTGGCGGGCCTTCATGTGCACGACGTCGATGACGCCCGAGAAGGCGTCGCCGGAGCCCATCGGGATGGTGACGGCGCCGAGGTTGGTGCCGAAGCGCTCCTGGAGCGTGGCGAACGCCACGTCATAGTCGGCGTCGGGACGGTCGAGGCGGTTGATGAAGAGCGCGCGGGAGAGCGAGAGCTCCTCGGCCGCGTACCACAGGCGGGTGGTGATGGTGCCCGGGCCCGAGGCCGCGTCGACGACGAAGGTCGCCGTCTCGCAGGCGCTCATCGCGGCATAGGCGTCGCCGACGAAGTCGGGGTAGCACGGGGCGTCGAGCACGTTCAGGCGCGTACCCTCCCAGACGATCGGAGCGATGGCGGTCGAGATGGAGAAGCCGCGCTCGCCCTCCTCGCCGTCGTAGTCGAGCGTGGGCTTGGTGCCGGCGTGGCCGCCCAGACGGGTGGTACGACCCGTAAGGTGGAGCATGGCCTCGGCCAGCATGGTCTTGCCCACGCCGCCTTGGCCCACAAGGACCACGTTCTTGACCTTCTCGGTTCCCTTTGCAGCCATGATGCCTCCCTCGGACGGGGTGTGTGCACGATGTGACTCACCTTACCCACGTTTGGGCACGGCGTTGCGCACATATCGGGCAGCGGGCGAGAAGGACGGTGGGGGCGCGAGGGCGTGCGAGGGGGACGGTCACTTCCGCACGGCGCGGGGCACGCCGTGCGGAAGTGACCGTCCCCCTCGCACGCCCTCACTGGTTGTCGTTCTTCTCGCCCTTCTTGGGGAGGCGGCCTGCGCGACGCAGGGCGTCGCGCAGGATCCACTCGACCTGGCCGTTGGCACTTCGCATCTCGTCCGCGGCCCAGCGCTCGACCGCGGCCCAGACCTCCGGGTCTATGCGGAGCGGGTACTGCTTGCGCGCGGCCACGTCATCACCCGCCTACTGGTAGAGGCTGCCGGTGTTGAGCACGGGCTGAGCCTCGGACTCGCCGCAGAGCACGACCATCAGGTTGGAGGCCATGACGGCCTTGCGGTCCTCGTCGAACTCCACGACGCCGCCGTCGGAGAGCTCCTTGAGCGCCATGTCCACCATCGAGACCGCGCCCTCGACGATCTTCTTGCGCGCGGCGATGATCGCCTCGGCCTGCTGGCGGCGGAGCATCGCCTGGGCGATCTCGGGCGCGTAGGCCAGGTGCGTGAGGCGCGCATCGTCCACGGAGACGCCCGCGGGGGAGAGGCGGCGGTCCAGCTCCTCGCGCAGGCTGGCAGAGACCTCCTCTATGTTGGAGCGCAGCGTGATGGACTGGTTGGTGGCGTCATCGTCCTCCATGTGGTCGTAGGCGTAGATGCTCGCCACGTGACGAAGCGCGGTCTCGGTCTGCATGGCCACGAAGCTGGGGTAGTTATCCACGTCGAAGAGGGCCTTGGCGGTGTCGGCGACGTGCCAGACCACCACCGTCGCGATCTCGATCGGGTTGCCCATCTTGTCGTTGACCTTCAGGCGGTCGCCGTTGAGGGTGCGGGCGCGCAGGGACACCTTGGTCGAGAGCGCCTTGGCTGCCGCCGCCTTGACGGAGGGGTTGCCCTCCTCGAGGCTCACGTCAATGGAGGCGCCGCCGTCGGGGGTGCCGAGGCTGTTGCTGTAGAAGGGGTTCGCCCAGTAGAACCCGGACTCGCGGACCGTTCCCACGTAGCTGCCAAAGAGCACGAGCACGCGCGCCTGGCCGGGCTGGAGCGAGAAGAACCCGCAGCTGACGATTATGGCGACGATGAGCAGCACGATGCCGCCGACGAGCAGCGCGGGCCCCGCGACGGGGGCGGGGGCGCCGGACTCCTCTGCGGACGCCAGAATGATGATGCCCTGCACGATGCCCCAGACGGACGCCGCGTAGGCTGCGAGGGTAACGAAGAGCATGGGCCAGCCGGATGCGGCGCGGGCCTGCTTCTCTACGGTCATTGCTGTTCCTTTCATCGGCGCTGCGGCCCCCTGTGGGTCGCGATGCGCTGATGCCATTGTGATATCAGATTGGTCTCTTTGCAAGCGGCAGTTCAGGATTGACCGCTCACCGGCGCCTGAACCGCGGCGACGGGTGGGCGCCGGGCATGAGACAATGGATGACCGGAGCTCGACTTTGGAGGATGCCATGGGATACAGGACCTACACCTGCCCGATCGCACGTGAGTGCGGGGGCTGCGAGTGGCTCGCGGTTCCCTACCCCATACAGCTGCGTCGCAAGCAGGAGCAGGTCGAGGGACTCATTGCGGGGATGGCCGAGAAGGACGGCGCGGAGGTCGAGCCGATCGCCGGCATGGACGACCCCGTGCGCTACCGCCACAAGGCGGCGACTCCGTTCGCGCACGCGCGCGGCGGGCGCGTCGCCTCGGGCTTCTACGCTGCGGGAACGCACCGCATCGTGCCGTGCGAGGAGTGCCTGGTCGAGGATCCGCGCGCGAGGCGTGTGCTGAACGGCGTCGCGCGGGTGGCCGAGCGCCTGCACGTCCCGCCCTACGACGAGGACCGCGGCGTGGGCGTGCTGCGCCACGCGGTCGTGCGCTGCGGCTGGAAGACCGACGACGTGCTGCTCACGCTGGTCACGCGCGTCGAGGAGCTGCGCGACGAGCGGCGACTCGTCCGCGAGCTTCGCGCCGCGTGCCCCGAGGTCACGAGCATCGTCCAGAACGTCAACGACCGCCGCACCAACGCCATTCTCGGGCGACGGTGCAGGACCCTCTTCGGCCCGGGCCTCATGCGCGACCGCCTGCTCGGGTGTGACTTCGAGATCGGTCCGACGAGCTTCTACCAGACCAACCCCGAGCAGACCGAGGTGCTCTATCGGCTCGCGATCGCGGGGGCGTCCGGCGCGCGGCGCGCGCTCGACGCATACTGCGGAACGGGCACGATCGGCATCTGCCTGGCGAGCTCGGAGGACGATGTCGAGATCGTGGGGGTCGAGCAGGTGCGCGGTGCCGTGGCGAGCGCGCGGCGCAACGCCACCGCCAACGGCGTCGACGGGCGCTGCCACTTTGTCGCGGCGGACGCGACGGACTGGATGGCGCGCGAGGGCGCGGCCGAGCGCTTCGACGCGGTGATCATGGACCCGCCGCGCGCCGGCAGCACCCCCGAGTTCCTTGCCGGCGTGGCGGCGCTCGGGCCGGAGCGCGTGGTATACGTCAGCTGCAACGTCGTCACGCAGGCGCGCGACCTCGAGCTGCTGCGCGGGCGCGGCTACCGGCTCGTGCGCGTGACGCCGGTGGACATGTTCCCGCACACCAAGCACGTCGAGACGGTCGCCATCCTCGAGCGGCGCTGACGCACCGGGCACGCGAGGCATCAGACGCGCGGGGAGGGGCCGGACGTCCGGCCCCTCCCCGCGGAGTTGACACTATGACCTGTCGTCTTTGTCAACCCTGACGGTGAGGTCGTCTCGCACGTGCACGCGGCCGGCCGCGAGCAGGGCAACCACCTCAGGATAGAGCTCGTGCTCGATCTGGTGGATATGCTCCTCGAGCTCCTCCACGGTCCACCCCTCCTCGACCGCAAGGGCGCGCTGCGCGATGATGGGGCCCGCGTCGTAGTCGGCGTTGGCAAAGTGGACGGTCACGCCCGTAACCTTGACCCCGCGGTCGTAGGCATCCTGGATGGCGTGGGCGCCGGGGAAGCTCGGCAGCAGCGCGGGGTGCAGGTTCACCACGCGGTTGGGAAACGCCGCCAGGATCGGGTCGTGCACCTTGCGCATGTAACCGGCCATGATCACGTACTCGACGCCCCTGCGGCGCAGCTCCGCGGCGATGATCTCGTCAGCCTTCTCGGGGTCGGCGTAGAGCTCCTTGGAGAGGGTGAGGGTCTGCAGGCCCGCCGCCTCGGCGCGCTTGAGCCCGTAGGCACTCGGGCGCGAGCTCACCACGAGCTCGATCGAGGCGCTCAGGGTCCCGTCGGCAATCCTGTCGATGATGGCCTGCAGGTTGGTGCCGCTGCCGGAGATGAGGACGCCGATCTTGAGCGGCTCCTCGCGCGCGTCCCTATCGCTCATCGTCGTACACCACCTTTCCCTTGGCGCCGGGCTCGCCCGCGACCACGCGGCCGACCGCGAAGGGCGCCAGGCCCTGCGCCTCGAGGGCGGAGCGGACCTCCGCCTCGTCCTCGGCCGCGCAGATGACGGCCATGCCCACGCCCATGTTGAACGTCCGGTAGGCCTCCTCGAGCGTGAGCCCTGCCTCACGGACCATGTAGGCGATCACGGGCGGGACGGGCCACGCGGGGCCCTGCTCTCCGCCGCGGAGCACGAGCGCGTCGAGGCCCTCGGGCATGGCGCGGTCGAGGTTCTCGGTGATGCCGCCGCCGGTGATGTGCGCCATGGCGTGGATGGGGGCGCCGGCGCGCAGGGCGGCGAGGAGCTGCCCGGCGTAGATGGTCGTGGGGCGCATGACGGCGTCGGCGAGCGACTCGCCCCCCAGCTCCTCGAGCGGGGCCTCGAGCTCCTCGACGGTCCTCCCCTCGATGGCGACCTTGCGGACGAGCGAGTAGCCGTTGGAGTGGATGCCGGAGCTCGGCAGTCCGAGAATGACGTCTCCCTCGCGCACGAGCTCGGGACCGATCATCTTGGGGCGGTCGACCACGCCCACCACGAAGCCGGCGAGGTCGTAGTCGCCCTCGGCCATGACGCCGGGGTGCTCGGCCATCTCCCCTCCCACGAGGGCGCACCCGGACTTTCGGCACCCCTCGGCGATGCCGCCGACGATCTTGGCGACGTGCTCGGAGCGAAGCTTGCCGATGGCAACGTAATCGAGGAAGAACAGCGGCTCGGCGCCCATGGGGACGATGTCGTCCACGCACATGGCGACGAGGTCCTCGCCCACGGTCTCGTGGCGGTCGAGCAGCTGCGCGATGGCGAGCTTGGTGCCCACGCCGTCGGTGCCCGAGACCAGGATCGGCTCCTCCATGTCCTTGAGCGCCGCTGCGGAGAAGCACGAGCCGAAGCCGCCCAGACCACCGATGACCTCGGGCCGGCTGGTCGTGGCGACGGCGGCCTTGATCGCGTCGACGGCGCGGGCCCCCTCGGCTGTGTCAACGCCGGCGTCTGCGTAGCTTACGTGCTTGGTGCTGGCCTTCTCGGTCATCTTGCTCCCCTTTCTGGGTGGTCTGGCAAAACGTCGCTGAGGGCCCCTCACTGGGAGAGGAGCCGCTCTGCCTGTTCGATCGGCATCCGGGAGGTCTCCGAGGCGGCGCTCAGGTTCTCCGGCGTGAAGCCGGGCAGGAAGCGCTCCTCCCAGAACTCTCGCGGGATCTCCACGGGATACTCGCCGGTGAAGCACGCCTTGCAGTAGCCGCACGTGCCTTCGGCGCCGCCGGGCACGCAGCTCAGCAGGCCCTCGATGGAGAGGAACCCCACAGAGTCAGCCTCGATGTGCGCGCGGATCTCCGCGAGCGACATCTTCGCGGCGATGAGCTGGTCCTGGCTGCCCGTGTCGATTCCGTAGAAGCACGGCCACGTCACCATAGGCGACGCCGATCGCACGTGCACCTCAGTGGCCCCCGCCGCCTTGAGCATGCGCACGATCTGTCGGCTCGTGGTGCCTCGGACGATGGAGTCATCGACCATCACGAGCCGCTTCCCGCGCACGACGTCGGGCAGGGCGTTGAGCTTGAGCCGCACGCCCATCTGCCTGAGCTCCTGCGTTGGCTGGATGAAGGTGCGCGCGACGTAGCGGTTCTTGATGAGGCCCGTGCCAAAGGGAATCCCCAGCTCCTGGGCGAATCCCTCGGCCGCCGGGGTGCCCGAGTCCGGAACGGAGATCACGAGGTCGGCCTCGACGGGCGTCTCCTGCGCGAGGCGGCGGCCCATGTTGTGACGCATGAGGTAGAAGCTCTCCCCGTCCTTCACGGAGTCGGGGCGCGAGAAGTACACGTGCTCGAAGATGCAGTCCGCGCGGGACGCGGGCTCGCAGCCCCGCTCCGACCGGATGCCGTCGTCGGAGATGCGCACGATCTCGCCGGGCTCGATCTCGCGCACGAAGGTCGCTCCGGAGATGTCGAGGGCACAGGTCTCGCTCGCCACGACCCACCCGTCGTCCCCCAGTCGGCCCAGCACCAGCGGACGGATCCCGTGGGGGTCGCGGAACGCGTAGAGCGCGTTCTCGCGGACGAGCACCATGGCGTACCCGCCCTCGATCATGTGCATCGCGTGCGCGATGCCCGTGCGCAGGCGCCCGGAGTGGCGCGTGAAGTGGCCGATGAGCTTGGCGGCCACCTCGGAGTCGGTGTTTGAGCGGAAGGGTATGCCCATGTCGATGAGCTCGCGCCGCAGCGCGTCAAAGTTCACGAGCGTGC
Source organism: Thermophilibacter mediterraneus (assembly GCF_900119385.1). Lineage (GTDB taxonomy): Bacteria > Actinomycetota > Coriobacteriia > Coriobacteriales > Atopobiaceae > Thermophilibacter > Thermophilibacter mediterraneus. Next base: position 550,309 of record NZ_FPKO01000009.1, read on the forward strand.
CGTTGTGGGCGAGCGCGATGATGACCTCGTCGATGGTGGAGAGGTGGGGCTGCGCGCTCTCCCAGCCCTTCGCCCCGGCGGTCCCGTAACGGCAGTGGCCGCAGGCGACCTTGCCCGGCATGGCCGAGAGGTCGGCGTCCGTGAAGACCTGCGTCACGAGGCCGAGGTCCTTTCGCACGAGCACGGTCCTGCCGTCGCCCACCGCGATGCCGGCGGACTCCTGGCCGCGGTGCTGCAGGGCCCGCAGCGCGAAGTACGTGATTCTCGCGACGTCGCGCCCCGGTGCCCAGACGCCGAAGACGCCGCACTCCTCGTGAAGGGTGTCGTCGCACATGATGGATCTCGTCTCTCTCAAGTGACCCCCTAGTCGCTCGTCGCCGGGTCGGTCCCGGCGGGCACGGGCACGCAGACGAGCAGCGCCCGTCCCGTGTCGCCGCTTTCGTAGCTGCAGGTGCACAGCGTCAGCACGTTGCTGGCGCCAGCGATGAGCTCGGCCGCGTCGGGACGCCTGGCCTCGGCTCGGGCGAGAAGATCGGTGAGGTAGGAGCGCAGCTCCTCGACCGAGCCGAACGTGAGGCGGCGGGCGTCCGCGTCATCGGCGTCGGTCTCGTACAGCAGCAGCGGCTCCAGCTCGTAGGTCGCCTCCTCCGTCACGTACCAGACGGTGGACACGGCGTCGAACGCCTCTTGGTCGGCCAGGTCGGCAATCGGCTTGAACATGGCGCCGTTGCGCAGGTGGTGGCCATAGACGAGCGTCTGGCCGTCGACCATGCCGGGCGGCGTGTTCTCGTAGTCCATGAACACCTGCCCGCCGAGCGAGTAGCTGTCCTCGACCGAGTTGTTCAGGTACTTCTCGTTGTCCGGCCCCTGGTAGACGGGAAAGTTGACGGTCGTGCCGGGAATCTGCAGCCAACCCACGACCTCGTCGTTCACGGCTCTGAGCGCCTCCCAGTCGACCTGTGGGGGCGTCGCGGCGTTATCCGAGACGTCGGCGTGGCTGGCGAGCTCCTCGTTGATGCGATCCTGCTCGCGATACTGCCACTGGTTGCGGGCCCAGGTGAGCGCTGCGGCGGCGATGAGCGTCACGCCCGCAACGAACAGCAGGATGGAGATGACGCGACCCACGCGCTTGCGCGGGTCGCGGCTGCGGCGTCCCGACAGGTCGTAGGGGTCCGTCTCCACGAAGCTGCGATCTCGGCGGCGCCGGTTGTGCCCGCGACGGCGGGCGGGCGGCTCCGAGACCACGGGGATGTAGGCGGCGTCGCGCCGGTGCGGCAGTCCGGCGGCGTGAGGGTTGCCCTCCGGGGCGTGATACGACTCGTCCCCGCCCCGCCGGGTGTTGAGGTGGGTGCGCGGGTTGCCCCCGAGGCGCGCAGGGGCGCCGCGGTCGTCTCCGGGCTGCTTGAAGTGCGCGGCCATCGCCTGACCCCCGAGCCTCTCGGACTAGGCCTCGGCCATCTGGCGCTTGAGCTCCACGACCTTCTCGCGGTACTCGGGCATGGTCGCGCCAAGGACCTGCGTGGCGTAGATCGCCGCGTTCTTTGCGCCGTTGATGGCCACGCATGCGACGGGCACGCCGGAGGGCATCTGCACCATGGACAGCAGCGAGTCCATGCCGCCGAGGTCGGACGTCTTCATGGGCACGCCGATGATGGGCAGCGGGGTGAACGCCGCCACCACGCCGCCGAGGTGGGCGGCCTTGCCGGCGGCGGCGATGATGACCTTGAGGCCGCGCTCGGCCGCCGTGCCCGCCCACTCGTGGACCTTCTCGGGGTTGCGATGGGCGCTCGCGGTCACGAGCTCATAGGGAACGCCGAGCTCGTCGAGCTGGGCGGTGCACGCCTCCATCGTCGGCATGTCTGACTTGGAACCCATGATGATACCCACGAGCGGCTGGTCTGCCATGATGATCCCCTCTCGTCGCTGCATATGTCGCTCTAGTATAGAACGGACGACCCGGGCGCGCCGCTCAAAAGGCCCACGCGCGCGTGCTATGCTGGCCCCCGTACGCTGGTCCATCAGTCCGCGGACGAAGGAGAATCCCATGAACACTGCCAGCAACCTGCACCTCTACCAACGCAAGGGCGGCTACCTGCCGCGCGTCGCCGCAGTCCACGACCTGTGCGGCTACGGCAAGTGCTCCCTCGGCATCGCCATCCCCGTGCTCTCGGCGGCGGGCATCGACGTCTGTCCGGTCCCGACCTCGCTCTTCTCGGCGCACACGCGCTTCCCGAAGTTCTACATGCATGACACCACGCCCATGCTCGGCGAGTACCTCGACGCCTGGCGCGAGGAGGGCATCGAGCTCGATGGCGTCTACTCGGGGTTCCTGGGGTCGGCCGAGCAGGTCGACGCCATCCTGCGCCTCTATCGGGAGTACCCCGGGGCCCTTCGCATCGTCGACCCGGTGATGGGCGACGGCGGGGCGAAGTACCCCACCTACACCGACGAGATGTGCGAGGCGATGAAGGGGCTCGTCGACGGGGCGGACGTCCTCACGCCCAACCTCACCGAGGCCTCCATCCTCACCGGCATCCCCTATCAGAGTCAGGACGTCGACGAGGCGTACGTCGGTCGCATGATGGACGCCCTGCTCTCGATGGGCGCCAAGTCCGTCGTCCTCAAGGGCATCGTCCATGAGGGCGAGCAGATCATCAGAAACTTCGTGAGCGTCGCCGGGGGAGAGGTCGAGGAGGTGTCGGGCGAGCTTCTCCCCTTCATGCTGCACGGCACGGGGGACCTCTTCGCGTCCGGCCTCACGGCGGCGATTTACGCCGGGGAGAACCTCAACTCGAGCGTCGAGTTCGCATGCGCGCTCGTGCGCCACGCCATGCAGATCACGCCCGACCAGCCCGACTACCAGGTGCGCGGCGTGAGCTTCGAGAGCGTGCTCGGGGACGTGACCGCTCTTCTCTCCTAGGATCGACGCGACCCCTGACGAGACGCGCCCGCGCGGCCCTGATGCCGCGCGGGCGCTACGTTACAGGCAGAAGCCGATGACCACGGCGTCCGGCGTCGCGGGACGATGCCCGTAGCCGATGTCACCGTCAGGGGACACGCACATGAACCAGTTCGCGTTGGTCTGCTCGGGGCTGCGCTCCCACCAGTACTCGCCGCTCGCGAGCGCGATCTGCGGCGCGCCCTCGGCGGAGGTCACGCCCATGTCCGCGAAGAGGCGATACTGGTCACCCTCGCTCTCGTAGACGCCGGCGCGCTTGTTTCCTGCGACGACCTCGCCCACGATCTCGGAGTAGGAGGGCACCCACACGCGGTCGGAGGTCACGACCTGCTCGGTCGAGCCGGAGCCGGCCACGGGGTTGGTCGTCTTGTCCACGGCGACGAGCAGGTCTGCGAGGTCGGTGGGCATGAGGGCCAGCAGGCCCTCGTTCACCCAGGCGCGCAGCGTCGAGCCCTCCCATCCGCCCTCGGTCTGGGCGAGCGCGTTCATGGGCTGCGAACCCACGGAGCCGCGGGCGACGAAGGTGATGCCAGCAGCGCCGGAGCCGTCCGAGCGCTCGTCGTGGCGAAGACCCGCCACGGCCATCGGCACCACGGTCCCGTCGGAGAGCTCGAGGTCCTTGGTGTTGTCCGCGCTGAGGGTCCCGTCCTCGTCACAGAGGTTGTAGTACGCGGCGATGTCGATCGCCGCGGCGTCGTCATCGGCCTCTGCGACGAGCGCCGAGATCTGCGAGAGCTCCTCCCAGGAGTAGTCGGCAAGGGAGGTGCGCACCTCGGGTCCGCCCTCCGCGACGGCAGCGGAGGGACTCTCCTCGTCCTGCCCCTCGTCCTGCCCGTCGACCGGTTCCTCGACCACGTTCGGCTGGACGCTGCGGTCGACGAACGGGCCGAGCCAGCTCGTGGCCACCCAGGCGAGAAACGCAACGACGACCAGCGCCGCGATGACACCGACCGCGATGGTCACATGGCGCCGATTGAGCGACGAGATCGCCGAGGACACGCGTCCCCCCGCCGTCGCCGCGGCGGTCGCGGCAGAGTCGAGGACGCTCGTGCGGTCGGCGACTTCGGGAAGGTCGTCGTGCGCGCGGCGGTCGTCGGGGGCGTCGCCGCTGCGCGGCGCCTCACCCCTCTCCGTCCCGCCATTGCCGTGGCCCCCCTCGTCCTTAGCCGCCTTGCCGCCGCCCTGCGGGGCAGGCTCGTCTTCACTGGCGCGAGGTTCGTCCCACGAGCCGACCGGTGGGGTGTAGACGGAGGCGTGGCGACGAGGGCCCACGAGCGGGTCGGCGCCGACCCTCGCGCGCTCGCCATGTGGGCGAATCCTCGTAGCGCGGGGGGGAGGGGCAACGGGAACGAGCGGGACCGCGCCCAGGCCCATGGGCTCCAGGGGTTCCTCGAGCTTCTTGGGGGCGGGGACCTCCTCGACGGGGGCGCCGCACTCGGGACAGAAGCGAGCCCGCTCGGGAAGCTCCTCGCCGCACTTCATGCACCTCATTGGTCCCCCTCTCACGCAGTCACGCTGCCACGGTAGCATGGACAGAGCCCCGCTGCGAACGAGAGCGTCGGCCAGACCCGCCCAAAGGCATGGTTTGCTGCGTCACGCGCAGGGACGCTCTAGTCGCTCTTCTCGGTGGAGAGAATCTGGACGGGGGTAAACGAGGTCGTGATCTGGTCACGAAGCTCGTCCTGGACGGCGGAGTCGATGCCGGTGATCCTGCACGAGAAGTTGACCCCCGTCTCGGACTGGGTCTTCGTCCAGACGAACGTCATGAACGAGGTGACGTCCCCGGTGGGCTTGAGGAAGCCGAAGAGCGTCGAGCGCTGAATGCTCCCGTCCTCCGCCTCGTGCACGTTCACGTGATAGACCACGGTGTCTATGTTCGGGTTGAGCAGGGCGTTCACGGAGAAGGCCGTTGCCTGGACCTGGGACCCGGCAAAGCACTCGAGCGCGTTCTCCGAGTTCGTGTCAATGACGGTTACCTCGATGCGCCCCGTGTTCTCGTCCGCCTCCTGGACCGAGAAGTCCGTGGGGAACTGCGTGAACCCGTTGCCCCACTCGACGCCGCCTCGCAGCGCGGAGGCGACGGTGCGGACGTTGACGTCCTCGGAGAGGTTAGCGGTGTTGGAGCGTCGGAGGAAGCCGAACGCGACCTGGCCCACCACCACCGCGACGAGGAAGATCGCGACGAACGAAACGGCGGTCTTGGTGATGACCTTGCCGACGTTGGACCCGGAGGGGTCGTCCTCAGAGAGGGGGTCGATGTCGAGCGAGACGCCCTTCTCGCGGCGGTGCGCTCGCTGGCGGCGGGCGCGCTCCTCGTCGGAGTGGCCGGTGTGGTCGACCGTCGCAAACAGGGCCTCGGCCTCGTCAGCGGTGAGGGCACCCTTCTGGATGCGCGCAACCTCGCTTCTCTTAGCCATCTCTCTCTTTCCGTCCGGATGCGTGGCGCGCAGCGATCGGTGTCGCGCGCGGAGGTACAGCAAGTATACGCAATCGCCTCTGATGCGGCACTCGTGCGGCGGGCGCTCAGCGAGCCTTCACAGCGCGCCGAGCGGGCGGGGCCAGGTGGCCCTACGAGCGGAGCGCACCCTCCGCGAACTGCATCTCGTAGTATCGGGCGTACGTGCCGCCGCGGGCGAGGAGCTCCTCGTGGGTCCCTCGCTCCGCGACGCGTCCCCCCTCCATCGTGACAATTTCGTCAGCGTTCTTGATGGTCGAGAGGCGATGCGCGATGACGAGCGTGGTCCGTCCGCGGGAGAGCGTGGAAAGCGACTCCTGGACCGCCTGCTCGGACTCGTTGTCGAGCGCCGAGGTCGCCTCGTCGAAGATGAGGATCGGGGGGTTCTTGAGGAACACGCGCGCGATGGCGACGCGCTGCTTCTGCCCGCCCGAGAGATGGCTCCCGCGCTCTCCGACCTCGGTCTCGTAGCCGTCGGGAAGGCTCTCCACGAAGCGATCGATGTTGGCCTTGCGCGCGGCGTCGCGAATCTGGTCCATCGTGGCGTCGGGGCATCCGTAGGCGATGTTCTCGGCGATGGTCCCGTCAAAGAGGTAGACGTCCTGCTGGACGAGGCCAATGGACTCGCGCAGGCTCCGCTGCGTGACCTCGCGCACGTCCTGCCCGTCGATGGTGATCGAGCCGGCGTCGACGTCGTAGAAGCGCGGAAGCAGCGAGCAGGTCGTGGTCTTGCCCCCGCCCGAGGGCCCCACGAGCGCGATGGTCTCCCCAGGGCGGATGTCGAGCGTGAGCCCGCGGATGACCTCCTCCTCGGCCGTGCCGTCGGCGCGCCTGTACGCGAAGTGGACGTCGCGGTAGCTGATCGCCCCCTCGCTCACGCGGATGTCGGGCGCGTCGGGGGCGTCCTGGATGTCGGGCTGGGCGTCAAGGACTTCGCAGAAGCGCCGGAAGCCCGCGATGGCCTTCTGGAAGGTCTCGGTGAAGTCGAGGATGGAGGTGATCGGCGCGGTGAACAGGGAGATGTAGAGCGCGTAGGTGGCGAGGTCGATCGCCTGCATCTGGCCCTGCGCGATGAGCCAGCCGCCAAAGATCACGACGGCGGTGTTGAGCGCGCCCATCATCACGGCGATGGCTGCCTGGTAGCGGCCCATCGCGCGGTACATCCGCGTCTTGGAGTCGAGGTACGCCGTGTTGGCGCGGCGGAACTTGCCGCGCTCGACGTCCTCGGCCGCGAAGCTCTTGACCACGCGCACGCCGGCGAGCGAGTCCTCGAGGCGGGAGTTGACCCCCGAGATCCTCACGCGGTTCTCGGTGTACACCTCGCGCATGCGCAGGTTTGCGTAGACGTTGTAGGCCACGAGCAGGCACAAGATCACCACGAGCACGCCCGTGAGCGGCGCATTGATGGTGGAGAGGATGATGAAGGAGCCCGTCACCTCGACGATGCCGATGAGGACGAACTCGGGTCCGTGGTGGGCGGCCTCGGATATGTCGAACAGGTCCGACACGAGGCGGCTCATGAGGTCGCCCGACTTGTTGTGGTCAAAGAACGAGAAGCTCATGCGCTCGTAGGCGTCAAAGAGGTCCTCGCGCATGCGGCTCTCCATGCGTGCGCCCATCACGTGCCCCCAGAAGATCACGAAGTAGCGGCAGGCGAAGCGCAGCGCGTACATCCCCACCAGACCCACGGCCAGATATGCCAGCGCGCCCATGATGGCGTCGGGGCCCTGGGTGAAGAGCCCTCCGGTGAGCGACCGGAGGATCTGTGGGAACGCCAGGTCGATGCCCGCGACCGTGATGGCGGCAATGGTGTCGATAACGAAGAGGTGAAGCTGGCCGCGGTAGTACGCGAGGAAGCGCTGAAACATGGGACGGGAACTCCGATCTGTTGGCACGGTCGTCAGGCTATGGCGTCAAGCCCCGCGTCGTCGTGGGACGGACCTCCATGACGGCGCCCCCGCGCGGGGGCGGGGGCGCAGCGAGGCGGGGTGACGGGGAAGGCTACTCGTCCGTCTCCACGAGACGCCTCGAGATGGCATCGCACAGCAGCGCGCCCACGATGGTCTTGGCGTCCTCGATCCGTCCGTCGAGAACGGCGTCCACAAGCTCGCCGACCTCGACGAGGTCGACGTTGATGAACTCGTCGGCGTCGGGGCTCGACTTCGAGAAGCTGAGGCCCGTCGCCATGTAGATGTGGATGAGCTCGTCGCAGAACCCCGCCGAGCTCGCGATGGTGGTCAGGTAGGCGATCTTCTCGGCCTCCATGCCGGTCTCCTCGAGCAGCTCGCGACGGGCGCACTCGAGCGGGTCCTCGCCGGGCGCGAGCTTTCCCGCGGGAATCTCGACCGTCACGCGCCCAAGCGCGGTGCGGTACTGGCGAACCAGGCAGATGCGGCTCTCGTCGGTGAGTGCCACCACGGCGACGGCGCCGGGGTGGCGGACCACGTCGCGGATAGCGTTGCGGCCGTCGGGGAGCTGGACCCTCAGTCGGTCGACGTTGAAGATGCGGCCCGTCCAGGCAACGTCCTCGGTGAGCGGACGCTCGGCGAGAGCCGCGTCGCGCGGGTCGTCGTCGCCGAGCACGAGGTCGCGCTCCTCGGGGGCACCGGAGAGGTGGTCCTGGGTGGCGCGATCGCCGTCATAGCTGAACGCCGCGACGGACTCGCGGATGTCGTCGACAGCATAGTCAAAGTCGACCTGCGTGGGCTCGGTCACGTCGCGCGCGGTCACCTTCTCGTCAGACATGCGTTCCTCCTGTCAGGGCGGGGGCGCCTCGCGCCACCGCTGGGCCGCCTACCGAATCGCGCGCAGGCCGATGTCGCTGCGGTAGGTCTTTCCGTCAAAGTCGATGAGCTCGCATGCCTGGTAGGCGCGGGCGCGGGCCTCCTCGAAGGTCGGGGCGACCGCCGTCACGTCGAGCACGCGGCCCCCGGCGGTCACGAGCGAGCCGTCGGCAGCCACCGCAGTGCCCGCATGGTAGACGGTCACGCCATCAAGCTCCTCGGCTCGGTCGATACCGGTGATGACCTTGCCCTTCTCGTAGTGACCGGGGTAGCCGGCGGAGGTCAGCACCACCGAGACCGCCCAGTCGTCGTCCCACGAGATTGACTCGGGGTCGAGCGTGCCCGCGTCGCACGCGAGAAAGACCTCGACGAGGTCCGCCTTCATGCGCGGAAGCACGACCTGGGTCTCAGGGTCGCCGAAGCGCGCGTTGAACTCGAGGACCTTGGGACCCTCCTCGGTGAGCATGAAACCGCCGTAGAGGCACCCGGAGTAGGTTATGCCCTCGGAGGCGAGCTCCGAGACAACGCGGCGCTCGATCTCGACCATCGCGGCGAGCGCCTCGTCGGAGACCAGGTGAGAGGGCACGGGCGAGTAGACGCCCATGCCACCGGTGTTGGGGCCGAGGTCGCCGTCGAGGGCGCGCTTGTGGTCCTGGGCGGTCGCGAGCGGGACCACCGTCGTGCCGTCGGTGAGGGCGAGCAGCGAGCACTCGGGACCCTCGAGGGTCTCCTCCACCACGACGGTCGCGCCCGCCTCGCCGAAGGCGCCGGAGAAGCACTCGCGGACGCCGGAGAGGGCCTCGTCGAGCGTGGACGCCACGATGACGCCCTTGCCCGCGGCGAGGCCGTCGGCCTTGATCACGATGGGCGCGCCGACCTGACGCACGTAGGCGGCGCAGGCCTCCTCGTCGGTAAAGCTGCGATAGGCGGCCGTGGGGACGCCCGCGCGGGCCATGACCTGCTTGGCGAACTTCTTCGACCCCTCCATCTGCGCGGCGTCGCCGTTGGGACCGAAGCACGCGATTCCCGCGGAGCGGACCGCGTCCGCGACGCCGGCTACGAGCGGGGCCTCGGGACCGATCACCACGAGGCCGATGCCCATCTCCCGCGCCCATCGCGCGACCTCGACCGGGGACTCGACGTCAAGATCGACTGGCTCCGCCATGACGTCCATGCCGCCGTTTCCCGGCGCGACGAAGAGCCGCCCGGCGCGCGGGGACTCGGCGAGCTTGGCGAGGAGCGCGTGCTCGCGACCACCGGAGCCAAGAAGCAGGATGTCAACCTTGGTGCTGCTCATGGGATACCTCCTCAGACGGACCCGCTTGGGTCACAGCTTCCAGCATATGAGTAGCGCGCCTGCTCGGGAATGCCCTCGGGAACGCGCCAATAGTCGCGCGCGGGCGCGAACGCCACGCCCACGGCCCCCGAGCCGACGACCTTCTCGACATCCGCCGTCGCGCGCACCGAACCGAGGCGGCGCGCTTCGAACTCGTTGGTGTCGAGGGGCTTCTCGAGCACCCTGAGCGCACGGCCGTCACCAACCTCGACCGACGCATAGACGAGCGCCCCCTCCTGGGCGGACACGGCGCTCATGGCGTGAGCGAGCCGACCCGTGAGGTCAGAGAGGTCGGAGGATCGCGCGAGCTGCGTGAGCTCGCCGCGCGAGAGCAGGTAGAGCCCGCGCTCGCCCGAGAGCCGCATCCTGAGAGACGCGCCCGCGCGCCCGATCAGGCCGAACCTCGAGCGCCGGCGGGGCCGGCGGGCCATGCGGGCGGACGCGGAGGGAATCACGAGCAGCCGGATGCCCTGCGCGAGGCCCCGCGCGGTCTCGACCGCCTCGTCGAACCCGACGCCGTCCGCCCAGAGGCACATCAGCCGGAAGAGCACCATGCCCGTCCCCGCCGAGGCGGACCCCGAGTCGACGACCCGCACGTCCGCCAGGTCCCTCACGGCCTCCGCGGCCGCGAGGGCGCAGGAGAGCTCGGGCGAGAAGGACGAGCAGGAGTGCACCGACGCGATCTTGGTGTGCCCGCTCGCCACGAGGGAGCGGTACGTCCGCTCGAACTCCTGCGTCAGCGCCTCCTCGTCGACGGTGCCCGACGAGTCGCGCACGACGTCGCCGACGATCGTCGCCCGCGTCCGCTCAAGATAGACCGGGGGCAGGTCGCACCCCCGGTCGCATACGATTGTGAAGTCTCTCTCGAGCACGTGCCGCGCCCGTCGCTAGTGCCAGTAGCGGTCGATGGTCTGCTCGCGGTCCGGCCCCACCGTGATGATGGAGACGCGCACGCCCGCGAGCTGCTCGAGGAAGTCGATGTAGTCCTTCGCCTCGCGCGGGAGCTGGTAGAAGTTGCGAACACCGGAGATGTCGCACTTCCAGCCGGGGAGCGTCTCGTAGACGGGCTTGGCGTGGTAGAAGACGCTCTGGTGCTCCGGGACGGTGTGGTACTCGACGCCGTCGCACTCGTAGGCGACGCAGACCTTGATCTCGTCCAGGCAGCCCAGGACGTCGAGCTTAGTGATGGCGAGGTCGGTGAGGCCGTTCACGCGGGCGGCGTAGTTGACGACGACCGCGTCGTACCAGCCGCAGCGGCGCTTGCGCCCGGTGGTCACGCCGTACTCGTGGCCCACCTCGCCGAGGCGGTCGCCGACCTCGTCAAAGAGCTCGGTGGGGAAGGGGCCGGACCCCACGCGCGTGAGGTAGGCCTTTGCGACGCCGAGGACGCGGTCGATGTTGGTGGGACCCACGCCCGATCCGGTGACGGCGCCGCCGGCGGTGCAGTTGGAGCTCGTCACGAAGGGATAGGTGCCGTGGTCGATGTCGAGCATGGTTGCCTGGGCGCCCTCGAAGAGGATGTTCCTGCCCGCCTCGAGCTGCTCGTTCAGGAAGAGGCTGCTCTCGACGATGTAGGGGCGGATGCGCTCGGCGTAGGGGAGGTAGGTCTCGCAGATCTGCTCGACCGTGTAGGTGGGGAGCTCGTAGACCTTCTCGAGGATGGGGTTGGTGTAGGCGAGCGCGCTCTCGAGCTTCTGGCGGAAGATCTTCTCGTCCAGCATGTCCTGGATGCGAAGGCCGGTGCGGTTCATCTTGTCCATGTAGCAGGGGCCGACGCCGCGCTTGGTGGTGCCGATGAGGTTCTTGCCGAGCTTCTTCTCGTGCGCCCCGTCGAGGTCCTTGTGGTAGGGCATGACGATGTGCGCGTTGCCGGAGATCTTGAGGTGGTCGGCGGAGATGCCCTGCTCGGCGAGCATGTCGATCTCGGACAGCAGGATCTCGGGGTCAACGATGCAGCCGTTGCCGATCACGGGGTAGGTGCCCTCGTACATGACGCCGGAGGGGACCTGGTGGAGCGCGAGCTTCTTGCCGTTCGCGATGACGGTGTGGCCGGCGTTGGCACCGCCGGCGTAGCGGCAGACGACGTCGAAGTCGCCGGAGATGAGGTCGGTGACCTTGCCCTTGCCCTCGTCGCCCCACTGAGTTCCCACGAGCACTGATGCCGACATGTAAGTCCCTCTCGTCGAGTTTCACATACAGAATCTATTATACGGCTGTTGCCGCGGCGTCGGCGCTGACACGAGAGGTTCACGCCGCTAGTCGTGGAAGGTGTCGACCTCCACGAACTTGGTGGACCCGGGCAGGAAGGTCAGGGGCACGTCGGCGAGGGCGCCCGAGCGGTTCTTCGCGATGATGAACGTCGTCTCGTTCATGGCCGGGCGGTCCTCGCGCGCGGCCTCGTCCTCGTTCATCGAGCGGTCGAGCAGGGCGACGACGTCGGCGTCCTGCTCGATGGAGCCGGACTCTCGCAGGTCGGAGAGCTGCGGCCGCTTGCCGGTTCGGTTCTCGACCGTACGGTTGAGCTGAGAGAGGGCCACGACGGGGACGCCGAGGTCCTTTGCCATGATCTTGATGCCGCGGCTCATCTCGGAGACCTCCGTCGCGCGGCTGTCGGAGCGACGCTGGCCGGCGGGCGGCGAGATGAGCTGGAGGTAGTCGATGATCACGAGGCCGAGCTTCTTTCCGTGCAGGATGCGCCGCGCCTTGGCACGAATCTCGGTCACGGTGGTGCCCGGCGTGTCGTCGATCATGATGTCGAGCTGCGAGAGGTCGTTGGTGGCCTGGAGGATCTGCGGCCACTTCTCGTTTCTGATGCGCGCGGAGCGGATCTCCTGAAGGCCGACGCGGGCGTTCGCGGCGAGCAGGCGCTGCCCGATCTCGACCTTGGACATCTCGAGCGAGAACATCGCCACGCTCGCGCCCTCGAATGCCGCGTTGGTCATGAGGTTGAGCGCGAAGGAGGTCTTTCCGACGCCCGGGCGCGCGCCGATGACGATCATCTGGCCCGGCCGCAGGCCGAGCAGGCACTCGTCGATCTTGGGGAAGCCCGTCATGACGCCGAGCGGCCGGTCGTGGTTGGCCGCGTTCGCGCCGAGCTCCTCGTAGAGGTCGGCCATGATCTCCTCGAGCGACTGCTCCCCGGCGTGGACGTCACGGTTGGTCACGTCGAGCAGCATGCGCTCGGCGCGGTCCACGACCTCCTTGGTGTCCTCCGGGGCGTCGTAGGCGAGGGCGGTGATCTGCGCCGAGACGTTGATCATCTTGCGCAGCGTGGTGTCGCGGTGGAGCATCTCCACATGGCGGCGCCATCCCACGAGGGCGAGCGAGTTGTTTCCCAGACCCAGGAGGAAGCTGCGGCCGCCCACCCGCTCGAGTTCGCCGGCGCTCTTGAGGTAGTCGGCGAGCGAGATCGTGTCGACGGGGAGGTTCCTGTCGAACATCTCGCGCATCGCAACGAAGACGGTTCGATTCGAGGGATAGTAGAAGTCGTCCGGCTCGAGGTCGATGAGGCACTCCTGGAGCGCGTCGGTGGACACCATCATCGCGGAGAGCACGGAGGCCTCCGCCTCAGGATCCTGGGGCATGACGGCGTTCTCGTTGGCGGTCATCCGCGTGGGGTTCACTTCGTAGCTGCTGGGCACGGGGTCTCCTTGTGCTGCTCGACGGGGCTCCATTATCGCACGGGCGGAGGCGCGATCTCCCCTCGCCAAAAACCGTCACGATGCGCCCGAACAGCATCACGTGGACCTGTCAAGGGGCTATTTTCTCCTCGAGGGACTCAGGTGCCTCACTGTTAAGAATTGACACCGTCTGAGCGGGCGTTTCTTCCTTTTCGACGTTTTCAACATTTTTTTCTTCTGGGGAAACGTCGAGTTTTCAACACAGTCTGACGCTTGGCAGAGCGCTCGACCACAAGCATCAGTACCTGCACAAATACAGAGCAATGGAACGTTTGCGCAGGTAGATTATGGTATCAGTGCGTCTCGACAAAATGCGCCCCGAGCGGCTCTCGCAGCTCGGGGCGCTTCCTTACAAGTTTCTGACCTGCGGATATTGTAGAAATGCGCAGGTCAAAGAAGGACGTCGAAAACGGTTCGACTACTCCTCGACCTCGGCGGTCTCCTCGGTCTCGGCGGGAGCCTCGACCTCCTCCTCGACGGTCTCCTCCTCGGTCACGCCAACGAGGACGTTGACCACGGCGGTGATCTCGCGATAGAGGTTCACCTCGACGGCGTGCTTGCCGGAGGTCTTGAGGTTGTTGCCGCGGCCGACGCGCTTGCGGTCGACCTCGACGCCGAGCTGAGCCTTGATGGCGTCCGCGATCTGGGCGGGGGTGACGGAGCCGAACAGCTGGCCCTCCTCGCCGATCTTGGCGTCAACGGTCACCGACTTGCCGTCGAGCGCGGCCTTGGTGGCCTCGGCGGCGGCGATGCGCTCGGCCTCGCGCTTCTCGATGTTGTGACGACGCTCCTCGAGCTGCTTGATGTTGCCCGGGGTGGCAGGCTGGGCGATCTTGTTGGGGAACAGGTAGTTCTCCGCAAAGCCCTGAGCGACGTCGACGATGTCGCCCTCGCCGCCCTTGCCCCGAAGCTCACCCAAGAGGATGACTTTCATGGGATACTCCTTCGGTCAGCCGGCCTGAGCCGGCTCATTGTCCTGTGCCTCGGTGTCGCCCCCATCAGGGGCCTCCCCCCGCACAAGATGGCGGAAGTTGGCCCAGACGTCCACGACGCCGACGACGGTCAAAACTACGAACTGCACTTCGAGATAGAGCGCGAGCGCGGCGAGAAGGACCTGGGCCATCGAGCCGAGACCCTTTCCGCGCATCACCCACACGAGCACGGCGAGGCCCTGAGCGGCGAACGCCATCCTGAGCGCCATGGCCACGTTGGCCACCGCGACGAGCGCCCACGACGGGACGGCCGGGACCGTCAGTGCGACGGCGAGCGCCGCTGCCGTCGCAACGAGCGTCGCGACCATCCACAGGGGAAGGTCGAAGGCGTCGAGGCGGGCGGGATGCGCGTCGCCTCGTACGCTCATGGCCGCCATTCTGGCCCCTACACGTCCGCATGTGAACTCGGCAAAGCCGACGGCGACGTAGGCGGATGGCCAGAAGACGCCAATCATCCTCGCCGCGGCGTGCACCTGAGGAGCCGATGCCGCCGAGGTCTCGACGAGGACCTGCTCGTAGGACGCGATGAGCCCCCTCATGGTGTCGACGAGCGTCGTGCCGCTGAGCGCGGCGAACGCTGCGTCGGACCCGGCGTGGAGGGCCGCAACGGCCGCGACGCCCAGACACGCGGCGCCGGGCGTCGACCTCCCCGTACGGGCGAGCACAGCCACGAGGAGCCCCGTGAGGGTCGTGATGGCGGCGCTCACCATGGACGCACCACCTGCGCCGGCGCTCAGAGCGAGCGCGACGCAGAGCGCGACGGCGCCGCCGAGCGCCAGAGCCCTCCTCCCGTCGCGATCGGCGGGGAGGCACAGGCCGTACGCCACGAGGACGGGCGCGAGGAGCGACATCTGGGACGTCGCTATCACGCCGCCGACGGCACACGCGACAAGCGCGTGAGGAAGCCTGCTCGAGGCGTCGCCGCCCCGGTCACCCGCGTTCCGCCCGGCTCCGTCGCGGCCGCCGGGGGAGTGAGCGTCCGCAAGGGAGCGTCCCTTCGCGCCGATCGGCGCGGGCGGACGTCCGTTGTCGGACCAAGGACTCATGGGCGCGCTCTTCTCATGTGCTCCGTGCCCTAGCCGCGGTTGCGGCCGCCGCGGCTGGAGACCACGGGAACGGTGTAGGGCAAGAGCGCCATCTCACGGGCGCGCTTGATGGCAAGCGCGATGTCGTGCTGGTGCTGCGTGCAGGCGCCAGTGACGCGGCGCGGCTTGATCTTGCCGCGGTCGGTCATGTACTTGCGGAGGAGCTGCACATCCTTGTAGTCGATGTACTCGGTCTCCTCCTTGCAGAACTGGCAGTACTTGCGACGCGGCTGGCGCTGAAAATCCTGCTTCTGCTGAGCCATGTCTTGTTGCCTTTCTGTGGGCGGCGATGGAGCCGCCAGTGATTAGAACGGGATGTCCTCGTCGTAGACGTCGGCCGCCGGGGGTGCCTGAACGGGCGCGGGGGCGGGGGTGTAGCCGCCCTGCGGCGCGGCGGGAGCCGCCGCAACCGGGGCGTCGAATGACGAGGCCTGCTGGTAGGGCTGGCCTGCGCCCTGCTGATACGAGCCGCCGCCCTGCTGGCTCCTCTGGCTGAGGAACTCGACCTCGTCGACGACGACCTCGAGCTTGCTGCGCCTCTGTCCGTCCTTGCTCTCCCAGGAGCTGTAGCGAAGCTTGCCCTCGACGGCAACCTTCATCCCCTTTGAGAGGAAGCGCGAGAGCGGGTCGGCGCGGGCACCAAAGACGACGCAGTCGACGTAGTTGGGATAGTCCTCCCACTCGCCGCTCTGCGGGTTGCGACGACGGTCGTTCACGGCGACGCCGAACGAGAGAATCTGCGTCCCGCTTCCGGTGACCCTCATCTCCGGGTCCCTCGTGAGGTTACCCGAGATGTTGACCCTGTTGATGCTCATGGTTCCACTCCCTCTCCGCGGGCCGAAGCCCGCCCTCCATGCCTAGTCCTTGTCGACGCGGCGCACGACCATGTGACGCTTGACAGCGTCGTTGATACGCAGGACGCGGTCGAGCTCGGCGATGTGCGAGGGATCTGCGTGGAAGTTGATGAGGGTGTAGTCACCCTCGGTCAGGTCGTCGACCTCAAAGGCGAGCTTGCGCTTGCCCCAGTCCTCGACGCTGTCGACCTTGCCATCGGCGAGGGCGACCTCGATGCGCTTCATGATGCCGGCGCGGGTCTCCTCGTTGCACGTGGGGTCGACGAAGTACAGCAGTTCATAGGCCTTCATGTGGTTCACCTCCTCTGGGCTAATGGCTCCGGGACATGAAGGTGCGCCCGGAGCAGGAAAGGTTCGGCGAAGCATCATACCACAGTTCTTCTCGCCGTCTGCCTTCCTCCCGCAAATCCCCTGATAAGAGGGTACCCCGCGTGGCTCTCAGCATGCGCGCTCCTTTGTTGCGCCACTCTTTGCCCAGCTCAGGAAGGGCAAGGTGGGTACGCCTACAGCGGCGGGGGCCACCAACGGCGGCCCCCGCACACGTCACCTATTCTCCACGAGACGTCCTTGTCGAGCCTCTCAGGCCTCCCCCGGGGCAACCGGTCCCTCGGTCTCGTCGTCCGAGGAGGGCTCGGGCAGCCCGGGCCCCCCGTCCCCGACGGGCCCATCTTCATCGGGCGCCGGGGCGGGATTCGCGGGGCGCCATGACGCATCCGGGCGACCGGCGTCCGGGTCGCTCGCGAAGTCGGGAAGCGGGTCCTCGTCGCGTCCCCACGCCGCAACGTCGAACTGCCTCATCCACAGGCCGACTGCGGTCTGGGAAAGCAGCAGGAGCACCACGGCGACGAAGCCGTCGAGCAGCGTGAGGAGGACGAGCGCCGGGGCGAGCGACGCGATCATCGAGAACAGCGCCTCGAGTGCGATGGCCGCCTGAACGGCGCCGTCGATCGCAGCGTAGCCGTCGAGGTAGGCCACGACCCACATGAGGCGTGGCACCACGCTCGCGAGGGCAGAAAACGTCACGAGCACCGCGATGAGGCCAGCGACGAGCGAGCCAACGAGCAGCATGGCGGCAACGCGGACGAGGCCGCCCGGGTCGTGCGAGACCATCTTCCAGATGGTGCCGACGCGCAGGCCCGGGACGATGCGCTGATAGATGGCCGAGCGCAGCTGGGCGACCATCACCATGACGGCATAGAAGAACGAGGCCACGATCCACACCGCCCCGACGAGGCCGCCCACGACGGGCAGGGAGGTGGCGATGCCGATGACGATCGCCGAGCAGATGCCCCACACAAGCGCTACGACGAACGCGCGCCAGCCACTCGCGATGCACGCGCCGACGCGCACGTCACGCTGCTTGGGAGCCGCGTTGACGCCCCAGGCGGTCAGTCGGGACCATTCGAGCGCGTACCCGAGCACGCCTAGGACGCCGACGACGGGAACGAGAAGGGCGACCGTCATGACGAGGACGGGTTTGATCCATCCGCGGTCGCGCGTGAGCAGCGCCCACGAGCGTGATAGATAGCGGTCGCGCCGGAAGCCCTCGAGGTCGGAGCTCTGTGCCATGGGAATTCCCTTCGTTGCTGGGGGATGGAGGCCTGTCGCGGCCATCCGTCAGCTCTCTAGCGTACCCTATTGCCCGATTCAGCATTCCACCATGTATATAAAAAAGACCGGTCCGAGGACCGGTCGAGGCAGACGATGGCGGAGGAGGAGGGATTCGAACCCTCGTACCCCCGAAGGGGTAAACGGTTTTCGAGACCGCCGCATTCAACCACTCTGCCACCCCTCCGTAGGGTGACGTGGCCCCTTTCGGGGCCACGGAAAGCTCTGGCGGAGAGTCAGGGATTTGAACCCTGGAGACGCTTTAGGCGCCTACACGATTTCCAATCGTGCTCCTTCGGCCACTCGGACAACTCTCCATGTGATGGTGCAGCGGTCAGTATAGCGTATCCGCACGGGCGATGCGACCACAATCTTAGTTTTTCTTTCTTTGCCCCACCTCGACGCGGGATGAAATGACGCTATTGCTTTTCGCCGGAGTGCGCAACAATGGACGGGCAGTCGCCCAACCAACGAGGAGCAGCCGTGCCGGAATTCTTCACACCCTACAGCCCCGACCTCATGGCGGTCTCGCTCCCCACCTGGGTCGACCTCGCCTCCGTCGTCGTCGGGTCGGCGGGCGGCGTCGTGGTGGCTCGCTCGCGCCATCTCGACGCGGTGGGATTCGTCGGACTCGCCCTCCTGTGCGGCCTGGGAGGCGGCCTCATTCGAGACGTCATGATGCAGGAGGGCAGCGTCTACATGCTCGACTCGCCCTTCGCCATTCCCGCGAGCGTTCTCACCGGGCTCATCGCGTTCTTCTTTCCGCGGCCCATCGACCGAGCCGGCAACCTGCTCGAGTGGCTCGACATCTTTGCCGTCGCGCTCTTCGCCCTCGTCGGCACCGACAAGGCCCTGGTCCACGGGTTCCTGCCCGCCTCCTGCATCCTCATGGGCATCATGACGGGCGTGGGGGGAGGCATGCTGCGCGACGTGTTTCTCGGCGAGGTCCCCCGCATCTTCCAGCGCTCGAACCTCTACGCGCTCTGCGCCCTCGGGGGGTCGGTCGCATACTACCTCGCCGTGGCGTGTGCCTCGATTAACAAGCTCTGGGGAAGCGCCCTGTGCCTCGCGGTGACCATCGGCCTCAGGAGATGGTCGCTGCGCTACAACGTGCAGACCCCCGCCGACATCGACCTCGGGCCGCGGATCGTCGCGCCGATGCGGCGCGCGGCGCGCACGGTTCGCGTGACCAGGTGGCGCGCGGGGAAGTACGAGCGCAGGGGACCGCACGACTCGCCTCGATCCCCGAGGTAGCGCTCGAGCGCGGGCGGGCCCGGACTCGTCGTGAGCCCGGGCCCGCCCACCGTCTGCGACCGTCGGTCGCTACTTCTTGACCTTGCCGGTGCGCACCGCCCACTTGCGGCGCTCGGTCTCGGAGAGAAGACGCTTGCGCATGCGCACGCTCTTGGGCGTGACCTCGACGAGCTCGTCGTCCATGATGTACTCGAGCGCCTCCTCGAGCGTGAAGCTGCGCGGGGGCGTGAGCTGCACCGCGATGTCCGCGGTCGAGGAGCGCTGGTTGCCGAGGCTCTTGGTGCGCGCAATGTTGACGACCATGTCACCCGGCTTGGAGCGCTCGCCGACGAGCATGCCCTCGTAGCACTCGTCACCCGGCGCCACGAAGAGCTGGCCGCGCTCCTGGAGCGTGCCGAGCGCGTAGGCCACCGCCTTCTCGGTGGACATGGAGATCATGGCGCCGTTCTGGCGCACGCCGATCTCCCCGGCGTAGGGGCCGTACTCGAGGAAGGTGTGATAGAAGACCGCCTCGCCGTGCGTGACGTTCAGGATACGGTTCTTGAGGCCCATGATGCCGCGCGTGGGAATCTTGAACTCGAGGTGCGTCTGGGTGGTGCCGGTCTCCATGGAGACCATGGTGCCTCCCGCGTTGCCGAAGACCTCGATGACCTTTCCGGAGTACTCGCCGGGGCACTCCACCACCGCCTGCTCGACGGGCTCGGTCATGGTCCCGTTCTCGTCCTTCTTGAAGAGGACGCGCGGGCGACCGACCTGGAACTCGAATCCCTCTCGGCGCATGGTCTCCATGAGGACGGAGAGGTGCAGGATGCCGCGGCCGGCGACCTCGATGCCGGTCTTGTCGGGGAGCTCCTCGATGCGCATGGTCACGTTGTTCTCGCGCTCGGCCATGAGGCGCTCCTTGAGCTGCCTGCCCCCCACGATGTCGCCCTCGCGCCCGACGAGCGGGGAGGTCGACGCCTCGAAGATGACCGAGAGCGTCGGCGGGTCGATCTCGATGGGCTCGAGCTCGACGGGGTTGTCGGGGTCGGTGTAGACGTCGCCGATGTCGGTCGAGTCGACGCCCACGACCGCGGCGATGTCGCCCGCCTGAGCCTCCTTGCACTCCTTCCGGCCGAGATAGTCGAAGGTGAAGAGCTGCTTGACCTGGCTCATGGCGCGACTGCCGTCGTTTTTCACCACGAGGATCTTGTCACCGTCATGGATGGTTCCCGAGTAGATGTGGCCGATGCCGATTCGACCCACGTACTCGGAGTGGTCGATGGTCACGCACTGCATGGCGAGCGGCCCGTCGACGTCGACGTCGGGTGCGGGGAGGGCGTCGACGATCATGTCGAGCATCGGGAACATGTCCTGGTTTTCATCCTCGGGGTCGAGACGGGCGAAGCCGTTGACCGCGGAGGCGTAGATGACGTGCTCCATGGCGAACTCGAGCTGCTCGTCAGTCGCGCCGAGGTCGGCCATCAGGTCGAGCGAGTCGTTGACCACGGCCTCGGGGCGCGCTCCGTCGCGGTCGATCTTGTTGACCACGATCATGATGGCGAGGTTCGCGTCGATGGCGTGACGCAGCACGAAGCGCGTCTGGGGCATGGGCCCCTCGGCGGCGTCGACGAGCAGCAGCGCGCCGTCTGCCATGCGCAGCACGCGCTCGACCTCGCCTCCGAAGTCAGCGTGACCGGGAGTGTCGATGACGTTGATCTTCACGCCCTTGTACTCGATGGAGATGTTCTTGGCCAGGATGGTGATGCCGCGCTCGCGCTCCTGGTCGTTGGAGTCGAGCACGCGCTCCTGAACCTGCTGGTTCTCGCGAAACGCGTCGGTCGCCTTGAGCATCTGGTCCACGAGCGTGGTCTTGCCGTGGTCGACGTGGGCGATAATGGCGATGTTTCTGATGTTGTCCTGGCGCATGGGTCCCTCTCGCTCTCCTCGTACCGAACTATTCGGCAACCGGTGCATTATACAGCGCAAGCGGGGAACGACGGGTCCTATCCGCAGCTCAGGACGTCTCTATCACGCCTTCTCCAAGCTCCAGGGGACTCCGCGGCCAAAGGCGGCTAGAGGAGCGGCTCCATCTCGCCGGCGGGGGCGGGGTCGGTCCACGTGAAGCGATCCCCCGTGCCCTTGCCGTCGACGAGCGAGTAGGCGGAGTAGGCGCGGTATCCGCGCTCCCCAAACTCGAGGAGCACCGCGTCAGAGTAGCCGCCGCCCTCGACCTCGACGGCGCCCTCGTAGGCTATCGCGTAGCGCACGGCGCCCTCGCTTGCCCGCACGCGCTCACGAGCGCCATCGAGGCAGGCCTCGGGGCCGTCGTCCTCGAACTCAAGGCTCGACACGGCTCCGGCGCCGTCCTGGACGGCCAGGAGGACCTCGAAGGGCTCTCCGGCGGCGAGCAGATCGAGCGCCGCGCCCATGAGCGTGCTCGCGAGCTCGTCGGTCTCTGGGGAGACGCCCTCCCGAAGGGGCTTGTCCTGTGCCATGGCATCCTCTCACGTCAGCGTTTCTGCTGCGATGATACCGCACGCCGCTGAACCTCGACGGCGCCGGGACCCAAAAGGAAGAGCCGGGGCGCACGCGCCCCGGCTCGCTTGACTCTGGTGGAGACAATGGGGTTCGAACCCACGACCTCAGGCTTGCAAAGCCCGCGCTCTCCCAGCTGAGCTATGTCCCCTCATGGTCCTGAAATATAATAATCGCCCCAGCGGCGACTCGGCAAACGCTGGGGCGACTATTGTCAGGAAGTGGTGGGCCTGACAAGGTTCGAACTTGTGACCTCCCGGTTATCAGCCGGACGCTCTGACCAACTGAGCTACAGGCCCAACGCGAGAAGATACTTTACACGGCATGCGCCAATCCGTCAACGACTTTTTTCGATTTCTTTCCGATTGCATGAAGGACGTTCCCTGAGCTGCGCAATTGGGTAGGATATGCGTTCAGAAGAACAGGAGGAGAAACGTGCCACTCAAGAGAATGGACATTTCGAGCGTGGTCGTGGGCGGAGGTCCCGTCGCGTCGCTCGTGATTCTGCGAACCCATGACAGCCGTGACGGCGAGGGCCTCGAGCTGCCCATCCGCATCGGATCCGTCGAGGCCACCGCCATCAGCATGGGCGTGAGGGAGCGGCCGGGCGGGAGACCCATGACGCATGACCTTCTCGCCTCCACCATCTCCATCCTCGGGGGCACGCTCTCCAGCGTCCGCATCATGGCGGTGCAGGGCACCACGTTCTTCGCGCAGCTCGAGCTCGTGAGGGCGGACGGGGAGCGGGTCTACGTCGACGCCCGCCCCTCGGACGCGCTGGCGCTCGCCGTTCGCGAGGACGTCCCGGTGTACGCCGAGGACTCCGTGCTCGAGACGGCGGCGCTTCCCGACTTCCGCGGCGTGGAGCGCAGGGAGGAGGAGCACGAGCTCGAGGAGTTCCACGCCTTCGTCGAGGGCCTGTCCCCGGAGGACTTCAACGTGGCCCACGACGAGAAGGACGAGGAGTAGCACGGTCCGCGGCGGCGGGGCAAACTCGCTGGCACGGACAGAGGCACTGCCTGACATCGAGAAATCGAGGGGAGGCCCCCGGAGATGATCCGGGGGCCTCCCCTCGTTACGATTTCACGGGGCCGCCCGCCCCGAGGCCTACTCCTCCTCTTCGTCGAGCAGGTCTCCCGAGAGCTCCTCGTCGCCGCCGATGTCGACGGACTCGGGCTCGTCGGCGTCCTTGGCCCCGGCGGCCGCAAGGTCGAGCATCCCCTGCGCGTCATCGCGCTTGGGGGCCTTCTTCTTGCGCGCGACCATGCGCGCCACCGCGCTCACGTGGTCCCCCTCGACCATGTTCATGACCTTGACGCCCTGGGTGGAGCGTCCGAGGCGGCTCACGTCGCCGGACTTCACTCGGATGACCACGCCCTCGCTCGAGACGATCATCAGCTCGTGCTGCGGACCGACCACGCGGCAGGCCACGAGGTTGCCCTTCTTGGCAGTCATGGCGATGGTGAACACACCCTGCCCGCCACGCTTGTGCTCCGGGTACTCGGAGACGGGCGTGCGCTTGCCGTAGCCGTTCTCGGTGATGACGAACAGGTCGCCGTTGCCGTTGGTAATCTCCATGCCGAGCATGCGCGCGTCACCCTTGAGCGTGATTCCCCTCACGCCGGAGGTGTTGCGACCCATCGAGCGAACCTCGGACTCGTCAAAGAGGATTGCCTTTCCGTCGGTGGAGACGAGGATGACCTTCTCGCCCGGGCGGACCCTCCTCACGTTGACGAGCTCGTCCCCGGAGCGCAGGTTGATGGCGATGATCCCGTCGCGGCGAGACTTGTCGTACTCGCTCATGGACGTCTTCTTGACCATGCCGTCCTTGGTGGCGAACATCAGGTACTCGTCCGCAGGGAACTCACGCGTGGTGATGACGGCCGTGGGGTGCTCGCCCTCCGCGAGCGCCAGCACGTTGACGATCGCCGAGCCGCGGGCCTGTCGGCTGCCGATGGGCAGCTCGTGGACCTTGAGGCGGTACACCTTGCCGAGGTTGGTGAAGAAGAGGACGTAGTCATGGGTGCTCGCCACGAAGAGGTCCTCGACGAAGTCGTTGTCCTTGAGACTGAGCCCCTGGACGCCCTTCCCGCCGCGCTTCTGGGAGCGGTAGGTCGCCACGGGAATGCGCTTGATGTAGCCGGTGTGGGTGATCGTGACGACCATGTCCTCGTCGGCGATGAGGTCCTCGACGTCGAGGTTCCTCACGGCGCCGCCGATCTCGGTCCGGCGGCGGTCACCGAACTTGCGCGAGATCTCGCGCATCTCCTCCTTGATCACGCCGAGGATCTTCTCCTCGTGCGCGAGCAGGTCCTCGTAGTAGGCGATGGCGCGCCGCAGCCCGTCGAGCTCCTCCTCGATCTTGTCCCGCTCGAGGCCGGTGAGGCGACGGAGGCGCATCTCGAGAATGGCCTGGGTCTGCTCGGGCGAGAAGCCGAAGCGGGCGATGAGCCGCTGGGAGGCCTCGGTATCGGTCTGTGAGGATCGGATGATGTGGATGACCTCGTCGATGTGATCGAGGGCCATGAGGTAGCCCTCGAGAATGTGGGCGCGGGCCTGCGCCTTCTTGAGGTCGTAGCGCGTGCGACGAGTGACCACGTCAACCTGGTGGTCGACGTAGTGGCGCAGGATCTCGCGCAGCGAAAGGCAGCGGGGGACGCCGTCGACGAGGGCGAGGTTGTTGACGCCAAAGGTCGTCTGCAGCGAGGTGAACTTGTAGAGGTTGTTCAGGACGACCTCGGGCACGACGCCCTTCTTGAGCTCGATGACGAGGCGGATGCCCTTGCTCGTGGACTCGTCGCGCATGTCGGAGATGCCCTCGATGCGCTTCTCGTTGACGAGCTGGGCGATCTTCTCCTGAAGGGTCCCCTTGTTCACCTGGTAGGGAATCTCGGTGAAGACGAGGCGGCTGCGGCCGGTCTTGGTGGACTCCACGTGCGCCTTCGCCCGGATGGTGATCGAGCCGCGGCCGGTCTCGTACGCCTGGCGGATGCCGTCGGAGCCCATGATGATGGCGCCGGTGGGGAAGTCGGGACCGGGCATGACCTGCATGAGCTCGTCGACGGTGATGTCGGGGTTGTCGATGAAGGCGCAGGTGGCCTCGATGGCCTCGGAGAGGTTGTGCGGCGGGATGTTGGTGGCCATGCCGACGGCGATGCCCGACGAGCCGTTCACGAGCAGGTTGGGGAAGCGCGCGGGAAGCACGACGGGCTCGGCGAGCGACTCGTCGTAGTTGGGCTGCCAGTTGACGGTGTCCTTCTGGAGGTCGCGCAGGAGCTCCATGGCGGGCTTGGCGAGGCGGCTCTCGGTGTATCGCATGGCCGCCGCGCCGTCGCCGTCGATGTTGCCGAAGTTGCCGTGCCCGTCGATCAGCGGCGTGCGCATGGAGAACCACTGGGCGAGACGGACCATGGTGTCGTAGACGGCGGAGTCTCCGTGCGGGTGGTACTTGCCGATGACCTCGCCGACCGTCCAGGCCGACTTCTTGTGCGGGCGGTTGGGGAAGATGCCCGACTCGTTCATGGCGTAGAGGATGCGGCGGTGGACGGGCTTCAGGCCGTCGCGCACGTCGGGCAGGGCGCGGGCGGTGATGACCGACATCGAGTACTCGATGAAGCTCTGCTTCATCTCCTGCCCGAACTCGCTGACCTGCAGCGACCCTCCGTTGATGTCCGTCTCGCCGGCGTCCTCGCCGCGGTTGTTCGCGCCGAAGCTCTCCTCGAGCTCCTCGTCGTCGACGTCCTCCTCGTCGTCGGGGTCGCCCTCGACGTAGACGTCCGCGCCGTCCTCGCCCTGCTCGGCGCGCGCGAGCAGACGCCTCAGGTCCTCGGGCATCTCCGCGCCGCCGCCGATGCTGCTGTTCTGATCTTCTGCCACGTGTGGCCTTTCTTCTGGGTGTGCAAAGGGGACAGTCCCTTTTGCACATGCTTCTCAGTGTGCAAAAGGGACTGTCCCCTTTGCACACCCTTGTCTACGCGTCGAGGAAGCGGGCGTCGTGCGCGTGCTTCTCGATGTAGTCGCGGCGATACTCGACCTGGTTGCCCATGAGCTCCCGGACGGCGCGGTCTGCCGTCATGGCGTCCTCGATGGTCACGCGCTGCAGGATGCGCGTCTTGGGGTCCATCGTGGTGGAGGCGAGCTGCTTGGGGTCCATCTCGCCGAGGCCCTTGTAGCGCTGGACTGAGTACCCCTTGCGCTTGCGGCCGGACCCCTTGATGGACGCCTGGGACTTGTCCGTGTCGTCCTCCTCGTCGGGGTTGAGGCCGAGGCTGCGGATGGTCTGGCGGAGCAGCTCGTCCTCGGGGGTCTTGCCGTCGGGGTAGACGTAGTGGATCTTGTTGCGCACCTTGACGCCGAAGATCGGCGGGGTGGCGATGTAGACGTAGCCGGCGTCGATGAGGGGGCGCATGTACTTGTAGAAGAACGTCATCAGCAGGATGCGGATGTGAGCGCCGTCGACGTCCGCGTCGGTCATGATGATGATCTTGTGGTAGCGCGCCTTGGAGAGGTCGAAGTCGCCGCCGTCGCCCGCGCCGGTGGTGACGCCGGTGCCGATGGCGGTGATGAGCGACTGGATCGTGTCACTCGAGAAGGCGCGGTGGTCTCCCACGCGCTCGACGTTCAAGATCTTGCCGCGCAGGGGCAGGATTGCCTGGATGTCCCTGCGACGACCGTCCTTCGCCGAGCCGCCGGCGGAGTCGCCCTCCACGATGAAGAGCTCGGTCATCTCGGCGTCGCGCACGGAGCAGTCCGCGAGCTTGCCGGGCAGCGCCGCGCTCTCGAGCAGGCTCTTGCGGCGTGTCGCCTGGCGCGCCTTCTGGGCGGCGAGGCGGCCCTTGGCGGCCTGGCTCGCCTTCTTGAGGATCTCCTTGGCCTGGTTGGGGTGCTCCTCGAGGTACTCGGCGAGGCCCTGAGAGACGATGCGGTTCACGAGGGTGCGCATGTAGGAGCTGCCGAGCTTGGCCTTGGTCTGGCCCTCGAACTGCGGGTCGGGGAGCTTCACCGAGATGACGGCCGTGAGGCCCTCGCGAATGTCGCCGCCCTCGAGGTTGGCGTCCTTCTCCTTGATGATGTTCTGCCGGCGACCGTAGTCGTTGACCACCTTGGTGAGGGCCGTACGGAAGCCCTCGAGGTGCATGCCGCCCTCCTCGGTGTAGATGTCGTTGGCAAAGGACAGGGTCCGCTCCGAGTAGCCGGTGTTCCACTGCATGGCGACCTCGACCTCTCCCATCTGGCTCTCGGGCGCGTCGGCGGCGGAGCGGCCCTCGATGTAGATCGGGCGAGAGAGGCCGGGAAGGATGTCCTTCTCGGTGTTGAGGAACTTGACGAAGTCGATGATGCCGCCCGCGTAGCAGAACTCGTCGGTGCGCGGGACGAGCTCGCGCTCGTCGACGAGGGTGATCTTGAGGTTCTTGTTGAGGAACGCCGTCTCCTGCAGGTGGTTGTAGAGGATGTCGTAGCTGTAGACGGTGGTCTCGAAGATCTCCTCGTCCGGCCAGAAGGTGATCGAGGTGCCCGTGGCCTTGGAGGAGCCGACCTCCTTCATCTTCTGCACGGTCTTGCCGCGCTCGAAGGCCATCTCGTAGACCTTCCCGTCGCGGCGCACCTGCGCCACGAGGCGCTTGGAGAGGGCGTTGACCACCGAGACGCCGACGCCGTGGAGGCCTCCGGAGACCTTGTAGGCGTTGTTGTCGAACTTGCCGCCCGCGTGCAGGATCGTGAGAACGACCTCGAGCGTGGGGATCTTCTTGACGGGGTGCTTCTCGACGGGGATGCCGCGGCCGTTGTCGTCGACGGTGATGGAGTTGTCGGGGTGGACGGTCACCTTGATCTTGGTGCAGAACCCGGCCATGGCCTCGTCGACGGAGTTGTCGACGATCTCCCAGACGAGGTGGTGCAGTCCGGTCTCGGACGTGGTTCCGATGTACATGCCCGGGCGCTTGCGGACCGCCTCGAGACCCTCGAGGATCTTGATCTCGCCCGCTCCGTACTCGTTCTCGTTCTTCCTTGCCACGCGCTATCCTCCTCGCGACGCATCCCGCCCCTCGGGGCCCTGGGATGGGCGTTCTTGTATGGGCCGTGGTCAAAAACGGCCTAGCTGGGCAATGATATCCGTTTGTGAGGCGCTGAGGGGCCGTCTGAGCACGGCTTCACGAATTTAGCTGTTCCGCTGCTCCCCGGTCTCCCACGATTCTCTCATCGCCCGAGAGACGCTGTCGCGCAGCGCGGGCGGGAGCTTGGCGCACATCCGCTCGATCGCTCGCTCGTCCTCCTCCGTGAGCGCGCGGGGCGCGGGGGCCGCCGGTCGCACGGGACGGGACGCCGAGGGTCGCGCCTCGCCCCGTCGGCGCGACTCCCTGAAGACGACCCCCGCGAAGCGCAGGCCCGCGTTCTCGAGGCGCGCGAGGTACACCTCACGATTGGCCGTGAAGTCGGTCACGCGCGCGCGGGAGTCGACGTAGACGACGAGCGTCGGCAGCGTCTGGCGCCCCACCGGATCGCGGACGAAGACGCCAGTGGTGTGGGCGCGCTCGATGTCGCCGTTGACGGCGTACCACGCACGTCCCGCGCTCCACGTGGAACGCACGGCCCCTCCGCGGTCGAGCGACCCGATGAGCGAGGAGAAGACGTCCCCGACGGGCGTCGGGCTGACCTCGCGCCTGAGGAGCTCCTCCTCGAGCTCGCTGCGCGGGCCACGGTGAGCGAGGTCAGCCACCAAAGCTCACCACCTCGGCGGAGTCGAGCAGGTCGGGGGAGAAGTACCCGAGGTTGGTCGTCGTGATCACGGTCTGGATCCCGTCGCGGACAAACGACACCACCGCGTCGCGGCGCGCCGCGTCGAGCTCGCTCATCACGTCGTCGAGGAGCAGCAGGGGCCTCGAGCCGACGAGCTCGCCCGCGAGCTCGACCTCGGCCATCTTGACGGCGAGCGCGACGGTGCGCTGCTGGCCCTGGGAGCCGAAGGCTCGCGCATCGCGGCCCGAGACGAGAAAGCTCACATCGTCGCGGTGCGGGCCGACGCACGTCTGGCGGCGCCTCAGGTCCTCGCCGCGCGAGGAGGCGAGCCGCTCGCGGAACACGTCGCGAAGCTCGTCGCGCGAGAGGGACTCCAGGTGCTCGCCGAGCGTGCAGACGTAGGAGCACGAGAGGCGCTCGCCCCCCGAGACTCGTTCGTAGACGTCCGCGACGCGGGGGGCGAGGCGAGCGAAGAGCCGCAGGCGCGCGTGGAGCAGCGTGGCGCCGCCGAGCGCGACCGAGGCGTCCCACGCCTCGAGGAGCGCCAGGTCGGGAAGGTCGTCCTTGAGCAGCCTGTTGCGCTGCTCGACCGAGCGCAGGTAGGCGGAGAGCACGTTTGCGTACCCGCGGTTCGCCTGTCGGCCGAAGCCGTCGAGCTCGTCTCGGCGCACCGAGGCGCCGCGCTTGACGAGCGCGAGGTCGTCGGGGGTGAAGAGCACCGACATGAGCGCCTCGGGCATGTCGGCCGCCTGGCAGCGCTTGCCGTTGCGCGAGAACTGGCGCCGGGAGGGCGTGACGTCGCAGCGGGCGTCGAGCACGCGCCCGTCGCCCTCGAGCCGCGCGTCGATGCGCGCCGACGACGCCCCCTCGCGCACGAGCTGCGAGGGGGTCGGACGGCGGAACGACTGCCCCGAGGTGAGCAGCTGGAGCGCCTCGACGGTGTTCGTCTTGCCCGCCGCGTTGGGCCCCACGAAGATCGTGGTGCCCCCCGAGAGCTCGACGGAGAGGCGCTCGAAGCTCCGGAAGTCGGCGAGGGCGAGGGAGGTGACGGCGAGGCCCATGGCCTAGAGACGCACCGGCATGAGGAGATAGAGGTAGTTGACCGCGCCGTTGCACTTGAAGATGCCCGGCTGCGTGGAGCCCTGCAGCTCGAGGCGCATCCCCCCGCTGCCGGAGACCGCGTTGACGCAGTCGAACACGTAGTGGTAGTTGAGCGCGATGGCGAGGCTCTGACCCTCGACCTCGCACGCGATGGTCTCCGAGGACTCGCCCTGCTCGGGGGAGCGGGCGGAGAGGCGCACGAGGCCCGCGTCGGCATCGATGTCAAAGCGAACCGAAGCGTTCTG
Source organism: Thermophilibacter mediterraneus (assembly GCF_900119385.1). Lineage (GTDB taxonomy): Bacteria > Actinomycetota > Coriobacteriia > Coriobacteriales > Atopobiaceae > Thermophilibacter > Thermophilibacter mediterraneus. The sequence continues at coordinate 579,913 of NZ_FPKO01000009.1, forward strand.
CAGCGCGATCACCGAGACGCGCTTGAGCGCTGCGGAGAACTCCGCCACGTCGACCTCGACGGCGGTGGCGCAGCTCGGCGGCAGGAGCTGCCGGTAGTCCGGGAAGTTTCCCTCAATGCGGCGCGAGACGAACGTCGTATTCCCGAAGGAGAAGACGATCTGGCTCTCCGTGGTCCCGATGGAGAGCGAGTCGGTCATCGAGGGCATGGTGAGCACGTCGTGGAAGACCGTTCCCGGAACGATGGCGCGGAACGCCTCGCCCGCGGGCGCCTCCGCGGAGGAGTCGCAGACGGCCAGGCGGAAGGAATCGGTCGCGACGAGGCGGATGGTGTTGTCCTCGACGGTGAGCAGGATTCCCTGCAGGATGGGACGTGAGGTCTCCTTCGAGGTCACGCGGTAGACCTTGTCGACCATGCTCGAGAGCAGCTCGCTCGGGAGCTCGATCGTGCGGTCGGGCTCGACCTCGGGGAATCCGGACCAGTCCGCGGGGTTGAGCGTGTTCAGGCGGAAGGTCGACTTCTCGCAGGCGATGGTGAGGGTGCGGTCGCTCCCCTCGAAGGTGACCGCCGCGTCCGAGAGCGTCTTGACGATGCTCGTGAGGACCTTGCCCGACACCACGGCCTCTCCGGGCTCCTCGACGTTCGCGGGGATGAGGTGGCGAATCGAGATCGTGAGGTTGTTGGTCTGGAACTCGAGCGTTCCGTCCGCCGCGCGGACGTAGATGCCCGAGAGGATGGGAAGGGTCGAGTTCGCGCCCATGCCCTTGGCCACCACGGCCAGGGCCTTCAGGAGGGAGGATTGGCTGACGGTGAACTTCACGGCGGCGCCCTTTCTCTTCTATCTATATAGATACCTAAGAACAGTAGTAGTAATAAGTGGTGTCGAAAAGTGCAAGAACTCGTCGTTTCAGCAGCTCAGAGCATATGGAGAAGAACCTCGGAGCATCGACGCCCATAATCTGCGATCAACATCGACGCTCGTGTTGAAAACCTTTTCGACATGGTGGCACGGCTTTTCCTCCGTTTCCGACAACCAGTGGACAGGGTTGTCCACATCTCATCGATTGTCCGTGATCGAGTCCTTGATCTGCATGATCTTGTCGTAGAAGGCCTTGTCCTCGCGACGCGCCTCGTCGATCACCGAGATCGAGTGCATGATCGTGGCGTGGCTCCTTCCCCCGAAGTGCTTGCCGATGTCCGCAAGCGTCCGGTCGCAGAGCTCGCGCGACAGCCAGATGGCGACGTGGCGCGCCTCCATGAGGCCCTTGTGGCGCTTGTTGCCCACGAGGCTGGTATGGTCGATGTCGTAGTACTTCTCGACGGCCTTCTGGACGTCCTCGATGGAGACGCTTCGCATCGTGGAGGGCCAGCACTCCTTGGCGATGCCCTCGATCTCCTCCCGGCCGATGCTCGATCCCCGCCCCTCGGCGGCGGTCGCGGCGAAGAGGCACCGCTGGCAGAAGCCCTCTATGACGCGGATGTTGGTGCCGGCCAGCTCCGCCATGTAGCTCATGGCGTCCGGGGGGACCTCCCCCGAGAGCGCGGGCACGTCCTCGCGCTCGGCGTCCTCGCGCATGCGCTCGCAGAAGGCCTCGATGAGCCTGAGCTTGAGCTCGTAGCTTGGAACCTGCACGGGGGTGGTGAAACCGGAGCCCAGGCGGCTCGTCACGCGCTCGTCGAAGCCGTCCTTGCCGAGGCCGAGCTGGGCCGGGGTGCGGTCCGCCGCGAGCACGATCTGCTTGCCGTTTCCGATGAGCTCGTTGAAGGTGTCGAAGAAGAACCCCACCGTTCCGACCTTGCCGACCATCTTCTGGATGTCGTCGATGATGAGGACGTCGATGTCCGCGTAGTTCTGGCGCAGCACCGAGGCAGCTGAGCGCTCGCTGTGCCGCATGGCCTCGGTGTAGTCGGTGATGAAGCTCGAGGCGTCGCGATAGACGCAGAGGCGAGACGGGTCGTTCCGAGCGATGTAGTTCTGGATCGCCCGCAGGAGGTGGGTTTTGCCCAGCCCGCTCTTCCCGTAGATGAACAGGGGGTTGTACGTGCTGTTCATGCCGTTTGCGACCTGAAGCGCGGCCTGGTAGGCGATGTCGTTCTCCTCGCCGCGCACGAATCGCTCGAAGGTGAGCTTCGAGGTGGCGTCCGAGATGTCCTCGACGAGGGGGTTCCTCGCCCTTCGCCTCCGGGCCTCCTCCTCGCGCGCCTCCTCGGTGCGCCGCTCGTCCCAGGTGTCCTCGACGATGCTCCGGGGCACCCGCGCCGCCGCGGTGCCGTCGCCCGTCTCCGCGGTCCAGGCGGCCACCTCCGCGCGCGACATGCTCGACCGAGCGGGCGTAGGTGCGCTCGCCTCGCCCGCCGGGGCGAAGGAGACCTCGAGCCGCATGGGCTCGAAGGCAGCCTGGGTGAGGCACGTCTCGACCGCGGCGGCGTTCTTCGACACCGTCTTGAGCACGAGCCGCATGGGGGTCGTGACCCTGAGCACGCCCCCGTCCATGCTGACGGGCGTGCAGTTGCGCAGCATGGCGAGGACCGACTCGGGGAGCCCCTGCTGGGCGGCGAGAAGGTCGAGCGTGTCCTGCCACAGCGCCTCGGCGTCAGATTCGAGTGATAGTTCCATGAGTCCGCATTCTCGATTGTTGAAAACAGCGTCTCTCAGTATAGCGATGATTGTTGATAACTGACCTAGAGGTGTCTTCCGAGGGCGCGGCCGTATTCGGTGAGTTGATACTTCTGTCCTCCCTTGCGCACCGCCCCCTGCGACGAGAGCGCGGAGAGGGTCCTCGACCACGTCGCCGCCGAGGAGCCAAAGGCCTGCACGAGGTCGGTCGGCCCCGCGGACCCGCGCTCGGAGAGCAGGGAGAGCGCCTGCCTGCCGCGGTCGTCGAGCGAGGCGGCCACCTGGGCGGCGAGCTCCTCTGCCGCGGACGCCGCCGGAGGGGCCTGCAGGGGCGCCGCCTGCGCCTGGGGCCACCCCTGCTGCGGCAGCGGGCCCGTCCCGGGCGCGACCTGCGACGGCCAGGGGGACGCGCCCTGCACCGTCCCGGGCGCGACCTGCGACGGCCAGGGGGACGCGGCCTGCGTCCCGTAGGGCTGCGGGACCGCCTGCGACCAGGGCTGCTGGGGTTGGGGGGAGAAGGGCTGCGGCCACCCCCATGCCGCCTGGGTCTGGGCGCCGACCTGGTTCCAGCCCCACGCCTGGGGACTCGGGACCCCGACCGGGACCTGAGGCTCTTGCTGCTGAGCGATGTTGGCGACGTCGCGGGCCCCCTCGGCGGGCTGGGTCGAGATCGTCACGACGGTGCCGCCCGAGATGTTGTCCTCTATCTCGAGGCTTCCTCCCTTGTCGACCATGTACTGCTGGGCGTATGGCAGCCCCGAGCCCACCCCGCGGATGTAGTGGCGCATCTCCTCCGTCGCCGAGGTCGTTCCGTACTCGAGCGCGCGGTCCTTCTCGCGGATGCCCGGCCCCTGGTCGGAGAAGCGAATGGTGTTTCCGCCGTCGAGGATCGTGATCGTGGGCGCCTGGAAGTACGCGTGGACGAAGTTCTCGACGACCTCGCGTATCACCATGAACGGAATGGTGCCCCCCTGCTCGCGGGCGAGCCTGGTGACCGTTGCCGTGACCTCCTCGAGGAAGCCGCGGACGTCGCGGGGCTCAATCACCACGACGCGCGGAGCCGCCGCCGCGTCGTCGTAGACGGCTATGCGCGCGGGATTGGTGACCTCGAGCGCCCCTGTGCCGCCCGTCCCCTCCCCACCCGTGGGGTCATCCTCGACAAAGGGGTAGAAGTCCCGCGCCATTGCTGCCCACTTTCAACATTCGATGAACACGTGTCGAAAACTTTTCAGTGAGAATCCGATATGGATGAACGATTTCAACAAGCGACAAAAACTTGTCGAAAACTGCGGATATCAGGCTGAAACCCGTGGAAAGAGCATACCATTGCGGCGTTATCTTTCATCCATATGCAAGGATGGATTCTTTCGTGTGCAAGATTCCACAGGCGTGGAACCATCTGGTAATTCGATTCTTTTGAGAAGAATTTGACAGGTAATCCGCAAGACCTTTACAATCTCTGAGCTATTTGCAGGTGATGTCTATACCCACAACCGGGAGGAATAGCTATGAAGCGCACCTACCAGCCCAACAAGCGCAAGCGCGCCACCACGCACGGCTTCCGTGCCCGCATGGCCACCAAGGGCGGCCGCGCCGTCCTGGCCCGTCGTCGTGCCAAGGGCCGCAAGCGTCTCACCGTCTAGCAAGGGCCGATGAAGACCATCAAGTCCAAAAGAGATTTTGAGCGGGTCTTCTCACGCGGGAGGCGCTACAACGAGGGTCTCCTGCGCATACGAGTGGCGACGAGCGACGAGGGCGTCCCGGGGAGGGTCGCCTTCGTCGCTGCTAAGAGACTGGGGAACGCGGTCTTCAGGAACAGGTGCAAGCGCGTCCTGCGCGAGTCGGCGCGGGCGTGCGGGCTCCCCAGGGACGGCTTCGACATCATTCTCTTCTCGACTTCTCGGACGCACGACAGCTCTCCCGAGCAGGTCGCCGCTTCGCTGAGAAGGCTGCTCGACAAGGCGGGGATCTGAGATGGCCGGCGGCGCCCGTGTGGCGCTCTCGGCCATTCGCTTTTACCAGCGACGGGTCTCGCCTCTTTTGGGTGCGCGCTGCATCTACGTCCCCACCTGCTCGGAGTACGCCCGGCAGGCAATCGAGCGCTATGGGCTCGCACGAGGGGCGCTGCTCGCCGCCCGTAGGATTCTCAGGTGTCACCCCCTGCACGAAGGCGGATACGATCCCGTCCCCTAGTGGGGCGGAGCGGAGGAACCATGTGGGACTGGTTTATTAACTTTCTGACGTGGGTGCTTGCGAGCATCCAGGGACTCGTGGGCGACTGGGGCCTCGCGGTCATCATCCTCACGGTCATCATTCGAATCATCCTGACGCCGCTCATGGCGCACTCCACGAAGTCGACGGCGCGCATGCAGGTGATGCAGCCCAAGCTCATGGAGATCCAGGAGCGCTACGCTGACAACCCCGAGCGCCAGGCCGAGGAGATGCGCAAGATCTATGCCGAGATGAAGTTTAACCCCCTCGGCGGCTGCCTCCCCATCTTCCTGCAGATGCCGGTCTTCTTTGGCCTGTTCACGGTTGCCCGTCAGGTTCCGGCCGATGCCTGCTTCTATGGCATCCTGCCCTCCATTGCCCAGTCCGCCCAGGGTGTCTTCGAGGCCGGCGGCCTCGTGCCTGCCCTCCCGTACATCATCTTTGACGTGCTCTTCGGCGTCCTGACGTTCATTCCCATGGTGCTCAACGTCAAGACCCAGCCGGAGGGTCAGCGCAGCCAGACCCTCATCATGGGCGGCGTCATGGCCCTCATGATGCTCTGGTTCGGCTGGGGCGTCCCTGCCGCGGTCCTGCTCTACTATGTCGCCTCCGCCATCTGGCAGGTCGTCCAGCAGCAGGTCATCACCAAGCGCGTCATGGAGAAGGCCAAGGCTGACGCTGAGGCCGCTGCTGCGAACAAGCCCATCGAGGTCGACGTCGTTCGCAAGGAAAAGAAGAGCCGTCCCCATAAGAAGAATTAAGTTTATTAATTTAAATACATTATTAGTATCGTATATATTGGGAGGTTGGTATGGAGGAAGAGATCCTCGAGAGCTCGGAGGAGACGCTGGACGAGTCCGCTCCTCAGGACGAGTTCGCCTCCATCCGAGAGCACTACGAGTCTGGTGTCGCTCTGACGGACGAGGAGACCGACGTGGTCGCCGACCTCGCGGTCGGTTTCCTCAAGGAGATCCTCTCGCTCTTTGGTGAGACCTCCTCATCAATCGATGAGTATGACGGCGAGGATGGTGAGCTCATTCTCGATGTCAACGGCGGCGACCTTGCCGTTCTTATTGGTCGCCACGGGCGCACGCTCGACGCGCTTCAGATGGTTCTCTCCTCGCTGCTGAGCAGCAGGCTCAAGTTCTACTATCCCGTCGTCGTAGATATCGAGGGATACAAGAACCGTCGCAGGAAGAAGATTGAGGAGCTTGCGCTCTCGTCTGCTGCGCGCGCCAAGCGTCGTCATGGTAAGGTCACCCTTGCTCCCATGAATGCCTATGAGCGTCGTCTCGTTCATCTAGCTCTTCGAGATGATGAGGGCGTTGTGACTCACTCCGAGGGTGAGGACCCCGATCGTCACGTGGTTATCACGGCCATCTAGCCGGGCGTACATGGTATGGTCTGGGGAGGATGCTTCGGCGTCCTCCCTCTTTTTTTGTGACAGAATTTCTCGCTTCACTAGTTTTTGTCAGGAGGCCATGTGAGAGACACTTCAGCCGAGCGACTTATCCATGAGATAACAAGTCAGCTTTCACTCTATGGCATCGCGTGCACTGAGCGCCAGGCCAGTTTGCTCGCTCGTCACCTCAGGCTTGTCATAGAGAAGAACAAGGTTATCAATCTCACAAGAATCGTTGATCCCCTTGAGGCAGTGTGTCTTCATATTGTTGACTCGTTGCTCCCGCTCGCATCTGATGTCTTTGTGCTTGGGTCATCGGACTTCTTCCTTGATATGGGAACCGGCGCCGGGTTCCCCGGAATTCCCCTTGGAGTAATGACAGAAGCTCATGGCATGCTTGTCGACTCTGTGGGTAAGAAGGTCGAAGCGGTCGATGAATTCACTTCACGACTTGGGCTATCAAAGCTTCATACCCGTCATGCCCGCCTCGAGGATCTTGCCTGTGAGATGAGGTCAAGTCAGGATATGGTGTGCGCACGTGCCGTTGCGCAAACAAATGTCCTCATTGAGTATGCCACCCCCTTTCTTAAGATGGGCGGGCATCTTGTCATCGAGAAGGGGCGGCCGGCACCTGAGGAAATCGACGCCGCCCTCCATGCGGGTGACATCTGCGGACTGACCCTTGTTTCACGTGAATCCTTTGAACTTCCCCAGCACCTTGGTCACAGAGAAATTCTGTTCTTCGAGAAAGTAAAGCCCTCTCGTATTGCCCTTCCAAGAAAGGTCGGTGAAGCAAAGAGAAGACCCCTTGGAATCGCGTAAGAGACTAGGAACAGATGACATATGAAGTGAATTGTGAATCGCCTCGGGCTCAGGTAATGAGTCCGAGGCGATTGTGTTCTCGATACGGTATGTGATGTTGGAGCGATCTGAGTCATATTGAACGCAACATAATGCCCTGATGTTCCACGTGAAACACGAGCTGAAGGGCTAGTAGTGTATGAATGAGCGAAGTACTCAGAATAATTCAAATGATCAGCACTGCGAAAAGATAAGGCTCTTATTTGATTTGAGGCTATAGATGGACTGCAAAAGAGACTCAAAGCATCCGCACCGTTTCACGTGAAACAAACTGCTGGAATTGTTCGACACGAAAAACTGAAGAAGAATGTCAGTGTTCCACGTGAAACCATCGAATATGATTGAGACAAAGCACATTGCAGTAAATACGGAGGACAAATGAACTATACAGAAGTAAAAAGAGGTCTTCCCCAGAGAAACCCAAGAGTATGTGCCGTAATCAATCAAAAGGGTGGAGTAGGAAAGTCGACTACGGTCGTCAATCTGTCTGCATGTCTTGGTGATGGCAAAAAGAAGGTCCTTGTCATCGACTTTGACCCTCAGGGTAATGCAACAAGTGGATTTGGCGTCGAGAAAGAGAACCTCGAGCAGGATATATACGATGTAATCCTGCATGACGTGCCCATTGAAGAGGTTATTCAAGAGACGTGCGCTTCGAATGTGTTTATCGTTCCCGCAACGATACAGCTGGCAACAGCTGAGATTGAACTTGTGTCGGCAATGGCACGAGAGTCAATTCTCAAAGATGCAATTCAGAGTATTCGCGAGCAGTTTGACTACATATTTATAGATTGTCCCCCTTCACTCGGCTTGTTGACGATAAATGCACTTGTTGCTGCTGACTCGCTCATTATCCCGATTCAGTGCGAATACTACGCACTTGAAGGGGTTGCAAAGCTGCTTGAGTCAATGCAGATGGTCAAAAGAAGGATGAACCCAGAGCTCGAAATCTTTGGTGTCGTAATGACGATGTACGACAGCAGGACGACGCTATCCAAGCAGGTTGTGGATGAAGTTCGTGATTACTTCGGAAAGAAGGTCTTTAAGACAGTAATACCTCGAAACGTAAAGCTTTCTGAGGCACCAAGTCATGGACTTCCCGTATCGATGTACGCACGTGTGAGCAAGGGTGCACTCGCCTATTCAAACCTCGCGAAAGAGGTGGTGATACGTGGCTAAGAAGAGCGGTTTGGGAAGAGGACTCGGTGTTCTTGTTGGAGAAGCCGATGCTGAGACTGCTGGTATGCGTCCAGACTCAACGCTTCCCATTGATGAGATACATCCTAACAAGGGGCAGCCTCGAAAGCGGTTTAAAGAGGATGAGCTCGAGGAGCTCGCAGACTCGATTCGTCAGAACGGCGTGCTTCAACCCCTCCTCGTTCGAAAGGTCGGATCTTCGTACGAGATCGTGGCTGGAGAACGACGCTATCAGGCGGCTCAGAGGGCTGGGCTCAAGGAACTCCCGGTCATTATCAGGGAGATTTCTGATGATGAGGTCTTCAAGCTTGCACTCATTGAGAACCTGCAACGATCTGACCTCAGCCCTCTTGAAGAAGCAAATGGGTATCGTCAGCTCATCAAAGAAAGAGGTTTGACGCAGGAGGAGCTGGCAAAGATTCTCTCAAAGTCACGTTCAACAATTACGAACACACTCCGTCTGCTTGATCTTCCCGAGGAAGTTCAGCGTCTCGTTGAGGAGGGGGAACTGACCGCTGGACACGCGCGAGCTATTCTTGCCGTTCCCTCAGAGGAGGGTCGCATCGCTCTGGCACAGAAGGTAGTGGAAGAGCGACTTTCCGTTCGACAGACAGAAAGTCTCGCGTCGATGTTTTCTGTCAGTGAAGATACATCAGAGCGTCCTCGAAGAGAGCCTCTCCCTCAGTCGTTCAAACGAGCCGCGCGCCAGATTCGTCTTGCCCTCGACACCAATGTCAAGGTCAAGAACGTGCGCGGTAAGAACAAGGTGGAGATTGAGTTCTCCTCAGAGGAAGAGCTCGCTCACATAGTGGATCTTCTCGCCGGACCTGGGTCGTGGTCCTGATGAAGCGCGCTGTCCCCATGATTGTGATCACGGGCTCACTCGTTGGAGCAGGATACGTTCTGTATCGATATATGCTGAGCGATGAGGCAAAAAGCGCGGTTAAGACTGCGGCGCAGAGTATGAAACAGGCGTATGAGAGTGTTTCAGATCTCATGGCACAGGCGTACGGGCACGTAGTGGAGGAAGAGGTGACAGACCACCAGCGCGAGATACGGTCAAAGTGGGATGCTCTAGGAATCTAAAACAGAACATCTGTTCGTATCAATATATACAAAGATGCGGGTCGGGCACATGTCCCGACCCGCATCCGTGAAGAGGGGCTCTGCTACGAGGAGCGTCGTCCGATGACGCGCTGCCTGAGCTGACCACATGCGGCATCAATGTCAGAGCCGCGGGAGTTTCTGACGGTGGCCTCAACACCCACCGCGGCGAGCCGCCTTACGAAGTCCTGAGCACGAAGATCGGTCGACGGTCGGAACTTGGACCCCTCGACCTCGTTGAGCTGGATGAGGTTGACATGCACGAGCGTGCCCTCGCAGAAGTCGCAAAGCGCCTGGAGCTCGGCGTCGGTGTCGTTGACGCCACCAATGAGGGCATACTCATAGGTGGGACGTCGTCCGGTCTTGTTGACGTACTCTCCCATCACGTTGTAGAGGTTGATGAGTGAGTACTTGCGGACACCGGGCATGAGGGCGTTTCTCGTCCGCTGAACGGCCGAGTGGAGCGAAATGGCGAGCGTGAACTGCTCGGGCTCGTTGGCGAAGCGCATGATCTGAGGAATGACGCCGCAGGTTGAGACCGTGAGATGACGCGCGCCGATGCCGGCACCGTCGGGGTCGTTCAGCTTCCTCAGCGCCGCGAGCGTGGCGTCGTAGTTCATGAAGGGCTCCCCCTGCCCCATCATGACGACGCTCGTCACGCGGGAGTTGAAGTCGTCACGAACGTGCATGACCTGCTCGTAGATCTCGGCGGCAGTGAGCGAGCGCGACAGGCCGGCCGCTCCCGTGGCGCAGAATGCACAGCCCATGGCGCAGCCTGCCTGAGTGGAGACGCACACGGAAAGCTTGCTGCGAGAGGGCATGCCCACGCACTCGACGCTGACTCCGTCGGTGAAGCGAAGGAGGTACTTCCTGCTCCCGTCGGAGGAGACCTGTCGTGCCACCTCCACGGCCCCGCCGAGGGTGAGTCGCTCGGCGAGCGCCTCGCGAAGGGACTTCGGGAGGTTGGTCATCTCGTCGAAGGAGCGGGCGTTCTTGGACCAGACCCACTCCTCGACCTGCTTCGCCCTGAAGGAGGGCTGGCCAAGCGAGGCGAGAAGCTCGGCGAGTTCGCCGTGGGTCAGCGTGTGGAGGTCGCGCCGCTGGGCGGCGGGGTTGGCGGCAGCGTCGTTCTTCTCGGTATCGCTCGGCATTTGCAGTCCTCTGTTTGTCATCGAACGTCTAGAGTATTCTTCGGTAAGAAGGGTGACACCCGTGTGTAAGTCTAGCGTACGTACGGGGCGCGACTGCCTGAGGAGCATTTGATGGACAGAGAAGAACTGCTGAGCAAGAGCGTTGTCGTCATCTGTGGCGGGTGGTCGGACGAGCGAGAGATATCGCTGCTCTCGGGAGAGCAGTGTGCCCTGGCGCTCCAGGAGGCGGGATTCGCCCGGGTCGACACGCTCGACCCCGCAGATGACGGATTCGTGAGCTCGCTCTCCTCGGGCGGGTACGACGTCGCCTTTGTCGCCATGCACGGGCGCTACGGTGAGGACGGCTGCATTCAGGGCCTTCTTGAGGTCATGCGCATTCCGTACACCTTCTCGGGCGTGTCGGCGTCCGCTGCGGCGACGGAGAAGGAGATAACCAAGGCGATCTACGCCGCGGCGGGCATCAGGGCGCCGCGCGGTATCGACGTGTCGGCAGGGTGCAGCCTGAGCGACGAGCAGATTGACCGCGTCATCGGCGAGCTCGGGCTTCCGCTCTTCGTGAAGCCTGCGGCGAACGGCTCCTCATACGGAATCACGCGCGTGACGGAGCGCTCCGCACTCAATGGGGCCATTGCCCTTGCGGGGCGCGGTGGGGGGCGCGTGCTCATCGAGGAGTGCGTCGAGGGCACGGAGATCACCGTTCCCGTCATCGGCAACGACGAGCCCCGTGCACTTCCCATCGTGGAGATCGTCACAGGCTCCGAGTTCTATGACCTCAAGGTCAAGTACGAGCCGTCCGCGATGCACCATGTCATCCCCGCGCGGCTCGAGCCTGGAATCTACGCGCGGGCACAGGAGATCGCGGTTCGCGCCCACCGTGCGCTCGGGTGCAGCGGCTGCTCGCGCAGCGACTTCATCGTGAACGCCGAGGGCGAGCCGATCATCCTGGAGACCAACACCATCCCCGGCATGACCTCCGAGAGCCTCCTGCCCGACTCGGCCCGACACGGAGGGATCGAGTTCCCCGAGCTGTGCCGGCGCTTCGTAGAGTACGCGCTCGACCGCGCGAGCCGCTGATGGCCGCGCGCGACACCTCCACCCTCGAGCAGATCATCCTGCCCGGGACGCCCGATGACGTGCGTGCCCGCTACCTGAGCCTCGAGACGAGGGCGCATGGGGAGAGCTTCGGGGCACTCGAGGAGGACGTCGTCGTGCTCGACACCGAGACGACGGGCCTCTCCTTCAGGGACTGCGACCTCATCGAGATCTCGGCGGCGCGCCTCTCGGGGAGGGAGGTCGTCGAGCGCTTCGAGACCTTCGTTCACCCGGGCTACCCGATTCCGCAGGAGATCGTGCGCCTCACGGGCATCACCAACCAGGACGTGGCCGATGCCCCGAGCGCCCGCGAGGCCGTTGCGGAGCTCGCCGAGTTCGTAGCGGGAAGTCCCGTCGTCGCGCACAACGCCACCTTCGACCGCACCTTCATCGAGGCGGTCCCGGGCGGCGCCGACGTCTCGGACGTCTGGATCGACTCTCTCTCGCTCTCACGCATCGCCCTCCCACGCCTGTCGACGCATCGCCTGGCCGACATGGCATCGGCGTTTGGATGCTCCTCGGTCACGCACCGGGCATCAGACGACGTGGATGCCCTGTGTGGGATGTGGCGCATCATGCTCCTCGCGCTCTCCGACCTTCCGGGCGGCCTGCTGTCCCTTCTCTCGTCCATGCACGACGAGGTCGACTGGCCCATGCGCCCGATCTTCTCCTATCTTGCGCAGGTTCGCGACGCCGCCTCGCGGCCCTTCTCGCTCAAGGAGGTTCGCACGTCCCTCGTGCGTCGATGCCCCCATGAGCCCCGTCCCGATGCCGCCGAGCTCGAGCGCGTGAGCGGGCCGGGTGACGACGAGGTGGAGGAGGGCTTCGGTCCCGGGGGCGTCGTCTCGAGGATGTACGAGCGCATGGAGCGGCGTCCCGAGCAGGTGGTCATGGCGCGCGAGGTCGCGGCTGCGCTGAGGAGCTCGACTCATCGTGCGGTCGAGGCGGGGACCGGCGTCGGCAAGTCGATCGCCTACCTGCTCCCCGAGGTGCTCTTCGCCAGGCGCAACAACGTCACGGTGGGCATTGCCACCAAGACGAACGCGCTGACCGACCAGCTCGTCTCGCACGAGCTCCCGGCTCTCGCCGAGGCGATGTCCGGCGACCTGAGCTTCGTGAGCCTCAAGGGATACGACCACTACCCCTGCCTGCACCGCCTCGACCGCTCCGTCACCGAGGAGCTCCCGCTCGCCGCCGTGGCGCATGACGGCAGGTCGGACAACGCCGTGGCCTGTGACATGCTCACGGCCATCGCGGTGACCTACGCGTACTGCTGCCAGTCGCCGGACGGTGACGTCGACGCGCTCGGCATCAGGTGGCGCTACGTGCCGCGACAGATGCTCACGACCACGCCGGGCGAGTGCCTGCGCGCCAGGTGTCCCTACTTCCCCAACGAGTGCCCGCTCCACGGCGCCCGCCGTCGTGCGGCGGCCGCGGACGTCGTTGTCACGAACCACTCGCTGCTGCTGAGAAACGTGACGGCAGACGGGAAGATTCTTCCCCCTATTCGCAACTGGGTCGTCGACGAGGCCCATGGCTTCGAGGCCGAGGCGCGGCGCCAGTGGGCGGTCGAGGTCTCGGGGGACGAGGCCCGCGCCGCATTCGAGCTGCTCGGTGGCGTGCGCACCGGGACGATTCACTCCCTCATGTCCCAGGCGATGGGTCTCGAGGGCTCGACCCTCGCGATCGGCCTGCTCACCAAGGCCGCCGCAACCGCCGCTCGGGCGTCCGTGAGCGTGGCGGACCTCTTCGTGGCCGTCCATGATCTCGCGCCGCTCGCCCGGTCGGACGGGGGGTACGACGCCGTTACGCTCTGGCTCGGCGAGGAGGTGCGGTCCACGGGCGAGTGGGCTGCCGTCCTCGAGGCGGGCCGCGCGGCGGCGGACGTCCTCGGCGAGGCGGTCAGGCAGCTCGCGGAGGCGGCCGAGGCGCTCGCCGCCGAGGCTCCCGCGCTCGGGGCCGACCTCGGGGAGTCGACGCGCTTCCTGCGCGACCTCTGCGCGGGCATCGAGCTCATCTGCGAGGGGAGCGACCAGACGTACGTGTACTCTGCGCAGCTCACGAGGTCCAAGCGAAAGATCGCCACCGAGCGGCTCGTGGCTGAGAAGCTCGACGTTGGGTCCGATCTCGCGACGCGCTGGCTTCCCGAGATGCAGAGCGTGGTCTTTACCTCTGCTACGATTGCCGTCGGGGAGGACTTCTCGCACTTCGACCATGCCGTGGGGCTTGACCTGCTGCCCGAGGGGTCCCATAGGGAGGTGAGGCTCGACTCGAGCTTCGACTTCGACGACCACATGTCAGTCGTCCTCGCCCGCGACCTTCCGGCCCCGAGCGACAGGGCCTACCTGCCCGCGCTCGAGGACCTTCTCTACAGCGTCCACGTTGCCATGGGCGGCTCGGTTCTGACGCTGTTCACCAATAGGCGCGAGATGGAGCGCGTCTACGACGCCCTGCAGCCGCGGCTCGCCGCGGTGGGTCTCGACGTCGCGTGCCAGAGCCGGGGATCCTCCCCGCGCCGCCTCCGCCAGCGCTTCATGGAGGAGAAGACCCTCTCGCTGATGGCCCTGCGCTCCTTCTGGGAGGGGTTCGACGCGACGGGGGACACGCTGCGATGCGTGGTCATACCCAAGCTCCCGTTTGCGAGCCCCAATGACCCGCTCGTCCGCGAGCGGGACCTTCGCGAGGACCGTGCGTGGTGGAGGTACTCGCTGCCCGACGCGGTCATCTCGGTCAAGCAGGCGGCGGGGAGGCTCATCCGGTCCTCCACCGACACGGGTGTGCTTGTGCTCGCGGACTCGCGGGTCGTGACCAAGGGGTACGGCAGGCTCTTCGTGAGCTCGCTTCCCTCGCGAAGCGTTACGCGCCTCGAGAGTGCCAACGTCGGCAGGTTCCTCGGCATGTGGCGCGCGGGGCACGAGCGCTCGTAGCGCCCCTATGGCGTTCGCGCCCGCCCATCGAGGCGCTCGAGCTGCCCGAGCGCATGGGCGCGGACCAGGCCCGTGAGCTCGTCGTCATCGGTTCGCGCGGCGTCGCCGCACGCGGCGAGCATGCGGACGAGCCACGACCCCCCGTAGTAGGGCGTCTCGGCGACGATGGACCCGTCGTCGGAGCGCTCGACGATTCGCAGGTCGTGCCAGGGGAGAAGGTCGAGGAGTCGCGGGTCGAGGAGGCGTATGCGGACGACCCTCGCCCCCCGTGCCCCCCGCTCGCCCTCCCGGGCGGTCGCGTCGCCCTCGTCCCTCGGGGTGCCCTCGAGAGCGACGTCGGACATGCGGTCGAGGCGGAAGGTCCTCTCCCCACCACGGTCGAGGTCCGCTGCGTCCAGGTACCACGCCTCGTGCTCGCAGCGCAGGCGCAGGGGGAGGGCCCGCCGCCGCTCGGCACGCCGAGCGTCGACGCGACGATAGGAGAAGCCGAGGGCGCTGCCCGAGAGAATCGCCTGGGAGCAGGCCGCCACCTGCTCGCGTACGGACCCCGCGCCGGCTCCGAGCGTTCTGCGGACGAGCGCGTCGTCGACGGGAGAGGTCTCGAGGGACGCCTCGAGGGCGTCGCGCAGCTCGTCTGCGCCCGACGTCCCCATCCGGTCGAGCGCTGCGAGCAGGGCGACGGTCTCGGCGCGCGTGAGGCGCAGCCGCCTCCCGCGGACCCCGCGACTCGTGAGCAGCGAGACCCCGTCCTTCTCCTCGATGAGGGGAAGACCGAGCCCGTCGCCGACCGAGGCGGTGAGCACGAGCTCGATGAGCTTCTCGGCGCGCTCGAGGGAAACGCCGAGCTTCGAGGCGACCGCCTGCGCGGTGAGGGCGTCGCCGGCCTCGCTGAGGCTCGCCACCAGTGCGACGAGCTCGCGCGCCTCCCCGAGCGCACCCCCGCCCGCTGCGACCATCTTAGGAGGCATCGCCCAACACCCCCTCGAGGACGTTCCTCCACGCGTCGACGACCTCGGCCGGTCCCAGCGGCACGAGCCCCTCGGCGACTGCCCATCGCGCGGCACCCTCCACGCTGCTCACCTCGACCTCCCACACGAGCCTGCCCCCCTGCCTGAGAAACGACCCGCTCGCTCCGGCGGCGGACCTGAGATCGTCCGCGCGCTCCGCAGGGACCTCGAAGGACGCACGGGTCGACGTGGGTCCGATCTGAAAGGGGAGCCTCCGCCAGTCGAGCACCGAGAACCCCTCGGGGACCTCGCAGGCCACGTCCTCGACGACCTCTGCGCTCACGACGCGTCCCACGCGGTACGTTCTCGTGTTGTTCGGGACGATGCGCCCCTCGTCGTCGAGCAGCCCAGCGACGAGGTAGAGCTCGTCCCTCAGTCCGAAGAAGCCGTACGGCGCGATGCGTCTCGTCGTCGTCTCGCCCCGCGCGTCCGTGTACGTGATGCGCGCGGCGCGAGCGCGAACGAGCGCCTCGCGCAGGGGCGCGAGCGTGCGGGGCTCCTGTCGACTCTCCCGGGAGCCTGCGGTCTCGTCGACGAAGGCGCGCGAGACCTTGGCGAGCGCGATCCTCAGGTCGCCCGACAGCGGAAACTCGGGGTCGGAGAGCAGCGGTTGACAGGCGACCTCGAGGGCCGCGGCCTCGCGCGCCCCGAGCTCGAGGGTCCCCGCGAAGGAGGAGTCCCCCGCCCGCCACGACGACTCCCCCGCGACCTCGCCGGCCTCCTCAACGTGCATGCCACACACGTCGAGCACGGCCCGGTCGCGCGAGAACGCGCGCCTGAAGCTGTCGGGACTCAAGTCAGGGTAGAAGCGCCTCGCCACCTCCGATGACGGGAGGGGCGCCGAGGCGTTCATGAACGCCAGCGCCAGCGAGCAGATTCTTCGTGCTCGCTCGTCGTCACGTGTCGTTCTCACGAGGCCCCCTCTCGACGCAGCCCCTGCCGCCCAGCCCCCTGACCGAGGCATCTGCGTGTTTTTTAACGAATGCAAGTGCCAAGACGTATACTCTCTAGATTGTATGCACGTCAAAGAAATGCCCGCGAGACTCTCTTCAAAAGGACGCCCAACATGGCTATGACACACGACTACTTGGACTACCTCAACCAGAGGGTCGGAATCGCACCCGCCAACAGCCAGGAGGAGCTGCAGGCGGCGCAGACCATCGCCTCGCTCATGGGGCAGCACGACCTCGAGCCGCAGGTTGAGGAGTTCGACGCCCCCGCGATCAGCGGTCTTGTGCCCGCCGTCCTCTCGCTGGTGATGCTCGTCGGCATCGTGATCGCGGGCGTCGGCGTGATGGCGCTCTCCGTCATCGGCCTCCTGCTCGCCCTCGTCCCGACGCTGCTCGCGGTCATGAGGCTCTTCGGCCGTGAGCCGTCCCTCTCCTTCGGCCCGAGCGCCCGGAGCCAGAACGTGGTGGCGGTGCACCGCGCCTGCGGACCGCTCGTGGCAAAGGGCAACCGCCCCATTGTGGTCGTCGCCCACTACGACACGCCGCGCGAGAGCTTCCTCTACTCCTCGCCGATCGCGCCCTACCTCCCCCTCGTCACCAAGGCCGCCGGCCCGTGCTCCTATGTCGTCGCTGTGTGCGCCCTCCTTCAGCTCATGGCCTTCATCCCCTCCGCCGCGCGCGTCGTCCTGTGGGTCGTCGGCATCGTTGCGGCGCTTCCGAGCGTCCTGCTCGCCGTGGGGGCGATCTACGAGCGCGTCTCGGCCTGCACCCTCGGCGCCAACGACAACAAGTCGTCCGTTGCCGCCATGCTGGGCGTGCTCGAGAACGTCCGCCCGAGCGGCCTGGTGCCGACGCCGCGGGAGACCGAGGAGCCGAGTGACGAGAAGGACCTCGGGCAGGGGGACGAGTCTCACGAGGGGCCTGTCGAGGAGGGTGCCGTCGAGGAAGGTGCGCCCGCCTCTCCCGCCGAGACCATCCTCGTGCCCGCGGAGGTCCACGGAACCCGTCATGGGGCGGACGTGCTGAGGGAGCTCGAGATTCTGCCCGCCGACTGCGAGATCGTCTATGACGTCCCGCTCGTTCCCGTCCCCGCGCCGTCCCCCGCCGAGACGGCGGACATGGTGCCCCTCACAGAGCCGAAGCGTCCCATCGACGCGCGCCCCGAGCCCGGCACCGCCCCGATGCAGCCCGTCGCCGCCGACGCGGGGACGACGCGCGACGACCTGCTCTCGACGGGCCAATTCTCGCTCGTCATGGACGAGGGCGGACATGGCGTCGGCCCGAAGGACTCGAGCGGCCTCACTGCCATGAACGAGACCGACGATCTCGACGCCACGCAGCCAACGCCCAAGACGCCCTCCGTCCGTCCCGCGGCCCCCGAGGACCCCGAGTGGGGGAAGGCAACGTATCGCCCGCAGGTGTCCAGCGTCGCCCGGAGGGCGTCGCTCTTTGACCTCCCCGACCCCTCCCTGAACGAGTCGGATGGTCTCGGCGACCCGTCGGCGACCCGCGTGGCCCCCGTCAGCAAGCGCGTCCCCCTGCAGAGGGAGCCCGAGGCTCCGCAGGACGTCGCGCCCGCGCCCCAGGCGCCGGAGCCTGTCGAGACCCTCGCGTCTTCCGAGCACAAGCCCAAGGGGCGTCTCTCCGGGCTTCTTGGCAAGATCAAGGGCGCGGTTGCGTCGCGCGCGCCGCAGTCCTCGGGAGACGGCGGGTCCGAGGGCTGGATCGGGGATGATGACGAGGGCACCTCTGATGACCAGGTCTGGCGCGGCGGTGCCGCGCCGCGAAGCGGCCTCAGGCTCGTGGACGACGAGCAGGACGGGCCGACCGAGGAGGAGCTGCGCGAGGCTGCGCTCTCCCTCGGCGACGACGCCCTCATCGCGCACGACGTGTGGTTCGTCGCGCTGGGCGGCTCCGCGCTCGACCATGCGGGGATGCGCGCCTTCCTCAGGCAGCATCGCCACGACATCCGCGGTGCCTTCATTATCAACCTCAGCTGCGTCGGCGCAGGCGAGCTGAGCCTGCTCACGCGTGAGGGGCTCGCCGCGAGCCGTCGCGCCGACCGACGCCTTGGTCGCACCATCTCGAACGTCGCGCGCGACCTTCACGTTGAGGTCAGCCAGCGCGAGCTCGACTGGTCCTCCACGGACGCTCTCCCCGCCATGCGCTCGTCCATGCGCTCGCTGACGATCATGGGCATGGGGGAGAACGGGCTGCCCGCGCTCTCACGGACCCCGCTCGACGTCGCGGAGAACGTGAGCGGCGACCAGGCGGCCCTCGTCGCCGACATGGTCACCGAGGCCATTCGTCGCGCGTAGGCGCGCTCGCCTCCGATGTGCGCGCTCGAGCGCTCGCCGCGGCGAGCTGAGCGCGACCGGCATGGCCGACCGCGAGCGGGGCTCCCCCGCGCAAAGCGTCCCCTCCCATCAGGCGAGACGTGGGCGCCGCACGTGACGCGTGCGGCGCCCACGTTGCATTCTGAGTCCCTGGGGCTGTGGTCCGTGGCTTCATGTGGCCTCCTTTTGCATGACGTGGGCTCAATACGCTAGCGCCCGGAGCGCTCGCGCCGCTGCCGCCGAGCCCTCGCGGCTCTGCCATGAACCTGCCTCGCGCCTATTTGCGGCGGTCCTCGCGCAGGGAGGGAGGCACAGCACCCCCGTGCGTCACCTGCCCCGCCCTCCAGCGCCGCCGCGGTAGGGCACCATATCTCCACATGATCGATCGGCGCGCGCAGAGCTTCGGGACTGTTGGACGCCTCGGGCCCTGAGCTGGTCCTGCGGTTGCCAGCTCCGTCGGGGAGGGCGCTTCGGGTTGCTCGGTCGTGCGTATAGCATGGACGGCTGCGAAGACAGCTGCCCTCTTGGTCTCGCTGTGGTAGAATCCTCTCGCGCGCGGGCATCGCCAAGTGGTAAGGCATCAGCTTCCCAAGCTGACATTCGCGGGTTCGAGTCCCGTTGCCCGCTCCAGGACGCGCCGGGCCCCGAAAGGGGCCCTTTCTGTGTGTGAGGGTTGCCCCCGTCCCCTCTTGGCTCTCTTCCTGAAAGGACTGCCGTGGCACCGCTTCCCATGACCGACGAGGAGTGCCGTCTCGGAATCGAGGCGCTCTCCGATCAGATCGACCTCTACGCCAGCCTTCTCGTGAAGAAGGGCGTCTCGCTGCAGGAGGGACAGGAGCTCGTCCTCCAGGCGCCCGTCGATGCCGCCGACTTCGCCCGCCGCGTGGTCCGTGTCGCCTATCGAGCGGGTGCGGGCCACGTGACCGTGATCTGGCACGACGACGTCGTGAGCCGCCTCACGTACGAGAGCTGCCCGCTCTCCTTCTTCCAGAGCACCCCCTCGTGGCAGGTCGAGCAGCTCAACTCGCTCGCTGAGGCCGGCGCCGCCTTCCTGTTCCTCGAAGGGGCGGACCCGGCAGCGCTGAGGGGGGTCGACCCCGCCAAGCCCGCCGCTGCCGCAAAGGCCCGCAACACCGAGTGCCGCTCCTTCCGTGACGGCATGGACTTCGGGCACAACACGTGGTGCATCGCCGGTGTGCCCGTCGAGCCCTGGGCGCGCGAGGTGTTTCCCGACGTCTCGCCGCACGAGGCACTCTATAGGCTGTGGGTGCTCGTGCTCGAGGTCGCCCGGGCGGACGGAGAGGACCCCACGAGCGCGTGGGAGACGCACAACGCCTCGTTCGAGAAGACAAAGCGCTTCCTGAACTCGCATCGGTTCGACGCATTGCGCTACGAGGCCGCGAACGGCACCAATCTCACGGTCGGCCTGCCGAAGGGCCACGTCTGGGACGGTGGTGCCGGGCGCACGCGGTCTGGGGTTACCTTCTTCCCCAACATCCCGACCGAGGAGGTCTTCACCTCCCCTGACCGCCTGCGTGCAGACGGCGTCGTCTACTCTGCGCTGCCGCTCGTGCGCTCCGGACAGGTCGTGCGAGACTTCTGGCTGCGCTTCGAGTCCGGGCGCGTCGTCGACTTCGGCGCCGAGCAGGGTCGCGAGGTGCTGCGCCACATCATCGAGACGGACGAGGGCTCGTGTCGGCTCGGTGAGGTGGCCCTCGTCTCGAAGAACACGCCCATCCGACAGAGCGAGACGCTCTTCTTCGACACGCTCTACGACGAGAACGCGAGCTGTCACCTCGCACTCGGCATGGGGTTCCCCGAGTGCCTCGAGGGCGGCGTCAACCTCGGCAAGGACGAGCTCGCGGCGCGCGGGGTCAACCAGAGCAGCACCCACGTCGACTTCATGATCGGCACCGATGACCTCAACGTCTTCGGCGTCTCCGAGGACGGGGTCGAGACTCCCGTCTTCGTGAACGGGCAGTGGGCCTGGGAGTAGCCGCGCGGCGCGTGGTAGAATCGTGCACGCGCGCCGTTAGCTCAGTTGGTAGAGCAGGGGACTTTTAATCCCAAGGTCCAGGGTTCGAGGCCCTGACGGCGCACCATCGTAAAACAGCAGGTCAGAGGCGTTGCGTCTCTGACCTGCTTTTCATGCGCCGCGTTGCGGGCCGAGGGGTCGGCCCGCGGGATGACTCTCTCCGATCTCTCCTACCAGAGGCTGGCAACGGCGGCGGATGCCTCGGATATGGCGTCGACCACGTCGCGCCGCCCCTCGTCGCCGATGCCGCGTGCGTAGCGCATGTACGTCGCGTGACTCCCGTGCACCTGGTAGGTGAGCAGCATGTTGAAGCGCATGTCGCTTTCTAGCTCGGGGCTGGCGGAGAGTATGCGCCGTCGCAGCTCCCGCTCGACGCTCTCTATGAGGGCGTGCTCCTGGCCGCGCGAGAAGAGGACGTCAATCTCGTCAGCGTGCTCAATGAACGCCAGGAAAAGCTCGCGCGTGAAGCGCCGCGGGTCCGCGAGGGGTCCTCCGGTCTCCCCGAGGCCCGATACGATGTCGCTGACGACCGCCTCCTGAAGCTCCCTCGAGAGGTCCACGACGCTGTGGTAGTGCAGGTAGAAGGTCGCCTTGCTGATCTCCGCCCGCTCGCAGAGCTCTCTGACGGTGACCTTCTCGAGCGGGCGTGTGGCACGCATCTCGAGAAACGCCCCTCGTAGCGCGCGACGCGTCTTTCTGGTGCGAAGGTCCATGTTCTTGTCTCCTTGGAGAAAGCGTCAAGTAATGGACGGGTGCGCGGAGGTGTGTATGGTGTCGTCCCCGCGCCGACCCTATATTGATGCTAGTCAAATACTAGACGATAGTAAAGCAACAGAGGGGGACGCGATGAGCACCTGGGACAACGTCGACCTTGCCGCATTCTATGCGGGAACCGATCCCGAGTGCTGGCGCTGGATGGGTGCCCGCCCCCAGGGCGATGGAGTTGACTTTCGCGTGTTCGCGCCGTCTGCGCGTGCCGTGTCCGTCCTGGTGAACGGACGCGAGGTCGGCATGGAGCGGTGCCTCAACGGGGCGTTCCTCGAGGCGCACGTTGTCGGTGCCCGTACGGGGGACTCCTACGAGTACCGGGTGTATCGTCAGGACGGTACGTTCCAGGACCATGCCGACCCCTATGCCCTCGAGTCCGAGCTTCGCCCCGCGCATCGCTCCGTGGTGCGCGACCTCTCGGGATACCGGTTTTGCGACGAGGGATGGATGAGGACGCGCTCGACCTGCGAGGACGCGCCCCTCGGCATCTATGAGCTGCACGCCGGATCGTGGAGGAGGCCCGGTGGCCCCGATGCTGGCGAGGGCTCATGGTACGCCTACGACGAGCTCGCGGCCCCGCTTGCCGAGCACGTGCGCTCGCTCGGCTGCACGCACGTCGAGTTCCTCCCGCTCGCCGAGCACCCCTTTGACGGGAGCTGGGGCTACCAGGTGAGCGGGCCCTTCTCGCCCACGCGTCGATACGGCACTCCCGAGCGGCTCATGGCCCTTGTCGACCAGCTTCACCGCGCGGGGGTCGGGGCGATTCTCGACTTCGTTCCCGTGCACTTTGCCACGGACGCCTGGGCCCTCGCGAACTTTGACGGAACGGCGCTCTACGAGTACCCCAACGACGCCGTGGGCATCTCGGAGTGGGGCAGCCACAACTTCATGCACTCGCGCGGCGAGGTGCGCAGCCTCCTGCTCTCTGCCGCCGACCTGTGGCTCGGCGCCTATCACTTTGACGGGCTGCGGCTCGACGCCGTGAGTCGCATCGCATATTGGCAGGGCGACGAGCGTCGCGGGGTCAACGGTATGGGTGCGGACTTTCTTCGCACGTTCTGTGACGTGCTCCACGACCGCCACCCTGGGTGCATGCTCATCGCCGAGGACTCGAGCAACTTCCCGGGCGTCACGCGGCCCACGAGCGAGGGAGGGCTCGGCTTTGACTACAAGTGGGACCTCGGCTGGATGCACGACACGCTCTCGTACTTCCAGAAGCCCCCGCTCGAGCGCCGCGACGCGGAGGGACTCCTCACGTTCTCGATGATGTACTTCGGCAACGAGCGCTACCTGCTGCCGCTCAGCCACGACGAGGTGGTTCACGGCAAGGCGACGATCGCGCAGAAGATGAACGGCGACTACTGGGGGAAGTTCCCGCAGGCACGCGTCCTCTATCTCTACATGACGGCGCATCCCGGGAAGACCCTCGACTTCATGGGCAACGAGATCGCGCAGCTCCGTGAGTGGGACGAGGCCCGTGAGCAGGACTGGTGCCTGCTCGACTTTCCGGTTCACGACGCGTTTCTGAGGTACCGCCGCGAGCTCGGTGCGCTCTACCGCGCGCACCCGTCGCTCTGGGAGAGGGACTACGGACCCGATGGCTTTGCCTGGCTCGACTGCGCGCAGCTCGCCCCGTGCTGCACCGCGATGCTGAGGAGCTCGCCAACGGAGCGCGTCGCCGTGCTGCTCAACATGGACGACGCTCCCCACGCCTACGAGGTCCCCCTGCCCGAGGACCTCGCGACGGCACGGGCGGAGGTGCTGCTCAACACGGACTGGCAGCGCTTTGGCGGGGACACGCCCGACGGATCTACGACGTGTCACGTGGAACGCGGGGCCATCGTGGCGGACCTCGCACCCCTCTCGGGCGTGATGGTGCTGCTGAGGTAGTTCTCCGTCCGCATCTTCCCGGGCCGTCGGGGAGAATGTTTCAAGAAGGAGTCTCTTCTCGCCGGGACGTCGCGGCTGTCCTATAGTCACGACGTCAGACAGCCGCGGGCCAATAGCCCGCGCCCGCTCAACTACTGAGGAGGCCAACGTTGATGAACGTTTTCGGTGCGCGCGTGCCCGCCGCCCTCCTCCTCATCGCTCGACGCCAGATCCGACGAATCACGCCCGCGACGTCGCGCGCGACGCTCTAGCTTGACGGTTCTTGTCGACAGACCGAGCTCCAGCGCCCCGCGACGTCGGGGCATTTCTGTGGATACCGGTTCATTCACCCGATAGAAGGGAACTCATCATGGCAGAGAAGGAAAAGGTCGTCCTCGCGTACTCCGGTGGTCTGGACACCTCCGTCATCGTCAAGTGGCTGCAGATCGAGAAGAACCTCGACGTCATCGCCATCTGCGGCAACGTGGGCCAGGACGAGAAGGACCTCTCCTGGATCAAGCAGAAGGCCCTCGACATGGGCGCCATCGCCTCCGAGGCCATCGACATGCGCGCCGAGTACGCCGAGAAGATCCTCTCCAAGGCCATCTGGGCCAACGGCAAGTACGAGGGTGTCTACCCGCTGCTCTCCGCGCTCTCGCGCCCGCTGATCTCCAAGCACCTCGTTGACATCGCGCACCAGTACGGCGCCAAGTACATCGCCCACGGCTGCACCGGCAAGGGCAACGACCAGGTGCGCTTCGAGACCTGCATCCGCGCCCTCGACCCCGAGCTCGAGATCATCGCGCCCGTCCGCGAGTGGGACCTCACGACGCGCGACTCCGAGATGGAGTGGGCCGAGGCCAACGGCGTGCCCGTTCCCACCACCAAGAAGAAGCCCTACTCCATCGACGACAACCTCTGGGGCCGCGCGATCGAGTGCGGCGTGCTCGAGGACACCTGGAACAAGCCCCCCGCGGACATCTGGACGATGACCGCCAACCTCGAGGACTGCCCCGCCGAGCCGGAGGAGGTCGTGATCTCGTTCGAGGAGGGCATCCCCACCGCCATCAACGGCGAGAAGATGGACCTGCTCTCCCTCATCATCAAGGCAAACGAGATCGCCGGCCGCAACGGCTACGGCCGCATCGACATGATCGAGGACCGCGTCGTGGGCATCAAGAGCCGCGAGTGCTACGAGTGCCCGGCCGCGCTGCTGCTCATCCAGGCGCACCAGACCCTCGAGCAGCTCTGCCTCGACGCCGAGACGCTCAAGCAGAAGGCCAAGATGGACGTTGAGTGGGCCTCGACCGTCTACCGCGGCCTGTGGTTCTCCCAGAACCGCAACGCCATCGACGCCTACAACGCCTACACGCAGAAGTACGTCACCGGCGACGTGCGCATCATCCTGTGCAAGGGCGGCCTGTTCGTCGACGGCGTGCGCTCGGCGTACAGCCTCTACGACTACAACCTGGCCACCTACGACGAGGGCGACTCCTTCGACCACACGGCGGCCGAGGGCTTCATCGTGCTCCACGGCCTGCAGTCCAAGACCTGGTCCAAGGTCCAGGGTCCCGGCTCCGGCCTCCAGCCCGTGCACTAGGAGACAAGGGACGGTCTCTTCGCATCCCTTCCGCCCGTCGGCCGACAAACCGAGGGCAAACGTTAATCCCCTCTCAAGGTGAGGTTAATCTGGCCCTGAGACCCTGTTCTCAGGGCCAGATCTGGCAACCGACCGAGAGAGGGGATTGCCATGGAGAAGATTGAGCTTGTGGAGACCGTGCGCGAGAAGGCCGGCGTGGGCTATGCGGACGCGAAGGCGGCGCTCGACGCCTGCGGAGACGACATTCTGGACGCACTCGTATGGCTCGAGGAGCGCGGCTACTCGCAGACGGGGACGGCTCGCGCGTCGACCGGCGTGCCGGGCGCGGGCGTCTCGAGCGAGATGCGCGCGGCGCAGGACGCCTACGCGCGCTCGGCGCAGTCGGGACGGCGCGCGGCCGCGGGCTGGCTCTCGCGGATGGCGGCGGCATGCCGGCGCTTCCTGCGCCGCGGCATGGACAGCAGGGTGGTCTCCTACCGCAACGGCGAGAAGTCCGTGCAGCTTCCGCTGCTGCCCACCGTGTTGGGCGAGGCGCTGTGGCTGCTGCTCTCGTCGGCCTCGGCCGGGCGCGCCGTCTACCTGGGTCCGTTCCAGCCCATCTGGTGGATGGCGCTCATCTTACCCCTTATCTGCCTCGTCTACCTGGTCTTCTTCTGTCGGGTAGAGAGGCCGGCCGAGGAGGCGGAGGGGCCTCGCGCGGCGACTCGCGCGACGGCCCCCGCGCCTGCTCCGGTGCCCGTGCCGGCCCCTGCCCCGCGTCCGGTGACCCCGTCGCCCGAGCAGCGTGCGGAGGAGCGCACGGCCCCCGAGCCCGTTGCGCCGACGAGGCCGACCGCGCCGGAGCCCGAGGCCGCCGACGAGCCCGCGTCCTTCTCGCCGGATGACGGGGCCGCGGCCGAGAAGCCCGACGCGGGTGCCGCCGAGGAGTCAAACAATGACTAGGATCCTGCTCGTCGAGGACGAGGAGAAGCTCGCACGCTTCGTCGAGCTCGAGCTCGCGCACGAGGGCTATGAGGTCACGAGGGTCGCGGATGGGCGCTCGGCCGTTGACCGGGCGCTGGACGCGGACTTTGACCTCGTCCTCCTGGACATCCTGCTTCCCCAGCTCAACGGCATGGAGGTCCTGCGGCGCATCCGGCGCGAGAAGGACGTCCCCGTCATCATGCTCACGGCGCGCGACGCGGTGATGGACAAGGTTGCCGGCCTCGACGCCGGCGCGGACGACTATGTGACCAAGCCCTTTGCCATCGAGGAGCTTCTCGCCCGCGTGCGGGTGGCGCTCAAGCGGCACGCCCCCGCCGCGTCGCCCGGGCCCGACGCCTCGGGCGTCCTCGCAGCCTGCGGGGTGACGCTCGACCCCGATCGCCATGTCGTCTCGGTGCGCGACGAGCCCGTGGAGCTCACCAACCGCGAGTTCGAGGTTCTGCGCGCCCTCATGGAGCACCCCGGGCGCGTGCTCACGCGCGTCCAGCTCGCGCAGGAGGCCCTCGGATACGACTACGTGGGGGAGACCAACGTGGTTGACGTGCACATAGCCCACCTGCGCGCCAAGCTCGACGACCGCTTCGGCGTCAAGCTCATCACCACCGTCCGAGGGGTTGGTTACGTTGTCAGAGAAGGCTGAGCCTCCCAGCACCCAGCTCGCGGCGGGTGAGAGGCGCTCCTCCTCGATTGCGTGGAGAATCGCGCTCGGCTTCTGGTGGAGGCGGCTGGTGCGGTGGGTCCTCGTGGACCTGATCGTTCTTCTTGCTGTGTTTGCCGCGCTCTGGGTGGGGTACGCCCGGGACCTCCCGCCCGACGCGCTCGCCTATGGCATCATCCCGGCTGACCACGTGACCTGCGAGCTCTTCTTCAGCACGGATCGCAGCGGGCTCGACGCGCTGGCGCTCGCCGTCAAGGCGGGGCCGACCCCGGCGGGCGACTGGTTCTTCTTCGAGCCTGGCTCCGACCTCATCTCCCTGTGGCCCGTGGGCGCGGCCCTTCTTGTCGTCGAGCTGCTGAGCCTGCTGGGCATCTTCTCGGACGTTCGGCGAATCCGGCGTCGGCTGCAGCCCCTGAACGCGCTTGCCCTGAGCGCGGAGGCGCTCGGGTCCAAGGACATCATGGACGCGAGCAAGATCGAGAGCCTCGAGCAGGCCATCGAGCGAGCGTCAGTCGATTCGCCGCAGGTAAAGACCGGCGTCGACGACCTGGCGAGCATCGAGGTGGCACTCAACGGGCTGCTGCGCCAGATGCAGGAGGCCAAGCTCCAGCAGATTCGCTTCGTCTCCGACGCGAGCCACGAGCTGCGCACGCCGATCGCGGTCATCCAGGGCTACGTGAACATGCTCGACCGCTGGGGCAAGGACGACCGCGCGGTCCTGGAGGAGTCCATCGCCGCGCTCAAGGCCGAGGGCGCGCACATGCAGGAGCTGGTGGAGCAGCTGCTGTTCCTCGCGCGCGGGGACTCGGGGCGCAACACGCTCAATCTCGCGTCCGTGAACCTTACGGCGCTCGTGAGCGAGGTGGCGAGCGAGTCGGCCATGATTGACGCTGACCACGTCTACGAGCTGGGCTTCTCGGACGCCGCCACGAGCGACGATCGCTTCGTCGTGACCTGTGACGCGTCGATGGTCAAGCAGTCGGCGCGCGTGATCGTGCAGAACGCGGCGCGCTACTCGGCGACGGGCACGAGGATCTTGCTGGACGTGGCGGCAGATGTCGACGCCGTCTCCTACTCCGTGCGCGACGAGGGGATGGGCATGTCGCCCGAGGAGGCCACCCACGTCTTCGAGCGCTTCTGGCGCGCCGACGCGGCGCGCGACGCGTCCAAGGAGGGAACGGGCCTGGGGCTGGCCATAGCGCGCTGGATCGTGGAGGAGCACGGCGGCACGATCGACCTCGTCTCGCACGAGGGCGTGGGCACGCGCTTCACCGTGCGGATTCCCCGCGCCTGAGCGCGGCGCCGGTGCATGAGCGCGATTCGTAGGAGCTTGCCGACACGTTTATGGGCGAAAGCGTCGGCATGTTCCTACCGTTTTCCGGTGCCTCCCGTCCACCCTTCAGCGTCACCGCTTTGGTAAGCTAGACGCGGCAAAACGCGAGGAAGGAGCCGAGATGGCACTCTGGGGCGGCAGGTTCGAGAAGGGCGTGGACCAGTTCACGCAGGAGTTTGGCGCGAGCCTCGAGGTCGACAAGAGCATGGCCGCCCAGGACATCGCCGGCAGCCGAGCGCACGCCCGAATGCTCGCCGAGCAGGGCATCATCTCCCCCGAGGATCAGCGT
Organism: Thermophilibacter mediterraneus; assembly: GCF_900119385.1. GTDB lineage: Bacteria > Actinomycetota > Coriobacteriia > Coriobacteriales > Atopobiaceae > Thermophilibacter > Thermophilibacter mediterraneus. Next base: position 608,303 of record NZ_FPKO01000009.1, read on the forward strand.
GCCATTGATCAGGGGCTGGCCGATATCGCCGACCAGATCGAGGGCGGCACGTTCGTCTGGGACGTCAACGACGAGGACGTCCACATGGCCGTGGAGGGTGCCCTCACCCGCGCCATCGGCGCGCCCGGCGGACGACTGCACACGGGCCGCTCGCGCAACGACCAGGTCGCGACCGACATTCGCCTGCTCGCAAAGGACCTCTGCGAGCAGCTGCTCACCGGTAACGTCGCCCTGCGCCGGGTCCTCCTCGAGGTGGCGGAGAAGAACCTCGACGTCGTGATGCCCGGCTACACGCACCTCCAGCACGCACAGCCGGTCCTGCTCTCGCATCACTTGCTCGCCTACTTCTGGATGTTCTCGCGCGACTTCACGCGCCTCGTCGCCGCCCGGACCGCCGCGGACGCCAACCCGCTCGGCGCCGCTGCGCTCGCCGGGACCACCTACCCGCTCGACCGCGCCCGCACCACGGAGCTCCTAGGGTTCGCACGCGCGATCCCCAACTCGCTCGACGCCGTCTCCGACCGCGACTACCTGCTCGACCTCGAGTACGCGTGCGCCGTCTCGATGATGCACCTCTCGCGCCTGTGCGAGGAGATCGTGCTGTGGAGCTCCACGGAGTTCGGCTTCATCACGCTCTCCGACAGCTACTCCACCGGCTCCTCGATCATGCCGCAGAAGAAGAACCCCGACTTCGCCGAGCTCACGCGCGGCAAGACCGGTCGCGTGTACGGCGACCTCATGGCGCTGCTCACCACGATGAAGTCGCTCCCGCTGGCCTACAACAAGGACCTCCAGGAGTGCAAGGAGGGCCCGCTCGACGCCGCGCGCACGCTCAGCGACTGCATGGAGATCGCGGCGGGCATGGTCGAGACCATGACCGTGAACGCCGACGTCATGCTTGCCCAGGCGGGCACGGGATTCTCGGCCGCCACGGATGTGGCCGACTACCTCGCCAAGAAGGGCATGCCCTTCCGCGAGGCGCATCGCGTGGTGGGCGAGCTCGTGCTCTATTGCGAGAAGAGCGGCAAGGGCCTCGAGGACCTCACGGCGGAGGAGTTCAAGGCCGCGAGCCCCCTCTTCGAGGAGGACATCGCGCGCGACCTGGATCCGGCGGGCATCGCCAACGCGCGCGTGACCTACGGCGGCACCGGCCGCGACGCCGTGGTGGTCCAGCTCGAGGAGGCCCGCGCGAGCCTGGCCGCGGACGAGGGGGTCGCCCCCCAGGCCTAGCGCTGCGCATCAATCGATATCATGTGCGCTCTCCGTCTGACGCGACCCTCCCAGGGCCTCTCCACGCCCGTGCGGTAGAATCGGTAGGCACACGTCGCGACGCCGAAGGAGCCCTCATGATCGACCGCTACACTCGCCCCGAGATGGGCCACATCTTCTCGCTCGAGAACAAGTACCGCATCTGGCAGGAGATCGAGGTCCTGGCCTGCGAGGCGCACGCCGAGATGGGCAAGATCGGCATCACGCGCGAGGAGGCCGCCTGGATCCGCGAGCACGCTGACTTCAACAAGGACGAGGTCGACGCCATCGAGGCGGTGACCAACCACGACGTCATCGCCTTCCTTACCAACATGGGCGAGTACATCGACCGTGACGTCCCCGAGGGCGAGCCCAAGCCCTCCCGCTGGGTCCACTTTGGCATGACCTCGTCCGACCTGGGCGACACGGCCCTGTGCTACCAGCTCGTCCAGGCGACCGACATCCTCATCGAGGACTGCCGCAAGCTCGGAGAGATCTGCAAGCGCCGCGCCTTCGAGGAGCGCGACACCCTCTGCGTGGGCCGCACGCACGGCATCCACGCCGAGCCGATGACGTTTGGCATGAAGTTCGGCAGCTGGGCATGGGAGCTGCGCCGCGACCTCGACCGCCTCATTGACGCGCGCGCCAACGTCGCCTTTGGCGCCATCTCCGGCGCGGTGGGCACCTACAGCTCCATCGACCCGTTCGTCGAGGAGTACGTCTGCGAGCACCTGGGCCTCGTTCACGATCCGCTGTCCACGCAGGTCATCTCCCGCGACCACCACGCCTACCTCGCCGGCGTCCTGGCAACCACCGCGGCCACGTGCGAGCGCATCGCCACCGAGATTCGCAACCTCCAGAAGACCGACACCCTGGAGGCGGAGGAGCCGTTCAAGAAGGGGCAGAAGGGCAGCTCGGCCATGCCGCACAAGCGCAACCCCATCACGCTCGAGAAGGTCTGCGGCCTCTCCCGCGTGGTCAAGGCCAACGCCCAGGTGGCCTTTGACAACGTGGCCCTCTGGCACGAGCGCGACATCTCGCACAGCTCCGCCGAGCGCGTCGCCCAGGCCGACAGCTTCATCGCGCTCGACCACATGTTCCAGTGCCTCATCCGCATCGTGGACGGCCTCATCCTCTACCCGGCGCAGATGCTCGCCAACCTCAACAAGACGCGCGGGCTGATCTACTCCTCCAAGGTGCTTCTCGCCCTCGTGGAGACCGGCATCACGCGCGAGGAGGCCTACGCCATCGTGCAGGAGAACGCCATGGCCACGTGGCGCGAGGTCCAGCAGTGCGAGCCGGGAACCACCTTCCGTGAGAAGCTCGAGGCCGACCCGCGCTGCACCGTGGCCCCCGACGAGCTCGATCGCATCTTCGACCCCCGCGCCTTCCTCACCCGCGCCGGCGTGGTCTTTGACCGCCTCGAGCAGCTCAACTTCGACTAACCGCGCGCCGTGCAAAAGGGACAGTCACTTTTGCACGCCGGAGACCGACATCAGAGAGCGTGCAAAAGTGACTGTCCCTTTTGCACGGGAGGAGCGGACATGCACTTTGACTACACCCCGCGCGGCGTCTGCTCGCGCGCCATCCACATCGACCTCGCCGATGACGGCTCGACCATCGAGGCCGTCTCCTTCGAGGGCGGCTGCAACGGCAACCTCAAGGCCGTGAGCAAGCTCGTCGCCGGCCATTCCGTCGACGAGATCGTGGGCATCCTCGCCGGCAACACCTGCGGTCCGCGCCCGACCTCCTGCGCCGACCAGCTCTCCCGCGCGCTCGTCGAGGCGGCTGCCGCCGCGCGTCAGGCGTAGGGGCCATGCGCCTGCCCAAGCTCACGCGTCGCACGTTCCTCAAGACCGCTGCCGCGGGGGGCGCCGCGGCAGCGGTCGTCGGCGTGCTCCCCGGCTGCACGCATACGCCTGACGAGGTGGTCGACGCCGACCCCACCGTGGTCGACGCGAGCGAGGCCGAAAGTGCGCTCGAGTCCTTCGAGGAGGGGGAGTCGCCGCTCGTTGCGGAGAGCTCTTGGACGCTTCCCCTGGGCAACGTCCTGCGCCCCTCCGAGGGAACGTGGGCCCCGGTGATTACGGCCGGCTCGTCGGCGACGCCCATGGTCAAGGCATCGGCCCTCTCCCTCGCGTCGGGCCAGCTCCTCGAGGTCGTATCCGCTCCGCTCGGAGCGGCTGCCACGACCGTCATCTATGACGTCCGCTGCTCGGACGAGGTCTACGCATGGGTCGAGCTCGACCTTGTGACCCGCTCCTGGGCGCTCTACGCCTCCGAGTTCGCCGACGGCCAGCTCTCGGGGGAGACCAAGACGCTGTGGGAGGGTACCTCCGACTACGATCCGGCTCCCTTCGCCGTGTCCGGCTCGCGCGTGATCTGGCAGGTCCAGCCATCCACGAGCGGGTCCAAGACGACCGAGCACTCGTTCTGTTACCTCTGGCACGCTGGAGATGCCGACGCGCAGTCGGTGGTCGAGTCCCCGGGGCGCTTCGCCACGGCGCCGACCGTCTCCGGTGGCGCGGCGATTCTCACGCCTCGCGTCCACGACAGCGAGGGCGTCTACTACGGCGCTACCGCCTACTCGCTCTCGGATGACCTCGCGACCCGCATCGACCAGCTCGTCTTCCCAGTGAGCGTGAGGCCGTTCCGCGCCACGCGCGTCGGGGAGCGCTTCCTCGTCTCCGTCGAGGCGAGCTACAGCTCCGGCGGCCTTCTGAGCGGGATGGGTACGTACATGGGCACGTCGTCCGCGGGCTTCGTCAAGCTCGACCGAGAGCCCTCGGAGTGCGGCTGCGGCAAGGGTGACGTGTTCGTCATCAAGAGCAACTCCTCCTATCTCGTTCTTGACCTCGCGGCGCGCACCTACTCCTCGCTCGTCCCCACGGACCGCTCGGTCGACTACGGGGAATTCCCCGCTCGCGTCGGGGAGTGCGACCAGTTCGTCACCTTCTCCACCGTCAAGGACGCCAGCACGGGCTACCCCGCTTCCGTAGCCGTCCGTACCTTCCGCCTGTAAGAGGGAATCCCCCGTGCCTCCGTGGGGTAAACTAATCGTGCTTACGGCCGGCTTCGGCGACGCGATGAGGTTACAGGGAGGCCAACATGGCTTCAGACGAGAAGAAGATTCTGCTTGTTGAGGACGAGAAGGCGATCAGGGACGCCGTCGCCGCCTATCTCGAGCGGGAGAACTACATCGTGCGCGGGGTCGGTGACGGCCAGAGCGCCGTGGAGGAGTTTGAGAAGCATACCTTCGACCTGGTGATTCTCGACCTCATGCTCCCGAAGCTCTCCGGCGAGCGCGTCTGCCGCGCCATCCGTGAGACCTCCAACGTCCCCATCATCATGCTCACCGCCAAGGGCGAGGTCGAGGACCGCATCATCGGCCTCGAGCTCGGGGCGGACGACTACCTGATCAAGCCCTTCTCGCCTCGCGAGCTCGTCGCCCGCGTGCGCGCGCTGCTCAGGCGAGCCCACGCTGAGGCGGAGCCCCAGCTCGAGGTGCTGGACTTCGGCGACCTCGTGATTGACATCTCCGGCCACAAGGTGCTCGTCGAGGGCCGCGAGGTCGACCTTACGGCGTCGGAGTTCAAGCTGCTCACCACGCTCGCGCGCTACCCGGGCCGCGTCTACACGCGCATGGAGCTCGTCGAGAAGGTCCTCGGCTACGACTTCGAGGGGTACGAGCGCACCATCGACTCCCACGTCAAGAACCTGCGCGCCAAGCTCGGCGACGACCCGCGCAACCCGCGATGGCTCTACACCGTCCACGGGGTGGGGTATCGCTTCGAGGCGCCCGAGAAGGCCGCAGAGCCCGCCTCGCGCTAGGCAGCCCGCATGTCCGCGCGCTTTGTGATGGGCGAGGAGCCGCCCTCCGACGAGGACGGCTCGCTGGGTCGCACCTCGCGCAACTCGTGGAACACCATAAAGCCCTCCCCGAAGCGGGGCACCCCGTATGCGACGAGCCTCACCCTGGCGTTCGCGCTCACGGCGATCATGACCGCAGGCGTGCTCGTCGCCGTGCTCGCCGTGGTCTGGGAGGGCCAGTTCATGGCGTACGCGCGCCAGAACATGCAGTCCATCGCCGATTCGGCGGCCGCGAGCATCTCCGAGGCCTACCAGCGCACCGGCAAGCTCGACGAGGCCGCGGCCTCGTCGGGGGCCGCGACGTCGAGTCTCTCCCCGGACATCGTCGTGCAGGTGAGCGACGTTGACGGAAACGTCCTGTACGACGACACCTGGGTGCGTCGAGGGCTCGAGTCGGACGAAGACCCCGCTCCCACCCCCGTCCCCACCGAGCAGGAGGACCTCGTCAGCGCACAGATCGTCAACCGAGCCGGGGAGACCGTCGGCACGGTCAAGCTCTGGGCCATCGGGTCCGAGACGCTCCTCACGAGCAGCGATGCGTCCTTCCGCTCGAACTCCTACGGCGCCATCGCCACGGCCGCGGCCATTGCGGCGATCCTAGCCTGCGTCATCGGCTACTTCGTGTCGAGGAGCATGGCCAAGCCCATCCAGCGCATCACCTCCACCGCCAAGCAGATCAGAAACGGCGACCTTACGGCACGCACCGGGGTGTCCGGTGCCGACGAGATCGGGCAGCTCGGCGAGACCTTCGATGACATGGCGAGCACCATCGAGCGGGACATCAAGCTCGAGCACCGTCTCACCGGCGACGTCGCCCACGAGCTGAGGACCCCGCTCATGGCCATGCAGGCGACCGTCGAGGCCATGCAGGACGGCGTGCTTCCCGCTGACGACGAGCACTTCGAGGTCGTGGCGTCCGAGGTCCGTCGCCTCTCCCGACTGATTGACGCCATGCTCAAGCTCTCCCGCCTCGAGAACGGGTCGACCGAGTTCAACAGCGAGCGCACCGACATCGTCTACCTGGTTCGTGGACTCGTCTCGTCCCAGCACCAGCTGTTCCACGAGCGCGGCCTGCACCTGCGCTTCGTGGACGAGACCCCGCACGGCGAGCTCTACGCCGACGTCGATCCCGACCTGCTTCGCGAGGCCATCGTCAACCTCATGAGCAACGCAATGCGCTACACCAACGCCGGCGGCTGGGTGAAGGTCTCCCTCAGGCAGGACCGCTCCGACGTGCTCATCTCGGTCCAGGACACGGGCATCGGCATCGCCAAGGAGGACATCCCCCAGACCTTCGCGCGCTTCTGGCGCTCTGACGTCAGCCGAGAGCGGGAGTCGGGGGGCCTGGGCGTCGGACTCGCCATCACCAAGGAGATCGTCGACCGTCACAACGGGACGATTCTTGTGGAGTCCGAGCTCGGCAAGGGAACGACGTTCACCCTTCGAATCCCGCAGCGCAGGCCTCGCAAGTCCCAGGAGCGTTAAGGTCGGCGCATCGCGGGCGGTGACGGTATACTAAGAGTTTGACCGCAACGCCGTCGAAGGGAAAACCATGGCCGAGATGGAGCTTCGTCCTGATTCGCATGGCAAGGTGAGGGACATCTACGACTGCGGGGACAGCCTGCTCATGGTGGCGTCCGACCGCATCAGCGCCTATGACTTCATTCTGCCCGATGAGATTCCGCACAAGGGCGAGATCCTGACGCGCATCTCCGCGTTCTGGTTCGAGCGCTTTGCCGACCTCATCCCCAACCACATGATCAGCTGCGACGTCCAGGATCTTCCTGAGGAGTTCAAGCCCTATGCCGACTACCTCTCCGGTCGCTCCATGCTCGTGCGCAAGGCCCAGACCGTGCCCATCGAGTGCATCGTGCGCGGCTATCTCACCGGCTCGGGCAAGAAGACCTACGACGAGGACGGCACCGTCTGCGGCATCAAGCTGCCCGACGGCCTGACCGAGGCGTCCAAGCTCCCCGAGCCCATCTTCACGCCCTCCACGAAGGCAGAGATCGGCGACCACGACGAGAACATCTCCTTCGAGCGCTGCTGCGAGATCGTGGGGACCGACCTCGCGGAGCAGCTCCGCGACGCCTCGCTCGCCATCTACCGCGCAGCGGCTGACTATGCTGCCACGCGCGGCATCATCATCGCGGACACCAAGTTCGAGTTCGGTATCATCGACGGCAGGCTCACCCTCATCGACGAGTGCCTGACGCCCGACTCCAGCCGCTTCTGGCCCGCCGACGGCTACGTCGAGGGCCGCGTCCAGCCGAGCTACGACAAGCAGTACGTGCGTGACTGGCTGCGCGCCAACTGGGATATGACCGGCGAGCCCCCGCGCATCCCCGCCGAGGTCATCGAGGGGACGTCCGCGCGCTACCAGGAGGCGTTCCAGATTATCACCGGCACCGAGTTCAAGCCCGTGAGGGCGTAAGGAGACCAATGTCACTGCGTGATACCATCGAGGGCGCCCGTCGCGAGGCCGAGGGCAATTCCGTCGGCAGGCCCAAGAAGGAGGCGGAGAGCGTCGTCGCCGCGGGTGACGAGGAGCGCAAGGGCTTCTCGCGCAGCTCCGCCGCCAAGGCCAAGCCGAGCCGTGAGGCGGCGGCCTCGGTGCGCGTCGCCACAAAGCCCAAGCAGGGTGGCGCCCCGGGCGGCCCCGCCGAGACCAAGGAGCAGAAGCGCGAGCGAAAGCGTCGCGAGCGCGAGGAGCAGGACTTCCGCAACCGCGCCTATGACATCATCCTGAGGAGCGACCCGGGCTACAAGCAGAGCGAGCGTACCTTCTGGATCATCTTGGGATGCGGCATGGCGTTCGCGATCACCGCGCTCGTCTGCGTCTACCTCTTTGGCCAGGAGCCCGACATGTCCTCGTGGCAGGGCATCCTCTCCGTGGGCTCGCTCGTGGTCGCCTACGCGCTCATCATCGCGAGCTTCTTCTATGACTGGAAGCGCCGCCGCCCGTACCGCAAGGCCGCCGAGGCGCGCGTGCACGGTCTCAGTGACAAGAAGATGCTCGAGCTGCTCGAGCGCGGTCGTGCCGACGAGCTCGCTCGCAAGGGCGAGAAGGGCAAGAAGAAGTAGGCACAAGCGCGACGAGGGTGCTAGAATAGCATTCCATGCCTTCGTAGCTCAGGGGATAGAGCACCGCTCTCCTAAAGCGGGTGTCGGCCGTTCGAATCGGCCCGGGGGCACCAGGGAAATCGCAGGTCGGGGGTTTGCAAGCTGCTCCCGACCTGCTTTTTTATCGTGCGAGAAGGACCTGGGGGACGGACCTCCCCCTGGGGGTGCCGCCGTGCGCCGCGCCGCCCGCCGCTCGGTCTAGAGTCCTCTCAAGCGAAAGGAGGCCGCCTGCGCGACATGGGTGCGCAGGCGGCCTCAGTCAATGGGGCTCGGTCGTGGTGCGGGTCTCGCTAACCCTCCTCGGGCGTATCGGTCGCAGTGTCTCCGTTGCCCGAGCCCTGCTGGCTCTGAGTGGTCAGCACGATGCTCGTTCCCTCGGGCGCGGAGCCCGTCACGGACTGGTCGATGACCTCGCCGTCGTAGGAGCTGCCCGTAGCGAGGGAGACCTGGAAGCCGAGGCTCGTGAGGGTGTTGTAGGCGTTGCTGTACTTCATGCCGATGACCGAGGGAACCGTGACCGGCTCGCTGGGCTCGGGGCCGTTCGAGATGTAGATCGTGACGGTGGAGCCGACGCTGGCCTCCGTGCCCACGCCCGGGTCCACGTCGAAGACCTGCCCCTGCTCGTAGGTGGAGCTGTACTGCCAGCGCGTGCTGATCACGAACTTGCCGTCGCTCTCCGAGAGCGTGGTCTGGGCGTCCTCCCAGTAGGAGCCGATGACGTCGGGAATCGTCGCGGTCGACGCACCCGAGGAGACGTAGTAGGTGATGGTGCTGCCCGCGTTGGCCTTCTCGCCGCCCTTCTTGTCCTGTTCGCAGACCTTGCCGGCCTCGATCTCGTCGCTCTCGCGCTCCCCGCCGTTTCGAGGGAGCAGCCCGCGGTCGGTGAGCGCCTTCTCCGCGTCCTCGGGGGTCATGTTGGTGAGGTCGGGAACCTCGACCTGCTCGACGGGGGCCTCGCCGTTGGAGATGCGGATGTTGATCTTGGTCCCCTCGGGCATCATGCGCGTGGCGTTGGGGCTCTGCTCGTAGATCTGGCCCTCGGGATACTCCGAGGAGTAGCCCTCGCCAACGTCGCCGATGGCAAACCCCTCGCTCTCCACCGCCTGCTGCGCCTCCTCGAGGGTCATGCCGAGGAGGTGGGGGACCTCCTTGTTCTGCGTTCCGGAGCCCAGTACGGTGACGACGGCAAACACCACGAGGCCAATGGCCACGATGGCGCCGAGAACCCCGAGCACGACGTTGCGGCGGTGCCTGCGCTCGCGCGCGGCGCTCTCCTCTGCCGCCTGCTCCGTTGCGCTCTGCGCGCGGTAGCGGTTGGTGCGCTCAACACGCGGCATGGACGCGGTGCCGCCGGTGACGGGCTTGACGCCCGCCCCGCTCTCGATCTTGCTCGTGGGCTGCGCGGGCAGCATGGAGGTGGCGCTGTTGACGGCCTGCATGCGTCCCGCGAGGTAGTCTCGCAGCGTACGGTAGAGCTCGTCGGCGGTCTGGAAGCGCGCCGCGGGGTCCTTCTGCATGCACTTGAGGATGATCGACTCAAGGGAGGGGTCCACGGCGGGGTTGAGCTGGCTGGGCGGCTTGGGCTGCTCGTTGACCTGCTTCAGGGCGACGGTGATGGCGTCGTCGCCCTGGAAGGGAACCTGACCGGTCGCCGCCTCGTACATCACGATGCCGAGCGAGTAGATGTCGGTCGTCGGGCCGAGCTCCTTGCCCTGGGTCTGCTCGGGGGAGACGTAGTGGGCCGTGCCGAGGACAGAGTTGTCCTGGGTGAGGTGGCTGTTCTTCGCCCGCGCGATGCCGAAGTCCATCACCTTGATGTTGCCGTCGGGCTGCACCATGATGTTCTGCGGCTTGATGTCGCGGTGAATGATGTCGTGCCTGTGGGCGACCGAGAGCGCCTGGGCGATCTGCGAGCCGATCTGGGCGACCTTCTTGCAGTCGAGGGCTCCGTGCTTGCGGATGCCGCTCTTGAGGTCGGTTCCGCGCAGGTACTCCATGACGATGTAGTACGTGTCGGCGTCCTTGCCCCAGTCGTAGACGCTCACGATGTAGGGGCTCTGCAGCGCAGCGGCGGCCTGCGCCTCCTGCTTGAAGCGCGCGGCGAACGAGGGGTCGCTCGCGTACTGGGGGAGCATCGTCTTGATGGCCACGGTGCGCCCGAGCACCTCGTCAAGGCCACGATAGACGGTGGCCATGCCGCCAGTGCCGATCTTGTCCTGAACCTGATAGCGTCCGCCGAGAATCATCCCTGGCATCGTGTCTCCTTATCCCGCCGCGGCGCTGCCGCGAGTGTGTTGGTCATGGGTGCGTATGAGCTGTGAGTGTGTTGTGTCTGCGCTGCGTCGTGTTTCGTCTGTTCCCGCCCCCGTCACGTGCCGGCGCCAGATGACTGGACCTGGAGCGCCTGGGCGAGGACCTCGCCGGCGAGACCGGCGGCAAACCCCTCGACGTCCACTCCCTGTCCCTCGACGCAGGCCGAGATGACCAGCGTCGGGTTGTCATACGGCGCGAAGCCGATAAAGAACGAGTTGATGTTGCCGTTCTCCACCTGGGCGGTGCCAGTCTTGCCGGCGACCTGCGTGCCCGAGACCTGGGCGTTGGTCCCGGTGCCATGGTCGACGACGCCGAGCATGGCCTCCTTCAGCTGCTCCGCGGTGTCGGCTGAGATGGCCTGGCCGAGGGACCGCGGACTCGTTCGGGAGGTCACGACCCCCTCGGGAGAGAGCACGTGGTCGATGACGTAGGGGTCCATGGCGACGCCGCCGTTGGCGATGGCCTGGGCGACCACGGCGTTCTGCATGACCGTGGTCTGGGGTCCCGCCGGGCTCTCGTGCTGGCCGACGGGCTGCCCGCAGGCGGCCCATGCCGTCTCCCACTCCGTCATCTCCGAGGGCGTGGGCATGAGCGAGGCGAGGGTGGTGAAGTCCTGGCCGAGCGAGCGGCCGTAGCCGAACGCGTTCGCGTAGCTCACGAGCAGGTCGGGGCCGACCTCGACGCCCAGCTGTCCGAACGCGGTGTTCGACGAGAGGGCGAGCGCCTCCTTGAGCGTCAGGTCACCGTAGTCGTTGTGGTCGTAGTTGATGACCTCGGCCCCGCCGATCTCGAGGGAGGGCCCCGCGTAGTAGACGTCGTCGAGGGTCGCGGTGCCCGAGTCGAGCGCCGCCGCGAGCGTGACCGTCTTGAATGAGGAGCCGGGCGAGTAGAGCGCCTGGGTCGTTCGGTCGAGGAGCTCGGTGCCGCCGCCGCTGATGAGCGAATCGAGCTGGTCGACGGTGTAGGTGGGGCTCGACGCCTTGGCGAGCACCGCGCCCGTCTCGGGGTCGAGGACCACGATGGCGCCGGTGTATCCCTCGAGCGCCTCCTCGGCGGCGCGCTGGATCTGCGAGTTGATGGTGAGCGCGACGGTCGAGCCGGGCTGCTGGATGCCGGCGAGCGAGTAGAGGGTGCTGCGCCAATTGGAGAAGTCCGCGTGCCCGGTGAGCGTCTCGTTCATGGTGGCCTCGACGCCCGAGCTCCCGTACTGGTTCGAGATGTAGCCGACGGTGTGGCGCGCGAGCGTGCCCTGCGGGTAGTTGCGCACGTAGGTGCCGTCCGCCTGCTGCACGCTCTCCGCGAGCGTCATGCCGTCGGCGGTGATAATCGCGCCGCGCTGCACGTAAGCGCTCTTGGCGATCGTGTGGTTGTTCGTCGGGAGGTTGCGCACGCGCTGGGCGTCGACCTCCTGCACGTAGGTGAGGTTGGCGATGAGGACCGCAAAGAGCACGGCGAAGGCGGTGATGAGCTTGGTGAGGCGCTTGCCGAGCGCCACGCGGCCGAGCACCCCCGACTCGGACGTCTGGAGCGAGAAGGACGCGCGCACGTGCGCTCCGTGCACCACCGCCTCCGGGCGCGCGCCGGCAATCCGGCCGGTGAGGGAGAGCACGGGGTCCTCACCGTCCTTCTCGTCCGCGAGACCGCTCAGAATCTCGGACTCGCGTCCCGTTCCCTCGTCGCCGGCGCGCAGCAGAAGGCCCACCATGACGAAGCAGGCGAGCAGCGAGGTGCCGCCCTGGCTCACGAAGGGGAGCGTCACGCCGGTGAGGGGCAGGAGCTTGGTGACGCCCGCGACGATGAGGAACGCCTGGAAGACCAGGGCGCTCGTCAGGCCCACGGCGGCGAAGGCGGAGGTGTCGGAGCGGGCGCGCGCCGCCGTGGCGAGGCCGCGCACGCACAGCAGCAGGTAGAGCATGAGCACGCCCGCACCGCCGAGAAGCCCCGCCTCCTCGCCGATGGCGGAGAAGATGAAGTCGCTCGAGACGATGGGGATGAGCGTAGGCATGCCCTTGCCGATGCCGGTGCCGAAGAGGCCGCCGTCGGCGAGCGAGTAGAGCGACTGCACGATCTGATAGCCGCCGCCGGAGGCGTCCGACCACGGGTCGAGCCACATGTTCACGCGGGTCTGCACGTGGCCGAAGAGCTGGTAGCAGGCGACGCCGGCAACGGCGAGCAGCAGCAGGCTCACCACGACGTAGCTCGCCCGCCCGGTCGCCACGTAGAGCATGATGACGAAGAAGGTGAAGAAGAGCAGGGCGCTGCCGAGGTCGGTCTCGAAGACGACGACGAGCAGGCTGATGCCCCACATGACCAAAAGCGGCAGCAGCATCCGCGGTCTCGGGAGCCTGATCGGGCCGAAGCGGTGCATGGACGCCGAGAGCGCCTCTCGGTTTGCCGCGAGGTAGAACGCGAGGAAGAGCACGATGGCGATCTTGGCGAACTCACCGGGCTGGAAGCCGAAGCTGCCGATGTAGATCCAGAGCTTGGAGCCGTTGCGCTCGGTGCCCACGAGCATGGGGAGCACGAGCAGCACGATGCCCGCGAGGCCGAGCGTGTACTTGTAGCTTGCGAGGCGGTCGAGGTTGCGCACGATGGCGAGCACCGCGACCATCACGCCCACCGAGAGGAACAGCCACACGACCTGGCTCACGGCGGCCTCGGGGGCGAGCCTTGTGAGGAAGGTGATGCCTATGCCCGAGAGGGCAAAGACGATGGGCAGGATGGCGGGGTCGGCGCCCGGCGCGAGGAAGCGTATGGCCACGTGCGCGGCGGCGAAGGCCGCAAACAGGCCGAGCGGGACGCCAAGGGTGGACACGCTGAGCTGCGCGTTGGAGGTGACGACGTACATCGCGTAGAGCAGTATGACGGGCACCGCGGCGAGCAGCAGCAAGAAGAGCTCGGTGTTTCTGCGGGAGAGGCCCCCCTGGGAGCTGACGGGCGTCGGCTCGACGGAGGCGCGGCTGCGTGCCTGAGCGTAGCGCACTCTTCTGGGGCCCATGCTACTCACCGCCGTTCTGTGCGTCATCGGCGCCCGCCCCGGGAGCCTGGGTGGCGGTCGCGTCCTCGGAGCGGACCTCGTCGGCTATCTGGGCCGCGCGCTCCTGCTCCCGGTTGATCTGCTCGTGATAGGAGTTGATCGTTGCGACCGCGGCGTCCTCGTTCTGCACGCGGATGCCCGAGGAGAGCTGGTCCTGGACGGAGGCGGGCAGGTCGGTGACGCTCACGGCGCTCGTCTCCACGAGCTCGTTCAGCGGGATGCCGAAGACGTCCCCCTGGATGCCGCGATAGATGGCGACCGTCCCGTCGTGGATGCCGAGGTACCACTCGCTCCTGATGAAGGCAAAGCTGACGAGCAGCACCATGGCGAGAGCCGCCACGATGACCCCCGACACCCCCGCGGCGCGGTGCACGAGCCGCCTCCGTGCCGCGTCGGCCAGCCCGTCGTTGAGCACGTCCACCACGATGACGGTCACGTTGTCGGAGCCGCCGGCGGTGAGCGCCGCTGCGACGAGGTTGTCGGCCGCCTGCTGGGGCGTGGCGCTCGAGACCGCGAGGGACTCGATCTCGCTGTCGGAGATCATCGACGACAGGCCGTCTGAGCACAGGATGACGCGGTCGCCGTCGTTGACCTCGAGCGAGAAGTGGTCGGCGTACATGTCGGGGTCGGACCCGAGCGCCCGGGTGATGATGGAGCGCGAGGGGTGCGTCCTGGCCTCGTCCGCAGTGATCTGGCCGGAGTCGACGAGCTCCTCGACGTAGGAGTGGTCGTGCGTGATGCGCACGAGGGTCCCGCGATGCAGCACGTAGACACGCGAGTCGCCCACGTGGGCGACGGCCATCTTGTTCTTCTCGATGAGGACGGCACTTGCGGTGCACCCCATGCCGGGCTTGCCGACCCCCTCCTCGGCGCCGCGTATGACGGCGAGGTTTGCCGCCTCGACCGCCGCGCCGAGCAGCACGTCGTCGGCGGTGCCGGGGGCCCTGTCGCCGATGGTCTCCACGGCGATGGAGCTGGCGATCTCGCCGGCCGCGTGGCCGCCCATGCCGTCGGACACCACGAACAGCGGCGTCCGAAGGAGGAACGAGTCCTCATTGTGGCCTCGCACGAGGCCGACGTCGCTTCGGGCGCCCCACGAGATGAACTCGTTGGAGCCGCTCACGGCATCCGCGCCGGCCCTGCCCTCGACGGGCATCTCGGCGCGGCCGGGCGCGTTCGCGGGCTCCTGCGCGGGGGGCATCTGGACGTCGCCGGCCGTCATCCGCGGCTCACCCGCATGATGGTGTCGCCCACCTGGACCTCGTCATCCTCCCTCAGCGTGACGGGCTGATCGATGAGGTGGCCGTTGACCATGGTTCCGTTGGTCGAGCCGAGGTCCTCGAGCACGAGCGCGGGCCCCTGGAGGGTGAAGCGGGCGTGGGACGACGAGACGTAGGGCTCGTCGATGACGATGTCAGAGGAGGGGGAGCGGCCGACGACGACGGGGCCGAGGATGTCGACGTGCAGGCCGCGCAGGGTCTTCTTGCCCTTCTCGACGTCAACCGCCCAGATGGCGGCATCGCGCCGCTGGCCGCGGACCAGGCCGACGCCGGTCCGCATGACCGCGAAGAGGAAGATGTACAGGACCACGACGAGAAGGACGCGTCCCGCGAACAGGACGAGGTCGATCATCGGCGGTTCTCCCTGAACTCGAGGTTGACGAGGCCGAGCGTGATGAGGTCACCGTCCTGCAGCGGGCAGGAGGTGACGTCGACGTCGTTGACGAGGGTGCCGTTGGTCGAGTTGAGGTCGGTGATGCGCCAGCCGGTCCCGTCGAAGGAGAGCTCCGCGTGGCGTCGAGACACGTTGGGGTCGCGCAGGACGATGCTCGCCTGGGAGCGCTCGCGGCCGATGACGGCCGAGGGGCCCTGGGCGGTGAAGGTCCGACCGGTCTGACGGTCGATGAGCAGGCACGACGCGGAGTCGTGCGAGGGAGCCGCGGCATGGGCGGGCCGGCCCGCGGGCTCGGCGGCGCTCGTGACGCGCCTCATGTCGACGAGCGGGACGTTGCGGCGCTGCGTCTGGGGCACGGGCACGGCCGCCGGGGACGCTGCGGGCACCACGACGGGCGCGTCGGCCAGGGGGACCGGCATGGGGGTCGACTCGGATGCGGAGGGCGACGGGGGAGGGGGCCATGACGTCGAACTCCGGGGGGATGACGTCGAGCCCGGCGTCGGTGCCGCCCGCAGAGGTAGTGGCCCTGCGCGGCGCGGGCGCGGCGAAGGCGTCCTGCTCCTCGGCGCGCTGACGGGCAGAGGGCTTGGGAGTGGGCGTCGCGCGACGGTTGACCTGGGCGGCGGCGCCCCCCGTGGTGGAGTTGCCGGCCAGGAAGGCGCGCTCCTCCTCGCGCAGGCGTCCGAGCGTGCGCGCGTCGACGTTCTCGGCGAAGACGGCGAACTTCCCCGACTTCAGGGAGGGGTCGACCATGAAGCGCACGAGCGGGTTGCCCACGAAGGCGTAGCCCTTCTTCTGGGCCTGAGCGGACACGAAGGCCGCGGTCTCGTAGGTGATCTGCTCGTAGAGCGGCCTCATGAGGGAGTCATCCGTGGCCGAGACGAGCACGGTGTAGAGAGCGGGCGCGGTGTCGACGCCGTCGATCTCGTACGTCTCGTTCTCCATCTCGCGCGCGGCGCGCTTGGCGAGCTTTTTGAACGAGAAGGGCTCGGTGTAGCCCTGCGGAGCGGCCCCGAACACAGAGCCGATGCGCCCCTCGAAATCGCTTAGGAAGCTCATACGCTATTCATCGCCTTCCTGGTCCTCGAAGAGCGGGCCTCTCAGGACAGTCGCGGTGCACAGAAGCACGAATAAGAGTACAGCAACGATTATGGCCTCCCAATCGGGAGTGCCCCATATACCGCCATTCTCCATTCTGGCAGCGAGGAGCTCCGAGCCGACGATGCAGCAGAGGCCGAGGGCCTGGCCGCAGACGCCCGCCGCGACGGTTCCCCGCAGCGCGACGGCCGAGGAGACGAGCGCGCAGGCCACCGCGCCCGCCAGCAGCGCGAGCGATGACGGCTCCGACCAGGCCTGTGCGAGCTGGGCCACGGTGGCCTGCGCGGAGAAGCCGCTCGAGGCTGCGGCGTGGAAGAGGGATCCGAGCAGGTAGCCGAACGCCCCCGTCGCGGCAGCGGCGGCGGGGTCGAGGGCGTATCCGGCGAGCGCGCTGCCGGCGGAGGGGGAGGGCAGGCAGCACGGAAGGAGTGCGGCGGCGCTGCCGAGCCGCTCGAGCCGACCGGCCAGCGCCCACCAGAGCGCCGAGGCCACGACCACGAGGGCGGCGACGGGAAACGACGCCGGCGTGGGCGAGACGAGCGCGAGGGCAAGGGAGAGGCCGGCGCAGACGAGCGGCGCGCCCAGGGGCGGCCAGAGCGCGGTCGCGGCGGCGCAGGCGAGCGAGGCCACGGCCACGAACTGCTCCGTCGCGCCCTCGAGGGCCGGCAGCACGAGCCTCAGGGCGGAGAACACGAGAAGCGCCGTGACGCCCCGGGCGATCGCGCCCGCGACATGAGGGCGCGCGAGGTCGACGAGCGACGCTCCGCGCGGGGCTTCGTCGGCCCCGTCGTCGCGCTCCGCCTGCTCGACGAGGTCGCGAAGGGACGACGCCCCCTCGCTCGGGTCACCGAGCCCCGCAATGAGCTCGTCGGCGAAGTCGATGACGTCGGCGGTCCGCCCCGCGGGCTCGACCGCGAGCGCGGCGAGCAGGGTCTGCTCCGTCGCCGCTGCGAGCTCCGGGCAGTCGCGCAGGGCTCGCTGTGCCGCGCCGCGGCGAATCTTGTCGAGGGAGGCGGCGGCAGTGGGCGCCGCGAACGGGTCCGACCCCGTGAGGGCCTGGCACGCGACGACGGCGAGGGAGAACACGTCGGAGCGCTCGTCGACGAGCATGCCCTCTATCTGCTCCGGCGGCATGTAGCCGACCGTGCCGCCCCGCGCGTCGCCGTAGCCGGCGGCGGACGAGAGCGTCGCCATGCCGAAGTCGGCGAGCTTCACCGTTCCCTGGCGGTCGATGAGGATGTTGGTCGGTTTGATGTCGAGGTGGAGCACGCGGTTCTCGTGGGCGTACGCGAGGGCACGCGCCACCGAGTCGACCACGTGCCCGCACTCGGCGGGGGTGAGGCGCCCTCCCTCGACGCGCGCGAGAAGCTCGGCGAGGTTGAGGCCGTCGACGTACTCCATGACGAGGTAGGCATACGTCCCGTCCGACTCGAAGTCGAGCACGGTGACGATGTTGGGGTGGCCGAGCATGCAGGCGGTGCGCGCCTCGGCGAGCGCCTCCTCGGCGGTGGTTCCGCCGCCCGAGAGCAGCGGCATGCGCTTGATCGCGACGCGTCGCTGCAGGCGCAGGTCCCAGCACGTGCAGACCGTGCCGAAGCCGCCGGTGCCCCGGCGGGCGAGCACCCGGTACCTCCCGAGGAGGGTCTCGTCCGGGGCGCGCCGGGCCGTGTCGGGGCCGACCGCGCCTGTCGTGCGTGGCGATTCGCTCACGGCTCCTCCCTTGTTTGAGCTGCGACCGGCCGTGTGGGGTCATTCTACCCCGAAAAAACGCTTGGCATCCGACGGAGGTTGCGCTACGATAATCCAGCACGCGGGCGTGGCGGAATTGGCAGACGCGTACGGTTCAGGTCCGTATGGGGGCAACTCCATGAAGGTTCAAGTCCTTTCGCCCGCACCATGAATGAGAGGGGCCTCGGCAGTGCCGAGGCCCTTTTTTGGCTCGAGCGGATCGAGGCGCCCCGGCGCCGCGGGGCGGGGACTACTCCTCGTCGTCCCCGAAGAGGTCCCAGTCGCCCTCGCCCTTCTCGTGGTTGAAGTAGCGTCGCTTGGTGGTGCGCTCCATCACGAGCGCGATGACGAGGCACAGGACAACGCCTCCGGCGATGAGACACAGAACCCCCGTGCGATCGTTGAAGAGCCACGTGAAGAAGTCTGCGACTGCCTGCATCTGCTGCCTCCCGGGAAGGTGTCGATTCATCCGCACAAGTATATACTTGGATGGCCGCGCGCACGCGCCGGCAAACTGCACGCACCCAAGGCAAGGAGCCAACATGCTCGACATCAAGTTCGTCCGCGAGAACCCCGACCTCGTTGACAGGGCCTGCGAGTCTCGCCAGAACGCGCACTGGGACCGCGACAGGTTCTTCGAGCTTGACGAGGAGCGCCGCTCCGTCATCGCGGAGGTCGAGAAGCTCCAGGCCGAGCGCAACGCCGTCTCCAAGGAGATCGGCCAGCTCATGCGCGAGGGCAAGCGCGACGAGGCGGAGGCGGCCAAGCAGCGCGTGGCCGCCAACAAGGACCGTATCGCGGAGCTCGACCAGCGCCGCGGCGAGGTCGAGGACGCGCTCTTTGCCCTGGTCGCCGCGATTCCCAACATCCCGCACGAGAGCGTGCCCTACGGCAAGGATGACTCGGACAACCCTGAGGTTCGCCGCTGGGGGGTGCCGCGAGAGTTCGACTTCGAGGCCAAGGCGCACTGGGACCTCGGTCCGGACCTCGGCATCATCGACTTCGACCGCGGCGTCAAGATCGCCGGCGCCCGCTTCTACGTGCTCGGCGGCATGGGCGCCCGCCTCGAGCGCGCCCTCATCAGCTTCATGATCGACACCCACGTCAAGGCCGGCTTCAAGGAGTGGTGGCTGCCCGTCATCACCAACCGTGAGACGCTCTTCGGCACGGGCCAGCTGCCCAAGTTCGAGGACGACCTCTACCACGTGAACCCCGACCTCTACCTCATCCCCACCGCCGAGGTCATGCTCACCAACCTCCATCGCGGGGAGGTCCTCGACGCCTCGCAGCTCCCCCTCTGGTACACCGCCTTCACCCCCTGCTTCCGCGAGGAGGCGGGCTCCGCGGGCCGTGACACGCGCGGCATCATCCGCGTCCACCAGTTCGACAAGGTCGAGATGGTCAAGTTCGCCAAGCCCGAGGACTCCATGAACCAGCTCGAGAGCATGGTCGCCGAGGCCGAGGCGGTGCTCCAGGCCCTTGGCCTGCCCTACCACGTGGTGACCCTCTGCACCGGCGACATCGGCTTCTCGGCGGCGAAGTGCTACGACCTCGAGGTCTGGCTGCCCAGCTACAACGCCTACAAGGAGATTTCCTCCTGCTCCAACTGCTGGGACTTCCAGGCTCGCCGGGCCAACATTCGCTACAAGGACCCGTCTGAGTTCAAGGGCACGCGCTACGTGCACACGCTCAACGGCTCGGGCCTTGCGGTCGGGCGCACGATGGCGGCAATCATCGAGAACTACCAGAACCCCGACGGCTCCGTCACCGTGCCCGAGGCGCTCGTGCCCTACATGGGCGGCGTCGAGGTCATCCGCCCCGAGGCTTAGGACGAGGGTTGCATGGGGCCGCCCGCATCGCGCGGGCGGCCTTCTTCGGCACAGAAAAAGAACACACGTTCTGGGAACGTATGTTCTGATATACTCAGGACTACGAAGTCTTGAGAGGGGTGGTCGTGGTGCATGAGTTCGAGACGGCGCGCTTTGAGCACGCGGGTGACGTCAGGAGGATGCTGCTCGTCGAGGAGGGCGAGAAGATCGTGGTGGTCGAGGAGCTCAGCGGCCCCTCGGCGCTCGTGGCGTACGGCAGGGAGGCGCTCACCCTTCGCGCGTCCTTCTCGCCCGAGGCGCTCTCCGCGCTCATCGCGCGGGTTGGCTTTACTGGTGCCGACGCGCTCTGGGGGTACCTGGCCGACGAGCGCCATGACATCGTGGATCTCATGGACCTGTGCGACCGACATGGCATAACCTATGAGTTCCGTTCCGACGCTCAGGATGGGGACGGCCGATCCGCTCCCGCAGAGACGGCCTAGGCCCTTCGAACGTCTATCTCGAAGCTGTTCGACGCTCCGCGGTAGCTCGCGATGGAGTACTCGGCGGGGACCCCCTCCGCGTTTCTCGCCACGGTGTGGAAGAGGAGGAGGGGGTCTCCCGGGTCGACATCAAGAAGCGCCGCGGACGGTCCGTCCGCCCTGATGGCCTCGAGCCGTCTTCGCGCCGACATCACGGGGCTCCCGCAGCGCCCCATCGCGTCGTAGAGGCTCGTTTCGTTGAAGTCGAACTCCTCGAGGCCGGGGTAGAGATCCCGTGGCACGTAGCTCTCAACGAAGACGTTGGGGATGTCGTCGGCGTATCGCAGGCGAACGAGCCGATAGACGGGGTCGTCCGTCGAGATCTCCAGGGAGCTCGCAACGTCCTCGCCCGCATCCTCGCACCTAAAGACGAGTACGTTGGTCCTGGGCATGTGACCGGCGAGGCGCATGGCGTCCTCAAAGCTGGTGATGGTCATCGTGAACGACTGGCTGATCTTCGGGCTCGTGACGATGGTCCCACGTCGACGACGCTTTTCGAGGTAGCCATCGTCCGCAAGGAGCTGGAGCGCCTGTCGCACGGTTGGTCGGCTCACACCATAGATCTCTGCCAGCTCGAGCTCCGAGGGGATCGTCTGCCCCTCGGGGTAGGTGCCGTCCTTTATCTTGGAGAGGAGGTCCTCTCGTATGGATTCGTAGAGCGTCATGGTGGAAAAGTCCTTCGTTTCTTGCTCATAATATGACATAAACATGACATATCGGAGTAATCTTGATAGTATGTTAGCAACATATTGAGCAGGGGGAAAGGAAGGACAACCAATGGCCCGCTACACGCTCAACGACCTCGCGCGTCTCGTCGACCACACCAACTTGCGTCCCGATGCGACCCGCGCGGACATGGAGAGGCTCTGCAACGAGGCAAGGAGCCACCACTTCAGGATGGTTGCCGTCAACTCGGTCCAGTCGCGCCTCTGCGCGGAGCTGCTCGAGGGCACCGACGTTCACGTGGGCGCGGCGATATCCTTTCCGCTCGGGCAGACCACGATTGCCGCCAAGGTCTTCGAGACGCGTGACGCGCTCTCGAACGGCGCCGACGAGATTGACTACGTGGTCAACCTCACCGAGGTCAAGGCGGGCGACTGGGACTACGTTCGAGAGGAGATGAGTCAGGTCGTGGCAGCCTGTCGCGAGGTGGGGGCGGTCTCCAAGGTGATCTTCGAGAACTGCCTGCTCACCCAGGGGGAGAAGCTCAGGCTCTGCGAGATCGCAAGCGAGGTGCTGCCCGACTTCGTCAAGACCTCGACCGGCTTCTCCAGCGGAGGGGCCACCGTCGAGGACGTGCGCCTGATGCGCGGGCATGTTGACCCACGCGTGAAGGTCAAGGCGGCGGGCGGCATCCGGACGGCGGACGCGTTCCTTGACATGGTGCGAGCCGGTGCGGAGCGCATAGGGTGCAGCGCCGGAGTCGCCATCGTCGAGGAGCTCGCCTCCCGAATCGCCGCGTCGGGCACCGATGCGATCGAGCTCTAGGGGGCGGAGATGGGTCCTCTGCTCCTCAGGCCCAACTACATCTCCCCCGTGTGGTCGGGGCCGCGCGTCAACGAGGCGCGCGGCCTTGCGGGGGAGACCCTCTACGGGGAGTCGTTCGACGTCTCCGTGCACGAGGGCCTGGTCAACACCGTCGAGGGTGGCCCCTTCGACGGGGTGCCGCTGGACGAGCTCATCCGCGCGCATCGCACGGAGATCATGGGAGAGCTCGCGGACGACGGCGTCGTGCAGATCATCGTGATGGACGCGGGCGAGAACCTCTCGGTGCAGGTGCACCCGGACGAGGCCTACGCCCGGGCCCACGAGAGCGACCACGAGAAGACCGAGTCCTGGTACATCCTCGCCGCCGACCCCGGCGCCTTCATCTACTGCGGCACCACGACAGACGACGTGGAGGCCCTGCGCGCCGCGGCCGCGGACGACACGCTGGGCGAGAAGTACGGCCGCAGGGTGCCCGTCTCCGAGGGCGACTTCGTCCTCATCCCTGCCGGGACGCTCCACGCCATGGGCAAGGGCGTCTTCGCCCTCGAGGTGGGGAGCCTCGGCTTTAAGACCTATCGGATCTGCGACTGGGGCCGCGGCCGGGAGCTTCATGTGGAGCGGGGCTTCGACGTGCTGCGCACGGAGAGCCGCCCCGAGCCCAACCGGCTGGGTCCGTTTGACCCCGCCGCCGGCCCGGGCGTCCGGCGCGGCGTGACCCACCGGGTCTTCGCCTCCGACGTCATCGACGTGCGCGGGTCGTGGGAGCAGGGCATGGAGGGCCGCTACGAGGTGCTCTCCTGCGTGGCGGGGACCGCCCGCGTGCGCACCGAGGATGGCGCGTGCGAGCTGCCGTTCACCCGCTCGCTGCTCATGCCCGCGAGTGCCGGCTCGTATATCATCGAGGGAACGTGCCGGGTGCTGCGCAGCTACGCCACGCGCCCAGGCGAGGCCGAATAGGAGAGAGACATGAGACGAGTTCTTGTCACGGGCGCACGAGGCTACCTTGCGAGCCTGGCCCAGCTCTACAACGCGGGCCGCTACGAGTTCGTGCGCGTCTCGCACACCGACGTCGACTTCCGGGACCCCGCGGGGGTCGAGCGCTTCTTCGGCGAGGCAGAGTTCGACATCTGCCTGCACATGGCGGCCGACGCCACGACCGCTCACTGCGAGCAGGATCCCGAGGGCACGCATCGCGTGAACACGGAGTCGGCCATCGCCGTCGCGCGGGCGTGCCGCGAGCGCGGCAGGCGCGTCGTGTTCATCTCCACCGAGCAGTGCTTCAACGCCTCGCCGGGCTCCGCGCCCTTCTCGGAGGAGGACGAGCAGGCGTCCACCACGCGCTACGGCCAGCAGAAGATGGAGGCGGACGCCTGGATTCGCGAGAACGTGGACGACTACCTCATCCTGCGCTTCTCGTGGATGTTCGGCCTGGCCCTGCCTGGGGTGCGCCCCTCGCCCAACATCCTCACCAACGTGCTTGGCGCCCTGCGCTCCGGCACGCCCGCGGCCTTCCGCGTGCACGAGCGGCGCAACATGACCTACGCGCAGCGCTTTGCCGGGCAGCTGCCGGAGATCCTGGCCCTGCCGAGCGGGGCCTACCACTTCGCCAGCCAGAACGGGCGCACCACCTACGAGACCGCGCGGCTCGTGGCCGAGCGCCTGGGCTGCCCCAAGGGGGAGGTCGATCGCCTCATCCTCCCGGACGAGAAGACCTACGCGGAGCGCCCGCGAGACTTCCGCCTGGCGTCCGACAAGATCCGTGCCGCCGGTATCGAGCTGGGGACCTTCGAGGAAGACCTCGAACTCTGCCTGCGCGACTTCGGGCTCGCCTCGTAACGGCTGCGGCGCCGGGTTCTTCTCGCCCGGCGCCGCCCCTGAGATTGGGTACCGAGAACGCAAAAGGGGCTCCCGAAGGAGCCCCCAAGTTTGCGTGGTGCGGCGTATAGGATTCGAACCTATGACGCCCTGATTCGTAGTCAGGTCCTCTATCCAGCTGAGGTAACGCCGCGTGCGATTGAGAATAATGCCACGCATCCCCCGTCCCGTCAAGCGAAATTGAAAAATGTGTCCGAATTGTGTGCGCCCTCTGACCGGTTGCCGCGCGCCGGCATCGCTCGTCGGACAGGCACAAGAAAAAGCCCGCCTCGCGATGCGCGGGACGGGCTCGAACAGTCTGGCGGAGAGCTGGGGATTCGAACCCCAGATAGGATTTGCATCCTATACTCGCTTAGCAGGCGAGCACCTTCGGCCTCTCGGTCAGCTCTCCAAGGGTGGTGCCAGAGCATCATACCCCACAACGGCGCAACTCACAACTTCAACGCACGATGCTGGCAAGAAATTCGTCGTCCACGACGATGTCCTCGCGGTGCGCGGCCACCTTCTCCCACGAGAAGGTGCCGACGAGCTCGGCGGGAGTGAGGTCCACCTCGTCATCGATGAGTCCCGCGGCGCGGGCGAGCGCGCCCACGATGCGCTCCGGGGCGACCCCGCGCGAGCGCAGCGCCCCCAGGTCAAGGTCCCGGTCGCGCTTTGCGAGGCGCCTCCCGCCGGGGGCCACGAGCAGGGGCACATGGCCGTAGCACGGGGGCTTCCAACCCAGCAGGCGAGCGAGATAGCTCTGGCGCGCGCAGGAGGGAAGGAGGTCGTGGCCCCGCACCACCTGCGTCACGCCCATGAGGGCGTCGTCGACCACCACGGCGAGCTGGTAGGCGACCACACCGTCGCTGCGCCTGACGAGGAAGTCCCCGCAGTCGCGCGCGAGGACCTCGCGGCGTGGGCCGTACGCGAGGTCGCAAAACTCGATCGTGCCGGCGGGGTCGTCCTCTCCCGGAACGCGCAGGCGCAGCGAGGGAGGGCGAAGCGAGGACCGGCGCTCGACCTCTTCGGGCGGGATCCCCCGGCAGGTTCCCGGGTACACGAGCGCCCCGTCGGATGCGTGCGGCGCCGACGCCGCGCGCAGGTCCGCCCGCGTGCAGAAGCAGGGGTAGAGGAGCCCTAGGTCCTCCAGGCGCTCCAGCGCGCGGGCGTAGACCTCCGAGCGCGCGCTCTGGAAGACGGGCCCCTCGTCCCAGGTGAGCCCAAGCCAGGCGAGGTCGTCGATCAGCGTCTCGGCGACGCCGGGGCGCTGCGCACGGGGGTCGAGGTCTTCGATGCGCAGCACCATCTCCCCGCCACCGGCCCGCGCGGAGAGCCATGCCACAAGCGCGGAGAAGGCGTTGCCCAGGTGCATCCGCCCGGAGGGGGTGGGCGCAAAGCGCCCGCGCAACGGAGCCTCTCCGCTAGAGCTCCTGGTCGTAGACATAGACGTGGAACTCGTCGGTTGCCGGATCGACGCCGGGCCAGTAGGCGCCCGAGAGACGGCTCATCGCGCGCCGCAGGCCCTTGTGCTCGTAGAAGCCAAAGTCGCAGCTGTCGTCCGTGAGCAGGTGGTAGCCCCGCGCGCCCGTCTCCCGCAGCCGGTCAAGGGCGGCAGAGAAGAGCCTCCCGCCGATGCCGAGGCCCTTGGCGTCCGGGGAGACGATGAGCAGCTTGATCGTCGCGTCCGTGCCCGCGCCGCCGGCGGCCAGGTACTCGAGCTCGAGGGCCGCCTCCTCGCGCACGCCGTCCATCTCAACGCGCACGGCCTCCGCGAGCTCGGGGTCCCCCTCGGCCCCGTCGGTCAGCCGCGCCTCGAGCGCGGCCCAGTCCTCGCCGCCGATCCCCTCGCGGTCCCGCTCGGCGAGAAGCACCGCCCCCAGGATCTCGTCCCCGCGCTCCGCCACGAGCGACCACGTGCTCCGGGCAAGGTAGTGCGCGAGCTCGATCTGGCTCGCCGCCCGCTGGGCCCGTGCGGGGAACTCGGGGAGCCAGGTGCGCCCGAGAAGCCCCGCCGCGCGCTCGAAGTCCCCCGGCGCGAAGGCGCGCCACGTCAACTTTTCTGTCTGCGTCATGTTGCCCTCCAGCTGCGGTATCGTAGAGAAGACGGTACAACATGTCGTCGTCAAACCCAAGGAGGGGCCATGGCAGATACTCCCATCAAGCGGGCGCTCGTCTCCGTCACTGACAAGACGGGCGTCGTCGACTTCGTCAAGGCGCTCGAGGACGAGTTCGGCGTCGAGGTCATCTCGACGGGCGGCACCGCTCGCGTGCTCGAGGAGGCGGGCGTCCACGTGGTGCCCATCGAGCAGTACACGGGCTTTCCGGAGATGATGGACGGTCGCGTGAAGACCCTGCACCCCAAGGTGCACGGCGGCCTGCTCGCCCGTCGCGACAACCCGGCCCACATGGCTGAGGCCTCCGAGCACGGCATCGGCATGATCGACCTCGTGTGCGTGAACCTCTACGAGTTCGAGAAGACCGTCGCCAACCCTGAGGTCACCTTCGACGACGCCATCGAGCACATCGACATCGGCGGCCCCTCCATGCTGCGCTCCGCGGCAAAGAACGCCGACTCCGTGACCGTGGTCTCAGATCCCGCCGACTACGACGAGGTTCTCGAGGAGATGCGCGCCAACGAGGGCTGCACCTCGCTCGAGCTGCGTCGCTACCTCCAGCTCAAGGTCTACGAGACCACGGCGAACTACGACGCCGCCATCGCCGTGTGGCTCGCCGATCGCTACGACGAGGAGTTCGCCGACGCCGAGTGCGAGGACGAGCCCGAGCTTCCCGAGGAGATCGGCCTCTATCTCGAGAAGGTCGATGACCTGCGCTACGGCGAGAACCCCCAGCAGAGCGCCGCGGTCTACCGCTTCGCGGACGAGGCGGCGGGCGCCTTCTCCTCCGCCAACCCGCTCGTGGGCGCCGAGCAGGTCCAGGGCAAGCCGCTCTCCTACAACAACTACCTTGACGCTGACGCCGCCTGGAACCTCGTGCGCGAGTTCGACGGTCCGGCCTGCGTGATCCTCAAGCACCAGAACCCCTGCGGCTCCGCCGTTGCCGACGACGTCACGTGCGCCTACGACCGCGCCTTCGCGTGCGACCCCAAGAGCGCCTTCGGCGGCATCATCGCCTGCAACCGCGAGGTCCCCTTCGAGCTGGTGGAGCACGCCTTCGACGAGAACGGCCAGTTCGTGGAGGTCATCATCGCCCCGAGCTACACGCCTGAGGCGCTCGAGCGCATGGCCAAGCGCCCCAACCTGCGCGTGCTTGCCACCGGCGGTGCCGAGGGCCACGCGCGCTACGAGCTGCGCACCGTGGACGGCGGCGTGCTCGTCCAGAACGTCGACGTCGTGGCCGAGGACCCCGAGACCTTCACCTGCCCGACCGAGCGCAAGCCCACGCCCGAGGAGATGGACGAGCTCATGTTCGCGTGGCGCGTCTGCAAGGGCGTGAAGTCCAACGCCATCCTCGTCTCCAAGGGCAAGGCCGGTATCGGCATGGGCCCCGGTCAGCCCAACCGCGTTGACTCCGCGCTTCTCGCCTGCCAGCGCGCCGACGAGGCCTGCGAGCGCATGGGTGTCGAGAAGGGCGGCTACGCCTGCGCGTCCGACGCCTTCTTCCCGTTCCGCGACAACGTGGACGTGCTCGCCGAGCACGGCGTGACCTGCATCATCCAGCCCGGCGGCTCCAAGCGCGACGACGATTCCATCGAGGCCTGCAACGAGCACGGCATCGCGATGGTCTTCACCGGCAACCGCCACTTCCGCCACTAGATCGGACTGACAGCGTGGGGTGCGCCCCGGCGGCCGGACGGCCGCCGGGGCGCACCTTCAGAGGGGGACGCATGAGGGAAGAGAGAGGCCTCCAGATGGAGGGCTTCACGCTGGGGTCGCCGAGCCTGGTGTGCCGGTGGCGCCTTGCGTCGCGGGGGCTTCCGCTGGAGAACCGCCACCTGCGCGCGCTGGGCGGTCGCACGGTGAACGGGGCGCCCGTTCCCACCGCACTCGTCGCGTGGGCGAAGCAGCACATCGAGTGGACGCTCGCCGAGGGGGCGGCGGCTCATCCCGACGGCGTCCTCATGCTGCTCGTGGACGAGCGGGGGAGGGCAGCCATGACGGTGGGGCCCTACGAGCCGCTCTCGCCCACCACCGCCTCGGCGCTCGCCGACCGGGCCCGCCTCGCGTCGCGCGAGGCGGCGCAAACCGGGGTGGCCCCCGAGTCGCTCTGGGTCCTGAGCGGCTCTCGGCTGATCTGGGGGATCGGCCCCGACGAGCGCCCCTCGGGCGCGGCGTCGCTCATGGCGGACCTCGCGAGGACGCTCGGGTTTGCCATGGAGCGTCGCGAGGGCCTCGCGCTGGAGCTGCTCGACGGGACCGTGGAGCGAGACGAGGTCCTCCTGGTTTCCGACGAGCACGGCATCGTCGCCGCGTCAGACGCGCCGACCCGTCGCGCGGAGCGCTTCGTCGAGGGATATCGACGGCTGCTCGACTCGTTCGGGCGGCGCAGGTAGCGTCGCTGGCCTCGCCCCTAGGCGAGGGACATGACCCATACCCCCGCCGCCTCTTGGCAGATGAGGTCGAGGTCCCATGTGCGCATGCTGCGCCCGACGCTGTTGGAGTCGTGAACGAGGGCCTTGCCGTCCGAGCCGAGCCGCTCGATGACGATGAAGTGTCCGATCTCCGTGAAGGTGCCCGGGTTCATGACGCAGACGAGCGGGTTGCCCGCCTCGAGGGCGGAACGGAGGTTGTCGGTCGAGGCGTAGATCATCTGTCCTGAGAGCCCGAGCTGCGCGGCGCCCTCGCTCATGAGCGTCCACGACGTGCCCTCGCCCTCGGTGGCGTATCCGTTGTCGGTGCTGAACTGCGCCATCTGAACGGGGTCGAGGTCGGTGTTGCCGGTGAGGTAGATGTAGACCATCGAGAGCGCCGTCGGCCCGCAGCCGGTCTCGGAGAACGTTCCCCCGGCGTACTCGGCGTCAGCCCACTCCGGGTCGATCTGGTAGAGGTAGGGCATGGAGCCCTTGCGCCACAGCTCGCGCGGGGTGCTCGAGACCGTCGCCTCGTCGGCGCGCGCGATCTGGACCGGCTCGGTCACGCCCTGCTCGTCCTTCTCGCCCGCACAGCCGCTGACGGAGAGCGTCGCCGCGAGGCATGCCGGCACGATGCCCAGCGCAACCGCGGCAATCGCCGCGCGACGTCGTGACGCCATGACCTCGACCTCCCCTCGGAGCTGCCCATAGCGGCGATTCTACCACGCCCTTCGCTCCATCGCCGCTCGTCAGCGCCGCGCGCCCCGGAGCGCGGCCGTGCCGCGCGACCGCACTCCGTGACGAAAAGGCTACGCTCGGCGAAATTGGCGCGAAGGCGCGTGTGGTTTGCGGCGCGCCGGGGGTACACTGTCAGCATGCGTGGGCCTCTGGCCCGACTCAGTCATGCGCCTTGTGAGTGAGAGCTGCCTGGGGCCATGGGGGTCCCCGGGAAAGGTTCGTAAGAAGGAGAGGATATGGCGCGTAAGTTTAAGTCCATGGACGGCAACGAGGCGGCGGCGTACGTCTCGTATGCGTTCACCGAGGTGGCGGGCATCTACCCGATCACCCCGTCCAGCCCCATGGCCGACCATGTCGACCAGTGGGCTGCCCAGGGCATGAAGAACGTCTTCGGCACGCCGGTCAAGGTCGTCGAGATGGAGTCCGAGGCCGGTGCCGCGGGCACCGTTCACGGCTCGCTCGGCGCCGGCGCCCTCACGACGACCTACACGGCGTCGCAGGGCCTGCTCCTGATGATCCCCAACATGTACAAGATCGCCGGCGAGGGCCTTCCGGGCGTCTTCCACGTCTCCGCGCGCACCGTGGCCTCCCACGCCCTCAACATCTTCGGCGACCACTCCGACGTCATGGCCTGCCGCCAGACCGGCTTCGCCATGCTCGCCGAGGGCAACGTCCAGGAGGTCATGGACCTCGCGCCCGTCGCTCACCTCGCCGCCATCGAGGGCAAGGTGCCGTTCCTGAACTTCTTCGACGGCTTCCGCACCTCCCACGAGATCCAGAAGGTCGCGGTCTGGGACTTCGACGACCTCAAGGACATGCTCGACATGGACGCCGTCCAGGCGTTCCGCGATCACGCCCTCAACCCGGAGCACCCGCACGCCCGCGGCTCCCACGAGAACGGCGACATCTTCTTCCAGCACCGCGAGGCCTGCAACGGCGCCTATGACGCCCTGCCCGCCGTGGTCCAGGCGTACATGGACAAGATCAACGAGAAGCTCGGCACGAGCTATCACCTCTTCGACTACTACGGCGCCGCCGACGCGGACCGCGTGGTCGTCTGCATGGGCTCCTTCTGCGACACCCTCGAGGAGGTCATCGACTACCTCAACGCTCACGGCGAGAAGGTCGGCCTCGTGAAGGTCCGCCTGTACCGTCCGTGGTCCGTGGAGGACTTCGTCGCCGCCCTGCCCGAGACCGTCAAGAAGATCGCCGTCCTCGACCGCACCAAGGAGCCCGGCTCCATCGGCGAGCCCCTCTACGAGGACGTCATCACGGCGCTCTACGAGACCGGCAAGACGGGCATCACCGTCGTCGGCGGCCGCTACGGCCTCGGCTCCAAGGACGAGCCGCCCGCGGCAGCCTTCGCCGTCTACAAGGAGCTCGAGGCCGACGAGCCCAAGCGCGAGTTCACCATCGGCATCGAGGACGACGTCACCAACCTGTCGCTCCCCATGGACCCGGACGCCCCCAACACCGCCGATCCCTCCACCATCGAGTGCAAGTTCTGGGGTCTCGGCGGCGACGGCACGGTCGGCGCCAACAAGAACTCCATCAAGATCATCGGCGACCACACCGACAAGTACGTCCAGGCCTACTTCCAGTACGACTCCAAGAAGACCGGCGGCGTTACCATCTCGCACCTGCGCTTTGGTGACTCCCCGATCCGCTCGCCGTACTACATCAACAAGGCCAACTTCGTGGCCTGCCACAACCCGTCCTACATCGTCAAGGGCTTCCCGATGGTCCGCGACGTCAAGCCGGGCGGCACGTTCCTGGTGAACTGCCAGTGGTCCGACGAGGAGTTCGCCTCCCACCTGCCGGCCGTGGCCAAGCGCTACATCGCCAAGAACGGCATCAACGTCTACCTGATCGACGCCATCGACCTCGCCGAGAAGGTCGGCATGGGCAAGCGCACCAACACGGTGCTGCAGTCCGCGTTCTTCTCGCTCGCGCAGGTGCTTCCCGCCGCCGACGCCATTCAGTACATGAAGGACGCCGCCGAGAAGTCCTACGCCAAGAAGGGCCAGAACATCGTCGAGGCCAACTGGAAGGCCATCGACGCCGGCGCCACCGCCTTCCGCAAGTTCGAGGTGCCCGCCGAATGGGCCGACGCCGCCGACGAGAAGGTCGAGCTCACCCTCGAGGGTCGCGAGGCCATCGTCAAGCAGGTCAGGGAGCTCATGGAGCCCATCAACCGCATGGACGGCGACTCCCTGCCCGTCTCCAAGTTCGTCGACGTCGCCGACGGCCAGTGGGAGCTCGGCGCCTCCGCGTACGAGAAGCGCGGCGTCGCCGTCATGGTGCCGCACTGGGACGAGACGAAGTGCATCCAGTGCAACCAGTGCTCCTTCGTGTGCCCGCACGCCACGATCCGCCCGATCGTCATGAATGCCGACGAGCAGGCCGCCGCGCCCGAGAACATGCGTCGCGTCGACCTCACCATCCCCAAGGGCACCGGCTACACCTTCACCATGGCCATCAGCCCGCTCGACTGCATGGGCTGCACCAACTGCGCCAAGGTCTGCCCGAAGGAAGCCCTCACGATGGTTCCGCAGGAGTCCGAGCTCGACCAGGCTCCGGTGTGGGACTACGCCGTCAACAAGGTCTCCGAGAAGAAGGAGCTCGTGGGCGCCAACGTCAAGGCGAGCCAGTACGCCAAGCCCTACCTCGAGTTCTCCGGCTCCTGCGCCGGCTGCGCCGAGACCGCGTACGCGCGCCTCGTCACGCAGGTCTGCGGCGACCGCATGTTCATCTCCAACGCCACCGGCTGCTCCTCGATCTGGGGCAACCCGGCCGCCACGTCGCCGTTCACGGTCAACGCCTGCGGCCACGGCCCGGCGTGGAACAACTCCCTCTTCGAGGACAACGCCGAGCACGGCCTTGGTCTTGCCCTCGGCTATGACGCCGTTCAGGAGAAGGTCGTCGCCGAGACCGAGCAGCTGCTCCAGAGCGACTGCGCGAGCGATGCCCTGAAGGAGGCTGCGACCGCCTGGCTCGAGGCCCGCACCGACACCGAGGCCTCCAAGACCACCGCTGCCGCCTATGTCGCCGAGCTCGAGAAGGCCGACTGCGACACCGCCAAGGCCATCCTCGCCGACAAGGCCTACCTCACCAAGAAGGCCTTCTGGATCTTCGGCGGCGACGGCTGGGCCTACGACATCGGCTTCGGCGGCCTCGACCACGTCCTCGCCTCTGGCAACAACGTGAACGTCTTCGTCTTCGACACCGAGGTCTACTCCAACACCGGCGGCCAGGCCTCCAAGGCCTCCAACATCGGCCAGGTGGCCCAGTTCGCCGCTGCCGGCAAGGTGACCAAGAAGAAGAGCCTCGCCGAGATCGCGATGTCCTACGGCTACGTCTACGTTGCCCAGGTCGCCATGGGCGCCAACATGAACCAGACGCTCAAGGCCATCCACGAGGCCGTGTCCTACGACGGCCCGTCGCTCATCATCGGCTACAGCCCCTGCGAGATGCACTCCATCAAGAAGGGCGGCATGCAGAACTGCCAGGCCGAGATGAAGAAGGCCGTCGAGTGCGGCTACTGGAACCTCTTCCGCTTCAACCCGGCCGCTCCGACCGGCAAGAAGTTCACGCTCGACTCCAAGGAGCCGGCGGGCGGTTACCAGGACTTCCTGATGAACGAGGCTCGCTACGCCTCGCTCACCCGCTCCTTCCCGGAGCGCGCCAAGGAGCTCTTCGCCGAGAACGAGGAGGCCGCCATGGCTCGCTACGCGCACCTGCTCAAGCTCAAGGACCTCTACGCCGACGCGTAGAATCGCCCTGTCGCGCGTGATCGCGTAGGCTGCGGCCCCCGGATGTGTCCGGGGGCCGCACGTGTTTTGCGGCGCGGCCCCGGGGCGCTTCCGGGAACGTGCTGGTTGTGGACGCTATCCGACGCGATTCCGACCGCAGCCAGCACGTGTTTCTAGAGCGTGCGGGATGTGGACGGTTTGGGGTCCAAGACCGACCGTAACCGGCACCTACTTTAGGTGCATGCTGGATGTGGACGGCCTGGCCGAGAAGGTTGGCCGCAAGGCGCGTGTCTTTTGGCGGGCGCGGCGCTAGCGCCGGTCGCGTTCCGCTATGCGCAGGGCCACGTCGTGGGCGAGAACCTCAAGGTCGTCGTCCAGCGCCGCGAGGTCGACGGCGAGCCCGCGGCGCTCGAGGGCCCGTGCGATCAGCCAGTCGGTGACGCCGGGGTTCTTGGGCAGGATGGGTCCGTGTAGGTACGTCCCCACGACGCCGTCGTGAAGCACACCCTCTCCGCCGTCCTCGCCGTTGTTGCCGCTGCCGTGGACCATCGCGCGCCCGAGGGGCTTCTCGCCGGCGCCGAGCACCGTGCGGCCCGCGTGGTTCTCAAATCCCACGATCGGTGCCTCGCAGAGGGGGGAGTCCACGGCGACGTTGCCGATCAGGCGCGTGTTGCCGGCCGTCGTGTCGAGGTCGAGGATGTGAAGCCCCTCGATTCGCTCGGCGCCCATCATGTAGGAGTGGCCCAGCAGCTGGTAGCCGCCGCAGATGGCGAGCAGCACGCCGCCGTCCGCGACGTAGTCGGCGAGCTTCTCGCGCTGGCCCTGGAGCTCGTGGCACACGGCGAGCTGGTCGCGATCGGCGCCGCCGCCGAGCAGCACGACGTCGGCATCGGCGAGGTCGAGCTCGTCGCCCATGAGCACCTGGTCCACGCGGCAGGGGATGCCGCGCCACTCGCATCGCTTGGACAGCGACGCGATGTTGCCGCCGTCGCCGTAGAGGTTCAGCGCGTCAGGGTAGAGGTGCACGATGCGCAGCGGTCGGTCGAGCGCGAGGGGCCGCGGCTCGTCGCGCTCGATCCACGAGACTGACGCAGCGGATTGCGAATCGAGGCCCGTCCCCGATTTGCAGAGCCTCTCGAGTTCGGTCACGACGGGCGGGAACGCAGTGTAGTTGGCCACGACGTGGAGCTTCTCTCCCGCCTCGACGTGGCGCAGCGCCCCCTCCACGCTGTCGATGAGCTCGATGGCGCAGGGGAGCTCAGCGTATTTCACGCGCACGGCCATGTCCTCGCGACGCGTTCCGCCCACGAGAACGCAGCGCAGGTCGGGCAGGTCGCGCAGGCGCTCGAGGTCGATGTCCCAGATCCAGGAGACGTCGTGGCCGTCGGCGTCGTTGTCGTTCAGGAAGAGCGCGAGGTAGCGGCCCTGCTCGGCGCGCACCTGGGCGATCATGCGGTTGAAGCCTGCGGGGTTCTTCGCGAGCATGCTCACGGCCTGGCGCCCGCCGTCGAGCGAGAAGGTCTTGCCTCGCCCGCTGGCCGGCTCGTAGGCGTCGAGCGCACCCTGGAAGCCCGCGGCGTCGCCCCCTCCGAGCAGGCACGCCACGAGGGCGGCCATCACGTTGTAGACCATGTAGAGGCCGTTGTAGCGGGTTCTGACATGGTGCCGAACGACCTTCTCGCCCCGGCGGTCCTCCACGTCGAACTCGTATCCGCCGCAGGTGAGCGTCACGTTCACGGCAGCAAACGCCAGCTCCGGCCGCGCCCACCCGCACTCAGGGCACCGATATGCGCCAAGCTGCCCGTAGTGTACGTACTCGTAGTCCAGCGGGGCGTTGCAGCGCGCGCAGAAGCGGCTGTCGGAGATGCGGTCGGACTCCGTGTCGGTGGGCTCGTCGATGCCGAAGGGCAGCCCCGCGTTGTCCACGCGCGCCGCGATGGAGGCGCACAGCGGGTCGTCGGCGTTGTAGGCGAGGGTGGTCTCGGGAGAGCGGCGCAGCGCCTCGGCGATCACGTCCTGCGTGTGGTCGATTTCTCCGTAGCGGTCGAGCTGGTCGCGGAAGAGGTTGAGAAGGACGAGCCCTTGCGGCCGCAGGCGCGGCAGCACGCGCACGGTGTAGAGCTCGTCGCACTCGAAGCAGCCCGTCCGCGCCCCCGTCCCGCGCGCGGCGATGAGGGCCGCGGCGATGCCGGACTCCATGTTGTTGCCCGCGCGGTTGCACACGACGCCCGTTCCGAGCGCGTCGGCGGCGAGCCCCGTCGTGGTGGTCTTGCCGTTGGTGCCCGTCACGACCACGCTGCGCTCGAGGCCGCGTCCGAGCTCGCCGATGATGCCGGGGTCGAGGCGCAGGGCGACGGCCCCGGGGGCGTTGCCCCCGCCGCGGTGCAGCACGTGCACGGTCCCCCAGTGGGCGAGGTCTCCCGCCAGGCACGCGATTCTCGAACGGGGGTTCATGGCGTCTCCTTTGGCACGGCATCCCGACGCAGCAATACTAGCATGCCCCGCCCAGGGGCCGGCGCCGTGCGCAACTCTGCTAGTATCAGTGCTGTCGTGCCCACGGGGATGCTTCTTTTGGAGTGCTTTCCACCGGGATCCCGCTGGTCGTGGGCTCGTCGCGCGCCGCCGGCGCGCCCAGAAAAGCCCTCCAGCAGAAAGAGAGAACGCCATGGAGCACACAAACACCGCCAGGGTCGGAGCCGCGCCCGTCCGTCGCACCAGAAAGGTCGTCCGCATCGGCATGATAGCCGCGGCCTATGCCGCGCTGACGCTCTTTACCTTCGCCTTCCTGGGGAGCCTCGCCTGGGGGCCCGTGCAGTTCAGGGTGTCCGAGGCCCTCTGCGTGCTCGCGCTGTTCACGGCCGACGCGGTTCCCGGCCTCGCGCTCGGCTGCGCGATTGCCAACCTCGCCAACATCGTCCTGTCCGGCACCGGCATGCTCGGCATGCTCGACGTGGTCTTCGGCACGCTGGCGACGGCGCTCGGGGCGTACTTCACGTGGCGCAACCGCCGCCGCCCGGCCCTCGCGCTGCTCGGCCCGGTGATTGCCAACGCCGTGATCGTCCCGGCGTACCTGCCGCTCATGCTCCAGGGCATCGGCTACTACACCATTCCGTTCACCAACATCGCGCTCGAGGGCGCCTACCCCGCGATGTACGCCTTCGGCCTGCTGGCCACGGGCATCGGCGAGGCCGTCGTCATGTACGTCCTCGGCCTGCCGCTCGCGAGGTCGCTCTCCAGGACGACGCTTCCCAGGCAGCTGGGCGACGACGTCGAGCAGAGGGAGTAGGGGGGTCGCGTGAACCCGGCCATCGTCATTCCGTCCTACTGGGCCGAGGGGGACCAGCCCGGAGCGCTCGGCGAGCGCGGCGTCTACGACTACACGACGCCGATCGACAAGCCGCTGCCCGAGCTCGAGTCGTGCCTCACCTCCCTCGACGGGGTGCGTGGCGTCATCAGGGTCATCGTGCTCGTGGTGGCACCTCCCGAGTGCGAGGAGTCCGCGCGCGCTCGCGTCGAGAGCATCTGTCGCGCGCACCCGCTGCTCTCCACGCTCGTCATCGGCGCGCGCGAGGCGTCCCACATCGAGTGCGCTGTGGGGCGGATGGCCCATCACGTCACCGGCGAGACGGTCTCGCTGCGCGGCTACGGCGCCATCAAGAACATGGGCCTTGCCGTCGCCGCCGTCTTCGGCCACGACGTCGTGGTCTTTCTCGATGACGACGAGGTCGTGCTCGACGAGGACTTTCTCATCAACGCCGTCTTCGGCCTGGGCTCGCTCACTCGCCAGAACCTGAGGATCCTGGCGAAGAGCGGCTTCTTCATCGACGCGCTCGACAGCCCCTACGCCGAGCCCTCCGAGGAGTGGAGCGAGAAGTACTGGTCGAAGGCGGCGGACTTCAACCGGGTGATGGAGCGCGCGCAGACCGCGGGCTCGCGCATCACGCGCTCGAACCACCTGTGCGGGGGCTGCTGCGCGCTGCACGCCGCTGCCTTCTCCCGGGTTCCCTTCGACCCCTACATCACGCGCGGGGAGGACCTCGACTACGTGCTCAACCTGCGCGCCTTCGGCATGGACGCCTGGTTCGACAACGCATGGTTCGTGCGGGCCCAGCCTCCCGAGGAGATGGCCCCGACGCCCTCCATCTTCATGCAGGACGTGCATCGCTGGCTCTACGAGTACCGCAAGCTCGACGCCATCAACGCGCGTCGCGACCTCCGCACGATCACCGCGGAGTCCCTCATGCCCTACCCGGGCAACTGGCTCTCCTCGGGCGTTCGCCGTCGGGTGTTCCAGACGGCGCTGCGTCGCCTGGTCACGGGTCCCGACCGCCTCGCGTACCTGCGCATCCTCACGCGCGGCCGCTACGACGCCGACAGGTTCGCCCTCTCGGCGAGCACGCGCTACCTCTCGTTTGCGATGGTGTGGCCGGGAATCATGACGGCGCTCTGGGAGGACGAGGTGATCCAGGGGGCCATCAGGAAGACCGGCGAGGTCCGCCCGCTGTCGGCGGCCGCCGACGACACGGACCCCGCCTCCGCCGCCCTGCCCGACACGGGGGCCATCCCCCTGGTCGAGGGGGACGAGCGATGAGGGAGCGCCCCGTCATCCCGCGGCGCGTGGTGAGCGCGATGCTCGTCCTGTGCGCCGTCGCGCTCGCCGTCGCGCTCACCTGGAGCATCAGCGACGGCTTCGTGGTCGCGTCCATGCTCGTGGGGTGCGGCCTCGCCGCCGTCATCGTGCTCTCGGGCGCGCTCAGCGTCACGCCCGTCAACACGCGCTCCGAGGCCACGGAGCGCACGCTGCGCGTGGCCGCGAACACCCTGAGCCACCTGCGCGGCGGCCTCACCGTGGACAACGCGCGCGCCATCTGCGCGCTGCTCCTGCCCGAGACGAGCGCCGACGGCATCGCGATCACGGACCGCTCGCGCGTCCTTGCCTACGAGGGCTCCATCAAGACGCGCTTCCTGCCGGGCACCGCAAACGCGAACCCCACGCTCGAGGTGCTCGAGAGCGGTCGGATGGAGACGTTCGTCTCGGTCGACGAGGACAGCCAGGACGTCCGGGGCTTCTCGATGGGCAACCGCCAGGAGGGCCATGCGTTCGGCATCATCGTGCCGCTGCTCGTGCAGGACCGCGCGGTCGGGACGATCAAGTTCTACTATCGTCGCGACCTCGACATCGACCGCACGCAGCTCGCCATCGCCGAGGGCCTCGGGATACTGCTCTCCACGCAGCTCTCCTCCTACGAGCTCGACCGCCAGGCGGAGCTCACGGCGCGCGCCGAGGTCAAGGCGCTCCAGGCGCAGATCAACCCGCACTTCCTCTTCAACACCCTCAACACCATCGCGTCGTTCACGCGCACCAACCCCACGAAGGCCCGCGACCTGCTGCGCGAGTTCTCGACCTTCTATCGCAGGACGCTCGAGAGCTCGGAGAAGACGCTCATCCCGCTCTCGCAGGAGCTCGAGCAGACCCGCCGCTACCTCAAGATCGAGAAGGCGCGCTTCGGCGAGGACCGCATCGTCGAGACCGAGCACGTCGAGGCGGGGTGCGGGGAGCTCGGGGTGCCGTCCTTCCTCGTGCAGCCCATCGTCGAGAACGCCGTGCGCCACGCCATGCGCGACGAGGGTCCGCTTCACGTTGACGTGCAGGTCGCGACGGACGGTGATGATATCCTTATTGCCGTTGCCGACGACGGCCTCGGAATGGACAAGGCGGTGGCGGACCGGCTGCTCGCCGACGCCACCGAGCCGAGGTCGTCCCGCGCCCCCTCGAAGGGGTCCGGAACGGGCATGGCGCTGCGCAACGTCGCGGAGCGCATCGAGCGCTTCTTCGGCACGGGCTCTGGCGTCGAGATCGTGTCGAAGCCGGGCGAGGGCACGTGCGTGACGCTGCGCCTCGCACGCGCGCGGCGCAGGCTTGTCCGTGCAGCGGCACGCGGAAACGAGTAGGCTGTGATGGGTGGTTCCTGCAAGAGCGTGAAGGGATAGTACATGCGCGCGATGATCGTAGACGACGAGGCTCCTGCTCGCTCCGAGCTGAGGTATCTGCTCGAGGAGACGGGCAGGGTCGACGCCATCATGGAGGCCTCGAGCGCCCGCGAGGCGGTGGAGAAGCTGATGGAGGCCAAGGCCGACGTCATGTTCCTCGACATCCAGATGCCCAAGACCTCCGGCATGCAGCTCGCCGAGGCCCTTCATCGCCTCAAGAACCCGCCTGCGATCGTCTTCGTGACCGCGTACAGCGAGTACGCCCTCGAGGCCTTCGAGGTCGATGCGATCGACTACCTGATGAAGCCCGTCGACCCCGAGCGCCTGGGCCAGGCGCTCGACAAGGTCCAGGCCCGCTCCAAGCCCCAGCCGCAGAGCCACTCCTCCGTCGAGCGCATCCCGGTCGTCAAGAGCGGTCGGAAGGTGCTCGTGCCCATCGACCAGATTCGCTACATCGAGGCGAAGGACGACTACTCCTGCATCTACACCGCGGACGACCGCTTCCTCTCCACGATCTCGCTCGCCAAGCTCGAGCAGAAGCTCGCACCGCACGGCTTCTTCCGCGTCCATCGCGGCTACATCGTCAACCTCGAGTACGTCGAGGACGTGGAGGTCATCTCCTCCGGGATCTTGCAGCTGGGCATCAACGGGATCGAGGGCAAGAAGATCTCGGTGTCCCGCCGTCGCGTCGTGGCCCTCAAGCGGGCCCTCGGCCTATAGGGGACGTCGTGGCGACCAGATACGACATCATCTCCGACACCCACGGATACCTCTCACCGGAGCTGCTCGCCGAGCTCGAGGGTGCCGACGTCATCGTGCACGCCGGCGACATCTGCT
Source organism: Thermophilibacter mediterraneus (assembly GCF_900119385.1). Taxonomy (GTDB): domain Bacteria; phylum Actinomycetota; class Coriobacteriia; order Coriobacteriales; family Atopobiaceae; genus Thermophilibacter; species Thermophilibacter mediterraneus. The sequence continues at coordinate 647,935 of NZ_FPKO01000009.1, forward strand.
CGCCCTCTGACTATCGTACGCTCAGCGAGATAGCGCGCGTGCAGCTGTGCCTCGGGAACAACGACTACGCCTATGACTACGGGCCCGCGGTCAAGGACCGCAAGGTCTTCGTGGGCAGCGGGCTCAAGTGGCAGGTCACGCACTATCGCAAGCGCCTGAACCTCACCAAGAGCGACATCGCCATCTTCGGGCACACCCACACGCCGGTCGTCGAGCGCGACGAGTGGACCGGCGTGCTCGTCATGAACCCCGGCAGCCCGACCTACCCCCGGCGGTCCCGGCCCTCGATGGGCCGCATCGTCTGCGAGGCGGGCAACATCCTCGAGGCGAAGATCATCACGCTCGCCTAGGCGCCCGAGCGACGCGCGGCCCCTCGGGGAGGCTACGGTCGCGCGTCCCTGCGCGGGGCGTCAACGGCGACGAAGAGCGGTGCCACCACGCGCGTGTAGAAGGCCAGCCACGCGAGCGAGACGCAGAAGCCGGCGATGACGTCAGAGGCGTAGTGGACGCCCAGGTAGATGCGGCTCACCCCAACGAGCACGATGACGACGGCGAAGAAGGCGCACCACACCACCCGCATCGCGTCTCTGCGGTGGTAGCGCCAGATCATCCATATGAGCAGGCCAAAGAAGGCCATCGCGACCATCGAGTGACCCGAGGGGAAGCTGTAGCCGCTCTCGGCGACGAGTCGGAAGCCCTCGGGGCGCGGCCGCTGCACGATGACCTTGAGCAGCGTGTTGAGGGCGACCACGCACGCGAGGTTGACGGTCACGCACCATCCCGGCGCCTTTCCGGGGGCGAGCGCCGCGATGACGGCGGCCATGACGGCGAGCACCACCACCGAGGCGAGCGAGGTCACCCCCTCCATGACGGGGGTCAGCGCGTCCGAGCGCAGGCGCTCGACGAAAAGCTGGTAGGCCATCGTGTCGAGCCTCATGATCTCGCCCTCCGCGACCTCTCCCAGCAAGGCGAGGAACACGAGGGTGCACACGAGCACGATGACGACGCGGAGGTTCTGGCGGAGAAGACCCAGGGCCCCGTGAGCGATGTCGCGCGGACCCTGGGCGCCGCCGGTCTCGATGTCAGCCATGCCCTAGAGGTTGGCCTCGAGCTCGGAGACGAGCGCAGGCTTGGGCATGTTGCCGACGACGGTGTGGACCGGCTTGCCGTCCTTGAAGAGGATGAGCGTGGGGATGGAGACGATCTTGAACTGCGTGGCGAGCTCGGGCTCCTCGTCGACGTTGCACTTGTAGACGGCGAGCCGATCGGCCATCTCCTGGGAGATCTGGTCGATCACGGGCGCGAGCGCGCGGCACGGGCCGCACCACGACGCCCAGAAGTCAACGAGAACGGGCTTGTCGGAGCCGGAGATGACGGAGCTGAAGTCGGCTGCGGTGATTGCCTTGGCCATGGGGGACCTCCCTGGTCGCGAGTCTCTGCTTGTCAGTGCTTATGCCCGATTTACACTGGTTCAAACGGCCGTCGAGCGATATGTTACACATCTGATAGCACATGGTCGGCGGACGTGCCGGCCGGGGAGGGGGAGGCATGGCATCTGAGCGGGAGGCGCGCCGCCGCGCGTGCCTGGACAAGGCGGCCGCCGAGGTCGACGGGCTCGTCGCGCGCGGGGTGGTCATGGGCGGAAACGCGTTCTCCGCGGTCCTTCTGGTCAAGGGGGAGCTCGCCGAGGGCGAGACGGGCGGCGAGGGGGCGTTCTCGGGCGCAGACGGCACGGCGCTCAGGGCGTCGCTCGCGAAGCTCGGCTACGCTCCCGAGGACTGGGAGTGGCTGCTCTCCGTCGACGCCGGCGGCGAGCCGCTCGACGCGGGGCTCCTCCGCGAGGCCGTCTGCGCGCTCGACCCCGCGACGGTGATCGCCTGCGACGAGGCGGCCGCGAGCGCGCTGCGCGAGGCCTATGCCGACGAGCTGGCCGCGCTCGACGCGCTCGAGGAGGCCATGCTCGTCCCCGGCGCCCTCGCCCGCGTGCTGGGCATGCGCGTCATGAACCTCGGGGGCTTCGCCGCCGCGCTCGGCGACCCGCACGAGAAGCAGGTCATGTGGGCTCGCCTCAAGCGGCTGCCCCCGCTCGGTGAGCCCATCTGAACGATTGGCGTCCGTGCCCTCCGGCGGCGGCCGTCACGCGCTATCCTTAACGTATCTGTTTGCATCTCGGGGAAGGAGCAGCCCATGTCCAGCATCAAGGCCCCTGTCGACGCCACCACCACTCCTGAGTGGGCGGCGCTCCAGGCACATCACGACGAGCTCGTCGCAGGCGGATTCTGCCTCAAGGACGCCTTCGCCTCCGATCCCGAACGCGTGAGCAGGCTCTCCTTCGACATGGATGACCTGCACTTCGACCTCTCGAAGAACCTCGTCGACGAGAAGACCGTCGGGCTCCTCTGCGACCTCGCCCGCGCGGTCGGTCTCGAGGAGCGCCGCGACGCCATGTACGCGGGCGAGCACATCAACACCACCGAGGACCGCGCCGTCCTGCACACGGCGCTGCGTCGTCCCGCGTCGGAGGCCGGAACCGTCTTCGACCGCGACCAGGACTGCGTCGCCGACGTCCGCGCCGAGCTCGAGCGCATGTACGCCTTCGCCGAGCGCGTCCGCTCCGGCGAGTGGAAGGGCGTCACGGGCAAGCGCATCGAGCACCTCGTCTCCATCGGCATCGGCGGCTCCGACCTCGGCCCGGTCATGGTCTACGAGGCGCTCAAGCCCTTCGCCGACGCCGGCATCGACTGCCGCTACATCTCCAACATCGACCCCAACGACATGGCGGAGAAGGTCAAGGGCCTCGACCCCGAGACCACCCTCGTGATCATCGTCTCCAAGACCTTCACCACGCTCGAGACCCTCACCAACGCCCGTGAGGTCAGGGCCTGGATGCTCGAGCAGCTCAGGGCGCAGGGCGCCATCGACGGCTCCGACGAGCAGAACGCCGAGGCGATTCGTCGGCACTTCGTCGCCGTCTCGACCGCCCTCAACCTCGTCGCCGACTTCGGCATCGATCCCGAGAACGCCTTCGGCTTCTGGAGCTGGGTCGGCGGCCGCTACTCCGTGGACTCCGCGGTGGGCCTGTCGCTGATCGTCGTCTTTGGCCCCGAGCGCTTCGAGTGCTTCCTCAGGGGCTTCCATGATCTCGACGAGTACTTCCAGAAGACCCCGCTCGAGAAGAACGTCGTCGCCCTCATGGGCCTTCTCAACGTCTGGTACGTGAACTTCTTCGGCGCGGAGAGCCATGCCGTGCTGCCCTACAACCAGTACCTGCACCGCTTCGCCGCCTACCTCCAGCAGCTCACGATGGAGTCCAACGGCAAGAGCGTGCGCTGGGACGGCAGCCCCGTGACCTCCGCCACCGGCGAGATTTTCTGGGGCGAGCCGGGCACCAACGGGCAGCACGCCTTCTACCAGCTCATCCACCAGGGCACCCGCATGATCCCGGCCGACTTCATCGCCTTCGTGAACACGCCCAACCCCAACAAGGACGGCGACCAGGACGTTCACGAGCTCTTCCTGGGCAACTACCTTGCCCAGACCAAGGCGCTCGCCTTCGGCAAGACGGCCGACGAGGTTCGTGCCGAGGGCACGGCGGAGTGGATGGTTCCGGCTCGCGTCTTCGAGGGCAACCGCCCGACCACCTCGATCTTCGGCGTCGACCTCACGCCGCACGCCCTGGGCGAGCTCATCGCGCTCTACGAGCACATCACCTTCGTCGAGGGCACGGTCTGGGGGATCGACTCCTACGACCAGTGGGGCGTCGAGCTCGGCAAGCAGCTCGCCAAGCAGATCACGCCCGCCTTCCACGACGACGAGGCCCTCGCCGCGCAGGACGCCTCGACGCAGGCGCTCATCCAGTACTATCGCGCCCACCGCAAGTAGCGTGCAATAGGGACAGGCACTTTTGCACGCTTCGGGCCGCCGGGCACTTCTCGCCCGGCGGCCCCTTTTTTGGCGCTCGAACGAAATACCCCACTCTACCTGCGGCGCGCAACCGTCAGGCGCCTTGTGGTTGCCGGCGTTCCGGCCAAAATGCAGCCCACTGGTTGGTGGAGCGCGCCCGTCTGATACCGTAGTCTTGGCGTCGCCGGCACGAAGAAGACGCCCCCGACGCAAAGGACCCACCATGAGTTTCCGCGACAACCTCCAGCACCTGCGCGCCACGCGCAACATGACCCAGGAGCAGCTTGCCATGCTGCTCGGCGTCTCCCGACAGTCCGTCACGAAGTGGGAGGCCGAGAAGAGCTATCCAGAGATGGACAAGCTCCTCAAGCTCTGCCAGATCTTCGAGTGCTCCCTGGACGACCTCGTGCAGGGCGATCTCACCGCCCGCGTGACGGAGACGCGCGCGGCGTCCGTCCCCGCGGGGCCGCCCACCGACGTCTGCGGCTTCGACGAGCATCAGCGCCGCCTCGCGCGCCAGGTCCCCGCGGGGGTGGCTGCGATCTTGGTTGGCTGTGGGCTGGGCTTTCTCGCCGAGGGACGCTTCGCCCTCCTCGGGGCGGACGCGGATGTGCTCACGATTGTCCTCATCCTGCTCGGGGTGCTCGTGGGCCTGGCGTTCTTCATTCCGGCGGGCATGGAGCACGCCGCCTTCGTGAGGGCGCACCCCTACGTCGAGGACTTCTACACGGAGGACGACCGCGTCTCCGCCAGGCGGTCCTTCACGCGCGCGATGGTCGCCGGGATCGCGCTCATCTTCGCGGGCTCCGTGTGCATCATGGTGCTGGGGGACGACCGCGCCACGGAGCGGGAGGGGCTCTGCCTGCTCATGCTGTTCCTTGCGGCGGGCGTGTGGCTCATCGTCCGCTACGGCATGCTGCTCGGCCGCACCAACGTGGCCGAGTACAACCGGAGCGTCGCGGAGGACCTCGAGGTCGAGGAGATCGCGAGCGCTCAGGTCGACGAGGAGGTCCGCGAGGCGCTGCTGGAGAGGAAGCGCTCGGGCGACAGGGTCGCCGCGGTGTGCGGCGTCATCATGATCGTCGCCACGATCGTGGCGTTCATCCTGCTGTTCGCACCGGTCTTCTCGGCGGGGGACCCGTCGAGCTTCAGGCCGGAGGGCACCTCCGCCATGTGGTTCTGGATGTCCTGGGTCGTGGGTGGGCTGCTCTGCGCCATCGTGAGCATTCTCATGGGAGCCTTCGGCAGGAGGGGCTAGCGCCGGTCGCCGCCCTGAGCGCCGCGCTCCCCCCGGCGCTGCGGCATGCGGCGCCCGGAGGCGTATAAAGGAGGAGACGGGCGGTTCCCGACCGAGCCCGTCGCACCCGAGGGGAGCACGCATGTCAAAGGTCATCGTCTTCGGCAGCATGAACATGGACCTGTCCATCGACGCGCCTCGCGTTCCGGTCGCGGGGGAGACCCTCTCCGGATCGGGCTTCCTTGCGAACGCGGGCGGCAAGGGCGCCAACCAGGCGGTGGCGTCCGCACGCCTCGGCGCCCCCACGCACATGATTGCCGCCGTGGGGGAGGACGCCTTCGGCGAGCAGCTGACGGCCGGCCTCGCGGCGGCCGGCGTCGACGTCTCGCGCGTGCGAAGGCTCTCCGGCGCGGGAACCGGCGTGGCGGTCATACTGCGCACGTGCGGCGAGAACCGCATCGTGCTCTCCGCGGGCGCCAATCACGCCCTGAGCGCCGACGAGGTCATCTCCGACCTGCGAGGGCTCGCCGAGCCCGGTGACGTGTTCCTCGCCCAGGGCGAGTGCGACCTCGATGCCACCCTCGTCGCCCTTCGCGTCGCCCACGGGCTCGGGCTCTACACGGTCCTCAACCCGGCCCCGGCACGCCCCCTGCCCGAGGGGCTCTGGGCAAGCGTCGACCTCGTCTGCCTCAACGAGACCGAGTGCGCGGCGCTGTGCGACGTCATGCCGAGCGACGAGGGAAGCTGCCTCGTCGCAGCCAGGCTCCTGCGCTCCCTCGGAGCCGGCGCGGTCGTCATCACGCTCGGCGCCTCCGGCTCGTTCGGGCTCGGCTCGGACGACGCCCCCGTGCGCGTGGCGGCGGTGCCGCCGCGCGCGGTGGCGGACACCACGGGGGCGGGCGACACCTTCATCGGCGCGCTCGTGGCGGGAAGGGTGCGCGGGCTGTCGCTCGGGGAGTCCATGGCATGGGGGTCGGCCGCGGCCTCCCTCGCGGTGAGTCGCGTCGGCGCGCAGCGCGCGATTCCGACTGCCGACGAGGTGGCGGCTCTCGTGGGGGAGGGGTCGCCCGCGGCGCGCCCCCGTCGAGCGGAGGAGGCGTGATGAGCTGCGCCAAGAAGCTGGTCCTCGACCTCGACACGGGCATCGATGACGCCCTGGCGCTCGCCTACGCCCTCGGGAGCCCCGAGGTCGAGCTCGTGGGCGTCGTGACGAGCTACGGCAACGTGGACGTCGACACGGCCGTCGGGAACACCCTCGCCCTGCTCGAGCTCTTCGGCCATCCCGAGGTCCCCGTCTATCGCGGGATCGATCGCCCCCTCGTCTCAGACGGGCCCTTCTCGCCGCCGGCGGGCGTTCGGCGCATCCACGGCGAGAACGGGCTCGGCGGGTGCTGGCCCGGGGGACGGTGCCACGCCGCGCCCCGCGACGCCCTCGACTTCCTCGTGTCGCTGGTCGAGGGCGAGGATGACGTCGTCTACGTGCCCACCGGCCCGCTCACCAACCTTGCTGCGCTGATCGAGCGCGCGCCCGCCTCGGTCGGAGCGCTCTCGCGCGTGACCTTCATGGGAGGGGCGCTCACGGTGCCGGGCAACGTGACAGCGTGCGCCGAGGCGAACGTTCGCAACGACCCCAAGGCCGCCGACGCCGTGCTGCGCTCGGGGCTGCCCACGAGGATGGTCGGGCTCGACGTGACCCATCAGGTGGTCCTCGCTCGCGACCGGACCGCTCGCTGGCGCTCCCTGGGCTGCCCCGCGGGCCGGTTCCTCGCGGACATGACAGACCACTACATTGGCATCTACGAGCGCAACAATCCCGGCATGGGCGGCTGCGCCCTTCACGACCCGCTCGCGGTGGCGGCGGCGCTCGACCCCTCGCTCGTTGGGTGCCTTCCGGCCAACCTGCGCGTGGACCTCGAGGGCGTCACACGGGGCAGGACGGTCTGCGACCCCGAGCGGCTGCGCGACGCCGAGAAGGACTGCGAGGTCGCGCTGACGGTCGACGCGGCGCGCTTCCTCGGGGAGTTCTGCGACCGCGTCGAGCGCGCGCTCGGGTCCTGACCCTGGCGGCCCGGACCTACTTCTGGTCCTCGGGTGCGCGAAGCTCGGTCAGGGCGGAGTAGTCGACGCTCGCCGTCGACGGCTTCATCGGTCCCGGTGCGTACCAGTCCAGCGCGCAGTCGATCCAGGCGTTCCAGAACGGCCACTCGTGCGCGCCGATGTCCGGCTCCCAGTACGTGACGTCAAAGTCGGCGTCGCGCAGGAGCTTCACGAGGTCGCGGTTGTTCTGGCAGAGGTTGTCGTGCAGGCCGCAGGCGGAGTAGAAGCGCGGCCGCGGCAGGTCGGTGCTCTCCCTGAACTTGTTGATGAGGGCAACGTAGTCCTTGTCGGAGCCGATGACCGTGTCGATGTCCCCGAAGAAGCGCTCGTAGTACTTGCGCTTGCGCGGCGAGCGCGACTCCACCGCCTCGAGCACGCGGTCGCGCATGAACGCGCCCGAGAGGATGATGATGTTGCCAAAGCGGTCGGGGCGCAGGAGCCCGTTGATGAGGGCGGTGTAGGCGCCGATGGAGATGCCCGCGAGCGCCGTGTCCTCGCGCTTGGTGGAGAGCGGGAAGAGGCGGCGGGTGAAGTCCACCAGCTCCTCGCTGATGAACTTCCCGTGCCACTCGTTGATCTCGGGCTTGTTGAGGTAGAGCCCGTCCTCGCCGGACGGCATGATGAGGGCGATGTCGCGTGCCTCGGCGGTCTCGACGACGTGCGTCTTGTCGATCCAGTCGTAGTCGCGCCCGAAGAGGCCGTGCAGGAGGTAGACCGTGCGGTACGGCCCGCGCCTCCTCTTAGCGAGCTTGTCGCCATCCATCTTGTCGGCGGGTATGACCGCCGTGAGGATCACGTTGCGCTCGAGGTAGTGGGAGTAGAAGTCGACTCTGAGAAGCGCCATGCTCGATCCCTCCCCAGGTTTGGGATAGACAGCCTTGGGCGATGTCCGCGACCTACCGCACGAGCCAGTTGAGCGCCTCGGGCAGGGCGGAGTTCCAGAAGTCCCAGTCGTGGCCACCGCTCATCTCATGATACGTGACGTCAAGTCCCGTGTCGCGCATGCGGCGGGCAAGGACCCTGTTGGGCTCGGCAAGCGGGTCCTGGTTGCCGCAGGTCATGAAGATGCGCGGACGCGGACGGTCGCAGTAGACGAGGTCGGCCGCGAGGCGTGCCGGGTCCTTGTCGGAGCCGCGCACCTGGTCAAGGTTGCCGAAGGTGTGCTCGAGGAACGGGCGCGAGAGGAAGAACAGCCCGTCCGAGGAGATGAGCTGGTCGAAGCTGTCGATGATCATGGCCGAGGAGAGCGACACGATGGCGCCGAACGTCTCGCAGTACTTGAGGCCGTTGCGCAGCGCCCCGTAGGCCCCCATGGAGATGCCGCCGATGTAGGTGTCCTCGCGGCGCTCCGAGAGGGGGAACATCCTGCGGGCCACCTCCACGAGCTCCTGCCCGACGTAGCGCCCGTAGTAGTTGTGGACCTCCGGCTGATCGAGGTAGAAGGCGTTGTACCCCGACGGCATGACCACGGCGATCCCGTGGCTCTCGGCCCAGCTGCGAATGCGCGTCTCGGAGATCCAGTCGGCGTGGTTTCCGGAGATGCCGTGCAGCAGGAAGAGCGTGCGGTACGGGGCCTGGCGCGGCGGGTAGGGGCGCGACTGCCACGCCCTGAGATCGCGCTCGAGGTCGCCGCCCTCCCGGCGCATGACCGAGTCGGTGGCGTAGGCGTCGCCCTGGTTGTCAAAGGGGAGAATGACCTCGAGGGTCGTGGTGCGCATGAGGCATGAGGAGAAGTAGTCGACGCTGATAAGAGCCATGGGGGCCTCCCTGTGGTCGGGGGAAAGACCCCGACAGTATAGCCGACGCAACGATGCGTGACAGCAGAGACGGGGGGACTGTCACCGCTCCGTCCCCGCTGTCACACGCGCTGGCGGACGGCGGTGTCCCGGAAGCAGAAGTGGTCGGGGCGGTGGCGCGAGCGCGTGCACTCGATGAGAATGCCCTGCGCGTCGAAGGTCTGGCTCGTGATGACGGCGAGGTAGTCGATGTCGCCCAGGTCGAGCAGCTCGCGGTCGCGTCCGGTCGCGCGCTCGACGGTGATGGCCCGCTTGCTCATGGCGATGGAGACCCCCCAGCTCCCCCTCCGCGTAGTCGTAGATCGAGTCGCGAGCGACCTCCTCGGTGATGCCCGGCACCGAGGAGGTGCGGAACAGGTTGAGGTCCAGGATGAGCGCCTCGCCGTCGATGCGGCGCACGCGCTCCACGAAGGTGAGCTCCGCCCCCTCCTCGAAGCCCGTCTGGAACGAGATGTCCGGGGTCGCCACGACCTGCTCGAGCGTCACCACCTCAGTGGTGGCGTTGAGGTGCGTTCGGCGCTCGGCCTCGCGAAACGACTCGATGCCGCCCACCGTGAACGTCGTCCGCTCGGGCTCCCGGTAGACCACGCGCACGCCCTTGCCGTGGACGGGCTGGACGTAGCCCTGGTCGCGCAGGAGCCCGAGCGCTCTTCTCAGCGTGTTGTGCGAGCACCCGAAGGCGGAGGTGAGCTCGGCCTCGGAGGGAAGGAAGGACTGGTAGGGGTAGGCCCCCTCCTCGATGCTGTCGCGGATGTCGCGATAGTTCCGCGACGTCGAGAGTCACAACAACTACCGCATCCTCACCGAGCGCGGCAGCTCTGCGGAGGAGGCGCTGCGCGTCATCAACGAGCGCTCCCGTGACGACGGCCGCACTCCCATGCAGTGGGGGGCGGGGCCAGGGGCGGCCTTCACCACGGGCACGCCCTGGCTCGAGATTCCCGAGAGCCACGCGCTGGTCAACGCAGAGGCGCAGGTGGGCAGCGAGGGCTCGATGTTCGAGTTCTATCGCACCCTCGTGGGCCTGCGCCACGAGATGGACGTCCTCGCGCTGGGCGAGGTCCGCTTCCTCGACGCGGGGGACGCCGCGCCTAAGGTCATCGCCTACGAGCGCACGCTCGGCGATGAGCGCCTCGTCGTGGCGTGCTCGTTCGACGATGCCCCGTGCCGCCTCGCCGACCTCGGGACCGACGGGTGCGAGGTTCTTCTCGGCAACTATGACGACGCGCCCGCGGCGGGGGAGCTGCGGCCGTACGAGGCGGTTGTCTGGAGGGGCTGACGCGCGGCGGCGGGCCGCCTCGAGCTGCGGCCCGCCGCCGCACCCGACTCGCTAGTGGAGGTGTCCCTCGAGGACGCGGATGAGCTCGCGGAAGCGCCCCTCGGAGAGCGCGGAGCGGGGCACGAAGACGTAGCGCCTGCGCCCAAAGCCCGCGACGACGCAGTCGGGTGTGCTCCGGACGCTCCTGAGCTCGGAGAAGGGGAACGTTTCGTGGCTGCCGCCCTCGTCCTCGACGTGCACCGCGTCGTCGCAGACGACCACGTGGACGCTCCCCTCGTAGGCGGAGGGGGAGAGGTTCGTGTCGCGGGCGTAGCGCACGGCCAGCCTGTTCCAGTTGGACGAGACGTAGAGCAGCGCGATCGCGATGAGGAACAGGACGATGAGCACGGCGGTCAGGTCACCGAAGAGCACCGCGGCCGCCACGAGCACGAGCAGCGACGCGAGGTTGACGAAGGTGAACGAGCTCTTGAGGCGCGGCGCGAGCTGCTCGGCGGCTCGGTTGAGGGTCAGCTCGTTCTGTTCGAAGGTCGCCGAGAGGACGACGTTGTCGTAGGCGCCGTCGTCGAAGGCGCCCTTTGCGGCGATGTCCCTGCGGCGCGCGGGTGAGTTCTTGGCCATTGCGGTCTCCTTTTGGGTCGCTTACCCGTCAAATCCTAACCCCGCGTGGAGAATCTGTCGCGCAGATGTGTTTGCCCGGTGAAGGGAGCCGCTCGCCGGAGCGTGGTGCCGCTCGGGTCGCGCATGGGGAATGATACTCACCGTGCAGGGGGCGACGACACGACGAGAAGGGTCGCGTGGCGTCGCACTGTAGAGCTTAAATGCTTGGCAGCTGCCAAAGTGGGGGCCCGGGCGCGCGAGCGCCGGCGGGCCCCTGTCTATGTGCGCGCTCGCCGCCCGTCACTGCGCGAGCAGGCTCTCCGTCTCGAAGGTGAGGCAGTTCACATAGCCGCGATTGGTGAGGCGCAGCTCCGGTACGCAGGCGAGCGACATCACGCCCATCGTCATGAACGGCGAGGGCATGGTGCAGCCCATGCGCTCCCACGCGCCCCTCGCCCGGGCGACCTTCTCGGCCACGACCTCCACGCGCTCGGTGCTCATGAGGCCGCACACGGGCAGCTCCACAAGCGCCAGCACCTCGCCGTCGGCGACGGCGACCTCGCCGCCCCCGCACTCGGCGAGCGTCCGCGCGGCGAGCGCCATGTCATCGTCGTTGTCTCCCATGACGAGGAGGTTGTGCGCGTCGTGGCTGACGGTCTGGGCGAGCGCCCCATGGATGCCGAACCCGGTGACGAAGCCGAAGGCGTGCGTGCCGGCAGCGCCGTGGTGGCGATCGAAGACGGCCACCTTGAGGATGTCGCGGGAGGGGTCGGCGAGCAGGGCCCCTCCGACAACGGGAACCTCGACCACAACGTCGCGCGTGAGCGTGTCTCCGGGCTCGATGGCCATCGCCCGCACGCGCGCGGTGCCGTCGGCGATCCCCGGCGCCGCGACGCGGAAGGTCTCCGCCGTCGGGGCGACGCCGAGGTTCACGGTGTGGGTCATCCAGTCCGGCCACTCGTGGGGAGTGACGTCGAACAGGGCATGGCCGTCCTGTGCCACCAGGTCACCGTCGATGAACACCTTGCGGGCGAAGAAGCCCTCGAGGTCATCGAGAAGGACGATGTCGGCGCACTTCCCCGGCGTGATGGAGCCGAGGTCGTGTGCGAGCCCGAAGTACTCGGCGCAGTTGATCGTGGCCATCTGGATCGCGGTGACGGGGTCGAGCCCCAGCTCGACGGCAGCCCGCAGGACTCGGTCCATGTGTCCCTCGTCGACGAGCGTGTGCGGGTGGTTGTCGTCCGAGCACAGCAGGCAGTGTCGCAGGTCGACGCCGCTCTCCACGAGCTGCGGCAGGTAGCCGGGAAGGTTGAGCCAGGCCGAGCCGTAGCGAAGCTGCACGTACATGCCCAGGCGCAGCTTCGCGAGCACCTCGTCGAAGCTGCCGGACTCGTGGCAGGACGAGACGCCTGCGGCCACGTAGGCGTTGAGCGCCCGGTCGCGGTCGGGAGAGGGGAAGTGCCCCGTCACCACGCGGTCGGCGGCGAGGGTGGCACGCACCTCGCCGATGGCGTTTTCCTCGCAGGACAGTATGCCGGGGAAGTTCATCATCTCCCCGAGGGCGACCACGTCGTCCCAGCCCATGGAGTCTGCGATGTCCGCTGCGGTGACGACGGCGCCAGTGTCCTCCACGCCCGTGACGGCGGGGACGCACGAGGGCGGCGTCATCATGGCCTTGAGCGGGACGCGCCGCGCGTCCTCGAACATCGCGCGCACGCCCCGCATGCCGCGCACGTTGCCGACCTCGTGAGGGTCGCAGAAGATGCCGGTGGTGCCGCGGGGGACGACGGCTCGCGCGTACTCCGACACGCCGACCATGGCGCTCTCCACGTGGATGTGGCTGTCCATGAGGCCGGGCGCTGCGACGAGGCCGGTCGCGTCGACGACGACCGTGTTCTCGCCGATGCAGTGCTCGGCGGTCCTGCCCCCGATGCCGAGGTACGCCACGCGCCCGCACGCGACCGCGATGTCGGTGTCGGGAAGAATCTCGTGGGTGGTCACGCACACGAGGTCCGCGTGACGTATCACCAGGTCGGCGGGGATTTCGCCCTGTGCCACGCGAACGAGCTCGTCGTTGCACTCCCAGAGCGGGGCCTTGCAGAAGGTGTTGCGCATGGTGCCTCCCCATCATCGGCTGCGTTTTGACCAAGGGTAGCGCGCCCGTCGTCGGCCCCGCGTGGCGCTCGGCGGGCGGGTTGCGTGCTGGACGTGGACGGTCTGGATTCCCGGACCGTCCACAACCCGCACGTACTTGAGGCGCGTGCTGGCTCCGGACGGTTTTCGGCCCGAGACCGTCCACAACCCGCACGCATCTGGATGAGGCGCCGGTTCCCGGCTCCCCCTCGGAGGGGGCGCGGACCGCGCGTTCTTCTCGCCTGCGGTGCCATCTGGTATAGTTGCTGCCGAGCGCGTTCAGTGGGGTCGGGTGACGCAACACCTCGAACCTGGTCAGGGCCGGGAGGCAGCAGCCATAAGGGGCCTCTGGCGGGCACCCGGCCCCATTGAGCGCGCTTTCTTGTGGGCCGGGACGCCCGCCTGCCCTCCCAAACCGATTCGCGCCCGGTTGGACGCGCTTGCACGGGGGTGTTCCGTGAGACAATCGTGACCCGATCTGTCGAAGGGACCCCGCATGGACCAGCTTCCCGCCCGGCGCCTTGACCCGCGCATGCTGCGCGTGTGGTACATCAGTGACATCGTTGCGATGGTGGTCGTCGCGGCCCTTGCCGTCGCGGCATGGCTCGTGGTGCGCCACTTCGGGGGAGACGTATTCTGGGTCTATCTCGCGGCGGGCGTCCTCGAGCTCGTCTGCGTCGGCGACCTGCTCATCTCTCCGCGCGTGGAGTACGCCACGTGGCGCTTTGACGTCACGCCCACCGAGGTCGACCTCTACCACGGCGTCTTCGTGAAGAAACGCGTGCTCGTGCCCCTCGTTCGCGTGCAGCACGTGCAGACCAAGCAGGGCCCCATCCTGCGTGCCCACGGCCTCGCCACGGTGACCGTCTCCACCGCCGGGGAGAGCTTCGAGATCCCCGGGCTCGCCGAGGGGGACGCAGGCGAGCTGCGCGACCGCGTCGCCGAGCTCGCGCGCCTTGCCAGGGAGGACACGTGAGCTCGGGTAACGGGCGCCCTCCCTCACCGGGACCCTCCGACGGGACGGCCGACCGCCTCGAGCGCGACCTCGAGCGCCTCGCCGTCCCGCGTCGCTCGCTCTTCGAGGACGGCGGTGACGCCGCGCCCGAGGGGCTTCGCGGCCCGCGTCGCGCCAACCCGCTCTCGGTGCCGGTCGGGGCGGTCCGGATGGCGTCCGGCCTGATCGCGCTGCTCGTGGCGGCGAGCGCCGGGCGCGTGCTCGCGGACGGGCCCGGCGCGCTCGCCGGGGTGCTCGTCGCGACGGCGTGCATCCTCGCGGCGTGCCTCGCGATCAGCCTCGCCGCGTGGCGCGCCCGCACGTGGGAGCTCACGAACGAGGGCGTGAGCCTTCGCTGGGGGCTGGGCTGGGGTCCGTTCGCCCGGCACAGCCTTACGGTCCCCTATGGCCACATCCACACCGTGTCGATGAGATCGTCCCTGTTCGAGCGCGTCTTTGGCCTCATGACACTCGACCTCGACACCGGCGCCGCCGCCTCGGAGGGCGACGCCTCCAAAATCGGCGGCCTGCGCGCCGGCGAGGCCGAGGCCCTTCGCGCTGAGCTCTTCCGCCGACGCGCCGCCTCACTTGCCACGGGCGACGAGGAGGTGTGGCCCGCGGGCGCCCCCTGCCACGACGGGCGTCCCATCGCCACCTTCTCGCTCTCGCGACGCGAGCTCCTGCTCGCCGCGGCGTCGCGGATGAGCGCGGCCAGCCAGGCAGTGGCGCTCACCGTCCTTCTCGCCCGGGGGGTCGAGACGCTCATCGAGTGGGGTCTGCTCGACCTCGTGGGGAGGGGTGACGAGCTGCTGGCGTCCGCCGGCGCGATGCTGGTGCCGATCGTCGCGGGCTTCGTCGTGCTCGTCCTGGCGGCGGGCGCCGTCGTCTCGTTCGCGGTCAACCTCGTGCGCTATGCCGGGTACCGGGTCGAGCGCTATGCGGACCGGGTGGTCGTGGAGCACGGGCTGCTCGCGCGATCGTCGCGCACGCTCGCCGTCGAGCGCGTCCAGTACGTGGTCGTGCGACAGGGGCTCATCCGACAGCTCATGGGCTATGCGGAGGTGCTCGCGGTCGTGGTGGCGGCCCCCGGAGAGTCGGGCGGCGAGCCGTCGGGCAGCGTGCTGCTCCATCCCTTCGTGCGTCTGGCGGACGCGGATGCGTTTCTCGCGGAGGTCCTACCGAGCTACGCGGGGGTCGTCGGCGGTGCGAGCCTGAGCGGCCTCCCCCCGGTCGCGCGCCGGCGCGCCCTCGTCCGCGCCGTGGTCTGGTGGCCGTTCTCGGTCGCGCTCGTCGCGGCCGCGCTCTGGTTCTCCGGCCTCGCCGGCGTGCTCGGCCGGGCGGGGTGGCTGCTGCGTCCGCTGCTCGCCGTGGGCGTCGTCCTGAGCATCGTCGCGCTGGTGGCGCTCGCTACGGATGCGCTGCGCGCATGGGGGGCCGCCCGATACGGCCGCTCCGATGGGGCCCTCGTGCTCGTCACCGGTGGCCTCACGCGCCTGACCGTCGTGGCGCCGCGCGCTCGCCTGCAGCACGCGACCGTCTCTGCCAGCCCCTTTCAGCGTCGTGCGGGGCTGGCGACGCTCACCGTGCGCACGGCCGCCTCGTCCTCCGACGGCCTCAGGATTCGCGACCTTCCGGCCGACGCTGCCGATGAGCTGCTGGGGTGGTTCCGTCCCCGGCGCCCGTAGCGCGGCGCGGCCCGAAGCGCTCGACGCCGGCCCGCAGAGAAGAACTCGTGGGCCTGGGTGTCCGCTTTCGAGCGCGGGTATACTGATGGTTCGTACGTTCCGTCGAGCCGGAGGTCACATGGAATCGCTCTACACCAAGTACCGCCCGCAGACCTTCGAGCAGGTCGTCGGCCAGGCTCACGTGGTCGAGACTCTCAAGCGCGCCGTGCTCGAGGGACGCACCAGCCACGCCTACCTCTTCTGCGGCCCGCGCGGCACGGGCAAGACGACGATGGCGCGCATCCTGGCCAAGGCCCTCATGTGCGAGCGCGGCCCCGCGGCGCTGCCCGACGGAACCTGCGAGCAGTGCCGGCTCATCGCCTCCGGAGAGCATCCCGACGTCATCGAGCTCGACGCGGCGTCGCGAACGGGCGTCGACAACGTCCGCGAGGAGATCATCTCGCGCGTGAGCTACGCCCCCGCCATGGGGCGCTGCAAGGTGTACATCATCGACGAGGTGCACATGCTCACGACGGCCGCGTTCAACGCGCTGCTCAAGACCCTCGAGGAGCCGCCCGAGCACGTCGTCTTCATCATGTGCACCACCGACCCGCAGAAGATTCTCGCCACGATTCTCAGCCGCGTCCAGCGCTTCGACTTCCATGCCATCGGAAACGACGAGATGCAGGCGCACCTTGCCTACGTGTGCCGTCAGGAGGGCTTCACGTATGACGAGGCGGCCCTCGAGCTGATCGTGCGCCATGCCCGCGGCGGCATGCGCGACGCGCTCACCTCGCTCGAGCAGCTCTCCGTCTTCGGGTCGGGCGGCATCGACCTCGCGTCGGCGACCGACTTCCTCGGCGAGGTGTCGGGCTCGGTGCTCGGCAAGCTCTCGCGTGCGATGGCGCACCGAGACGTCGGCGCCCTCTTCTCCGAGGTGGGCGCCCTCGCCGATGCGGGTCGCGACCTCCTTCAGCTCGCCCGAGAGCTCTCTGCGCACGTGCGCGACGTCTACGTCGTGGCGGCGGTCCCGAGCGCCGACGACGTGGTCGCCGCGCGTGGGGACGAGCTCGAGGCCCTGCGTGCCGAGGCCGCGGCATATGGCTCGGTCGACCGCCTCGCGCGGGTGCTCTCCATCCTCGGCGACGCTTCCGGGGAGATGCGCACGGCCACCAACCAGCGTCTCGTCCTCGAGGTTGCCCTCACCAAGATCGCCCGCCCCGCAGCTGACCTCACGCTCGACTCGCTCGCGGAGCGCGTTGCCGACCTCGAGCGACAGGTGGCCATCCTCGCCGCGCCTCGCCCGGCGGCGGGGCCGGCGGCCGATGCGGACCACGGGCAGGCGCCCGCGCCGATCGAGGTCCCCAGCGTCAAAAAGACGGCTCCCGAGCCCACGAGACCTCTCTACATCTCGTATGCCGTCTTCTGCTTGAAAAAAAAAAAAAATCTCCATATCCACCATCCCGTCCTCTTATCCTACACCACCTTCCATTTCTATCCTCCCTCGTACACTATGCACACACTCACCACACTACATCACAACCATCTGATCACCTACACCGTCCGGGGCGGTCGCGGCGCCCCGAGGGGGCGGCCACGCCAACGGAAACCTGCAGCGGCTCTGGAAGCAGGTCGTCGACCAGCTCGTGGCGCAGGTCCCGGCCAAGGGCTCTCTGCTCCTCTCTTCGACGGCGGTCTCCGACGACGGGGAGAGGCTCATGGTGTCGCTTCCCAAGGGCTCGCACTTCGCGGCGCGCATGCTCGAGCGCTCCGACGTGCGCGCGAGCGTCGATCCGGTCGTCGCCGCGGCCTTCGGCCCGCGCCAGGTGGTCTACGTCGAGTCGAGCCTGGCAGGCGCGGAGATCGCCCGCGCGGGCAGGGCGCCCGCCCCGGCGTCGCGGCCTGCCCCGCAGCCGACCACGGCGCCGCGGCCCGCTCAGCAGCCGGCTCCGGCCCCCGCGGCCACGGCCCCGCAGCCGGCTCCCGCGTCGCCAGCCTACCCGATGCCCTGGGACGAGCCACCCGCCCCCGCCCCGGCCGCTGACGACGTCGTCCCTTACGACGATGCCGACGCGGCGGTCTATGAGGAGGTCTTCGAGCCCGACGTCCCCCTCGCCGCCGAGCGACCCGCGGCGCCCCGACCTGCCGCGCCCGCCGCGCCGGACCCGGTCCCGGTGGGCGGTGCGCCCGTCCCCGCCGGGGCGTCTCCCGACGCGGGCGAGGAGGGCGGTGCCTCGCCGCGGGCGATGGGGGAGGGCCCCGGGGGCGGCGTCGAGCAGCAGGAGCTCACCCCCGAGTTCGCGAGCATCGCCTCCATGCTGGCGGACGCCTTCGGGCAGCCGCTCTCGATGAGCGTCGAGACCGCCGTGTCGACGTCTGACGAGGACGCGGCGGAGGAGCTCTCGTATGATGAGGGACCGGAACTCGACGAGGGCTACACCGATGACCCCGTCGACGACGAGGACGACGAGGACTAGACACACCGACCGAAAGGAACATGATGGCCAGGGGATACAACATGGGCGGCATGAACCGCAACCAGATGATGGCGCAGGCTCGCAAGATGCAGGAGCAGCTCATCGCCGTGCAGCAGAAGGTCGCCTCCACCGAGGTCAGCGCGAGCGCCGGCGGCGGCGCCGTCAAGGTCAGCGCGACGGGCGCGATGCGTCTCACCTCGCTCACCATCGACCCCGAGGCGCTCGATCCCGAGGACGTCGAGATGCTGCAGGACATGATCCTTGCCGCGGTCAACGACGCGCTCGAGTCCGCCGAGCAGATGGCGAGCCAGCAGATGGGCGCCGTGACGGGCGGCCTCAACATCCCGGGGCTCTTCTAGGTCGGGCGCCGGATGGATGCAGCCATCAACGACGGCCGCGCGCTCCAGCGCCTGCTCGACGAGCTGGGAAGGCTTCCCGGCATAGGCCCCAAGTCGGCGCAGCGAATCGCCTATCACCTGCTCGAGGCGGACGTCGAGGAGGCGCGACGCCTCGCGCACGCGATTCTCGAGGTCAAGCAGCAGGTGCACTTCTGCCCCGTCTGCTTCTCGTACGCCACGCGCGACACCTGCGACGTGTGCGCCGACCAGTCGCGCGACCGCTCGTCGATCTGCGTCGTCTCCGAGCCGCGCGACGTGGGGGCCATCGAGCGGACGGGCAGCTACCACGGTCTCTACCACGTGCTCGGCGGCGTTATCAGCCCTATGGACAAGGTGGGTCCCGAGCAGCTTCACGTTCGCGAGCTGCTCGCGCGCCTCTCGGACGGCGAGGTGAGTGAGGTCATCCTCGCCACCAACCCCGACGTCGAGGGGGAGACCACGGCGACCTACCTCGCGCGCGTCATCCGTCCGCTCGGGGTGAGGACGTCTCGGCTCGCGAGCGGGCTGCCGGTCGGCGGTGACCTGGAGTACGCTGACGAGGTGACCCTCGGCCGTGCCATCGAGGAGCGCCGGGAGCTGTAGCCCGGCACGAAGGGAGAAGCGCTCATGGCAAACGACAGGGAACGTCGTCCCGCCCACGCCGCGGGACACATGGCGGGAGCCCGGCGCGCCCGGGCGGCGTCTCGGCCCTCGAGCGGCGGCGATGAGATCTCGACCATCGGCGCGGGGCAGGGTGCCCGCGTGACCACGCGCGACAACGCCTCCGAGGCGGCGCGGCGCGCTCGCGGCAACACCGAGAAGCGCTATCTCGAGCGCCACCCCGAGGCGCGGTCGACCGTTGCCGCCTCGCGTCGGCGCGGCGGGAGCGTGGTCTTTCTCGTCGTGGCGTCGATCCTCGCGCTCGCCATCCTCTTTGTGATGGGGAGCTGCGTCATGGGGATCCTCTTCCCGGCGGAAGACGACGGCGGCGCGACCCCCACCCAGACCCTGCGCCCGACCGAGCAGGAGCAGCAGTACATCGACGAGCAGGCCGCGCGCGACTCCGCCAGCGAGCAGGTGGGCGTCGGCGAGGCGGTGGAGTACGGCGGGCGGAGCTACGCGCTCGCGCAGCAGGAGGACGGTGCGTGGGGCCTCGTGCTCACCCGCTCGTCGGGTACCACGGAGACCCTCTTCACCGTCGAGGGCACCCCGGCGGCGCTCGCCCGCGTTGGCGCGACGCTGATCGTGCCCGAGAACCTCGACGGGTCGTGGGACGTCGTCTGCTACGTCATCGACGGTCACTCCGACGCGTCCCTTCTCGTGGGCTCCGACGGCGCTGCCGCCGGAGGGGAGGGGCAGATCGCATCGATCGAGCTCTCCGGCGACGTGCTTCGCGTGACGGACTCGGCCGGATCTACGCACGAGTTCACCGTCGCCTAGTCGCCATTGACGTCGACCCATTGTCAAACGCGTCATCTAGCTGCGGATATATGGATGGGAGCCGAATCGGGAAACTTTTTTCAAATTCCCTCTTGCGCGAGGGGCACGAGGTATGTAAGAATACTCCTCGCGCAAGGCGAACGGGGTGTTAGCTCAGCTGGTTAGAGCGCCGGCCTGTCACGTCGGAGGTCGAGGGTTCGAGTCCCTTACATCCCGCCATTGCACTGTCTGAGGGGCCCTTCGGGGCCCCTTTCTCATATCGGTCGCCACTCGAGGCGCCGCCGCTTGCGGCCACACGGAGTCCTTACGCGACCAAATGCACATCTTGCGGTATCATATCTCCGTACGATTCCTGCGGTGACGGGACGCCCATGGAGCCCACCTCTGATCGGCAGACGCGCAGGGTGGCGGTTTTTGACTTTGACGGCACCTCCATCAGGGGGCAGTCGGGGTCGCTGTTCACCCGATACCTCATGCGTCGCGGCATCATGTCGCCCGGACGCCTGTGTCGGCTCGCCTGGTGGGGGGTCCGCTACAAGCTCCACCTTCCCTACCGTCAGGCCGAGGCGCGCGAGCTTGTGTTCGGGTCGCTCGCCGGCAAGACGCCGGACGAGGTCGAAGCCATCATGCGGGACTTCCATGACGGAGTGCTCGCTCCGCTCTACCGCCCCGAGGCGCTCGCCGAGGTTGCCCGTTGCCACGAGGAGGGCCTCGTCGTCCTCATCGTCTCGGCCACCTTCGAGGGGATTGCCCGCTGCGCCGCGGAGGCGATGGGGGCCGACGGCTACGCCGCGACTCGCATGGCGCTCGACGAGCAGGGGCGCTGCACCTGCCGGGTCGAGGGGCCCGTGGTCGCCGGGGCCGAGAAGTACCGTGCGGCGCAGGCGTGGTGCGATGCGCACCTGGGGCGCGGGGGCTGGGTGATCGAGCGCGCCTACGGCGACCATCACACCGACGTCGACCTGCTCGCGCGCGCCCGCCACCCGTATGCGGTCTGCCCAGGCAAGACGCTCGTCATCGCGGCGCGGAGGAACGGCTGGCCGATCCTGGACTGGGATCTCTAGCACGGCGCGGGGAGGGGACATGGACATTTCGAGAAAGACCGATTACGCGCTGCGCATGCTCGCGGCGCTCGTCGAGGACCCGAGGGGCGTCGTCTCCGTGCGCACCGCGGCGCGCGACAACGGCGTGCCCTACTCGTTCGCGCGCTCGATCCAGCACGACCTGGCGGTGGCGGGCATCGTCGAGAACACGCGCGGCGCGAACGGGGGGATGAGGCTCTCGGTCGACCCCAAGCAGACCACGCTGCTGCAGCTCGTCGAGGCGGTGCAGGGCCCGGTCGCGATCTCGTGCTGCGCCGACCCCGCGGGCGACGGGGTCGCGTGCCCCAACCGCGAGCGGTGCCACTTCTCGCCGGTGTGGTGCAACGCGGAGCTGCTCCTTCGCGTGTTCTTCTCGCGCGTGACCCTGTACCAGCTGGTCTGCGAGGGGCTCTCCCCGGTCTTCACGGGCGACTTCGAGCTCGTGGGCGAGGACGAGGCCCGCTCCGCGCGCCATCGCGAGGGGGCTCGATGAGCGGTCTTGCGGATGGTGCGCTCGGGGAGTTTCGTGCCCGGGTGCTCGAGCGCGGCCGCGAGCTCTATCGAGACCTGCCATGGCGGCGCACGCGCGACCCGTATGCCGTCTGGGTCTCGGAGGTCATGCTCCAGCAGACGCAGACCACGCGGGTGGACGGTCGCTGGCAGCGGTGGCTCGAGCGGTTTCCGACCGTGGAGGCGCTGGCGGCGGCGGACGCGGCCGACGTCCTCGACGAGTGGCAGGGGCTCGGCTACAACCGACGCGCGCTCTCGCTGGCGCGAGCCGCTGCGGCGGTCTGCGAGCGAGGGGGGGCCGTGCCCTCCGACGCCGCCGAGCTCGAGGCGCTCCCGGGCATCGGGCCGGCGACGGCGGCGGGAATCCGCGCCTTCGCCTTCGACCTGCCCGGGGTCTACCTCGAGACCAACGTGCGCGCGGTCCTTCTCCACGAGCTCTACCCCGGGGCGGAGGGGGTGCCCGACCGCGAGCTCGTCCCCGTGGTGCGCGCCACGTGCCCTCCCGATGCGAGCGACCCCTCCGACGACCCGCGCACGTGGTACTACGCGCTGCTCGACTACGGCGCCTACCTCAAGCGCACGGTGCCCAACCCGAGCCGCCGCTCGAGCGGGCACGTGCGGCAGTCGCGCTTCGAGGGGTCGCACCGCCAGAAGCGCGCCGAGGCGCTGCGCGTCCTGCTCGCCCACCGAGGGGAGGGTGCCGCTGGGGCGACGTTCGAGGAGTTTTTCGAGGCGCTCGCACAGGAGGAGGCCCGGGCGGGTAGAAGTGCCCTAGGCGCCCCCGACGCGCTCGCGCTGCTCGAGGAGCTCGCCGCCGAGGGTTTCTGTCGCCACGAGAATGGAATATGGCGTATCTAATGATACAATATACTAATATCGGGCAGCGGGCCCGGTAGCATACGCGTCCCACGGGGACGGGAGAGGAGTTTCCATGTCAGTTGAGTTCGAGAGCTCGCAGACCAAGAAGAACCTCGAGGCCGCCTTTGCCGGCGAGTCCCAGGCCACCAACAAGTACGCCTACTACGCGAGCAAGGCCAAGAAGGAGGGCTACGTCCAGATCTCCGACATCTTCACGGAGACCTCCGGCAACGAGCGCGAGCACGCCAAGCTCTGGTTCAAGTACCTCCACGGCGGCGAGGTGCCCGACACCCTGACCAACATCCGCGACGCCGCCGCCGGCGAGAACTACGAGTGGACCGACATGTACAAGGGCTTCGCCGAGACCGCCGAGGCCGAGGGCTTCACCGAGATCGCGGCCAAGTTCCGCATGGTCGGGGAGATCGAGAAGCACCACGAGGAGCGCTACCTCAAGCTGGCCGAGCGCGTCGAGAAGGGCGAGGTCTTCGCCCGCGAGGGCGTCAAGGTCTGGAAGTGCCTGAACTGCGGGCACCTGCACGTGGGCGCCGAGGCCCCGAAGGTCTGCCCGGTCTGCAACCACCCGCAGGCCTACTTCGAGGAGCAGAAGATCAACTACTAGGCCATCGCGCAGCGGCCTCACGGCCGTGCGGACGTGACCGCCGACGCCCCGGACCTCGTGCCCGGGGCGTCGTTTTGCCGGCGCCTCGGGCGGTCGTCCCGCGTCTCGCCCGATCTTCTCGCCGTCAGGGCTCGCGCACTCGCGGTTTTTTCGTGGACATGACGTTGACTGAACGTTCACAATGGGTGTTGTTCTGCGCGTGCGCCCAGCACGGCGCGGAGCGCCCCGAACGGGGGACATGGCGCACCTGACCTTCGAGGAGTGAGACATGGAAGCTCTCGACAGCACGCTCTACCTGAGCAACGACGACCTGTTCCTGTTCGCTCGTGGCGAGTGGTATCGCAGCTACGAGAAGATGGGGGCCCATCCCGCCAGGACCGAGGACGGCACGAGCGGGTTCCACTTCGCCGTGTGGGCCCCGAACGTCCAGAGCGTCCACGTCATCGGCGACTTCAACGGGTGGGACGAGACCGCCACGCCGCTCGAGCAGACCGAGACCGGCGGTGTCTGGGAGGGCTTTGTCCCCGGCATCGAGAACGAGTGCCTCTACAAGTACCTGATCGTGACCGCCGCGGGCGAGAAGCTCTACAAGGCGGACCCCTACGGCTTCTACGCCGAGAAGGTCCCGGGGACCGCGTCTCGCACCTTTGACATCGACGGCTACGAGTGGGGCGACGCCGACTACATGAAGGCGCGCGCCGAGCGCAACATGTTCAAGGAGCCGTTCAACATCTTCGAGGTGCACCTGGGCAGCTGGCGCCGCCACGGCGACGAGCCCCAGGGCGAGCCGCGGCCCGACGGGACCTACCCCGGACCCGGCGACCCCTTCCCCGCGCAGCGCGGCGTCGTCTATTCCTACGACGACCTCGCCCGCGAGCTCGTGACCTACGCCAAGGAGATGGGCTACTCCCACATCGAGATCATGCCCGTCAACGAGCACCCCTTCGACGGGTCGTGGGGCTACCAGCCGACGGGCTACTACGCGGCCACGTCGCGCTACGGCGACCCCAAGCAGTTCATGCACCTCATCGACGCCTGCCACGAGGCCGGCATCGGCGTGATCCTCGACTGGGTCCCCGGGGGCTTCTGCGCCAACGCCGAGGGCCTCGCGACCTTCAACGGCGAGATGCTCTACGAGCACAAGATCCACCCCAACTGGAACACGCACCAGTTCGACTACTCCCGCGGCGAGGTCCGCAGCTTCCTCGTCTCCAACGCGCTCTTCTGGGCTGAGCGCTTCCATGCCGACGGCATCCGCATGGACGGAGTCTCGAGCATGCTCTACATGAACTTCGGCATCGACGACCCCGGACAGAAGCGCTTCAACGAGAAGGGCACCGAGGAGGACCTCGACGCCTCGGCCTTCATCCGCCAGACCAACGCGGCGATGGGCAAGTTCTACCCCGACGTCATGATGATCGCCGAGGAGTCCACCGCGTGGCCGCTCGTGACCTACCCGCCCGAGAACGGCGGCCTGGGCTTCCACTTCAAGTGGGACATGGGCTGGATGAACGACACCCTGCACTACATGCAGACCGACTTCCCCTGGCGTCCTGGCAACCACCGCATGCTCACGTTCTCGACGATGTACCAGTTCAACGAGAACTTCATCCTGCCGCTCAGCCATGATGAGGTGGTCAACGGCAAGTGCTCTCTCATCACCCGCATGCCGGGCGACTACTGGCGCCAGTTCGCGGGCATGAGGGCGCTGGCCTTCTACCAGATGACGCACGCGGGCGGCAAGCTCAACTTCATGGGCAACGAGATCGCGCAGTTCATCGAGTGGCGCTACTACGAGGCCATCCAGTACTTCCTGGCGGAGCAGTACGAGACCCACCGCCACCAGCAGACCTTCGTCCGCGAGCTCAACCGCTTCTACAACGAGCACCCCGCCCTGTGGGCGCGCGCGTTCGAGCCGGAGGGCTTCGAGTGGATCGACGCGGACAACGCCGACCAGTCGATCGTCACCTTCATCCGCAGGGGTGACAAGCCCGGCGACGAGCTCGTCATTCTCATCAACTTCGACGTCAACGCCCGCGAGGACTTCCGGATGGGCGTTCCGGAGTGGGGCGTCTACCAGGAGCTCTTCAACTCCGACGAGGAGCGCTTCGGCGGCTCGGGCGTCATCAACACCGGCAAGATCAAGTGCCAGGACGAGCCGTGGAACGGTCGCGAGCAGTCCATCGTCGTGCGCGTCCCGCCGCTGGGCGGCATGATCCTCAAGCGCACCGGCGCGCTGCGTCGTCCGGCCAAGAAGGTCGCCAAGGCCGCCTCCTCCAAGGCCGCCACGACCAAGAAGGCGGGTGAGGCCAAGAAGGCCCCCGCCAAGAAGACGGCCCCGGGCGCCAAGCGCCCGGCAGCCAAGAAGCCCGCGGCCAAGAAGAAGCCCGCGGAGGAGTAAGCTTTTACGCGGGGCCGTCCGAACGGGCGGCCCCGATGCGGGCGGGAGCACGACGGCTCGCCCACGTGCGGCAGCGCTGCACGCCCCGTTCTTGTCGCCAACCAGAGGGAGCAGCATTGACTACCAAGATCTTTGAGAACGAGCAGGACTTCGTCGAGCAGTACCGCGAGGAGTGCGTCTCTCGCTACGGCACCCCCTTCGAGGAGCTGCCCGAGCAGGAGCGCTACTACGCCCTCGCCGAGCTCATCGCCAACAAGGGCCGCGCAATCTTCCCGGAGTCGCACGACAAGGAGGACAAGAAGGTCTACTACTTCTCCCTCGAGTTCCTCCTCGGGCCCCTGCTCGACAACTACCTGATCAACTTCGGCATCCGCGACCTGGTCGCGAGCGGCATCAAGTCCATGGGCGCCGACCTCGACGCCATCTGCCGCCAGGAGGTCGACCCGGGCCTCGGCAACGGCGGCCTCGGCCGTCTGGCCGCGTGCTTCCTCGACTCGATGGCGCACGAGGGAATCGCCGGCTACGGCAACGGCATGCGCTACCGCTACGGCCTGTTCCGCCAGTACATCGAGGGCGGCCGTCAGGTCGAGCGCACCGACAACTGGCTCGCCAACGGCTTCCCCTGGGAGACCCGCAAGGACGGCAGCTCCGTGCTCGTCCGCTTTGGCGGGCAGGTCGTCCGCCACGAGGAGAACGGCAAGTTCTGGTTCACCCAGGAGGGCGGCGAGATCGTCCGCGCCGTGCCCTACGACGTGCCCATCATCGGCTACGGTGGCAAGGTCGTGAACAAGCTGCGCCTGTGGTCCGCCGAGCCCTACACCGAGGACTTCGACCTCGACGCGTTCAACGCCGGCGACTACGCGCGCGCCAACAAGTTCCGCTCCGACGTCGAGGCGATCTCCACGATCCTCTATCCCAACGACGCCGGCGAGCACGGCCGGATGCTGCGCCTGAAGCAGGAGTACCTCTTCGTCTCCGCCGGCCTGCAGACGATCCTGCGCACCTACGAGCGCGAGTTCGGCCCCGACTGGGAGCACCTCGGCGAGCACGTGTCCATTCACACCAACGACACGCACCCCGCCATGTGCGGCCCCGAGCTCATGCGCCTGCTCGTGGACGAGAAGGGCGTGGACTTCGACCTCGCGTACCGCGTCTGCAAGGAGACCATCTCCTTCACCAACCACACCGTCATGCCCGAGGCGCTCGAGAAGTGGCCGATCAACACGTTCCGCAACCTCCTGCCGCGCCTCTACATGTTCATCGACGAGGTCGACCGCCGCTATCGCGACAGCCTCGCCAACCACCTCTCGCCCAACGAGGGCAACTGGACCAACGTCCTGCAGAACACCGCGATCCTGTGGGACGGCCAGGTCCGCATGGCCAACCTCTCGATCATCTTCTCCCACTCGGTGAACGGCGTCTCGGCGCTCCACACCAAGATCCTCGAGGACAGCGTGTTCCATGAGTTCTATGAGCTCGTGCCGCACCGCTTCAACAACAAGACCAACGGCGTGACGCACCGTCGCTTCCTGTGCGAGGCGAACCCGCCCTATGCCAAGCTCATCACCGACGCCATCGGCGACGGCTGGATGGACGACGCCATGGAGCTCGAGAAGCTCGTGCCCTTCGAGGAGGACGCCAGCTTCCTCGACGGCATGGAGGCCGCCAAGAAGGCCGACAAGGAGCGCCTGGCCGCCTACGTCAAGGAGGTGTCCGGCGTCGAGCTCGACGTCAACTCGGTCTTTGACGTGCAGGTCAAGCGCTTCCACGCGTATAAGCGCCAGCTCCTGAACGTCTTCAAGATCCTCGAGATCTACAACCGCATCGTCTCGGACCCGAGCTACAGCCCGCGCCCGACCTCGTTCATCTTCTCCGGCAAGGCGGCGCAGAGCTACACCTTCGCCAAGGAGGTCATCCGCCTGATCAACTCCGTGGCGGACGTCATCGACAACGACCCGCGCGCCAACGACAAGATCAAGGTCGCCTTCGTGCCCAACTTCGCGGTCTCCAACGCGCAGCTCATCTACTCCGCGGCCGAGATCTCCGAGCAGATCAGCGTCGCCGGCGCCGAGGCGTCGGGAACCTCGAACATGAAGCTCATGATGAACGCCGCCATCACCCTCGGCACCCTCGACGGGTCCAACGTCGAAATCTCCGAGCTCGTGGGCCCCGAAAACATCAAGATCTTCGGCCTGCACGCCGACGAGGTCGAGGCCCTGCGCGCTTCCGGTCGCTACTACGCCTGGGACCAGTACAACGCCGACCGCGACCACCTCGGGCGCATCGTCGACATGCTCACCGACGGCACCCTCGCGCGCCTCTCGGGCAACTTCGACAGCATCCGCGACTACCTCATGGTGGACAACGACCCCGACCTCGTGCTTCGCGACTTCCACGCCTACGTCCAGGCGTGGGACGAGCTGACGGGCGCCTACGGCGACCGTCGCGCCTGGAACAAGGCGGCGCTCCACAATACCGCCAAGGCCGGATACTTCTCTTCTGACCGAACAATCCGTGAGTACATGGCTGACATCTGGCACATTTAGGTGTACGTGTTGGGGGGCCTGACGGCCCCCCGTACAAGGCTGTGAAAGGAGTGGGGGTATGAGCAAGAAAGAGTGCATCGCAATGCTCCTGGCGGGTGGTCAGGGTAGCAGGCTCGGTGCGCTGACGAGCAACGTCGCTAAGCCGGCGGTCTCGTTCGGTGGCAAGTTCCGCATCATCGACTTTGCGCTTTCCAACTGCGCGAACTCCGGAATCACGACGGTGGGCGTGCTCACGCAGTACCGTCCGTACCTGCTGCACAGCTACATCGGTACCGGCGAGGCCTGGAACCTCGACGAGCGCGGCGGTGGCGTCGCCATCCTGCCCCCGTTTGCCACCCAGACGGGCGGCGCGTGGTACGAGGGCACGGCGGACGCCGTGACCCAGAACCTCGGCTACATCGAGACCAACGACCCCGAGTACGTGCTCATCCTCTCGGGCGACCAGCTCTACCGCATGGACTATGACGACATGCTGGAGACGCACAAGAAGAACAACGCAGACCTCACGATCGCGGTCATGCCCGTGCCCTGGGAGGAGGCCTCCCGCTTCGGCATCCTGACCGCCGACCCTGACGGCCGCATCACCAAGTTCTCCGAGAAGCCCAAGAAGCCCGACTCGAACCTCGCCTCCATGGGCATCTACATCTTCAACGCGGACCTGCTCGTCGAGACCCTCAAGGAGGACGCGCTCGACCAGACCTCCGCGCACGACTTCGGCGGCAACATCATCCCGAAGCTGCTTGCCGACGACCGTCGCCTCTACACCTACGAGTTCAACGGCTTCTGGCGTGACGTCGGCACCATCTCGAGCTACCACGAGACGAGCATGGACCTGCTCGGCCCCAACCCCGCCTTCGACATCTTCAGCACCACCTTCCCGATCATGAGCAACGCCTCGACGCGCCCGCCCGCGTTCGTGGGCAAGGACGCCACGATCGACGACTGCCTCATCGCCAACGGCTGCCAGGTCTACGGCACCGTCAAGCACTCCATCGTCTCGACCGACGCCTACATCGGCGAGCGCGCGACGGTCGTCGACTCGGTCCTGCTGCCGGGCGCGCGGGTCAAGGACGGCGCCAACGTGGTGCGCGCCATCCTCGGTGAGAACTCCGTTGTCGAGGAGAACGTGAGCGTCGGAAGCGTTGACACCGCCAAGGACACCGCCGTCATCGGCAACGACGTCGTTGTCGGGAAGGGGGAGAACTAACCATGGAGAAGGTCATCGGCCTTATCACCTGCAACTACTCCGCCAAGGAGTCGAGCCCGCTCAACGAGAGCCGCCCGATGGCGTCGCTGCCCTACTTCGGCCGCTACCGCCTCGTTGACTTCGCGCTGTCCAACTTCGTGAACTGCGGCATCCGCACCGTGGGCATGGTCATGCCGTACAACTACCGCTCGATCATCGACCACGTGGGATCCGGCAAGGACTGGGACCTCGACCGCAAGAACGGCGGCCTGTTCATCCTGCCCGGCTCCGCCTTCGGCACCTCCCGCACCGGCGCGCGCTTCCTGCTGCGCGACCTCGTGCACAACAAGGCCTACTTCACGCGCAGCACCTCCGACGCCGTGTTCTTCTCGACGGCCAACTTCGTGTACAACATCGACCTTGACAAGGTCTACGAGGCCCACAAGGCCTCCGGCGCTGACATCACCGTCCTCACGAAGACGGCGTCCGAGAAGGATCCCGATGTCACCGCCTTTGACGTCGAGGACGGCCGCGTCTGCGGCGTCCACCATGGCGCCGCCTTCGGCGAGACCATGTTCCTCGACTGCTTCGTGATCAACCGCTCGCTGCTGCTCGACATGTTCGACTGGTATGCCGCCACGGACTACCTGGACCTCTTCGAGGCCATGGCGGGCGACTTCGGTCGCGTGAACATCCGCACCTACGACTTCGACGGCTACGTCGCCCCGATCTTCAACAAGCGCTCCTACTTCCGCGCCAACATGGACCTGCTCGACCCGCGCATCATCGCGGAGCTCTTCGTCGAGGACCGCTTCATCAAGACCAAGACCCACGACACGCCGCCCGCCAAGTTCGAGGTCGGCAGCCACGTCTGCCACTCCGCCGTTGCCTCCGGCGACCGCATCTACGGCAACGTCAGCGACTCGATCCTGGGCCGCAACGTCATCGTGGAGGCCGGCGCCACGGTGCGCAACTCCATCGTGATGCAGGGCTGCGTCGTGAAGAGCGGCGCTCGCGTGGAGAACGCCATCGTCGACCGCGGCAACGTCGTTCCTGCGGGCACCGAGCTCAGGGGCACCCCCGAGGACGTGCTCATCAAGGAAAAGGCTCGCGACTAGGAACGGGGCGATCGACGTGTCCACAACAGCCAAGCGCAGGAAGCTCCGGGTGCTCTTCGCCTCCTCCGAGGCCGTCCCGTTTGCCAAGACGGGCGGCCTGGGGGACGTCGCGGGCTCCCTTCCGCGCGCCCTCAAGCACGCCGGCGCGCGCGTGGCGGTCATCCTGCCCAAGTACGCCAGCATTCCCCAGGAGTACAAGGACCAGATGAAGCACGTGGCCGACTTCTACGTGCCGCTCGCCTGGCGCAACGAGTACTGCGGCATCGAGAAGCTCGCGCTCCAGGACCTCGACTTCTACTTCATCGACAACGAGGCCTACTTCAAGCGTGACGCCCTCTACGGCTACTTCGACGACGGCGAGCGCTTCGCGTTCTTCTCGAAGGCCATCTGCGAGGCCATCGCCAAGGTGCCGGAGCTCGAGTGCGACGTCCTGCACTGCAACGACTGGCAGACGGCCATGTGCTGCGTCTTCCTGCGCGAGTTCTACCAGCAGGTCCCGCAGTGCGTCAACGTGAAGACGGTCTTCACCGTCCACAACGTGAAGTTCCAGGGGCAGTACAGCGACAAGGTCCTCGAGGAGGTGCTGGGCCTCGCCCACATCCCCGCCGCTCGCGACCAGCTCTACTGCGACCGCGACTCCATCAACTACATGAAGGGCGCCCTCTGCTACGCGGACTACCTCACCACGGTCAGCCCGAGCTATGCCTACGAGCTGCAGATGCCCTTCTACGGCGAGGGTCTCGACGGCATCTTCCGCCGTCGCTCCGACGTCCTGCGCGGCATTCTGAACGGCATCGACCAGGGCATCTGGAACCCCTCGACCGACCCGATGATCGCGGCGAACTACTCCGCCAAGGACCTCGAGAACAAGGCGGAGTGCAAGCGCGCCCTCCAGGAGGAGCTCGGCCTCGCGCAGGATCCCACGCGCCCGCTCGTCGTCTCCATCGGTCGCCTCACCGATCAGAAGGGCCTCGGCCTCGTCCGCTACGCGATGGACCACCTCATGCAGCGAGGCGTCCAGGTGGCGATTCTCGGCACCGGCGACAAGGACCACGAGGATGCGTTCCGCTACTTCGACGCCAAGTACGGCAGCCAGATGTGCGCGCGCATCGCCTTCGACAACGCTCTCTCGCACCGCATGTACGCCGGCGGCGACATCCTCATCATGCCGTCCGAGTTCGAGCCGTGCGGCCTGTCCCAGATGATCGCCATGCGCTACGGCACCCTTCCGCTCGTGCGCGAGACCGGCGGCCTGCGTGACTCGGTCACCCCGTACAACAAGTACACCGGGGAGGGCACGGGCTTCTCGTTTGCCAACATGAACGCCGACGAGATGGCGGACACGCTGCTCGGCGCATGCGAGATCTTCTGGACGGACAAGGACGCGTGGACTAAGCTCATGCTCCAGGCCATGGACGCCGACTTCAGCTGGCGTCGCGCGGCCAACGACTACATGGACATCTACCACGGCCTCCACCCGGAGATCATCCGGTACAACAAAAGAAGAGATAGGTAACGCTTGAAAGCTCGTCACGTAACATCCGAGCCCGAGTACAGAAGTCCTTTCGGTGCCGTCCAGCTGGGCGGCACCGTCATGCTGAGCATCGACGTGTGGGGCGACGACGTCGTCTTCTGCACGCTGCGCGTGTGGACCGATGCCCGCGGCGAGGAGCTCATCGAGATGCACGGCGCCAACAGGGGAGACTGCCTGCGGTTCTCTGCCAGCTACAAGCCTGCGGAGACCGGCGTCGTGTGGTACAGCTTCGACATCGAGGCGCGCGACGGCGCCGTCTGGCGCTACGGCGCGCGCGAGGGGTGGACCACCGGGGAGGGCGCCTTCGCCTACGGCGACCCGCCGTCGTTTCAGATCACGGTCTACAAGGCGCGCGCGACGCAGCCGCGCTGGTACCGCGAGGGCGTCGTCTACCAGATCTTCCCCGACCGCTTCGCCCGGGGCGAGGACTGGCGCGAGCGCGTCGACGACTCGTTTGCCATTCGACGCAAGGGCGGCCCTGCGCGAGAGCTGGTCGAGGACTGGGACACGCCGCCCACCTACCGCAGGACCGAGGACGGCGGAATTGCGTGCTGGGACTTCTACGGGGGGACGCTCGAGGGCATCCGCGAGCGCCTCGACTATCTCGAGGACCTGGGCGTGACGGTGCTCTACCTCAACCCGATCTTCGAGGCGGCGAGCAACCACCGCTACGACACGGCGGACTACCTCCGCATCGACCCGATGCTCGGCGACGAGCGGAGCTTCAGGGAGCTCGCCGTCGACGCGGCCGAGCGCGGCATCTCGATCATCCTGGACGGCGTCTTCAACCACTGCGGCGCCGACTCGCGCTACTTCAACCGCTTCGGAACCTACCGCGAGCCGGGTGCCTGGCAGGGAGAGCAGTCGCCGTGCCGAGACTGGTTCACCTTCAACGACGACGGGACCTACGCCGGCTGGTGGGGGGACCAGAACCTCCCGAGCTTCCGTCCCGACTGCGAGGGTCTCCACGAGCTCGTCTGCGGGCGCAAGGGCGTCATCCGGAGCTGGTTGCGCTCGGGTGCGCGGGGCTGGCGCCTCGACGTCGCCGACGAGCTCACCGATGACTTCATCGCGCAGATCAAGCGCGCCCTGCTCGCCGAGAAGCCCGACGGCGTGCTGATCGGCGAGGTCTGGGAGGACGCCTCCAACAAGCTCGCCTACGGCAAGCTCCGCCAGTACTTCGAGGGGGCCGAGCTCGACGGCACGATGAACTACCCGCTGCGGACCGGCCTCCTCGCCTTCGTGCGGGGCGAGATCGGCGCCTCCGAGCTCGCGGCCCGCCTCGAGCAGCTGCGCGAGAACTATCCGCCCGACAACTTCTACTCCTCGCTCAACCTCGTGGGGAGCCATGACCGCGAGCGCCTCTTCACGGTGCTCGGTGGCGCGCCCGATCCCGACTCCGTCCCCGAGGCCGAGCGCGCCGGCTACCGCCTCACCGAGGACCAGGCGGGGCTTGCCATGTCGCGCCTGTGGCTCGTGGCGCTCCTGCAGATGACGCTGCCGGGCGTGCCGTGCGTCTACTACGGCGACGAGCGCGGTGTCGAGGGCTTCCGCGACCCGTACAACCGCGCTCCCTTCCCGTGGGACGGCGGCCGCAGGGACTGCACGAGCATCTACCGCAACGCGATCGCGGTTCGCAGGACCCTGCCGGTCTTCGTCGACGGCGAGTTCGAGCCCTTCTCGTCCGGCGAGGAGGTCTTCGGATTCTGGCGCCGCGGCGAGGACGAGGCGGTCTGCGTTCTCGCGAACGCCAGCCTCTCCAATGCGCACACGGTCAAGGTCCCCATGGTGGGCGACGCCGTGTCCGACGTCATCTCGGGGCAGGTGCCCAAGGTCACGGGCGGGCAGGCCGAGGTCTTCCTGTGGCCGCTCGGCACCGCGGTGCTCCACTTCCACCGTCGCGCTCGCCTGCAGCAGCCCCTCGAGCGCGGCATGGGCGTGCTGTGCCACGTGACGTCGATCCCCAACGGGGGAAGGCCGGGCACGCTCGGCGCCCCGGCGCGCCGCTTCGTGGACTGGCTCGCGGACAACGGCCAGACCTACTGGCAGGTGCTCCCGGTCAACCCCACGGACGAGTACGGCTCCCCGTACGCGGGGGTCTCGGCGTTCGCCGGCAACACCGCGCTGCTCGAGGACGGCGAGGAGGAGACCCTCAAGCGCCTCGAGAAGGTCGGCGCCTCGGAGGACTACCTCGAGTTCTGCAACGAGAACGACTACTGGCTGAAGCCCTACTGCGTCTTCTGCGCCATCAAGGAGCTCCTCGACGGCGCCCCGTGGCAGAGCTGGCCGGCGCGCTACCGTCGTTACAGCCCGAGCCACATGCGCAATCCCCGCATCGCGGTGGCGGCCGAGAATCACCGGCGGCTCCAGTACGAGTTCGACCGCGAGTGGAGCGAGCTTCACGAGTACGCGCGCTCGCGCGGCGTGCAGATCATCGGCGACATGCCGATGTACGTCTCGGGCGACTCTTCCGACGTGTGGAGCGAGCCGGACATCTTCGACCTGGACGAGTCGGGGCACGCGCGCCGCGTCGCGGG
This sequence comes from Thermophilibacter mediterraneus, assembly GCF_900119385.1. GTDB lineage: Bacteria > Actinomycetota > Coriobacteriia > Coriobacteriales > Atopobiaceae > Thermophilibacter > Thermophilibacter mediterraneus. The sequence goes on from NZ_FPKO01000009.1 coordinate 682,317, forward strand.
CGCTCCGGGCGACGCGTTCGCACCCGAGGGCCAGGTGTGGGGCAACCCGACGTATCGCTGGGACATCCTGCGGGAGCAGAACTTCGGCTGGTGGCTGCGTCGGTTCAGCCGCGCGCTCGCGCTCTATGACTACGTGCGCCTCGACCACTTCATCGGGTTCTCGTCGTACTTCTCGATTCCCTCGGGCAAGTCGGCGAGCGAGGGGGCGTACGCGTTCGGTCCGGGGATGGAGCTCTTCGAGGTGGCGCACCGCCAGTTCGGGCCGCTGCCCTTCATTGCCGAGGACCTCGGCGCCATCACTCCGGCGGTCCGCGAGCTCGTGTGCGCCACGGGCATCCCGGGCATGGACATCGTGCAGTTCTTTGATGGGGACGTGCGCGAGGGGTACGTGCCGCGCCCGGAGACGCTGACCTATACGGGCACCCACGACAACCAGACGCTCGTTGGGTTCTGCGAGTCGCGCTTCGGCGTCGCGGGCGACGAGGCAGTCGAGCTGGCGGACGAGATCGCCCGAAGGGTGCTCGCGTCAGACGCTGACGTCGCCATCATGCCGCTTCAGGACGTGCTCCAGCTCGACGACGACGCTCGCATGAACGTGCCCGGCCGCGCCGGCGGCTGGGGTTGGCAGGCGCGAAGGGAGGACATCGACGCAGCCGCGGCGCGTCTGTCCGAGCTGGCGCGCGAGAGCGGCCGCTCGCTGCGGTAGCCCTGACGCACCGCCCGCCGCCCGGGTCTTCCGTCGCGGCGGGCGGCGCCCGGAGTGCGTCTGGCCCGCTCGCTGCGCCGTCCGCGCACTCCTGAATGCCCGTGCGACGCTCAATGTCCGCGCGCCGCTCAATGTCCGCGCACCGTTTTACTTTTCTCGACCGTTGCGTGCGCAGACCCGTGCGTGCATAGAAAGTCGCGCTCGTATGCAGCCTTCGGCGCGCGGAACCCTCACGACCACGCTTTCCAGGCTCTCCGTTGACCGTGCGCGCATAGTTCTTCTCGGCCGTTGCGCAACGCGGCCTGAGAGCGCTTTGTTTTTCTCGCCCGTTGCATCCTCGCCTTGAGGGGTTCGTCCATCTTGCGTCCACGCTCGCAAAACGGGCGGCAATTTCTATGCGTCCACGACGCAATCTACGCAACGGCCAAGAAGAACTATGCGCTCGATGTTCCCCGGTCGATCAAGAGCGAGAGGCACGTTGACGTGGTTGCGCGGTTCGCGCTACGGACGCGAATTCGTAAGCACGCTTTGCGACAAACCGCTGGCCTTGTTGACTTCCGGTACGGCGTGCCGTCGCCGCCGGCGGTGAGCGGCGTCGTTCCGGGCGCGAGCGGAGATAAAATATGAAATACTTATGGAGAGATAAACTGGTAATAGTCAGTTTATCTGGCATAACGCCATCGACGTCAGCCGCAGAAATGTTCGCGTCAGCCACGTGCAAGCGCCCCGTGAACGGTGACGTCGGGTGCGTTGTATCGTGTGCCGCATGGACATCGTCATCTCACATATCACGGCACTGGAGGCGATGCGCAGGTGGGACCTGCGGGGTCGCTTTGCGAGGGGAGAGCGCTGCGGGCTCTGCGTTCCGTCGAGCGTTGGAGATCCGGGCGAGCTCTTCTTGCCTGGGTCGCTGCTGGGGAGCTTTGAGCCTCCGATAAACGCCCTGGTATCAAATCGGGGCGCCCTCACGCGAAGGCCCGGCATCGTCACCCACCTGCAGAGCGGCCCGCTTCCCGAAGGCTCGGCGGTGCGTCTCTCGGACGGCGTGCTCTGCAGCTCGCCCGAGCTCCTTGCCGTGCAGATGGCTCCGCAGCTCACGATGCTGGGGCTGGTTTGCCTGCTATCGGAGCTCATGGGACTCTATGCCGTGAGCCCCGGGTCGGAGGACGGGATGTTCCAGCGCGACGTGCCCCTCACCACGCCCAATCGCGTGCGCGACTACCTCGGGAGGCTCGGCGCGCGTCCGGGAACGCGCATGGTTCGCGAGGCGCTGAAGCGCGCGTGCGTGGGGTCGGGCTCGCCCCGGGAGACCAAGCTCGCGCTGCGACTCGGTCTCAAGCCGGCCCTGGGCGGCCATCACCTCAACGTTCTCTCGATGAACGAGCCGATCAAGGTCCGGCGCATTCACGACGGCATGAGCGAAGGCGTGCGCAAGCCCGACATCCTCATCGCCTCGCCTGACGGAAGCAGGGTCGTTGCCCTCGAGTATCTGGGGGAGCGTCACAACGAGCCCAGGCGCCTCGTTCAGGACGCGACGAGGAGTAACGAGCTCAAGGGCATGGGGATAGGGGAGTATCAGATGCGCAAGGAGCACTATGGGGACATCGACTATTTTGACGGGCTGGTCGGCGTCATACGCAGGGAGCTCGGCTACCCGCGGGTAGGCGTGAGCGGCAAGGATGCGAGAAAACGTCGGGGTCTGAGGATCGCGCTTCTCAGGGACCTCGACGCGCTCGACGACTGCTACCGGTATCGCCCGCGGGATGAGGGGGAGCTGCCGCCGGGCGATTGCGCGCGCATCGGGGCGGCCGAGGCTGGGGAGCGGGTCCCCATTGAGGCCTACGGGCTGGCGTAGAGACTGGTGCCGAAGAGCTCGCGCCCACGGGAAGGCGCCTGCGCGGTGTGCCGCTTAGCTTCTCTTTGCCGTTGCGTGGAAACGGGATGGAATGCTTAGGAATGTGCGCGCGTATGAGAGGGAGGGGGGTTGCGGCGCCTGAGAAATCAAAGCCGTTCCAGCGATTGAGGTGCGGATGCTTAGGTTTCTTCTCTCGTTGCGCGCAAAGATCGTTCTTCTCGGTCCCATGAACCTGTCGTGGTGCAGACGCGCGCGAGTTTCTATGCACCGCCGCGCCCCCGCGCGCAACGGTCGAGAAGAACTATGCGCCCGCGCCCCGCGCCCCGCGCCCCGCGCGAAGAACCTGTGTGCGTCCCGCGCGGCAGCTACAATAGCCGAGAAGAACCGACCGTCGCGCACCGACCCCTCACCGGGGCCGGCGCGTTTCCATGTAGCTCTACGTGCGAAGGAAGCCCATGCTCATCGATCGCGTCTCTCGTCAGCTGCTCTCTGCCCCCGAGCTCGCGCCGCTCATGCGCGAGCTCGCCGCCGGGCGCGACGCGACGCTTGCCGTCGCGCAGTCAGCCCGCCCCCTCGCCCTTGCGGCGCTCTGGGCGCGCGACCCGCGACCGTGCCTCTTCGTGGTGTCGGGCGAGGAGGCGGCCGACCGCGCCGCCCGCGCGCTCGCAGCGTGGCTCGGGCAGGACGTGGTGTGTCGGTACCCCGAGCGCAGGGACCGGCCGTGGGCTGACGCGGCCCCCGACGACGCGGCGATCGGCGCGCGCTGTCGCGCCGTCGCACGTCTCGCGGAGGGCGAGGACTGCGTCGTGGTCACATCCGCGCACGCCCTGCTGCGCCGCGTGCCGCCGCGGGGGAGCGGCTACTTTGCCTCGAGCGCGTTCGCGGTGGGCGAGGAGGTCCCCTTCGAGGACGTCCCCCTGCTGCTCGTGGGGATGGGCTACACCGACGCGGGGGACGCTGACGCGCCCGGGACCTTTCACGTGCACGGGGACGCCGTCGACGTGTTCCCCGCCCAGGCCACGAGCCCGGTTCGAATCGAGTTCTTCGGGGACGAGATCGACCGCGTGCGTCGCATGGTGCCCTCAACGGGGCAGACCATCGGCGAGCTGAGGTCGGTGACGGTCTGCCCCTGTCGCGAGCTCGCCCTCACGGACGAGACCGTTGCCCGCGCCGAGCGCGCCCTCTACCGGCGCGCGCAGGAGAGCTCCCGGGTGGCCGCTGACCTCGAGCTCATTTCTCAGCGCGCCGCGGCACCCTCGCTGGAGCGCTACCTCCCCGAGCTCTACGGCTCCACCGCCTCGCCGCTCGAGCACATGAGCGAGCGCACCCTCGTGGTGCTCGCCGAGCCCCGCGCGCTCTTCGACGACTGCATGCGCGCCTATGACGAGGTCTCGTCCGCGGCCGCCTCGGCACGCGTCCCGCTCGAGGGCCTCTACACCTCTCCTCGCGAGCTCGACTTCGGGGGCCAGCAGCGCCTCTCGCTCTCCTCCATGCTGCGCGCTGGGGCGGGCACGCTCACCGCGGAGCTCGCGGTGCGTCAGCCGCAGATCGCGGGATCCGACTCCAAGCTCCTCGGTCGCGTGCGACAGCTCGTCGCCGACCGCGCCGCGATCATCTTCGCGGTTCCCGACCGCGCCGCGCGCGAGGCGCTTGAGCTGCGCTTCACCGACGAGTCCATCCCGGTGGTGGAGTCGCTCGGAACTGCCGCCGAGAACAACGACCCGCAGGTCCCGCCCCTCGAGCGCGGGCGCGTCACGTTCACCGACGCCCCGGTCCCGGCGGGCATCGTGGTGCCCACCGCGGGCCTTGCGATCTTCTCGGTGTCCGACCTCGCCTCCCGCACGGCGCGGACCCGGCGCCGCGCCCGTCGCGTCGACCCCACGAGCGTGACCTTCCCCTTCAAGCCCGGTGACTACGTCGTCCACGCCACGCACGGCATCGCGCTCTTCTCGGAGATCGTGCGCCAGGAGGTGGCCGGGCGCGAGCGCGACTACTTCCTGCTCGAGTACGCCGGGGGAGACAAGCTCTTCGTCCCGCTCGAGCAGGTCGACCGCATCACGCGCTACGTTGGCCCGGACGGCGCCTCCCCGCGCCTCACGCGCCTCAACACCGCCGACTGGTCGCGCGCGACGGGCAAGGCGCGGCGCTCCGCCAAGAAGCTCGCCTTCGACCTCGTCGACCTCTACACGCGCCGCTCGTCGGTGCCTGGGTATGCGTTCTCGCAGGACACGCCCGCTCAGGAGGAGATGGAGTCGAGCTTCCCCTACGAGGTCACGCCCGACCAGCGCTCGGCGATCGCCGAGATCAAGGCGGACATGGAGGCGCGTCGCCCGATGGACCGCCTGCTCTGCGGCGACGTCGGCTTCGGCAAGACCGAGGTCGCGCTGCGCGCGGCGTTCAAGTGCTGCCAGGACGCCAAGCAGGTGATGGTGCTCTGTCCCACGACCATCCTGGCGCAGCAGCACTTCGAGACGTTCTTCTCGCGCTTCGCCCCGTTCGACCTCCGGGTCGCCGTGCTCAGCCGCTTCGTGACGCCGGCCCGCCAGCGCAAGGCGCTCGAGGGCTTCGCCGACGGCTCGGTCGACGTGCTCATCGGCACCCACCGACTGCTCTCCGCTGACGTCAACCCCTACGACCTGGGGCTTGTCATCATCGACGAGGAGCAGCGCTTCGGCGTGCAGCACAAGGAGCAGCTCAAGAACATGCGCGAGCAGGTGGACGTGCTCACCCTCTCCGCGACGCCCATTCCGCGGACCATGCAGATGGCCATGAGCGGGGTGCGCGACATGAGCCTCATCATGACCCCGCCGCCCGGGCGCCTTCCGGTCAAGGTCACGGTGGGGGAGTGGGACCCGGACGTGGTCTCGGCCGCCATCCGTGAGGAGCTCGCGCGCAAGGGGCAGGTCTACTACGTGTCCAATCGCGTGCACACCATCGACGAGGCGACGGCGCGCGTGATGGAGGCGGCTCCGGAGGCCCGCGTGGGCGTGGCGCACGGCAAGATGAGCGCGCGAGAGGTCGAGGACGTCATGCTGCGCTTCCAGGAGCATGAGATCGACGTCCTGGTGGCCACCACGATCATCGAGAGCGGAATCGACAACCCGCACACCAACACGCTCATCATCGAGGACTCGCAGCGCCTGGGGCTGGCCCAGCTCTACCAGCTCAAGGGTCGCGTGGGTCGCGGGCGCACCCAGGCATACGCCTACTTCATGTTCCCCGCCGAGCTGCCGCTCACCCCCGAGGCGACCGACCGCCTCACGGCCATCAACGAGTACCAGGACCTGGGCAGCGGCATGAAGATCGCCATGCGCGACCTCGAGATCCGCGGAGCGGGCTCGCTCATGGGCGCCGAGCAGCACGGCAACCTCAGCAGCGTGGGCTTTGACCTCTTCACGCAGATGCTCGGCGAGGCCGTGGCGGAGGCGCGCGGGGAGACCCGCGAGGTCGAGCAGGCCGAGGTCACGATCAACCTCCCGGCCGACTTCTTCCTGGCGGAGGAGTATCTGCCCGACGTGGACAAGCGCGTGCTCGCCTACCGCCGCCTCGCCGCGGCCGTCGACCTCGCCGAGGTCGACGCGCTCCAGGAGGAGTGCGAGAGGGACTACGGCGCGCTGCCCCTGGCCGGGCGCAACCTCTTCGACCGCGCCCGCGTGAGGATTCGCGCGCAGCGACTGGGCTGCACGAGCGTCTCGCTCGCAAACGGGCGCCTGGTCTATCAGGGTCTCGAAGTGGCGCGCCCGGTGGCGCTCAAGCTCAAGGAGCGCGGCGCCCTGGTGTACCCCAAGACCCACAAGGTCGCCTACCCGTTCCACCGAAGCGCGGAGGAGGTCATGCCGGCCGCGCTCGGCGTGCTCGAGCAGGTCGGCGGCGGCGACGAGCTCGACGAGTGACAATTAGGACAGGTTAAATTGTCACGCGGCCCCATCGCCCCGCCTTCCGGCCATGAACTCGCGTACGTCTGCAACACGCGTACGTCTGTACTTTAAGTGCCGAAGCCGCAGGGCGAGAAGAACGGCCGATTCGTCTACCTGCGCAAACGCGAGACCCCTAGTCCGGGCGCGCGATTAAAGTACAGACGTGAGAGAGTTCGGGGGACGGGGGCAGCGGCGCGGGTGAAAGTGGGACAGATACCCCGGAGGTTTCCGTCCCACGCGAGTTCGGGGGACGGGGACGGGAGCAGCGGCGCGGTCGCACCACGCCGCCGCCCCGCCCGCACTACACCCACCTAAAGCCGCGACCGGTGATCTCCGACGTGGTGACGTATGTGATGAAGGCGTTCTCGTCCAGGCTGCGGACGTAGCGCTGCAGCCGCAGCGCCTCGGCGCGCGTGAGGACGGTCATGATCTGCGCCACGCGCCGCCCCGAGTACGCCCCGTAGCCGTAGCTCACCGTCGCGGTGCGGCTGAGCTCGCGCACGATGTACTCCTCCACGCGCGCGGGCTGCCGGCAGATGACGGTGCACACCTTGTGGCACTTGAGGTCCTCGAGGACGCCGTTCACGATGACGGTCTGCAGCACCAGGCCCACGATGCAGTAGACGCCCACGCGCGCCCCGTAGAGCGCGACGCCCGAGGCGGCCACCACGGCGTTGGCCGCCGCCACGGCGTGCCCCACCGGCAGGCTCGTGTGCCGGGTGAGCGCCATGACCAAAATCTCCGTCCCGCCGGTCGAGGAGCCGGCGTTGTAGGCGACTGCGTTTCCCAGGGCGATGAGAAGGACCGTGCAGCAGAGGTCCATCCACATGTCCCCCGTGAGCGACCCCGTCACGGGCATGATCGCCTGGAGAATCGAGGTGTAGGCCGGAATGGCGATGGACGCCACCACGCTCCAGATGACGGCCTTCCGCTCCACGAGGAGCAGGCCAACTGCCACAAGGGCCGCGTTGACGAGCCATAGCGATGCGTCGTTGGGAAGCGCCGGCACGAGCGTGGAGAGCACGATTGAGAAGCCCGAGGCGCCGCCGATGGCAAAGTTGTTGGGCGCCTGGAACGCCACGTAGGCAAAGGCGCAGAGCAGGGCGCCCACGTTGAGCGACACCACGAGCCGTACGAGGCTCGGCTGGTCGCGCTTGCGGAGCTTGCGCAGGCTGGCCTCTTCCTCGTCCTCGCTGACCAGCGCCTCGCCCTGGAGCACGGCATGCCCCTCGTAGGCGGGCGCCGCGTGGTCGGGGTCCACCCGCGCCTCCGCGAGCTCCTCCTCGTTCGCCGTTCTTCTCGGTTCTGACGCCCTTCTTCTCGCGCCTCTCATGACCTCTTCTCTCAAGACGTGCTGTCGCCATATAACGTCATAGATGACTATGATGAAAATACTATACCTGCCGAACGCCCGGAACTGAAGTCATTCAGAATGGCATCCGCGCCACTCACCCGGAAATAACGACCGCCCACACCCTGCCTACAAGAAATGCTGACAAATAGGTATGAGACGTATATGATGACTAATACCAAAAGAGAACAGGGGTCGAATCCGGAGTCGGCCCCGTTCTACCGGGGCTGCTCTGCACCCCACTGAAAAGAAGGAAAGGAGACGGTAATGAATCAGCTCTACGCGGCTATAGTCGTGGGCCTGGTCGGAGTCATCTGCATCATGGACTCGCGCATGCTGGGCCGCCTCAGCGTCGAGCGTCCGCTCATCGGCGCCACCATGGTCGGCATCGTCCTGGGCGACGTTCCCACCGCTCTGGCGGCGGGCGCCACGCTCGAGCTCATGAGCATCGGCCTCATCAACGTTGGCGCCGCCATGATTCCCGACATGAACATGGGCTCGATCGTGGCAACGGCGTTCGTCATTCTCACGGGCGCGGGCCCGGAGGCCGCACTTACGATCGCGGTCCCGGTCGCCGTCCTCGGTCAGGCGCTCGGCCTCGCCATCCGCATGGTGCTCGCGGCCTTTAGCCACAAGACCGATGCCCTTATCGACCAGGGCAAGTTTAAGCAAGCGCTTCACCTGCACATCATTTGGGGCAACGTGCTCTACGCCCTGATGTACTTCGTGCCTATCTTCATCGCCATCTATGCCGGCACCGACCTCGTCCAGCAGATCGTCAACGCGATTCCCGCCTGGGTGACCAACGGCCTCACGCTCGCCGGCAACGTCCTCACCGCCCTCGGAATGGCGCTGCTGCTCAACATCATGCTCACCAAGAGCATGACGATCTTCTTCCTGATGGGCTTCTTCGGCGCTGCCTTCTTGGGCCTCAATGTGACCGCCATGGCCGTGTTCGCCGTTCTTCTCGCCCTGCTGCTCGTGGGCCTGAAGTTCCGCGACTCCGGCAGCGGCCAGCTTGCCGCGCAGGCTTCCGACGATTATGACCCGCTCGAGGACGACGACTAACAGAGAGGAGCCACTCACATGACGCAGGACATTCAGGGCGCCGCTCCCGAGGTCAAGGAGCTCAAGAGCCTCGAGCCGCAGCCCGTTTCAGAGAAGAAGCGCCTCTGGCAGTTCTTCTGGCGCACCTGGGCGATCCAGGCCTCCTGGAACTACGAGGGCCAGATGAACCTTGGCTTCCTCTACAGCATCGCCCCCACGCTCGACCGCATCTACGCCGATGAATCTGACCCGGAGATTCTCGAGCGCAAGAAGGAAGCCTACCACCGCCACACCGCCCTCTATAACATCACGCAGCAGCTCAACAGCTTTGTCCTGGGCATCGCCGCGTCCATGGAGGAGGAGTACGGCAGGAACCCCAAGGAGTTCAACCCCGAGGTCATCAACAACCTCAAGGTCTCCCTGATGGGCCCGCTCTCCGGCATCGGCGACTCCCTGCTCGAGGGAACGCTGCGTATCATCTCCTTTGGCCTCGGTGCCTCGCTCGCGGCGCAGGGATCGATTCTCGGCCCCATCCTCGCGCTGCTCATCTCGGGCATTCCCAAGGCGCTCATCACGTGGTTTGGCGGCAAGCTCGGCTACACCCTGGGCACCGACTACGTGAAGCAGCTTCAGGGCGGCATCATGGACAAGGTCATGTACGTCGCAGGCGTCGTGGGCCTGATGACCGTCGGCGCGATGATTGCGACCATGGTCGGCATCACCACCCCGCTGCAGTTCCAGGATGGCGCGCTTGTGCTCCAGGACGTTCTCGACGGCATCTTCCCCTCGATGATTCCGTTTGCGATCGCCATGCTCTTCTACTGGCTGCTCAAGAAGAAGGTCAGCCTGGGCGTGCTGCTCCTCGGCGGCATCGTCGTCAGCCTCATCTGCAGCTTCTTCGGCATCCTCGCGTAGCAAAGACGTTCCTCCTTCTTGGGGCCCCGGCCTTTGCCGGGGCCCTTTTCGCGGCGCGCCCATCCCCCTCGGCGCGAAAAAAAGACGGGCGGCCTCGTTTGGGGCCGCCCGTCTTGCTTGCGCGGGAGCGAGTTTCTTAACGCGCGCTCTCGATCTGCTCGTATGCCGCGCGATAGGCGCGCATGGAGCGCGCGTCGGCTCCCATGGGGTCGGTGAGCGTGAGGGAGTCCGTGCACTCCACGGACAGGACGCCCTGGTATCCGTTGCGCTCAAAGGTCCTGATGTCCTCGGCGATGTCGCGCTCTCCGTCGCCCAGCGCAAGGTGGAGCGAGCGGGGGCCGCAGTCGACAAAGTGGGCGTGAATGACGTCGCCCCCAAACGTGTCGAAGTAGTCCTGGATGGTGTCGCCCGCGTCCACCATGGCGCCGATGTCGAGGCAGACCTTGAGAGCCGGCTCGTCCACCATGTCGAGAAGGACGCGAAGGTTCGCCGCGGAGTTGGCGATGAGGGACTCGGGCTTCCTCAGGGCCTCGATCGCAAGGTTGATGCCCTTCTCGCCTGCGTAGGCGGCGATGCGGCGGAGCATGGCGGCGCTGCGCTCGCGCGCCGTCTCCACGGGCTCGCTGTAGTAGGCCCAGCCGCTCGTCACGAGCACCTGGCTGGCTCCCACTGCGGAGGCAACGTCGACCGCCCTCGTGAAGTAGGCGTAGACGCGCTCCTGAATGGCGGGGTCTTTAGCTGCCATGTTGTGCGGCTTGGGGTTGGTCTGCTCTGGGCAGATGCCCATGATGCGCACGCCGTACTTCTCGGAAAGGGACGTGAGCCGCTCGACGGGGTCGTTTTGACGGTAGTCCATGAAGAAGTGCTGCGGAGCCGTCCAGAGCTCGACGCACGAGTAGCCGAGCTTGCTCACGGAGGAGAAGAACTCCTCGAGCTCATAGAACATGTAGTGGTGGTTCATCGAGGCGATCTCGATGCGTTGCCGAGAAGGCATGGCCCCTCCTAACGTCGTCGGTGGATAGTATTATCATACGTCACAGACGTTATATACAATTAGAGAAATGCAGACGCGTTGGAGACTCGGTTGAGCCAATGCCCGCGAACGGTAGGAATGCGGCCGCAGGCGGTTTAACTCAAGAATCTCTAGACCATGATGTATATAACGTCTATGATGACAGTAACAGATACGAAGAGCTGACAGATTGGAGGAGCGATGAACCAGATTGTTCTTGCATCGCACGGCGGCCTCGCCGATGGGGCCCGCGACACCCTGGACATGATCGTCGGAGACGTCTCCAACGTCCACACGATCTCTCTCGCCCGTGACGATAAGGACCAGATCGAGGACCGCGCGCTTGCCCTCATCGACTCCTTCGATCCCTCGGACGCCGTCTACGTCCTTACGGATATGCTGGGGAGCAGCGTCAACAACCAGATGGTCTCCCTGCAGGCAAAGCGTCCCGAGGTCACCGTCATCTCCGGCATGAACCTGCCCCTGATCCTCGAGATCGCCCTTTCCGAAGAGCCGCTGTCCGAGGCGGCCCTCGCCGAGGTCATCGAGCAGAGCAGGGCGGGAATCCAGAACATTGCCGCGCTCATGAGGGCGACGGCGCAGCAGGAAGAGGAGGACGACCTATGATCAAGCTCGTGAGGCTGGACTATCGCCTCATCCACGGCCAGATTCTGGCGGCGTGGGTGAATCACCTGAGCGCCCAGCGCATCATCCTGGTGGACGACGCCGCCGCGAACGACGAGATGAAGTCCGCGACGCTCAAGCTCGCCAAGCCCGCAGGTATTCGCCTGAACATCTTCACCGTCGAGAAGACCATTGCCAAGATGCCCAAGATCCTCGAGCTCAACGAGAACATCATGATGGTCTTTGGCACCACCGCGGCACTCGTCGCAGTCTGCAAGGCGTGCCCGGCGATTCGCGAGGTTCAGTATGGCGCGACCTTCAACAAGGACGGTTCGAAGCAGGTCGACGAGAGCGTCTTCCTCGACGAGTCCGAGCAGGCCGACACCCGCGAGCTCCTGGCGATGGGCGTGAAGATCTACAGCCAGCAGACCCCGTCCAAGCGCAAGCTCGACATCACAGCGGTTTAGCGCCAAGGCCAACCCAACAGCGTCTCCATCGCGTCAAGAGCCGTTATAAGCGCACGGCTGGCGGAGCTGTGCGCAAAAAACGAGAGAAAGGGAAGAACATGTACGAGATCGACCTCAACCAGCCCAAGCAGATCGTCGCCGACGTCCTGGCCAACCACCAGATCGACTCCGTTGCCTTCGTCGGCTGCGGCGCCTCGATGTCCGAGCTCTACCCGGCCAAGTACTTCCTCGCCAACAACACCAAGACGCTCAACGTCCAGATCTTCACGGCCAACGAGTTCAACTACGATACGCCCGCCTGGCTCGGCCCCAACACCTTCGTGATCACCTGCTCGCTCGGCGGCGGCACCCCCGAGACCGTCGAGGCCAACAAGGTCGCCAAGGCCGCCGGCGCCCCCGTCGTGGCCATCACCCACGCCGCCGGCTCCGCGCTCACCAAGGGCGTCGACCACGTGATCGTCCACGGCTTCGAGGCCAACTACGCCGCCAAGACCGAGAAGATGGGCTACGCCATCGCCGTCGCGCTGGAGATCCTGCAGCAGGTCGAGGGCTATGACCACTACGACGAGATGGTCCAGGGCTTCGCGCACGTCTTCGAGTGCGCCGAGAACGCCGCCCAGTCCGTGGGCAAGGTCGCCGAGGCCTGGGCCCAGGAGCACAAGGACGACGACTGCATCCACTTCCTCGCCTCCGGCGCGAGCGAGAAGGTCGCCTACTCCACCTCCATGTTCCTCATGATGGAGATGCAGTGGATCAACTCCGGCAACTTCAACTCCGGCGAGTTCTTCCACGGCCCCTTCGAGCTCACGGACGACAAGCACAACTTCGTGCTGTTCATGGCCGACGGCGCCACCCGCAAGATGGACGCCCGCGCCCTCACTTTCCTGCAGCGCTTCAACGCGCGCTACGTCGTCATCGACGCCAAGGACTTCGGCCTGTCCGGTGCGGTGCCCGCCTCTGTGGCCACCTACTTCAACCCGATCGTCCACACCGCGGTCATGCGCGTCTTCGCCGAGCACCTCGCCGCCGCCCGCCAGCACCCGCTGACCAAGCGTCGCTACATGTGGAAGCTCGAGTACTAGTCTTCGCACGCCGCTTGGCTCTGCGGCCGGCAGCTTGATGAGGGGCGGGCGTGCGAGCGCCTGCCCCTCTTGGCGTATCGGCCAGATAACGCGCACGGCGTGCAGTCTGCCAAAAAAACCAACTGGGCGTATAGGAAATCAAAACAAACCGTGCGCGTTAATCGTGTGATCTCAGGAAAAGGAAGGGGAAAAGGACGTGATCAAGGCGGCTCTCTTTGATATGGACGGCGTGCTGGCGTTTACCGAGGGGTTCTACACCAACAGGAGGCTCGCCTACCTTGCCGAGCACGGCATCGTCTTTGACGAGGTGCCCGATTGGACGGGGTCCAACGACAACGAGGTCTGGGAGTCGAGCGTCCCCGATCCGGAGCGGCGAGAGCGCTTGCGCGCCGGGTACAAGGTCTACGCGGACGAGCATCCGACCCCTTGGCACGAGCTTGCCAACGATCAGGCCCATCTCACGCTCTCCCTCCTGAGCGGCATGGGCGTAAAGGTCGGGATTTGCTCCTCGTCGTGGCGGACGCTCATCGAGGAGCTCGTCGACCAGCTTGAGCTGAGGGGCTTCGTCGACTTCATCATCAGCGGCGCGGAGTGCCTCGAGTACAAGCCCGAGCCCGATATCTATCTGACCGCGATGGAGCGCCTCGGCGTGCGTCCCGAGCAGACGGTAGTGGTTGAGGACTCCCCCATTGGCATCAAGGCGGGAAAGGCTGCCGGAGCCTTCGTATGCGCGCTGCGGCAGCCTGCCGGGGTGTCGCTTGAGCAGGGAGCCGCCGACCTGGTTGTCGACGAGCTCGTCGAGGTGGCGGAGCTCGTCCGCAGCGCAAACGGGCTCGCGCGCCTGGGGGCTTAGTCTGCGGTCTCGCGGCAAAGTATCGGTCATAAGAAGTCGTATGGCATATTATAGATGTCGACGTTTTAAGATACCCTACGGGGAACCGAGGGAGCAGGGATGAACGGAACCAACTCCACACCGCTGTACCAGCAGATCTACGAGGACATAAAGAGCCTCATCAAGTCAGGCACCTATAAGGCGGGCGACAGGATTCCGTCGGAGTCTGAGCTCAGCCAGGAGTATTCCGTGAGCCGCATCACGGTTCGCCGCGCGATCGAGGACCTTTGCGCTGACGGCTATCTGAGCAAGAGGCAGGGCAGGGGGACGTTCGTCGGCGCCTCTCGTCTCTACCGAAGGCTCTCCCAGTCGCGCGAGGTGAGGTCCTTCTCGTCCATGTGCGCGGAGATCGGAGCTCGGCAGGGGGCGAAGCTGCTCGATCGCCAGATTGTGCCGGCGCGGCCTGCGGAGCTCGAGTTCTTCTCCCTGGAGGAGGGGGCGCTCCTGCTCTATATTCACCGCACCCGCACTGCCGACGACGTTCCGGTGCTCGATGAGAACGTCTTCATCCCCTATGACTGGGCGCGCGACCTCTTTACGATGCCGCTTGAGAACCGCTCCATCTTCGACGCCATCTACGAGGTGATGGGGCGACGTCCGGCGACGAGCACGGTCTGGACCATCAGCGCCGTCCGCGCGACGACCGAGCAGTCCGCGAATCTGGCCATCTCGGCGGGAGACCCCCTCATTCACTCGGCGAACTACTACGTTGATGCCGAGGGCGCGCCCGTCTGCATCGGCAGGGACTACTTTGTCGGCAGTAGGTACGAGCTGAGCCTGTAGCGTCATGTGCGCTGTCGCCGCGGGTCGTGTGGCAGCCTTAGGCGCGCTGCAATCAGCCGAGAAGAACCCGGCGTCTGTCAATTGGCGCGACCTGCGGGCGGAGGCTCTTCTCGGCATCCGGCCGCAGGTCAGCCCGGGGTCGCATGCGCCTAGGCGCTCAGCGGCTCCCCGTACTCCCTGTACATGGCGGCGGAGGTGACGACCCACTGCTTGCCGAACTTCCTCGCGTCGACGCCGGCGACGATCTTTCCGTATGAGACCGCCTTACGAAGTGTGGATTCTCTGAGTCCCCAGAGGTCGCTCGCGTCGGCGAACGACATTAGCCCGTCGAACTCCGTCGTTATGGACTCGCCGTGCTCCCAGATTTCGTCGCAGGAGAGGTCGAGGTCATCATTCCATGAGATGCCGTATCCACCGGTGTCGACCTCGACGTCCTCGAACAGGTGCCCCCTCTTGAGCTCTTGGAAGGCGGCGAATCTCTCGGTGAGCGGCGTCGCATCGTAGAGCTTGGTCGTCCCGTTGGCAAACAGTACGCGCAGGCGGAGGCCGGGAAGGGGCGTCACGTCCTTGATTTTGTGAAACATAGGCGTGCTCCAATCCCTCGATTTACCACAGAATATCACGATACCGTGACATAATCAGGGGGTTCTTTTCGGGCGATGTGATTCGGGCACACAAGGGCAGCGTTGTTCCCAAAATTAGTGGGTGCTCTTTGTCGATATGCCAATTGGGGACTGTCCCCAATTGGCACCGACCACGAGCTGGCGTACGTCTGCAACTCGCGTACGTCTGTACTTTAAGTGCCGAAGCCGCAGGGCGAGAAGAACGGGCGATTCGTCTACCTGCGCAAACGCGAGACCCCCACTCCGGCCGCGCGATTAAAGTACAGACATACGCGAGTTCGGTGGACGGGGCGGGGACGGGGCAGTGGCGCGGTCGAACCACGCTGGCCCCCTCGCGCTACAATCGGGCGAGAAGAACCTGCCCTGCAGCAGAAGGAGCCGCGCATGTCCCAGATCGCAGACCGCGTCGACGCCGAGAACGCCGCGCGTCCGGGCGCGCCGACCACGCACCCCGAGTTCGACCGCCTCGTCCGCACGATGTGGCGCCTGCGCCAGCCCGACGGCTGTCCGTGGGACCGCGAGCAGACGCACCGCTCCATCACCAAGAACATGGTCGAGGAGGCCTACGAGGCCGTGGAGGCCATCGAGGCGGGGGACGACGCCCACCTCGTCGAGGAGCTCGGCGACGTCCTGGAGCAGGTGGTGCTCCACGCCCAGATTGCCGCCGACGAGGGGCGCTTCACGATCGACGACGTGGTGCGCGGCCTCAACGAGAAGCTTGTCCGTCGCCACCCCCACGTCTTTGGCGAGCACGCCGCGGCGGGCGACGGCGGCGAGGTCCAGGACATCTGGGACGAGGTCAAGGCCGCCGAGCGCGCGGCCTCGGGCGCAGGGGAGCGCTCGTACGGCCTTCTCGACAGCGTGCCCGCGAGCCTTCCCGCCCTCATGCAGTGCCAGAAGATCTCGAAGCGCGCCGCGAAGGCGGGGTTCGAGTGGGAGGACGTCGACGGCGTGTGGGCCAAGGTCGCTGAGGAGCGCGCCGAGTTCGAGCGCGAGCAGCCCGGCTCCCCCGAGCGCGCCGCCGAGTTTGGCGACCTGCTCTTCGCCCTCGTGAACGTGGCGCGCTGGGAGGGAGTCGACGCCGAGGAGGCGCTCGCCCACGCCAACCGCAAGTTCAGGAGGCGCTGGCGCGCGATGGAGGAGGCCGCCTCCCGGGACGGCGCCGAGCTCGGGTCCCTCTCGACCGAGCGCCTCAACGAGCTCTGGGACCGTGCAAAGGAAGAGGAGCCTCGCTGAAGAGGCGCCGCGGCCGTCGGCCGTCTGGTATAACGGGAGATGAGCGGCCATCGGCCGCCGCCCCTGCCGGAATCCAGCGAGAAACGAACCCGTGGCATGAGCGAGAGAACCATAGTGACCCCCGCACGGGGGAGGGAGGGCCGGCCTCGCCCCGAGCGGGCCGCCTCGTCGCGCCGCCGGCCCGCGGCGACCGGAGGTGCGACGCCCCGCCGCCCACGGGCGACCGAGGCGGCCGCCCGCGGCGCGCGAACCGCGACGGAGAGGCTCGCGGGGGCAGTTAGCTGGGCGATGGGTGCCCGCAGGCTGCTCGTCTGCGTGGGCGTCGCGCTCGTCGTGCTCGTCGCGCTCTATGGTCCCGCGCGCGACCTCTACTGCGCGTGGAGGCTCCAGGATGGCAAGCAGGAGACGCTCGACGGCCTCAACCAGAGCATCGACGAGTACCAGCAGGACATCGACCGCCTCCAGACCCGCGAGGGCATCGAGGACGAGGCCCGCAAGCGCGGGTACGTGAGCGAGGGCGAGACCGGCGTCATCGCCGAGGGGCTCCCCGAGGACCAGGAGGCCGAGGAGGCGCCCGCGGAGCTCCCGTGGTACCTTGCGGTGGGTGACTTCGTCTTTCAGTACAAGGAGCAGTGATGCCGCATGCCGCGCGTTGCCTGCATTGACATCGGGACCGTGACCGCCCGTCTGGCCGTCGCGGACGTCGAGGGCGGGCGCGTGCTGCGCCTCGCCAAGCACTCCGAGATCTGCAACCTCGGGGAGGGGGTCGACGCCACCGGGCGCCTTGCGCAGGGGGCCATGGAGCGGGTGTTCGCCTGCGTGCAGGGGTACGTCGAGTCCGCTCGCGAGGCCGGGGCCGTGGCGGCCTGCTGCACCATGACGAGCGCCGCACGCGACGCCGAGAACTCGTGGGAGCTGGGCGCGGCCCTCGACTCCCTCGGTCTCGACCCGCTCGTGATTCCCGGCGAGGTCGAGGGTGCCCTGACGTTTCTGGGGGTCGCGCGCGACTTCCCCGGCACGCGGATCCTCGTCGCGGACAACGGGGGAGGCTCGACGGAGCTCGCCCTCGGGTCGCTGCTTCCCGACGGCCGCCTCGACCTGAGCTTCGTTCGCTCCGTCGACGTAGGGTGCCGCCGCCTCACCGAGAAGTACCTCTCGTCGGCCGCCCCTCCTGCGGCGGCCGACCTCGGCGCCGCGCACGACTTCGCGGCGGCGCCCTTCGCCGAGGCGGTCGAGGCGGGCGGCCTCGCCGCGGCGGGCACGCGCGGCGCGACCGACGGCGCCCCGGAGCGACTCGTGGTGTGTGGCGGCACGGTGACGAGCCTCGTCGCCATCAGCCTCGCCCTCGAGCCGTACGACTCCTCGCGCGTCCACCTTGCGTCGCTCACGCGCTCTCAGGTCGACGAGCTCGAGGCGCGCCTCGCGTCGATGGGGGTCGAGGAGCGCGCGGCGCTTCCGGGCCTCCAGGCCAAGCGCGCCCCCGTCATCCTGGGCGGGGCGGTCGCCATTTCCGAGCTCATGCGCCAGACCGGCTTCGAGCGCCTGCAGGCGAGCGAGTCCGACCTGCTCTTCGGGCTTGCCACGACCGCCGCGGCGGCGCTCACGGGCGAGGACTCCCCCGTGACGTGGAAGCCGACGATGCGCCCGCTGCGCTAGGATGTTTCTGTCGCGCGTGGGGGCGTGGCGGAATTGGCATACGCAGGAGACTTAAAATCTTCGGCCGAAAGGATTGTGGGTTCGAGTCCCACCGCCCCTACCATGCGCGCCTCGGAGCTGCGGGCCCGTCTGGTATACTCGACTGCGTCACACGCGTCCCCATCGTCTAGTGGCCTAGGACATCGCCCTTTCAAGGCGACGACACGGGTTCGACTCCCGTTGGGGGCACCAACGCTCGACCGTGCGAACCCGTGAGGGGATCACCCTCGCGGGTTCGTCTGTGTGGACGGCGCGTGTCACGGGCGATGGTGCGGCTCCACGCCCGTCGCGGCGGGCGGCGCGGCCCCCGTTGCGACCCCGCGACCCGCCACGTTCTGGGAAGGGCCCGTTTTTTCCAAAACCCCCGGCGATTGGGTATCGATCTTGATGTTCGGCGGCCCCGCGAGGCCCGGGAAGCCTTCCGAGGCGCTCAGATCGTCAAGCATTGCGGATGATTGGGTGCTCGGTGGGGGCCAGGGGCGAGAAGGACGGCGATGCCGGTACCCAATCATTGCGGCATCCTGACAAATCCGGGCCTCCGGCCGACGCCCGGGGCGCCGAGTACCCAAAGAGGGCCCGTGCTGACATGTGGGCGGCTGCCGGCTACCCAACGGCGTCGATTCCGTGCACCCCCGCAGGCCTCGGGGGCGCCGCGGGCCTCGGGGGCGCCGTCCCGCACCCGCGCCCGCAACCCCACGCGCCGTGTGCGGCGCGACCCGCTACCAGTCCAGCCCGCGCCCCTGCGCGAAGCGGGCGGCGGACGCCACGAGCCACTCCTGGTCCTGGCACCAGGGTATGAGGTCGGGGGTGTCGGCGATGATGGGCTCCGCCTCCCGAACGGCAAAGGTGCACTCGTCGAAGCTGCGGACGGGGGCGTCGGGGCGGTCGGGCAGATAGGGCTCGACGAGGGTTGGCCGCAGCAGCGCGTAGGCCCCGCCCTCGCAGAGCTCGTCGTAGCCGCGCAGGGCCCTGCGCGCCGCGTTCATCCGGTCGAGCTTGAAGAGCAGGATGACGCGCGCGAGGTGCGACCAGGCGTCCTCTCGGTGCGAGAAGCGCGCGTCGAGCTCGTTGAGGCCGGCCTCGTCCTCGAGCCTGGCGCAGGCGAGCGCGAGGGTGTGACGTGCGCCGGGCTCGTCGTTGGGCGCCGCGTCGATGACCGAGCCCGCGCAGGCCCGGGCCATTCGGGCGTGCGCGCCGTCGAGGCATGCCCGTGCGATGGCCGCGCGCAGGCGCAGGCGCGGACGGGAGAGGACGTCTGCCCAGGCGTCGCCCGTTGGGAGCTCCCGATCGGCGGCCTCACGCTCGAGGTCGAGCAGGCGCTCGAGGAGCGGGTCGGGGTCGAGGTCGAGCGCGAGCGCCTCGATCAGGCGCGCGTCGAGGCACCCCCCGTCGATCGATGCCGCCTGCGCGCAGCTCGCCGCGAGCGCGGCGAGTCGCTTGCCGCGCTCGCGCTGGTACGCGTCATCGTCGAGGAGGTCGTCGTCGCGCAGGCTCGCCCGATAGGCATCGAGCGCGCGAGCCACCTCGAGCAGGGCCTGCTCGGCGGGGTCGTCGACAAAGGCCCGCGGGTCGGCCCTCACGGCTATGAGCAGCTCCCTGTAGGCGTCGGCAGAGAGCGGGCCGATCTTCTCGTTTCGGCGCATGGCGCACCGCTCCACCAGCTCGTCCCAGGCGTTCACGGGCGCTGCACCCCCTCCTGCCGGGAGACCCTGGCGGCCTCGCGGGCGGCGTCCGGGCTGATGCGGGAGACCTCGCCGGCCACCCACGAGCCGAGCGCCCCCCGCCCCGCGCGGTCGTTGCCCTCCTGTAGAAGTACGATGCCCTCGCTGATGGCGAGGATGAGCTCGTCCTCGGAGCCGGCGGACACGCGCAGGCGCGCGAACTCCCCGTCGGGCAGCTCCGCCTGCCGGATGAGCGCGAGGGCTCCCGACGGGTAGGCGTCGAGGAGCCGGGCGAGCCCCCTGCGCGCAGCTCCGAGGTCGAGGCGCCTGTGGGCGAGGGCGACCTTGGCGAGGAGCAGCCACGCGTCGTCGGGGCCTCGCAGCGGCGAGATGAGTGCGTAGCGCCGCTCGAGCGCCGCGAGCCCGGGCTCGTCCTCGAGCTTGGCGAGGGCGTAGGCAAGGGTGAAGCGCACGTCGGAGGTGTCGCGCGGGTCGCTCGAAAGGAGCGCCTCGGCCGCCTCGGCGGCGGCGTGGTTGTGACCGCAGATCAGGGCCTCCTCGGCGAGGGAGGCCATCCAGCGCCAGTAGGGGCGCATCGCGATGTCCGCCGCCAGGGCCCTCCGCTCGCCGTCGAAGGACGCCGCCTGCTCCGCGCGCGCCCGTTCGCAGGAGGCGCGCACCTGGTCGGCGCCATCCGCGAGAAAGCGGTAGCGCGCCTCGAGCGAGGGGGTCTCGGACGAGGAGAGCATGCGCCGCGCGTCGTGGCAGGAGGGGTCGAGGGAGAGCGCCTCGCCGAGTAGGTCGCGCCCGCGGCGGATGAGGTCCTGGGCCTGCTCGTCGGAGGCGAACGGAAGCTGGTAGTCGATGGCCTCGGTGGCGAGCACCACGAGGTGGAAGGCACGGTCCGCGTCGGTCTGCGGAAGCCCGTCGCGGTCCTGCGCGAATCGCCGCGCGAAGCCAGCGTAGGCTCGCGTGGCCGCGCCCGGGTCGCCGGCGTCGAGCTCCCGGGCGAACCGCAGGCTCAGCCGCTGGTAGTCCTCTCGCTGTGGGTTGTGGGCCATCGATGCTCCTCTCCGTTCCCTAATGGTAGCAAGTGCGTCCCTCGCGGGCCCCGCAAAACTGGGCGCCCCTCGGCCGGCGCCTCTCCCGCACGGGAGCGCCGCCCGCCGCGCCGCCTCCGGAAAACAGCGATTGTTGCGGGGGCGTTTCTGCTATGCTGTGTCCGACTTGAGTCATGGAGTTTTGATGGCCCAGGAGAGGTACTTCTCGTTCGGTAAAAACGAGGGGGATGCCCTCGTTTGCAATCCGTCGCGGGGGCGACGGCAAAGGAATTGGAGGAGTGTTATGGGACGTTTCACCAACCCGCGTGACCTGTACTTCGGCGAGGGCGCCCGCCACGAGGTCAAGAACCTCAAGGGCGAGCGCGCCATCATCGTCACCGGCGGCGGCTCCATGCGCCGCGGCGGCTTCCTGCAGGACGTCGAGTCCGACCTCAAGGCCGCCGGCTTCGAGGTCTCCATCTTCGAGGGCGTCGAGTCCGACCCGTCCGTCGAGACCGTGATGCGCGGCGCCAAGGCGATGGAGGAGTTCCAGCCCGACTGGATCGTCGCCATCGGCGGCGGCTCCCCCATTGACGCCGCCAAGGCCATGTGGCTCTTCTACGAGTACCCCGACGAGACCTTCGAGCAGGCCATCGTCCCGTTCTCCTTCCCCGAGCTGCGCACCAAGGCCAAGTTCTGCGCCATCGCCTCCACCTCCGGCACGGCCACCGAGGTCACGGCCTTCTCCGTCATCACCGACTACGAGAAGGGCATCAAGTACCCGCTCGCCGACTTCAACATCACGCCCGACGTCGCCATCGTCGACCCCGAGCTCACCTACACCATGCCGCAGAAGCTCTGCGCCCACACCGGCATGGACGCTCTGACCCACGCCATCGAGGCCTACGTCTCCACCGCGGGCTCCATGTTCACCGACGCCAACGCGCTCCACGCCATCCGCGAGATCGTCGAGTGGCTGCCCAAGTCCTACACCGGTGACAAGGAGGCCCGTCAGCACATGCACGAGGCCCAGTGCATCGCCGGCATCGCCTTCTCCTCGGGCCTTCTGGGCATCGTGCACTCCATGGCGCACAAGACCGGCGCCGCCTTCACCGGCGACCACATCATCCACGGCTGCGCCAACGCCATGTACCTCGGCAAGGTCATCCAGTTCAACGCCAAGGACGAGCGTGCCAAGAGCCGCTACGCCTACATCGCCAAGGAGGTTCTGCACCTCGCCGGCGAGACCGAGGACGAGCTCGTTGCCTCCCTCGTGCAGGAGATCCGCGACCTCAACGACAAGCTGGACATCCCGCAGGGCATCAAGAACTACGGCAAGGGCGGCGTGAAGGCCGACGAGTCCATCATCGACTACGCCGAGTTCGAGGAGAAGAAGTCCCGCATCGCCGTCGACGCCATCGGCGACGCCTGCACCGGCTCCAACCCGCGCCAGCCCACGCCCGAGGAGATGGAGAAGCTCCTCGAGTGCGTGTACAACGACGTCGACGTCGACTTCTAGTCCGCGCCCGCTAGAGCGCAGACAGGGCCGGGACCCTAGGGTCCCGGCCCTTCTTCGTGGCGCGCGAGTCTCGTGCGGGCCCCTGCGCGGGCCGCTAGGGAACGAGCTGGATCTTCTCTGCACCCTCCCGGCTCGTCTCGCGATAGAGGACGAACTTGCGGCCGATGACCTGCACGATCTCCGCGCGGCAGCGCTGCGCGAGCTCCTCGGCGGCCTCGCGCACGTCGAGGTTGGAGGTGTCGAGCACGGAGCACTTGATGAGCTCGTGCGCCTCGAGCGCCTTGTCCGCCTGGTCGACGGTGCCCTCGTTGACGTCCGCCTTGCCGATGATGACGACGGAGTCGAGATGGTGGGCCAGGCTGCGGAGCTGCCTGATCTGCTTGCCCTTGAGCGTCATGCGCGTCCTTCCTTCCGGGCGGTGGTCCGCCCCGTTTGTCCGAGTGGCACTCCACGATACCCAAAGCGCGCCGCCCGTCGGCGCTGGCGTCGGCGTCTCCCAAGAATGCGCAACACGGGCGCGCCCGCGCTCGCTAGAATTGGTCGCGGAAAACCGACGACGGGAGGGTGCTGGCCAGATGACGGAAGAGAAGAACGGTGCGGTCGCCTTCTTTGACGTGGACGGGACGCTGGTGTGGCATGACCCCGAGCGGCTCCGGAGGGGCGAGAACCTCTCTGAGGACGCCCCGACCGCAGCGGTCTACGAGGCGTTTCGTCGCATGCGTGACGCGGGGCACCTCACCTTTGTGTGCACCGGCAGGCCGACGTCGCTCATCCCGGAGGCGATTCGCGCGCTCGAGCCCACGGGCCTCATCGCGGCGGCGGGCGCGTACGTCCGGGTGGGCGATGATGTCGTCCGCGACGAGCGCATTCCCGCGGAGCTCGCCCTCGAGGTGGCTCGCCGCTGCGAGGAGGCGGGCGTCGACGTCAACCTCGAGAGCAACGAGCGCAGCGTCGAGCTCCTGCCCTCCGGCAAGCCCGCGCACTTCCCGAGCTCGCTGCTGCTGCGCCGCGCCGACGAGCTCGCCGAGGTGCTGGGCGAGATGTCCTTCTCGAAGTTCTGCGTGAACGGTTACGGGCTCGACGACCTCGCCCCGCTCCTTCCGTTCCTGCGCGAGCACTTCACGGTCGCTGACCTGCAGGGAGGGACCTTCGAGTTCTCCCTGTGCGGCGTGGACAAGGGCACGGGGATCGAGGCGGCGCTCGCGCACCTCGGTCACGGCCGCGACCGCACGTTTGCCTTCGGCGACTCGGAGAACGACCTTCCCATGCTCGACGCCGTCGAGACCTTCGTGGCAATGGGCAATGCGCTCCCGGCCGTCCTCGAGCGGGCCGACTACGTTACCCTCTCGGCGGAGGACGACGGCGTGCCCGCGGCGCTCGAGCGCTTCGGGCTCATCTAGGCGCCGCCCTCAGTACTCAGGCGGCTCGGTCCAGCTGAAGCTCTCGCGCACGGCCGCCTGAAAGGCGTCGGCACATGCCGCGCCGGGAGATCCCAGCAGCACGAGCAGGGTCCTTCTCGCCCGCGCATAGCCCCGGGCCACGGCCCGTCCGATCTCCGCGACGTCGTCCACGACCTCGACGACGAAGTCTCCGAAGTCGCTCCGGGCCGCCTCGACGGCTCGTCGGCGGTCCGTGGCCTCGGCGCTCTCCTCAATGAGCGCGCAGACGTGGTGCTCGGGCGGGAAGAGCAGCTCGCCATGACCCGTGACCCCCGTGCGCAGGAGGCCGTCGCGCACCTCCTCCATGGGGGTGCCCAGGAGCTCGAGCGCCGCGATGGCGGCGAGCGCGGGCCCCACATTGAAGGCGCCCGGCAGGGGGAGGGCAACCGACTCGACCCACGTGGGCGTGTGGGCGACAAACTGCAGGTAGCCATACCCGGAAATCACGCGCGACGCCCCCACGTCGGCGAGGAAGCTCCTCGACGAGAAGCTGAGGCCGCGCTCGCCCGCGCGCACGGTGCCCGACCCGCCCTCCCCGAGGACGCAGGTCAGCTGCGCGCCATCGGGCGCCGCCGCCCCGCTCGGGGGCTCGACGATGACATGGGAGAGCCCCGCGGACTCGGCCTGGGCGAGGTGCTCGCCCAGGCGCCCGAGCTCGGCCTCGGCGGAGGCGCCGCGCCGCCACTCGACCCCGTCGTAGAGCTCGCGCGCCCCGACGATGCCCACGCGCTCGTAGGGCGCCCGTCCCTCGAGGGCGCAGCGCAGGGCGGTCGAGATGACCGCGCGGTCGTGGTCGCCCGCGAGGACGCAGATGACGGTGGGGGACGCCATCTCAGGCCGTTGCGCCCGGTGTCCCCGTGACGGCAGCCGAACGTGCGTCGTGGGCCTCGACGCCGCGCCGGGCGAGCTCGCAGTCGGAGGCGCAGGGGACGAACCCCTCGCGGGTGTGCTGGTAGGTCTCGTGCCCCTTCGCGAGCAGCAGCACCACGCTGCGCCTGCCCTCGGCCAGCTCGAAGGCCCGTCGCGCGGCGGCCTCTCGGTCGATCACGACCTCGTGTGGGAAGCCCGCGGGCAGCGCGCGCTCCATCTCGCGGCAGATGTCGAGCGGGTCCTCGGTCCACGGGTCGTCGGAGGTGAGGACGACGTAGTCGGAGAAGCGCGCCGCGATCTCGGGGAGGTCCCGGCGTCGCTCGGGGGCCTTGCCCCCCACGGCCCCGAAGACCGAGATCACCTGTGCGCCGGAGAAGGCACCCGAGACGGCGGAGAGCAGCGACTCGAAGGCGAGGCGGTTGTGCGCGTAGTCAACGATGGCGGTGAGCTGCCGGTCGCGCGAGCGGTAGAACTCCATGCGGCCCGGGACGCGCGCGGCGGCGAGGCCGGCGACGATGTCGTCGGGCCCGATGCCGAGCAGGTGGGCGGCGAGCGCTGCGGCGAGCGCGTTGGAGACGCTGAAGTCTCCCGGGAAGGGGAGGGAGACGGCGCGCTCCCAGCCGTCGAGGTGCAGCGTGAAGGAGACGCCCTCCTCGGACGCCGCGAGGCCGTCGGCCCAGGCATCCGCCTCGGGGCGGCCTATGCCGAAGGTGAGCGCGCGTCGCGCGCGGGACGCCTCAGCGAGGACGCGGTCGACGTGGTCGGAGTCCAGGTTCACCACTGCCGTCTCGCACTGCGAGAAGATCTTGAGCTTGGAGGCAAAGTAGTCCTCGAAGTCCGCGTGCTCGACGGGTGAGATGTGGTCGAGCCCGATGTTGAGGAAGCAGGCGACGTCGAGCCCGACCCCGTAGGTGCGGTCGTACTTGAGCGCCTGGCTCGAGACCTCCATGACCAGGGCGGAGAGGCGCGAGTCGCGGGCGCTCGCGAGGTGTCGCCACAGGTCGGGCGCCTCGGGCGTGGTGTTTCTCGACGGCTCGTCCGCCGTGCCGTCGTAGGTCTCCACCGTTCCGATCATGCCGCAGGAGCGCTCCCCGCGCGCCGCGTCAACGATGGCGCGCAGCATGTAGGCGGTGGTCGTCTTGCCCTTGGTGCCGGTGA
Source organism: Thermophilibacter mediterraneus (assembly GCF_900119385.1). Taxonomy (GTDB): domain Bacteria; phylum Actinomycetota; class Coriobacteriia; order Coriobacteriales; family Atopobiaceae; genus Thermophilibacter; species Thermophilibacter mediterraneus. The sequence goes on from NZ_FPKO01000009.1 coordinate 708,209, forward strand.
TGCCGACGATGGGCAGGTCCCGGTCGGGGTGGCCGAAGGCCTCCGCCGACACGAGCGCCATGGCCCGCCTGAGCTCGGTGGTCGCGAGGGCGGGCACGCCCGGGGCGGCCTGTGCGAGCTCGTCCGAGCGCGCCGCGTCGCAGAGGTAGGCTGACGCCCCGGACGCGACGGCACCGGCGAGGAACTCCGGGCGGAAGGCGGCCCCCTTGCAGACGAAGAGGTCCCCGGGCCGGACGGAGCGCGAGTCGCAGGAGGCCCCCGAGACGGCGACGTCGGCGCCCGGGGTGACGGATGCGAGGATGCCCGCGTCGTCGAGGGTGCGCGCGAGCGCTGTGAGCGTAGTCGTTTCCATGCCCCCAGTATAGGCCGCGCGGGAGCGGTCCGTCGCGGGCCGTATGGTAAACTTCATGCGTCCGGGCGATTGGCGCAGCGGCTAGCGCAGGTGCCTTACACGCACAAGGTCGGCGGTTCGAACCCGTCATCGCCCACCAGCCCACACCTGGCCCCCGCACGCACGTGGCGGGGGCCTCTTTGCAGGGAGGTCCCATGGCAGACGCCGCCCTCGTGCGCTCGCTCGGCCGCGCGGCCGGCGAGATGCGACCCGTCACGCTCACCCCCGGGGTGATGAAGAACGCCGACGGCTCGTGCCTCGCCGAGTTCGGCGACACGCGCGTGCTCTGCTCCGCCACGATCGAGCAGGGGGTTCCCGCCTGGCGCAAGGGGACGCACGCGGGATGGGTGACGGCGGAGTACGCCATGCTGCCCGCGGCGACCTCGCGCCGCACCCCGCGGGAGTACCGCGGCCGCAAGGGGCGCTCCATGGAGATCGAGCGCCTCATAGGGCGCAGCCTGCGTGCCGTCACGCGCCTCGATCGCCTGGGGGAGGTCACGATTACCCTCGACTGCGACGTGATCCAGGCCGACGGCGGCACGCGGACCGCGTCGGTGACGGGGGCCTGGGTGGCGCTCCACGGCGCGCTCTGGACGCTCGTCGAGCGCGGCCAGCTGCCGCGCCTGCCGCTCACGGGCCAGGTGGCGGCGGTGTCGGCGGGCTTTGTGGACGGACGGGCCCTGCTCGACCTCGACTACCCCGAGGACAGCCGGGCCGAGGTCGACCTCAACCTCGTGTGCACGGGCGACGGCCGCATCGTCGAGGTCCAGGGGACCGGCGAGCGCTCCACGCTCGATCGCTCCCAGCTCGACGAGCTTCTCGACCTGGGTCAGGCGGGCATCGCCCATCTGGTCGAGCTGCAGTCCGCCGCGACCGGGTACCGGCGGTAGGATTCCGATCCCGCCACGGAGCGTCCCGGCGCGCGGCCGCAGGTGGCGCGCGCGGCCGTTTTGGGTGAAAATTGCCACGCACGAAGGCGAGCTTTGCGTCGCGGGGCCTGGTGCCACGGGCCCCTTTGCGCGCGGACGGGAGGGTCGGCACATGGCCAAGATCAACATCAGCGAGCTCGATCCAAAGAGGACCGTGGTCGTGGCGACGGGCAACGCGCACAAGGTCGTGGAGATCGAGGCGATTCTTTCCCCCGCCATGCCGGGGGTGCGCTTTGTCGCCCTCGGAGAGCTCGGCGACTATCCCGACCCCGTCGAGGACGGGAGCACCTTCGCTGACAACGCCCTGATCAAGGCTCGTGCCGCACAGGCCGAGACGGGCCTCTCCATGGCGGTCGCCGACGACTCGGGGCTCGTCGTGGACGCGCTCGACGGCGCGCCCGGGATCTTCTCGGCCCGCTGGGCGGGGGAGCACGGCAACGACGCCGCCAACAACGAGAAGCTCATGCGCGAGATGGCGGAGGTCCCCGGCGACCGGCGCACGGCGCGCTTCCACTCGTCGGTGGTACTCGTGCGCGGCGACGAGGTCCTGTGCGGCGACGGTGACTGCGAGGGGACGGTGGGACGCGAGCCGCGCGGTGAGCACGGCTTCGGCTACGATCCGCTGTTCCTCCCGAGCGAGACCCCGGGCAGGACCATGGCCGAGCTCACGCTGGACGAGAAGAACCAGATCTCGCACCGCTTCCACGCCCTGGAGGACCTCGCGCGCAAGCTGTAGCCGCCCCTGGCCGCGGAGCATGCCCGTCCCGCGCCGTTTTTCTGCCGCTCGCCCGAAATCGTTGCGTTACACGTTGGAAATGGTGCAAGATTGGGAGCTGTCCGGGACGGCGTGCCCCGGGTCGCCGTGGACGGGCAGGGGCCTCGACGCGGCGAGTCCTTCTCATAGGTTTTGGCGGCCTCGCCCTGGTGGTCGCAGTCACATTGGCCGCGGCCGATGGGGCCGCACGACGGGCGCAGGTCCCGTCGGTCTATGGAAAGGATGCATCATGAGGATCGTTCGCGCCAAGGACTACGAGGACATGAGCCGCAAGGCCGGCGACATCATCGCCGCCCAGGTCATCACCAAGCCCGACTGCGTGCTCGGACTCGCCACCGGCTCCACGCCCATCGGCGCCTACAAGCGCCTCGTTGAGGGCTACGAGGCCGGGGACCTCGACTTCTCCCAGGTCAAGACCTACAACCTCGACGAGTATCGCGGCCTGCCCGGCGATCACGACCAGAGCTACCGCTACTTCATGAACACGAACCTCTTCGACCACGTGAACATCGACAAGGCCAACACGCACGTGCCTGACGGCCTGGCCGAGGACTACGAGGCCGCCTGCGCCGCCTACGACGAGGCCGTCGCCGCCGCCGGCAACCAGGACCTGCAGCTCCTGGGCATCGGCAACAACGGTCACATCGGCTTCAACGAGCCGGGCGACGCCTTCGTCAGGGGCACCCACTGCGTCGACCTGACCGAGTCGACCATCCAGGCGAACAGCCGCCTGTTCGACAGCATCGACGACGTCCCGCGTCAGGCCTTCACCATGGGCATCGGCACGATCATGGCCGCCAGGACGATCCTCGTGATGGCAAACGGCGAGGTCAAGGCCCAGGCCGTCCACGACATGATCTACGGCCCGATCACCCCCGCCTGCCAGGCGTCCATCCTGCAGCTGCACCCCAACGTCGTGCTCGTGGCCGACGAGGCGGCGCTCTCCCTCTGCTAGCAGGGGTCGCGGCGCTGCCGCAATGATGTGACAGGGGGACGGAGGGGTGACAAACCCCCCGTCCCCCTGTCGCGTCTAGAGGACCGTGATCCCCTTGGGGTAGCTGTTGAGGACCTCGCAGCCGTCGTCGGTGACGATGACCAGGTCCTCGATGCGCACCCCCATGTCCCCGGGCAGGTAGATGCCCGGCTCGATCGAGAAGCACTGCCCCGGCCGGACCGGCTCGTCATGGGTTGCGCTCACGTCGCCGGGCTCGTGGTCGACGAGGCCGATCTGATGGCCCAGGCGGTGCGTGAAGGCGGCGCCCCATCCGGCGTCCTCGATGACGCGCCGCGCGGCGAGGTCGATCTGGGCAAACGTCACACCCGGCCTCACGAGCTCCTCTGCCGCCTCGTTGGCCCTGCGCACGGCGTCGTAGACGGCGCGCTGGTGCTCGGTGGGCTGGGCGGTGAAGAAGGTGCGCGTCATGTCCGAGCAGTACCAGTCCCGTCGGCACCCCACGTCGAACAGGACCATGTCCCCCCGTGCGAGCGGAGTGTCGTCCGGCTCGTGGTGCGGGTCCGCGGCGTGGTCGCCGAAGCTCACGATGGGGGTGAAGGAGTGCCCCTCCGCGCCGAGCCGACGATACTCACCGAGCAGCCCGTCGGCGATCTGCCGCTCGGTCACGCCCTCGCGCACCTGGTCGACGAGCCACGCCATGGCCAGGTCGTTCGTGGCGGACGCGGCGCGCATGAGCTCGCGCTCGCGGGCGTCCTTGATCGAGCGGGCGTCGTCCACGGCACCGGACGCCAGGACGAACGAGCTCGCCGCCCCGGCCTCCATGAGCGGGACGAGCCAGCGGGCGGGGAGCTCCTTGTCGACGCCGAGCGGCAGCGATCGGTCCGTGCGCTCGGCGACGAGCTCGACGGGGTCGTCCGTGTCCGAGAAGCTCACGACGTGCGCCCCGCAGGAGCCGGGGTCGGGGAAGAGCTGGTTTGCGAAGAGGGTGGGCTCGCCCTCGACGCCCACGAGCAGCCCGAGGAAGCGCTCGTAGGGCTCGGTGTGGTAGCCGCAGAGCCACCAGATGGAGAGCGGGTCGACGATCAGGGCCTGCCTGATGCCCCTGCTCGCAAGGTTCGTCCTGACTCGTGCAAGGCGCTGCTCGTCCATGTGGCCTCCTGGGGGTCGGTTTCGCATGCTGCGGGCAGTGTAGCACCGCGTGCCGCGCGCCTTGCGGGGCCCGCGTGGTCTTATCATGACCGCAATCATTTTCTGGTGCGTTTGCGTGGTCGAGCAATATAATGGAGTTTCCCGCTTTCTGGACATTCTCGCCCATGCGGCGTGTGGAGGTTCATATGGAGAACGACATTCCTCCCGTCAACCGGGTCGATGAGATTCGCGAGGTGCTTCGAGGCCTTGAGGGCAAGCGTCTCAAGGTGAGGGCCAACATGGGTCGCTCGAGGATCGTCGAGCGCAGCGGCACCCTTGTGCACGCGCATCCCTCCCTGTTCATCGTCGAGGTCGAGGAGCGTCGCGGGCGCACGGCGCGCCAGTCCTACCAGTACGTCGACGTGCTTACCGGTACGGTCGAGCTCTTTGACATCGAGACCGGCGAGCGCCTCTTCGACTTCGTCGAGGCTCCCGCGGAGTAGCCGGCGCATGGAGACGGTCGTCTCGACCCCCTGCAAGGTCAACGTCCACCTCGGCGTCCACGCGCAGCGCGACGAGCGCGGGTATCACCGCGTCGACTCGGCGATGCTGCCCGTGGCCCTATGCGACGTCGTGCGCGTGGAGGATGCCGACGAGCTCTCCGTGTCCTTCTCGCCCTCCCTGGGGGTTCCCGTTGATCGGACCGGCGTCTGGCGCGCCGCGACGCTTTTTGCCGACGCTCTCGGCCGCGCGCCGCGCGTGAGGGTCTCCGTCGAGGCACGCATTCCCGAGAGCGCGGGGCTCGGCGGATCCTCCGCCGACGCCGGGGCGACGCTTCGGGCGCTCGCGCTCCGCTGGGGCGTGAGTCCGCTCGACCCGCGCGTCCTCGCCGTCGCGCGTCGCGTGGGGGCCGACGTCGCCTTCTTCTTGGACCCGCGGCCCTCGCTCTTTGCCGGAGCGGGGGACGTTCGCGTGCGCTCCTTCCCTGACCTCGAGCTTCCGCTCGCCCTCGTCATGCCCCGCGCCGAGGGGGGCTCGACCGTCGAGGCCTACGCCGAGTTCGACCGCTCCGGGACGCCCCCGGTCGACGCGGGCCCGATCTGCGACGCGCTGGCCTCGCACGACGCGGCGGAGATCGCGGCGCGGCTCCACAACAACCTTGCCCCCGCGGCCCGCGCGCTCTGCCCGGAGGCCGGCGTCGTCGAGAGGTGGCTGCGCGATCTGCCCGGGGTGCTCGGGGCGCAGATCACGGGGTCGGGGACCTGCTCGTTCGCCATCTGCGAGAGCCAGGGGGCCGCCGACGACGTGGCGAGGCGGGCGGCCGAGTTCGGCTGGCGCGCGTGGTCGACAAAAACTGTTGGACTTGCCGGGGAAGTCTGCTAAAATACTCCCTCGCTACGGGTTGTGGCTCAGCTTGGTAGAGCGCTCGGTTCGGGACCGAGAGGTCGCTGGTTCGAATCCAGTCAACCCGACCATGATCGCACGGGGTCGAGGGCAGGCGCTCTCGGCCCCTTTTCATATGAGCTGAACATTGCCAAGAGAGAGGCGAAGCCGGCCCGCCCCCTCCGGAGCTGACGAGGGCGGTGGGCCCACCTGTCTTCGCCCGCGTGCGGCGCCGCCCGGCCGAGCTGCCGGTCGGCCGGGCTGCCGGTCGACCGAGCTGCCGGGTGGCCGAGCATGCCATATCGTCCAGACTGCCATATGACACAGAACGGGGTCCCGGAGGGGGCGGAACCGTGCCTCTAGGCATGCTCGGACCGCCCCCGCGTCGCGCCAGCGGGCCTTGCGCCCCCGGTCGGCGGCACGGCAGGCAGACGCCCTGCCCGCGGGGCCGCCATGGTGGGAGGGCCCTACGTTCAGCTCACATCGTTTTTCGTGCCGCTGCCCCCGTCGCGCAGCTAGCCCTCGCGCCTGACGGTTGCCAGCATGTGGCGCGGCACCGCGTGGAGGGCGCAGCTGCCGATCACGGTCCCGGCCGCCCGCTTGGCCTCGCTGCTCGCGTTGCTCGTCGCGTAGGCGTGGTCAAAGCGCTCGAGCATGGCGAGGTCATTGCCGCCGTCGCCGTAGACCGCAACCTCGTCCTCGGCGATGCCGAGGTGGTCCGCCAGCCAGGCGAGCGACTCCCCCTTGTTGACGCTCACCTCGGTGAGCTCGAACAGGTCGCCGTCGAACGAGGCGTTGACGAGCGCCCCGGCGTGCTCGCGGACGAATGCGTCGACCTCGGCCTTGAGCCCGGCGTCGAGCGCCCTGCAGTTGACCTTGCAGACCTGGTGCCCCAGAACCTGAGCGTCGGTCTGGTCAAAGGCGAAGGAGTCGTTGCGGACTCGCGCCCTGCGGGCGACGAGCCGTCCCAGGATGCCCGCGGGCGCGACGTAGCTGGCCTCCTGCTGGTCGCGAGAGCCGCGCACGAAGGTCCCCTCGGGGGCGATGCAGACGAAGCACGCCGTCGGAAAGGCCCCCAGCAGCTCCTCGAGGACCGCGGGGTCGATGGCGACGCTTCGGATCAGCCTGCCCCCGGGAGCATAGACGAACGCGCCGTTGGCGCTCACCACCTCGAGGGGGAGGTCGCCGAAGCCGAGCTCGGCGGCGGTGCTCGACCATCGGCCGGTGGCCAGGGCGACGTGACGCCCGGCGTCGACCACGCGGCGCAGGCGACGCGTGATGCCGCGGTCAGTCTCGTGCAGCGGGTTGTAGAGCGTTCCGTCGAGGTCGCTCGCAAAGAGCCTGATCAGGGTCCCCACCTCCGATGCCGTCTTCGCTAGGAAGTATAGCCTCACGCGCCTATCATGGGGTTGTCCGTGGGCGTCGGCGAGGGGAGACCAGCTATATGAAGTCAAGACCCGAGGGCTAGCTTTTCTCGTTTCCAGATTCATCGGAACCAGCACCTTGAGAACCGGATACCGAATGCTTTGAGGGGTCCCTGCCCGGCCTCGCCGGGTCGTACGGGACCCCGTCCCGCATCACCGCGAACACGATGTGGCATAGCTTGCGCGCCACGGCGGTCACGGCCACCCGGTGGCACTTGCCCTCCGCGCGCTTCCTCTCGTAGAAGGCGCGCGGGGACGGGTCGTACTGCCGGGCCCTGCTGGCCGCGAGCCAGAGGGCCCTCCTCAGGTAGGGCGACCCGTGCTTGGTGATGGGCCCGCCCCCGCTGTCGAACTTCCCGGACTGGTTCACCCCGGAGTTCAGCCCGGCGTAGCTCACGAGCGCGGGGGCGTTGCGGAAGCGCGAGATGTCGCCTATCTCGGCGACGATCTGGGCGCCGGTGGCGTAGGAGACGCCGGGGATGGTGAGCACGAGCGGCTCCACCCTCTCCAGCAGCTCCCTGATGAGCGCGTCGAACTTGGCGCACTCCGCGTCGAGGAAGTCCATCTGGCGCACGAGCGACCTCACCTGCATCGACGCCGCCGCCTCGCCGAGCCTGATGCCGACGGAGCCCTTCGCGAGCGCCCTGAGCTCGGCGGCCTTGCCGTCCATGCGCCTGCTGCCGCGCGCGGCCTCGGAGATGTCGCGCTGCAGCGAGTCCGTGCGCCTGCGCGCGAGCTCGGAGGGCAGCGGGCTCCTGGAGAGCACGGCGCGCCCGGCGGCCCCGAACACGTCGGAGAACGCCCCGGGGAGCTCCGGGAAGTAGGAGTCCAGCAGGCACAGGCACTGCGTCTTCGCCTCGGCGAGCTCGGCCTTGAGCGACTGCCGGTATCGCGTGAGCGAGCGCAGCGACTGGACCTCGTCGGTGGCGAGCCTCGTCGGGTCGTACTGGCCGATGCGCAGCGTCTCGGCGATGAGGCCCGCGTCCACGCGGTCGTTCTTCACCCTGTCGAGCCCCTTCAGCCTGCGCACGGCGCGCACCTGCACGGGGTCGATCACCGCGACCGAGTAGCCCCTCGAGACCAGGAAGGCGTAGAGCGCCATCCAGTAGTGCCCGGTGGCCTCCATGCCGACGAGGACGTCCGAGGGCCTCTCGGCCACCCCCTCGAGCCAGGCCTCGCACCGCTCGAAGCCGGCGGCGCTGTTCTTGAAGGGCATCCGCTTGCCCTGCTCCTCGCCGCGCTCGTCCACGGCCCCTATCACGTGGTCCACCTTGGCGATGTCCACACCGGCGTACACCATGTCCGCCCCTCCTCTCCGCCGCAGGGCGGCGGGCCGCCTGCCCGCGTCACCCGGGACCGCAGCCTCCTAGAAGAGATCCGAGGTGGCGCATGGCCCCTCATCCAGCTGATCCGCGGAAATGCCCGGGTGGGGCGGGACGCCACTCTCCCCTGCGGGGTCGCGCGCGGCGCCCCAACTGCCATGTCGGCGTCCCTGCCCGCCAGAGTCTGCATTGCACCAAAGCATCCGGTAACCGGCTCTCAGATGCAACGACTTAAAGATAGGAGTGCCATGGGTCGGGTGAGTCTCGAGGAGGTCGCTCGCGACATGAACGTCATCGCGGGGTTCGTGGGCACGCGCGACGTCGACGCGCTCGTTCCGAGCGAGCTCGAGCGCGTCATCGGGGAGCCGCGCGCGGATGTGATGGCGCTCTTCGGTGGCTCGATCATCGCCGGGGCCGACGTGCTCGCCGACGCGATGCGCGCCGGGGCGGCGCGAACCTACGTCATCGTGGGCGGGGCCGGCCACACCACCGAGACGCTGCGCGCGCGGGTGCGCGAGCTCTGCCCGGACCTCGGCGTCGCCGATGACGCCACCGAGGCGGAGGTCTTCTCGGCGTACGTCGAGAGGCGCCACGGCCTCGCCGCCGACCTGCTCGAGACCCGCTCCACCAACTGCGGCAACAACATCACCTACCTGCGGGACCTCCTCGCAGAGCGCGGCGTGCCGTGTCGGAGCATCGTCCTTGCCCAGGACGCCACGATGCAGCGGCGAATGGCGGCGGGCGCAGAGCTCGAGATGCCCGGGGTCCGCGTCGTGAGCTACGCGACCTACCGCGTGGACGTCGTGGTACGCGACGGCGGCCTTGCCTTTGACCGCGAGCCGCTCGGCATGTGGGACATGCATCGCTACCGGGAGCTTCTCATGGGCGAGATTCCGCGCCTCACCGACGACGAGCGCGGGTACGGGCCGCGCGGCGCCGGCTTCATCGCCCACGTCGAGGTGCCGGACGGGGTGCGTGCCGCATGGGGGCGCCTGCGCGCGCTCGACCCGGGCTCCGTGCGGCGTGCCAATCCGGCCTTCGCCTCGTGAGGGGGCCGACGATGCGGGAGACTCCCAGGTTCGTCTTTGCGTCCGACTCGCTCAAGGGCACGCTGGGCTCGGAGGATGCCGCGCGCCTTCTGGAGGGAGCGGCCCGTCGGTACTTTCCGGGCTGCGCGTGCTCCTTCGTTCCCATAGCCGACGGGGGCGAGGGCACGGTCTCGGCGCTCGTTGCGGCGTGCGGCGGCGAGCTGCGGCGCGCTCGCGTCTCGGACCCGCTCGGCCGTCCCGTGGACGCGGCCTACGGCGTGCTCCCGGGCAACCGCGCCGTCATCGAGATGGCGGCGGCCTCGGGCCTGCCGCTGCTCGCCCCGGGCGAGAGGAACCCGCTGCTCGCGACCACCTACGGGACGGGCGAGCTCATCCGCGCCGCCCTCGACGGCGGTGCCCGCGACGTGACGCTCGCCATCGGGGGCAGCGCGACCAACGATGGCGGCGCCGGCTGCATGAGGGCGCTCGGGGCACGCTTTCTGGACGAGGACGGCCGCGAGCTCCCGGGCCGCGGGGCCGACCTCGCGCGCGTGGCGTCGATCGACCTCTCGGGGCTTGACCCGCGCGTCGCGCGCGCGGAGTTTCACCTCATGTGCGACGTGGACAACCCGCTCGTGGGCCCGCTCGGGGCGAGCGTCGTCTACGGCCCCCAGAAGGGGGCGACGCCCGCCATGGTCTCGGAGCTCGACGCGGGCATGAGGGGCTACGCCCGCGCGCTCGCCGCGACCTTCGGGCGCGACTTCGACGTGCCCGGCGCCGGGGCCGCCGGAGGGCTCGGCGCGGCGGCCATGGCGTTTCTCGGCGCCCGGGCGCAGGGAGGGGCGGAGCGCGTGCTCGAGCTCGTTGGGTTCGACGGCCTGCTCGAGGGGGCCGACCTCTGCGTGACGGGGGAGGGCCACTTTGACGGCCAGACCGCGAGGGGCAAGGTCGTCTCGGCGGTGGCGGCGGCGTGCGAGCGCGCCGGGGTGCCGTGCGTCGCCGTGGTCGGCGGCATGAGCGCGGGGGTCGCGGGCGTCCCGGGACTCGCCGCGCTGGTGCCCGCGGCGATCGACGCCATGCCGCTCGAGGAGGCGCTGGGCCGAGCCGAGGAGCTCTACGCGCTCGCGGCCGAGAGGCTCTTCTCGCTGCTCGCGCTCGGCGCACGGCTGGGGTAGCCGGCAGGCCCGCTACCTCGCGCCTACGGCGCCCTCGGGCAGCCTCAGGGCGCCGCTGGTGGCGACGACCACGTTGTTGCCGGGCTTCTGCGGCTCGTCGGGCCACTCCGGGACGTGCGCCACGCGGGAGAACTCCCGGCCAAAGGCCCCCTCGACCTCATGCAGGGTTCGCGAGCGGGGCCCCTCGCAGGCGCAGCGGACGTTGGCGAGGTAGATGCCGCCCTCGGCGAGGTGCTCGCGGATGACGCGCGCCCCCTCCCCCGTGGCGAGCGGCCCGAGCGGCCGCTTGCCGGAGAAGGCGTCGTTGACGATCACGTCGTAGGGCTCGTCGGAGGCGCGCAGGAAGGCCCAGGCGTCGTCGTTCACGAGGCGAAGCCGCCCGTCCCTCTCTGCCCCCGTCCTCTCGAGGCACTCGTCGAGGAAGAACCGCTCTTTGGCCAGCGCCGTGATGGCGGGGTCCACCTCGACCACGTCCACGCGCGCCCCGGGCACGTACGCGGCCAGGTACTTGGGCAGCGAGTAGCCGCCCCCGCCCATCACCATCACGCGCAGCGGGCGCTCGCGCGTCGCCGCGAGCCCCTCGATCACCTCGGCCATGACGCGGTGATAGACGCACGCCAGCTCGAAGCGCAGGGCCTCGGGAACGTAGCTCACCGACTGGAACGTCCCGTTGACGTTGAGCAGGCGCACGGGCGTGCCGTCGGCGTCCTCCGAGTCGAAGACGAGCGTGAGCCCGAACCTGGTCCTGCGAAGCTCCACGCCGCGCCGTCGCAGCAGCCACGGCATGGCGGCGAGCAGCGCCGTGCAGGCGGCCGTCAGGACAAGAAGGGCGATGACGATCTCTCTCAAGGGTCCTCCGTTCCGTGCGCGGCGGCACTTCTCGCGTTTAGAGATTGTGAGTAGCGCATGACGTCGGTTATACTAGCTGATGCTGTATTGGGCCTCTGGCCCGCTTCACACATCGCACCGGAAGGACATCCCACCATGATTCTTGGCCTTGGCCCGCTCGAGCTCGTCGTCATCCTCCTCGTCGTTCTCGTCATCTTCGGGCCCAAGAACCTCCCGAAGATCGGCTCCGCCCTCGGCAAGACCGTGAAGAACGTCCGCGAGGGCATGGATGAGGGCAAGGAGGACAAGGAGTCCGAGGGCCCCGTCGAGTCCCACGACGATGACGCCGTCGAGGTCATCGAGGACGATGACGACGCCGACGCCCCCGAGGCCGACGGCCGCTTCTGCCCCAAGTGCGGAGCCAAGAACGACCCCGACGCGGGTTTCTGCTCCAAGTGCGGCGCCAAGCTCAACTAGCGGCAAGCGGCAGGTAGGGAGCAGCACATGGACAGCACGAAGAAGATCGAGCTCACCCCCGAGGGCCGTCAGCGCCTCGTCGACGAGCTGGCATATCGCGAGGGCGAGAAGCACGACGAGATCGTCGAGCGCATCAAGGAGGCCCGCGGCTTCGGCGACCTCTCGGAGAACTCCGAGTACGACGCGGCAAAGGAGGAGGAGGCCCGCAACGCCTCCCGCATCAACGAGATTCGCCAGATTCTCTCCGTTGCCACCGTCGTGGAGGCGGGCTCCGGGCACGACCTGACCGTCTCCATCGGCACCACGGTCGACCTGCTCGACGAGAAGGGCGCCACCACGAGCTTCACGATCGTGGGCACGACCGAGACCAACTCGCTCGAGCACAAGATCTCGAACGAGTCCCCGGTGGGCAGCGCCCTGGTCGGTCACAGGGAGGGCGACCAGATCGAGGTCGTCGCCCCGTCCGGAAGGGTGCGGAAGTACACCATCACGGCCATCAGCCGCTAGGCTCGTCGTCCGGCGTAAGTGAAGCAAGGCGCCCCGTGTCTGCAACGTCGCAGGTGCGGGGCGCATGCGTGAGATGTGAGGAGATACCATGGCCACCGAGAAGAACGCGCAGGTCGCCGCGACGACCGATGAGCGAACGATGCGTCGGGCCCGTCGCCAGGCGCTCATGGACGCGGGCATCAACCCGTACCCCATCGCCTCCGAGGTGACGGCGCACGCAGCCGAGCTCGAGGGGCGCTACGCCGAGCTCGAGGACGGGACGGACACCGAGGACGTGGTGAGCGTCGCGGGCCGGATTCGCGCGCTTCGCAAGCAGGGCAAGGCGGCCTTCATCGTGCTCGAGGACGTCTCTGGGTCCATCCAGCTCTTCTGCCGCCACGACGTCCTCGGCGACGACGGCTGGTCGCTCATCTCCAACCTCGACCTCGGCGACATCATCGGCGCCACCGGCACCGTCATGCGCACCCGTCGCGGCCAGCTCTCGATCTCCCCGAGCTCGCTCACCATGCTCTCCAAGTCCCTGCGCCCGCTTCCCGAGAAGTTCCACGGCCTCACCGACCGCGAGGTCCGCTACCGCCAGCGCTACGTGGACCTCATCATGAACCCCGAGGTCCGCGACGTCTTCCGCAAGCGCAGCCAGATCGTGAGCCTCATCCGTCGCTTCATGGAGGCGGACGGCTACATGGAGGTCGAGACGCCGATGATGCACGCCATCCTCGGCGGGGCCAACGCCAAGCCGTTCGTCACGCACTTCAACGCGCTCGATCGCGACTTCTACCTGCGCATCGCCACCGAGCTTCCGCTCAAGCGCCTCATCGTGGGCGGCCTCGAGCGCGTCTTCGAGATCGGTCGCAACTTCCGCAACGAGGGCATGGACCTCACGCACAACCCGGAGTTCACCTCGATGGAGGCCTACTGCGCCTACGGTGACCTCTCCACGATGAAGCGCCTCTCCCAGGACCTCTTCAAGATGATCGCGCGCGAGGTCTGCGGTTGCGAGGAGGGCCACGAGGTCATCACCTACCAGGGACAGCGGATCGACATGTCCGGCACCTGGGCCAGCCGCCCGCTCTCCGAGATCGTCTCCGAGTGCGTGGGCGAGACCGTGGGCATGGACACCCCCATCGAGCACCTGCGCGAGCTCTGCGAGGCCCGGGGCATCGAGGTCCAGCCGAGCTGGGGCGCCGGCAAGCTGCTCTTCGAGCTCTACGACGAGCTGGGCGAGAAGACCATCGTCAATCCCACCTTCGTGTGCGACTACCCCGAGGAGGTCAGCCCCCTCTCCAAGCGCAAGGCCGAGGACCCGCGCCTGACCGACCGCTTCGAGCTGGTCATCGCCGGCCACGAGTACGCCAACGCCTTCTCCGAGCTCAACGACCCCGTCGACCAGGCCGGCCGCTTCGCCGAGCAGGTGGCGGCCAAGGGCATGGGCGACGACGAGGCCATGGGCTACGACTACGACTACGTGCGCGCCCTCGAGTACGGCATGCCCCCCGCGGGTGGCATCGGCTACGGCATCGACCGCATGGTGATGCTCTTCTGCGACCAGCCGGCCATCCGCGACGTGCTGCTCTTCCCGGCCATGAAGCCGGAGACCGTCACGCGCGCGGACATCGAGGCGCAGGTCGCGGGTGTGGTGACGGACAACGAGGCGGCGTCGGTCGACGCGATCGCCGAGGACTCGGGCAAGGTCACGGCGGCGATGGCGGAGGGGTCCGAAGCGCTTGCGGCGGGCATCACGCGCGACGCTGCGCTCGCGCTTCTCGCCGAGCACAACAGCGAGCCGTTCCACATCGAGCACGGCGAGACCGTCGGCGGCGTGATGCGCCAGTTCGCGCTCGAGATCGACCCCGACAACGCTGACTTCTGGGAGGTCGTGGGCATCCTGCACGACCTCGACTGGGAGGAGCACGGCGACGACCCCGTGGGCCACACCACCTATGCCGCCGAGCTCATCCGCGACGCCGGCGGCTCCGAGGCGCTCGTGCGCGCCGTGCAGTCGCACAACTCGGACAACAACCCCGACCTTCCGTCCCCCGAGCTCCCCATGGAGAAGGTCCTCTTTGCCGTGGACGAGCTCACGGGCCTCATTGGGGCGGCGGTCATCATGCGCCCGAGCAAGTCGGTCATGGACTTCGAGGTGAAGTCGCTCAAGAAGAAGTTCAAGGACAAGCGCTTCGCCGCCGGGTGCGACCGCGACGTCATTCGCAAGGGCGCCGACCTCTGCGGCTGGGAGCTCGACGAGCTCTTCTCGCGCACCATCGACGCCATGAAGGCGATCGCGCCCGATCGCGACACCTTCGGGAGGTAGGGACGCGCGGCCTCGGCCGCGGAAACGCTCGTCTGCAGATCGTCTGCGCCCGGGTCGCGCCTGGGGCGCAGACGATTTGCGTATGGCCGGGGCCGGCTTTGGACCCCGAGGCGCCGCACCGATGAAAAACGCGACGTCACTTATGATGTTTGCGCAGGATGCGCGCTGGGTACAAACTATACCTGCGAGACCAACGAGGGAGGGGCATCCCCATGTTCGAGAAGTTCACCGACAAGGCCCGCAAGGTCATGAGCCTCGCCCAGGACGAGGCCCGTGGTCTCGGGCAGATGTACGTGGGCACGGAGCACCTGCTCCTGGCCCTCATAAGGGAGGGCGAGGGCGTTGCCGCGCAGGCGCTCGCCAAGCTCGACGTCACCTACGACGAGACGCTCGCCACGGTGCGCGGCCTTACGGCCAGCGACAGCGAGCCGGTCCCGGGCGGCCACATCCCCTTCACGCCGCGCGCCAAGCGCGTGCTCGAGGGCGCCTACCGCGAGACCATGACGCACGGCCAGACCTACATCGCGACCGAGCACCTGCTGCTCGGCATCGTTGCGGAGGGCAACGGCCGGGCGATGGACGCCCTGCGCCAGATGGGCGTATCGGGCGATGCCGTGCGCAACGCCGTCGCCGAGCTCGCCGCGAAGCAGCCCGAGCAGCCCCAGAGGGAAGCCACCGCCGACGTGCGCATGGCCGGCTTCGGCGGCCAGGGGCCGCAGCAGGGCGGCGAGGAGGGCTCGGTGCTCGAGCAGTACGGGCGCAACCTCACCAAGCTCGCGGCCGACGGAGGGCTCGACCCCGTGATTGGCCGCGACCGCGAGATCGAGCGCGTCATGCAGGTCCTGGCGCGCCGGCAGAAGAACAATCCGCTCATCCTCGGCGACCCGGGGGTGGGCAAGACCGCCATCGTGGAGGGCCTCGCCCAGCTCATCGCCTCGGGCAACGTGCCCGACATCCTGCGCGGCAAGCAGATCTGGACGCTCGACCTGGCGAGCCTCGTCGCCGGCTCCAAGTACCGCGGCGAGTTCGAGGAGCGGATGAAGAAGGTGGTCCGCGAGCTCGAGGAGTCCAAGGAGGACATCCTCTTCATCGACGAGATCCACACCGTCATCGGTGCCGGCTCGGCCGAGGGCTCGATCGATGCCGCCTCCATCCTGAAGCCGCCCCTCTCGCGCGGGGAGATCCAGGTCATCGGCGCCACCACGGCGGAGGAGTTCCGCAAGCACATCGAGAAGGACTCCGCGTTCGAGCGTCGCTTCCAGCCCGTCAACATCGGGGAGCCCAGCCCCGAGGACACCGTCCGGATCATCGAGGGGCTCAAGGACCGCTACGAGAAGCACCACCACGTCCGCTACACCGACGCCGCCGTCCGCGCCGCGGTGACCCTCTCGAGCCGCTACGTGCAGGACCGCTTCCTTCCGGACAAGGCCATCGACGTCCTCGACGAGGCGGGGGCGCGCACGCGCGTCCACAAGATGGCGCTGCCGCCCGAGATCGCCCAGACCGACGCCGACCTCGCTCGCGTTCGCGACGAGAAGTCCGCGGCCGCGGCCGCCCAGGAGTTCGAGGAGGCCGCCCGCCTGCGCGACGAGGAGAAGGCGCTCGTCGCTCGTCGCGACGAGCTCGAGGCCGCCTGGCGCGACGAGCTCGCCGCAAACGTGGTCACCGTCGACGAGGATGACATCGCCGACGTGGTCTCGTCCATGACGGGCGTTCCCGTCTCGAGCCTCACGGAGGCCGAGGCCTCCAAGCTCCTGCGCTGCGAGGACGTGCTGCACCAGCGCGTCGTCGGCCAGGACGAGGCCGTCACCAAGGTGGCAAGGGCCATTCGCCGCAGTCGCTCCCCGCTCAAGGACCCGCGCCGCCCCGGCGGCTCGTTCATCTTCCTCGGCCCCTCGGGCGTGGGCAAGACCGAGCTCGCCAAGGCGCTCGCCGAGTTCCTCTTCGGCTCCGAGGACGCGCTCATATCGTTCGACATGTCCGAGTTCATGGAGAAGCACACCGTCTCCAAGCTCGTGGGCGCCCCTCCCGGCTACGTGGGCTACGACGAGGGCGGCGAGCTCACCAAGGCAGTCCGCCGCAGGCCCTACTCCGTCGTGCTGTTCGACGAGGTCGAGAAGGCCCACCCCGACGTCTTCAACGTCCTTCTCCAGATCCTGGAGGAGGGCCGCCTCACCGACGGCCAGGGGCGTCACGTCGACTTCTCCAACACCGTCATCATCATGACGTCCAACATCGGCGCGCGCGACATCGCCCAGACGACCACGATGGGCTTCTCGGCGCAGGGTGCCGGCGGCCTCTCGGACAAGGAGATCACCTCCCGCGTGATGTCCGAGCTCAAGAAGCACTTCCGACCGGAGTTCCTCAACCGCGTGGACGAGGTCGTGGTCTTCAAGTCGCTCACGTCCGAGCAGCTGCGCGGCATCGTGGAGCTCATGGTCGCCGACCTGCGCGAGCGCCTCATCGCCCAGGGCATGTCCATCGAGCTCACCGATGCCGCCCGCGACCTCGTGGCCAGGGAGGGGGCAGATCCCGTCTACGGCGCCAGGCCGCTTCGCCGCGCCATCCAGACGCTCATCGAGGACCCGCTCTCGGAGGAGCTCCTGCAGGGCCTCTGGCGCAAGGGCGAGATTATTCGCGTTGACGAGGGGGACGGCAGGCTCGTCTTCGAGCACGCCGTGGGCGAGATTCCGGCGCCCCGGCGCCGCGAGCACATGGCCGCCCCCGACCTCGCGCCGCTGCCCGAGCCGTCCCGGGGTTCGGCGGGCGCCGGCGGACTGCTCGCCTCGGGGGAGTAGCGTCGCCATCCCCCCCCACGTTGCCCGGGGGTTAACGTCCGCGGGAGAGTGGGTGGAGGCCTCGCGCGCCGCGGTGCTCGCGATATACTCAAGACAACAGAGGGGGGCCGGCCCGGAGGCGGGCCGGCCCGCGCGAGAAGGGTCGCCATGGACGCCTCCGAGCTTGAAAGCGGTGCCGCGGAGCGCGAGCAGCGTCTCCAGGACGCCGTAAGGAACACCGCACCGGGCACGCCGCTGCGCGTGGCCCTCGACATGATCCTCGCCGGGCACCTCGGCGCGCTCATCTGCGTCGGCGACACGGAGAACGTGCTCGCCGCGGGCGACGACGGCTTCAAGCTCGACGTCTCGTTCACCGCCAACCGACTCTTCGAGCTCTGCAAGATGGACGGTGCCGTGGTCGTCGACCGCGACTTCACCAAGATCCTGCGCGCGAACTATCACCTCAACCCCGACCCGTCGCTCCCCACGTCAGAGACGGGGACGCGCCACCGCACCGCGGCGCGCATGAGCCTGCTCACCAAGGCGATGGTGGTGTCGGTGTCCTCGCGCCGCTCGGTGATCAACGTCTACGTGGACGGCAAGGGCTTTCAGGTGCGCAGCGTGAGCGACTTGCTCACCACCGTCAACCAGCTCACCGTCGCCATGCAGAACACGCGCTCCCAGCTCGACCGCAACCTGCTGCGCCTCACGAGCCTCGAGCTCGACAACATGGTCACGCTCGGCGACCTCACCGACCTCTTCTACCTCTTTGAGACGCTGCTCACGGCCGGCCAGGAACTCGACAACTGCATCGTCCAGCTCGGCCGCGAGGGCAAGATCGCCCAGATGCAGCGCGACGAGAACCTCGCCGGCGTCGACGAGGCGTACACCCTCATGATTCGCGACTATGCGGCCGACTCCTCCGAGGAAACGGCGCGCGGGGTGCGCCGCCGCCTGCACGACACCGTCAACACGCAGCTGCGCTCGGCCAAGACCGTGGCAAAGATCCTGGGCTTCACCGACGAGCTCGGGGAGGACAGCGTCATGACCCCGCTCGGCCTGCGCACGCTCTCCCGCGTTCCCGTGGTGCGCGAGGGCATGGCCGACAAGATCGTCGACGAGTACGGCTCGCTCCAGGAGGTGCTCGAGGCGGTTGACGACGACCCCTCCCGCCTCGGTGAGATCGGTGTCAAGAACCCCGACGTCCTCGCCAACAGCCTGCACCGCATGTGGGGAAAGGGCGAGTGATGGGCGGCCCGTCTCCTTGCCCCTGCGCGCGTCCCGAGCGCGTCGGGTCGTGCGAGCGCAAGGCGGACACGAGCGCCGTCATCGTCGCCGGGGGGACGGGGGAGCGCTTCGGCGACCCGCGCGGCAAGCAGTTCGTGAGCCTCTGCGGCCTGCCGCTCATGTGCTGGTCGATCGTCGCGTTCGATCGCGCGAGCTCCGTGGCGGACATCGTGGTCGTCTGTGCCCCCGACCGCGTGCGCGAGGTCGAGCGCGACGTGCTCGGGCGCCTCTCACTCAAGAAGCCGGTGAGCATCGCGCCCTCTGGCGCCACGCGACAGGCCTCGGTGCTTTCCGGTCTGAGTGCGGTCCCCGCCCGGCGCGAGCTCGTGGCGGTGCACGACGCCGCGCGCCCGCTCGTCGAGACCGAGATGGTGGAGCGCGTCATAGCGGCCGTCCGCGAGGACCCCGCGCTTGCCGGCGCCATCCTCGCCAGCCGCTCGATCGACACGCTCAAGCTCGTCGAGGGCGACACCATCGTTGCCACCCCCGACCGCTCGTTCTACTGGGCGGCACAGACCCCGCAGGTCTTTCGGCGCCGCGTCCTGCTCGCTGCGCACAAGGCCGCGGCGCGCGAGGAGTACCAGGGCACGGACGACTCGTCGCTCGTCGAGCGCATCGGAGGGCGCGTGCGCTGCGTGGAGTGCCCGCGCGACAACATCAAGATCACCGTTCCGGAGGACCTCGCCGTCGCCGAGGCGACCCTCGAGCGGAGATTGCTGACGTAGGCCCTGCCGCTCGCGTGCCAAGGAGGGGACTCACATGCTGCGCATAGGACACGGCTTTGACGTTCACGCGTTCGCCGAGGGAAGGCGGCTCGTGCTGGGCGGCGTTTGCGTGCCGTTCGAGCGGGGACTTGCCGGCCACTCGGACGCCGACGTGGTGGCGCATGCGCTCATGGATGCGGTCCTGGGGGCGCTGCGCGCGGGCGACATCGGAAAGCTCTTCCCGGACACCGACCCGAGGTACGAGGGCGCTGACTCGCTCGGTCTCATGCGCGAGGTCGCGGCGCTGGCGCGCGAGCGCGGCTGGCGCGTGGCGGACGCGGACGTGACCATCGCGGCGCAGGCGCCCAAGCTGGCGCCGTATCGCGACGAGATGCGCGCGCGGATGGCCGCCGCGCTCGGCGTGCCGGTGGACAGCGTGGGCGTGAAGGCAACCACCACCGAGCGGCTCGGCTTCGTGGGCCGCGAGGAGGGCATCGCCGCCTGGGCCGTGTGCCTGCTCGACGACGGCCGCTCCGTCGGCGGGGGAGAGGCCCGCTAGCGTCGCCCGGGGCCGCCCTCGCGCGCCCTTTCCCGGCGCGTCCCGCGGCGTATACTGGTCAGAACGTTTCGGACCGTATACGCCAAGGAGCACGCATGCTCGTCTACAACAGCCAGACGCACAAGAAGGAGGAGCTCGTCCCCCTCGAGGAGGGCAAGATCCGCATGTACGTCTGCGGACCCACCGTCTACGACCAGATTCACATCGGCAACGCGCGCACGTTCCTCGCGTTCGACGTGATTCGCCGCTACCTGATGTACAAGGGCTACCAGGTTACGTTCGCGCAGAACCTCACGGACGTGGACGACAAGATCATCAACCGGGCCAACGAGACTGGTCGCACCGCCGCCGAGGTCGCCGAGGAGTGCTCTGCGGCCTTCATCGAGCAGATGCACCGCTTCGGCGTGCTCGACCCGGACATCCGCCCGCGCGCCACGCACGAGATCGAGGCGATGCAGGAGATGATCCAGACCCTCATCGAGCGCGGTCACGCCTATCCCGTGCCCTCCGGCGACGTGTACTTCTCCGTGCGCTCCGACGCCAGCTACGGCGTCCTGTCCGGGCGCGACCTCGACCAGATGCGCGCGGGTGAGCGCGTGGAGGTCAACAGCGAGAAGCGCGACCCGTTCGACTTCGCCCTCTGGAAGGCGGCGAAGCCGGGCGAGCCGAGCTGGCCCTCCCCTTGGGGCGACGGCCGCCCCGGCTGGCACACCGAGTGCTGCGCCATGATCCACCGCTACCTGGGGACCCCCATCGACATCCACGGCGGCGGCGCCGACCTCATCTTCCCGCACCACGAGAACGAGACCGCCCAGGCGATGTGCGCCTGGGACGCGGCGCTTGCGAAGACGTGGATGCACACGGGCATGCTGCGCGTCGACGGCGAGAAGATGTCCAAGAGCCTCGGGAACTTCTACACGCTCAAGGAGGTGCTCGACAAGTATCCCGCGGACGCGGTGCGCCTGCTCATGCTGCAGACCCACTACCGGGCCCCGCTCGACTTCTCCTTCGAGCGCCTCGAGGGCGTCGCGGGAACGCTCGAGCGCCTCGAGACCTGCGCCCGAAACCTTCGCTGGGCCGCCGAGCGCTCGCCCCAGGACGGCGAGCTCAACGAGGCCGACCGCGCGCTCGGGAGGCGAATCGACGAGGCTCGGGCCGAGTTCTGCCGACAGATGGACGACGACTTCAACACCGCCGGCGGCCTTGCCGCGATCTTCTCGCTCGTGACCGCGGCGAACACCTACCTCGCCGATGCCGCGGACGACACCTCGACCGCGGTGTGCCTGCGCGCCGCGGACATGATCTGCGAGCTCGCCGACGTCATGGGAATCGAACTCTCCCGCTCCGCCGGCGACGAGGACCTGCCGTCCGAGCTCGTCGGCCTTGCGCGCGAGCAGGCGGGCTACGAGGGCTCGTCCGCGTCCGAGGCGGCCGAGGCGCTTCTGCGCGCGCGTCAGGAGGCCCGCGCGCAGAAGCGCTGGGCCGTCGCCGACGCCATCCGAGACGGAATCACGGGACTCGGGCTCGTGGTCGAGGACACCGCCTCGGGCGCCCGGCTCCACCGCAAGGAGTAGCTCCCATGGCAAAGAACCAGTCACGCACGCCCGGTCGCGACGTCCGAGGCGGAAAGGGGAGGGGGCAGCGCCCCACGGCGGGGCGCCCCTCCCGACAGCCCGCGGGAAGGGGGGCGCGCGGCGAGAAGGGTCGCGGCCCCGCCGCCCGCCCGGGGACGCCCCGTCGCGATGCGCGCGACCGCAGCGACCTCATTGAGGGCAGGCGCGCCGTCGAGGAGGCGCTGTCCTGCGGGATGCCGCTGCGCTCCGCGCTCGTGCAGGAGCGCTCCGGCGAGCGGGACCAGGCGCTTGAGCGCATCGCGGCGCAGCTCGAGGACGCCGGGGTCCCGGTCGAGCGCGTCCCGCGCGCGCGGCTGGACGCGCTCTCGAGCCACGGCGCCCACCAGGGCGTCGTCGTGCGCACGAGGCCCTTTGAGTACGCGGCGCTCGCGGACGTCATCGCTGCCGCGGGGGACGGCGACGCCCTGGTGGTCGTGCTCGACCACGTGACTGACCAGGGCAACTTCGGCGCCATCGTGCGCACGGCCGAGGTCGTGGGCGCAGCCGGGGTGGTGGTCGCCAAGGCGCGCGCCGCGTCGGTTGGCGTGGGCGCGTACAAGACGTCGGCGGGGGCGGTCATGCACCTGCCCATCGCCCAGGTCTCCAACCTCGCCTGCGCCATCGAGGAGCTCCAGGCCGCCGGGTTCTGGGCATGCGCCGCGACGGAGCACGCGGAGCAGGACGTGTGGCACGCGCCGCTCGCGGGGCGGCTCGCGCTCGTCATGGGCTCGGAGGGGGAGGGCATCTCCCGTCTCGTGTCCGAGAGGTGCGACTTCGCGTGCCGCCTTCCCCAGCGCGGTCGCGTGGAGTCGCTCAACGTCGCGCAGGCGACGACCGTCCTCTGCTACGAGTGGATGAGGCGCACGGTGTCGGAGGCGGGGCCGGATGCCTAGCCGCGCCTCCCGGGAGCTGCTCGTCGTCGATGGCTACAACGTGATCTACAAGTCGCCGCGCTACCTTGCCCGCATGGACGAGAGCGAGGGGGGAGACCCCTTCGAGCAGGCGCGTGACCTGCTCGTTGCCGACGTGGCGGCATACGCCAAGGGGCGCTACGAGCCCGTCATCGTGTTCGACGCGGCGGGAAACGTCTCGCCCGAGCGCCCCGACCTCTCAAGGGCTGGCGTGCGCATGATCTTCTCGGCACCGGGGGAGTCCGCCGACACGGTGATCGAGCGGCTCGTCACGGAGGCGCGGCTTGCCCCGCATGCGGTGACGGTCGTCACCTCCGACCGGACGATCCGGGCGACGGTGGGCGGCGTCCCGGTCACGCGCATCTCGAGCGACGTGCTCGTCGCCGACGTCAACCAGCTCACCGAGGAGTATCGGAGGGCGAACGACGAGCGCCAGACCCAGCACATGCGCCTGGAGGACCGAATCGACCCCGAGGCGCGTGAGAGGCTCTGGAGGATGCTACGCCCGTGAGGGGCGGCCGCGAGTCTGACCGGGCCTGTTCCCGAGAGGGGGAAATCCGGTATGATGGTGAGGAGCGCCGGTATGGCTCAATGGCAGAGCAACGGTTTTGTAAACCGTGGGTTGTGGGTTCGACTCCCTCTACCGGCTCCAGGAAATTTTTTCGAGGCCGTGGCCCGCATGGGTCGCGGCCTCGCTGCAAATATCGGCTAAACAGCTACGTTGACCTGCGGTTGTGTGCGGTTCGTGATTATGGATACGCCCGGCTGGGTGGTAGCGTTGACAAGTCTATCCGCGCGGCGTAATCTGTTTCCCGCCTTGTGGGGGAGAACGAGCTCCGCAGGCGGCTGAAAACGGAATGGGGATGTGGCACAGCGGCAACTGCGGCGGACTGTAAATCCGCTCCCTCTGGGTTCCTTGGTTCGAGTCCAAGCATCCCCACCATCTGCCCGTGTAGCTCAGTCGGTAGAGCACTTCGTTGGTAACGAAGAGGTCACCGGTTCAAATCCGGTCGCGGGCTCCATTCCATTTTTCAGCGGCAAGGCACCATGCCGGTGTAGCTCAGTTGGTTAGAGCACGCGGCTCATACCCGCGATGTCACTGGTTCGAGTCCAGTCACCGGTACCAGAGTTCTTAGCGGCGCTACGGCGCCGCTTAGCATAAGAACGAAGTAAGTCTATGGGATGGCCGACAGGTTGGTTCCAGAAGGAGGATGGCAATGGCCAAGGAGAAGTTCGATCGCTCTAAGCCCCACGTAAACATCGGTACGATTGGTCACGTCGACCACGGCAAGACCACCACGACCGCCGCTATCACCAAGGTCCTCTCCGAGACCGAGGGCTGCAAGGCCGACTACACCGCCTTCGAGAACATCGACAAGGCTCCCGAGGAGCGTCAGCGCGGCATCACCATCAACGTCGCCCACATCGAGTACGAGACCTGGGAGCGTCACTACGCTCACGTTGACTGCCCGGGCCACGCTGACTACATCAAGAACATGATTTCCGGTGCGGCTCAGATGGACGGCGCCATCCTCGTCATCGCCGCCACCGACGGCCCCATGGCCCAGACCCGCGAGCACATCCTGCTCGCCCGTCAGGTCGGCGTCCCCTACATCATCGTCTTCCTGAACAAGTGCGACATGGTTGACGACGAGGAGCTCATCGACCTCGTCGAGATGGAGACCCGCGACCTCCTCACCGAGTACGACTTCCCCGGCGACGACCTGCCGATCATCCGCGGCTCCGCCCTCGGCGCCCTCAACGGCGAGCAGAAGTGGGTTGACTCCATCATCGAGCTCATGCACGCCGTCGACTCCTACATCCCGACCCCGCCGCGTGACAACGACAAGCCCTTCCTGATGGCCATCGAGGACGTCATGACCATCTCCGGCCGCGGCACCGTTGCCACCGGTCGTGTCGAGCGCGGCGAGCTCAAGCTCAACGACCCCGTTGAGATCGTCGGCATCCGCGAGAAGCAGACCTCCGTCGCCACCGGCATCGAGATGTTCCGCAAGACCATGGACTTCTGCGAGGCTGGCGACAACGTCGGCATCCTCCTGCGCGGCATCAAGCGCGAGGACATCGAGCGCGGCCAGGTCATCTGCAAGCCCGGCTCCGTCCAGCCGCACCAGAAGTTCACCGGCGAGATCTACGTCCTCACCAAGGAGGAGGGTGGCCGCCACACCCCGTTCTTCGCTGGCTACCGTCCGCAGTTCTACTTCCGCACCACGGACGTGACCGGTGACATCTCCGAGCTCACCGACACCAACGGCAACAAGGTCGAGATGGCCATGCCGGGCGACCACATCACGGTCACCTGCGAGCTCATCCACCCGATTGCCATGGAGCAGGGCCTCAAGTTCGCTATCCGCGAGGGTGGCCACACCGTCGGCGACGGCCGTGTCTCCACGATTCTTGACTAACTTCTCACGAAGCTAGCTTTGGACCCGGCGTCCTCGGACGCCGGGTCTTTTTTGCGCGCGCAAGCGCGGAAGAGATTTGCGGATTATGTGACGAACGCCGACAATCTCGTTGTGAGTTGACAGCTCTGGCGTACCGATGGTATCGTTTGCCATCGCGTCACGTTCGAGGGAAACTCCCTCCAACGAGAAGTTCTTCAGGAGGATCAATGCGTACTCTAGTTACCCTCGCGTGCACCGAGTGCAAGCGCCGCAACTACACCACGGACAAGAACAAGTCCAACAACCCCGATCGCATGGAGTTGAAGAAGTACTGCCCGTGGTGCCGTAAGCACACGCTTCACAGGGAGACCCGCTAACCAAGGTGGGTTTTCATTACAGGCCAGTAGCTCCAATGGTAGAGCGGCGGTCTCCAAAACCGTTTGTTGAGGGTTCGAGTCCTTCCTGGCCTGCCAGATTTCACCACCGGCTTTCCCTTCGGGGTTAGCCGGTTTCCATGTAAGTACCGCTTTCGAGGGAGTCGAGGGATGGCTAACAAGGACCGAAACAAGAGGAGCGCCCGCAAGGCGCGCGCAGAGGAGCGCGCCCGCGTCGAGGCTGCCCAGGCCGCCTCTGCCCCCGCCTCGACTAAGAAGGCGGACGACAAGGCTGCCAAGAAGTCCGAGAAGCAGGCCGAGAAGATGCCCGAGAAGAAGGCTGATCCCAACAAGAAGCCCGGGCTCTTCGGTCGCCTCCGCAACTACCTTGGTGACGTGCGCTCCGAGATGCGTCGCGTCGTGTGGCCCTCCCGCGAGGAGCTCAAGACCTACTCTGTCGCGATCATCATCATGCTGATCGTCTTCGGTCTCGTCATCTGGCTCGTCGACTCCGGCGTGGTCGCCGCGCTCATCGCCTTTACTGGCCTGAGGGGGTAGAAATGGCAAAGCGTTGGTACGTGATTCACACCTACTCCGGCTACGAGAACAAGGTCAAGGCTGACCTTGAGCACCGAATCGAGACCTATGGCCTCGAGGACAAGGTCGTGGACATCCAGATCCCGACCGAGGAGGTCACCGAGATCAAGGACGGCGGCAAGCGCGAGACCAAGGAGTCCAAGGTCTTCCCGAG
Source organism: Thermophilibacter mediterraneus (assembly GCF_900119385.1). GTDB lineage: Bacteria > Actinomycetota > Coriobacteriia > Coriobacteriales > Atopobiaceae > Thermophilibacter > Thermophilibacter mediterraneus. The sequence goes on from NZ_FPKO01000009.1 coordinate 734,220, forward strand.
CTACGTTCTCGTTCGCATGGAGGTCGACGACAACACGTGGGCCGTCGTGCGCAACACCCCGGGCGTGACGGGCTTCGTTGGACTCGACGGCAAGCCCACCCCGCTTCGTCGCGACGAGTTTGACAAGATCATGCGTCGCTCCGGCGGTCGCGGCACCTCTGTCGCAACTCCCAAGCGCACCTCGACCAACATCGAGGTCGGTCAGGCGGTCAAGGTCCTCTCCGGCCCGCTCGCCGACTTCGACGGCCAGGTCTCGGAGGTCATGCCCGAGTCCGGCAAGGTCAAGGTCATGCTCACGATCTTTGGCCGTGAGACTCCCGTCGAGCTCACGCTCGACCAGATCTCGGTCATCGGCTAGGAGATTCCGCCTGCCCGGTATCGGTGAGGATTGCTTCTCGGGCCGGCGCTTTCATAGATTGTTCAGTCACGGTTCCACAAGGAGACAACCATGGCCAAGAAGCAGGTTACGCACTTCATCAAGCTCCAGATTCCCGCTGGCGCCGCCAACCCCGCGCCTCCCGTCGGCCCCGCCCTCGGTGCCGCCCAGGTCAACATCATGCAGTTCTGCCAGGCGTTCAACGCCGCCACGCAGGACAAGGCCGGTGACATCATCCCCGTCGAGATCACGGTCTACGAGGATCGCACCTTCGACTTCGTCTGCAAGACCCCTCCCGCGGCCCAGCTCATCAAGAAGGAGCTCGGTCTCAAGAGCGGCTCTGGCGTTCCTCAGCGCGACAAGGTCGGCCAGCTCACCCAGGAGCAGCTCACCAAGATCGCCGAGATCAAGATGCCGGACCTCAACGCCAACGACATCGAGGCCGCCAAGAAGATCGTGGCCGGCACCGCCCGCTCCATGGGCGTCACCATCGCCGAGTAGTGTTTCGTGCGTGCAAAGGGGACAGTCCCTTTTGCACGCTTCCATCGTGCAAAAGGGACTGTCCCCTTTGCACATACGATGTGGGAGGGCCGACGGCCCGCTGACCACAGGAGGTAGCACATGCCTAAGCACGGAAAGAAGTACCAGGAGGCCGCGACCAAGGTCGACCGCTCCAAGCTCTACTCCCCGAAGGAGGCCATGACGCTCGCCAAGGAGCTCTCCGTGGCCAAGTTCGACGAGACCGTCGAGGTCGCCGTTCGCCTCGGCGTTGACACCCGCAAGGCCGACCAGAACGTCCGCGGCTCCATCTCCCTGCCCAACGGCACCGGCAAGTCCGTCCGCGTCGCCGTCTTCGCCGAGGGCGAGAAGGCCCGTGAGGCCGAGGCCGCTGGCGCCGACGTCATCGGTTCCGACGACCTCGTCGCCCAGGTGCAGGCCGGCGAGCTGAACTTCGACGCCGCCATCGCGACGCCCAACATGATGGGCAAGGTCGGTCGCCTCGGCAAGATCCTCGGCCCCCGCGGCCTCATGCCCAACCCCAAGCTCGGCACCGTCACCATGGACGTCGCCAAGATGGTCGGCGAGCTCAAGGCCGGCCGCGTCGAGTACCGCGCCGACCGCTACGGCATCTGCCACGTCCCCATGGGCAAGGTCTCCTTTGACGTCGAGAAGCTCGTCGAGAACTACGGCGCGCTCCTGACCGAGCTGATTCGCGTGAAGCCCTCGAGCGCCAAGGGCAAGTACGTCAAGTCCGTCGTCATCTCCACCACGATGGGCCCTGGCATCAAGGTCGACACCACCAAGACGCGCAACTTTATGGAGGACTAGTTCTTCTCGCGTCATTTTTGCCTGACTGCTTGACGGGCGTCTTGCGTCGTGACACACTGTCACACGCGAGACGCCCGTCTCGCACACGTCGCACGTCCGCTGCCAGAGACAGCCGGTGCCGAGAGGCTTAATGGGGTTACCCCGCCTGCCGAGGTGGTCTGAGAGTTGCATTCTCGAAGACCCCGTCTTGGCTTGCCGAGCGGGGTCTTCTCATGCGGAAGGCCCGCCTGCCGCGGCTCGTGCCCGATCCGCATCAGAGGAGGTGTACTGAACATGCCGTCCAAGTCCAATGTCGCTATGCTCGAGAAGGTCGCCAGCTCTCTGGAGTCCTCCCAGGGCCTCTTCGTCGTCGACTACCGTGGCCTCTCCGTTAAGGAGACCCAGCAGGTCCGTCGCGCGCTGCGTGAGGCCGGGGCCGAGATGAAGGTGTACAAGAACAACATCGTCAAGATCGCCCTCGAGAACGCCGGGATGCCCAACATCGACGAGATGCTCGCCGGTACCTGCGCCTACATCTTCTTCGAGAAGGACCCCGTCGATGCCGCCAAGGTCATCAAGGAGCAGTCCGAGAAGCTGAAGAAGATGGCGTTCGTCGGCGCCATCGCCGATGGCAAGGCTCTCTCCGCCGAGGAGGCCAAGGCCTACGCTGACCTGCCCAACCGCGATCAGCTCATGGGTATGCTCGCTGGTCTCATCAGCGGCTTCGCTCGCGACATCGCCGTGTGCGTCAAGGAGGTCCCTGCTGGCCTCGCTCGCACCGTCAACGCCGTCTCCGAGAAGAAGCAGGCTGCCTAGCTTCACCGCGGCCTCGCCGCACCACCTGGGGCGCAGGGCGCCCCGCAACCGCAAAGACAATCCGCGCCTGCGCGCGGGATCGAAAGGAAACCAAAAATGGCTAAGCTTACCACTGAGGAGATCATTGACGCCCTCAAGGAGATGACCCTTCTCGAGGCCTCCGAGCTCGTTCACGCGATCGAGGACACCTTCGGCGTCTCCGCCGCCGCCCCCGTTGCCGCCGTTGCCGCCGCTCCGGCTGCCGCTGCCGCCGAGGAGGAGGAGAAGACCAACTTCGACGTCGTCCTCGAGTCCTTCGGTGACAACAAGATTGCCGTCATCAAGGTCGTCCGTGCCCTCACCAGCCTCGGCCTGAAGGAGGCCAAGGAGGTCGTCGAGGGTGCCCCCAAGGCCGTCCTCGAGGGCGCCAAGAAGGACGACGCCGAGGCCGCCAAGAAGCAGCTCGAGGAGGCCGGCGCCGTCGTCACCCTCAAGTAACTTCGTTACCCAGGGTCACGCGCATCGCGCACCTTCAGGGGGTCGGGCATACGCCTGGCCCCCTTTATTTTGAGCCGGACATGGCCGGACATGGTCAAAGGGCAAAATCGGCCCAATCGCTCGCGGTGCAGCCGCGACCGGTCGGGCCTGCCAATGGTAACGTACAATTTCTTGCGCACTTTGACAGCGGAATAGCGTCCAGATAGGAAGGAGGGCACGGCCCGCCCCGGTATGATTCGAGTTGCCTAGACAAGAAACATGCTGGAGGTAGACCATGCCCGAGCCAATCGTAACATTCAACGAGGAGAGCCTGAAGACCGACCTTCGCGAGCTCGTCAGGAGTACCGTCGAGGAGATGCTGAACGGCCTCCTGGACGAGGAGGCCGACGACCTCGTGGGCGCCGAGCGCTACGAGCGGACGGCGGGGCGCGAGGCGTACCGCGCCGGCCACTACGAGCGAAAGCTCACGACGACGTCCGGCGAGGTCACGATCCGCATGCCCAAGCTCAAGGGCATGCGGTTCACCACGGCGATCATCGAGCGCTACCGGCGCCGCGAGACGAGCGTCGAGGAGGCCTTGATAGAGATGTACCTCGCGGGCGTCTCCACCAGGCGCATCGAGGACGTCTCCGAGATCCTCTGGGGCTCGAGCGTCTCGGCGTCGACCGTCTCCAACCTCAACGAGAAGGCGTTCGCGTCGGTCGAGGAGTGGCGCAACAGGCCGCTCGACCGGGCGTACCCCTACGTCTACGTCGACGGGATATACCTCAAGAGATCCTGGGGCGGGAGCTACGAGAACGTGGCCGTGATGGTGGCCATAGGCGTGAACGACGACGGCTTCCGCGAGGTCATCGGTGCCGCCGAGGGGTTCACGGAGTCGGCGGAGTGCTGGCGGGAGTTCCTCTCGTGGCTCAAGTCGCGCGGGCTGCGCGGCGTGAGGATGTTCACCGGCGACAAGGCGGCCGGCATGGTCGGCTCCATCGCGGAGGTCTTCCCCGGCGCGGCCTACCAGCGCTGCACCGTGCACTTCTACCGCAACGTGCTCTCGAAGGTTCCGAAATCGAAGAGGCCGAGGGTCGCCGCCATGCTCAAGGCCATCCACGCCATGGAGTCCCGCGAGGCTGCCGAGGCCAAGGCCCTCGAGGTCGCATCCGAGCTCGAGAAATCCAAGCTCAAGGAGGCGGCCAAGGTCGTGCGCGACGGATACGCCGAGACCCTGACCTACACGAGGTTCCCGCGCGAGCACTGGCGGCGCATACGCACCAACAACGCCATCGAGAGGCTGAACCGCGAGATCCGGCGCAGGACGAGGGTCGTGGGCACCTTTCCCGACGGCAACTCGGCCCTCATGCTCGTGACCGCCAGGCTCAAGTACGTGGCCGAGAGCGAGTGGGGCTCTCGTCGCTACCTGGACGTGACTCTGCTGGAGGGGTAGCCGCACCGGACGGCGGGCCTATGGGGCTGTCGGAAAGTGCGCAAGAATCTTGACGGTACCCTGCCAATCCTCACGCGGCTGCGGCGCCGCTCGGGCGGGCTGCCGCTTGGGCGGGCTGCCGGTTGGTCGAGCATGCCATATCGCCCAGACTGCCATATGGCACGGAACGGGGTCCCGGAGGGGGCGGAACCGTGCCCCCAGGCATGCTCGCGCCGCCCCCCCGCGTCGCGTCGGTCGGCCTTGCGCTCCCGGTTGGCGGCGCGTCCGCTGTCGTCCGGCCCACGGGGCCGTGACGGCGGAAGGAACCAACGTTCAGCTCATATCGTCTTTGTGCCGCTGGGGGACGTCTCTCGTAAGGTCGAAGCGGCTCGCATCATGGAGCGTCACCGAACCTTCACACCCGGAGATGCCAAGCTGAAGCGTTTTAGCAGGTAAAAGAGCTGAGCGAAATTTCATACTCGAAAACGAGGGTCAAGTCAAGACTTTTCATTGACCACCCGAGAGGCTTTCGGTAGATTATTACGTTGCGACAATTGCCGCCTTCCACCCTTTTTGAAGGAGGAAAAGCCTGGTGTCTACCGCAAAGACTGCTCTTACCAAACCACAGGGCACGACCGGACGCAAGACCTTTAGCAAGATTGCTCCGGCAATGGAGCTTCCGAACCTGATCTCCGTACAGAAGGAGTCGTTCGAGCGCTTCATGGGCGAGGGCCTCGCCGAGTCCTTCGCCGAGTTCTCCCCGATCGAGAACTCTGCTCACACCCTCCAGGTCACCTTTGGAGATCACCAGTTCGGCGATCCCGCGCACACCATCGCGGAGTGCCGGGCCAAGGACATCTCCTACCAGGCGCCCCTCTTCGTTGACGTGCGCTTTGTCAACAAGGAGACCGGCGAGATCAAGGAGCAGCTCGTCTTCATGGGCGACTTCCCGCTCATGACCGAGCGCGGCACCTTCGTCATCAACGGCACCGAGCGCGTCGTGGTTTCGCAGCTCGTCCGTTCTCCCGGCGTGTACTTTGCCTCCGAGATGGACAACGGCGTTCGCGTCCACAAGGCCCAGTTCATCCCCGCGCGCGGCGCGTGGCTCGAGTTCAAGGTCGACAAGCGCGGTCACCTCGTGGTCTCCATTGACCGCAAGCGCCGCCAGTCCGCCACGATGTTCCTGCGCGCCCTCGGGATCGCCGAGACCGACGACGAGATTCTCTCGCTGCTCGGCGACTCCGACGTCGTCCGCAACACGCTTGAGCGCGACGTTGCCACCACGCGCGAGGACGCCCTGCTCGAGATCTACCGCCGCCAGCGTCCCGGCGAGCCGCCTACCGTCGACTCCGCCCGCTCGCTCATCGACGGCCTCTACTTCAACGAGCAGCGCTACGACCTTGCTCGCGTTGGTCGCTACAAGGTCAACAAGAAGCTCGGCATCGACGTCGACTCCGGCGCGCGCGTGCTCACCCAGGAGGACATCGTCGAGGCCCTGCGCTACCTGCTCGCCCTGCACGCCGGGGACCCGAGCAAGCGCCTCGATGACATCGACCACTTCGGCAACCGTCGCGTTCGTACCGTGGGCGAGCTCGTGCAGAACCAGTTCCGCATCGGCATGAGCCGCATGGAGCGCGTCGTCCGCGAGCGCATGGCCTCCCAGGACGTCGACGACATCACGCCGCAGTCGCTCATCAACATTCGCCCGATCGTGGCCGCGATCAAGGAGTTCTTCGGCTCCTCCCAGCTCTCGCAGTTCATGGACCAGGCCAACCCGCTCGCCGGCCTCACCCACAAGCGCCGCCTCTCGGCGCTCGGCCCCGGCGGCCTTGCCGGCCACAAGTCCGGCTCCAGCCGCCGCACCAACGTGCCGACGGCCGTCCGCGACGTCCACAACTCCCACTACTCCCGCATGTGCCCGATCGAGACGCCCGAGGGACCCAACATCGGCCTCATCGGCTCGCTCGCGCTCTACGCCCACGTCAACGAGTACGGCTTCATCGAGTCGCCCTACCGTCGCGTTGAGAACGGCGTGGTCACCGACAAGATCGACTGGATGACGGCCGACGAGGAGGAGGCGCACAACATCGCCCCCGCCAACACGCCGTTCGACCCCGAGACCGGTCGGTTCGTCGACGTCGACTCCAAGGGCAACATCACGCACCCCGAGCGAATCATCGCCCGCACGCGCGACTTCGACGGCTCCTTCGGCGCCCCCGCCCAGGTGAGCGTCGAGGACGTCGACTACATGGACGTCTCGCCCCGACAGCTGCTGTCGGTCGCCGCCAACCTCATCCCGTTCCTCGAGCACGACGACGCGAAGCGCACCCTCATGGGCGCGAACATGCAGCGTCAGGCCGTGCCCCTGATTCGCACGAGCGCCCCGTACGTGGGCACCGGCATGGAGGAGCGCGCCGCGCTCGACTCCGGCGAGCTCATCTGCGCCGCCCACGCCGGCACCGTCTCCGAGGTCGACGCCGCCCACGTGGTCGTCTACTCCGACGAGTACGGCTCGGAGCGCTACGACCTCCCCAAGTATCAGCGCTCGAACCAGTCCACCTGCATCAACCACCGCCCGATCGTCCGTGCGGGCGACCACGTCGAGAAGGGCCAGCCGCTCGCCGACGGCACCTCGATCGACAACACCGAGCTCGCCCTCGGCACCAACCTCACCGTGGCCTACATGCCGTGGGAGGGCTTCAACTACGAGGACGGCATCATCGTGTCCGAGCGCGTCGTGCAGGAGGACCTGCTGACCTCGGTCAACATCTCCCGTCACGAGATCGACGCCCGCGACACAAAGCTCGGACCCGAGGAGATTACCCGCGAGATCCCCAACCTCTCCGAGGACATGCTCGCAAATCTCGATGACGACGGCATCATCCGCATCGGCGCCGAGGTCGGCCCCGGTGACATCCTTGTGGGTAAGGTCACGCCCAAGGGCGAGACGGCCCTCACCGCCGAGGAGCGCCTGCTGCGCGCCATCTTCGGCGCCAAGGCCCACGACGTCCGCGACACCTCGCTCAAGATGCCGCACGGCTCCTACGGCCGCGTCGTCGACGTCGTCCGCTTCAGCCGCGAGGCTGGCGACGACCTCCCGCCCGGCGTCAACGAGCTCGTCCGCGTCTTCGTCGCGCAGCGTCGCAAGATTCAGCAGGGCGACAAGATCGCCGGCCGCCACGGCAACAAGGGCGTCGTCTGCAATGTCCTGCCGGTCGAGGACATGCCCTACATGGCCGACGGCACGCCTGTCGACGTCCTGCTCGACCCGCTCGGCGTCCCCTCTCGTATGAACGTGGGCCAGCTCCTCGAGTGCCACCTCGGCTGGGGCGCCGCGCACGGCTGGGACGACGAGTCCGCCGAGTCCGACCGCTACGTCCCGGGCCCCATCCGCGTGGCGACGCCCGTCTTTGACGGCGCCACCGACGAGGAGGTCGCGGAGCTGCTGCGCCGCTGCAACATCAACCTCATGAACAAGGCCCGCCTCGACTACGGCGACCACATGCGCGAGGAGTTCGTCCCGCAGCTCAACGAGCTCGGCAAGACCACGCTCTACGACGGCCGCACCGGCGAGGCGTTCAAGAGCCCCATCACCGTCGGCACGAGCTACATCCTCAAGCTCGGCCACATGGTCGACGACAAGATCCACGCCCGCTCGACCGGCCCGTACAGCCTCGTCACGCAGCAGCCCCTGGGCGGCAAGGCCCAGTTCGGCGGCCAGCGATTCGGCGAGATGGAGGTCTGGGCCCTCTACGCCTACGGCGCGGCCAACGTCCTCCAGGAGATTCTCACGGTCAAGTCCGACGACACGAGCGGTCGCGTGAAGACCTACGAGTCCATCGTGAAGGGCGAGAACGTCCCCGCGGCTGGCATCCCCGAGTCGTTCAAGGTGCTCGTCAAGGAGATTCGCTCGCTCGCGCTCGACATCGAGCCGATCTCCTACCGCAAGCGCGCCGAGCGCGCGGCCTCCGACGAGGCAGCCGTCGCCGAGAGCGCCGTGGACGTCTTCGCCGACATGCCCTCCGTCGACAGCCTCGTCGACGACCTTGCCAGTGACCTCGAGAACTCTGACGCCGCCCTCGTCGGCGACGCTCCGAGCGATAAGGAGTAGCGACTGTGGCAGATTTCGATACCACCGACTTCGACGCCATCAAGATCTCGCTCGCCTCTGCCGACCGCATCCGCAGATGGTCGTGCGGCGAGGTCAAGAAGCCCGAGACCATCAACTACCGCACGCTCAAGCCCGAGAAGGACGGCCTGTTCTGCGAGAAGATCTTCGGACCGCAGAAGGACTGGGAGTGCGCCTGCGGCAAGTACAAGGGCATCCGCTTCCGCGGCATCGTCTGCGAGCGCTGCGGCGTCGAGGTGACCACGGCCAAGGTGCGCCGCGAGCGCATGGGTCACATCGAGCTCGCGGCCCCCGTGAGCCACATCTGGTACTTCAAGAGCCCCACGAGCTTCCCTCTCGCGCGCCTGCTCGACATCAAGAGCAAGGACCTCGAGAAGGTGCTCTACTTCGCGAGTTACATCATCACGCACGTCGACGTTGAGGCTCGCGAGGCGGACGCCGACGACCTCAAGGAGGAGCTCGCCGCCGACCTCGAGGAGCTCGACGCCGAGCGCGACGAGCAGATCGAGCGCCTGAAGGAGCAGGGCGAGCCGTCCGCCGACGAGTTCGGCGACGTCGAGCCGCTCTCCGCCGACGAGATTCGCGCCGGAATCGCCGACCTCGAGGAGGAGTACGAGGAGGAGAAGGCGCTGCGTCGCGACGCCTACGAGAAGTTCATGCAGCTCGAGGAGCGTGAGCTCATCTCCGACGAGGGGCTCTTCTCCGAGCTCAAGCGCTACTACGGCATCTACTTCAAGGGCGGCATGGGCGCCGAGGCCGTGCGCGAGCTGCTCCGCGGCATCGACCTCGAGTCCGAGGCCCAGAGCCTGCGCCAGATCATCGCCTCCGACGACGCCCAGAAGCAGAAGCGCGAGAAGGCCATCAAGCGCCTCGAGATCGTCGACGCCTTCCTCAAGGGCGGCAACGACCCGGCCAACATGATTCTCGACGTCATTCCGGTCATCCCGCCCGACCTGCGCCCGATGGTGCAGCTCGACGGCGGTCGCTTCGCGGCGTCCGACCTCAACGACCTCTACCGTCGCGTCATCAACCGCAACAACCGACTCAAGCGCCTGCTCGACCTCGACGCTCCCGCGATCATCGTCAACAACGAGAAGCGCATGCTGCAGGAGTCCGTCGACGCGCTCTTCGACAACGGCCGTCGCGGCCGTCCCGTCACCGGGCGCGGCGGTCGCCCGCTCAAGTCCCTCGCCGAGGCCCTCAAGGGCAAGCAGGGCCGCTTCCGCCAGAACCTGCTGGGCAAGCGCGTCGACTACTCCGGCCGCTCGGTCATCGTCGTCGACCCCAAGCTCAAGCTGCACCAGTGCGGCCTGCCCACGCAGATGGCGCTCGAGCTCTTCAAGCCGTTCGTGATGCGTCGCCTGGTCGAGCTCGGCAAGGTCGAGAACATCAAGGGCGCCAAGCGCGCCATCGACCGCCAGATGCCGGCCGTGTGGGACGTGCTCTCCGAGGTCGTCAAGGACCGCCTGGTCCTTCTCAACCGCGCACCCACCCTGCACCGTCTGTCCATCCAGGCGTTCGAGCCGGTGCTCGTTGAGGGCAAGGCGATTCACCTGCACCCGCTCGTGTGCGCCCCCTTCAACGCAGACTTCGACGGCGACCAGATGTCCGTGCACGTGCCGCTCTCCACGCAGGCCCAGACCGAGGCGCGCGTGCTGATGCTGTCGTCCAACAACCTGCGCAGCCCCGCGTCGGGCAAGGTGCTCACCGTTCCCTCCCAGGACATGGTCTTCGGCGCCTACTTCCTGACCACCGAGCAGGGCGCGCGCAGCGAGGAGACCCCGGTCTTCTCCGACTTCGACGACGCCCTCCTCGCCATTGACATGAACGGCGAGCTCGGCATCCAGCAGCCCGTCATCGTGCGCGTCTCCGCCGCCGACGCCAATGTCGAGCAGGATGGTCGCAAGATCTTCCGCGTGCTCACGGGCAAGGGGACCTTCGAGGACTTCGACGTGACCGAGCGCTCGGCGCGCTTCGAGACCACGCCCGGCCGCATCATCTTCAACCGCCAGTGCCTGCCCGCCGACTACCCCTTCATCAACTACAAGATGGTGAAGAGCGACATCAGCGCGCTGGTCAACGACTGCTGCGACCGCTACACCACGGCCGAGGTCGAGCCGATCCTCGACGCGATCAAGGAGACCGGCTTCCACTACGCCACCATCGCGGGCCTGACGGTCTCCGTCTGGGACGCCACGATTCCCGAGGACAAGCCCCAGCTGCTCGAGGAGGCGCAGGAGCGCGTCGACGAGATCAACGAGTACTACGAGGACGGCTTCCTCTCCGAGGTGGAGCGTCACACCGAGGTCGTCAACGCCTGGACCGAGTGCACCGACCTGCTCGCTACCGAGATGCTCGCGGGCTTTGCCGAGGACAACCCCATCTACATGATGGCCGACTCCGGCGCCCGTGGCTCCAAGACGCAGCTCCGTCAGCTCGCCGGCATGCGAGGCCTCATGGCCGACATGTCCGGTGACACGATCGACCTTCCGATCAAGGCCAACTTCCGTGAGGGCCTCGAGCCGCTCGAGTACTTCATCTCGACCTACGGCGCCCGCAAGGGCCTCGTCGACACGGCGTCGCACACCTCCGACTCCGGCTACCTGACCCGCCGACTCGTCGACGTCGCCCAGGACGTCATCGTGCGCGAGGAGGACTGCGGCACCGACGAGGGCGTCACCTACCCGCTCATCAAGCCGGGCCAGAGCGAGGTCGACACCGACCTCATCGGCCGCTGCGCCCTGAACGACATCTGCGACCCCGCCACCGGCGAGGTGCTCATCGCACGGGACGCCTACGTCGAGTCCAAGGACCAGCTTGAGATGCTCGTCGAGCGCGGCCTCAAGAAGATCGAGCTCAGGGCGCTTTTGACCTGCAAGTCCAAGTACGGCGTCTGCCAGAAGTGCTACGGCTGGGACCTCTCCACCCGTCGTCCGGTCAACATCGGCACGGCCGTTGGCATCATCGCCGCGCAGTCCATCGGCGAGCCGGGCACCCAGCTCACGATGCGTACCATTCACTCCGGCGGCGTCGCGGGCGCCGACGACATCACGCAGGGCCTCCCCACGGTCGCCCGCATGTTCGACGTTGTCGGTAACGTCAACGAGAAGATCCTTGGTCGCGAGGCGGACCTTGCGCCCGTCTCCGGTCTGCTGCGCATCACGCCCGAGCAGACCGAGTACCTGCTGCGCATCTACGACACCGAGGACGCCTCGCGCATCGTCGACGAGTGGCGCGTGCCCGCGTCCGTGCGCTTCATGCCGGGCGTCGAGGATGGCGTCGAGGTTCGTGCCGGCGACCAGATCACCCGCGGCTTCGTGAACTTCCGCAAGCTGCGCAAGCTCACCGACATCGAGTCGACGATGCACACCTTCGTCGAGTCCGTCAAGGACGTCTACACCTCGCAGGGCGTGGACCTCAACGACAAGCACATCGAGGTCATCGCGCGCCAGATGCTGCGCCGCGTCCAGGTCACCAACCCGGGCGACTCGCAGTACCTGCTCGGCCAGTACGTCGACCGCTACGTCTTCGCCGACGCGGTCCGCGACATCGCCCTCGCCGGCGGCACGCCGCCCGAGGCGGAGCCGGTCATCCTCGGCACCCTCAAGGTGGCGAGCTCCATCGACTCCTGGCTGTCCAGCGCGTCGTTCATCCGCACGGCCGGCGTCCTCACCGAGGCCGCCATCGAGGGCGACGTCGACCACCTGCTCGACCTCAAGTCAAACGTCATCGTGGGCAAGCAGATTCCCGCGGGTACCGGCCTCTCGGCCTACCACGACGTCAAGCTCACCTACCACGGGACCGAGATCGACGGCCCCACGTCCCCGCTCGCCAAGAGCCTGCCCGAGTGGGCGCCCGACGAGCTCAAGGGCATCGAGGAGCAGCTTCCCAAGCAGCTGGACTGGGTGGGCGACGACTACGGCTTCGGCGGCGTCTACTCCAAGAACGGTCGCACGCTCTCCAGCGAGGACGCGAAGCTTTACCTCTTCGACGACCTCGGCGTCTCGCAGCGCTGGACCAACAAGTTCAGCGAGGTGGGCATCGAGACCGTGGGTGACCTCATCGGCAAGACCGAGGACGACCTGCTGCGCATCGACGGCATCGGCGCCAAGGCGATCGAGGAGCTCCGTGACGGCCTCGAGGCGCGCGGCCTGCTCTACATCCTCGAGCCCGATGACTCCGAGGCGGACAGCGAGGACCTCTCCCAGCTCCTGAACATGGTCTTCTCGCCCGACGCCGACGCCGACATCATGCTCGGCACGGCGGCGCCCTCCACGCACCACTTCGATGACGACGAGCTCATCGGCGGCTCCGACTCGCCGGCCGGCGACTCTGACATCATCAACGAGGACCTCGGGTCCCTCGACGACCTGCTCTCCCAGGTCGTTCGTCAGGAGGCCGAGCACGAGGAGTAGCGCTCCCGTCCTCCGCTGAATCCGATCGGGCGCCGGTTCCGCACTTCGCGGGGCCGGCGCCCTCTTGTTTCTCCCGTGTCCAGTGACGGGGGTCCGCCCACCCGGGCCGCGGGCGCTACGTGTCCGACGCCGGCCTCAGGGAGGCCTGCTCGGCGGTGAGGGACATGCGCCCCGAGGGGGTCTCCAGCACGGCACGCCCCCAGGGGTCCACGTCGACGAGCGTTCCCCGTGCAAGCTCGGCGCCGCTCTCCGGATCGCGTGCCACGACGGCGGCACTCATCCAGGCGAGCCGGGCGAGGTAGTCCTCGCGCACGCCGTCGAGCGGTCGGTCGCCGTCGGCCGCAGACCAGGCGTCCACTCGCGCCACGATGTGGTCGCGCAGCGCCGCGGCGAGCCCTCCGACGTCGGTCCCCGCGTCTGCGGAGGCCGCGGGAGCGAGCTCGGCGAGGGAAACGGCAGCGAGGTCGCGCGGGGCGGCGGAGACGTTGACGCCGATGCCGCAGACGGCGAAGGCGTCGCCCGCCGTGCCCCGCACCGCCTCGACGAGGATGCCGGCAAGCTTGCGCTTGCGTGCCAGGATGTCGTTGGGCCACTTGAGCAGGGGCTCGCGGGAGGGGGCGAGCGCGCGCAGGGCGTCGAGCGCCCCGACCCCGCAGGCCGCGGCGAGGCCCGGCAGCCGCGCGGGGGTGACACGCGGGCGCAGCACCACGGAGAGGTAGACGTTGCCGCGCGGAGACTCCCAGGCGTGTCCGCGACGCCCACGACCTGCGGTTTGTTTGCGCGCTGCCACTGCGGCGCCGTGCGGTGCCCCAGCGAGTCCGAGGGTGCGCGCGACGTCGTTGGTGGAGCCGACGGCGTCGAGAACGGTGATTGGTGGGAGCGTCATCGCGGCCCTTTCCTGCGGTATCCGGTCGGGTGGACGGGGCGACTCAATTGTAGGGAAGGCGCGCCCGTGTCCCGCCTGCTGCCGCCCACCGTCACTTTTGCGCCCGTGCACGTTTCCGATGTGGAGGAGTCGTGGCAAAATTGAGAAGCTGAACAATGTCGTGGCTTGGTCCTCCGCACTTTGACTAGCCTACCAAGAAGATGTTGACGGGTTAACATTGCGTGGACCGCGGCAACCGGATGACAGGGGGGCAAGAAGGTGGGATTTCGCATTCTTGGTACGGGCTCGGCGCTCCCGGAGCGCTCCGTGACCAACGATGACCTCTCCGAGTTCCTGGACACCTCCGACGAGTGGATCTTCCCGCGCACGGGCATCAGGAGCCGCGGAATCTGCACGACCGAGACGCTCGACGAGCTCGCCGTGACGGCGTGTCGCCGTGCGCTCGAGGCGGCGGGCGTCTCCGCGGGGGAGCTTGACCTCATCATCTGCTCCACCACGAGCGGGGACCACCTCATCCCGGCGGAGGCCTGCGCCGTCGCCGAGCTCATCGGCGCGTCCTGCCCGGCCTTCGACCTCTCCGCCGCGTGCGCGGGCTTCGTCTTCGCCCTCGACGTCGCGGACGGCTACCTTGCCCGCGGGCGCGGCGAGCGCGTGCTCGTGGTGGCGGCCGAGAAGATGAGCCGGCTCGTCGACTGGTCCGACCGCGCGACCTGCGTCCTGTTCGGGGACGGCGCTGCCGCGGCGGTGCTCGGCCCCGACGGCGAGAACCCCCTCGCGCTGCGCCTCACGACCGAGCCATCCGTTGACATCCTTCACGTTCCCGGAGTCGCCGGAAGCTCCCCCTACGACGCGACCGAACGCCCCGCCAGTGTGCTCGCGATGGAGGGGCGTCGCGTCTTCAAGTTCGGCGTGAACGCCATCTGCGACTCCGTCCAGGCGCTCTGCGAGCAGGCGGGCGTCGCGGTCGACGACATCGACCACTTCGTGTTTCACCAGGCCAACGAGCGCATCCTCTCCTCGGCGGTGCAGCGGCTCGGCATCGACAACGCCAAGGTGGCGCGCGCGCTTGAGGAGACGGGCAACATCTCGAGCGCGTGCATCCCGCTCGCGCTCGACCGGCTCGCGCGCGCGGGCGAGCTCAAGGGGGGACAGCTCGTCGTCCTCGTCGGCTTCGGGGCGGGCCTCGACACGGGGGCGTGCCTCCTTCGCTGGGACCGACCCGGCGACTAGGGGCGCTTCGCGCGAGCGCACCACAACAGTCCATCGGCGCGCCCGACCGGGCGCACGGAGATAAGGAGAAAGAACCATGGCAGATCAGAGCACCTTCGACCGCGTGTGCGCCATCGTCCGCGAGCAGGGCGGCCTCGACGACGTCGAGCTGACCGCCGACACCACGCTCGCCGAGGTCGGCCTGGACAGCCTGGCGACCGTCGAGGCCGTCATGGCCTGCGAGGACGAGTTCGGCATCGAGATCGACGCCGAGTCCAACCCCACCACGATCGGCGAGTTCGTCGACATGGTCGACGCCCTTCTGGAGAACTAGTCATGCTGCGCACCCCCATCTGCGACCTCCTCGGTATCGAGAAGCCCGTCTTCCAGGGCGGGATGGCCTGGATCGCCGACGCCTCCCTCGCCTCCGCTGTGTCGGAGGCCGGCGGCCTGGGCATCATCGCGGCCATGAACGCGAACGCCGACTGGCTGCGCGACCAGATCCACGAGCTCAGGAGCAAGACGGACAAGCCCTTCGGCGTGAACGTGATGCTCATGAGCCCGTTTGCCGACGAGGTTGCCCAGGTCGTCATTGACGAGCACGTTCCCGTGGTCGTCACCGGCGCCGGCAACCCGACCAAGTACATGAAGGCGTGGAACGCGGCCGGCATCAAGGTCATTCCCGTGGTCGCCTCCGTCGCAATGGCCAAGCTCGTGGCTCGCGCCGGCGCCGTCGCCGTCGTCGCCGAGGGCACAGAGTCTGGCGGCCACATCGGCGAGACCACGACCATGGCCCTCGTGCCGCAGGTCGTCGACGCCGTGAAGATCCCCGTGATCGCCGCCGGCGGCATCGCCGACGGCCGCGGCGTGGCCGCCGCCCTCATGCTCGGCGCCGTGGGCGTCCAGGTGGGGACGCGCTTCCTCGTTGCCGACGAATGCACCGTGTCCGACCAGTACAAGGACATGGTTCTCAAGGCCAACGACATCTCCACCCGCGCCACCGGTCGCTCCACCGGCCACCCCGTCCGCGCCCTCAAGAACCCCTTCTCCAACGCCTACTTCAAGATGGAGTCCGAGGGCGCCTCGGTCGACGAGCTCAACGCCTTTGGCACGGGCGCGCTGCGCAAGGCGGCCAAGGAGGGCGACTACGAGCACGGCTCGTTCCTCTGCGGCCAGATCGCCGGCATGGTGAAGGAGCGCCAGAGCGCCCTCGAGATCGTGGACGACCTCGTGAACGGCGCCGAGAAGGTCCTGGCGGGGGCGAGCCAATGGGTAAGGTAGCGTTCCTCTTCGCAGGCCAGGGCGCCCAGCACCCTGGCATGTGCGCGGACCTCATCGAGTCCGAGCCCGCTGCCCGCGCCGTCTTCGAGGCGGCCGACGCCGTGCGTCCCGGCACCACCGACCAGTGCCTCTCCGGCACCAAGGAGGAGCTGGCGCAGACCATCAACACCCAGCCGTGCGTCTTTGCCGCCGACCTTGCCGCCGCCCGCGCCCTCGAGGCGCGCGGCGTGCGTCCGGACGTGGTGGCGGGCTTCTCGCTGGGCGAGGTCGCCGCGCTCACATATGCCGGCGCCTACACCGACGAGCGCGGCTTCGAGCTTGTGTGCCACCGCGCCGAGCTCATGGCGGACGCAGCCGAGAAGAACCCCGGGGCGATGCGTGCCGTGGTGAAGCTCGACGCCGCCACCGTGGAGCGCCTGGCCGCCGAGGCGGGCGACGCTTGGCCCGTGAACTACAACAGCCCCCTGCAGACCGTCGTGGCCGGTACGGAAGAGGCCTGCGAGAGGCTCGACGCGCTCGTGAAGGAGGCGAGGGGCCGCGCGATGAAGGTGGCCGTCTCGGGTGCCTTCCACAGCCCGTTCATGGCTGAGGCCGAGCGTGGGCTCGCCGCCTACCTCGCGGACGGCCACGCTCCTGCCGAGCCCGCAGTCCCCGTTCTTGCCAACCGCACCGCCGAGGCATACCCGGCCGACGAGGATGCCCGCGTGGCGCTTCTCGCCAGCCAGGTGGCCAACCCCGTGCAGTGGGTCCGCACCCTCGAGGCCATGGCGGCCATGGGCGTGGACACCTTCGTCGAGGTGGGTCCTGGAAAGACGCTCACGGGCCTCGTGACCCGCACGCTCGAGAACGTCACGGCGCTGCCGTGCGAGACCGTCGAGCAGCTCGAGGCGGTTCTCGCCGCGCTCGCCGACGCCAAGGAGGAATAGATGGCCGAGAAGACCGGAACCCTTGAGCGTGACGCCGGCCGTCGCGTCGCCCTCGTGACGGGCGCCTCCCGCGGCATCGGGCGCGCCGTCGCCGAGGGGCTTGCTGCCGACGGCTTTGACCTCGCGCTCGTCTACGCCGGAAACGAGGCTGCGGCAGCGGAGACCGTCGCCGCCTGCGAGGCCGCCGGCGCCACCGCGCGCACCTACCGCTGCGACGTCTCGGACGCCGAGGCCGTCAAGGCCATGGCGGACGCGGTTCTCGCCGACTTTGGCTCCGTGTGGGCGCTCGTCAACAACGCGGGCGTCACGCGCGACGGCCTGCTCGTCAGGATGTCCGACGAGGACTTCGCCCGCGTCATAGACGTGAACCTCAAGGGCGCGTTCCACACCATCCGCGCCCTCTCCCGTACCCTCATGCGGCAGCGCGGGGGCCGCGTCGTGAACATGGCCTCGGTCGTCGGTCTCATGGGCAACGCGGGGCAGGCGAACTACGCCGCCTCCAAGGCGGGGCTCATCGGCCTCACCAAGTCCGTCGCGCGCGAGCTCGCGCCGCGCGGGGTGACGGTGAACGCCATCGCCCCCGGCTTCGTCGAGACGGACATGACGGCCGTGCTCTCCGACGCCGTGCGCGAGAACTACGAGAAGCAGATTCCGCTCGGGCGCCTCGCGGCGGCCGACGAGGTTGCCGCCGTCGCGCGCTTCCTCGTGAGCGACGCCGCCTCATACGTGACCGGCGAGGTCATCCGCGTCGACGGCGGCATGGCGATGTAGCTGGTACGCGTGCAAAAGGGACAGTCACTTTTGCACGCGCACATGACGGACGTGCAAAAGTGACTGTCCCTTTTGCACGCGTTGGGAGTTGAGATGGAACACAGGGTTGCAATCACCGGCATCGGCGCCGTGACGCCGCTTGGCAACACTGCCCGGGAGACGTGGGACGGCATGGTGTCCGGCCGCTGCGGCATCGGCCCCATCACCCACTTCGATACCGAGGCCTTCAAGGTCAAGGTGGCCGCCGAGGTCAAGGGCTTCGACGCCGCGGCGCTGCTCGGCAAGCAGGAGGCCGCCCACCAGGACCCGTACGCGCAGTATGCCCTCGTCGCGTCGGACGAGGCCATGGCGGACTCCGGCCTGGACGCTGAGGGGGCGATTGACCACGAGCGCCTCGGCGTGTACGTCGGCTCGGGCGTGGGCGGAATCCAGTCCTACACCGACAACGTGCACACCATCGACGCGCGGGGCCCGAGGCGGGCGTCGCCGTTCATGATCACGATGATGATCTCCAACATGGCGACGGGTGCGATCGCCATCCGCCACAAGGCGCTCGGCCCCACCCTTCCCGTGGTCACCGCCTGCGCCACCTCGGCGCACGCGGTGGGCGAGGCCTTCCGCGCCATCAAGCACGGCTATGCCGACGCCATCCTCGCCGGCGGCGCCGAGGCTGCCATCATGCCCGACTCCATTGCGGGCTTCACGAGCTGTCGCGCCCTCACGACCAACCCCGACCCCGCAACCGCGTGCCGCCCCTTCGACGCGGACCGGGACGGCTTTGTCATGGGCGAGGGCGCCTGCGTGCTCGTGCTCGAGGAGTGGGACCATGCCGTGGCACGCGGGGCGCACATCTATGCCGAGGTCGTGGGCTACGGCAACACCGATGACGCGCACCACATCACGAGCCCCGATCCCGAGGCCGCCGGCATCACCCGCGCCATTCGTCTCGCCGTCGAGGAGGGTGGCGTGAGACCCGAGGAGGGGCTCTACATCAACGCGCACGGCACCTCGACCAAGCTCAACGACGCGTCCGAGACGCTCGGCTTCAAGCAGGCCCTGGGCGAGGAGGCCGCCCGCGCAGCGCACGTCTCCTCCACCAAGTCCATGACCGGCCACATGATCGGCGCCACGGGTGCCGTCGAGGCCATGGCCTGCGCGCTCGCCCTCGAGAACGGCGTCGTGCCGCCCACAATCAACTACCGCACGCCGGACCCGGCGTGCGATCTCGACTACACGCCCAACGAGGCGGTGGAGTGCCAGCTCACCTGGGCGCTCTCCACCAACCTCGGATTCGGAGGACACAACGCCGCCCTGGCGCTGCGTGCCGTGGAGAGGAGCTAGCTCATGGACGCTTCCAAGATCGCCCAGGTCGCTGACATCATGACGAGCCGTGGCCTCACGCGCGTGCGCGTGGAGGAGCCGGACGGCTCTGCCATCGAGCTGGAGTGCGGCCCCGTCGCGCCGGCCCCCGAGCCTGTCGCGGCGTCGGACGACGCGCCGCTCGACATGTCCCACACCACCGCCGTGCGCGCGCCGATGGTGGGCGTCTTCTACGCCGCCCCCGCTCCGGGCGCCGAGCCCTTCGTGCACGTCGGCTCGAAGGTCAAGAAGGGCGAGACCCTCTGCGTCATCGAGGCCATGAAGGTCATGAACGAGGTCACGGCCGAGGCCGACGGCGAGATCGTTGACATCTGCGTGCATGACGGCGACCTCGTCGAGTACGGTTGCTGCCTCATGAAGATCTACTAGGGGGGCAGACATGAACAGGGAAGAGCTCAAGAGCCTGCTTCCGCACCGAGAGCCCATGCTGCTCCTCGACGAGGCCGAGGTCGTGGACGGGGAGGCCCACGGCAAGATCACCATTACCGGGGACGAGTTCTTCGTCCAGGGCCACTTTCCGGGGAACCCCATCGTCCCCGGCGTCATCCAGTGCGAGATGCTGGCGCAGAACTGCTGTGTCCTGCTCGCCAACGATCTCGCGGCGAAGGGGGCCACGCCCTTCTACACGAGCCTCGACAAGGTGCGCTTCAAGCACCCCGTGCGCCCCGGCGACACGATCGAGCTCACGTGCCGCATCACCAAGAGTCGCGGGCCCTTCCGCTTCGCCACGGGCGAGGCGCGCGTGAACGGGGAGCTCTGCTGCCAGGCGGAGATGTCGTTCGCGCTCATGTAGTGACAACGCCGGCCGTGCAAAGGGGACAGTCACTTTTGCACGGCCGGCGCCGAGCGTGCAAAAGTGACTGTCCCCTTTGCACGCAACCCGGGGAGGCAAGATGTTCGACAAGATTCTCATTGCGAACCGCGGGGAGATCGCGGTTCGCGTGATACGCGCGTGCAAGGAGATGGGCGTCAGAACCGTTGCGGTCTACTCGACGGCGGACGCCGAGGCGCTCCACGTCGCCCTCGCCGACGAGGCCTACTGCATCGGAGGCCCTCGCCCCGCGGACTCCTACCTCAACGAGGACGCCATCCTCACCGTGGCGCTCAAGTCCGGCGCCAAGGCGATTCACCCGGGCTACGGGTTCTTCTCGGAGAACGCGCACTTCGCCCGCGAGTGCCAGGAGTGCGGCCTCGTCTTCGTGGGCCCCTCGGCCGAGGTCATCGAGCGCATGGGCGACAAGGACGCCGCGCGTCGGACCGCCCGCTCGGCGGGCGTGCCGATCGTCCCCGGCTGCGACCTCCTCACGAGCCCCGAGGAGGCCGTGGCCGAGGCCGAGCGAATCGGCTGCCCCGTCCTCATCAAGGCCCGCTCGGGCGGCGGCGGTCGCGGCATCCGCAAGGTCGAGCGCGCGGAGGACGCCGCGCGGGCGTTCACCGAGGCGCGCGCGGAGGCCGAGGCCGCATTCGGCGACGGCGAGTGCTACATGGAGAAGTTCGTCTCGCCCGCCCACCACGTCGAGGTCCAGGTGCTGGCGGACGCGCACGGAAACGTGGTGTCGCTCGGCGAGCGCGAGTGCTCCGTCCAGCGCCGCAACCAGAAGCTCATCGAGGAGAGCCCCGCCCCGTGCCTGGATGCGCATCCCGGCGTGCGCGAGCGCATGCACAAGGCCGCGCGAGACCTCACGCGCGCCGTCGGCTACGTGGGCGTGGGCACGATCGAGTTCCTCTTTGCCGACGACGGTCAGTTCTACTTCATGGAGATGAACACCCGGCTGCAGGTCGAGCACCCCGTCACGGAGTTCGTGAGCGGCGTCGACCTCGTCAAGTGGCAGCTTCGCGTGGCGGCCGGCCGGGAGCTGCCCTTCTCCCAGGACGACATCTCCATTGCCAACCACGCCATCGAGTGCCGAATCAACGCGGAGACGCCCGAGTTCCTGCCGTCGTGCGGCGAGGTCACCATGCTGCACGTGCCCGGCGGCCCGCTCGTGCGCTTCGACTCGGCGCTCTACGTGGGTGCCGTCGTGCCGCCGTACTACGACTCGCTGCTCGGCAAGCTCATCGTGTGCTCCTCGACGCGCGAGGAGGCCATCCGAAAGATGCGCTCCGCCCTGGGCGAGCTCGTGATCGAGGGCGTGGCGGAGAACAGCGAGCTGCACCTCGACATCCTCTCCAACCCCGAGTTCGTCTCGGGGAACTACCACACCAACCTGATGGAGCACCTCTATGAGCAGTAGGAGAGAGAAGAGCGTCAACGCGCTCGAGGGGCCGGTGACCGACGTCGCTGCCGAGTTCCCCGAGCGCCACGTCCTCGTCAAGTGCCCGGGATGCCGGCGCGTCATCGACCAGACCAAGCTCCGGGACAACCTCGACGTGTGTCCTCGCTGCGGCCACCACCTGCGCCTGTCCGGCAGGAAGCGCATGCGCGTCACGGTTGACGCGGGGACGTTCGAGGAGTGGGACCGCGACCTCGCCGCAACGGACTTCCTCGAGTTCCCCGGCTACCCCGAGAAGCTCGAGGCGGCGCGCGAGAAGAGCCACGAGGCGGATGCGGTGGTCTGCGGCCGCGGCCTCGTGGGAGGGCACGACTGTGCCCTGTTCTTCATGAACGCCGACTTCATGATGGGCTCGATGGGCTCGGTCGTGGGCGAGAAGATCTGCCGCGTCTTCGAGCGCGCCACCGAGCTCGGCCTTCCCGTCGTGGGATTCACCGTCTCCGGCGGCGCCCGCATGCAGGAGGGCACGACCTCGCTCATGCAGATGGCCAAGGTCTCCGCCGCCGTCAGGCGTCACTCCGAGGCGGGGCTGTTCTACGTGACCGTCCTCACCGACCCCACCACCGGCGGCGTCACCGCGAGCTTTGCCATGGAGGGTGACGTCATCATCGCCGAGCCCGGCGCGCTCGTGGGCTTTGCCGGTCCGCGCGTCATCGAGCAGACCACCCACAAGCGCCTCCCCGCCGGCTTCCAGCGCGCCGAGTTCCTGCTCGAGCACGGGTTCTGCGACCTCATCGTCACGCGCGGCGACATGGTGGCGACCCTCTCCGAGCTGCTTGCCCTGCACGAGGGCGTCGCGCCGGCGACGGGCGCGCCGCACGCCCTCTCCCATGAGGAGCCGCGGGGCCGCAGGTCCTCTCGCGCGCGCCGCGCGCCGGAGCCCGAGACCGCCTACGACATCGTCAAGCTCACGCGATCCACTGACCGGGCGACGTCGCTCGAGCTCATCGAGCGATCGCTCGACGGCTTCGTCGAGCTGCACGGGGACCGCCTCTTCGCCGACGACGCGGCGGTCGTGGCGGGCATCGGGTGGAAGGGCGACCGCGTGATGACCGTCGTGGCCATCGAGCGCGGGAGCTCCACCAAGGAGCGCGTGCGCAGGAACTTCGGCATGGCGCACCCCGAGGGCTACCGAAAGGCGCAGCGCCTCATGCGGCAGGCCGAGAAGTTCCACCGTCCCGTTCTCTGCCTCGTGGACACCTCTGGGGCCTACTGCGGGATCGGGGCGGAGGAGCGCGGGCAGGGCGAGGCCATCGCGTCGAGCCTCGTGGAGATGAGCGGCCTGTCCACCCCCATCGTGAGCGTCGTGGTGGGGGAGGGCGGCTCGGGCGGCGCCCTGGCGCTCGCCGTCGCCGACCGCGTCCTCATGCTCGGGAGCGCCGCGTACTCCGTGGTGAGCCCCGAGGGGTGCGCATCGATCATCTGGAAGGACGCCAAGCGGGCCGACGAGGCCGCCGAGGCGCTGCGCATCACGGCCCCGGACCTCGCGAGGCTCGGTATCATTGACGGCGTGGTGCCCGACTTCGGGCTCACGCACGCCGAGATTGCCCACGACCTCATGCGCGAGGTCGAGCTCGCACTCGACGAGCTCGACGGGCTCTCGTCGGACGAGCTCGTGTCGAGGCGATACGACAAGTTCCGTGCAATGGGAGGCGACCGCATATGCTCTCGATAGTCTCTGACTCCACCTGCGGCCTCACGCGCGAGGAGGCCGCCGAGCTGGGCGTCGACGTCGTGCCGATGTCCTACTCCATCGACTCGTCGCTGCGCAGCGAGGGCTTTGTCGGCGAGAACGGCGACTACGCCGAGCTGCTCGACTCGGGACACCACATCGCCACGCAGGCGGTGCGGACGTCGACCTTCGAGGCGGTCTTTCGCCGTCACCTCGACGAGGGCGACGACGTGCTGTGCGTCACCATCTCCTCGCGCCTCTCGGGCGCCTATCGCAGCGCCGAGGACGCCGCGTCGCTCGTGCAGAGCCCGCGCCTGGCGGTGCTCGACTCATGGGTGACGGCGGGGGCGCTCGAGTTCCTGCTGCGTCGTGCCCGCGCCCTCGCCGACGGCGGTTGCTCGCTCGACGAGATCGTGGACGACCTGACCGAGCTGCGGGGCGGCACGCGCATCGTCTTCAGCGTCCCCGACATGGAGGCGCTCTCGCGCAGCGGCCGTCTCGGCGCGATCAGGAGGGCGGTGGCGACCAAGCTCAACCGCTACCCCGTGATGGAGCTTCAGGAGGGCGGCATCGTCAAGCTCTCGGACGGGCGCGGCGCGCGCGGCATGGCGGCGGAGATGGTCGACCGAGTTCCCGGCGAGACCTCCGACCTCGTGATCTCCCACTTCGGTCCGCGCGGCGACGAGGCGCGTGAGGTCTTCCTCGCGGCGCGCACGCGCTTCCCCGAGGCGAGGATTCGCGTCAAGGACGGCGGCCCGGTGCTTGCGGAGCACCTCGGCGTCGGTGCCGTGGGGCTCGCCTGGGCGTAGGCGTCCCGGGAGCACGCCCCATGCGCGTTCGGGGGCGATGGCCCGATGAGTTCGGACGGGCGTACTTCTCGCCGAAGCGCGAGGGTGCGCCCGTCTGCGTTTGCGCGGCCTCGCGTGAAGGAGCCGTGGAGGATGGATACGCCCGGGTCCGTGGCGTTTTGACAACAGGTGCCCGTGGGCGTAGAGTTCATCGTCGCGTCAATCCGGGGCAGAGGTGCTGCTCGGCCCTTGAATACGAGAAAAGAGCACGTCGATAGTATAGAAGGAGAGAGCTTTGCCTACTATCAACCAGCTGGTTCGCAACGGGCGCGTGAGCGTCAAGTCGAAGTCCAAGAACGCCGCCCTGCAGCACAACCCCCAGAAGCGCGGCGTCTGCACCCGCGTCTTCACCACCACCCCGAAGAAGCCGAACTCGGCCCTGCGCAAGGTCGCCCGTGTTCGCCTCGTCAACGGCATCGAGGTCACGGCCTACATCCCCGGTGAGGGCCACAACCTCCAGGAGCACTCCATCGTCCTGATCCGCGGCGGCCGCGTGCGCGACCTCCCCGGCGTCCGCTACAAGATCATCCGCGGTGCCTATGACTGCGCCGCCGTCCAGAACCGCCAGAAGGCCCGTTCTCGCTACGGCACCAAGCGCCCCAAGTAGTCACACCGCGTAAACGTACCTAAGATCTGAGGAGATAGAACATGCCGCGTCGTGCATCCAAGACCCACCGCCGCGAGGTTCAGCCGGACGCCGTCTACAACAACCGTCTCGTCTCGCAGCTCATCAACAAGGTCCTTCTTGACGGCAAGAAGGCCACTGCCGAGCGCATCGTCTACGGTGCCTTCGACATCGTGGCCGAGAAGTCCGGCGAGGACGCCCTCGCCGTCTTCAAGAAGGCCATGGACAACATCCGCCCGACCCTCGAGGTCAAGCCCAAGCGTGTCGGTGGCGCCACCTACCAGGTGCCCATGGAGGTCAACTCCCGTCGTGCCACGCAGCTCGCCATTCGCTGGATGGTCAACTTCTCGCGCGCCCGCAAGGAGAAGACCATGGCCGAGCGCCTCGCCAACGAGATCCTCGACGCCTCCAACGGCGTCGGCGCGTCCGTGAAGCGTCGCGAGGACCTCTTCAAGATGGCCGAGGCCAACCGCGCCTTCTCTCACTACCGCTTCTAGTTCGCTGATCCGAGGAGAAGCTACCTATGGCAAAGGTTAAGTACCAGCTCAAGGACATGCGCAACATCGGCATCATGGCGCACATCGATGCCGGCAAGACCACCACGACCGAGCGCATCCTCTACTACACGGGCAAGACCCACAAGATCGGCGAGGTTCACGACGGCGCTGCGACCATGGACTGGATGGTCCAGGAGCAGGAGCGCGGCGTGACCATCACCTCCGCGGCCACCACGTGCTTCTGGAAGGACCACGTCATCCAGATCATCGACACCCCGGGCCACGTTGACTTCACCTCCGAGGTCGAGCGCTGCCTGCGCGTCCTCGACGGCGCGGTCGCGGTCTTCGACGCCGTCGCTGGCGTCCAGCC
Organism: Thermophilibacter mediterraneus; assembly: GCF_900119385.1. Lineage (GTDB taxonomy): Bacteria > Actinomycetota > Coriobacteriia > Coriobacteriales > Atopobiaceae > Thermophilibacter > Thermophilibacter mediterraneus. The sequence goes on from NZ_FPKO01000009.1 coordinate 759,893, forward strand.
GCAGTCCGAGACCGTCTGGCGTCAGGCCACCACGTACGGCGTTCCCCGCATCGCCTTCATCAACAAGTTCGACCGCGTGGGCGCCGACTTCTTCCACGCCATCGAGACCATGAAGGACCGCCTGCACGCCAACGCCGTCGCGGCCCAGATTCCCATGGGCGCCGAGTCCAACTTCTGGGGTCTCGTCGACCTGGTCACCATGACCGCGTGGGACTTCAAGGAGGACTCCAAGGGCATGATCTACCCGGAGCCCATGGACTCCATCCCCGAGGAGTTCGTCGACCTCGCGCAGGAGAAGCGCGAGGAGCTGCTCGACGCCGCCTCCAACTTCTCCGACGAGATCATGGAGGCCGTCCTCGAGGAGCAGGAGGTTCCCGTCGACACCCTGAAGGCCGCTCTTCGCAAGGGCGTCATCGACGGCGAGCTCAACCTCGTCTTTGTTGGCTCCGCGTACAAGAACAAGGGCATCCAGGAGCTCCTCGACGCCGTCGTCGACTACCTCCCGAGCCCGCTTGACGTCACCGAGATCGACGGCACGAACCTCAAGGGCGAGCCCGAGGTCCGTCACGCTGACGTCAAGGAGCCCTTCTCCGCCCTCGCCTTCAAGATCATGACCGACCCGTACGTGGGCAAGCTCACCTACATCCGCGTCTACTCTGGTCAGGCCGAGGCCGGTTCCTACGTCTACAACTCGGTCAAGGACAACCGCGAGCGCCTGGGCCGCATCCTCGAGATGAACGCCAACGACCGCGTTGACCGCGAGGAGTGCTCCGCCGGTGACATCGTCGCCTGCGTCGGTCTCAAGAACACCACCACCGGTGAGACTCTCTGCGACGAGAAGCACCCCATCATCCTCGAGTCCATCGAGTTCGCCACCCCGGTCATCTCCGTCGCGGTCGAGCCCAAGACCAAGGCCGAGCAGGACAAGATGTCCGTTGGCCTCGCCAAGCTCGCCGAGGAGGACCCGACCTTCCAGGTCCACACCGATCACGAGACCGGCCAGACCATCATCTCCGGCATGGGCGAGCTGCACCTCGAGATCATCGTCGACCGCCTGCGCCGCGAGTTCAAGGTCGACTGCAACGTGGGCAAGCCGCAGGTTGCCTACCGCGAGACCGCCGGCAAGGCCGTCATGCACGCCGAGGGCAAGTTCGTCCGCCAGTCCGGTGGTCGCGGCCAGTACGGCCACGCGGTCATCGACATGGAGCCCAACGAGGAGGGCAAGGGCTACGAGTTCGAGAACGCCATCGTCGGTGGCGTCATCCCGAAGGAGTACATCCCCTCGATCGACAAGGGCATCCAGGAGGCGCTCGAGAGCGGCGTCATCGCTGGCTACCCGGTCGTCGACATCAAGGTGAAGCTCATCGACGGCTCCTACCACGAGGTCGACTCCTCTGAGGCCGCCTTCAAGATCGCCGGCTCCATGGCCATCAAGGACGCCCTCAAGAAGTCCGATCCCGTCCTGCTCGAGCCCATCGAGGAGGTCGAGGTCGAGACCCCCGAGCAGTACATGGGTGACGTCATGGGCAACCTCTCCAGCCGCCGCGGCAAGATCGAGGGCATGGAGGACCGTCGCGACACCAAGGTCATTCGCGCCAAGGTGCCCCTGGGCGAGATGTTCGGCTACGCCACCGACCTCCGCTCCCAGACGCAGGGCCGTGCGAGCTACACCATGCAGTTCGACTCCTACGAGCCCGTCCCGAAGAACATTCGCGACGAGATCGTCGCCAAGAACGGCGGAAGCGCTTCTTAAGTCAACGACCACGAGCCCTAGCTCATTTGGAGGTACACAGTGTCAAGCCAGAAGATCAGGATTCGCCTCAAGGGCTACGACCACGAGGTCGTTGATCAGTCCGCGAAGCTCATCGTCGACACCGCCCAGAAGACCGGTGCCCGCGTGTCCGGCCCCATCCCCCTGCCCACCGAGCGCAACCTCTACACGGTCATCCGCTCGCCGCACAAGGACAAGGACTCCCGCGAGCAGTTCGAGATGCGCACCCACAAGCGCCTCATTGACATCCTCGATCCCTCGCCCTCCACGGTCGACTCGCTCATGCGCCTCGACCTTCCCGCGGGCGTTGACATCGAGATCAAGCTCTAAGGCCACTCGCCTGTAGCAACCTGGGAGCCCCCGGGCTTGCACGCGGAAGCGCACGTACGTGAAGCTTCCGCTTGGCAAGCCAGGGGGCTCTTGCTGTCGGTCGGTGGGGCACGACCGTCTGGACGGGCCTGTTGCCAACTCGAAACCTTGGGACGCTACCATGGCGAGAAGAACGGTGACGTTGGGGGGCTGCCATGAACATCGTGTGCCTTGACCTCGAGGGCGTGCTCGTGCCCGAGATCTGGATCGCCTTTGCCGAGGAGTCGGGGATCCCGGAGCTTCGGCGCACCACGCGCGACGAGCCGGACTACGACAGGCTCATGGCCTACCGGCTCGCCATCCTGCGAGAGCGGGGCCTCGGTCTCCCCCAGATACAGGACGTCATCTCGCGCATCGAGCCCCTGCCCGGGGCGCGCGCCTTCCTGGACGCTCTGCGCGAGCGCACGCAGGTGGTCATCATCAGCGACACCTTCGAGGAGTTCGCGCGCCCGCTCATGGCCAAGCTCGGTTGGCCAACCCTTCTCTGCAACTCGCTCGACGTGGCGCCGGACGGCGAGATTCTCGGTCACCTGATGCGGTGCGAGAACTCCAAGCTCACGACCGTGCGAGCCCTCCAGTCCTGCGGGTTCGAGACAATTGCCGCAGGGGACTCGTTCAACGACCTTGCGATGATTCAGGCCAGCAAGGCCGGATTCCTCTTTAGGGCGCCCGCGTCGATCAGGGCGGCAAATCCCGAGCTACCTGCCCTTGAGACCTATGACGAGCTCCTGCGCGCCATCGTGGGGGCGCTCTAGGGCGGTCTGTGGCCCGACGACATCGCCTTCTCCTGCGCGGCCGCGAGCGAGACGAGGCCCTCGAGTGGGCGTATCATGGTCCGGCGAGAAGGGAGGGGCCATGGCAACGCTCTATCTTCTGAGACATGGTCAGACCGAGTTTAACCTTCAGCACCGCGTGCAGGGACACTGCGACTCCCCGCTCACCGAGCTTGGGGTGCGGCAGGCGCATGCCGCTGGTACCTGGCTCGCGGCGCGGCGCGTGAGGTTCGACCGGATATTCTCGTCCCCCCTCGGACGGGCGCTTGCGACGGCTGAGGTGGCGCGGGGGGAGCTTCTCGCCGCGGGGCTTCCGGAGCCTGAGGTCGAGACGGCCGAGGGGCTCGTCGAGCGCAGCTACGGCCCCTTCGAGGGCGGTCCCGCCGCAGACGTCCCCGCCGAGCTCTGGGATCCCGGAGAGGCGCTCGTGCCCTATGGCGGGGAGGGGAGCGTCGCGCTGCGTCGCCGCATCGTGGCAACCCTCAGCGACCTGATGCTCGCCTCCGGGTCCGGCAACGTGCTTGCCGTGAGCCACGGCTCGGCGACCCTGCAGTTCAAGCGCGCATGGGGGCACCTCGCTCGCTGCCCGCAGGACGTGAGGCTCGGCAATTGCTGCGTGCTCGTCTACGAGTTCGATTGCTCTTCTCGGCAGTTTTCCTGCGAGGAGATCGTCAACCAGGACCTCTGAGGGGAGCGTGCAAAGGGGACAGTCACTTTCGCACGGGCGGAACGCGCCGTGCGAAAGTGACTGTCCCCTTTGCACGCCTTTGCAGGCAATGGATACGCCCGGCGGCGCGGCAAATCGAGCCCCAGCTCAGACCCCACAAATCTTTTGCGGAGACATTGTGAATTCCCAGATGGCCGTGTAGACTAGACAGGCTGCGCAAAAGGGGATTGCTGTGTCAAGCCCCGGTAAGGGCAGCAGATACAGGACGTGGTCCGCTGGGGAGGGGCAAAGGGTGCCCCAAGGTCCCATGACCACCGAGGGTTAGGAAAGAGCATGGTCAGCATGATCCTTGGCCGCAAGCTTGGGATGACGCAGATCTGGGACGAGAACGACAACGTCGTGCCCGTCACCGTCATCCAGGCTGGCCCCTGCACCGTCTCGCAGGTCAAGACGAAGGCGACCGACGGCTACGACGCCGTCCAGATCGGCTTCGGAGACATCTCCGCCAAGCACGTCAACAAGCCCATGGCCGGCCACTTCGCCAAGCAGGGCGTCGAGCCGATGCGCTACCTGCGCGAGGTTCGCGTCGAGAACGGCGAGGAGCACCACACCGGCGACGTCGTGACCGTCGCTGACTTTGCTGAGGTCAAGGCCGTCGACGTCATCGGCACCTCCAAGGGCAAGGGCTTCCAGGGCACTGTCAAGCGCTGGAACTTCTCCCGCGGCCCCATGACCCACGGCTCGCGCAACCAGCGCCGCCCCGGTTCCATCGGCCAGTGCGCCTACCCCGCGCGCGTTCGCAAGGGCCTGCACATGTACGGCCACATGGGCGACGCTCGCGTGACGGTCAAGAACCTCAAGCTCGTTCGCGTTGACGCCGAGCAGAACCTCATGCTCGTCAAGGGCGCTGTCCCCGGCGGCAAGAACGCTCTCGTCCAGATCCGCATGGCCTAAGTGCCAGGAATACTCTTAGGCTAACAAGGAGGACAGAATGTCCAAGTACGCTATCAAGAACGCTGAGGGGGCTCAGGTCGCCGAGGCCGAGCTCGCCGACGGCGTCTTCGGCATCGAGCCGAACATCCCCGTCATCCACCAGGTCGTGGTCTGCCAGGACAGCTGCGCTCGCCAGGGCACCCACTCCGTCAAGAACCGCCACGAGGTCTCCGGCGGCGGCGTCAAGCCGTATCGCCAGAAGGGCACCGGTCGCGCCCGTCAGGGCTCCATCCGTGCCGGCCAGTGGACCGGCGGCGGCGTGATCTTCGGGCCCACCCCGCGCAGCCACGCCAAGCGCATCAACAACAAGATGGTCAAGCTTGCCATGCGCTCCGTCCTCTCCGGCAAGGTTGCCGACGGCGAGCTCGTGCTCGTTGACAGCCTCTCCTTCGAGAAGCCGTCGACCAAGCAGGCCATCGCCCTTCTCGCCGCCCTCGGCGTCTCCGAGAAGCGCGTGACCGTCGTTGTCCCCGACGATGACGTCAACACCTACCTCTCGTTCCGCAACATCCAGCGCGTGAACATCATCGGCGTCTCCGAGGCCTCCACCCGCACCCTCATCGACAACGGTGCCCTCATCATGACCCCCGACATCGCGAAGAAGCTCGAGGAGGTGCTCGCGTAATGAACTCCGTCTACAACGTGATCGTTCGCCCGATCGTCTCCGAGCGTTCCTTCGACCTCATGGAGCAGGGCAAGTACACCTTCGAGGTGGCCAAGAACGCCCCCAAGGAGGAGATCGCCGCTGCCGTCGAGAAGCTGTTCGGCGTGCACGTGGTGAAGGTCAACACCATGAACGTCTCCGGCAAGAAGAAGCGCGTCCGCTACCAGACCCCTGGCACCACGCGCTCCTGGAAGAAGGCCGTCGTGACCCTCGCCGCCGGCGAGACGATCGAGATCTTCGGCAACCAGCAGGCCGCCGAGTAGCCCATGGCACCCCGCCCGCGCTTCCGAAAGGAAGCCGGGCTTTCATGCCGCGCACGATGGATACGCGCGGTACCGTGGTAAATCCGGTGTCGCCCGCCACTCCCTGAGCGGGTTGGCCAACGGAAAAGAAGGGAAAGGTTTCAATGGCAGTCAAGCACCTCAAGCCCACGAGCGCCGGCAGGCGTTTCCAGACGGTCTCGGACTTCTCTGAGATCACCTGCACCACGCCCGAGAAGTCGCTTCTCGAGCCCCTGCCCAAGAAGGCCGGCCGCAACAACAACGGTCGCATCACCACCCGTCACCAGGGCGGCGGCCACAAGCGCCAGTATCGTCGCATCGACTTCAAGCGCCGCAAGGACGACGTCCCTGCCAAGGTCGCCACGATCGAGTACGATCCCAACCGCTCTGCCCGCATCGCCCTGCTGCACTATGTCGACGGCGCCAAGGCCTACATCCTGTGCCCCGAGGGCCTGCACGTCGGCGACGTCGTCCTGTCCGGCACCAAGGATGTCGACATCAAGCCCGGCAACTGCATGCCGCTCTCCGAGATCCCGGTCGGCACCCTCGTCCACGCCGTCGAGTTCCAGCCCGGCAAGGGCGCTGCCATGGCTCGCGCTGCCGGCACCTCGGTCCAGCTCATGGGCAAGGACAACGGCTACGCGATCCTGCGCATGCCCTCCTCCGAGCTTCGTCGCGTCCTGCTGACCTGCCGCGCCACCATCGGCGAGGTCGGCAACGCCGAGCACTCCAACATCGTGGTCGGCAAGGCCGGTCGCAGCCGCTGGGCCGGCGTCCGCCCGACCGTCCGTGGTACGGTCATGAACCCGGTCGACCACCCGCACGGCGGCGGCGAGGGCAAGAACCACACCTCCGGCCGTCCGTCCGTCACGCCTTGGGGCAAGCCGACGAAGGGTTACAAGACCCGCGACCCGAAGAAGGGCTCCAACCGTCTGATCATCCGTCGTCGCAAGTCCAAGTAGTCGACACACGAGTAGTAGGAGATAGAAAGCATGAGCAGAAGTCTCAAGAAGGGCCCGTTCGTGGAGACTCGCCTCCTCGCGCGTGTCGCCGCCCAGAACGAGGCCGGCACCAAGGAGGTCATCAAGACCTGGTCGCGTTCCTCGACCATCTTCCCCGAGATGGTGGGTCACACGATCGCCGTTCACGACGGTCGCAAGCACGTGCCCGTGTACGTCACCGAGTCCATGGTCGGGCACAAGCTGGGCGAGTTCGCCCCCACCCGCACCTTCCGTGGTCACAAGGAAAAGTAGGGGGTAGGGAGTTAACATGCCTCAGAACACCAACACCAACGAGGTCCGCGCGACGGCCAAGTACGTTCGCGTCGCCCCGCGCAAGGCTCGCGCCGTCGTCTCTCTGATCCGCAACCTCCCGGTCGAGAAGGCCCTCGAGGTCCTGCAGTTCTCGACCCGCGCCGCCTCCGTTGACGTGGCCAAGGTCCTGCGCTCCGCGATCGCCAACGCCGAGAACAACAACGGCCTGCGCGGTGACACCCTGTACGTGAAGCTCGCCTACGTCGACGAGGGCCCCACGCTCAAGCGCATCCGTCCTCGCGCCAAGGGCTCCGCTTCCCGCATCAACAAGCGCATGAGCCACATCACCGTCGTCGTCGCTCCGCGAAAGGAGGCGTAAGCGAGCATGGGTCACAAGGTTCAGCCTACCGGCTTCCGTCTCGGCATCACCGAGGAGTGGCGTTCCCGCTGGTACGCCGATAAGAACTACGCCGAGAACCTCGGCAACGATCTTGCCATCCGCTCCTACCTCGAGAAGCGTCTCGCCAAGGCCGCCCTCTCCCGCGTCGACATCGAGCGCGCCGGCGACAAGGTGAAGGTCACCATCTACACCGCTCGCCCGGGCATCGTCATCGGCAAGAAGGGCGCCGACATCGACGTTCTGCGCTCCGACCTCGAGAAGGTCGCCGGCGTCTCCAAGGGCCAGGTCGCCGTTGACGTCATCGAGGTCAAGCGCCCCGAGCTCGACGCCAACCTCGTCGCCCAGTCCGTCGCCGAGCAGCTCGAGCAGCGCGTCGCGTTCCGTCGCGCCATGCGCAAGGCCGTCCAGTCCGCCCGCAAGGCCGGCGCCAAGGGCATCCGTATCCAGTGCTCCGGCCGCCTCAACGGCGCCGAGATGGGTCGTCGTGAGTGGTACCGCGAGGGTCGTGTGCCCCTGCACACCCTTCGTGCCGTGATCGACTACGGTCAGGCCACCGCTCGCACCACCATGGGTGCCTGCGGCATCAAGGTTTGGGTCTACTTCGGCGAGAAGCTCCCCGGCCAGCCCACGCCCCGTCCGGCGCTTGAGGGCTCCAGCCGTCCCCGTCGTGGTCGCAACGAGAGGAGGAACCGCTAATGCTCGCACCTAAGCGCGTTCTTCACCGCAAGGTTCAGCGCGGCTCCATGAAGGGCCACGCCAAGGGCAACACCGAGCTGCACTTTGGCAGCTACGGCATCCAGGCCCTCGAGGCTCACTGGATCACCAACCGCCAGATCGAGGCCTGCCGTGTCGCCATGACGCGTTACATGAAGCGTGGCGGCAAGGTCTGGATCACCATCTTCCCCGACAAGCCCATCACCAAGAAGCCGGCCGAGACCCGCATGGGTTCCGGCAAGGGCAACCCGGAGGAGTGGGTGGCCGTCGTCAAGCCGGGCCGCATCATGTTCGAGATCGACGGCGTCGCCGACGAGATCGCGCGTGAGGCTCTCCGTCTCGCTCAGCACAAGCTGCCCATCAAGACCAAGATCGTCACCCGCACCGAGCAGGACGGGGAGGAATAGTCAATGAAGTACACCGACATCAAGGCCATGAGCGACGAGGAGCTCGCCAAGAAGCTTGAGGAGGGCCGTGCCGAGCTCTTCAACCTCCGCTTCCAGATGGCCACGAGCCAGCTTGACAACACGGCTCGCGTGAAGACCGTCAAGAAGGGCATCGCGCGCGTTCTCACCGAGCAGCGCGCCCGTCAGATCGCCGCGGAGAAGTCCGCTGCGCAGAACTAGATCGCAGGAGAATGACTATGGCTGAGACCACTAGGAACGCGCGCAAGGTCGTCACCGGGACGGTCGTCTCCATCTCTGGCGACAAGTCCATCACGGTCAAGATCGACTACCGCAAGCGTCACCCCAAGTACGGCAAGATGATGACCATCTCGAAGAAGCTCCACGCTCATGACGAGAACAACGAGTGCGGCCTCGGCGACACCGTTACCGTCATGGAGACCCGCCCGCTGTCCAAGACCAAGCGTTGGCGTCTCGTGGAGATCGTCGAGCGCGCCAAGTAAGTATCAGTGACGAGCCTTCCCATGTGCGCCGCACGTTAGGGCGCACCTCTGGGCGGGCACACGTTCGGAGGAACACCAATGATTCAGATGGAGACCATGCTCAACGTCGCTGACAACAGCGGCGCCCGACGCGTTAAGTGCGTCAAGGTCCTCGGTGGCTCCAAGCGTCGCTACGCCGGCCTGGCCGACGTCATCATCGGCGCCGTGCAGGAGGCCACGCCGGGCGGACAGGTGAAGAAGGGCGACATCGTGCGTTGCGTCATCGTCCGCACCGTCAAGGAGACCCGCCGCAAGGACGGCAGCTACATCAAGTTCGACAACAACGCCTGCGTCCTGGTCAACAAGGACGGCGAGCCCAAGGGCACCCGTATCTTCGGGCCCGTTGCCCGCGAGCTCCGCGACCACAAGTACATGAAGATCGTCTCGCTCGCGCCTGAGACGCTCTAGGGAGTGAGGACGAATGGCTAAGATGCATGTGAAGAGCGGCGACAAGGTCGTCGTGCTCTCCGGTAAGGACAAGGGCAAGGAGGGCACCATCCTCCGTGCCAAGCCCGCCGAGGGCAAGGTGCTCGTCGAGGGCGTCGCCGTCGCCAAGAAGGCCGTGCGCCCCAACGCCCAGAACCAGCAGGGCGGCATCATCGAGCAGGAGGCCTTCATTGACGCCTCCAACGTCATGGTCATCTGCCCGAGCTGCGGCAAGCCCACCCGCACCGGCCACGACGTGAATGACGAGGGCAAGAAGGTCCGCGTCTGCAAGAAGTGCGGCGCCAAGTTCTAGGACCTCGGATCTAGCGCGTGTTCGGGTCCCGACGCTCACAGAGCGCCGGGACCCGTTTCTTTTGCTCGTCTTGGCTGATGCCTTGCGTCGTGGCGAGTTTGTCAACCTAATGTGTGCATACCGCGATGTGGCGAATCTGCTGGAATTTCTGTGGACGAAGGCATAAACTGTTTCCTTGCGTCTGTAGGTAGGGACCTTTGTGCCTCGGGCGCTCGACACAGGCTCCCGGCTCGCCGCGCCGGGAGGTACGAGGTTGGAAACCCCGTGCTGAGAACCCCAAGAGTTTAAGGAGTGAACATGGCAGACAAGTACGTCCCCCGTCTCAAGGAGCAGTATTTCGCCACGGTGCGTGACGAGCTCCAGAAGCAGTTCAACTACACCAACGTCCACCAGATTCCCAAGATCGAGAAGATCGTGGTGAACATGGGCGTCGGCGAGGCCGCCACGGACGCCAAGGCCATCGACGGCGCCGTTGCCGACCTGCGCGCCATCACCGGCCAGCAGCCGCTCGTGACCCACGCCCGCAAGTCCATCGCCACCTTCCACCTGCGTGCCGGCATGCCCATCGGCGCCAAGGTCACCCTTCGCGGGGACCGCATGTGGGAGTTCTTCGATCGCCTCATCTCCATTGCCATCCCGCGCATCCGCGACTTCCGCGGTATCTCCCCGAAGAGCTTCGACGGCCGTGGCAACTTCTCCATGGGCGTCACCGAGCAGCTCATCTTCCCGGAGATCGACTTTGACAAGATCGACCACACCCGCGGCATGGACATCACCATCGTGACCACCGCTCAGACCGACGAGGAGGGCAAGGCGCTTCTCAAGGCCTTCCACTTCCCGTTCAAGGCTGAGTAGGTCAATAATCAAAGGCTGCCCCGCCGAGGCGGGGCGACTGGAATGAACTGAAGGAGGATTTGTGGCTAAGACATCGATGATCGTCAAGGCTCAGCGCGAGCCGAAGTTCTCGACGCGCAAGCAGTACCGTTGCCAGCGTTGTGGGCGTCCCCACTCCGTCTATCGCAAGTTCGGCCTCTGCCGCGTCTGCTTCCGCGAGCTTGCGAGCAAGGGCGAGCTTCCTGGCGTCCGCAAGGCGAGCTGGTAGGACGCAGCTGGGGCTCTCGCGTCTAGGCGCCTGCGCCACGGGTGCAGACGAACCGGACACGCAGGTTCATCATTACCGAAGGAGAAGGATCCATGAAGATTACTGATCCCATTTCTGACATGCTGACGCGCATCCGCAACGCGAACGCAGCCAACAAGCCGGAGGTCTCCATGCCTTCGACGAAGGTGCTCGTCGAGGTTGCCCGCGTCATCTGTGAGGAGGGCTACATCGCGGGTTACGAGGTCGAGGACACGACCCCGCAGAAGACCCTGCACGTGACCCTCAAGTACGGCGCGCGCCACGCCAAGGTCATCCGTGGCATCCGCCGCATTTCCAAGCCGGGCCTTCGCATCTACTCCACCGCGGACAAGCTTCCGCGCGTGCTCGGTGGCCTCGGCACCGCCGTTATCTCCACCTCCAAGGGCATGATGTGCGACCGCGACGCCCGCAAGCAGGGCATCGGCGGCGAGGTCATCGCCTACATCTGGTAACTCTCGGCAGGAATGAAAGGAGACAACCGTGTCTCGAATTGGTAAGCAGCCTGTCCAGGTTCCCGCCGGAGTCACTGTGACAGTTGATGGCACCACCGTTACCGTCAAGGGCGGCAAGGGCGAGCTCACCCGCACCTTCTCCGACCTCATCAAGATCGAGAAGGAGGGCGAGGAGCTCCACGTCGTCCGCGTCGACGACAGCACCGCCTCCAACGCGCAGCAGGGCCTCACCCGCACGCTTCTCCACAACATGGTGGTCGGCGTCTCCGAGGGCTTCGAGAAGAAGCTCGAGCTGACCGGCGTCGGTTACCGCGCCGCGCTCAAGGGCAAGGATCTCGACCTCTCCCTTGGCTACTCCCACCCCGTGATCTACGTCGCTCCCGAGAACATCACGTTCGAGGTGCCCGACAACACCCACATCAACGTCAAGGGCATCTCCAAGGAGCAGGTCGGCCAGGTCGCCGCTGAGATTCGCATGAAGCGTCCTCCCGAGCCGTACAAGGGCAAGGGCATCCACTACGTCGGCGAGCACATCCGCAGGAAGCTCGGTAAGGCCGCCAAGTAGCTGAGTGTGAGAAAAGACCATTACCCCGTCAGGTAATGGCACGTCTAAGGAGAAGGAATGAACAAGCAGCAGGCGAAGAAGGCCGGCCTGAAGCGCCGCGAGCGCCGCGTCCGCGCCAAGATCTTCGGCACCGCTGAGCGTCCGCGCCTCAGCGTGCACCGCACCAACGCCAACATCTACGCTCAGGTCATTGACGATGCCGACGGCAAGACCATCTGCTCCGCCTCGACCCTCGACCCCGAGTTCCGCGCCACGGGCAAGCTCGGCTCCAACAAGGACGCCGCCACCTTCGTGGGCGAGCTCGTCGGGAAGCGCGCCGTGGAGAAGGGCGTCACCGAGGTCACCTTCGACCGCGGTGGCCGCATCTATCACGGCCGTGTCAAGGCTCTGGCAGACGGTGCCCGCAGCGCGGGCCTGAAGTTCTAGGAGGATTCAATGGCACGAGATCGTAAGCGCCAGCAGGACACGGATCTTCAGGAGCGCGTCGTCTACATCCACCGTGTCTCCAAGACCGTCAAGGGCGGTCGCCGCATGTCCCTCGTCGCCCTCGTCGCCGTCGGTGACGGCAAGGGCAACGTCGGCCTCGGCATGGGCAAGTCCGCCGAGGTGCCCCTGGCCATCCAGAAGGGCATCGAGGACGCCAAGAAGAACATGTTCAAGGTGCCCGTCACCGAGCACGGCACCATTCCGCACACCGTCGAGGGCCACTATGGCGCCGGCCGCGTTCTGATCAAGCCGGCCATCGAGGGTACCGGCGTCATCGCCGGCGGCCCCGTGCGTCCGCTCTTCGAGCTCGCGGGCATCACCAACGTGCTCTCCAAGTCTCTTGGCACCAACAACGCCATGAACATCATCAAGGCTGCCGCCGAGGGCCTCAAGGAGCTCTCGAGCCCCGAGCAGACCGCCGAGCGCCGCGGCATCACCGTTGGCGAGATGTTCTGCGGGAAGGAGAACTAACGATGGCTCAGTCCCTCAAGATCAAGCTCGTTCGCAGCGCCGTCGCCTCCGTCAAGAAGGACCAGACGGCCACCTGCCGCGCCCTTGGCCTCCGCAAGATCGGCGACGAGGTCGAGCAGCCCGACAACCCGAGCATTCGTGGAATGATCTTCAAGGTCAAGCACCTTGTCACCGTGGAAGAGAACTAGGAGTCACTCATGCAGCTCAACGATCTGCGTCCCGCTGAGGGCTCGCGCAAGAACCGCAAGCGCATCGGTCGCGGTAACTCGTCCGGCCACGGCACCACCGCTGGCCGCGGCAGCAAGGGTCAGCTGTCCCGCTCCGGCGGCGGCAAGGGCAAGGGCTTCGAGGGTGGCCAGCAGCCGCTCGCGATGCGCCTCCCCAAGCTCCCCGGCTTCATCAACCACAACCGCGTCGAGTACGCTCCGGTCAACGTCTCCCGTCTTGAGACGCTGTTCGCCGACGGTGACGTGGTGGACGCCGAGTCCCTGGTTGCCAAGGGCGTTCTGAAGCACAACTATATTCCCGTGAAGGTCCTCGGCGACGGCGAGCTGACCAAGAAGCTCACCGTCAAGGTGGACAAGGTCTCCGCCTCCGCTCAGGCTAAGATCGAGGCGGCCGGAGGAAAGGTCGAGCAGGCGTGCTAAAGGGAATCGCCAATGCGTTTCGCATTCCGGAGCTTCGGCAGAAGCTGCTCCTGACGGCGGGCATTCTCCTGCTCTACCGTTTCGGTGCGTATCTGCCCGTTCCGGGTGCGCCGTTCCAGGACCTGCTTGGTGCCTACCAGGCGGGACTCTCCTCGAGCGGTGCCATGGCCGTGCTCAACCTCTTCTCGGGTGGCGCGCTTTCCCGCATGTCCGTGTTCAGCCTCGGAATCATGCCCTACATCACCTCGCAGATCATCCTGCAGCTGATGCAGGCGGTGATTCCGTCCCTTGGCGAGCTCGCAAAGGAGGGCGAGGCCGGTCAGCGCAAGATCACGCAGTACACGCGCTACCTCACGATCGGCCTCGCCCTGCTCAACGCCGTCGGCTACCTGTTCCTCTTCAGGAGCTACGGCGTGAGCCTCGCCAACGCCGGCGCGCCCGAGATTCTGATGGACATCGTGGTCGTCTTCACGATGGTCGTCGGCGCCATGATCATCATGTGGCTCGGTGAGATCATCACCCAGCGTGGCGTGGGCAACGGCATGTCCCTCATCATCTTCGCGAACATCATGTCCGGCCTCCCGACCTCGCTCATCAGCTCGGTCACCTCAGCCGGCAACATCGTGCTGACCGTGGTGACGCTCGTCGTCATCATCGCCATCATCCCGATCATCGTCTATGTTGAGCGCGGTCAGCGTCGCATCCCGATTCAGTACGCGAAGCGCGTCGTCGGCAGGAGGATGATGGGTGGTCAGAGCACCTATCTCCCGATCAAGGTGAACACCGCCGGTGTCGTTCCGATCATCTTCGCCTCCGCGATTCTCTACCTGCCCGCGCAGCTTGCCGTCTTCTTCCCGACGGTCGACTGGGTGCAGGCCGTCGCGAACGCGCTCTCCTCGGGCTGGATCAACTGGGTGCTCTCGATCGTCCTCATCGTCGCCTTTGCCTACTTCTACTCCTCGATGGTCTTCAATCCCGCAGAGACCGCCGACCAGCTGAGGAAGCAGGGGGGCTTCATCCCCGGCGTCCGCCCGGGCGCTGCGACCGCGGCCTACATCAAGAGCACGATCGACCACATCACGCTTCCCGGCGCGCTGTTCATGGCCGTCCTCGCCGTTGTTCCGACGATTATCTTCTGGTTCACCGGCAACCCGCTCATCCAGGCCTTTGGCGGCACGTCGATCCTCATCATGGTGAGCGTTGCCATGGACACCCTCTCGTCTATCGAGAGCCAGCTCAAGATGCACAATTACGACGGCTTCTTCAAGTAGCGGTCGTTAAGGGATGTGAATCAAGACGAGGGAAAGGCGGTTGGCATCATGAATATCGTGCTACTCGGAGGCCCCGGCGCTGGTAAGGGGACGCAGGCCCAGAAGCTTGTGGAGGAGTTCGGCTTTGCCCACATCTCCACGGGCGACCTGCTTCGCGCCGCCATCAAGGAGGGGTCGAAGCTTGGCAAGAAGGCCAAGGGGTACATGGATGCCGGCCAGCTCGTTCCCGATGACCTCGTCATCGACCTCGTCAAGGAGCGTCTCGAGGCCGACGACGCGCAGGGCGGCTTCATTCTCGACGGCTTTCCGCGCAACACCGCGCAGGCCGTCGCGCTTGACTCCGAGCTCTCCATCATGGAGCGCACGCTCGATGCCGCCCTGCTCGTCTCGGTCGACCCTGACGTCATCGTCAAGCGCCTGAGCTCCCGCCGGACCTGCCGCTCCTGCGGCTACACGGCTCCTGCTGGAACCGAGACCTGCCCGCGCTGCGGCGGCGAGATGTATCAGCGCGACGATGACAAGCCCGAGACCATCCAGCATCGCCTGGACGTGTATGCCACCCAGACCGCGCCGCTGGTCGAGTACTACAAGGGACACTCGATTCTTAAGGAGGTTGACGGAGACCGCCCCGTTGACAATGTGTACGCGGACGTCAAGGCGCTCCTGAACCTATGATCAACATCAAGTCACCCGTTGAGATCGAGCAGATGAAGGCCGCCGGGGCGCTGTCCAAGGCGGCCCTTCGTCGTGCCGGGGCGCTGATTCGACCCGGCGTCACCACCAAGGAGATCGACCAGGTCGTGGAGGGCTTCATTCGCCTCCATGGCGCCGTCCCCACCTTCAAGGGGTATGGCGGCTTCCCCGCGAGCATCTGCTCCTCCGTCAACGAGCAGGTCGTTCACGGCATCCCCTCGCCCTCGACGGTTCTCCAGGACGGGGACATCATCTCCATCGACACCGGGGCGACCTATCAGGGTTGGGTCGGTGACAACGCCTGGACGTTCTATGTTGGCGAGCCGAGCGAGGAGTACCGTGCGCTGTGCGAGTGCACGCGCGACTGCCTCAAGGCGGGCATCGAGCAGGCCGTTCCGGGCAACCACCTCGGCGATATCGGGGCTGCGGTGCAGGAGCTTGCCGAGTCCAATGGGTACGGCGTCGTACGCGACTATGTCGGCCACGGCGTCGGTCGCGTGATGCACGAGGACCCCGAGGTCCGCAACTACGGCAAGCGGGGGAGGGGCGTCCGCCTCCAGGCCGGCATGGTCATCGCCATCGAGCCCATGATCACCCTCGGAACCTACCAGTGCATGACGCTCGCGAACGGGTGGACCGTCGTGACGCGTGACGGCAAGCCTGCCGCGCACTATGAGAACACGGTCGCCATCACCGAGGATGGCCCGGTGATTCTCACCCAGGACGAGCAGGGTCCCTGGTGTCCCATGCAGGGTGGCGCCGAGCAGTAGACCCTCTTCACGTGTCAGTCAGGGGCGTCGGAGAGCGTCGTCAACCGCGAGGCGGTTGGCTGCGTGGTCTGACGCCCCTGTTGTCTGCGCTTGTGTGCGAATGATGCAGCATGGACGTCCGTGTGAAGTTTAGGTATGATTATTGGTCGCTGTGGCAGCGTTGAGAGGGAAGAACATTGAGCAAGCAAGATGCCATCGAGCTTGAGGGCAAGGTCGTCGAGCCTCTGCCCAATGCCATGTTCAACGTGGAGCTCGAGAACGGCAAGACCATTCTCTGCACCATCTCCGGCAAGATTCGGATGAACTATATCCGCATCCTTCCGGGCGACAGGGTCGTCGTCGAGATCTCGCCGTACGACCTCACGAGGGGCCGAATCACCTACCGCTACAAGTAGGGGTCCTTCTCAGCTTTGGATATTCACGCCAGCGGCTGGGCGATGACATAGGTTCGTATCAGCACGATCAGAAAGGCAGACGCATGAAGGTACGTCCTTCGGTCAAGAAGATGTGCGACAAGTGCAAGATCATTCGTCGCCACGGCAAGGTCTACGTCATTTGCGAGAACCCGCGCCACAAGCAGCGTCAGGGCTAAGGAAGGAGCTTCAAGTTGGCCCGTATTAACGGCGTCGACCTGCCGCGCGAGAAGCGCGTCGAGGTCGGACTCACCTACATCTACGGCATCGGCCAGACCAGCGCCACCAAGATCTGCGCTGAGACCGGTGTTAACCCGGACACCCGCGTCAAGGATCTGACCGAGGATGAGGTCACCAAGATCCGTGACTACATTGACGCCAACTTCACCACCGAGGGCGACCTTCGCCGCGAGGTGAGGCAGAACACCGCCCGCCTGATGGAGATCGGCTGCTATCGCGGCCTCCGTCACCGCAAGGGCCTCCCCGTCCACGGTCAGCGCACCCACACCAACGCTCGCACCCGCAAGGGCAAGAAGCGTCAGATCGGTGCCAAGAAGAGGGGCTAGGGAGTAGACAATGCCGCAGAAGAAGAACGCTCGCACCACGCGTATCCGCCGCTCCGAGCGCAAGAACATCGCCGTGGGCCAGGCCCACATCAAGAGCACGTTCAACAACACGATCGTCTCGATCACCGACCCCCAGGGCAACGTGATCTCCTGGCAGTCCGGCGGCACCGTCGGCTTCAAGGGCTCCCGTAAGTCCACGCCGTTCGCCGCTCAGCTCGCCGCTGAGGCCGCTGCCAAGGCGGCCATGGAGCACGGCCTGCACAAGGTCTCCGTCTTCGTCAAGGGCCCCGGCTCTGGCCGCGAGACGGCGATCCGCTCCCTCCAGGCCGCCGGCCTCGAGGTTTCGGGCATCCAGGACAAGACCCCCATCGCGCACAACGGTTGCCGTCTGAGCAAGCGTCGCCGCGTGTAGCTAGGAGGAATATCAATGGCTATCGATAGGACCCCGGTCCTCAAGAGGTGCCGTCAGCTCGGCATCGACCCCGTTGTGATGGGCATCAACAAGACCTCGAACCGCGAGCCGAAGCGTCGTCGTCGCCAGGAGAGCGAGTACGGCATCCAGCTCCGCGAGAAGCAGAAGGCCAAGTTCATCTACGGCGTTCTCGAGAAGCAGTTCCGTGGCTACTACAACAGGGCCATGAAGCTCGAGGGCATCACCGGCGACAACCTGATGACCCTCCTCGAGTGCCGTCTCGACAACGTCGTCTTCCGCCTTGGCTTCGCCCGCACGCGCAAGGAGGCCCGTCAGACCGTCCGTCACGGCCACATCACCGTGAACGGCAAGCGTGTTGACATCCCCTCCTACCAGGTCAAGTCCGGCGACGTCGTCGCCGTTGCCGAGAAGGCCCGCGACCTGCTCCCCATCAAGGAGGCCCTCATCTCCTCCGAGCACATGGCCGTTCCCGCCTGGCTCGAGGTTGACATCGAGAAGCTCAAGGGCACGGTCCTCCAGCTGCCGACGCGCGATCAGATCGACCTCGACATCGACGCGCAGCTGATCGTCGAGCTTTACTCCAAGTAAGCCCGACTAGTTTTGGAGGTAGCAATGTCCGAATTCATCCGACCCCAGGTGTCGGTCGAGGAGATCAACGATCACCTTGCGCGCGTGAGCGCAGAGCCGCTGGAGCGCGGCTATGGCGACACGCTCGGCAACTCGCTGCGCAGGGTCCTGCTGTCCTCGCTCTCTGGTGCAGCGGTCGAGGCCATCCAGATCGATGGCGTTCAGCACGAGTTCACGACGGTCGATGGCGTCTATGAGGACGTCACCGACATCGTTCTCAACGTGAAGGGGCTCGTGTTCCGCTCTATGGGCACCGGCGACGAGGCCGAGGCGAGCATCTCCGTCGACGGCCCCATGACGGTCACCGGCGGCGACTTCGCCGTCCCCGCTGAGTTCGAGCTTGTGAATCCCGACCACGTTATCTGCACCCTCGGGGCCGGTGCGCACCTCACCATGAAGATGCGCATCGGCGTCGGTCGAGGCTACGTGTCCGGTGAGGACAACGAGCGTGAGAGCGATCCGATCGGCATCATTCACGTCGACTCGCTCTACTCGCCCGTGCGTCGCTGCGCGAAGGCCGTCGAGGCCTGCCGCGTCGGCCGCCACACCGACTACGACCGTCTCGTGCTCGAGATTGAGACCAACGGCTCGATCTCCCCGCGCGACGCCATCGTCGAGGCCGCCAACATCATCAATCAGCACATGACGGCCTTCATGAGCCTCGCCGACGAGAACGAGCCCGTCGAGGACGCCTCCATCTTCTCGACGGGTGCCGTCGAGGACAACGTCGAGCTCGACAAGCAGATCGAGGACCTCGACCTCTCCGTGAGGTCGTACAACTGCCTCAAGCGTGCCGGCATTCACTCGGTTCGCCAGCTCGTGGAGTTCTCCGAGAACGACCTTCTCAACATCAGAAACTTTGGCGTCAAGTCCATCGAGGAAGTCAAGGACAAGCTCGAGACCATGGGCCTGTCCCTCAAGGCCTAGGCGCAGCCGGATTTAGGAGAAGCAAGAAATGCGACACAACAAGAAGAGGGGCATGAAGCTCGGCACCGACGCCAGCCACACCAAGGCGATGAAGAAGAGCCTCATCCGCGCCCTGTTTGAGAATGACCGCATCAAGACCCTCGACCAGCGCGCCAAGGCCATCCGCCCTGACGTCGACAAGGTCATCACCTGGGCCAAGAAGGGCGACATCGCCAGCCGTCGCCTTGCCATCGCCAAGGTGGGCGACAAGGAGCTCGTCCGCGAGGTCTTCGAGAAGGCCGCGCAGGGCATGTGGGCCGACCGCAACGGCGGCTACACCCGCATCATGAAGCTCGGCCCCCGCAAAGGCGACGCCGCTGAGGTCGTGATCATGGAGCTCGTCACCGAGCCCGTCTCGCCCAAGGCTGCCCCCAAGGTGACCAAGGTCGAGGCTGCTCCCGTTGAGGAGCCCAAGACCGAGGAGACCGCTGAGTAGCGAGTTCCTCGCATCGCACGCTTGGGCCCTGGCATGTGCCGGGGCCCTTTTTCTGTACGGATGGCATTGGGGGGAGGGGACGGCGTGATCGTCGTGACCGATGCGACACACCGCTACGGTAGCGTGGAGGCGCTGCGTGGAGTATCGCTTCTCGTCGCCCCGGGGCAACGCGTCGTCATCCTCGGGACCAACGGGTCCGGCAAGTCGACGCTGGCGCGACTGCTCAACGGGAGCCTCCTTCCAAGCAGCGGCAGCGTCGAGGTCGACGGCGTTTCCTCGTCGCCCGAGACGACGAGGCGCTTGGCAGAGCTCGTGGGGTACGTGCGTCAGGACCCTAGGAACCAGATCGTGAGCCCGGTCGTGTCGGACGAGGTCGCCTTCGGCCCACGCAACCTTGGCCTCTCTCGTCCCGACGTGCTCTCGCGCGTGGACGAGGCGCTTGAGGTCTGCGGCATCTCTCACCTGCGACACCATATGACCACGGAGCTCTCGGGGGGACAGCAGCAGCTGCTCGCCCTTGCGGGGGTGCTCGCCATGCGTCCGCGCTATCTCGTGCTTGACGAGGCGTGCTCGCAGCTCGACGAGGCGACGCGGCGCCGCGTGCGGGCCATCGTGCGCGACTGTCGCGAGCGCGGGGTTGGCGTGGTCGAGGTGGCCCACTTCGCCGAGGACGTGGCAGGGGCCGATCGCGTCCTCGTGCTCGAGCGGGGGCGCCTCGCCTGGGAGGGCGAGCCGGGCGGGTTTTTCCTCAGCCCCGGCGCGCTCTCGAGCTCCGGGCTTCGTGACGACCCGCTTTCGCCCGTCCTCTCGTCCCTTGCCGCCTCTGGCTGTGACCTTACGGAGCCGCTGGACGAGAAGGACGTCGTGCAAAGACTTGGGGTGAGCGGCGCACCGAGCGACCGGCTCACCGCACCGTCGCCGGCGGCGGATGAGGCCGACGAGGCGCCTGCTGCGCACGAGCTCTGCCTGCGGGACGCCTCGCTGAGTTACGGGGACACGGCCGCCCTCGTTCGCGCGAACCTCTCGGCAACGGGCGTCACGCTGCTGCTGGGCGCCTCAGGGTCGGGCAAGTCGACCGCGGCGCGCCTGCTCTCGGGGGTTCTCGCGCCCGACGATGGCAGCGCGGAGCTTGACGGGGGGCGCGTGCGGGCCGGGCGCATCGGCCTCGCGTTCCAGCGCCCCGAGGACCAGCTCTTCTCCGACACCGTCATCGACGACATCGCCTACGGCCCTCGCATGGCCGGACACGGGGACGAGGCCACGCGCGCGGAGGCCATCGACGCCGCGCGGAGGCTGGGCGTCGGGTCCGACGTGCTCGGCCGCTCGCCCTTCGAGCTCTCCGGCGGGCAGATGCGCCGGGTGGCGCTCGCAGGGGTGATCGCCGCCGGGCCGAGCGCGTACGTCTTCGACGAGCCGACGGCGGGGCTCGACGCGCCCTCGCGGCGCGAGGTACGGGAGCTCGTCTCCGACCTTGCTGCCGGGGGCGCCCCCGTCGTGGTGATAACCCATGACGCGGCGGAGTGGATTGACGTGGCGCGCCGCGTCGTGTTTCTCGCGGGGGGTCGCGTGACGGGCGACCTGCGAGCGTCCGAGGTTCGGGCGAACCCCGCCCCCTTCGAGGCGGCGGGGATGCTTGCCCCGCTCATGGTGAGGCTCCGTGCAGCGGGGAGAGGGGGCGAGGCAGATGCGTAGCCCGGTCGCGCTCGGCGCGTACGTGCCCGCCCGAACGCTTGTCCACGCCATCGACGCGCGCGCAAAGCTCGTCCTTCTCGTCATCGCTACGGTGGCGTCGTTTGCGTCCCCCGCGCCGGTTGGCCTGGCCGTTGCCGCCGCGGGTCTCGTCGTCGCGCTCGTGGCGAGCAGGACCTCGCCCCGTGCCGTCCTGCGCGGCCTGCGCCCGGCGGCGCTGCTCCTCGCGGTCTCGGTCCTCGGTAACGCGGTGGTGCTCGTGGGGCAGCCCGGCATCTCGCTCGCGGGGCTCTCGCGCAGCGTCACGGTGGTGCTGAGGGTCGCGCTCGTGGTGGGCTTCGCGCTGGTCTTCTCGTCCACCACGCCGCAGCCCGCGATCGCGGACGCCCTGGCGGCGCTCATGGCCCCGCTCTCGCGCGTGGGGGTTCCGGTGACGTCAATCGCCATGTCCGCCTCCATCGCCCTGCGGTTCATTCCGATCACGGGGGAGGAGCTCCATCGCATCCGCTCCGCCCAGCGGGCGCGCGGGGCTCGATTTGACGAGGGGGGCGTCCGCGAGCGCCTGGCGGTGTGGCGGCAGGTGCTCGTGCCGCTCGTGGTGGCGCTCTTCCGACGCTCGGACGAGCTCGCGCGCGCCATGACGGACCGGTGCTACGCGGGGGAGCAGACGACGCTTCTCGGACCGCTCCCCCCGCGCGACCGTGCGCTCGTGGCCGTCGGGGTCGCGTGGGCCGTGGTCTGCGCGCTGTTCTGAGCGACGTACCGCCATCCCCTATCATGGGGAGGAGGATAAGAAAGGATTTCCCATGCCCGATGGTGCCACCCTCGTCGTGAAGCACGGCTACCGCGGAGCGGGCTTCTGCGGCTTTGCCGAGCAGCCCGGAGCGCGGACGGTCGCCGGTGAGCTGCGCCGTGCGCTCGAGACCGCGCTGCGTCGTCCTGTGGAGCTCACTTGCGCGGGGCGTACCGACGCCGGGGTGCACGCGCTCTCGCAGTACGTGAGCGTTCCGGTGACGGAGGGCGAGGCGGGGCTGCCCGGCACGCGGCTCATGCGCAGCCTTGTGGCGCTCACCCCCGACGACCTCTCGGTGCGGGCGCTCCTCAGGGCGCCTGCGGGCTTCTCCGCCCGCTTCGACGCCGTGAGCCGAAGCTACCGGTATCGGATCGCCGACTCGGACGCGCGTCCGGTCCTGGCGTGGGACCACGCATGGTGGTATCGCGGGCGGCTCGACGCGGGCGCCATGGGGGAAGCCGCTCGATGCCTCGTGGGCGAGCACGACTTCAGGAGCTTCTGCAAGGCGTCGTCGGCCGTCGACAAGCCGACCTGCCGCTTCGTCGAGTCCCTCGAGGTGACGCGCGTGGTGGAGGCGGGCGAGGAGCTCGTGGCGATTGACGTCACGGGTAACGCGTTTCTCCACAACATGGTGCGCACCATCGCGGGGACGCTCGTTGAGGTGGGGCGCGGCCACCGTGACCCACGGTGGGTGGGTGACGTGCTCGCCGCCCGCGACCGGACGGCCGCGGGCCCCTGCGCCCCCGCGAAAGGCCTGACCTTCGTCGGGGTAAAATACCCTGAGCTAACTTTGACCCCCTGGGAGTGACCGGGGGACCCTCGGGAGGACCTGACGTGGAGCTTCTTCTTCACGTCCTGGAGCACAGCCTCTGGGACACGCTGCGGCTCGTGCCGTTTTTGTTTGTGACCTACCTCGCCATGGAGGCGCTCGAGCACTCCGCGGCGGACCGCGTGCAGCGCATCGTGGAGCGCTCCGGAAAGGCGGGGCCCGTGGCGGGGGCGCTTCTCGGCGCGCTGCCGCAGTGCGGGTTCTCCGCCATGGCGGCGACGCTGTACGCGGGCCGCGTGGTCAGCGCGGGCACGCTCGTCGCCGTGATTCTCTCGACCTCCGACGAGATGGTCCCCGTCTTCGTGGCGCACCAGGAGCCCGTCGGACGTCTGCTGGCCATCATGGCCGCAAAGGTCGCCGTCGCAGTCGTCGTGGGCTTTGTCGTGGACGCGCTGCTGCGCCTTGCCCGGCGCTCCGGCGACGGGCGCGCCCACATCCACGAGCTGTGCGAGCGCGCGCACTGCCACTGCGACGACGAGCACGACGACCACGGTCACGACCACGGCCACGGGCGCCTCGCGATCGTCCGCTCCGCGCTCGTCCACACCGCGCAGGTCGGTGCATGGATCCTCGTGGTGACGTTTGCGTTCGGCCTCGTGATCGAGCTGGTGGGCACCGACGCCCTCGCGGCGCTGCTCGCCAACCACCCGGTTCGGGCGACGTTCGTCTCCGCGCTGGTCGGCCTCATCCCCAACTGCGGGGCGAGCGTCGCCATCACGGAGCTCTATCTCGAGGGCGTGCTGACAACGGGCCCGATGCTCGCCGGTCTGCTGTCATCGGGTGGCGTGGGCCTCCTCGTGCTGTGGCGCACCAACCCGGACGCTCGCGAGAGCGCGCTCGTCACGGCCTTCGTCTACGCGATCTCCGTCGCGCTTGGACTTTTGGCGGGGTCCTTGGGTATTCTGTTCTAGAGCAACGGAGCCGAGGGCGCGAGGGGGTACGGCCATGGCCAGGAAGCGAGAGAGGTTCGACCGCACCGACGTGCCGCGCGAGAGCCCGCGCCGCAACCTCGTCGGCGCCATCGTGAGCGTCGCCGCGCTCCTCGTGGCGGCGGCCGTGGTCGCGTTCTTCTGGTGGCGCATGAACCTCGAGCGGGTCCTCGAGGTCACGGAGCTCGAGGACGCGCTCGCCTATCCGAGCTCCGCGAGCGTGGTCGACGGGATGGGGTACGCGGTGTCGCCCGACGACATCGAGACCACCCTGCTGCTCGAGGTCGATGACATCGACGCCCAGACGCCCAACCTCGTGTGGGCGCGTGTCCTGGCGGTCAATCACACGAGCGGCACCGCCGCGGTGGCGGGCGTGCCCGTGACCGTCAAGATTGACTTCGACGACCCGGCTGCCCTGGGGGACGTCTGCGTGCGCTCGGGTGCGGCGGCGTGCGCGGAGCTGCTCTCGGAGGCGGCGGGGGTGCCGTTCGACCACGTCATCGTCTCCGAGGGGGACGTGCTCCCGGGAATCGGGGCGCTCTCCGGGTCGGGGATCATCGACCTTCCGACGCAGGCCTCCGAGCTGGTGTCGAGCCTGCGCACCGACATGAGCGACGAGGAGGTCCTCGCGCTGGCGGACGACGTCGCGGCAACGGGCGCGGCTGCCGCGGACGCCCCCGAGGTGGCGCCCGTTCCCGAGACCGTGACCGATGAGACGGGGGCGACGACGGAGACGGGCTCGTGGCTCGTCGACGGCACCCAGCTGGCGCTGACGCTCGGCCTGCTCGTGACGGCCGCCTAGGGCGCTCGAGCCCGCGTCGCGGCAACGTTTTAGGGCCTGCCCCGCAGTTGGATGCCGGCTCGTCCCACTGTGCTCATTTTGCCGAGGCGCGCCCGTGACGTTTCAGCTTTACGTGCGCGCTGATACCCTAGGTATCATGATTTCGCACGGTGCCTAGCAAGCGGGGGGACGCGGGGCGGTGTCGCACTACACGCCAACAAACCCAACGGTCTCGGTGCTCATGGCGGTCCATGACGCCGGGGCGACCGTGCGTCGCTGCGTCGAGAGCCTGCAGGGCCAGACGCTTGCCAACTTCGAGCTCGTGGCGGTGGACGCGGGGTCGGATGACGACACGCTCCGCCAGCTCGAGGCCCTTGCCGAGCGCGACATGCGCGTGCGCGTGGTCCAGGCGGGTCCCTGCAGTCGCCCCGAAGCGCTCAACCTCTCGCTCGAGCGCGCCCGCGGGCGCTACGTGCTCGTTATGGACTCGCGCGGCTGGGCGGAGCGCACCATGCTCCAGGGCCTCGTCGACCTCGCCTCCGAGGGCTCCCTCGAGCTCGCGATGGGCGGCTTCGCGGTCTCCCTGCTCACCGGGGGCGGTCGCTCCGCGTCGATGGAGGCGGCGGGGGAGGATGCGCTCTTCCCGACGCAGCACGACTTTCGCGCCGCCGCATGGGGCCCCTTCGCGTCCGGTCAGATGCTCTCCTCGTGCGCCAAGCTCTTCCTGCGCGAGTACCTGGTGGACCACGAGGTGCGGTTCTCCGCGGGGGGCGGCTTCGACCACGCCTTCGTGATTTCCGCGCTCGCGGACGTGGAGCGCGTGGGGGCGCTCGGGGGAGTGTGCTGCCACGTGGGGCGCCGCCTCGCCCCCTTTCTCGGGAGCGACGCGGCGATGGGCGGCTATCGTCGGCTCGAGGAGGAGCACGACGCGCTTCTCGCCCTCTACCGGCACTGGGGGCTCGAGGGGGACGCGGCCAGCATGGACATGCTGCAGAGCCGCTACGTCGAGCGTTTGCTGGGGTGCATCGAGGGCGTGTGCGGCAAGATGAGCCGCCTGCCGTCCGCGGAGCAGCGTCGCATCGTCGCCACGATGATCGAGACGGACCGAGCCCAGGTGGCGGCGAGCGTCGCCCACCCGCGGGGCAGCGCCGCCCGAGCCATGCTCGCGCCCATCCGCTCGAAGAACGCCGCGCTCGTCTGCGTGCAGACGAGGCTGCTCTCGTTCGTCTCTCCGGGAATCGCCCGAGTGACGCCCGACCTCTTCGCGTAGCCCCGGCGCCCGCGCGGCCCCGCGGCGTCGCCTTTGCCTAGACGAGCGTCGACCCCAGGCCCTCGACCGCGCTCGCGAGCTCTGTCGTCACCCGGTTGGTGACGATGCCGTCGAAGTCCCCCACGTGCGCGTACACGTAGCTCCCGCCCGCGCCGAACTTGTGCTCGTCGACCATGAGCAGGCAGTGGGACGAGTTCGCCATGGCGAGCTGCTTGACCTGCGCGTCATCCCAGAGATAGGTGGTCACCTCGCCTGACTCCACGTCAACGCCCAGCCCGCCGAGGAAGGCACGGTCAAAGCGCAGGGGACGCAGGCAGGCGAGCGTCATCGAGCCCATGAAGCCGTCGAGCTCGGTGTTGACGCTCCCGCCCGTCCCCAGGACCTCGAGGGCGGGGTTGCGCGCGAGCACGCGCAGGATCCCCATCATCGTCGAGACCACCGAGACGTGCTTCGTCCCGGAGGACAAGAGCTCGGCGAGCGCGAGGTTGGTGGTGGAGACGTCAAGGAAGATCGTCTCCCCGGGCTCGATCATATCGAAGGCCTTCTCGGCCACGAGGCGCTTCTCCGCGCTGCGGGCGCCCACGCGCTTGATGACGCTGCGCTCCGGGGGGCTCGAGACGCTCACGGCGCCACCGTAGACCTTTCTCAGGGCGCCCGCAGCCTCGAGCTGCCTGAGATCTTTCCTGATGCAGTCCTCGGTCACGTCAAAGCGTCGGGCGAGCCCGGTCACCGTGACGCGTCCCTCGGCGGAGACGAGGCGGGCGATCTCCTCCTGACGCTCCCTGAGAAACATTGAGACTCCTTCTCACTGCGATGAACTCGTACAAAACAATACCTCATGGATCGCTTGGCCAGGGCTCTGAGACGGCCTCCCAGCCTCAATGGGAGAAAAACAATAGAAATCGATAAGAACTCGACTATAGTGAGCTGAAAATGGGATATACTGGGCCCACTCACGACAGAAGGAGAATGCCATGCTCACGCCTCGCACCGCGCGCATAAAGGAGAGCCTCTTCGCCCGTCCGCGCCAGATCTCGCTCGAGCGCGCGCTGCTCTATCGCGAGAGCTACCAGCAGACTGAGGGACAGTCCCCGGTCATGCGCCGCGCACGGGCGTTCGCGCACGTGCTGGAGTGCCACCAGATCGTGATCGACGGGGACGACCTCCTGGTCGGCAACCGAACGCCCACTCCGCGCGCGGGCGTGCTCTCCCCGGAGATGTCCCCCTACTGGATCATGGACGAGCTCGACGCCTTCCCGGTGCGACCGCAGGACACCTTCGAGGTATCCGAGGAGGACAAGCGCACGTATCGCGAGGTCCTCTACCCCTTCTGGGCGGGCCGGAGCCTCAACGACTGGTACACCGCCCATCGACCTGAGGACGTGGCGGCGGCGGAGAGGGACCGCGTGTTCGCGGTGGCCCAGACGGACAAGGGGCAGGGTCACATCATCGCCGACGTTCCCGAGGTGCTCGGCCGGGGCCTGGGGGACCTGCTGTCCGAGGTCGAGCGCCTCCGCGACGCTGACCCCGGGAATGACTTCCTGCGCGCCGGCGCCCTCTGCGTGGACGCCCTCATTGGCTACGTCCGACGCTACGAGCGCATCGTGCGCGACGCGGCGGCCGGTCGCGAGCCCGCCGACGAGCACGCCACGGTGACGCTGCCCGCCACGCCCGAGCGCGCCGCGGAGCTGGCGCGCCTGGCCGACGTGCTGGGCCACGTTGCCACCGAGCCCTGCCGCGACCTCTACGACGCGCTCCAGATGACGTGGCTTGTGTGCGTGGCGCTGCAGCACGAGTCCAACGCGAGCTCGATCTCGCTGGGACGCATGGACCAGTACCTGCTGCCGTACTACCGCGCGAGCGTGGCGGCCGGAGTCGGCGACGCCGAGGTTCGCGAGCTGCTCCAGTGCTTCTACCTCAAGACCAACACCGTGGTCTTCGTGCGCTCCACCGAGAGCGCCCGCTTCTTCGCGGGCTTCCCCACGGGCTACAACCTCGTGGTGGGGGGCGTGGACGCCGACGGCGCCGATGCCGCCAACGAGCTCTCCGAGCTGCTGCTCGACCTTCAGAGGGACACACGCCTGCCCCAGCCCAACCTCAGCGTGCGCGTGCACGCGGGTTCGCCCGAGACGCTGCTGCGCAAGGCCGCCGAGATCATCCGGCTGGGCGACGGCCTGCCCCAGTGCTTCAACGACGAGGTCAACGTCGAGTCGTTCGCGCGCCGGGGCGTGAGCCTCGCCGACGCGCGCGACTACGCCGTAGTGGGCTGCGTGGAGCTCTCCATCCCTGGCAGGATGTACGGCCTGCACGACATCTGCATGTTCAACATGATGCGCTGCCTCGAGCTCACGATGCGCGAGCACCCCGAGGGCTTCGCGTCCTTCGACGCGCTCGAGCGCGAGGTGGAGCGCACGATCGACCACTACGTCGGGCTCATGGTGCGCGGGTGCAACGTCTGCGACGAGGCCCATCGCGAGACCTCGCCCACCCCGCTGCTCTCCGTGCTCGTGCACGACTCGCTCGAGCGCGGCGCGGACATCACCTCGGGCGGCGCTCGCTACAACCCCTCGGGCGTGCAGGGCGTGGGGACCGCGAACCTCGCCGACTCGCTCTACGTGGTCAAGAAGGCGGTCTTCGAGGAGGGGGCGCTCACGTGGTCCGAGCTGCTCGCGATGCTCGAGCGCGACTGGGGCGGCGAGGGCGACGAGGTCTGGCGGCAGCGCTTCATCAACCGCTACGCCAAGTACGGCAACGACGTCGACGAGGTCGACCAGATTGGCAGGCGCTTCCTCGCGCACTACGGCGAGGAGGTCGAGAAGTACGAGAACCCGCGCGGCGGGCGCTTCCAGCCGGGCAGCTACACCGTCTCGGCCCACATCCCGCTCGGCGCCGCGGTGGGGGCCACGCCCGACGGGCGCCGTGCCGGCGAGCAGCTCGCCGACGGCGGCCTCTCCCCGATGGTCGGGCGCGACAAGAGCGGGCCGACGGCGAGCCTGCTCTCCGTCTCGAAGCTCGAGAACGTGCTCGACACCAACGGGTCGCTGCTCAACGTGAAGTTCTCGCCCTCGACGCTCGAGGGGGAGGCGGGCCTCTCGCGCCTCGTCGCCTACCTGCGCAGCTTCTGCCGGCTGGGCATCCAGCACATCCAGTTCAACGTCGTCGACCGCGCCACGCTGATCGACGCGCAGGAGCACCCCGAGAACCACCGCGACCTCGTGGTGCGCGTCGCCGGCTACTCGGCGATGTTCGTCGAGCTGGCGCGCCCCATCCAGGACGACATCATCAACCGCACCGAGCATCGGCTCTGACAATGATGACAATGGTGTCAGGGCATAGTGTCAACTCCGGCTGTGTCGCCACGGCCACGGTCACCAACGTCCAGCGCTTCTCGCTGCACGACGGCGGGGGCATCCGAACGGTGGTCTTTCTCAAGGGATGTCCCTTCCGCTGCCCGTGGTGCTGCAACCCCGAGAACCTCTCCACCGAGCCGGAGGTCTCCTTCAAGGAGCGCCTCTGCATCCGCTGCTCGCGCCGGGATGGGTCGGCGCTCTGCGCCACGCCCCCCGAGCAGTGCCCCACGGGGGCCAAGGAGCTGCTCGGACGGGTGCGCGACGTCGACGACCTCGTGGCGGAGGCGGCGCGCGACCGCGCGTTCTTCGAGGAGAGCGGCGGGGGTGTCACCGTGTCCGGCGGAGAGTGCCTGATGCGCCAGGACTTTCTCCTCGCATTTCTGGACGCCTGCCACGGGGAGGGGCTCCGCACGGCCGTGGAGACCACGCTCGCGCTGCCGCTCGATGATCCCGCGCACCTCGTTCGCGCCTGCGACGCCCTGCTCGTCGACTTCAAGATCGCGGACCGGGCGCGCAGCCTCGAGGTGACCGGGATCGACCCGGACCTGCGCGACGCGAACGTGCGCTCCGTCCGCGCGCTCGGCGCCCACGTGGTGGCGCGCATGCCGATCATCCCCGGCTTCACCGATGACGACGCCTGCGTGGCCGCGAACGTCGAGAAGATTGTGGGGCTGGGGCTCGAGCGCGTTGACGTGCTTCCCTTCCACCAGCTCGGCGAGGGCAAGTACGACTCGGTTGGCAGGGATTACGCCCTGCGCGGCGTGCCGCAGCTCTCCGACGCTGACGTCGCGGGCGTGGTCGAGCGCTGCGAGCGCGCGGGTCTCACGGTGGTCGTGCACGGCGAGTAGCCCCGCGGTCGCGAGCGGGCGGCACCCGCGGCGCGCCGCCGCCGACTCCGCTAGACGCGGCCCCCGCGACGCCTGCTGCGCAGGGTCTCGAGCGTGAAGCCGATCCCGCCCGTGCGAACGCGGTAGAGCGCCTCCCGCCCGAGGTGGGCGCAGCGCGCGAGCCTCCCTCCGCGGGGCTCGGGAATGCCGCGGACCTCGGCGAACAGGCGCCTGCCGGCGGCTCCGATGGCGGGGCAGCCGAACACGACCTCCTCGCTCAGCCGCTCCATCGAGCTTGTCAGGAGCTCGCGCACGCCCGGGGCGTCGATGCCGGCGCCGCGCACCGTGATGAGGGCGTAGTTGATGCCACGGACAGCGAGCGCCTCGATGACGCGCTCGTCGGTGACGCCCGTGAGCGCCGCGGCGTCCATCATGTCGTTCCAGCGCTCGAGCGGCACGAGCGGGGAGCGCCCGGCGAAGGACTCCGCCTCGTCGAGGTCGCGCTCGCGGTAGCGATACCCGCAGGCGTCGGTGTAGACGATGCGGTCCGTGCCGCAGAGCGACCGCACGAGGAAGGGGTTGTCCGCCCAGCCCGCACCGGGTATCTCCAGGAAGCGGACGTCGCGCTCCGCGAGGTAGCCCCGGCGGTAGAGCGCGGACCAGATGGCGGGGTGGTGGAGCATGAGCTCGATGCCGTCCCCCACGGCGAATGGCTGGCGCGGCGGCCGGACCCGTCCCCGGTACGGGCACGGGACGCAGCGCTCTCCGCCGTCGGGTCCCGGCAGGACGCGCCAGTAGGGCGCCTTCACCACGTCGACCGAGCCCGCCCCGCCGTAGGCGGCCGCGCAGGCGAGCAGGCCCTCGATCCAGTCGGGGTCGACCGTGTCGTCCGGCTCAACGATGGCGACCCACGTTCCCCGTGCGATGGCGATGCCGCGGTTGCAGGAGGCGCCGTAGCCCTCGTTGGGCTTCTCGACCAGCACGTAGCGCGCGTCGCGGGCGGCGTGGGCGCGGGCGATGGCGGCGGAGCCGTCGGTGGGGCCGTCGTTGACGCAGATGATCTCGAGCTCGCGATGCGTCTGTGCCTCCACGCTTGCGAGACACGCGTCGAGGGTCGCCTCGACGTTGTAGATGGGGAGCACGACGGAGACGAGGTCGTGCTCGGTGGATGGTGCGGTGCTCATGTGACCCCTGCCTTCGCGCGTGCGGACGTACCCTATACTATACGGCGGTGCCGCCCGGCACCGCGACCGACGTTCGAGAGGAGCGAGATGACGCGCGTCGCCCTCGTCATCGTGACCTTCAAGCGCCAGGTGCTTCTCGGCGGGCTGCTGGAGTCGATCCTGGGGCTCACCGTCGCACCGTGGCGCGTGGTCGTGGTGGACAACGAGAACTCCCCCCAGACGGCCGAAATCGTGCGGGGCTTCGAGGCGCGCGCGCACGAGCGCTGGGGCCAGACCGACGACGACCCGGACGCCGAGGGCGGCACCGGCCGCGTCGTCTACGACCCCATGCCGACCAATACCGGGGGCTCCGGAGGGTTCTCCGAGGGCGTGCGCCGTGCCCACGACCTGGGGGCCGAGTGGTTCTGGGTCATGGACGACGACGTCGCGGTGCTGCCCGAGGCGCTCGAGGTGCTGGGCCGCTGGAGCGGCGAGGCGGATGCCATCATGGGCCAGCGACGCGACTTTGACGGCGGCCACTTCTTCTGGCAGCACCGCTTCTGGCCGTCCCTCGCGATCTACAACCCGCTCTCGCGCGACGGCTGGCGCGAGGGGGAGCGCTACAAGCTGGCAAACGCGCTGTGCTTCGAGGGAGGGTTCTTCTCGCGCCGGGTGGTCGACCGGGTCGGCCTGCCCGACCCCCGCTTCTTCATCTACCTCGACGACGCGCTCTACGGCTACCTGGCGAGCAAGGTCTGCGACGTCTACTACGTGCCCGACTACGTGCTGAGTCGCCGGCGCGAGGTCGCCAACAAGGGCATCGGCTCGGTGAGGCAGCTCAACTCAACGTCGGACATGACGCGCTACTACATCACGCGCAACCGCGGCTACCTCGCGCGCTACTTCATGCTGTACGGAGACTACAGCGCGCCGGGGTTTGCCCTCGGCACGCTGCTCACCTTTGCCAAGGAGGTCATTCGCCTGGTCATGGTGGACCGCGGAAGCCTGAGGAGCGGCATGGCGCGCCTGGTGGCGGGCCAGCGCGACGCCCGCAAGATCTTGCGCGACCCCGCATGGGAGCCCATGGAGCCCCTGGCGTGACGCGCCCTCGACGCCGGCCCCCGCGGACGCGGCGCCACGGCGGCCCCAAGGCGTACAATGACAGACTGCGAGAAGGACGTTGAGAGGGGAGAGGCCGTGGCGGAGAAGCGCGACTTCCTTGATGACCTGATTGACCTGCAGAGCGACTGGCGCGCTCTCTCCGACATGCCGGCCAACGTGGTGAACTCGCTCGTGGAGGACCCCGAGAACCGCAAGGTCTTCAATCCGGCCGACTACAAGGAGAAGCCCTTCGCCAACTCGAACCGCTGCCTGCGCGTGGCGTCGGGGCGCGAGGACGTGTGCTCGCGCTGCCTCGACGCCTGC
The DNA here is from genome assembly GCF_900119385.1 of Thermophilibacter mediterraneus. GTDB lineage: Bacteria > Actinomycetota > Coriobacteriia > Coriobacteriales > Atopobiaceae > Thermophilibacter > Thermophilibacter mediterraneus. Next base: position 792,456 of record NZ_FPKO01000009.1, read on the forward strand.
CCCGTCGCGGCCGTTACCATCCGCAACAAGTCCGTGCGCATCGAGGACGACTGTCGCAAGTGCGGCCTGTGCGCCGCGGTGTGCCCCACCGAGGCGATCACGACGCGCCGCCACACGCCCCGGCAGGTCTACGACCAGATCGCCCGCGCGGCGTCTGCCTACGAGCAGTGCTACGTGACCTGCACGCGCGCCCTCAAGCGCATCCCCAAGGGCAACGAGGTCGTGCTGGCGTGCGTGGGCGCCGTGCCGCGCGACCTGTGGTTCTCGCTCATGGCGGACTACGGCAACATCAGCGTCTACCTCCCCGTGGGCATCTGCGACCGCTGTCGCACCACCACCGGGGAGGAGGCCTACTCCGACGCCATCGCGACCGCCGAGGAGTGGGCGGACGCGTCGATGGGCCTCGAGGCGGACGAGCGGGACATGACCCACGAGTACACCCGCGCCTACAAGCGCAGCCAGTTCGTGAGCGGTGCGCTGCACTCCGCCGAGCGGCTCGTCACGCGCACCAACCCGGCGCTCGCGGGCGCCCAGGCCGTGGCGAGGAAGATCTCCGACCACTCCAAGCGCCTCGACCAGATCACGCGCGAGCTCGAGTCCGCCGTGGGCGGCAAGACGTCCTCCAACCGGCAGCGCTACCTCACGCAGGGGCGCAAGCTCATGATGGGCGCGCTGCAGCACGACCCGGGTCTCGCCGAATTCGTCAGGCTCGAGGCCCCCGTCTGCGACTCGAGCCTCTGCACCATGTGCGGCGACTGCGCGCAGGTGTGCACCACCCACGCGATCGACGTGGACAAGCGCGGCAACGTGTCCGTGAAGCCCGCGTATTGCGTGAGCTGCGGCGCGTGCGTGACGGTGTGCGAGGACGGCGCCCTCTCCATGGAGCCCATGGACGTGAGCGAGCTCGTGGTGCCCGACAAGGCCGCCGAGGAGATCGCGCGCAAGAAGGCGCAGGCCAAGGCCAAGGCGGCGGAGTACATGGAGAAGGGCAAGGAGCAGCTCGGTCGCGTGGCCGACGTCCTCGAGAAGCTCGACGACGAGTAACCTGTGAATCGGGGACGGCCCCCGGTTCACGGACGGGCGGCTCCGGCGCGCGCCGCCCCAGAGCAACGTAAGGAGAAGAACGTGTCGCTTTCCATTGGCATCGTGGGACTGCCCAACGTGGGCAAGTCGACCCTGTTCACTGCGCTCACGCGCAAGGGCGGGCTTGCCGCCAACTATCCCTTTGCGACGATTGACCCCAACGTGGGCATCGTCGACGTGCCGGACGAGCGGCTGGCGAAGCTCGCCGAGATCGTCCACCCGGGCCGGATCGTTCCCGCCACGGTGGAGTTCGTTGACATCGCGGGCCTGGTGAAGGGCGCCAACGAGGGCGAGGGCCTCGGAAACCAGTTCCTCGCCAACATCCGCGAGACCGATGCCATCTGCGAGGTCGTGCGCTACTTCAGCGACCCCAACGTCATGCGCGAGGTCGGGCGCGTGGGCGAGTTCGTGGACCCGGCGGGCGACGCCGAGACGATCATGACCGAGCTCATCCTCGCCGACATCCAGTCGCTCGAGAAGCAGCTTCCCAAGCTCGAGAAGGACGCCAAGCGCGACAAGGAGCTCGCGGTCAGGGCGGACGTCGCAAGGCGGCTGCTCGCGTGGCTCAACGACGGAAAGCGCGCCGCGACCATGGAGATGACCGACGAGGAGCGCGCCGAGGCCAAGGGGCTCTTCCTCCTCACCATGAAGCCGCTGCTCTACGTGGCCAACGTCGACGAGGACCAGCTCGGCGAGCCGCTCGACCCCATCGACGGCGTCACCCCGATCCCCATCTGCGCCAAGGTCGAGGCCGAGCTCTCCGAGCTCGATCCGGAGGAGGCCGCCGAGTACCTCTCTGACCTCGGTCTCGAGAAGAGCGGCCTCGAGACGCTCGCCCAGGCGGCATACCGCCTGCTCGGCCTGCAGAGCTACTTCACCGCCGGTGAGATGGAGGTCAAGGCCTGGACCGTGCGCATCGGGGCGAAGGCCCCCGAGGCCGCGGGCGTCATCCACTCCGACTTCGAGCGCGGCTTCATCAAGGCGGAGGTTGCGAGCTACGAGGACTACGTCGAGCTCGGGGGAGAGGCCGGCTGCAAGAACGCCGGGAAGCTCCGCATCGAGGGCAAGGACTACGTGGTCCAGGACGGCGACGTCATGCACTTCCGCTTCAACGTGTAGGGCGCGCGCGAGACGCCAAGAACGCGGCCCCGGCGTCGCTCGCGGAGGAATGTCCCGAAGGACCCTCGCGAGCGGCGCCGGGGCCGTGACGTTGTCGCTCTGCGCGCTCTGGTGGGTCGCTAGCTCGTCTGGTCCGTGCCCAGGACCACGATGACGTCGTAGGAGGTGGTGTACGAGCCGTCGTTCTTCTCGATGCTCGAGCTCGACACGCCGAGGGTCTCGGCGACGCCGAGCGCCGAGGCGAGGGAGTCGTCGTTGTAGTAGATCTTGGTGGCCGTGAGGCCGGTCTCGTTGGCGTTGCCCGCCGCGGCCTCGAAGCCGGCATCGGTCAGGGTGTTGGCGGTGTCTCCGGCCAGGCCCGCGACGCCCGTGGCGTTGAGGACGCTCACCGAGCCCGTGAAGGAGGCCTCGACGCCTCCCGTCGCCGAGCCGTCCTCGCTGTCGGAGATGTTGGAGCCGGTGCCGATGGAGCCCGCGATGCCCGCGGTGAAGTCCTGGCTTGCGTCGGAGTAGGGGGACTCTCCCGCGTCGACGCGCGCCATCATCTCCTCCCAGGCGGCGTCGTCGGGGATCTCGTACCAGACGCTGTTGATGTACTCGGAGTTGGTGGGGGTCTGGCCCGAGTACATGTTGTTGTCGGTGTCGAACCCGCGGAACTGCCCGACGAGGCCGAGGATGTCGGTGACGCTGAAGTCGGTCGTGACGCTGTTGGCGAGCTCGGAGACGGTGGTCGCCATGGTGGCGAGGTCGAGCTGCAGCACCTTCTTGACGATGGCGCCGATCACCATGCGCTGGTTGGCGGCGCGGTAGAAGTCGCCTCCGCCGTACTCGTCGTAGGCGTGGCGTGCGCGGCACAGGCCGAGCGCCTGGCTGCCGTCGAGCGTCTGCGTGCCCGCGGGGAGGTCGATGTTGGCATAGCTGTCGTGAATCTCGACGGGCAGCGTCACCTCGATGCCGCCGATGGTGTCGACGATCGAGGTGAGCTGCTCGAAGTCCACCTCGGCGTAGTGGGAGATGCTGACGTCCGCGAAGTCCGAGACCACCTCGGTCATGTAGGCGGCGCCGCCGAGGGCGTAGGCGTCGTTGATCTTGCGCTCGCCGTTCTCGCCCATGTCGACGAGCGTGTCGCGTGGAATCGAGACGAGCGTGACGCGCTGCGCGGGCGCGTCGATGCGGGCGAGGATGATGGAGTCGGCGCGGAAGTTCGAGGTGTCGGACCCCCACTCCTCGGAGCGGCCCTCGCTCTTGTCGACGCCCAGCAGGAGCATGTAGAAGGGCTGCTGGGGCTCCACGGCGACGAGCTGGCGGCGCAGGTCGTCGTTGACGATGCTCTCGTCCGAGAGGCGGCTGTTGAGGTCGGTGAGCCACAGGCCGAGCGCGGTTCCCGCGCCGGCGAGCACGACGAGGACGGAGACGAGGACGATGCGCAGCGCGCGACCGACGCCCTTCTTCGTGCGCCGCCGCTTATAGGCGTCGATGCCCTCCGAGCGCGAGGGCGCCTGGTGGGACGCCGCGTCCGACGCGCCGCTTCGCCGGGTCGTGCGAGGCTCTGCGGAGCGGCCCTGGCGGGCGTGGCTCCCCTCCCCGTAGCGGCTCTCGGAGAGACGCGCGTGCTCAGCGCTTGTCATGCGTTTATGGGTTTTTTTACTGGCCACGTCGGACCTCTCTGTCGTTGGGAGGCGCAATGCCCCGCGAGCAGCGTGTATGTAGCTGCAGCATCATACGAAAAGGAAGTGTAAGGAGCATGAAGGAGCGCACGTTCCGTCCCCGTCTTATGAAAATGTAATAATGGTACGAGTTCATGGGCGCAGCTGCGTCGACGAGAAGACCGGAGGTTATATGAGCGAGGCCACACCCAAGCAGTTCGTAGCGGTTCTTGACTTTGGCGCCCAGTACGGGCAGCTGATCGCGCGGCGCGTGCGCGACCTGCACGTCTACTCAGAGATCGTGCCGTGTGACATCCCCGCCGACGAGCTTGCTGCGATGGGCCCCTCAGCGATCATCCTCTCCGGCGGGCCCGCGAGCGTCTATGCCGAGGACGCCCCCAAGATCGACCCGGGCGTGCTCGAGCTGGGGGTTCCCGTCCTGGGCTTCTGCTACGGCCATCAGATTATGGCCGTCACGCTGGGCGGCGAGGTCGCCCACTCCGAGGTGGGCGAGTACGGTCCGGCAAAGATCGAGCGCGTTCCCGAGTCTGCGCTGTTCAACGCCACGCCGCTTCAGCAGACGGTGTGGATGAGCCACCGCGACGCCGTGAGCCGCGCCCCCGAGGGGTTCGTCGTGACCTCGCACACCGACGTGTGCCCTGTTGCGTCCATGGAGTGTCCTTCTCGCAAGCTCTACTCCACGCAGTTCCACCCGGAGGTTCGCCACACCGAGCACGGCGAGCAGCTGCTCAGGAACTTCCTCTTTGACATCTGCGGCCTCGAGGCCAGCTGGACGATGGATAACATCATCGGCGAGTTGGTCGCCCAGATTCGCGCTCAGGTTGGTGACAAGAAGGTCATCCTGGCGCTCTCCGGCGGCGTGGACTCGAGCGTGGTTGCCGCGCTCGTGCACCGTGCGGTGGGCGACCAGCTCACGTGCGTGTTCGTGAACCACGGGATGCTCCGCAAGGGCGAGCCCGAGATGGTGGAGGAGGTCTTCCGCGGCCAGTTCCAGGTGCCGCTCGTGCACGTCCATGCCGAGGAGCGCTACGCCGAGCTTCTCGCCGGTGTGACCGACCCGGAGGAGAAGCGTCGCCGCATCGGCACCGAGTTCTGGAAGGTCTTCTTTGACGAGGCCCAGAAGATCGGCGACGTGGAGCTGCTGGCCCAGGGCACCATCTACCCCGACATCATCGAGAGCGGGGCGAGAAAGACCGGCGGCAAGGCAGCCACGATCAAGAGCCACCACAACCTGATCCCGTTCCCCGAGGGCGTGCACTTTGACCTCATCGAGCCGCTCGACCACTTCTTCAAGGACGAGGTGCGCGAGCTGGGCGTGGCGCTTGGGCTGCCGGCGAGCATGGTGTACCGCCAGCCGTTCCCGGGCCCGGGTCTGGCCATCCGCATCATCGGCGAGGTGACGCCGGAGAAGCTGGCGATTCTCAAGGACGCCGACGCCATCGTGCGCGAGGAGCTCGACGCCTACAACGAGCGCCTGTTCCAGGCTACGGGCGAGCGCAACTCCGAGCACAGTTGCTGGCAGTACTTCGCCGTGCTGCCCGACATCAAGAGCGTGGGCGTGATGGGCGACGAGCGCACCTACGCGCGCCCCGTGATCGTGCGCGCGGTTGAGTCGAGCGATGCGATGACAGCGGACTGGGCGAAGCTGCCCTACGACGTGATCGGGAAGATCTCGAGCAGGATCGTGGCGGAGGTTCCCGGCGTGAACCGCGTGGTGTACGACGTCACGCCCAAGCCGCCGGCGACGATCGAGTGGGAATAGAAAATTCGGCAGTTATGGGGGTATAAATCGTCAACTCTGCTAGAAATACCCCGATAAACACGATATTTGCTATACTGGCTCCAGTCGAGAGATTGGGGCTAGTATGCGTTTGTTCGAGCGCGAGGACTACCTCGAGAAGATCCGCGGGTTCTACCACGACGACGGCGTGATCAAGGTCCTCACCGGGGTCCGCCGGTGCGGCAAGTCGTGTCTCATGCAGACCATTGCTGAGGAGCTCAGGGCCACGGGGGTGCGGGAGGACCACATCATCTACCTCGACCTCGACCGGTACGGCTTCCGCTCGGTGAAGACGCCGGACCAGCTCGAGGCGCTGATCGAGCCCGCGCTCAAGGTTAACGGCATGAAGTACCTCTTCATCGACGAGGTGCAGAACGTCGAGGGCTTCGAGGAGGTGGTGAACGAGTTCCGGGCCGAGGGAGGATTCTCCATCTTCATCACCGGCTCGAACTCCTACCTGCTCTCCGGTGAGCTCGCCACCAAGCTGACGGGGCGTTACGTCGAGTTCGAGGTGCAGACGCTCAGCTTCAAGGAGTACCGCGAGATGAGGCGTTTCCTCGGGCAGGCGGTCGACCCCAACCCCGTGGCCGAGCTCGACCGCTACATCCTCGAGGGCGGCTTCCCCAAGGCGCTCGACTACCCCAAGATGGCGGACAAGCGCGCCTACGTGAGCTCCGTCATCAAGGAGATCTTCGAGAAGGATATCCGCAGGCGCGTGAAGGTGAAGAACGTCTCTGTCTTCAACCAGGTGCGCGACTACGTCATCAACAACTTCGGTGCGACGACCTCGCTGACGAACATCCAGTCCGACCTCGAACGGCAGGGCGTCCGCATCAAGCGAGAGACGCTCAACCGCTACCTTCAGATACTCGAGGATGCCAAGATCATCAGCAAGTGCGCACGCTTCGACATGAAGTCACGCAAGTCGCTCAAGGGCGAGCAGAAGTACTACCTCGCTGACCTGAGCTTCTACTTCGCGCTCAACACGGATAACCGCATCAACTACGGGCCCGTGCTGGAGAACATCGTCTACTGCTACGCGAGGAGCCTGGGTTACGAGGTGAGCGTGGGGCGCATCGGCAGGCTCGAGTGCGACTTCGTCGTGCGCTCGCCCGAGATGGAGTACGCCTACGTGCAGGTGGCGATGACCATCATGAACGACCGCTCGACCGAGGACCGCGAGTACCGCCCGCTCGAGCAGATACGGGACAACTGGCCCAAGTTCGTCATCACGCGCAGCGACCCCATCCAGCATCGCAGTGGCATCGTGCACGAGAACGTGACGGAGCTGATTGGGAAGGGGCGGACGTTCGGGTTGGCGTGGGTGAGCGTTTCAGCGGGAGCAGACTACTAGGAAGTCGCTCTCACCTATTCTGTCCTACTCTTACTCGCTCCAATCGCTTTACTGAGTCGCATGACGTGAGGCCGATCTGCGGTTTTCTATTCTGATGATGGCCAGGTTGTTTGTTGACTGCCTTTAGCCAACCTCGTTTACTCGGACCCACTCTTATCCACTCGGTCTGAAGGGCTGAGTGGATAAGAGCTTCTGGATGCAGCAAGAAAAATGCGGTCGAAGGCGCAGGCGCCCACAACCGCTAAAAATCCCTTTGGCTTTTTATGGAAAGCAATGATATCACGTTGGCGGGCACATTGCAGATTATGGGTCGCATCAAGTTGCTGTTGGCCGGGGGCTCACGTGACCTTCCCGGCCAACAGCAGCTTGATGCCGACCGCCCATGAAGATGTGCTTCTGTCTGACCGGTATGGTAGCGTTACATAGACGGGAATTAAGGTTGAGGTGATTTGTTGTGCCGAGGAGCCCTTTAACAGAACTCGACAACGTTAACAGCGCGATGGAGCGCTACCTTGCTTCAGGTTCTCCTAGGGCCGAGACGGCGCAAGATTGCCTTGTTAACATTAGAAACCTTGTGGAGCATCTCGCCATGGCGCTGGCTCATGGAAAGTTATGAAGTCAAGAACTAAGTCGCCGCACCTGCGCGCAGGCGTTCCAGCATCGAACGGGCTTTGAGCGAGAACCGGCCGAGCCGCCTCGCGGCATCGCTTGCAGCGCGCTTGACATCACGCGGAACGGGTCCATAATGAGCCTTGAAAATCTCAGCGGATTTTTCTGGATGCCGTCACCTTTTCGCCGCTCGCCTGCCTCTGGCAGACGGGCGGCTTTTCTGTACCGACGGCCCCAGCGAGAGAAGGGACATGCCATGACGAACGATCTTCTCGACCTCATCAAAACGCGCCGCAGCGTGCGCGCCTACAAGGCAGATCCCGTGCCCGCCGACCTGCTCGACGCTGTGCTCGAGGCGGGCACCTTCGCGCCCACCGGTGGCGGCCATCAGTCTCCGGTGATCGTGGCGGTGACCGACCCCGGGGCCCGCGAGCGCCTGCGTCGGCTCAACGCCGCCGTCATGGGCAGGGACACCGACCCGTACTACGACGCTCCGGTCATCGTGGTCGTGCTCGCCGACGGCGGGCGCGGCACCTTCGTGGAGGACGGCTCCTGCGTGCTGGAGAACCTCATGCTCGCGGCGCACGCCCTGGGGCTCTCCAGCTGCTGGATCCACCGCGAGCGCGAGATCTTCGACGGCGCTGAGGGCAAGGCGCTCCTCAGGGAGTGGGGCCTGCCCGAGACGCTGCGCGGCGTGGGTGCGATCGCCTTGGGATACGCCGCGGGACCCGAGGGCGCGGCCGCCCCGCGCAAGGACGGTTATATCGTGCGCATCTAGCAGGTATCGGTCATGCCGGAGGCGCCTGCCCTCCTCGGGGGATGCAAGCTGCTCGGAAGCCGCCGACCGATAGAGGTGTTGAGTTCATTTTTGAGTTCAACTTGGGTGCCCTGAAATCACCTGATTCCGGTGAGAATGGGGAGACGACCGTTACATCATGTGGACGAGAGGCCATGGAAAGGAGCGATTTGATCGCGAGTGGGAATAGTTGAGGCTCTTCGCGAGGGAGGCCGAGAGCGGTCCCCCTCGTTTTTTCTCGTGTCTTTTCGTTCATGTCGTTGTTGTGATTTCGTGTGGTATTCGCAAGACAATTGCCAGGTCTACCTGCGGAAATAATGGGTCTTGCCATGTTGCTTTCGGCATAGACGTCTCTAGTATGCGAGGCACGCGCTCGCCAGCGCGGCGCCGTCCAATCCCGAGAAGTTCGACCCGACGAGAGCCGAGACGATGGGCCCCGCTCCGATGCCGGAGGTCATCACCGCTGCAAGGGTTACCACCGCAGTCCCGCACTATGAATTGCGGCACTGTGCGGTAGATGAGGTGCTGCAATTAGTTGCCCTCCTCGTCGACCGCCTCTATCGTGCGAGACGTTGCGTCAGCGGTTTCGAAACTTTAATATTATGGTTGTTTCGAAACCGGTGTGATTGGAACTCGTATGCCTTGGGTCGAGCGCGCATCGTACCTCGAGCGACTCCGCTCCGTGGAGGGGACAGGCGACATCAAGGTCATAACCGGCGTTCGCCGCTCGGGCAAGTCCGAGCTTATGAAGGCGTTCTCCGCTGAGCTCAAGAAGCGGGACCCCTTGTCAAACAGCCTCTACATCGATCTGCTCGACCTCGACAACGAAGAGCTCCTCGAATATCACGCTCTGCACGACAGGATTGCCAAATCCCACAAGGATGGTGTGCGAAACCGTCTATTCATCGATGAGGTGCAACGGTGCGAGGGCTTCGAGAGGGCAATCAACAGCATTCATGCCCGGGGAGGGTGGGACATCTACCTCACCGGGTCGAACGCGTTCCTTCTGAGTTCCGACCTTGCCACGCTCTTCACCGGCAGGCACCGCGAGATCCACGTGCTGCCGTTCAGCTTCGGCGAGTTCCGCGCATACTTCGGCGAACAGGGGGCCATCGACGAAGAGCTGGACCGCTACATCGAGCGCGGGGGCCTCGCTGGATCCTATGAGTATCGTGACATGGCAGAGTCATACGGCTACATCAGGGACGTCTACAGGACCATCCTCACGCGAGATCTCGTACAGAAGTTCCGTCTGCCCGACACGCTGGTGCTCGAGCGGCTCGCCGAGTACATGATGGACAACACCGGAAACCTCAACTCGCCGAACAGCATCGCCAACACCCTCGACGCAAACAAAGTGTCGACCAACCACGTCACGGTTGGGCGCTACATCTCGCACCTGAGGGACGCCTTCGTCTTCTACGAGGCCAAGCGTTATGACATCAAGGGCAAGAAGTACCTGAGCACGCAGGCGAAGCACTACGTGTGCGACACGGGTATGCGCTACGCGGTGCTCGGCACGCGCAACATGGATTGGGGCCGCATGTACGAGAACTCGGTGTTCTTGGAGCTCATTCGCCGCGGATACGAGACCTACGTGGGAAAGCTCTACCAGAAGGAGGTCGACTTCGTCGTCAAGCGAGGGTCGGAGCAGGTCTACATTCAGGTGAGCGATAACGTAGACGCACCCGAGACGCTCGAGCGCGAGCTCGCTCCTCTGCGTGCGATACGAGATGCCTACCCCAAGGTTCTTATCGCGAGGACACGACACGACGACTACACGATTGACGGCATCAGGGTGCTCGATCTGGCCCGTTGGCTCATCGGGGAACAGGGATTCTAATATCGGGGGGGCTCCTGCGCCATGATTCGCAAGGGGCGTGAATCCATCTTGAGTGCATGTGGAATAGGGTAAGTATGGTGGTAAACGGCGAAGCAGAAGATGAAGCGGCCCTCTCACCTGCGCCGACAATTACTGAGTGGGAATAGATAATTAGGAAGCTATGGGGGGGTATAAATCATCATTTTGACAATAATGCCCTGATAAACGCGATATTTGCTATGCCGGTCCCGGTCGAGAGGCTGGGGCTGGCATGCGTTTGTTTGGGCGGTTGGACTAGCTCGAGCGGATTTGCTCCCTCGGCCACTATGGCGTCGCGATCGATGCGTCCGCCGGTATTTTTCGGTGCGGCACGTCGTGCCTCATGCAGGCAATCATGGGGCTCGATGCTGGGGCGCCGCGGGGCGAGCGCTTCCTCAGGCGCTCCTTCGGCCCCGTTCCTGCGGCAGAAGGCCGAGCTGGGCAGATGATAAAATGGATTCGTCTGATCACCGCTGGCGAGTGTCGGCACCTCACGTTTTGGAGGGGGCCATGGACCACGATTTCTACGAGTGGGCGTCCGAGGCCCCGATGCGCACGCCCGACGGCTTTTCAGAGGCTGCGACTGCGGCGGGGGTTGCCGCCTCGGTTGCGGAGCGAAACGAGATGCTTGTCTGTGTCAACGATAATTTGCCCTGATTCACAATCCGTCCGGGACACCTTCACGACGGGGAAATCCCCAGCTTCACGATTCCGCTACGACGACCGCATCAGTGCGTGTCGGAGCCTGTAGCTTTCGCCCTCGAAGACGACGAGCTGCCCGTGGTGCGCGACCCGGTCGATGATCGCGGCTGCCATCTGGTCGTCGGTCAGCACCGCTCCCCACCTGGAGAAGTCCACGTTGGTCGTTATGGCCAGCGACCGCCTCTCGTAGCTCGCGTCGATCACCTGGAAGAGGAGGCGCGCGCCGTCCCGGTCGACCGGGACGTAGCCGAACTCGTCGAGCAGGATCAGGTCGGTCCTCTCCAGGGACCTCATGAGCTTTCTCGCCGTGCCGTCCCTCTTCGCCTCCGAGAGGAGCGTCACCAGCTCCGTCGTCGTGAAGTAGCGCACCCTCATTCCCATGGAGCACGCGACCGTCCCCATCGCGACGAGCATGTGCGTCTTCCCGGTCCCGACCGGGCCGAACAGGACGAGGTTCTGAGCCTTCCTCACGAACGCGCACGTCGTCACGTCCTCCCGGGACAGCCTGGGCGGCAGCCTCACCGCCGACCAGTCGTACCCCTCGAAGGTCTTCGGGACCGGGAAGTTCGCGCGCTTGAGCAGGCGCCTCCTCCTGTTCGAGTCGCGGAAGGCGAGCTCGGCCTCCAGCATCCTGGAGATCGCCCCCTTCTCGACGTCCGAGCAGTTCTCCACGACGTCGCCCATGGTGTGGTTGGAGAGCATCACGGCCCTCCCGCAGGCCCTGAGCCTGGCGTCCGAGGCGGAGTCCGCCACGCTACACCGCCTCCTTCCCGAGGAACGCGCGGTCGTACTCGGAGAGGTCCGGTCCCGGGTCGGGCCCGGAGACGCCGGAGAGCAGCCTCAGGGAGAGGACGCGGAGGTCGCTGCGGCTGAAGTCGCCGCCACGCCTCACGAGCTCGAGCTACGACTCGCCCGCGCCTCCGATCCCCCCCCCCCCGGCGACCTCCGAGAGCATCGTCACGCACCTCGACAGCGACGCCCTGTCGAGCCCGTCCAGGTCCTCGACCACCCCGGCGGGCAGCGCCGAGCGCACGCGGGACTCGCGCCAGGCCCCAGGCCGCCGGCCAAGGAGCCCGAGCTCCGCCACGGGGTCGACGTCGACCGTGACGCCCCCGCCGAACCTCCTGCGGTACCTGGCGACGAGCTCGCCCGTCCCCTGGCTGACGATCGTCACCTCGTGGGCGCCGAGACCGACCGCGACGTCGGCGCCCGCGAGCTCGGGCCCGGCGCCGTAGGAGTGGGTGCCCACGGTGACCTCGCCCCACTTGTCGCACGGTCTCACGAGCCAGGTCACGCAGGAGAACGGCCTGGAGGGCAGGGGGCGGAGGGCGGCGCGGTCCGACTCGAAGAGCTCGCCCCACGTGCCGTCCCTCCTCCAGTGTCCCCTCTCACCGAAGCCGTCTGCCACCCCGAGGAGGGACTCGTCGTACTCCCGCAGGTCGCCGACGCGGGGGACGGGGACGAATACGTTGGAGCGCACGAAGGCGACCTTGCGCTCGACGTGACCCTTCTCGTGCCCCGCGTCGGGGCTGCAGAACCTCGCCTCGAAGCCGTAGTGGAGCCTGAACCTGCGGAAGAGCTCGGCCTCCCTCACCTCGTCGAGGACCCGGCGCCCCGCCCCGGTCGCGTTGTCGAACACGACGACGGGAGGGACTCCCCCTATGTGGCGAAAGACGTCGGCGAGGCCCTGACACACGCACTCCGACGTGCACCCTCGGAACACCTGGAACCACGACATGCTGGAGTGCGGGAACGAGACCACGAGGAACAGCATCCGCTCCCTGCCGTCCGCGGTGTCGAAGTCGGCCTCGCCGAAGTCGGCCTGCGCGGTTCCGGGGGACCACTCGAGGTCGAGGAAGCCCTCGGGGGCTCGGCCCCTCATCTCGAGCTTCCTGTCGTGGACGTACTTCTGGACCAGGGTGTACCCGCCGTCGTAGCCGGCGCGGCGGAGCTCGGCGAGGATCTTCCTCGCGGTGTGGCGCTGCTTCCTCCAGACGTGCCTGTCGGCCTCCAGTATGGAGTCGATCGTCGGCTTGTACGGATCCAGCTTCGACGGCCCCGGGACGACGCCGGCGGGAGGCTCGGGCGAGAAGTCGACCTCGTCGAGGAACTTTCTGACCGTCTTCCTGTCGTGCCCCGTCCTACGGGCTATCTCGGATATGCAGTACCCCTCCGACCACAGCCTTCGTATATCATCGATTTGCGGCATGTCCAGCATCCTCTCCACGACCCCTCTCCTCATCGCTGGCTTGGACCCCAACGACTCGAGGGTAGGTCGTCTCTAGGTTGTTCGGCATGCCGTCACTAACAAACTGGGGAATTCCCCGCCGTGATTCCGGGGCAGAGCCCCTGTGAATCCGGCCATTTATAGGCTATCTCAGACACGAGATGCTGGCCTATGCGCTTCAGGCCTTCGGACGTGGCCACGCCCAGCTGCTCGGACGCATTCTCTCTGGTTATGAAAAGGCGAAGAGGCTGCAGATTCGCGGGATGATCGCCTATGCGATGGTTGCCGCGCTGGCCCTAGTTGTTGTCCTGGCGCTTCCGCTTTCCATGGATGCGGAGCTTAGGGTTATCGTTTGGCTCTCGTTTGCCGGGCTGCTCTTCATTCCGTTCATTCCTCTGTGGATTCTGCTCTGCAACCATGTTCTCGCACCTGACTGGAATACCTATGCGACGTGGTATCGCCGTCGTGATCGCAAGGGGCTTGGCTTCGAGGATCCCTATCGCGCCATGGGCATGACGCGTTCGTAGCGAGAGCGATAAAAAGAAGCCGTGCTTGCGGTCTCGTGCCACGTAGACGAGGGCGCGTTGGGTCCATTTTCCGCTTGCGAGGCAGGGGTGGAGTTCCGCCTGTTTTTCTCCAAAAATGGCTAAACAACGGCCTTGTTTTCGCCAATCGATGCGAAAACAAGGCCGTGTCTGGGAGCGTGCAAAAGTGCCTGTCCCCTTTGCACGCTAGATTGCCTTGAACTCCCTGAGGATTTTCTCGATGTCCGTCCCCTTGATCTTCTTGAGCGCCTCCTTGAGCGCAAAGCGCTCGACCAGTCCGAGCTTCATGTCGGTGATCGGCTTGCCGTCACGCAGCTTCACGCTCGCCATGAGCAGGTCGCGCACGTCAAAGACGCTGCCCCACACCTCGGGCACGCCGCGGTCAACGTCGCAGAGCGTGTAGACGGCCTCCATGCCCGTGCGCATGGAGTACTCCGTGGTGAAGATGGTGTCGCGCGGCGTCTCGGCGAACTGGCCGATGAAGGCAAAGTTGACCGCGCCGTCGGGCACCACGTCGGGGCGGTCGCCCGCCGCCCGCGGCATGAAGAACGCCGTGATGTAGGGCATCATGACGGGCACCGTGTTGGCATGGTTCGCGGCGAGCTCGGCGATGCGGTCCTCCGGGACGCCCATGTGGTAGAGCCACTCCTGGCAGATCTCCTCGCCCGTGCAGTCGCGCATGGGCTTTTTCACGTAGTTGCCGGGCTCGTCGGGGAAGAGGCCGTACACCCAGACGCACAGTTCGTTCTTGGGCTGGTCGCGGAACTGCTGCTGGCGGTTGAGCGTCCAGCTCATGAGCCAGTTGGAGTCGGTGCAGGTCACGATGCCGCCGGTGACCACGTGGCCGGTGAAGGGGTCGCGCTTGCAGATCGCCTGGATGTAGGGCGGTATCTCCCCGTCGAGGGTCGTGACCGTGGCGCTCATCCACTTGGTCTTCTCGGGGTCGCCGCAGAAGGTGTCGGGACGGCCGAAGCTGGGGTCCTGTGCCGCAATGCGGCGCCACATGTCCCAGCCGCCGCCGGGGGCGAGCTCGGGCCTCCACGCGGCGGGTCTGTCCTGCGCCCCCATGGTGGAGTTTTCGACGCAGCCGCCGTTGGTGATGAAGACGAGGTCGTCCTCGGTGAGGTCAATGACCGCGGTCGCATCGGTCCCCGCATCGTCGCCTGCTGCCGTCCGGCTCAGCACGATGCGCGTCGCGACCTTCTTCGCGGGCGAGCTGTGGGGGTTGCGCGGAAGGGCCTCCTGCTGGATGCGCTGAATGGTGTCCTGGCCGGTGCCGGTGCGCGGGCGTACCGGGCCTGAGCCGCCTCCGATGGAGAACCTGATGTCCTCGACCTTCGTGTTGAAGTGGAACTGAACGCCCGCGGCCTTGAGGTACTCGACGAGGGGCAAGATCATCGACTCGTACTGGTTGTACCTGGTGAAGCGCAGGGCCGAGAAGTCCGGCAGCCCGGCGATGTGGTGGATGTAGCGCTTGATGTAGAGCTTCATCTCGAGCGCGGAGTGCCAGTTCTCGAACGCAAACATGGTGCGCCAGTACATCCAGAAGTTGGAGGAGAGCACCTCATCGTCAAAGAAGTCGGTGATGGGTCGGTCGTAGAGCTTCTCGTCGGGCGTGAAGAAGAGCTCCATGATCTCCATGGCCGCCTTGTCCGAGAGGCCGAACTTCCCGGCGCACCCTGCGTCCTGCCCGCGGTTCTTCGTCGCACGGCAGAGCGAGTAGTTGGGATCCTCCTTGTTGAGCCAGTAGTACTCGTCCAGGACGGACACCCCAGGCGTCTCGATGGAGGGGATGGAGCGGAACAGGTCCCACATCACCTCGAAGTGGTTGTCCATCTCGCGGCCGCCGCGCATGACGTAGCCAAGGCCGGGGATGTCGAGGCCGTCGCACGCGCCGCCGGGCACGCCGTCCTTCTCGAAGATGTGAATGTTCTTGCCTGGCATCTGGGCGTCGCGTACGAGATAGCACGCGGCGGAGAGCGCCGCCAAGCCCGTGCCCACGATGTAGGCGCTCTTGTGCTCGATGCCCGCGGGCTTCCTCGGGCGAGCGAACGCTTCGTAGTTGCCGCTTGAGTAGTACATGGCCGCACCTTTCCTACGTGCGCACCGGGCGTGTCCGATGCGTCTGATTCCATGGTGGGACCTCGACGGGGGGCACACCATGAGCAGGGCGGCGCTTCTGTAAGGTTTCTTATCAATGTGGCCGGATTGTACAGACGGGCGAGAAGAACGGGCGAGGCCCGCGCCGCGTCCCTTACGGCGCGGCGGGTCCCTCCGGCACGCTGCCCTCGCTCCCGGCGACGTAGCCGCCGGGGACCTCGAGCCGGTCGAGCGCGGTCTCGATGGCGCCATCCGAGATGGTGGCGACCCTCTGCACCAGCTGCTGCGGGTCGTCGCGCATGTCTCGGGCGATCCAGTCCAGGACCGTCCCGATGAGCGCGTGGGCGAAGAAGCGCGCGATGAAGTCCCTGTCCTGCTCGCGCACGTGCCTCCGTGCCGCATGCTCGTCCACCACGTCCTTCACCAGGTCGCTCACCACGGGGACGAGAAACCGCTCCACCTGCTCGCGGCTCATGTCGTGGTAGACGCTCGTGATGAAGGGCTTGTTCTCGCGTAGGGCGAGAAACGTGTCAAGAAGGCCGGTCTGCCAGGTGCCCGCGGTCTTGTTGCCGGCGATGGCCCGCGCGGCGTCCTCAGCGCACGCCCATTCGACCAGGTCGTAGATGTCCTGGAAGTGATAGTAGAACGTCATGCGGCTGATGCCGCAGTCGTCGGTGATGTCTGCGATGGTGATCTTGCCCAGGGGCTTTACGAGCAGGAGGCGCTTGAGCGACTCCTCGAGCGCGCGCTTGGTGAGCTTGCTTGACATGTGCCCTCCCGGTGGTCGTTTCTCTTCGTATACCCTTGCGCACGAGGGGGATTCGCGGACAGCGACGGTGGCGCCCAACTTCGCTCACGTCTCACGTCACGGGTCTGCTCTGGTACATGTCTCGCACGAACGCTGAGGCGCTGCTGCCGAGGAGCGCCCTCCCAACCTAGTTCAGCAGCCAATCAACGAGGTTGCGCTGCTCAATGCCGTTATGGTCCGTCGTGCCGATGCGGTCCAGGGTGAGCAACGTCTTGGGGTAGGAGTCTCCCAGCAGCTCGAGCGGACGCAGCTCGCGACGCAGCGTCGCCTCGTCCAGTACGGACAGCGCGACCTGATAGTAGTGCGGCCTGCCCTCGCGCTCGGCAACGAAGTCGATCTCCAAATCTCCCACGCGCCCTACGCGCACCGTGTGGTAGCGCCGCAGCAGCTCTAGGTACACGACGTTTTCCACACGATGTCCGAGGTCGCTGCCGTCGCGTCCGAGCAGCAGATGCCTGAAGCCAAGGTCGCCGAGGTAGTACTTGCCCCCCTGCTGTCGCAGGCGCCGACCCTTGGCATCGTAGGGATCGGCCTTGAAGATGAGGTAGCACTCCATGAGCGCGTTGAGATACTCGCCGACGGTGGTTGGGGAGACTTTTGAGCCGTTGGCCGTCAGCGTGTCCGCGACCGTTTTGAGCGAGAAGCGATTTCCCACGTTATCGGCGAGAAAGGCGAGAAGCGCGCGCAGGACGGGCATGCTGATGCGGGGGTGCCGCGTCGCCACGTCTTTGACGAGGACGGTGTTGAGCACGCCGTCAAGGTACTCGGACACGTCCTCGGTGGGCAGTAGGGAGGCGTACGGCATGCCCCCCAGCGAGAGATAGCGGTTGAGCAGCTCGGTATCGTCCGCGCCGTCCGCAAAGGCGGCGCGGGCGCCACGATACTCCGCGAACGAGAGCGGCAGGAGTCGGAACTCAACATAACGGCCGGTAAGCAGCGTGGCAAGCTCGCTCGAGAGCAGATCGGAGTTCGATCCGGTGACGTAGACGTCGCAGTCTTCGCGTGCGTACAGCGCGTCGATTGCTCGCTCAAAGCCCTTGACGCGCTGGGGCTCGTCGATAAACACGTAGCAACTCGGGGAGCTGATGCGGGCGACGGCGTAATCGTAGAGCTCCTGCGGCGTGGTGGGGGCGGCAAAGCCCAGGCGCTCAAGATCAACCGAGACGATTGACTCCTCGTTCACGCCGGATTCGACAAGGGCTCGCTGGGCCAGCTTGAGCGCGGTTGACTTACCGCAGCGCCTCAGGCCGGTCACCACTTTGATGACGTCACGGTCCTTCCAGCGGAGAAGCCATTCGGTTGCCTGGGGGCGTGGGACGATGATTGGCTGGTTTGTCATGAGCGAGTCCAATCTGTCCAACCAAATGGATAAGCTAAGGAAACATCCTAATTCTATCCATTTATCTAGACGAATATCTGTAGATTGGTAAATCTATCCAACAAACTGGAAGTGGCGTGTCGCCCATAATCGCGCAGCGCATCGTGTTGACCGAGCGGTCATTGTTGCTCATGAGGCCGCGCGTGCTTTCACCTGCTCAGGTACCCTTCCATATCCGGGTCAACGGGGTAGCCTTGTTCTCGAAAGCCCAGGGAAAGCGAGGCTCCATGTCAGGCAGGTTCGAGCGCTTCGAGAGTCTTTCCGAGGACCGCAGGAGCGCCGTCGTTGACGCGGCGGTCGAGGTATTCGGCGACGAGGACTACGCCCGTGCGTCCACGGCGGACATAGCGAGGCGCGCGGGTGTGTCGAAGAGTCAGCTCTTCTTCTACTTCAAGAACAAAAGGGACCTCTACCTCTACGTCCTCACAGCGGTCATCAGGCGCGTGGCTGACGCGGTGGTCGACGAGCGCTGGTACCAGATTGACGACTTCTTCGAGATCATGCGCTACGCCGCGACTCGGAAGGCAGACCTCGTCGAGCTGAGCCCTCGCATCATGGGCTTCTTCGTTCGCGCGTTCTATCCCGGGCACAAAGACGTCTCCGGGGTGCTCGACGCCTTCATGACAGATGCCGTGCCGATCATGGTGGGGACGTACCTGGGCCATGTGCGCTGGGAGCGCTTCCGGGAGGACGTCGACCCCATGCGGGTGGTGCGCATGCTCGTGTGGTGCGGGGACGGCTATCTGCACGAGCGGCTGCGCGGCGGAGGGACGTTCGATATGGGGGAGATGCTCTCGGAGTTTCTCGTCTGGCTCGACTGGCTCAAGAGGGCCACGTACAGGGAGGAGTACCTATGACAGCGGGCAAAGCGGGGGCCGCGATCAGCGTGCGGGGGCTTACGAAGGACTATGGGCGAGGTCGCGGCGTCTTCGGCGCCGACCTGTCGGTCGCCTCGGGCGAGGTGCTTGGGTTTCTCGGTCCCAACGGGGCTGGGAAGACGGTGACGATGCGCAATCTCATGGGGTTCGTGAGGCCGCAGTCGGGGACTGTTGAGGTCCTCGGGCACGACTGCTTCCGGGATCGCCCATGGGTGCAGGCTCGTCTGGGCTACCTGCCCGGGGAGAACGCGTGCATGCAGGAGATGTCTGCGCGGTCCTTCCTCGACCTCATGGCGGGAATGCGGGGCATGCGCGACCGCTCACGTATGCTGGAGCTCGCTGACGCCTTCGGTCTGGACCTCGGCGCGCGGATCGGCGGGATGTCCAAGGGCAATCGGCAGAAGGTCGCGATTGTGGCGGCGTTCATGGCCCGTCCGGACGTGCTCCTGCTTGACGAGCCGACGAGTGGTCTCGATCCGCTCATGCAGGAACGCTTCCTCGACCTCGTTGCTGAGGAGCGGGCGCGCGGCGCCGCCGTCCTTCTCTCCTCGCACATCTTCGAGGAGATCGGGCGCGCGTGCGACCGAGTGGCGTTCATCCGCGCGGGACGTGTTGTCATGACTTGCACCATGGACGAGGCGCGCTCGATGCGGGGCCGCGGCTATACGGTCGAGTTCTCGAGCGCGCGGGAGCGCTCGCGCTGGGAGCACGCCCACGGCGCCGAGCCAGCGGAGGGGGATGCCCGCGGCGTCGAGCTCAGCGACGTGCGCGACGTGAACGCTCTCATCCGCGAGCTTTCCCTCTACGACGTTGCCTCGGTCACGTCCCGCGAACAGACTCTCGAGGAGCTGTTCCTTCACCTGTACGAGGGCGCTGAGCCCTCGTGGCAAAGCTAGGGGGTTCTGATGATCCTTCCTCTCTTCAGGCACGAGCTGCGCTCCTGTCTTCTTCCGACCGCAATTATCGCCGCGGTGGTGATCCTCTATGCCTGCGTCATCATCGGCATGTACGATCCCGCGCTCGGCGAGTCGCTTGCCCTCATGCGCGACGCCATGCCTGAGCTCTTCGCCGCCTTCGGCATGGCAGACCAGGGAACGACGCTTTTGGAGTTCGTCGTCAACTATCTGCATGGCTTTTTGCTCGTGGTGTTTCCCCTCGTTCTCGCGGCGGTGCTCGCCAACCGTCTCGTGGTCCGTCACGTCGAGCGCGGAAGCATTGCCTACCTGCTCGCGCAGCCCGTGGGGCGCGCGAGGCTCATTGCCTCGCAGGCGGGCGTTCTCATCTTCTGCCTCGTCCTTCTCGCCACGGTGCTCACGGTGTTCGAGCTGGCTGCGGCATACATCATGTTCCCCGGCGAGCTTGTCGCCTCCGATCTCGTCGTCATCAACGTAGCCACGTTCTGCCTGTGGGTGTTCCTCTCCGGCGTGTGCTGGGCAGGCGCTTGTGCCCTGCCGAACGTCCCCGCCGCGAGGTGGGTGGGCGTTGCCGTGTGCGCGCTCTTCGTCCTCGTTCAGATGCTCTCGGGGGTGGGCGACGAGCTTGCCTGGCTCGCCGACGTCACGCCCCTCTCGCTTCTCGACCCGCTCGGGGTCGCCTCGGGGGAGTTCGGCGCCCTTGCGGGCGCGACCGCGCTCGGCGTCTCGGGTGCCGCGCTCTTCGTCCTCGGGGCCGCCGTCTTCACGCGGCGCGACCTGAGCGTGTAAGGGCCGACTTGGGGAGGGGCCACTCGACCGATTAATTCCACGGGCGCCCCCGCGCCTTCCCCGGAGCTTCGCCAGGGAAGGCCGGTCAGCCCAGCGAGAGCGTGCGCACGCGGACGGGGTCGAGGCTTCGCTGTGTCGCGCGGGCGTAGGGGATCTGCGGGTAGCCAAACCCCACGACCATGCCCACGTAGTGGTCCTCGGGAATCCCGAGGAGCGCGCGGACGTCCGGCATGAGCGCGAGAACGTCCAGGGGAAAGGTCATCATCACGGCGCCGAGCCCACGAGACGCGCACAGCAGCTCGAAGTACGTCCCCGCGATGATGACGTCCTGGACGGGCTCGCCCGCCCCCAGCGGGGCGTGGGGCACCAGGATGTGCGGGGCTCCGCAGAAGAGCATGTCGGGACGGACGGTCTGCTCCCAGCGCCTCATGTCCCCATAGCTCTTCTCGTCGTAGCCCCTCGGGTAGACGCCCTCGTCCGCCAGGCGCTCCCTCACGGTCGTCCCCCTCAGTCGGTCCGCGCCTCCTCCGTGGCGTCGGCTCCCGCTGCGGCTCCGCTGTGCTCGCAGAGCCCGAGCTGGTCCTCGGGCAGGCGGTGGGCGCGGCCCTGGAGGCGGATCATCTCGAAGCCCTCGGTGAGGCCCGTGACCGCGACGCGCCCGTCCTCGACGAGCTGTCGGTAGAACTCCTTGCCGCGCGCCGTGCAGAAGATCGCCGCTCCGGGCTCGGCCAGCATGATGTCGATGATGCGGGCCTGCGGGGCGCCGCTCTCGTCGACCGTGGCAAACGAGACGTCGCGGATCTGGCGCAAAAGCTCGATGCACGACTGCGCGGAAACGCATTCGCTGCTCATGGGTACCTCCGATGACGTGGTGATTGTTCGGTGAGCCCATCATCTGGAAAGCGGTGTCCAATGAGAAGTAAGCACTTTAAAGTGCGGTAGGAACCTTGTGGTAACCAACGCGAGCATCATGCCTGCGGGCAACATGAGCGAGCTTGCCGTGGACTCCTGGATGAGCATGGCCACCGTGCTGACCGCGGGTCCCATCCGTAGGCGCGAAACGACAGTTTAGGTACGAAAAGTGTCGGCCAGCGCCTACGGCTGGGATTCTGTAGGCGCCCGCCGACACTTCTGGCGAGAAAAACGTCGTTTCGCGCCTACACCTAGTCACGCACGCCCGCGACTCGACGAAGCTGCTCTGCGCCACGGAGCCGTCCGCGGGGTGCGACATGTTTGACTTGGGAAGTCTGGTGGCGGCCCCGCGCGGGGGACTCGCCGAGACGCAGCTGGGACGCCTTGCGCGCGCCCTCAACGAGGCGGACGCGGTCGTCGTCGGCGCGGGCGCGGGCCTCTCGACGGCCGCGGGGCTCACGTATGACGGGCCGCGGTTCGAGGCGATCTTTGGCGACTTCATCGAGAAGTACCGCTTTCAGGACATGTACTCCGGGGGGCTTCTGCCCGTTTGGCTCCTTCGAGGAGCGCTGGGCGTACTGGAGCCGCTACATCTGGTGCAACCGCTACGTGAAGGCCCCGGGCACCGCCTACGACGATCTGCTCTCCCTCGTGCGCGACAAGGACCACTTCGTGCTCACCACCAACGTGGACCACCAGTTCCAGTTGGCGGGCTTTGACGGGCGACGCCTCTTCTACACCCAGGGCGACTACGGCCTCTTGCAGTGCAGCGTGCCCTGTCACAGGCAGACCTACGACAACGAGCACCTGGTCAGGGACATGATCGAGGCACAGGGCTACGTGATTGCCGCCGATGGCGCGCTCACGCTGCTGGAGGGCGCGCGCCCGGCCATGAGCGTGCCGTCGGAGCTCGTCCCGCGCTGCCCGGTGTGCGGCCGGCCCATGGCCATGAACCTTCGCTCGGACGACACCTTCGTGGAGGACGAGGGCTGGTACGCCGCTGCGGCGCGCTACCAGGACTTCCGGCGGCGCCACCAGCGCGGGCGCGTGCTCTATTCACCCCTACGCCGCAGGCGGGGTTAGTATGCGTGTCGTTGCCGTCCCAGCGATTCGTGTGCAGTTCCCTATGCCTGAATTCGGAATTATGAGTCTACAATATTCGGATTCCTGGGGTAGAATTCTTCGTATTCTGGGTTCGCATCATTCGGATTCTTGGATGCAAGGGGTGATGTTCCATGCCAGACGGCCCCGGGGTTGCCTATCGATCACAAAAGCCTGCACGGTACCGGCGACGTATCGTTGATGCTCAGATTTCTCGCTATCTGAAGCTCTTTGGTGCGATTGAAGTTTCGGGCACCAAGTGGTGCGGGAAGACATGGTCTTCGCTCGCTCAGGCGGAAAGCGTCACGTATGCGGATCGCGGCGGCAACCTCGATGCGGTCAGGGCCGATCCTTCGTTTGCGCTTGCGGGCGAGCAGCCTCACGTCATTGATGAGTGGCAGCGCTGCCCCGCCGTCTGGGATACGGTTCGGCATGCCATCGATGATGCTGGGGGAACGCGTGGGATGTGGATTCTCACGGGCTCTTCGACGCCGCAAAAAGACAAGGTCTCGCATAGCGGGGCGGGGCGCATCGGTCGGATTCGCATGCATCCCATGACGCTCCAGGAGTCGCGGGAGTCTACGGGTGCGGTGAGCCTCCGCGGCTTGTTCGATGGCGCGTTCTCTCCTGGCGCTTGCGCTGCTGACATACGAGGCTTGGCGCACGTGGTTTGCCGGGGCGGCTGGCCCGAGGCAGTTGATATGTCCGCGGAAGATGCGCAGGTGATTGTGCGCTCCTATCTCACCCAAGTTTTTGAGCAGGGCATCCCCCGCATGGGTGGGGACCACCGTGTTGCAGAGCGGTTGTGTCGCTCGCTGGCGCGAAGCGTCGGACAGTCCGTCTCCAACGTCACGCTTGCGCAGGATGGCTTTGGTCACGCTGCAAAAGCTGAAGTTTCCGACTCGGAGCGTCGCGAGGTTTCGCGCCACCTGGCGCTGCTCTCCGATGTGTATCTTGTTGACGAGATCGAGGGCTGGGTGCCCGCCTCGCGCTCTCCGAAGCGCATGCGCGTGAGCCCCAAGCGCTACTTTGCCGACCCATCTATCGCTGCGGCGCTTCTCGGCATGGGTCCAGAGCGACTGTTGCAGGATTGGCAGACGTTCGGCATGGTGTTCGAGAATCTTGTCATGCGGGATTTGCAGGTCTATGCAGAGGCGCATCCGCTTGCGTCGGCGCGCCCGGTGCGCTACTACCATGACGACTCTGGTCTTGAGGCCGATGCGATCATTGAGCTTGCTGATGGTCGCTGGGCGGCGTGCGAGGTGAAGCTTAGCCACGACAAGGTGGCGGATGCGGCGCGCAGCCTGACCAGGCTCCGGGACAAGCTGCTCCGCGACGAGCGACGGCGCGTCGACCCTCCGGCATTTCTCGCCGTTATCGTTGGCGCTGGTGAGGCGGCCTATCGCCGCCCCGACGGGGTGTACGTTGTTCCCATCCGTATGCTCGGGGAGTAGGTGCTTCCGGCGAGCTGCATTGCACGTCCAGCCATAGGCTCGGCCGCATAGGCCATGACGGCCTTCTCCTCTGGCGTGAGGCGGTCGGCCCGCTTAGTCGGCACCGCTCCTCTTATGAACCGTTTGACGAGCGAGAAGGGCAGGACGCCGCGCAGCGCCTTGAACCTCCGCTGTCTCTTGAACATGACCATAGGGTTCCGGTGCCCCGCCTCGCCCATGCCGCCGGAGAGCGAGCAGGTCGCGCACGCTCTGCGCACCGTGGCCGCCCCCCGCCCATCCCGCAGACGAATCGACCGCCGAGGCGGGGGCGCCGGTGCGCCGTTTCCAGAGCCCGAATGGATTGACCACAGGGGCGGCGGGGCACGCTAAACCTTGTCCGGGGGGCGTCCATTCCAACTATCGCCGGGGCTCCCTCCTGTGACGGAGCGCTCCTCGGATGCTTGCCTTTGCTGCGTCCTGTCCCCTTTGCACGCCCCCCGCACGCCCGCCTTTGCGCGCTTCGGGTATCCTAGGGAACCTTGCACTATCGCACCCACGCACCCGACCGAGGGAGCCACACATGGACATCATCGCCACGCTCGCCGACGAGCTCGGCCTCAAGCCGGAAGCCGTCGAGGCCGCCGTCAAGCTCATCGACGAGGGCAACACCATCCCCTTCATCGCGCGCTACCGCAAGGAGGCCACGGGCGGCATGGACGACGTCGCCCTGCGCGCGCTCGACGAGCGCCTCGCCTACCTGCGCAACCTCGAGCAGCGCAAGGCGGACGTCCTGCTGCTCATCGAGGCGCAGGGCAAGCTCACGCCCGAGCTCGAGGAGCAGATTCGCTCCGCCACGGTCATGCAGCGCGTCGAGGACCTCTACAAGCCCTATCGCAAGAAGCGCATGACGCGCGCGCAGAAGGCGCGCGAGGCGGGGCTCGAGCCGCTTGCCAACATGATCTTCATGCAGGTTGCCACCAAGGGATCGGCGCTCGACGCCGCGGCGCCCTTCGTGACGCCCGAGGCGGCGGAGGCCGGGTTCGACACGCCTGAGAAGGCCCTCGCCGGCGCAGCTGACATCGTGGCAGAGACGGTGGCGGAGGACGCCGAGAACGTCGCCGACCTGCGCGCCTTCACCGAGAACACGGCCGACATCGTCTCCGTTGCCGTGAACCCCGACGAGAAGACCCCCTACGAGCCCTACTACGACTTCGCCGAGCCCGCGCACAAGATCCCCAACCACCGCGTGCTGGCGATCGACCGCGGCGAGCGCGAGGAGAAGCTGCGCGTTCGCGTTCGCGTCGACGCGGATGCCGCCGTGGCGCGCCTGGGAAGCCGCTGGCCGCGCCGCCAGGGCGTCTTCGCGCCCGTCTTGGACGCGGCGATCGCGGACGGCTACAAGCGCCTCATGGCCCCCTCCCTCGAGCGCGAGGTGCGCGCCAGGCTCACGGTCCGCGCGCAGACCGATGCCATCAACGTCTTTGCGAAGAATCTCGAGAGCCTGCTGTCCGCGCGCCCGGTGCGCGGCGCCCGCGTGATCGCACTCGACCCGGGGTACCGAACGGGATGCAAGGTGGCGGTGCTCGACGAGTACGGCACGCTGCTCGACCACGGCGTGGTCTACCCGACCAAGCCGCGCCACGACGTTGCGGGCACCAAGCGCGAGCTCGCGCGCCTCGTGGCCAAGCACAAGATCAACACCATCGTCATAGGCAACGGCACCGCCAGCCGCGAGACCGAGGAGGTCGTCTCCGAGTTCATCGCCGAGCAGGCGCCCGACCTGCGCTACACCATCGTCAACGAGGCCGGCGCCTCGGTCTATTCGGCCTCGGAGCTCGCGAGCCGGGAGTACCCCGACCTCGACGTCACCACGCGCGGCGCCATGAGCCTGGGCCGCCGCCTGCAGGACCCGCTCGCCGAGCTCGTGAAGATCCCGCCCCAGTCCATCGGCGTGGGCCAGTACCAGCACGACCTCGACCAGGCCGAGCTCTCCCGCGCGCTCGGCAACGTGGTCGAGGACGTGGTCAACCGCGTGGGCGTGAACGTGAACACGGCGAGCGCGAGCCTGCTCGGATACGTCTCGGGCATCACGGCCACCGTCGCGCGCAACATCGTGACCTACCGAGAGGAGCACGGCGCCTTCAAGGATCGTCGCGAGCTCAAGAAGGTCCCCCAGCTCGGTCCCAAGGCCTTCCTCAACGCTGCCGGCTTTCTGCGCATCGTGGGCGGCGCCAACCCGCTCGACGCCACGGCGGTGCACCCGGAGAGCTATCCGGTTGCCACCGCGCTGCTCGAGCGCGCGGGCGTGGGGGCCGAGGAGCTCACCCGCGGCGGGGTCCCGGACATCGCGCAGCGCGTGGGCAGCGTGGCGACGCTCGCCGGCGAGCTCGACTGCGGCGTCATGACGCTCATCGACATCGTCGCCGAGCTCGAGAAGCCCGGTCGCGACCCGCGTGACGACGCGCCCGAGGTGGTCTTCAGCCGTGCGGCGCTCTCCATCGACGACCTCGAGGCGGGCATGGAGCTCACGGGCACCGTGCGCAACGTGGTGGACTTCGGCGCCTTCGTCGACGTGGGCGTGCACCAGGACGGTCTCGTGCACATCTCCAAGATGGCCAAGCGCTTCGTCAAGCACCCCAGCGACGTGGTGGCCGTGGGCGACACGGTGCGCGTGTGGGTGGAGAAGGTCGACCGCGACCGCGGCAAGATCTCGCTCACCATGGTCCCGGGGAAGTAGGCGAGCGCCGGGCCGGGGCCGCCTCGCGTCCGCGGCGGCCCCGGCCCTCCTCAAAGTCTCCGCTTGCGCCGGGTCGCGCGACCCGGTACACCTCTATGGGGCAAGCTCGAACGAGGGGGTCTGATGTTGACGATACTGCTGATGTGCGCCGGGGTGCTCATAGGGAAGCTCCTGTTCCCCGAGCGCTGGGCGGGCGCAAACGGCCGCCTCCAGGTGGTCCTGACCGTCCTGCTCATCTTCACGATGGGCGTGTCCATAGGCAGAAACGACGACCTGCTGCGCAACCTGACCTCCATCGGCCTCGACAGCGCGCTCTTCTGCGTGATTCCCATGGCGGCCTCGGTGGCGCTCGTCTACCTGGTGGCGCGCCGCGCCTTCGCCGCGAAGGAGGGGGAGTAGCCGTGGTGTTTCTCGCCCTCGCGGCCCTTCTCGCCGGCATCGCGTGCGGCCTGCTCGGAGGGGACCTCCCCGCCGTCGACGCCCTGCTCGCCTCGAGCGACCTGGTCCTCAACCTCCTCATGTTCTCGGTGGGCGTGAGCATCGGGCTGCAGCGGGGCATCGCCCGCAAGATCGCCCAGTACAACCTGCGCGCGCTCGTCATCCCCCTGGGCGTGACCATCGGATCGGTCGCGGGCGGCGTGGTCTGCTCGCTGGTGACGGGCTACCCGCTCGCCGAGAGCGCCTCCATCGCCGGGTGCATGGGCTGGTACAGCCTGGGCGGCGTCACCATAGGCGCGCTTTCGGGCGGCATGTATGGGGGAGTGGCGTTTCTCAGCAACCTCATGCGCGAGATGCTCTCGTTCTTCTGCATCCCGCTGCTCGCGCGCCACCTCAGCCCCGCCGCCTGCATCGCAGCCGCCGGCGCCACGAGCGAGGACACCACGCTTCCCATGATGATGAAGTACACGAGCGAGGAGGACGTGGTGCTGTCGGTCCTGAACGGCGCCATCTGCTCGGCGTTCGTGCCCGTGCTCATTCCCCTCTGCTACCAGCTCTTCGGCGCCTAGGCTACCCGTCGGACGGCTCGCTCGCCGGCAAAGCGCCCCCGGCCGCCAGAATCCCGCTCCGGCCGGCCCTTCCCGGAACTACAATTCCTTTCAGATTGGAAACGTTTCCAATCCAATGGAACGCAGCAGGGAAGGAGCACCATGAGCAGCTGGCTTGACGACGCCGTCTTCTACGAGATCTACCCCCAGAGCTTCAACGACACGAACGCCGACGGCATCGGCGACCTGCCGGGCATCGTCGAGAAGCTCGACTACGTCCGCGAGCTGGGCTGCAACGCCATCTGGATCAACCCGTGCTTCGAGTCGCCCTTCGGCGACGCGGGCTACGACGTGGCGGACTACTGCCAGGTGGCGCCGCGCTACGGGACCAACGACGACCTCGTGCACCTGTTCGAGGAGGCCCACGCGCGCGACATGCATGTCCTTCTTGACCTCGTCCCCGGGCACACCTCCATCGAGCACCCCTGGTTCAGGGAGTCGTGCCGCGCCGAGAAGAACGAGTTCTCCGGGCGCTACGTCTGGACCGACGACGTCTGGACGCCCGTGGGCGACGTTCCCGGCGTCAACGGGGTGCTGCGTGGCATCGCCGAGCGCAACGGCGCGGTGGCGGTGAACTTCTTCGCCTTCCAGCCGGCGCTCAACTACGGCTTCTACCGCGTGACGGAGCCCTGGCAGAGCGCCATGGACTCGGCTGAGGCGCTCGCGACGCGCCAGGCGATGAAGGACGTCATGGCCTTCTGGCTCGAGCGCGGCTGCGACGGCTTCCGCGTGGACATGGCGGGCTCGCTCGTGAAGGACGATCCCGAGCAGGAGGGCACGATCGCCCTGTGGCAGGACATGCGGGCGTTCCTCGACGAGCGCTATCCCGCCGCGGTGCTCATCTCCGAGTGGGGGGAGCCGGACAAGACCATCCGCGCGGGCTTCCACATGGACTTCCTGCTGCAGTTTGGCACCTCGCACTACATGGACCTCTTCCGCTGCGAGCACCCGTGGTTCGCGCGCGAGGGCGCGGGCGACGCGAGCGAGTTCGTGGCGACCTACCGGCGCAACATGGAGCTCACTGACGGGCGCGGCCTCATGTGCATCCCCTCGGGCAACCACGACATGGACCGCCTGCGCAAGTTCCTCGACCCGCAGGAGATGAAGATGGCCTTTGCCTTCATCATGTCCATGCCGGGCTGCCCCTTCGTCTATGCGGGCGACGAGATCGGCATGCGCCACCTTGACGTGACCTCGGTCGAGGGCGGCTACCAGCGCACCGGCGCTCGCTCGCCCATGCAGTGGGACGCGTCCGAGCCCAACTTCGGCTTCTCGGACGCCCCCGCCGACGCCCTCTACGTCCGTCAGGACGCCGCGGCGGACGCCCCGACGGTCGCCGCCGAGATGGCCGACGAGTCCTCGCTGTGGAGCGAGCTGCGCCGCCTGATCGCGCTGCGCCGAGCGACGCCGGCCCTCGGCGTGAGCGCCGCGGTCGAGTTCGTGTACTGCGAGAAGAACGCGTACCCGCTCGTCTACCTGCGCTCCGACCGCGAGGAGGGCGGCCAGCGCGTGCTCTGCGCGCTCAACCCGTCGGCGAGCCCGGTGGAGGTGCCGTGCGAGCTCGCGGCATCGCGCACGATCTACGAGCTGGGGGCTCCGTGCGAGCTTTCGGGCGGCGTGCTGCGCATGCCCGGGGAGAGCGCGGTGTTCATCGAGCTGGTGTAGCGGCCGTCGGGCGCGCCGCCGCCGACGCCGCGCGGCGCGGCGCGCCCGACGCTACGCCTCCGATGCCTGGGGGCGGGGGATGAAGCGCGTGGAGAGCAGGAACAGCGCGCTGATCGCGAGGCTCGTGTACGCGCCGATGACGTCGATGAGCAGCTTGCACGCGACGGCGCCCGCGCAGAACGAGGCGACGAGGGCCGCGTAGCGCGCCGACCGGTGCAGCTCGTGGCGATCGCCGCGGAACACCCCGTCGTAGAGGGTCTCGCCGAACGAGCGCAGGTTGCCCGTGCAGAACACGCTCGCGTAGGCCGAGCGCGTGCCGAACGTCCTGAAGTTCTCGTACGAGATGGCGGCGAAGAACGAGATGGCGCTGTTGACCAGGAGGTCGGGCGCGAGGGCGGGGACGAGGGCCACCGCTGCGAAGGCGACTGCCTCGAAGAGGGCGACCGTGCGCTGCATGCGATAGCTGTCCCCGTCGTGCACGCGCACGAGAACGTGCCGAGAGAGCATGATGCCGGCCACGAAGGCGACGATCGAGACGAGGTAGTGCAGCACGCCGAGCCACGCCCCCTCGGCAAGGTTCACGCAGAGAAGGACGATGTTGCCGGTCTGCCCCGTGGCAAAGACGTGCCCGTGCAGCAGGTACGAGTAGGCGTCCATGAAGCCGCCCGCGCAGATGACCGTGAGCCCGAGCCTCACGGGCACCTTGGTCCTTGTCGTCGCCTGCTCCATGCGCCGCCCCCTCCGTCGCGTCTCGTTCGGGCCGGGTGCCATCCTAGACCATTGCGGTCGGGGGCCTCCGTCATTTCAAAAGCACGACACATGGCCGGGAGCGGCGGGGGCCCGGCGGACGCCGGGCCCAGAGACCTACCTCGCGCTCCTCCGGAGCCGTCGCGACACGGCGACGGCGACGAGGATCAGGAGCGCTCCCGCGGTGGCGATGAGCGCCGGTGCGCGCGTGGCGTCCCCGGTGTGGGGGAGCTCGTCGCGGGTGGACGGTCGGTCCTGCTCGGGCGCGGGGGAGCCCGTGCCTTCGGAGGCGACGCCGCCGTCGCCCGTCACGGAGTCACCGGCGTCCGCGTCGGGAACCGCGTCCTGATCGGAGCCGTCGCCCACGGGCCCCTCCTCGGGCGTCGGGCCGTCGCCGGGCGTCTCCGGGGAGCCGTCGCTGCCCGTGTCGCCGTCGGCGTCGGGGGCCTCGGGGTCGCCGCCTCCCGTACCGGGGTCGTCCACGCCCTCCTCGGGGTCGCTGCCACCCGTCCCGGGGTCGTCCGACCCGTCCGATTCTCCGCCCGTCCCGGGGTCGTCGGGCAGGCCGGCATCGGGGGCGTCCGGCTCCTCGGGACCTTCGGGCAGCTCGGGTTCCTCCTCCCCACCGCCCGGCTGCTCGGGCTCGTCGGGGTCGGGCGTCTCCGGCGTGCCGTCCGGCTGCTCAGGCTCGTCGGGATCCGGCGAATCCGGAACCTCGGGTCCCTCCGGCTCCTCTGGGCCGATCGGGCCATTCTCCCCGGCGGCGAGGCTCGGGTTGAGGCGCACGTCGTAGGCGATGACCGAGAGCTCGGCGGGGTCGAGGTCCTCGGCCGCCTCGTAGGTGAACGAGCCGTCGCGCGAGAACCCCACGAGCGCGTCGCCGCGATAGAGCTCGTAGGCGGTGGTGCCCCGGGCCAGCTCGTCCGTGGCCATGCTGGCGCTCACTCGCGCGACGCCCCCCTCGACCTCGACGTCCACGACGGGCGCCACGCCCTCTCCCGCCGCCTGCGCGTAGGCGCGCGCCCCGTTGACGATGGCGGCGTCGGTGTCGAGCGAGAAGTACGCCACCTTGCGGGGCATCGAGGGATAGCGCGAGCAGAACTCGAGCACCTCGGGCGCGAGGTCCCGCTCGCCCAGCCCGTACAGGTACTCGGCGAAGTCGTAGCCGGTCCCCATGGTGAAGGCGACGGCCATGCGGTTGTACTTCACGCCCCTCGTCGCGTGCGAGGCAAGCTCCTCGATGGTCCTCACGGCCTGCGGGTCGCTCCGCAGGATGCGCAGGGTCGCGCCGTAGGCGCCGTAGCGCCCCACGTCGGCCGCCACTCCCTCGGAGTAGGGGCTCGCCTCGAAGTCGTAGCCGGAGTAGTCCCAGTCGTCGAAGAAGTGCAGCCCGTTCCACCATGCGGTGACGTGCGTCCAGATGTAGACGCCCCAGGAGTCGCCGTTGTACCAGTCGGGGACGTAGCTGGGGTCGGCGGCCTGCCGCGCGAGCTCCTCGTCGCGCATCCGGGTGGCCCGCATGGCGTTCTCGTGGTAGTGGGCGGCGGGCCTGAAGGTGCCGCCCGTCCTTCTCGCCTCCTCGATGCCGCCGTGGCGCGAGCCGGCGATGGAGTAGAGGTTGTTGGTCTCCTCCGCCACGGCGATGACGTTGTTGTCGAGCATGTGGCCGTACTCGTGCGACATGCCCCACCCGTACATGTCGTCGCCCGAGAGGAAGCTCGCCGCCGAGTGCTCGGGCATGTGGAAGTAGCGGCCGTAGGCGTACATGGTGGACGGGTTCGAGACGGTGCGGGTGAAGGCGGTGTGAACGCGCGCCGTGGTGATCGCGTTCGGGCCGGATTCCTCGCTCGCGTCAAAGCCGTCGAAGGCCCAGTAGAACTCGAGGCGGTCCTGGATTGCCCTGTTGGAGCGCTCGACGTAGGCGACGGCCTCCTCCTCGTTCGAGATCGTCGCGTAGGCGCGCGCCATCGCGGTGGCGCTGATGGCGAACTGGGCGTGTCCCTCGTCGCCCATCTGGATGAGCGTCATGTCCGCGGCCTCGCCGCGCCCGACCCGCTCGGCGTGCGCCCTGACGTCCTGGACGTAGGACCAGAATCGCTCGGGGCGGGCGGGGTCGTGCTCGTAGAAGGGGTGCTCGCCGAGGCTCGACCCCAGGATGGGGACGGACCCGGGGTCGGCCGCGTCGGCGGACTCCACGCGGACGCGCGCCTCGTTGGAGGTGGAGTCGTTGCGCAGGTAGAGCATGTACGCGTTCGCCTTGCCGGTGAGGTCCACGGTGACGCGGTTCTCGCCGTTGGCGAGCCTCGTCTTCTGCCCCAGGTTGAGCGAGGGGTAGCTGTTGGTGTCGGTCACGCCCACCTGGCGCCAGGCCACCGAGAGCTTGGAGGGGTCCTCCGCCTCGACGTGCACCACGATTTCGTTGACGCGTCCGGGGACGAGGTAGAGCCCGGTGGCGTCGAGGTTGTCGAACTGGTAGCCCTGGTTGGTGCGGCGCGCCTCGGCGCTCGGGTCGCCCAGCTGGGACGCCGAGATCACGCTCGCCTCGAGCACGTCGCGGTTGGCCTCGAGATAGGTCCTGTAGCGCTCGATTCGCTCGAGCTGACCGAGGCGCGCGCGACGCTCCGGCGTGTCGATGCCGCCGAAGTGGCGCTCGATGGCGTCGCGCGCGTCCTCGATCGCGCCCGGGGCGAGAAGGTCGGGAACGAGGTCGAGGGCAAGGCCGTCGACGAAGGGGCGGTCGAGGACGTCAAAGAGGGCGCCGACCTCCTCGGGCGCGACGACGATCGAGGTCCCGCCCGGCCGGTCAAGGCCCACCGAGACGATCGGTCGGGACTCGGCGTCGCCCGTGAAGGAGACGCGCTCGAGGGCCGAGCGCGCCGCCTCGGGCGAGGCGCAGCTCGCCACGACCCTTCCCGCCTGCCAGGTTCCCGAGAGGGCGATCTCGATGGGATCGTCGGTGCTGTGCGCGGTGAGCGCGCCCGAGACGCGCAGGCTCGCCCCGTCCGCGAGGTTGACGCGGTCGGAGCCCTCGAGACGTGCGGCGCCGCCCAGCGAGAGCGACCCGCCCGCGTCGACGCGGACGCCATAGGTGTTGTTGGGGCTGTTGTCGCCGACGGTGCCGCCCTCGAGCTCGAGCGAGCCCCCAGAGAGCACGTGCACCACGCCGTCTGAGGAGACGTTGGAGGAGTTGCCGGCGATGGTGCCGCCCGTCATGCGGACTGAGCCCTTGGTCCACACGATGGACTGGGAGTAGCTCACGCGGTTGCCGGTGATGGAGCCGGAGCGCATCTCGAACGAGCTCCCCGCCTCGACGGCGACGGCGGCGTTCTTCATGGCGAAGCCGTCGCGAATCTCACCGCCGTCGAGGATGAAGGACCCGGAGCGCACGTAGACGGCGCCCCACGGCTTCCAGGAGCAGAGGGCGTCCTCGATGGCGGCGCCGTCGCGCATGGTGAGGGACGAGCGGCCGTTGAGGGTGACGACGGCCTCGTCGGAGTCGGCGTCGGCGCCGTCGAGGGTGAGCCGCGCCCCGGCTCCCGCGTCCGCCTCGAGCACGAGGCTCGAGCCGCCGTCGAGCCTCACCATACCGGCGACCTTGCCGCCGCTCGTGGGGAAGCCCTCGCCGCGCGAGATCGTGCAGGGTGCCGTTGCGCGCAGGGTGACGGAGCGCCCGTCGAGGAGCTGGAGGGGCGCCGAGAGCGCCTGATCTGCCGAGACCTCGATGACGTCGCCGTCGAGCGCGGCGGCGAACGCCTCGACGATCCCGGGCTGCTCGATGCGCTCGCCTCCGCGGACTATGGCGACCGTGGCGCCCGCGGGTGGCTGCGGCGCGTCGGCGCCGTCGTCTGCGGGCGCCTCCGGGGCGACGCCCCCCGCCGCCTCCTCGTCGAGGGGCGCCCCGTCGGCGGCGGGTGCCCCCTCGTCCGCCTCGGTCGGGGTCGTCCCCCCGAGGCTCGCTCTCTCGTGGGCGGTCTCCTCCAGGGTGGTCGCCGCGCTGGCGCCGACGGGCGCCAAGCTCGCGCAGAGGATGGTCCCAACAACTGCCGGGGCTACTCTTCTGTGGAGCATGTCCTTCCTTTCTTTGGTCTCGCCCCGCCAGGGGCGGTGCCCGTGCGGGCCCGTTGCTGCCAGGCGGGTTATACCCGTGGGCCGCGATCGTTGAAGGCGCCTCAAGTTTGACTCCACCAACTCTGCTCGAACCTTGGCGCGACCCCGCGGCTCGACTCGGCGGCGGCGACGTGGCATGCTAGGGCGGAGTCGCCGATAGGGCACCCGTCGAGAGGAGGGCCCATGGGTCCCACAGAGCATCGAGCCTCCCGCGTCGCGCTGCGCGAGCTCCCCGAGCCGCCGCGCGACTGCCCCGAGGCCCCCGTGCCCCTGGCAGACGAGACCGTCTCCGCCCGTCGGGACGCGGTGCTCGCCGCGATGGCGCGTCGCGGCCTCGACGCGCTCGTGGTCTATGCCGACCTCGAGCACGGAGGCAACTTCGAGTACCTCGTGGGCTTCCTCCCGCGCTTCGAGGAGGCGCTGCTCGTGCTCCATGCCGACGGCTCGACGCACCTCGTCCTCGGCAACGAGAACCTGAACAAGGCGGACAAGGCCCGCATAGCGGCGGAGCCCGTCCATGCGCCGCACTTCTCGCTGCCCAACCAGCCCATGGAGGCTGCCCGCCCCTTCCGTGACATCCTGTCGCAGACCGGGGTCGCCGGGAGGCGCGTCGGCGTCGCCGGCTGGAAGCTCTTCACCTCGCGCGTCGAGGACAACGCTCGTCTCTTCGATGTTCCCGCCTATATCTACCAGGCGCTCGTCGACCTGTGCGGGGAGGGTCGCGTGGTGAGCGCGACGGAGCTGTTCATCGGTCGGGACGGCGTGCGACGCACCTGCAACGCCAACGAGGTGGCGCACTACGAGTTCGGGGCGGCGCTGGCGAGCGACTGCGTTCTCGATGCGATGGACGCGCTCGCCCCGGGCGTGAGCGAGATGGAGGTCGCCGACCGCCTCGTGCGCCGCGGCCAGCCGCAGAGCGTGGTGACCATCTGCGCCTTCGGCCCGCGCTTCGTGAAGGCCAACATGTACCCCACGGCCAAGCGCCTCGAGGTGGGGGAGAGCGTCTCGCTGACCGTCGGGTACCGCGGCGGCCTCTCCTCGCGCGCGGGCTATGCCGTCCGCACGGCCGAGGAGCTTCCCGAGGGCAGGGGCGACTATGTCGAGGCGCTCGCGGCGCCCTACTTCTCGGCGCTCGTCTCCTGGCTCGAGGGCGTACGGGTGGGCATGACGGGAGGGGAGCTCTGGCGGCTCGTGGAGGACGCGCTCCCGAGGGCGCGCTTCGGCTGGACGCTCTGCCCGGGGCACCTCACCGCCGAGGAGGAGTGGCTCTGCTCGCCGGTCTACGAGGGCTCGACCGAGCCCCTCGAGTCGGGGATGCTCTTCCAGACCGACGTCATCCCGTCGCTTCCCGGCTACGCCGGCGTGAGCGCCGAGAGCACCTGCGCGCTCGCCGACGCCCGCCTGCGCGACGAGCTCGCCTCGCGCTACCCCGAGCTCTGGGAGCGCGTCGCGCGGCGTCGCGCCTATGTCGAGGGACAGCTCGGCATCGACCTCTCGCCCGACGTGCTCCCCCTGTGCGGGACCCTCGCCTACCTGCGACCGTACCTGCTCTCGAGGAGTGCGCTGGCGGTGGTGCGGCCGTGACGCCCGGGCTCCCGGAGGGTCTCGAGCTGAGGCGGGGGCCCACGGGCCTGACGCTCTTGGGCGACGGCATGGAGCTCGCTGCCGACCTCTCGCGCATGCTGCCCCGCCTGCGACCGGACCGCCTTGGTCGGGAGCTGCTCGTGCGCGCCGCCCGCGTTCGCGGCGTCGAGCGGCCGCGGGCGGTGGACGCCACGGCGGGGCTGGGGGAGGACTCGCTGCTCCTGGCGGCTGCGGGCTTTTCGGTCACTATGTTCGAGAAGGACCCCGTCATCGCCGCCCTTCTGCGCGACGCGCTCGAGCGCGCCGCGGGGGACCCGGCGCTCACCGCCGTCGTCGCGCGGATGGAGCTCGTCGAGGCGGACAGCGTCGCCGCCCTGCGGTCGTGGCCCGAGCCGCCCGACGTGGTGTTTCTCGACCCCATGTTCCCGGAGCGCACCAAGAGCGCCGCGGTGAAGAAGAAGTTCCAGCTGCTGCACCGCCTCGAGCGTCCCTGCGAGGACGAGCGCGAGCTCCTGGACGCGGCGCTCGCGGCGGGCCCGCGCAAGGTCGTGATCAAGCGTCCGCCCAAGGGACCCTGGCTCGCGGGCGTCAGGCCGAGCTACTCGCTCGCCGGCAAGGCGGTCCGCTACGACGTCATCGCAGTGTGACAGCGGGGACGGGGGACTGTCACCGCTCCGTCCCCGCTGTCACACTGTCGCGCACGACGACCCCTCCCCGCGCCGGTCACGATAGAATGGGGTCACCGATTCCCGTTCAAAGGAGCCACGCATGGAGCTTCCCAACAAGCGCCCGGACGACATGGCGCGCATCACCACTCCCGAGCTGGCGCAGGCCTTCATCGACGAGCAGGTCGAGGCCGTGCGCGCCCAGGTCGGCGAGAAGAACGTCCTTCTCGCCCTCTCCGGCGGCGTCGACTCCAGCGTGGTCGCCGCGCTGCTCATCAAGGCCATCGGCAGGCAGCTCATCTGCGTGCACGTGAACCATGGCCTCATGCGCAAGGGCGAGTCCGAGCAGGTGGTCGACGTCTTCAAGAACCAGATGGACGCCAACCTGGTCTACGTGGACGCCACCGACCGCTTCCTCGACCTGCTCGCCGGCGTGGCCGAGCCCGAGCGCAAGCGCAAGATCATCGGAGCCGAGTTCATCCGCGTCTTCGAGGAGGAGGCCCGCAAGGTCGCGGGCGAGGTCGACTTCCTCGCCCAGGGCACCATCTATCCCGACATCGTCGAGTCCGACGGCGTGAAGGCCCACCACAACGTGGGCGGCCTGCCCGACGACCTGCAGTTCGAGCTCGTCGAGCCGGTGCGCCTGCTCTACAAGGACGAGGTTCGCGTGGTGGGTCGTGCGCTCGGGCTTCCCGAGTCCATGGTCGAGCGCCAGCCCTTCCCGGGCCCGGGCCTGGGCGTGCGCTGCCTCGGCGCGATCACGCGCGACCGCCTGGAGGCGCTGCGCGAGGCCGACGCAATCCTGCGCGAGGAGTTCGCCGAGGCGGGCCTCGCCGGCAAGGTGTGGCAGTACTTCGTCGTGGTTCCGGACATGCGCGCCACCGGCGTGCGCGACGGCAAGCGCGCCTACGACTGGCCTGCCATCATCCGCGCCGTCAACACCGTCGACGCCATGACCGCGACCGTGCCCGAGCTCGACTGGGCGCTGCTCAAGAAGATCACCGACCGCATCCTGGCCGAGGTGCCGGGCATCTGCCGCGTGGCCTACGATCTCACGCCCAAGCCCGTGGGAACGATCGAGTGGGAGTGATTCGCCCCTCAAAACGGTTCGCAACGGTCTAAGTCAGAAACCAACATTTCCGCAGGTAAGAAAGGGTTTTTCTCCGAAGGAGGAAAACCCTTTCTCTCACTTCAAAACGCTCCGTTCGGGATGATTCTTCCACGAATTCTTCCATGGAAGAGGGCTCTGGGAAGGCAGGGATAAGGTTAAAACCAATCAATACGGAAACGGAGGAGCCCATGCTGAGCGAGAGGGAACTTAAGGAAATGATGGAACTCGAGGACTACGCGCACTTCCGCGCGGAGCTCGTCGAGATCTCACCGCAGAGCTTCGACATCTACGAGCTCAAGGAGATCCTCGGCGACATGATCAGAAGCAAAGTTGCCATGGAGGACAACATGAGGGATAGCTTCGCGGAACTCAGCGAGGTCGAGCAGACGCAGCTCCTCGACATGCTCGGGGAGAGCGGCTACAAGGACCGCGACTGGTGGTACCGGATGCTCATGGACGGCCCCAGGCACCGGACGTTCCCGACCATCTAGGCGCCGGCGCCCCCGCATCCAAGCAACGGGATGCGGGGGCGTCCTTGTGTAGGCCTTCGTGAAGCGACGGAACGCTACGGATCGAGCCTGCCCGCGAGCCAGAGCAGCGGCACGAGCGGCAGCGCGCCCAGGCACAGCAGAACGGCGAGCGCCGTGGCCACGCCCCAGCGGGCGTCCTCGCGCGTCACGACAGGATCTCGTTCACGCGCGCCTGCACGGCGCCGTAGAGCGACCCCAGGCGGCGCTTGCGCTCCGCGCCGTTTCCGTAGTCGCCGCGGATGACGGCGCGCGCCAGAGCGTCGACGTCCGCGCCGCCGGACGACCCGCCGGAGCCCCCGGCGCCCAGCATCTCGTTCACGCGCGCCTGGACCTCCGCGTAGCGGTCGCCCAGCGCGGCCCTCCGCGCCTTCCCGTTGCCGAACTCGCCCGCGATCACCCTGCGGGCGAGGTCGTCCACGTCATCGGCCGCCGGCGCCTGGGCCGCGCCCCCGCCGGAGCCGCCCGCCAGGATGCGGTTCACCTCCGCCTGCACCTCGTCGTAGCGGCTCCCCAGCGCCGCGCGGCGCGCGTCCCCGTTGCCGAACTCGCCCGCGATGACGCGCCGCGCGAGCTCCGCGACCGTGCCGCTGGGCGCTGCCTCAGTCGTCCCGCCGGAGGAGCCTCCGCCCGTGATGCGCGCCTTCAGCGCCGCCCACTTGGACGCCGCCACGTAGGGCGCCGGGCAGAGCTTGCCCGTCACGTCGTAGTGGCGGATCACCCCGGATGCCCCGATGCCGTACTTGGCCATGAGCCTCCTCACGAGCCAGCCCAGCTTCTCGACCTCGGTCGCGCTGAAGTCCTCGCCGGCCGAGACGACCTCGATGCCGATCGCGCGGCAGTTCATCTGCCAGTCACCGGCGTGCCAGGCGGTGTCGCCCTCGGCCACGCTCTGGTAGATCTCCGGCGTGATGTCGTCGACGAAGTAGTGCGCAGACGCGCCCTGCACCTCGTTCCGCGCGAAGTACGTCGCGTTGTTCCGCGCGGAGGCGAGCGTCGCCGTGAAGTGCACCACGATGCGGTCGACCGCGCGCGAGCGCCCGCGCGTCATGTGGTCGCTCCCGCACTGCTTGAAGAGGATGCTATACGCCATCGGGCACCTCCTCGAAGCCGCCGTCCTCGCCCTCGTCGGGCTCCCAGCCGTCGGGCGCGGCCGCCTCGACGCCCTCGCAGCGCAGCGCCTCCCAGCGCTCCTCCTCGCTCGCGAACTCGCGCTCGTCACTCATCGCAACCACCGCCCGACGGCAGCGCCGCGCCGAGCTCCGCCATCACGGGCGACAGCACGGCCATCACGAGCGCCACCACGATCGCTCGCCACTCGGGCTCCAGCACCGCGCAGCCCACGAGCATGTCCACGTTCGCCACGACCACGCCGAGCACGCCCTGCACGATCGTTCTCGCCAGGCGCCACGGCCACTCGTTGGATGTCAGGAAAGCCTCCATCATTGCCCCTTCCTCAGGTTGTCGATCTCCGCCTTCACGACGGCGACGTCCTGCTCCAGGGCGTAGGTGCGCTCGACGAGGCAGTTGTGCCTCTCGACCTGGCGCGTCAGGTTGTCGATCTTGACCTCCATGACCGCGCGGCTGCGCGAGTTGGACACGAGCACCCCGGCGAGGGTGAGCACCCCCGTCACGAGCGCCGCGACGACCGACTCCATGCGCGCCTCCTCCCCGGACGGGAACGCCCCGCCCCTCGGGAGAAGTGTCCGACGCGGTCACAAACGGGCCTGTCTAACTGCGGATACGTTGCGAAGCGTCGCGTTTCGTCAGTTCACAAAACACTTCACAAGCAGAACGACAGGGTCTTGCGCAGACATCCAACGGGTACAATCGCGCCAACGAGAATTGCACACACATAATGAAGTGCGATGAGAAGCGAGGTGACTTATGGAGAAAAACGAGCAGGCGGTGTCCAAGGAAGATCAAGGGCAGCCGATAGAAGAGTGCTGCGAAGAGGCTCCCAATGAAGAAAAAGAACTGACCGTTATCGATAAAGCGAAGAACGCTCTTGCGACAGGCAAGGAACGTGTTATTGAGTTTTGGGACGGTAACAAGCACTGGATAGTGCCTGTAGCAGGCGCGGCAGCCGCAGCTGTTGCAGCAATCGTAAAACAGGCGATGGACAATGATGAGCTGAAGCAAGAGAACCGACGACTCAGCGGAGAAGTTGATGATCTTCGTCAGGAAAACCAGGCGCTCAACGACGAGAACGACTACGTGACCGGCAGACTTATCGCCTCGTATGAGCGTCATGCCGAGAAGGACGCCTGGATGGATGCGGTGGCATCTGATGACTTGAGGAGGGGCGGGTCGCTCGGTGGTCAGGTCCTTCGGAGCAAACGGGATTATATCCAGGAGCAAGAAGGACTCTAAAGGGGAATCTGTTGGCACGATTTCCCCGCCCCTCGCGCCGCCCGCACGGTGGGCTCGTCCCGAGTTTCCTCCGGCGGCGCGTCCACCCCTCCGGCACATGCGGCGCAGGCGCCGCACGCGCCGGAGGGGTGCCTTTTAGGAGCTCTTCGCGGTGAGGTAGCCGGCGCCGCCCACGCCGTCGATCCTCATGTACTGGTAGCCCGCGCGCGAGCTCGCGTAGGTCGTGCCCGCGCCGCCCACGAGCGAGGAGCACTGGTAGAACGTCTGGAAGCCGGAGACGCCGGAGGACGGCAGCGCCCAGTCGGCGTCCGCCCAGATCGTCACGAGCGACCCGCACCCTCCGAAGGTGTAGGCGAGGTCCTCGAGCGAGGACGGGTCGAGCCCGGAGAGGTCGATCTCGGTGAGCCCCTCGCAGCTGTTGAAGGTGTGCTGCATCTCGCGCACGCCGCAGAGGTTCCCCATCCCCGTCACGTCGGTGATCGACTGGTGTCCGTAGAACCAGTAGTTCGTGTTCACGTGGTCGTAGGTCGCCATGTCGGCGGCGATCTCCACCGCCTCCACGTCGTGCCGGTGGTCGTACCAGGGCTGGTAGCCGACGGAGTTGTACCGTGCGTTGGCGCACAGGCGCCCTGACGACACGAGCTCCCGCCCCGCCTCGGGCTCGGCCGCTGCCGTCAGCACGAGCTCTCCGTCGGCGTAGAGGAAGCACCGGAACCACTCGCGCTGGTCGCTCGCGGGGTCGGTCAGCACGCCGTCCACCCCGTAGTTGAGCTCGTTGTGGTTGTCCATCTGCTCGGGAACGTAGCCTTGCCCGCCCACGAGCCTGCTGCACCCGCTGAACATGAGCGACCCGCTCGTGGCGGACGAGGTGAACCCGTCCGCCCAGATCGTCTCGAGCGAGGCGCAGCTCACGAACATCTGGTTCATGCTGGTCGCTCCGGAGAGCTCCTCGAAGCCCTCCACCTCCACGAGGTTCTCGAACCCGTGGAAGAGGTAGCTCGCGTTGGCGAGCCCGCCCTCGGAGAAGTCGCCGTCGAACACGACGCGCGTCACGGAGAGCTTGACGTCGTCCCAGGGCCGCGCGCCGGCGGAGCCGTAGCCCGCGGGGTCCACCTCCCAGGCGTCCAGGATCACCGCGCCGGGCACGTCGGAGGAGCGCCCGTCGCGGTAGTTGAACTCGAGCGTGCCGTCCGCGAGCAGGATCGCGCGCATCTTCACGCCCACGTCCCATGCGAGCGCGAGTATCGCCGGCGCCATCTCGGAGGGCTTGTAGGTCTCCGAGAGCCCGTTCTGCGCGCGGATGGCGTCCGCGATGCCGTCGAACACGGAGTCCGAGATCACGCCCGTTCCCGTACCGGCGAGCGCCTGGAGCGGCGTCCCCGCCTTGGTGCCGTCGAGCGCGAGCACCGCCGCCGCCATCTCCGAGGGCTGGTAGGTGCCCGTGCCGCCGTTCTGGGCGCGGATCGCGTTGGCGATGTCGGTGAGCACCGACCTCTGGATCGTCCCCACGGCCATCAGAACTCCACCCCGCTCAGGTCGTCCAGGGCGGCGATCGCCTGGTCGACGTACTGCTTCGTCGCGTAGGCCGAGAGGTCGGGCGTCGCGCCCGGCGTCCCGTCCTCGCCGTCTTGCCCGGGCGCTCCCTGCGGCCCCTGCTCGCCCGTCTCGCCCTTGAGGCCGGAGAAGGCGAACGCGAACGTGCGCGCCCCCGGCGTGCCGCCGAGCGTCACGGTCACCGACGGCGTTCCCGTGGAGGCGTCCACCGTGGCGGTCGCGCCCGTGATCTCGGCGTCCGCGCCGTCCTGCCCGTCGGCCCCCGGCGCGCCGTCGGCGCCGTCCTCTCCGCGCAGGGCATCCAGCTGCTCGGAGGTGAAGTCGGCGAAGGTGAAGGCGTCGCCCTTCGGGCCGCGCAGGTCCGCCGAGCTCGTGCCGCTCGCGCTCGTCACGGTGAGCACGGAGCCCGACCACGAGTGGGTGCAGCTGACGCCGTCGGCCCCGTCCGCGCCCGGCGCGCCGTCCTGACCGTCCTCGCCGTCGGCGCCCGGAGGCCCCTGCACGCCCTGCGGGCCGCGCAGCGTCTCCAGCTGCTCCGGGGTGAAGTCCGAGTAGGCGAACGCCTCGCCGGGCTCTCCCTGCGGGCCCGGCGGCCCCTGGGTTCCCTGCGGTCCGCGAAGCGCCTCGAGCTGTTCGGTGGTGAAGTCGGAGTATGTGAACGGGTCGCCCCTGTCGCCCTTCTCGCCGCGAAGCGCCTCGACCTCGTCCTCCGTGAGG
Organism: Thermophilibacter mediterraneus; assembly: GCF_900119385.1. Taxonomy (GTDB): domain Bacteria; phylum Actinomycetota; class Coriobacteriia; order Coriobacteriales; family Atopobiaceae; genus Thermophilibacter; species Thermophilibacter mediterraneus. Next base: position 835,345 of record NZ_FPKO01000009.1, read on the forward strand.
TCGTCGAACGTCATCTTGTCGCCCTTGGGGCCCCGGAGCGCCTCCAGCTGCTCGGCGGTAAAGTCGGCGTACTCGAAGGGGTCACCCTTGTCGCCCCTCTCGCCGTCGTCGCCCTTGTCTCCCTTGGGGCCGTGAGTCAGCGTCGCCGTGGTGGTGCCCGTCGCGTCCGTGACCGTCACCACCGCGCCCGCCTCGGTCTGCTCGACCTTGGCCGTGGGGCTCACGCCGTCGGCGCCGTCCTCGCCGTCGGTCCCCGGCAGGCCGTCCGCGCCGTCGAAGTCGCCGCGCGCGGCCGCCTCCAGCAGCTCGTCCTTCGCCTGCGTCGCGGCAGCGGCGGCAGCGTTGGCGGCGGCGACCGCGCCGGAGGCGCCCTGCGCCGCCTCGACCGCCTGCCCCGCCGTGGCCACCGCGCCCTGGGCCGTCGTGACGGCATCCTGCGCCTTGGCCACGGCGTCGGCGATGACGCCGTCCGCGTCCTCGAACTTCTTGAGGGCGTCGAGGAAGAGCGAGTATCCGTCCGAGCCCCCGCCCTCGCCGCCGACGAGCGCCGGCCCCACCAGCACCGTGAAGGAGAGCGACGAGAGCGCCCGCTCGTCCCAGGAGACCATGACCTGCGCGTCGACGGTGCCCTCGGCGCGCGCCATCGCGGCGGGCCAGTAGACCCTGAACTTGCCGGCCTCGGCGTCGACCTCCTCGAGGGGCTCGCAGCCGCGCACGCGCAGCTCGCGGTGGCGCCACAGGAGGTAGAGCGAGGCGTCCGCGAGGTCGACCGCCTCTCCGCCGCGCGTCACCGAGAGCGCGATCCCGCGCCCCTCCGCGTCGGCGGGCGAGGCGACGAACGGCCCCGCGAAGGGCGCGTCGCACTCGTCCCAGACGACCTCGCGCAGCCCGTCTCCGTCCAGCGGGAACGTGATCGTATCGCCCATGTCAGAACTCCCTCTCGCCCAGGTCCTCGTAGGACGCCACCGTGTCGGAGGCGGCCGCAGCCGCCTCCTCGACCGCCGTCACGCGCGCGGCCACGTCCGCCGAGGCCGCCCACGTCGTGCGCTCGACCGCGCCCAGCGTGAGCCGCACCGCGGGCGCGCCCTCGCCGAGCTCGCGAACGCGCCGCACGCAGCGGGCGCGCAGGTGCCACTCGGGCGAGCGCGACGAGTCGATGACGGCCACGTCGTCGCCCAGCCGCACGCCCGCGCCGCCGTCCACCGCCGCGACGTCCACCTCGTAGGAGACGCGCGGCTCGCACGCCGCCGCGAGCGCCGCGGTCGTCAGCGCCTTGAGCTCCGCCGCGTCCTCGCAGTCCGGGAACACCACGTGCCCGAACCGGTGCGCCTTCCCGCCCGCGCCGTCGGGCCGCCCCCACGTCATGCGCGCGGCCTCGTCGCCCACCCAGTTCACGTCGTTGTTCACGGAGCCGAAGGTCAGCCGCCGCGTGAACCCGCCCGTGGCCACGCCCTGCTCGTCGTAGATGGGGAGGCCCTTCCCGTACCCGTAGAGCGCCGTGAAGACCTCGTCCTCGAGCACCGTGCGCGTGCACGCCGCGAGCGTCTTGCCGTAGGAGAAGCGCGCGCCCCGCCACTCGCCGCGCCGTGTCGGGAGGTTCACCGTCCGCGAGGCCACGCGCCCGTCGGCCACGGCGATCACCGCCTCGGCCTCGCCGCCCCACACCTCCTCGACGCGCCTGAGCGCAGCGAGGGCGTTCACGTGGTAGAGGAGGCACCCGCGCGCCGCGCCGCCGACGCCCACCTCGCCCGCGGACCAGCGCGTCACCCCGAGCACCGAGGAGAGCGCCTGCGCTGCCGTCTTGCTCACGAGCTGTATCTCCTCGACGAAGTCGCCCAGGAGCTCGCAGAGCGACGACTCCGCGTAGACGTGTGCGGGACCGCCCAGCGGCTCGTCGGTGCGCACCACCACGTGCTCGCGCCACACGCCGTCCGTCGGGTCGCGCCACAGCAGCCGCTCGCCCTTCTCGGGGGCGGAGAGGCAGTCGAACTCGATCGTGTCCTCGCCGCCTAGCTCCTCGGTGTGCGTCACCGCGCCCACGGCGGGCAGGATCCCCAGCCGCGCGTCGAAGCGGTCGAAGAGGTAGAGCGTCGGCACCATCAGAGCCACCTCTCCACCCACTCGACGGTGTGCGCCGAGCACCCGGAGAAGGCCAGGGTGTGAGAGCCGGGGGCAAGCGAGAAGAACGTGCTCTCCACGGCCACGTCGGCGGAGGCGTCGGCACCGTCCACCGTCACGGCCTCGGCGGCGAAGTCCATCACCACCACGCCGCCGGCGGAGAACTCGCACTCCACGAGCACGTAGCGCCCCAGGCCGTCCGTCACCTTCACCGACGACCCCGCCAGCGCCGTCATCTCCACCACCGGCCACGTCGCCCACGTGCCGCCGACCGTGAACGTGCTAGCCGCGCTCGACTTCCCCTCACCGTAGGCCACCGGGTCGAAGCACGTGAACGCCAGCTCGCAGCTGCCGTCCTCGAAGAGCGAGTCCCAGTCGGAGGCGTCCGTCACCACGGCGTCGTGCCACGAGAGCCCCGGCTCGCCGGGCAGCTCGAGCTCGGCGCCCGAGGGCGCCGCGAGCCACCCGTACAGCGCGTGCCGGATCTCGGACCTCTCCTGGGCGGTAAGCGCTATGCCCGCGTCGAGGAAGAGCCGCACGCGCAGGACGCGCGGCGGCAGCTCGCACCCCAGCAGCGCCGCGCCCGGCCGCCCCGGCACCGCGAGCGCCCGTGGCGAGAGCGCGTGTCCCGCCGGCTCCACCAGCTCCGCCGTCACGTACTCCGAGAGGTCGTGCCCGTTGTACACGATGGAGCTCACAGTCGCCCCCGCGCCCGCCCGTAGGCCGTCGCGCGGCGCTGCTGCTCGCGCCCCATGCGGTCGGTCTCCGCCGAGCCCGACCGCTGCTCGCGCGACCCCTGGGCCGCACGCTGCAGCGGGTTGCTCTTGCGAACCACGTCGCGGTCGTCGACGCCGCGCCCGGCCCTAACCCTGTCCGCCAAAGTCGATCACCACCGTCAGAATCAGCGTGAACCCCCAGAGCCAGCGCCCGGAGCCGTCTCGGCCGCGAGGCGCGGAGCCCCCGGTGTCCGCGGCCGCCACCCTGCACCGCCATCCGTCGCCCGCGCCCGTCCAGGAGTCCCGGCGCAGGTCGCGCTCCACCGCGCGGCAGGTCGCCTCCGCGTCGCGCGCGGCCTCGCAGCACACCAGCACGTCCACGGGCACCCGCCCGCGCTCCGCGCCGTCCGCGAGCCTCGCCTCGCGCTGCCAGGCGCCCTGCGTCAGCACGATCGGCTCGCAGCAGAGGCGCGCCGGCGGCGGCGAGCAGAACGCGTTGCCGTAGCCCAGCGCCCGCAGGAGCGTCGCCACCGCGCCGGCGACCCCGCCGCCCTCGGCGTCCCAGTCGGTCGGCGCGTGCGCGCCGAGCGCGTCAGAACGGGACATCAGCCCACCTCCAGCTCCCAGTGGTGCACCTGGCCGCGCACCACGCAGCACCGCCGGCAGGCCCTGACCAGCATCGACGGCCCCGCGCCGATCAGCACGCGCGCCCCGGCCGGCACCTCGAGGGCGCCCTCGCTGTTCACCGCGTCCACGAACACGGTCCCGTGCCCCGCGTCGGCCGAGCGGTGCGCGTCGGAGACGACCCCCTCCGCGCGCTCGAACCTCACGTGGCGCACGAGGCGGCTCTCGCCGCGCCCGCCGCCCTCCGCGGGCAGGAACACCAGCATGTCGTCGGGCAGGAGCCTCTTGGGTATCGGCCTCAGGTACCTCATCGGCGCACCCCCGAGAAGCAGAGGCCCGTCCCCGCGAGCTCCGCGAGCGCGGCCTCCCGCGCCACCACCGAGCCGGTCGTGCCCTCGTCGCGGTAGTTGGTCACCGAGAAGGACCCGACGGAGAAGCCTCCCACGCGCCCCTCGCCGTACTCGGCGAAGGCGTCGGCCGCCGCGCAGACGGCGCGCCGCCACGCGTCCGCGACGCCCTCGTCCCATCGGGGGTCGGGCTCGCGCCGCCCGGTCAGGCCGCCCACGCACCGCACCGCCGCCGGCAGCGCCTCCGCGAACGCCTCGGCGGCGAGCGCCCCGCCGTACCCGTCGAGGTAGAAGTCGTAGGAGACGGGCGCGGGGCCGCAGCCGGCCGCGCCCGTCAGCCCCTCGCTCACGCCAGCGGCGCGCAGGAGACGTGCACGCCGTCCAGCTTGTTGTCCAGCAGCTCAACGATGCCGTACTTGCGGTACTTCATCATGTAGCTGTCCAGGTTCTCCAGTTCGTCGGGCGAGAAGACCCTCGAGGCCACGTGCTTGTCGAACTTGATGACCGCCGAGCGCTCCACCACCATGAAGTTGATCGGCGCGCCCGCGCCCACGAGCTCGTAATAGCTGGAGAGGCTTCCCGATGCCGGGCTCGAGACGGGCGTGTACTGCTCGCCGCTCTTCGTGTAGTAGGTCTTGCCCGAGACCACGGAGGTGTCCTCCGTGAGCTGATAGGTCCCCTCGGCGCGAGAGTACCCGAACTGGTCCTCCTCGCCGGAGTTGAGCGCGATCGCGCTGTAGAAGCGCGTCTGCGGCACCTCCACGATGCGGGAGAAGCGCTCGAGCACGCGGTTCGAGCGCGCCGGGTTCGCCAGCGAGAAGTCGTCCAGCACGCCCTTGAGCGTCGGCGTGATGAAGAGGATGCGGCTCCCGGTCGTCACCTCCGCCTCGTCCATCGCGTTCGTCGCCGCGCGGAGCGCCGTCAGCACGTCCTCGGCCTCGGCGTCGGAGAAGTCCTCCACGGCGGGCGTCACGCCCGTATGCCCCGCGATCTCGGAGAACGTGAAGGCGTCGGCCTCCGGCGCCACCTGCGTGCGCTGGAGCTCGGAGCCCGCCGCCACGAAGCAGTCGAGGACGCCCGCCTCCTCCACGTCCATGACGTCGGCGAGCAGCTTGATGCCGCGGTCGTAGTTGAACGTCTTGGTCTCGAACTCGTAGGTGATCGAGCCCGTCTTGTAGCCCACGTTGCGAGTGTAGTCGCCGAGCCCCGTCACCTCGATCTTCGGGACCATGATCTCCTTGGCGTTGCGCCCGGCGCGCGCCATGCGGCGGGGGCTGTTCAGGCACGTCGAGCACGCGGCCCTCTTGTAGACCTCGTCCAGGATGCTCGTGTAGTTCTTGGTGGATGCGATGGAGTTCGCCATGTCCTATTCCTCCTCGTCGTCGATGCCGGCGATCTTGCGCCAGCGGCTCATCTGCGTGGACTCGTCGGCCCCGGCGGCGCCGGCGCTCGGGAGCCCCGTCGCGCCGGTCGGCGCCGGGGCGGGGGACGCCGAGAAGAGCCAGGGCTCCGCGGCCTTCAGCTTCTCTATGTCGCCGTCGTGGTCGGGCAGGAGCGCGCGGGCGGCCTTGACGTTGCGCGCCCCGGCGAGCTGAAGCTCGAAGCCTACGCGCTCCTCGTCGCCCTTCCGGCGCAGCTCGTCCATCTCGGCGCGCAGCTTCTCCGCGCCCTCGGCGGTCTTCGCGGCCTCCGCGATCTCGCCCTCGAGCTCCGCGATGCGGGCGTCGCGCTCCGCGAGCGCCGCCTCGTAGTCCGCGCGCGCCTTGGCGGCGCCGTCGTCGGCCACGGGGGGCGCGGCGGCGCCATCGTCCCCGCTCACCTGCGACGGCGCGCCCTGCGGCTCCTGCGCCGCGCTCTCGCCGACCTGTCTCGCCTCGTCCTGCAAGCCATCCATCTGCCCGTCCTTCCGGTAAGGCGGGCAAGAAGCCCGCACCCAAACGATGGGTACAGGCTATGGGCGTGTCACAAGTGGCCCATGGGCCCCCTTGGCTCGTCGGCTCGATACCATCTCAAAAAAGTTCGACGAACGTCGAATAGTACGACACACATCGAACAATCGGGGGTATACTCCGTAGCAAGAGGTCCATGGCGAGGGGAGGCGAGATGGTCGGTGACGGGTTCAAGGCGCTCTCGGATCCCACGCGCCGCCGCATCCTCGAGCTCCTCGGCGAGCGGGATATGACGGCGGGTGAGATCGGCGAGCACTTCCCCCAGAACAAGGCGACGCTCTCGCACCACCTCGAGGTCCTGCGCGAGGCGGGTCTCGTGGAGGCGGAGCGCCGGGGCAGGAACGTCCTCTACCGGCTGGACACCACCGTCCTGCAGGGCCTCATCTCATGGTTCCTCGGGCTCACGGAAACGGAGGCAACGGATGAAGGTTGAGCTTGGGCGCGGGGAGCGCGCCTTCTGGGTCGTCCTGTTCGCGGCGGTGATTGTCCACCTCGCGGCGTACGCGCTGCTGGCCTACCCCGCCATGCCCCAGACGGTGCCCACGCACTGGGGCGCCGACGGCGCGGTCGACGGCTGGGGCGACAAGGCGGGCACGCTCCTCATGGCGGCCGTGCCGCTCGTCCTCGCGCTCGTCATGCTCGCCGTGCCGCGCCTCGACCCAAAGGGCCGCAACTTCGAGCGTTTCCGCGGCGTCTACCTGGGCATGAGCGCCGCGCTCACCCTGTTCATGGTCGCCGTCGCGTGGATGACGCCGCTCACCGCCCTCGGCCTCGTGCCCGAGGGCGGCTCGCTCGTCTCGACGATAATCCTCCTCGCGCTCGGCGCCCTCACGATTGCGCTCGGCAACTACCTGCCGCGCGTCAAGCCCAACTACACCTTCGGCATCCGCACGCCCTGGACGCTCGCGAGCGAGGACAACTGGCGCCGCACGCACCGCTTCGCCGGACCCGTCTTCGTGGTCGCGGGCGCGGCGATGCTCGTCGCCGCCCTGCTCTCGGTCGTGGCGCCCGAGGCGTCGTTCTGGGTCGGCATGGCGGCGGTCCTGCTCGCGACCCTCGTCGTGGGCGTCTACAGCTTCCTCGTCTGGCGCCGCGAGGGCCGCTAGGGAGAACGTTAGGAGGGAGGCCGCGATGGGCGAGAAGGACGAGCGGCCGGAGCGGGTGCTCCCCGGCCGGAGCGACCCGTGGTTCATAGCGGTCATGGTGATTGTGGCGGGCGGTTTATCCGCGGCGTGTATCGCGTGCTTCGCGGGCGCGGGACCCTCGTCCCCGTGGGGCTGGCTCGCGCTCCTGCCCGTCCCGGCCCTTGTTGCCCTGGCCGCCCTGCCCGTCCGCAGCAACCGCGTCGAGCTCTACGAAGACCGCCTCGTCGTCGTGTACGCCGGGACGCGCACGTCGATCCCCTACGCCCACGTGAGGGGCGTCCGGCGCACCAGGACGCTCTGGGCCGGCACTGCCAACTCGCTCGACCGCGTCTACATCGAGGCGCCCTATGACGGCGACGCCATCGTCTCGGTGACCGACAACGACGCCCTCGTGGACGAGCTGGAGCGCAGGTGCGGCCTTGGGCCCGGCGCCTGACGCCCCTAAAGGAGGAGGAGAGGATGGACGTTCCGCACTGGCCCTACTGGAAGAAGAACTCCCTCGGCGGCACGCAGGTCTGGTACGCGGACTGGGGCGACCGCCCCTTCGACGCGCCCGACATGGGCGAGAGGGACGAGGAGGCCGTGCACGAGCTCAAGAGGCTGGCGGAGAGGTACGGCTCCGGCAGGAAGGACCCGGAGCGCGATTCGCGCGGCTAGGACGTGACCGACCCGTTGCAGCGCCTGATGGCGAGGAGGATGACCGGTATCGGGAACTCTATGCCGCAGGTGACCGCCGGGGCGCTCATGTCAGGCGGGCAGAGTAATAGGTCACTCCCCAAAGATGGGTACAGACCATGGGCGTGTCGCAAAGCTTGACGCCGGGATAATGGAGGGAAGAACGAGGGCGAGAGGAGGCAGCGATGTGCGTGAGGATGTGCCCGCTCACGGTTGAGGAGGCGCAGGCGGTGCTGGACGCGCGCGCCACTCCCGGCACGCACGCGATCCGCTACATAGAGCGCCCGGACCCCCTGCGCGACGCCCGCCCCGGTAGCCTCGTTCCCGTGTACGTTCCAAAGGACGATGGACTTGCCGTAGCTCGCCTCACATGGGGCTTCCCGCTCGACGGAAAGCCCAACGCCGTCTTCAACACGCGCATCGAGTCCGCCCTCGAGCAGCTGCGCCTGGGCAGGCGCGGCATGTGGGCGAAGGCCATAGCGGAAGGCCGCTGCCTCGTGCCCGTGCGCGCCTTCTACGAGGGGCACATGACCGAGAAGGTCGAGAGCGAGAGGACCGGCAGGCCGGTTCGCCGGCAGTACCTGTTCCGGCTTCCCGGCGCCAGGGCGTTCCTGCTCGCCGCCGTGCGCGAGGGCGACCGGTTCTCGATCGTCACCACCAGGCCGAACGCCAGCGTGTCGCCCGTCCACGACCGCATGCCACTCGTTCTCGGGCACGGGGAGTCGGGCGTGTGGCTCGGACCGGACTTTCCAACACTAGGGAGGCGAGACGGCATTTCGCTTATTTCAAGACCGGAGCCCTAGCGCCCAAGAGATTAAAACGGGATATACCAGTCGTTTCGGTCAAGTATGGTTCTAATTCGACTAGCCAAACGTTTCCTGAGAGACTCGCGACCCGCTTCGTTGTTTTCATACACGAGCACGCGGTGATGCTTGACGTCAAAGGGGACGTCATCGATGGACTGAGAGACTGGGATGACTTCCTTTCCCAAGGCGTGCGCGACACCGGTCTCGTACATTACGTTGGGGTTCTTGCCCGAGAAATCGACGATCACGATACACGCCGTCCGTATCAGATTCATTATGTCATCGATGAGGATGGATTCCTCCCAGACGTCATCCGCAGCCTTCAGCGTCAAGTGGTTCTCTCGGCATGCCCGGGCCATGGCGTTTCTGACGTCATCGAATTGTGGGGTGAATGGAATCATCACCGCAGCCATCGAGATGTCGAGTTTTGAAGCGGCGGATGTTGGGTTCATGGGCCCTCCGTTCGTGCCTTCGGGATGTGATTGGTCTCCGGCGCTCTTGTCGGCAAGCATCTTCTCAACCAGTGCCAGTGAGTCGGGGTCCTTGCTGTAGAGCTGCCCAATGACGGAAGCGACACATGACGGATAGTCTTCGTCCCCAAAATAGAGGCTCCTCAGGAGCCTGTCGTGGCCAGTGATGATCGTGCCGTAATTCCCTAGGTACATGGCAAGAAGCTGCCAATCGCCGTTGTCGAAGGTGTCTATGACCCTCCTTACGACTCGATCGATAAGCTCAACACGCCTCATGTCAATCATTGGTGCCCCCAAGATCGTCTCATCGGACTCATTCAGTCAACCGGCAGCCCGCGAATTATCAGTCTTCCCTCAAGCAGAAGCTTGTGCATGAGGTTCTTGCCATGATCTGAGTTGTCCATGGTTGCCCCATATGCAACCAGCAGGTTGTTGATCGAGTTTGCGAGCTTCGAGCGCCGCTCGTTGTTGATCCTCTCCGAGTTATCTGAACTGTCCAGCGGGAAATAGAAGACGAGCACAGTCTCACTCTCGTAAAGATCAACGCCGTCGAATATTGACTGGAAGTAGGAGTAGTCTGCCCTGCCGAGCGAGTGCCCGTAGAACTTAATGACGTCGGTCGCATCCTGAAGGTTTGAGCTGTTTGCAGTGCTTATCAGACCACCAGTCCTCGACCCGCCACGCAGCATGAGACGGTACGTCTTGGTGAACGGGACTGCGACGGGGTTGTCCATGCAGTCCTTGCCGTCTATGCCGAATATGATGTCTTCCCCAAGCTTTCCGTGGATGTTGACGAACACGCCGTCGTCGCCCTTGTCGAAGTGGTCTTCGGCAACGCTCGTGTAGTTGAAGCTCAGAACGGAAGTCGACACATAGAAGTCCTCGTCGCTCTGCTTGCCGTCCTCAACAATCATCCGGCAGAGGTTCCTACATTCCCCGACATACTCGTTGTTGTCGTCAATCTCCTTGGATAGATGGGCACCGAAAGCCCGCTCGAGCCTTCCCAGATCTCGTTTAAGCAGCTTGACGAAAAACTCTGGAGTGCATTGCTCGTCGGAGAGCTCGGGGTTGATTGTTAGGACGTAGCGAGCGATGTTGCAAAAGAGATGGGTTCTGTCATCCTCTTCGCCCGCAAGGCGTCTGCCGCCTTCGCGCCACACGGTGCATGTCATCCCGTCAGTGAACAGGTCCGCGCGCTTCACTGCCTTAAGCGCGCCCCAGAACAACGACGTCTTGGAGTTTTGGTCAGAGTAGGAGAGAATCCACCTCTCCATTTCGCCTTCGACGTCGCACCACGCGTCATCTATGTTCGCCTCGAGAATAAAGTCCCAAAGGGTCAGGTCGGAGTCTTCTAATACACTCTCCCAAGCTGCCCTGCTGTAACTTTCGATGCCAGCAATCACCTCGAATCGGGGCTTGAAGAAGTCGCCGAATCTCGAGTGGAGCCCGCACTGGAGGTCGAAGCCGTTCCCCAGGATGATGAGCTGCTGCCAGCTGGACTTCGGATATGAAGAGAGCTCACGATACATAGAAGAATGGTCAGGAATCGTGTAGTTTGGGGTCATGCCCTCAAATGCTCCGCCCAGATCATAATCGGGTAGCTTTAGCGCAGAAGCATCAAAAGCCTTCGTCACCTCGTCCGTCAGAGAAGACGGGAACGAGCTGGACAGAGATCCGAAGTCTGTGCCCGCAAGAGCGTCTCGGATAGGGTCAGTTACCGAGCTGGCGATGTCTGCCAGCTTTGACGCCTGGCCAATCGCCGAACTGTCAAATTGAGGAATGTGGGAGACGACTCCCTTCGTCGCGTCAGCCGTGCGCCCCTGCCCTTCGCCTAGCTGATCCAAGCTGCCCCCTTATCCCAAAATCTCGCTACCGAACTCCGCCAGTGTGAACGCGTTGTCCGCGTCCGGCGCCTCGTGCTCGAACACCATGAAGTACCGGAATCCGATGCCGGCCATGTCGGCCCACCTCGTTCCCAGGCTCAGTTTGCGCTTGGCGTCGTCGCCCAGGTGCTCGCCCTTCGTCTCGATGGCCATGAGGACGCCGTCGTCGCGCAAAGCGAGGAAGTCCGGGTAGTGGTTGACAAACCCGTTGATGCTGAACTCCCCGGGCTTGCGCTCCACCACGCGGTGCCACCACCTCACGCGTCGGTTGTTCGCGAGCAGGTCCACCATCTTTCGCTCGAGGCCGTCAACGCGCCCGTCCTCGGCCTCGTAGAGCGCCCCGTCGTAGGCAGTCATAGGGGTTGCCTGCACGAACGACTCGGGGAACCGGTACGCCGGCTCGAGCCGCACGTCACCCCGCGAGAGGAGCTTTCCGAAGCGGTCCTCGCAGAAGTCGTCGGCGAGCCCGCGCACGGCGTCCGTGACGGCGCGTGCGACGCCGCCCACGCTGTGGAGGCACGCGTCCACGACGGGCGAGTCCATGTCGTCCACCACGCGGGCGATGTAGCCCGTGAGCTGGGCGCTCCCGAAGGTGTTCTTGAACTGAGAAGACATCGCCTGGAGGACGAGCGCCTTCAGGCTCTCGCGCTTGCCCTCGTCGGACATGTTGGCGAAGAGCATCGCCATGTTCTTCCTGACGTCGTCCTCGAGCCAGCGGATGCGGTACTCGTCGGAGTCCGAGGCGAGGTCGACCTCGCGCGCCTCGGAGAACGTGTCGGAGTCGACCTTCACGTCCTCGATGCCGTACTTGGACAGCCTGAAGTCGGCAAGAAGGTCCTCGCGGTCGAGCGGCTTCCAGGTCACGTCATCGGTGAACAGGCCACCGTCCACGCGGATCGTGAACCGCGGGACGACGAGCTCCCTCGCCGAGTCTGCGACCGCCTCGCGCATGCGGTACACGTTGGATCCCCCTCCCAGGCCGCCGAGCGGGGTGCCGGCGCCGCCCGAGCCGGCCTCCTCCTCGAAGCGCTCCTCGACGTGCTCGGAGGTGCCGATGATGTCGTCCACGGACGCGGACCCAGTGCCGGCGGCAGCGCCGTCGGGCGCGATCAGGTCGAGCCCGTCGAGGTCGAGGTCGTCCCCCTCGCCGCCCTCGGGGCCGCCTGCCGGCTCGCTCGGGAAGTCATTCTGGTCCTGACGCGCGGGCGTCGCGGGCGCGGTCCCCGCGACCTCCACGTCCTCCCGGGAGAAGCCCACGCCGTTGAGGCCGTCCACCACCTGCGTGAGGGTCGCATCGAAGTCCGCCGAGGCCGTGAGCACGTAGGCGATGTTGAGGCTGCGCGCCCCCGCGCGAGCCGCGTGGGGCTGCCTCAGCACGCGGCCCACGATCTGCTCCACGCTCACCTGCGAGCTCTTGTTGGCCACGGTGGCAAGCACGTAGGCGAAGGGGCAGTCCCAGCCCTCAGCGAGCGCCTCCACGGTGATGATGAAGCGTATCGGACACTCGCGGCTCATGAGGTCGGCGCCGCCAATCTCGTCCACGTCGCCCGTCCGCACGGCTATCTGCTCGGCAGGTATGCCGCCCTCGACGAGCTTGTCCTTGAGCCTCTGGTAGGTCTCGGCTCCCTCGGCGCCGCGCCGCTCGGCCTGGAAGAGCACGATGGGGCGGATGTAGCGCCCGGTCCTCTTCTCGTCCTGCTCGGCGATGGCCTCCAGCCTGCGCTGGAGTGTGACGGCGTCGGCGATGGTCGTCCGCTTGTCCGGGCGGCGGTACACCACCACGGGCAGCTTCACCATCTCCTCGCGCTTGAGCTGGCGCGCGGTCGCCTGGGCGATGACGTTCGCGCCCCTGGCCGGCGTCGCCGTGAGCTCGAGCACGAAGCGCGGGTTCAGGTTGCGCAGCATGTCGAGCGAGAGCTTCGAGCGCGCGTGGTGGCTCTCGTCCACGACGACGATCGGGTTCGTGCCCGCGAGCGCGGTGATGAGCGCGGTGTCGTCCGCGCCCTCCACGTCCACGGCGGTGCCTGCGTCTCGCTGGTATGCGGTGAGCCCGGCGAGCGCCGAGTTCTCCGCGTAGGCGCGCCTCCCATCCCTGTTCTTGAACGAGTCGTAGGAGAGCACGAAGAGCGTGAGCTGCTCGCCGACGGTCGACGCGGTGAACGAGCGGCCGCGCAGGCCGTCCTCCTTGTCGAGCACCTCAACGCGCCCGCCGAAGTCGCGGTCGAGCGCCATGCGCAGGAAGTGCTCGGGGTTGCGGAAGTTGCGGAGCGTCTGCGACAGGATCTCGCGCCTCGGCACGAGCCACACCACGACGTTGGCGGCCGAGGGCAGCGCCTCGGTCAGCACGCGCACGGCGCTCGCGCCGATGAAGGTCTTGCCGCCGCCCGTGGGCACCTTGACGCACACCTTCGGCGCTCCGCCGAGGTCGTCGCGGTAGCGCTCGACGCCGCCCTGACCGGGCGTGAGGCCGACCGCGTTCATGAAGACGCCGTAGGCCGTCGCCGCGTCCCTGGTCATCGCGTACGTCCGCGCGAAGCGGCCGACCTCTTTGAGCACGTCCTTCTGGTACTGCTTCAGCTCCATGATCAGATCCTCACTATCTGGTCGGGCACGCGCCTGAAGACGACGCCCATCTCGTCCAGGCGCTCGGGCGCGATGGCGCAGCGGTCGGCGAAGATCACGGTCGGCGACCCCTTGCGCGGCAGACCCCGCAGGAGGTCGTAGGTGAGCGTCGTCTCCTCCCCGGGCTCCCAGGTGAGGTAGTAGACCGCCTGGGCGTGCTCGCCGAGGAGGTAGGGGTGCTCGTCCGTGAGGTCCTCGTAGGGCGCGCGGGTCTCGGTCGCCCAGACGTAGCGGGCGAGGTCCGCGCGCGTGACGTCCGGGCTCAGCGTCCCGTCTCCCTGGAAGAGCGCGGGGCCGAGCTCGTAGTAGGAGAAGCCCGAGTCGACGCCCTCGGCAGCGTTGTTCCCCTCGCCGTAACCCGAGATGACGCGACGAACACGCTCGGCGGTAACGGTATCTGCGTAGTCATCGAACTCTACAAGGATGAAGCGCCGGCTCCCGCCGTCCTCGGCGTTCTTGCGGAGAACGGCCTCGGCGGTTGTGCCAGATCCCGCAAAGGAGTCGAGAACCAGGGAATCACCGGAGGTCGCAATGTGTAAGATTCGCTCAATCAGGCGCGGCGGCTTGGGCGTGTCGAACACCACCTTCCCATCGAAGATTCTCCTGAGTAGCCGCGACGCTTCGCCCGTGTGGCCGGTCTCCTCATGAGTCCAAAAGTTCGTGACCGGTCGGCCCGCGACGGAGCTCAGGTACGCCTTGCGATAGAGGACTCCCTTACCCTTGCTGGAGAAGAAGAACTCCGGAAGGACGCCGCTCTCATAGACGTTAAGGGCACGACTCCGAGCCTCCTCAAGAGGCAAGTTCAGCGTAATTGCGGGAACACCAACCTTAACGTCGCCTGGCGAAAGGTTGCACACTTCAGCACGCGCTTCTGCGTCGTCGATTTCTTCAAGCTTATATGGGCACCATTCGTTCATAGAGGCGAGCATCTGAGGCTGCCCCAGACTCCAGTGACGACCCTTCGGCGGATAAGCCATCTTTCCAGTAACCGGATTCTGAATGGCATAGACCATTCCTTGATGCGCGACGGAGTCTGGTGCGCTAGCAACAATGCTACGCCATGCCCCGCGCGGGTCGTTATCAGCATTCGAGAAACGAGCGTCCATCTCTTCAGTACGGGGGAGCTTGTTCGGCTGCCACTGCGGAGAAGCGCCGTAGACCAAAATATGCTCTACCTCCGAAGCGACTCCCTTTACGTCGTTGCGCATGGAGTATGTTCTCTGCCAAGAGATGTTCGCCACAAAGCAGGAGGGGCTGAAAATCTCGTCACAAATAAGCTTGAGGTTGGCCTCCTCGTTGTCGTCGATGCTGATGAAGATGGCGCCCGTCGAAGCGAGCAGCTTCCGTAGCAGCTGGAGCCTCGGGTACATCATGCACAGCCACTTGTCGTGGCGGCTGAAGTCCTCGCCCTCCTTGCCCACGACCTGCCCGAGCCATTTCCTGATGCGAGGGTCGTTGACGTTGTCGTTGTAGACCCAGCCCTCGTTGCCGGTGTTGTACGGCGGATCGATATAGATGCAGTCGACCTTACCCTCGTACTCGGGCAGCAGCGCCTTCAGCGCCTCGAGGTTGTCGCCGTGGATGACCATGTTCCCGCAGTCCGAGCCGTGACTGTCCAGCACGCCCTTCTCCGGCACGCGTTCGAGCACGCGGTACGGGACGTCGCGGTGGTGGTTGACCACCTTCTCCTTGCCCATCCAGTTGAGAGTCGGCATTGACGCACATCCAATCCGGCACAAGCCGTGACGGTTAACAACACAATGCAACCATTATCCCACAGGGACCAGACATGTTGAAAAGTCAGGGCCGAGCAAGGCGAGAAGAACGAGAAGAACACCGGCTCGTCAACGAGTCCGATTTGAACGACCCGAGACGAGCCCATTGCCGTAGCGACCATCCGGATGCAGCCCAACCCAACTCGAGTTTTGCCCGCCGCCACCCCGGGGTGTCGCCACCGCCGTCCGCTGCCCATCGAGGGCTGTCCGCAGCCCGCCCGCCTCCGCTCCGTTGCGCGCACGGCTCGGGCCCGCCCCCGCCCCGCCCGCTCCGGCTGTGTATTGCGCCGCGGCTCGCTCCAGCCGGCTGCGCCCTCGCATCGCGCCCGGCTCGGTCCGGCCGGCTGCGCCGTCCGCCCCTCGCGGCGGGCGCATGCTTCGGGCTCCGCCGTCTGTCGCTCGCACCGCGCGCATACACAGCCTCCGCGTCCGGTGCGGCCTGACGTCGGTCAACCTTCGCGAGGGGCGGGTCGGTCCCTCGCGGCGGCGCGCACTCCGCTAAGGCAGTCGGGCTGCTGCGCCGTCTCGCTCGCCCGCTGCCGGCAGTGTCGTCACCCCAGCCCGGCGGCGGGCGTCCCGGCGCGAGGCCCGTGCCCGAGCGCGACGTGGCCGTTGCCGAGGCCGCCTCCGGCAACCGCGCTGCGCGCGGTCCGGCTCCGCCGGTCCCGGTCGCGGCCGCGCCCTCAGCGGTCGCCGGCCCTCCGCCAGGCGCCCGCCTCGTCGTCCCAGGCGAGCTCGACGCCGCCGGCGAGCTCCTCGAGCCTCGCGAGCGCGACCCCGAGCCACTCGACCAGATCGTCGCAGGGTCCCATCGCCCAGTGGGTGATGTAGCGGCACTGCGAGAAGCACGCGTCCCCGAGCGTCTGCACGTCGTCGATGCGGGCGAGCTCGCGCCCGAGGCCGCGCACGTCGTGCAGGGCGAGGCCGTAGCGCTCCTCGTACGAGTGCCCGCAGTCCATCCTGAAGCCGAGCCCCCAGAAGCGCCCCGCCCAGTCGAACCTATCGAGCGCGGCAGCGCCCTGCTCCTCGATCCTCTCCCTGAGCTCGCGCGCGAACCGCGCGACGTCGCGTCCCTCCACGGCACCCTCCCTTCCTCGCCCGAGACGATTGTCCCACAAGGGACGACGAGAGGGACGACACTTCGCAACAGTACGTCTGACCTGCGCATCGTTTTCGACAGACGATAAGGAATTGTCGATAAGGGCGAGGCGAGAAGCACGTCGAGAAGAACGAGAAGGGCAATGTCTCGCCGCCCACCCGGCACCGCCGCCACCGGCCGCTGCCCGCCTAGGGTCGAGCGCGCCGTGACCGCCGCCGCTGCGTCGCGCGCACGGGGCGTCCGTGCCGCCGTCGTGCGCGCGGGGGTCAGCCTCACGGCCGCGCCCCGCTCCGGTCGCGCCTTCGCCGCCGGCTCGGGCCAGCCCGCTGCGCGGTCTGCCCTCGCCAGGGGACTCAGCCGCTTCCCTCCGCTCTCGCGCGGCCTGCAGCGGCCGATGCGGGCGCGCACGCCGTCGTCACGCCCGCCCGGCGGCGCGCGACGCAGCGGCGGCGGCCCCGGCGCTGGCGAATCCGGCTCGCCCGCGGCCGGCGTCGCCGGTGCCCGACCGGGCGGCTGTCCTCGCGGTCGCCTCGTCCTCGCCACGCCACTTTGCCCGGTACTCCCACGGCTCGAGGAGCCCCGCCGCCACCTCGTCCATGTCCTGGCGCTTCTCGGCCGTCGTGTCCGTGATGATGCTGTCGTCGAACGTCACCCTGATCCCGCCCTCGTCGGGCAGCCCCACGCCGAGCCGCCGCTCCACCGCGAGCAGCGCCCGGCAGATCCCTGCGATCGCGCCCTCCAGCGCATGCTCGTGTCTCCTGATGTTGCGCATCAGCGCCGAGTTGTCGGCCGACACCTCCGTGGCCGTCTTCACGTACCCCACGTTCTCGAGGTCGAAGTAGTTGATGCCGAAGCCGCACAGGTCGCCGAGCGTCTGCAGGGCGACCCTGAACGCCCGCGCCTGCGCCTCGGTGCGCAGCGCTGGCGCGAACTCCTGAATGGTGTCCTCGGTCGACATCACCTTGCGGAACACCGTGCAGTCGCCCTTGCCGAACGGGATCGACACGCGCCCGCCCTTGCCGTCGCGCTCGACGTCGAACATCACGTCCGACAGGAACACCCGCATCTTGCCGTTGTCGATCTCCGACATCATGGCGTCGTAGCACAGGTCGACCGCCTGGATCGCGTCCACCGCGTCCGCGAACACGCTCTGCCCGTAGGGCGACATGTCCACCCGCGTGTTGTCGACGGCAGGCTTCACGATGGCGAACGTGGGCCACACCGAGCCCGTGTCGTACACCGGGCACACGCCCTCCGGCTCGACGCGGTTCCCGTCCCGGTCGAAGCACGCCGTCACGATCCGGTACGTGCCCTCGCTTTCATCGTCAGTCAGGCGAGAAGGACCCGCCGCCGAAGCCCCTCCGGATGATTCGCTTGGCGAGAAGAACGCGTCGGCAGCACCCTTCAGGTGCAGCTGCACCTGGTCGATGGCACGTCCCCTCCAGAACGCCCGCGTCACGAACGCGCACTCGGTGACGCCCTCCTCGTCCCACGTGAGCGGCACCACCATCCGCGCGTCGTATCTCCTCACGCGCACCTCGCCCGCGCCGGCGTCCACCCAGAGCGCCCACGCGCCCGTCCCCAGGCCGAACGCCCGCACCACGCATTCCTGCGCCGAGGCGAGAAAGCCGGTCCGCGCCATCCACGCCGCGAGCCAGTCCGTGCACGCCTGGTCGCCGCACGCCACCTGCGTCCGGTCGTTCAGCAGCAGCGACCCCCACTCCCGGCACACCCGCATCGCCGGGTGGATCGAACGCCGATGCACCTCGTACACCCGCCCCACGCCGTCCGTGTCGCGGTAGTCGTAGAAGTCCCCGAGCGCCCGCATCCACCGATCCCACGCCCGGATGTGAGGCTCCATGTCCTCCAACGGCAACGAGAACCCCAGCCCCCGCAGCCACTCCCTCACATGCTCCGGCACCCAGTACTCGTCATCCAGCCCCTGCACAGCGCACCTCCCGCCTCGTCCGAACACGCCCATTGAACCCGCCCGTCACAAAGGCCGAGGGCAAAGAGCGCCTGGCGAGAAGAACGTCCCGCTAGTTGTCGTTGTATCCGTGCCTCCGCGTGTCGAGGCAGTCCTTCCACCACGACTCCCGCTCCAGCACCTTCTGGGGGTCGTAGCTCATGCCGAAGTACTCCAGGAGCGTGAACACGAAGTACCTCCTGAAGTACGCCTCGCCTCTCTCCTCGTAGAGCCTGCGCAGCTTCTCGTTGCCCCCGTGCTTGGTGTCGAGGTAGTTCCCCCAGCGCTGGGCCACGCCGCCCTCTCCGGTCGCGGAGCCGACGTAGAGCCTGCCGGTGTTCGTGTCCGTGAGGCAGTAGACACCGGTCACGCTCTCCAGCGCGTCGTGGTACGAGGGCATGATCTCGCGCCTGAATATCCTGTCCAGCTTGCCGAACGACAGGCGCACCCGGTCGTACCCCTGGAACGTCTCACCGCTGTACATCGCCGGCAGGACCTCCTTGACCGTCGCCTCGCCGAGGAACTTGTCGAGCCTGAAGACATAGAGCGAGAACTTGTTGCCCTTGTGGAGGTTGATGACGAGCCGCCCGAACAGCGGCGCGTAGTCCTCGAGTATCCTCACCGTTGCGTACCCGTTCTCGGCGCCGTACTCCGGCGTCTCTAGGATCTCGGCGGCGGACACGAACAGCCACTCGTCGCTGCGGTAGAGGCGCATGAAGCTGAACACCCAGTTGCCCTCTTTGAAGTTCCTTCGGTCGGCCCTGTACCAGGTCCAGTACGAGCACCTCTTGGCCAGGCCTGCCGCCCGCTCGCTCTCCGGACGGTCGAGCCAACGGTCGATAAACGGCTCCCTGGTCCTCCCGTCCTTCATGTTCAGCTCGATCTTGCTGTTGTCAATCTGCTCCTCGGTGAGGTTGAGGATGCTGTTCAGGGGGATACCCATGGCGCACCTGTTCACGTAGCCGCACTGTTTCTTTTTTCAATTCTAGGCGAGAAGAACCTAGGCGAGAAGAACGTCCGCGTCGCTAGCCCCTCAGCACGTCGTCCATCATCGCGTAGCGCACCGCGTCGATGCTGTGGTCGTTGCCGTCCGGGATGTCGTCGAGCCACGTGCCGTCGCGGTCGCGCTCGTACTCCTTGAGCCGGAACTCCTCGTAGGCGAGCGGCGCCCGCTCCGGGTCGATGCAGATCTCGCGCAGCCCCGCCAGCCACTCGTAGGAGAGCCGCCGCATGTTGCTCTTCCGCGCCGGCCGCACGCGCAGCCCCGCCTCCCGGCGCCACACCGCCATCGACTGCTTGCCGTCCGGCGTGTCGTCGCACCAGATCAGCTCGTCGTGGAGGTAGGCGTCCTCGCCGGGCTCGTCCGCGTAGGTGAGCGCCCCCACGACGAGCGCCGCCGTCTCGGAGGGTGTCTTCCTGTTCGCCGACAGCTCGCCGAAGATGGTGAGCCTCCGCTCCCCGGGCTCCCAGCCGCAGCGCACGAACCGCCAGGGGTCGGGGAACCAGCCCCAGTCCACGCCGTTTCGCGTGCGCGAGAAGCCCCGGCACGCCGCGTCGGACAGGCGCACCGAGACCACGTTGTTGAACACGCTGCCGCCGGTCCCCGTAACCTCGCCCAGGTACTCGCTTCTCCACGCCTGCTCGTCGACCTCGCGCAGGTACTCGGCCTCCTCCACGAAGGGGCCGCCCAGCCACTCCGGGTGGCTCTCGACGACGTCGAGGTAGCTCGACTGCCGCACGAGCGTGTCCGAGCGCCGCTCGCGCTCCAGCTTCTCGCGGTTCACCCAGGACCACAGCGTCCTCGGCGGGTTGTAGCTGTAGAAGATCCAGAAGTCCTCGCCGCCGCGCCTGAGCGAGTTCAGGATCGAGCGAACCGCGTCGATCCCGTCGAACTGGTCGAGCTCCTCGAACCACGTGACGGCGCAGTACCCGCGCGTGAACTTCACGCCCTTGAGCTTCAAGGGGTCGTCGGCGCCACGGAACACGATGCGCTGCCCCGTGGGCAGGTACGTGATCTCCATCGGCGAGATGCGGGCGCGGAACCACCGCTCGAGCCCCAGCTCCGCGATCGCCCACGTCACCTGCTGGAACACCGAGTCGCGCAGCGTGTTGCTGAACCGCCGCACCACCACCGCGTTCGCCTCCGGCCGCGCCAGGAGGAGAAGGACGACGCACACGCTGATGAACGAGCTCTTCGTGGAGCCTCTGCCCCCGTGCAGCCAGTAGTGCGTGTGGCCGTGCGCCATCACGTCGCCGAGAACGTCGTGGAAGGCCGGGATCACGAGCGAGGAGGCGTCAACCATCGGCGCCGCCCCCGTCGAGGCCGGGCAGCCTCTCCTGCACCGGCTGGGCAACGACGCCGAGCACGATCCTGGGCGCCGCGCCCTCGCGGCCCTCGTCGGTCTTGCGCTCCGCCTTGCCGAACTCGTCGGGGTACTTGCGCTCGAGGAGCCATGCCGCCGCCGTCCAGTACTGGTTTCTCGCCAGCGCCGCCGAGCGGATCGTGGTGAGCAGCGTCCGCTTGAACGCACTCTCCTCCTTTTTTAGCCCCTCGCTTAACGCGCGCTGCAGCCTGTTCTTGGGGTCGCCGATCCACCTATAGAAAGTGCTCTCGTGGATGCCCAGCGCGCAGATGATGTCGCCGTTGGAGAGGCCGTCCGCCTTGAGCGCAATGGCCTCGTCCACCATCTCCTGCGTCAGCTTCGGACGCCTCGCCATGCAATCACCCCCGTGAAAGTCGATAGAACCTCTCACGGTGGATTGTCCGGGTGCGTCACAAGAAGTGTTATAGAATCGATAGGTGCCTTTTGCTTGTATGCGCCATGATGGAGTTCGGCGCCTGCCTCTTAGACCTTTTTCTGGAGGGAGGCCTCATGGGTAGTGTCTTACTGTCGAACGTTCTTTCTTTGGTGGCGACTTGGCTAGGCGGCGGCGCGTCGTCCCATCATGGTTATACAAGGCTGATGCCAACCGGGTAACACCCGGGCGCCGCCACCATTTCAGCCCTTCCTCTCCCGCCGCCCCTTGAGCCCGTACTTCCTGCACAGGCGGCTGTTCCGCTGCCGCATCATGTCCCGCTCGCGCCGCACCTTCTCGAGCTCGGCGGACTCCTCCGCGCGCGCCCGCTCGCGCTCGAGCTGCTCGTTGAAGGCGCGCTCCTGCTCCAGGTGGTAGCGCTCGGTGCACAGCGGGCACATCCCGGTCTGCCGGTTGATCTTCACGCCCACGGCCCCGCACTCGGGGCACACCGTCTGCACGGCGAGCGAGCAGTGGATCCGCGACGCGCGCATCTCCACGGCGCGCGCGGAGTGGGCGACGCCGCAGCGCCGCTCGATCTCGGCGGCCGCGTAGGCCGCGCCCCGGAAGCTCACCTCGCGCAGGACGTCGTCCTGCTCCTCGGTCCACCAGCTCACCGCGCGCACCTCCCTCCGCGTCTCATGCCGCTACCCGGGTGCGTCTCGTCCCCGGTCAAGACGGCGAACAGCCCGCCTACCAGCGAGGACGCCGCCCGTCTCAACGTCTCGACCGAAACCGCGCCCAAGGCCCCCGCCCGCGCGTGCGCGCGCCCGCGCCCGCCCGCGCGCGACGTCCCCCCATGTCTCGTCCCCGTCAAGACGTCGAGACGGGAGGAGGGGACGCGCACCCTCACCAGCCGCCAGGGGCGTCTCGACCCGTGTCTCAGCATGGCCCGCCCCCTTGAGACGGCGCCACCGCAGGCGGCGCCCCCGCCGAGCGCTCGAGCATGGCCTCCAGCGCCGCGTTGTCCACGCACACGCAGTACACCCGCGAGTCGCCGAAGCGCTTCTGCCGCGTGAACCCGCGCCCGGAGCCCGGCAGCAGCACGCCCTCGTCGGCCATGCGCCTGAGCGTCTTCTGCCGGTCGAAGTTGGCGCCCGCGAGCGCCTGGTCGAGCACGGACGAGAAGACCCACCAGCAGAAGCCGGGGCGGTCCCGGTACTGCTCCACGGAGCCCCAGCGCTCGAGCCGGTCCATCTCCGCCGAGCTCTCGAAGTGCAGGCGGTTGCGCACCAGCCACTCGGCCACGAACTGTATGGCCTTCACGTCGGTGTCGCCGCCGTCCGCGCCCGTGGCGTTCACGAGCGCCCAGCGCGCCATCAGCATCGCGCCCTCCAGGCACGCCGCCCAGTCGCTGCCCGGCGCGAACACGTAGAACTGCGCGAGGGCGTCCGCGAGCGCGAGCAGCGCCACGTTGTCGGCCTGCGGGTGCCCGCCGGCGGCGGCGCACACGGCGTCGCGCACGGAGGAGAACTGCCCCGCGTAGAAGGCCGCGTCGTTTCGCCGGAGGGCCGCCACGTATGCCCGCCCCGCGGTTCCGTGCTGCGCGGAGACGAGGTGGTGCATGGCCTGGGCGGCGCGCACGTCCTCGAAGGGCTCGGCGCAGAGCTCGAGGGTGCGGTTCGCCGCGCCCTGCTGCGTGGAGGAGCCCACGATGGGGATCTCGCCGGTGGCGATCGTGAGGCAGCGCCACGAGCCCGCCCGCATCATCGTCCGGTCGCTGTTCAGCGCGCCGCGCTCGTGCCCGAGCGAGAGCGAGTAGAGCAGGTCCTCCACGACCTGCCGCTTGCCCGCCTGGCCGCCCACGGCGCCCTTGCTCTGCAGCTCGTCGATGATCACGGGTATGTCGTGCAGGAGCGCCGCCGCGCGCACGATGCTCTTGGGCGTGTCCGCGAAGGTGCGGAAGTAGCTGTCCGCGCCCTCGGTGGGGTCGCCCCACACGCTGCCCGCGGCCTTGAGGGTCGGCGTCTTGCCGGAGCGCGAGCGCCCCCAGAGGTAGACGATGAAGGTCTGGACACCGAGAAGGGACACCAGCGGGGAGGCGAAGCTCGCCGCCAGGACGCAGCGGAACGCCATGGAGGCGGCGCGCGCCGGCGCCACGCCCTCCACCCACGCCGCGAGCGTGCCCGCGGGCTCCATGAAGGGGCGCGCCTTCACCGCCTCGTCCGGGCTGGGGTCGAAGCGCACGCCGCCCCCGCCCAGGTCGTAGGGCATGAAGGCGGAGAGAGGGCCGTCCGCCCACCCCAGGTGCACGACGCTCCTCGCGCGGGGCCTCGCCCAGCCGAAGCGGCGCTCCACGTCGGTCAGGTAGCGCACGACGTCCTTGGCGTTGGCCGAGGAGACGTTGGCGCCCAGCGGCGCGAGCGCGCCGATCACCTTGCTCTGGTTGAGCAGCACCTCGCGGTCGAGAGCCCGCTCGCGGGTTCCGCCGGGGACCGTCACGCGCACGAGGGCGCGCACGTCGCCGGTGTCCACGTCCACGAGGTCGGCCGCCACCCAGGGCGCCGTCGAGGTGACCGAGCGCGCCAGCTCCCCGTCGCGCCCGCGGACCCAGAGGCGCCCGCGCGCGTCCACGAACCACCCCTCCACCGAGGGCGCCGTCTCGAAGTCCGGCGCCTCCTCGTCGGGGGAGCCCCCTCCGTCCGTGTCGGGCGCAGCGGTCGAACACATGTTCTTGTCACTGGCGCGAGAAGGACGCACGGGGCGAGAGGGACGGTCGGCCCGCCCCTCCCTCGGCCGGTAGAACTCCGTGCAGCCCTCTATCGCCCGCTCTATCGTCTGCGCGCCGTACGTGGTGCCGCCCCGGCGGCTGTCCCACTTGTCGCGCATGAGGCCGCTTGCGCGGAAGATCCGGTCCATGCGGGCGGCGTCGCCGGCGCACCAGAAGGCGAGGTGCGAGCACAGAGCCATGTCTGCCGCCGATCGGTCGCCTCCCTGCGCCGAGCAGTCGCCGGCCATGAGGGCGCGGATCGCGTCGCCGCTGCGGGAGGCGTACATGCGCCCCAGCAGGGCCTCGTCGTCCATGGAAGCGTCGGGGCCGCGCGTCGCTGCCGCCGACAGCGTCGGCTGCGCGGCGGCCCGCTCCGGCTCGATCCAGGTGCGGTACGCCCTCTCCACCACGTCGGGGTTCGAGGCGAGGGAGGCGCGACCCTCGAAGACGTCCCCCGTCACGGTGAAGTAGCGGTCGTGGTCGTACATCTCCACCACGCGCCCGCCGGGCTGCCCCTTCCTCGAGCGCTGGGCCCAGTCGGGCTTCGCGCCCCGGAAGATCAGGTGCAGCCCGTCGCCCGAGGGCGAGACCTCCGTGTAGGTGCCCGCCTCGTCCACCACCCAGCGGTACACGGGGTCGAGGGCGCCGCCCTCGATCACGTGGTCGAGGTCGAGCCCCGTGAAGGCGCGGTCGGGCCCGAACACGAACCCCACGCCGTCGCAGCGCCAGCGGCCCACGGCCGCCACCGCATCCTCGAAGGTCGCCCAGGTCGCAGGGTCGGTGCTCTTGGCCATGCGCCCGGTACGGGCGTCCACGGGCAGCTTCGTCGCCCTGCCGTTCCGCTCCTCGCGCCGCCAGCACACCCAGCGTGCCTCGGCCTTGAGCTCCACAGGGACGCGTGCCAGCGCGTCGGCGAGGGAGCCCGCCCCGCGTGGGCTACTCGCGGCCCTCTCCGTCATCCGAGGCCCCCTTCTTCGCGTTCTTGAAGATCACGTCGCGGCAGATCCGCCAGCGACCGTTCACCTTGTCGGCGGGTATCCGCCCCTCGCGTATGCCGCGGGTGATGGATCCCTCGTGCTCGCCCGTCACGTCGGCGAGCTGCTTGGGGGTCATGAAGTACGGCAGCTCCTCGAAACTCATCTCTCGCTCCCTCTCATCCGATTTGCCTCTGGACCGCACGCTCGGCTCCGCCCCTTCTGTCACGAAGTGGCACGTTTCGTCGCCGTGCAGCGGTAGAATATCACAGGATTTGTCAGCAAATGAGATTCTTTGCAAGATATGAGGTAGAATAAGCCTATGAGATTGAATGGCTTGTCAACAAGTGATATAATCTGTTGCGAAGCGTAACAAGGATTCGGAGGGCGACAAGGGCCTCCCTCCACAGGACGAACACATCCGAGAAAGGCGGAGGGCATGGCGAGCAACCTCCTGGAGCTGCGTAAGGCGGCGGGCTACAAGAACTCCAACGATTTCGCGCTGGCGCACAAGATGTCCGTCTCCACCTACGCGCGCTACGAGTCCAACCCCGACAAGATCCCCATGGGCGCGGCCCGGCAGCTCGCGGACATCTTCGGCACCACCATCGACGCCATCGTCGACCGCGAGGCCCCCGACCCCGCGTGCATGCGCGGGGAGGTGCAGCTCGAGTACGACGGGCTCACGCCAGAGGCGAGGGCGCTCGCCGACGAGCTCCGCGAGTTCGTGCTCATGAAGGACGCCAAGATCCGCGAGCGCAAGCGCCGCGAGGAGGAGCGCCCCTACGAGGCGCTCTGCTACCAGTACGAGCGCCAGATGCTCGCGGAGATGGGCGAGGGCGCCGCCTTCGGCGAGCTCGTCGCGTTCGACAGCGCCGAGGCGGCGCGCGCCGCCTTCGAGTCCTTCCTCCGGGAGCAGGCGGCGAAGAAGCGCGGCGAGCACCCCCTCAAGGCGCAGGAGGTCGTCGACAACAGGACCATCGAGAAGATCATGGCGGCATACGACCGCACCCACGGCGAGTTCGAGCTCGACGGCATGCGCGTGCTGTGGGGCTCCGCCGACCACGGCGTCGTGGTCGAGTACGACTCCGGGGCGAGCGCGAGGGGCGGTGATGCGGAGGAGTAGAGGCTCAAAAGCAGGTGGGCCCGCGGGAGCTGGCACTCCCACGGGCCCGGCGTCCGGTCCAGAGGCAAATCCAGAAGGGACGGTGACAAGTATATGTCACTAACCGCAACCTCCCAAACCCCCTACAAGGCCATCAGCGGCAAAAGAACACTCCAGCGCCTGCGCCGCGAGGCGGGCTACCGCTCCGCGAAGGAGTTCGCCGAGGCGCTCGGCATCCCCGGCTCCACCTACGCTCGCTACGAGCGCGCCGGCGACGGCGCCGACTGCGGCATCCCGCTGCCGGCGGCGTGGCAGATCGCGGACAAGCTTGGCTGCTCCATCGACCTCGTCATCGGCCGCGAGAACATCGACGCGCCCGAGCCCGAGGGAATCCAGCCCCGCTACGACGCCCTCAGCCCCGAGGGCCGCGCCCTCGTGGACAGCTACCTCTCCTACGTGGAGCTCGGCGAGCGCGCCGCCCGCTCCCAGGGAAGGCGGTGAGCGCCATGACCAAGGACGAGAAGAACCTCAGCGTCGTGTCCTTCTCCCTCACGGACGGCTCCGGCGCGGAAATCCCCGCCGTCGCCCTCGTCGCCGCGCCCGGCGAGGCCCTGCGCCTCGACGAGCCCTGGCAGCGCGAGCTCGCCCGCGACCTCGAGTGGCACTACCGCCCGCCCTACGTCGTAGTCGGGGACGGTGAGTAGCATGGCCAAGGTGACCGGCGAGGGCTCCATCATCCAGATGGAGAAGGACAAGCCAAAGTCCAAGTGCCGCAAGTGGCAGCTCCGCGTGCCCATCGGGCTCAACCCGCGCACGGGGAAGTACCAGCAGAAGACGCGCGTGGTCGAGGGGACCTTCACCAAGGCAAAGGCCGACCTGCGCGAGTTCATCAAGGAGATCGAGCACGACGAGGTGCAGGGCCGCACGTCCTACACCTTCGAGGAGTACTGCATGCGCTACCTCGAGATCCGCGCCGCCAAGAAGGAGGTCGCCCCCACCACGCAGGTGCGGCAGGAGTGGCAGTTCAGGGCCGCCATCCGCCACATCGGGAAGGTCAACCTAGCCGCCGTCACGCCCACCATGCTCGACGACATGTACATCGCGATGCTTAAGGGCGACACGCTTTCCGGAAGACCTTCGAGCGGATCCTACGTCAACCAGATTCACGACAACATAACGCTCGTGTTCGAACACGCCATCAAGGAAGGGATCCTCGTGAAGAACCCGTGCGACGCAGCCAACCCGCCCAAGATGGACACGCGCGAGAAGCGTGCCATGAAGCCCGAGCAGATCCAGGAGCTCATCGAGGGGCTCGACCCCGAGGTGCCGCGCGAGTGCGCCTATCTCGTCGCCATCACGATGGGGCTCAGGCGCGGTGAGGTCTGCGGCCTGTCATGGAAGGACATCGACTTCGAGAACGGGATCGTCGACGTGAGCCACAGCTTCGACGGGCTCGGCAACCTCAAGGAGACCAAGACCAAGGCCGGCATGCGCCTGCTACCCCTGCCCGAGGTGACGCGCGAGGCGCTGCTCAGACAGAAGGCCGCCCAGGCAGAGCAGTTCGCGAAGACGAACCAGTGGCGCAAGCCGGAGGAGGGCTACCTGGAGCAGACCGAGGAGACCCCCGTCATCGCCACGCACTACGGCGAACGCGTGACGCCTGGCTCCCTCAGCCGCTGGTGGTCGATCGACCGCGAGCGCTTCGGGCTCGACGGCTGGAGCTTCCACGAGCTGAGGCACTCCTACCTCACCCTGCTCGCGCTCAACGGCGTGCACCCGAAGGTCATGCAGGAGCTCGCGGGCCATTACAGCTCCCAGATCACGATGGACATCTATACGCACGTTAACCTCGACGCAAAGAAGGAGGCGGTGGCCGCGGTGTCGAAGGTGTTCTGAGTCGGGGAGGGACGCGTCTCTCCATCCTGAGAACCAGCGTCCCGATTCTTCCAAGATTCTTCCATGCAAGCCCGCAAGAAATCTGACAACCGAATCAACAAAGCCCTGACCTGCCCAAACGGAGCTGCGAAATTCAAGCTCAACCAACTGCTAGTATCGAGTGGGAGTGATTTTCCCCTCAAAGCGGTTCGCAACGGTCTGAACCAGAAAGCAACATAATCGCAGGTCAGAAAGGGTTTCTTCGAAGTTCGAGGGAACCCTTTCTCTCACTCCAAAACGCTCCGTTCGGGATTATTCGTGCCGGAATTCGTACCAGCTCAGGAAGCGAAAAGCGCCAAGGCTGGGGGGGGACAAACGAGCTGCGACATCCAGGCAATGAAGGAACTGGAAGACTGCGCGCACTTCCGCGCGGGCCTCGTCGAGTACTCGCCGGAAAGCTTCGCCGCAGAGGAGCTCAGAGAAATACTCGATGACATGATCCGCGCACGCTTTGGGCTCGACGGCTGGAGCTTCCACGAGCTCGGGCACTCCCATCTCACGCCGCTCGCCCTGAACGGCGTGCGCCCCAAGGTCATGTGGGAGCTCGCCGGCCACTACAGCCCCCAGACCACCATGGACATCTACACCCACGTGAACATGGACGCCAAGAAGGAGGCGGTGGCCGCCGTGAGCAGGGTGTTCTGACCATGGAGGGCGGGCGCCGACCCTCGACGCCGGTGCCCGCCCGTGGTATAAAGTAGATGGCTTTCCCCAATAGGGAGGGTTTCCAAGTGCCGGGGACGTTTTCCCCGGCTTTCGTTTTTTATAGGGGCATCAATGAGCGAGCTGAGCCTGTTCCTCGACGAGTCGGGGAGCGACAGCCTCCGCGACACCTTATAGCTAGACGGAAAGGGGTCATGGAAAGCCATGGCCCCTTTCCTCTTTTCGCGCGGGCGCCCCGCTCCTGGGCTGCCTGACGAGGGCGGGCGAGAAGTACCGGCCCTCGCCATGTTGGCGTAGCGCTCCGGTCGCGCGAACCCGGCGGCGAGGTCCAGCCTCAGCCCGACGATCGACACCTCGATCGTTACCGTTGACGCCCCTCGTGGGCGGTGACCCTGAGAATCTTGTCGTGCTGGCCCTCTGGCCCGAGCCCCACGCACGAAATGGTGTCGCAAGCCGTGCGCGGGACTCGGGTGAACGTCGGGCGCGCCGCACCCCCAACGGTCGTATATTGTTAAACTGAGCTAACTTGACGGTGGCAATCCGCGCGGGGGGGGGTGCGCCGGGTCGTCGCCCACGGGACTTTGGAGGCGGTTATGGTCGACTACCTGATTGCGGGCGCCGTTCTTGTGCTCGCGGTGCTCGTTCTTGCTCGACAGGCGCTGCGCATCCGGCGCGGCGGGGGCTGCGGGTGCGAGGGAGGCGGGTCGAGCTGCGCCGCGCCGCGCCGGGTGCGCCGCCGGTCGGCCGACGCGTCCCGCTATCCGCACTCACTCGAGCTGCGGGTGGCCGGCATGCACTGCGAGGGCTGCGTGCGCCGCGTCGAGGATGCCCTCGGCACGCTCGACGGCGTTGCCGCCGAGGCCAAGCTGCCCGATGCGGTCGTCGTTCGCGGAAGCCGCCCGATTGACGCCGCCGCGTGCGAGCGAGCCCTGCGCGCCGCGGGATACGAGGTCGTCGAGGTGCGGTCCTAGGGGCCGTCCCTCTCCGAAGATGCGAATCCGCCCCGATTTCTGGGCCGTCGCGTTACCTGCCGGCGGGGAGGGTACGAGAGGACTATCTACTTCCGATTGCCCGGGTCGCGAGCCCGGGTGGGAAGGGGGTCCTCCCCCATGTGCACCGGCATCCGCTTCACCGGCTCCGACGGCTCCATGTACTTTGGCCGCAACCTCGACTGGACCCAGGGCTACGGCGAGCGCGTGGTGGTGACGCCTCCTGCCGCGCGGGTGCCGGCCGCCTTCCCGCGTCCCGGGGAGCCGGAGCGCGGGCACGCGGTCATTGGCATGGGCATCGTCGTGGGTGGCGTGCCGCTCTACTTTGACTGCGGGAACGACGCCGGGCTCGCCGTGGCGGGTCTCAACTTCCCCCAGAGCGCACGCTACGCGACCGCTCCCGAGCCCGGGCGCACGAACGTGGCGGCCTACGAGTTCCCGTACTGGGTCGCGCGCAACTTCTCCTCGCTCGATGAGGTGCGCGCCGCGCTCGGCGGGGTCCGCGTGGTCGCGCGTCCGGTGAACGACCGGCTTCCCGTCGCGAACCTCCACTGGCTCGTCGGTGACGCCACGGGCAGCGTGGTGGTGGAGTGCCTGGAGGACGGCCTGCGCGTCTGGGAGGACGACGTCGACGTGCTCACCAACGAGCCGGACTTCGGCTGGCAGCGCACGAACCTGCGCTCCTACCTGACGCTGAGCGAGAACGAGCCCGAGCCCGCGTCGTGGGGGCGCGCCCGCCTCGCGCCGTTCGGGTCGGGCATGGGCATGCGGGGCATGCCGGGGGACTACTCCGGCCCCTCCCGCTTCGTGAAGGCCGCCTTCGTGAACGCACGCTACCCCGTCCAGGATGGCGAGCGCGCAAACGTCACGCGGCTCTTCCGCACGCTCGGCTCGGTCGCCGTTCCGGACGGCTGCGCGCGCACCCCGGACGGCGCCTTCGAGCGCACCCTCTACACGAGCTGCTTCTCCGCCGCGACGCTCACCTACTACCACGCCGCCTATGACGACCTCTCCGTCAGCGCCTACCCGCTCGCCTCGTGCGACCTGGGAGGGTCCGAGCCCCTCGTCCTGACGGCCTGACCCGGCTTGACGGTATGACCTGACGAGATTGTCACCTTGCGCCAGGCGCTCGGGGACATTCCCGTCGCCTGTGAGAAGGCGTGGTCGAAGGCCGAGGGGCTCGGGTAGCCGAGAAGAACGGCGACGTCGGCGACGCCGAGCGCGCGGTCGCGCAGGAGCTCACAGGCCCGCTCCGCCCGCAGGCGCCGTCCGAAGGCCCCCACGCTCTCCCCGGTCTCGCGCTTGAACGCCGCGCAGAGGCGCGACCGGCTCACGTAGAGGCGGTCGGCGAGCTCCCCGATCCCCGTCGGTGCCTCGCCGGAGCCCACGGCGAGCTCGATGGCGTCGCGGGCTCGCCGCACGAGGTCCCCCTCGCCCGTCGCCGTCCCTCCCGCACGGCTCGCGGCGAGCGACGCCGCCATGGCATCGACCGTTGCCCTGAGCGCGAGCTCGCCGCCCGCCTCGCGGGGAGGGCGCTCCGGCACGGCAGCGAGCGCCCGCGCGATGGCAAGCCGCTCGTCACGCGATGAGACGTCACCGAACGACGAGAAGACCCCGCTGAACTCGCCGGGGTAGCGACGGTCGAGTTCGTCGAAGAACTCCGGGAGCACGATGATGGAGCGCGAGCGATAGGGGCGTCCCGCGAGGAGGCTGCTGACGTGCTCCCGTGGCGCGCGCTCGACGAACGTGGCGAGCTCCCCACCCCCGCCTGCGCCGGGGCCGAGGGGTCGGATCGGCAGCCCGCACGTTCGCGAGCAGCGAAGCGCGTCGTCGCCGAGCGCGCACGCGCAGGCATAGGGCCCGGTCGACGCCTCGCGCAGCTCCATGTCCGCGCGCGGGGTGACGTCGTGGTGCAGCACGAGGCAGTGCGGGGTCGGCGCCGAGAGCCACATCGTGCCTTCGGCGGCGTCGCCCACGGCTCTCCCCACCCAGATCGCTCCGCACCGCTCGAGGCGCATCTCGAGCTGGACCGCCTGCGGCACGAAGAGCGCGGCGAGCTCGCGTGGTATGTCTCCCACCCCGCCCATGTTGCGGATGCGTCCGTCCTTCTTGCGGTATCGTCTCCGATTAGTTAGCCAACGTGAACAATAGGCAATCGCCATGATACGGTGCGTCAGGTCGTCAATCAAGTCCTCGTTGCGTGAGGAGGAGCGATGTCTGATTCGCCCGCACCGCGGCGGGAGGGCGGCGCCGTCGGGCGCCTGCTCGCCTTTGCCGGTGAGCGGCGGAGGCTCACCTATCTGGGGTGCGCCCTCTCTGCCGTGTCCATGCTGATCTCCTTTGGCCCATACGTCTGCATCTGGTTTGCCGCACGCGACCTGATCGCCGTCGCCCCGGACTGGTCCCGTGCCTCGACGATCTCCACGTACGGATGGTGGGCGCTCGGCTTCGCCGTGGCATCAATAGCTCTTTACTTCGCCGGCCTCATGTGTACGCACCTTGCCGCCTTCCGCTGCGCCTCCAACATGCGCAAGCGCTCCGTCGGCCACCTCATGCACGCGAGCCTGGGGTACTTCGACACGCACGCGAGCGGGGCTCTGCGCCGCGTGGTGGACGGCTGCGCGGCGGAGACCGAGGGGCTGCTCGCGCACAAGCTTCCGGACACGGCGGGCTCCGTGGCGATGATCGTGGGCATGCTCGCCCTGTTCTTCGTCTTTGACTGGAGGCTGGGCGTCGCGTGCCTCGTGCCCGTGGCGGTGTCGCTCGCCTGCATGTTCTACATGATGGGAGGGCGCGGCATGGACTTCATGACGCGCTACATGGAGTCGCTCGTAAAGATGAACAAGACCGGCACCGAGTACGTGCGCGGCATTCCCGTCGTCAAGGTCTTCCAGCAGACGGTCTTCTCGTTCAGGGCCTTCCACGACTCCATCGAGGAGTTCACGCGCCTCGCGCAGGACTATGCCGTGAAGTGGTGCCAGACGCCGCAGTCGCTCTCGCTCACCGTCATCAGCGCCGCCGCGGTCTTCCTCGTCCCGGTTGCGCTGCTCGTCGTCCCCGGCGAGGCTGACCTCGCGCGCCTCGCGGCGAACTTCGCGTTCTACGCGATCTTCTCCGCCGTCATCCCCACGGCCATGACGCGCGTGATGTTCATGTCGGAGGCGTTCCAGTCCGCGGCGGACGCTGTGAGCCGCGTGGAGGAGGTGCTCGCCGCCCCCGTTATTGAGGCTCCGGCCTCCCCGTGCTCGCCGCGCGACAACTCCATCCGCTTCGAGGACGTGTCCTTCTCCTACGAGGGCGCCGAGGCGCCGGCGCTCGACCACGTCTCCTTCGAGGTTCCGGCGGGTGCCACCGTGGCGCTCGTGGGGCCCTCGGGCGGCGGCAAGACCACGGCGGCGAGCCTCGTGCCGCGCTTCTGGGACGCGAGTGCGGGGCGCGTCCTCGTTGGCGGCGTGGACGTGCGCGACGTGGACCCCGCGGAGCTCATGGGTCGCGTGGCCTTCGTCTTCCAGGCCAACCGGCTCTTCTCGCAGTCGATACTCGAGAACGTGCGCGCGGCGCGGCCGGATGCGACGCGCGAGGAGGTGATGGCCGCGCTCGAGGCCGCGCAGTGCGGCGACATCGTCGAGAAGCTGCCCGACGGCGTGGACAGCGTCTATGGAGCAGGCGGGACCCACCTCTCCGGAGGGGAGGTCCAGCGGCTCATGCTGGCCCGCGCCATCCTCAAGGACGCGCCGATCGTGGTGCTCGACGAGGCAACGGCCTTCGCCGACCCCGAGAACGAGGTCAAGATCCAGGCCGCCTTCAGGCGCCTCGCCCGTGGGCGGGACGGCGCGCCGCGCACGGTGCTCATGGTTGCCCACCGGCTCTCCACGGTGAGAAACGCCGACAAGATCGTGGTGCTCGACCGGGGTCGCGTGGCCGAGCAGGGCACGCACGACGAGCTCCTCTCCGCGGGCGGCCTCTACGCTCGCATGTGGGCCGACTACGAGCGCGCCGTGAGCTGGAGGATTTCGAGCGTCGAAGGGGGAGTGGCATAGATGTCGATCAAGGAGAAGTACGCGCTCACCGACGAGGGCGTAAGGAACGTGCGCCTCGGCGCGTTCTGGACCACCGTCACCAACCTCGTGGTCTTTGCGGGCGTGGGGCTTGCCTACCTCGTCATGAGCGCGCTCGTGGCGCGGCTCGTGGGGGGACCGGTCGAGCTGGGGCCGTGGGGCGCGCTCGGCTTCGACCCCCTCTCCGTGCCGGTTGCGGGCTGGCTCGCGGCGCTCGTTGCGTACCTCGTCGTCCTCTTCGTGTGCGAGCGACTCCAGTACTACTACCAGTACGGCGTCATCTACAAGGAGAGCGGTCGGCAGCGCATCGCCCTCGCGGAGCGTCTGCGGAAGCTCCCCCTCTCGTTCTTCGGTCGGCGCGACCTCGCGGACCTCACCGAGACGCTCATGACTGACGTCAAGACGACGGAGCACGCCTACAGCCACGTTCTCCCCGAGCTCTACGGTGCCTATGCGACCATGGTCATCGCGTTCGTGTGCCTCCTGTGCTTTGACTGGCGCCTGGCGGTGGCGTCCATGTGGTCCGGTCCGGTGGCTCTGGCCCTGCTCTTTGGGGTGCGCTCCAGGCTCCAGCCGCTCATGCGAAGGACCCGCATGGCGGGGCTCGAGGCGTCCGAGCGCATCCAGGAGGCACTCGAGTGCGTGCGCGAGGTGCGCGCGACCAACCAGGAGGGGCGCTACCTCGAGCGCATCTACGAGAGCGTCGATGCCGCGGAGCGGCGTGCCACGCGCGCGGAGATCGCGACCGGCATCTGCGTGAACGGGGCCCAGATCGTGCTGCGCCTGGGCCTCGCCACCACGCTGCTGGCGGGCGCCGCCCTCGTGATCGACGGCAGCTGCGACTTCCTTGCGCTCTTCTGCTTCCTTCTGGTGGTGAGCCGCATCTACGCCCCCTTCGACCAGGCGCTCATGCTCATCGCCGAGCTCTTCTCGGCACGGACCGCAGCCGGTCGCATGAAGGGCTTCTTCGAGGAGCCGCTGGCAGAGGGCGGAGAGGCGTATGAGCCCGTCGGCCACGACGTGACCTTCGAGCACGTGTCCTTCTCCTACGAGAGGGATGGCGAGAAGGTCCTGGACGACGTGTCCTTCACCGCTCGCGAGGGCGAGGTGACGGCACTCGTGGGACCGTCGGGTTCGGGAAAGTCCACCTGCGCGCGCCTTGCCGCCAGGCTCTGGGACGCGAGCTCGGGGCGCGTCGCCGTGGGCGGCGTGGACGTCTCGACCGTCGACCCGGAGGTGCTGCTGCGTGACTTCTCCGTGGTGTTCCAGGACGTGACGCTGTTCGACGACACCGTGATGGGCAACATCCGCCTGGGTCGACGCGGCGCCACCGACGAGGAGGTGCTCGCCGCGGCGCGCGCCGCCAACTGCGACGAGTTCGTCTCGCGCATGCCCGAGGGCTACCAGACGATGATCGGCGAGAACGGTGCGCGCCTCTCCGGCGGGGAGCGCCAGCGCATCTCCATTGCACGTGCGCTGCTCAAGGGGGCTCCGATCGTGCTGCTCGACGAGGCCACGGCATCGCTCGACGTGGAAAACGAGACCGAGGTGCAGGCGGCGCTGAGCCGACTTCTCGCCGGCAGGACGGTCATCGTGATCGCGCACCGCATGCGGACCGTGGAGAGCGCGGACCACGTCGTGGTGCTCGACCGCGGCCGCGTGGCAGAGCAGGGAGCGCCCGTCGCGCTCATGGCGGCCGACGGCCTCTTCGCCCGCATGGTGCGCCTTCAGCGCGAGAGCGCCGACTGGACGATCTGACGCCGCCACGTGCGCCGAGGCGGAGCCATCGACGTTCTTCTCGCCCGGGCCCGGCTTGACAGTATGATCTGGCGAGATTGTCAACCGCGCGGGCAAGGTGACCAAGGAGTCACGTGACGGGCGACCCCCCTCGCCGGTAGGATGGCGCGAGGGGGGTGGTCGCATGGGCGAGACCGTTCTTGTCGTCGAGGACGACGCTGACATCGTGGAGCTCCTCGAGCTCTACCTCACGGGGAGCGGCTACGAGGTCGTCTCGGCGCGAGACGGCGTCGCCGCGCTCGAGGCCCTGCGCGAGCGCCCGGTCGACGTGGCGCTCGTCGATATCATGATGCCGCGCATGAGCGGCTACGACTTCATCAAGGAGCTCCGGGCGACGAGCACGGTGCCCGTGATCATCGTCTCCGCGCGCACCCAGCCCGCCGACAAGATCGTGGGGCTCGACGCCGGGGCGGACGGGTTCATTGCCAAGCCGTTCGATCCGCTCGAGGTCACGGCCTATATCCGGGCCGTGCTGCGGCGCTCCTCGCTCCCCGCGCCTGCCGTCGGCGGTGTCGCGACCCCGGACGAGGGAGCGGTCGTCTCCGTGGGGGAGCTCACCTTCGACACCAGGCGCCTCGTGCTCGCGCGCGACGGCGTGCCGGTCGCGCTCACCGCGGCCGAGCTCAAGATCATGGCAAAGCTCATGGCGTCGCCCGGACGCGTCTTCTCCAAGGACCAGCTCTACGCCTGCGTGAACGGCGAGCCCGCGCCGGGCGGGGCGGGCAGCGTGATGATGCACATCTCGAACATCCGCGCCAAGCTCGAGGACGACCCGCAGCGCCCTCGCTTCATCAAGACCGTCCGCGGACTGGGGTACGTGCTCGATGGCTCGTGAGGGGGGCGCCGACCGCGGCTCGCTGCGCTCGGCCGCCCGCGCCCTGAGGGGCAGCCTCGCGATGCGCTGCCTCGCGCTCCTCGGCGTCTACGCGCTCGTGCTCGCAGGACTGCTCGGTGGCATGGGAGCGCTCGTCGACGGGCTCTTCGACGGCGCCTTCCCCTCGATGGGGACGGTTCTCGAGTACGAGGGCGAGCTTGCCGACGACCGCTTCGGCGCGCTTGCCACGAGCAGGCTCTCCAACGCGCTCATCGTCGTCTTCGACGCCGACGGAAGGTGCCTCTACGCCTCGAGCGAGCGGGCCGCCGAGAGGGTCAGCGCGGCCGACCTCGCCATCATCGGGAGCTACGCCGGCTCGTCGTACGAGGTCTTCGAGGAGGCGGGAGAGGACGGGGAGGTGCGCTACCGCGTCATGCTCTGCGCCTACGACGGCGCGGGGGGAACGGCGAGGAGGGTGGTGGACTGGTGCGTGCTCGACGCTGACCTCAAGGTGGTGGAGGGCACGCTCTTCTCGGGCCGAGAGCGGCTCACCCGTCGCGAGTTCGGCCTCATTCGCGGGCTCTACGGAGCGCGCATGGACATCTCGCGGCTCGACTACGCGACCTCGTCCGGCGAGTCGCGCACCCTCGTGCTCGCGACGCCGCTCGTGACGGAGGAGGCCTACGCCAGGATCGCGGACGCGGCGAGCCGGGCGTGGCTGCTCGCGGTCCCCGCGGCGCTGGCGATAACCGCCGTCGCGGCGCTGCTCATGGCGCGCCTCGTGCGACGCTCGGCGCGCCCGCTCGACCGGGCCATCGCGGCGTGCGGCGAGCCGGGCGTCGCGCCCGAGCTCCCCGACGCCCGATCCGCCGGGGTGCCAACCGAGCTCGTCCCCATATACGAGGGGTTCTCCGACCTCATGGCCCGCCTGCGCTCGGCGCGCGACGACCAGGCGCGCATGGTCGCGAGCCTCTCGCACGACCTCAAGACGCCGCTGACCGTGATGCGCGGCTACGCGCAGGCGTTCTGCGAGGGGCGGGTGCCGCCGGAGCGCGAGGGCGCCTACCACCGCGTCATCCTCGAGCGCGCCGTCGCGGCGGCGGAGCTGCTCGAGGAGCTCTCGGGCTACGCCCGCACGGAGCACCCGGACTTCGCGCCCGAGCTCGTGGCATCCGACGCGCGCGAGCTCGTGGCGGGCACCGTCGCGGCGGCGCGGCCGCTCGCCGACCAGGCGGGGTGCGCCCTCGAGGTGGACCTCGGCCTGCGTCCGCTGCCGGTCCTCGCCGACGCCCGGCTCTTCCGCCGGATGCTTCTCAACCTCGTGGAGAACGCCGTCACCCACAACCCGCCCGGAACGCGCGTCCGCGTCTCGTGCGCCCCCGGTCCCCGGGCGCGCACGTGCGAGGTCTCGGTCGCCGACACCGGCGAGGGCGTGTCGCCCGAGGTCGCGGACCGCATCTTCGACCCCTTCGTGACGAGGGACGCCGCGCGCCCGTCGGGCGGGGGCACGGGGCTCGGCCTCGCCATCGTGCGGCGCGCGGCGGAGCTCATGGGTGGCTCGGTGCTGCTGCGCGAGCGTCCCGCCGCGCCCTGGGCCACGGAGTTCGCGGTCACGCTGCCGCTCGCGCGCGAGTCGGCATCAGCGAACGCTGAGGGTCGCGCCTGACCCTCAGCAAGCCTTGAGCAAATCCTCACGTCCGCCTGAGGGCGCCCCCGTAGGCTGGGGGATACGCATCGGACGGACAGGGAGGAACACATGGCCGAGACCATCTTCGGCTGCGGGCACAAGGCGACCTACGCCCACACCGCGCTCGCCTTTCTCGAGCGGGGCGCACGGTCCCACCCGGAGCGCGTCGCCGTGGTAGACGAGCGCGGCGAGCGCACCTACGGCGAGCTCTACGAGCGGAGCCGGCGGGTCGCGAGCGGCCTGCTCGAGCGCGGGCTGGGCGGCGGGCCGCTGATCGTGTGCATGGAGAAGAACGCGGAGGCCCTGGAGGCCTTCTTCGGGGCGCTCATGGCGGGTGGCTTCTACGTCCCGGTCGACCCGGGCGCGCCCTCGGGCCGCGCCGCGCGCTGCCTCGAGCGCCTCGGGCGGCCCCCGGTCGTCTGCGACGAGGGAGGCCTCGAGGCCGCGCGGGCGCTCTTTCCCGACGCGCTGGCGCTCACGCCGGGAGAGCTGGGGCGGTCCGCGCCCGATGACGGCGCGCTCGAGCGCGCCGCGCGCGACATCGTGCCCTCCGACGTCGCCTACGTGCTCTTCACCTCCGGCTCCACGGGCGAGCCCAAGGGGGTCGCGGTGAGCCACGCGGCGGTCCTCGAGTTCGTCTCGACCTTCGTGGGGACCTTCGGCCTGCGCCCCGACGACGTGGTCGGCAACCAGGCGCCGCTCGACTTCGACGTCTCGGTCAAGGACGTCTACGGCGCGCTCGCGGCGGGGGCCCGCGTGGTCCTGCTGCCCCGACGGCTCTTCTCGGCGCCCGCGCGCCTCGTCGCGGAGCTCGAGGAGCGCAGGGTCACGGTCCTCGTGTGGGCCGCGGCGGCGCTCTGCCTGGTGAGCGGCCTGCGCGCGCTCGACGGGGCGGCGCTCTCGCTCGTGCGCCTGGTCATGTTCAGCGGGGAGGTCATGCCCGCGGAGCACCTGCGCCGCTGGATGAGGCGGCTGCCCGGGGCGACCTTCGTGAACCTCTACGGTCCCACCGAGGTCACCTGCAACTGCCTCTACCACGTGGTCGACCGCGGCCGGGACTACCGGGGCGGGGTGCCGCTCGGCAGGCCCCTCCCCGGCCGCCGCGTGCTGCTGCTCGACGGACGGGGGCGTCCGGTGTCCGAGCCTGGGAGGGTGGGCGAGATCTACGTTGGCGGGACCGCCATCGCGCGCGGCTACTACGCCGACCCGGCGCGGACGCGCGACGCCTTCGTCCAGAGCCCGCTCGTGAGCGAGCTGCCCGAGACGCTCTACCGGACGGGGGACCTCGCGCTGGCGGGGGAGGACGGCGAGCTGTTCTTCTGCGGCAGGAGAGACAACCAGGTCAAGATCCAGGGGCATCGCATCGAGCTCGAGGAGGTGGACGCGGCCTTCGAGCGCCAGGAGGGCGTCGATCGCTGCCGCTGCGCCCTTGACGAGCGGACGGGGCGTATCTGCGCCTTCTTCGAGGGGAGCGCGGGCCCCGACGAGCTCAGGCGCGCCGTCGCCCTCCTCGTGCCCGGCCCGGCGGTGCCGGCCGTAATCGAGCGCGTGGAGTCGATGCCCCTGCTCGGGAACGGCAAGGTTGACCGCGCGGCGCTTCTCGAGGACCGTCGCGCCCGGCGCGGGCGCGCGTGCGAGAGGGGAGGCGGGCGTCGTGATGACTGACCGTGAGCTCCTTGGCCTCGCAGAGGGGTTCGGGACGCCGCTCTACGCGTTCGACGAGCGCGAGCTCGCCCCGCGCGCGGCGCGCCTGCGCTCCGCGCTCCCCGACGGGGTCGAGCTCTGCTATGCCGTCAAGGCCAACACCTTCGTGACCGGCGCGCTCGCCCCGCACGTCTCGCGCCTCGAGGCCTGCTCCCCGGGGGAGCAGCGCATCTGTCGCGCCCTGGGCGTCCCCGCCGGCAAGGTCGTGATCTCGGGCGTCAGCAAGGACCGCGAGTCCCTCGACGCCGCGATCGCCGCGCCGGAGCTTCCCGCGGCGGTGACCGTCGAGTCACCCGCGCAGCTCGAGCTCGTGCGAGGCATCGCGCGGGGGTGGGGCCGGCGCGTGCCGGTGCTCCTGCGCCTCTCGAGCGGCAACCAGTTCGGCGTCGACCGCGAGGAGCTCGTGCTGCTCGCGCGAGCGGCGGCCCGCGACCCCGCCCTTGAGCTGCGCGGCGTGCAGCTCTTCACGGGAACGCAGAAGAGGTCGCCCGCGCGCCTGCGGCGCGAGGTGGCGGCGCTCGACGCGCTCATGGTCGAGCTCGCGGGCGTCTGCGGGCGCGAGCTGCCCGAGGTCGAGTACGGGCCGGGGCTGCCGGTCGCCTACTTCGAGGGCGAGGAGGCGGACGAGGGCGCGCTGCTCGCCGCCCTGGCCGAGTCGATCTTGGGCATGGCGTGCGGCGCCCGCGTCATCCTCGAGCTCGGGCGGAGCCTCGTCGCGGGATGCGGCACCTACCTCACGCGCGTGACGGACGCCAAGGTGGTGGCGGGCGAGCGCTACGCCATCGCGGACGGTGGCATTCACCAGCTCGTCTACTACGGGCAGTCCCTGGCCATGCGCCGGCCCCCGGTGCGCCTCCTGCGGGGCGGCGCGGGCGAGAAGGACGGCGCGGCCGAGGAGCTCGGCTGGAACGTGTGCGGGTCGCTGTGCACCGTCAACGACATCCTGGTCAAGCGGCTCCCCCTCGCCGGGCTCTCCGCGGGGTCGGTCCTGGCGTTCGACCTCGCCGGCGCCTACTGCGCCACGGAGGGCGCCGCGCTCTTCCTGAGCCGCGACCTTCCGCGCGTGGTGCTCGTCGGCAGGGACGGGGCGCCCGCGCTCGTGCGCGAGGGGGTGCGCACCGACCAGCTCAACATGCCCGTCGCCGTGCGCGGCTGACGGGGGACTCAATCTGAAAGGACGTGGCATGGACGCAATTCTGGACATTCTCGACGAGCTCAGGCCCGGCGCGGCGTTTGCCGGGCGCACCGACCTCGTGGACAGCCGCGAGCTCGACTCGCTCACCATCATCGCGCTCGTCGCCGAGCTCGAGGACGTCTTCGACGTCGTCGTCCCCGCGGTGGAGATCGTCCCCGAGAACTTCAACTCGCCCGAGGGCATCTGGGCCCTCGTCTGCCGCCTGCGCGCGCAGGACCTCTAGGGGAGCATCGTGACCTCGTACTTCTCGCCGTCGTTTCTGGCGGTCTTCCTGCCCGTCGCGGTGCTCGCCTACCAGGCCGTACCGAGGAGGGCCCGCTGGGCGGTGCTCCTCGCGGCGAGCTACGCCTTCTTCTGGGCGCTGAGCGGGTGGCTCGTCGTCTTTGTGGTCGCCTCGACGGCGATCGTGTGGGGCGTCGGACGTGCCCTGGGGGCCGAGTCCTCCCGTCGCGCGCTCGCCCTCGCCGAGCCGGGAGCGGACCGTCGGGCGGTGCGCCAGCGCTGGCAGGGACGGATGCGCCTCACGCTCGCCGCGGGCGTCGTCGCCAACCTCGCGATCCTCTGGGCGCTCAAGTACGCCGGGCCGCTCGCGTCGTTCGCGGCGTCGCTCGGGGTGAGCGTCGGCGAACCGCCCTCGGTGGGGCTCCCCATCGGCATCTCGTTCTACACGCTCCAGGCCGTGTCGTATCTCGTGGACGTCTACCGGGGCGCCGTCGTCGCCGACGCGAACCCCGCCCGACTCGCCCTGTTCCTCGCGTTCTTCCCGCAGATCATGGAGGGGCCGATCTGTCGCTACGCGCAGACGGCGCAGGCCCTCTGGGAGGGGTCGCCCGTCACGGCGCGCGGGCTCTTCTCGGGGAGCGCGCGCATGCTCTGGGGGCTGGCGAAGCGCATGGTGGTGGCGGACCGCCTGAACTCGTTCGTGCGCCCGGTCTTCGATGACCCCGCCGCGTACGACGGATGCGTGATCGCGGTGGCGGCGGTCCTCTACACCCTGCAGCTCTACTGCGACTTCTCGGGGACGATGGACCTCGCCGTCGGCATGGGGCGCATCTTTGGCGTGGGCCTGCCGGAGAACTTCCGCCAGCCGTTCTTCTCGCGCACCGCCGCGGAGTTCTGGCAGCGCTGGCACGTGACGCTCGGCGCGTGGCTCAAGGACTACGTCTTCTACCCGGTCTCCCTGAGCGCCCCCGTCAGGCGGCTCACGGGGGCGGCCCGCCGCGCGCTTGGCGGCCGCGTGGGGCCGGCGGTGGCGAGCGGGGTGGCCCTGCTCGCCGTGTGGCTGGCGAACGGCCTCTGGCACGGGGCCGGAACGCAGTACCTGCTCTTCGGGCTGTACTACTTTGCGGTCATCTGGCTCGGGGCGCTCGTCGCGCCGGCGTCCGAGGCGCTCTGCGCGCGCCTGGGCGTGAGCCGCGACGGCGCGCTCTGGCGCGGCCTGCAGCATGCGAGGACCCTGGTCGTGGTGCTCGTCGGGGAGCTCATCTTCCGCTCGGCGAGCGCCGCGCAGGGCGTGGAGCTGCTCGGGCGCGCCGCGCTCGGGTTTCGCGCCGCGTCGCTCGCGGACGGAACGGTGCTCGCCGTCGGCATGGACGCGGCGGACTTCGCGGCGGTCGCCGTCTTCGCCGCGCTGCTGCTCGTGGTCGGAGCGCTCAGGGAGCGCGGCGCGCGCCCGCTCGACGCCGTCTGGCGGCGGGGTCCGGTGGCGCGCGGGGCGCTGTGCTGCGCGCTGCTCGTTGGCGTGGTGGTCTTTGGGGCCTACGGCGCGGGATACGTTCCCGTCGACCCCATGTACGCGTCGTTCTAGCGGCGCGGACCGGAGGGACAGGAGGATATCGTGGGGAATCGGCTCGTGCGGGCGTCGCGCTCGCTTCTCGAGGCGGCGCTTGCCGTGGCGGCGACGATCGCGGTCCTCGCCGCGCTCTCGCACGTGTTCGTGCCGAAGAACAACCAGGCGGAGTTCGGGCAGCGCGACGAGCGCGTCTACGGCGTGCTGGGGCAGCCGGAGGGAAGCGTCGAGGTGCTCTTCCTCGGGGACTCCGAGGCGTACACGTCCTTCTCGCCGCTGCAGCTCTGGGACGAGCGGGGCATCACCTCCTACGTGCTGGGCACGTCCGGGCAGAAGCTCTGCTACACGCGCTCGCTGCTGGGGCGGGCGCTCGAGCGGCAGCGGCCGCGCGTGGTCGTGCTCGAGACCAACTGCCTGTTCAGGAGCTTCTCGGTGGGGGAGGCCCTCGTGCGGCTGGCGCAGGACGCGCTGCCCGTGCTCGAGTACCACGACCGGTGGAAGTCGCTCCGGCCCGAGGACGTCCTCGGCACGGTGCGCGCCACCTGGACCGACGAGGCGCGCGGGTTCGTGGGGAAGGAGGGGGCGGTGCCCGCCGACGCCTCCTCGCACATGGCGCCGAGCGACGAGGTCGCGGGGCTCCCGTGGCTGAGCCGGGTCTACCTGGACGACATCGCGCGGACGTGCGAGCGGGCGGGGGCGCGGCTCGTGCTCGTGAGCACGCCGAGCACGAGGAACTGGAGCACGGCGCGCCACAGCCGCATGGAGCGGGTCGCCTCGGAGCTGGGCGTCGACTACGTCGACCTCAACGTGGGGAAGGATCGCGTGGAGATCGACTGGTCGCGGGACACCTATGACGGCGGGGACCACCTCAACGTGGACGGCGCGCGGAAGGTCACGTCCGCCGTCGGCGCGCTGCTCGCGCGGGTGTGACAGGGGGACGGGGGGACTGTCACCGCTCCGTCCCCGCCGTCACGCCCCTCCGTGGCGCGTATACTCTCGTGAAACGCCTGGAAGGGGGTCCGCATGGTCACCTATCGCATGGAACTGGACGAGGAGAAGCGCCGCGCGGCGATCGAGGTCGCCCTCGAGAGCCCCGACAACGTGCGGCGCCGCAAGATCGGCGGCCGCGTCCTGGTGGCCCTGGGGGTGCTGCTGGCGCTGGAGTCGCTGCTGCTGCTCGCGATGCGCGGGCCGAGCGGGCCGAGGATCGCGCTGCTCCTCCTGGGCGCGGTGGCGCTCGGGTTCGGCGTGCGCGCGCGGGCGTGGCAGCGCTTCGTCATGCGTCGCGCGGAGCGACTCCTCGACAAGTCCCTGCGCTCCGGCGTGGCGTCGTACTCCTTCGACGACGACGGCGTCACGATTGACTCCCGGCTCGGGCACAGCCTGTGCTTCTGGCCCTCCTTCCGAGAGTGGGGCACCAAGGGCCCCTACCTCTACCTCAGGCGCGCCGACAACCGGCTCGTCCTCGTGGAGAGGGGTGCGCTCTCGCAAGACGAGCTCGCTGAGCTGCTGCGACTGCTCGAGGCCCACG
This sequence comes from Thermophilibacter mediterraneus, assembly GCF_900119385.1. GTDB lineage: Bacteria > Actinomycetota > Coriobacteriia > Coriobacteriales > Atopobiaceae > Thermophilibacter > Thermophilibacter mediterraneus. Next base: position 879,287 of record NZ_FPKO01000009.1, read on the forward strand.
TCGGCCCGGGCAGAGGGGGCGACGCCGCGTGACCGACGAGCAGCTCGACCTGGCCGTCGCCGGGCGCTCGCTCGCGGGCGGGGGGAGGACCCGCCACGCCGCGGAGGGCGCGCACGACCCCACCTCCACGCCCTGCTCCGTGCTCGACGAGCTCCTGGGCCCGCTTGACCTCAGCGGGGACTCCCACCTGCTCGACGTGGGGTGCGGGGAGGGACGCGTGCTCGCGTACTTCGTGGGCGCGGGGCTGCCCGGCCGCGTCACGGGAGTCGAGCTGGATCGGGGTCTCGCCGAGCGCGCCGCGGCATGGTCGGCGCGCTACGACAACGTGCGCGTGGTGGCGGGCAGCGCGCTCGAGCTGCCGCTCGGCGAGTTCACGCACGTCTACCTGTTCAACCCGTTCGACACCCCGGTGCTCGAGGCGTTTCTCGACCGCCTCGAGCGCGAGGCGCGCGCCCCCGTGACGCTCGTGCACATGTCCGACAACGGGGAGTGGCCCGCCTACCTGGGGCGCGCTGGCTGGGAGCTGCTGCGCGAGGGCTTCCTCGAGCTTCCGGGCGAGAAGGGCGACTGCCCGCAGCACTTCTCGGTGCGTCGCTACATCGGTGGGACATCGGGGACGGAGCGGTGACAGCCCCCCGTCCCTTGTCCCACCGTTATGCGCGCCACTCGCGCAGCAGCGCGCGGTAGCGTGCGGCGTAGCGGCTGCCGCGCTGCCAGATGAGCGAGAAGTCGTGCTCGAGTGCGAGCCCCTCGGGCGTGACGTCGGCCAGCTCCCCGGCGGCGAGCTCGGCCTCCACGGCGACGCGGTAGAGAAAGCTCACGCCCACGCCGGCGGCGACGCACGCCTTGATCGCGGGGATGCTCGCGACCTCGACCGTGTCCGCGAAGTCGCTCACGGAGAGCCCGCGCGCCGCCAGGTGGCGCTCAAGAATCTCCCGGGTCCCGGACCCGGGCTCGCGCAGCACGAGGCGGCGCCCGAGGAGCGCGTCGATGCCGAGCGGGCCCTCCCCGGCCGCCGCCACGGCGACGAAGCGCTCCCTCGAGAAGACCTCGCTCTCGAACGCCTCTCTATCGAAGGAGCCCTCCACCAGCGCGAGGTCGATCTCGCCGCGGTCGATGAGGGCGACGAGCTCCGCGGTGTTGCCTGCGCGCATGCAGACGCGCTCGGCGGGGTGGCGCAGGAGGTGCGCGGGCAGAATGCGCGGGGCAACGTAGTCGGCGACGGTGCGCGTGCAGCCCAGGCGCAGCGGGGCCCGCCCGCCCTCCCGCCGGCGCGCCTCGAGCTCCGCGCGCAGGCGACGCTCTGCTCTACCGCGCGCAGGCGACGCTCGTCGTTTTCCGCTGCGTCGAGCGCGCGGTAGAGCAGCTCCCCCTCCTCGGTGGGTTCCACGCCGCGCCCGGCCTTGGTGAACAGCGCGCAGCCGTAGTGACGCTCGAGCTGCCGCACGTGCTGCGAGACCGCCGGCTGGGTGACGTGCAGCTGCTCGGCGGCGCGCGTGAAGCTGCCGGTGCGGCAGACGGTCAGGAACGTGTGCGTGCGATAGTCGAGCATCGCCGTTCTTCTCGCTTTCTTGCCCACAAGAACTTATGGGTCCATAAGCAACTACTAAAAAGTGATTATAACTGCTGGTAGTAGCCTCTTCTAAGAGAAGAAGGCGAGAGGGGCAGGTGCATGGAGCTCATCAAGAACTTTGGGAAGCTGTGGCGGGGCGTGCTGTTTGCGCTGGTCGTCGCCGTGCCGGCGTGGCTTCTGGGCAAGCGGTTCGAGGTCGTGGGAGGGCCGGTCTTCGCCATCCTGATCGGCATGGCGCTCGCGCTCGTGGTTCCGGGCGAGAAGGGCGAGCCGCTTGCGGCCGGCGTCAGGTTCACGTCCAAGAAGGTGCTGCAGTGGGCGGTCATCCTGCTGGGGTTCGGCCTCAACCTCTCGCAGATCGCGCGGGTGGGCGCGACGTCGCTGCCCATCATCGTCTCGACGATCGCCACCTCGCTCGTGGTGTCCTTCGCGCTGTGCCGCGCGCTCAAGATCCCGGGCAAGATCTCCACGCTCGTGGGCGTGGGCTCCTCGATCTGCGGCGGCTCCGCCATCGCGGCGACCGCGCCCGTGATCGACGCGGACGACGAGGAGATCGCCCAGGCCATCAGCGTCATCTTTCTCTTCAATGTGATCGCGGCGCTCGTGTTCCCCACGCTCGGCGGGGCGCTCGGCCTCTCGAACGAGGGCTTCGGCCTCTTTGCGGGCACGGCGGTGAACGACACGTCCTCGGTCACCGCCGCGGCGGCCGCCTGGGACGGCATGCACCCCGGCGCCAACACGCTCGACTCCGCGACCATCGTGAAGCTCACCCGCACGCTCGCCATCATCCCCATCACGCTGGGGCTCGCACTCTGGCAGGCGCGCCTCGCCAGGAGGGCCGCCGCTGCCGGGGAGGGCGCCGGTCAGGCCGCCGGCAGCTTCGACCTCAGGAAGATCTTCCCGTTTTTCATCGTGTTCTTTGTGCTGGCGAGCGTCGCGACCACGGCCCTCTCGCTTCCTGCGGGCGTCACGGCGCCGATCAAGGAGCTGTCGAAGTTCCTCATCGTCATGGCGATGGCGGCGATCGGCTTCAACACCAACGTGGTGAGGCTCGTGCGCACGGGCGGAAAGCCGATTCTCATGGGCCTGGCGTGCTGGGTCGCCATCGCGTGCGTGAGCCTGGGGATGCAGCACGTCCTCGGCATCTGGTAGTGGGACACCGGGGACGTAGCACCTGTCACCGCTCCGTCCCCGGCGTTACACGTCCTACCACACGGCCCAGGCGCGCAGCTCCTCTGCGCTCGGAGTTCCGTTGAGCAGCCTGCCCTCGACCACCTTCGCCCCCGGCGCGAGCGAGGCCATGCGCTCCGGGGCGCGCCCGAGTCCGCTGCCGCCGCTCGTGGCAAACGGGACGATGGTCTTTCCGGAGAGGTCGTAGCTCTCGAGGAACGTGTCGACAATGCGGGGCTCAACGTACCACCAGATGGGGAACCCCAGGTAGATGGTGTCGTAGGCGTCCATGTTGGCCACGCGGCCCACGATGCCGGGGCGACAGGACTCGTCTGCCATCTCAATCGAGCTGCGGCTGGACTTGTCCCGCCAGTCCAGGTCGGCGGCGGAGTAGGGCAGGTCGGGGACGATCTCGAAGGCGTCTGCCCCGATGGCCTGCGCCAGCCCGTGGGCAACGCGTCCCGTGGTGCCGGTGGCCGAGAAGTACGCGACGAGGGTGCTCATGGCGCTTCCTTTCCGCAGGAGGTCCTTCTCGCTCCTGCTGGGTAGAGTTGGTGACGCTTCGTCATCAATAGTACCCATGCGAAAAGATAGATAACGCGGCGTTACCAGTGTGACGTGGTCCCGCCGACCCTCATGTGACAGCGGGGACGGAGCGGTGACAGTCCCCCCCCCGTCCCCGCTGTCCCAAGCGGCTAGAGCGTCATGAAGTACAGCGCGACGTTGCTCGCGAGCGACAGCACGGGCGCCAGGAAGCACAGCAGGGCGCCGGTGATCGAGCAGAGCATGCCGATCGCCGTGGTGAGGCTCTTGCGGTAGTCGGCCTTCTTGGCCTTTCGGGCGAGCACGATGCCGGCGATGCCCGCGAAGCCGCCCACGACCTGGAGCCAGATGAACGGTGTGAAGGCGGTCGCGAGCGAGAGCACGCCAAGAACGATGGACACGATGTCCACGGGACCTCCCGAGAGAAGCGCCTGCAGTGACAAAGCCAATCATACGACACGAGTCCCGGTCGAGTGGGTGGTCGCGTCGGCGGGGGTGCCGGCGATCGGGTCGGGGCGACTCCGGGCGCGGCTTGCGGCTACGTCGGCATGGCGAGAAGGACGTTGAGGTAGAACACGTCGCTCTCGACCCCGGCGTGCAGGGATCCCCCGTAGCGCTCCGCGATCTGGCGCATCGAGCGCATGCCGAAGCCATGGTTCTCGCGGTCGTTCTTGGTCGTCTCGGGCAGCCCTCCCTCGGGGATGCGCGGCACGTGCGCACAGCAGTTCTCGACGCTCACGGCGACCATCCGACCGCGCCGCTGCACCGACACGGCAATCGCGCGCCGCTCGGCGTCCGTCACGTCGCGAACTGTCTCGATGTTCTCGCGCGAGAGGCGGTACTGGCGCTCGCGCTCGGCGAGCAGGCGCTCGGTCTCGGCGCGCTCGTTGTCGGCGCGCTCGTTGTCGGCGTGCTTGGCGTGGAGGAGCTCGTACTCGGCGGACAGCACGAATGCGCAGACGAGGGGGTGCACCAGTCTCAGGAGCACCAGGTAGCGGAAGGGCGCCCCCACGAGACAGAGCGCCTTGATGATGACGTCGAGCCCGATGACCACGATCACGACCACGGCGAACATGGCAACCATGACGCGGTTCTCGACGTCGATGAGTCCGCCCAACGGCCCCGCGCCCTCGCCCCGTCTTGCGCATGTGCCGGGCGAGAAGAACCTCAGGATGACGGTTCGCCCGCAGCGTCCTTTGCTACCCGGTGAGGCCGCCGATCACGTTTGCGAGCGCGATGACCACGCCCACGATCGACTCGCCCCCGAGCACGCCGGACGCCACGACGACCCCGCGCTCCTCGGCGTCGTCGCCCCGCTCGCCGCGGCGCGCGGACGCGCGATCGTAGACCCACTTGACGAGGCCGCCGAGCGCCGCCGTGGCGGACATGTAGAACGGCAGGTAGACGCCGAGGCCGAACATCATCGCGGGAAGGCCCGCGCAGTAGAGGGCGACGCCGCCGATGAGGCCCGCCACGAAGGCCGGGACGCTCGGGATGCCCGAGACCATCGTGGCCACGACGCTCGCCTGGGTCGAGACGAACATCTTGCCCAGGCCGAAGGCGTCGGTCCCGTAGGCGCCCACGAGCACGCAGAGCACGCCCACGGCCACCACGGTGCCCAGCAGCGCCCCGATCGACTGGCCCACCCACATGGCGCGCGGGCTCGAGCCGATGATCGCGCCGGTCTTGAAGTCGCTCATGACGTCGCCGGCGAGGCCGCACGCCACGGCGACCACGCCCGCGACGTAGAAGAGCTGCACCTGGGAGACGTTGGCAAAGGCCGCAACGGCCAGCAGCACGATGAGGCCGAAGATCTCCATGGGGTCGATGCCGGTCTGCCCCACGGACTGCGCGCTCATGATGGTGGTCACGAAGGAGAGCGCCACCACGACCACCGCGACGAGCGGTCCCATGCCGAGGCCGATGCACACGAGCAGCGCCGCGGCCGCCACCATGAGGGCGAGCACGCCGGCGTCCAGCCGACGCGCGCGGCTCTTCTCGCCGGCCAGCGTCCCGCGCCCGCGGAGCAGCCCCGCAGCGTGCGGCAGGATGTCCCTCACCACGACGCCCACGCCCGAGCCCATCATGAGGCCCATGCCGAGGCTGGAGACGATGCCCTGCGCCGTGGCGACGTCCCAGAGGCCGGCGGCCGACCCCCCCGTGATGATGCCGAAGTTGCCGAAGAGCGCCCCGACGAACCACGTCGCCACGCTCGCGCCGCCCGCGAGGAAGCCCACCGCGAGCATCTGCGGCGAGTTGTAGACGCCGAAGCTCACCCCGGGGACGGGCAGCTGCAGCAGCAGCGAGGGCATGAGGCCCAGCGCGTCGCGCGCCACGCACCAGAGGCCTGCCAGCCCCATGGAGCCGAACAGGCGTCGCCCGGTGCTGCCGCCCGTCTTGGTCGCGAGCAGCGTCTGTGCGGCGGCGGTGCCGATGGGGTACTCGAGGTCGGACTCCTCGACGAAGCGCCTGCGGATGGCTGCGGTGCACACGAGCCCCAGCAGCGTGCCCGAGAGGGCGACGAGGAGCATCTCGACCCAGCTGACGCTGTCGGCGAGCCCGAGCATCCAGATGCCCGGGATGGTGAAGGCGAGGCCGCCCGCCACCATGGAGCCGGCCGACATCACGATCTGGGTGACGTTGGCCTCGTTGAGGCTGCGGTGCCCGAAGGCGCGCAGCAGGAAGAGGGCGACGATGGAGGTGAAGATGGTGGGCCACGGCAGCGCGCCCAGCCTGAGGGCGGTGTAGACCGAGGACGCCGTGATGATGACGCAGCCGATGCACCCGATGGCAATGCCCACGGGGCTCAGCTGCTCGCGCCACGAGGCGCGCGAGCCAGCAGTGCTCATGTGTTCTCCTTCGAATATCCGCTCCCCCTTGGCGGGGAGTCGGGTTTCTGTGGACGCGCACAGTATGGCAGACCCGCCCCCGCTGCGCCAGGCGTCGGGCCGGGGTGGGGTAGAATGGGGGACGGTTGTCGGCGCGGGTCTCGCTCGCTGGGTCGCGCCTCCGAAGTGAGGTGAGCCCCATGGAAACTCTGACTGAGGTCCTTAAGCTGGTCGGCGCGCTCGTCGGCCCGGTTAACGGAGTCCTGACGTTCCTGTCCAAAGCGAGCAGGTCCAACGACGAACATGAGAGGGGCCGCTAGTCCAGCGAGCTAGCGGCCCTCTCCACTCTCATTCGGCGCGACCCAGCTCCCACAGCGGGCGCTGCCGTCAACCACGGTATACCCATCCTCCGACACCTTTGCCGGGTCAGGGACTTCTTTTTTGGAGGGCGCATGGCGCAGGGCAAGAACGCGGGCGAGAAGAACGTGCTGGCCGTTGACGTGGGCAACACCCACACGCGCCTGGGGCTCTTCTCTGCTGCGGGCGAGCTGGCCGGCACCTGCGAGCTCACCACGCCGGAGCGGCTGACGGCGGACGAGGCGCGCATGCAGCTCGGCCAGGCCGTCACGATGATGGGGGAGGGGCGTCCCGACGAGGCGATACTCGCCTGCGTGGTGCCCTCGCTCACCGACGTTTGGCTCCGGGCGCTCGCGGCGACGTGCGCGGGGCGGCCGCTCGTGGTGGGCCCGGGCCTCAGGACCGGGGTGCGCATGCGCTACGACGATCCCTCCGAGGTGGGGGCCGACCGCGTGGCCGACGTCGTGGCGGCGCGCGAGGGGTACGGTGCCCCGGTCGTGGTCGTCGACCTCGGCACGACGACGAACTTCGAGGTCGTGGACGACTCGGGCGCCTTCGTGGGCGGCATCATCGCACCCGGCGTCGCGCTGGGCGCGCGCTCCCTCGCCGAGACCGCCGCGCGCCTCCCCATGATCGAGCTGCGGGCGCCGTCGTCCGTGGTCGGCCGCAACACGCGCGCGGCGATGCAGTCGGGCGTGGTGCTCGGCGAGGTTGCGCGCATCGACGGCCTGCTCGACGCCATCGCCGGCGAGCTCGGCTGCGAGCCGCCCGTCGTCATGACCGGTGACGGCGCCGACGCGGTGGCTGCGCTGCTGCGCCACGACGCGCGCGTGGACGATACCCTCACGCTGCGGGGGCTCCACCAGCTCTGGCTGGCCAACCAGCGCTGAGTGCAAAGGTGACGTGCAAAAGGGACAGGCACCTTTGCACGCTTTTCCACTGAGAACCGAGCGTTTCCCGAGGGGTTCCTCTGGGGTGGTGCCACGGCGGACAACCAGTGCGAGGGGAGGGTGCCACGCTTGCCTGTGATGACGCCCACTGCTACCCGAGCCGCGAAGCCATCGACCTCTACCATCATTGTGTGAAGAACCCGTACGTGGCCGAGAACGGCCTGGGTGCGCGCGACGTGGTCGAGGCAGACGGGAGCATCGACGACGACCGCATTGAGTACCTGCGCGCACATCGAGGCCATGCGCGATGCCGTTGAGCGGAACGGCATGGGCGTCTTTGACTATACGAGCTGGGCGCCGATCGACCCGGTGAGCGCAGGCAGGGGCGGGTCCTGAGCGAAAGGGGTAGAGGGCCAACCGTACACACCTCCCGTTTCCTGCGCGAATTCGCCCCGGAAACGGGAGGTGTGTACGGTCGTCGTTCTGGCAGATTCCATCCTTGGTTGAGCCGCCCGTTCCGCCGGCCCCGCGCCCCTAGCCGCACATCGCGTCAACGAGAGCGTGCAAAGGTGCCTGTCCCTTTTGCACGCCTACGCCACGTCCCCGCACATCGCGTCGTGCGCCGCGTCGAGCGCGTCGATGAGCGGCGTGAGCCCGTCGAGGTCGGCGGGGAGGTCCGTCATGACCGCGAGCACGTACGGCCCACAGTCCGAGAAGACCACGCCGGCGTCGTTGGTCGAGGCGAGGTCGTTCTCGTCCGCCGGGAACCAGCCCGCCTTGCTCCAGACCTCGCACTCGTCGCGCAGCGTCTCGCCGATGGGCGTGACGACGGTCCGCGAGAGGTAGCCGACGAGCTCGTCGGCGCCCGCCTCGCCCGAGGTGCCGAAGCGATAGATCTCCTGCCAGCACGCGGCGAGCTCGCCCGCCGAGATGTCGGGGTAGTAGTGGTCGACCGCGTTTCGGCCGGCTCCGGGCGCGCCGTGCTCGGAGAGCCACGTCGCGAAGGGCGCGAGGCGGAAGGTCTTGATGAGCGCCTCGTAGTCCTCGTTCGACGAGTCGACCAGGCAGCGCTCCATCGTCGCCGCCATCCCGCCCGACCCGCCGTTCGCCTCGCACGCCATCGCGCAGTAGAGCGCCTTGGCGGAGCTGGCGGGATAGAGCTGCTCGTCGGCGTTGTAGGAGAGGGCTCGGCCCGTCTGGAGGTCGAGCAGGGAGACTCCCACGGTGTGCCCTCGGTCGCGCAGGGCGGCAATCTCGGCGTCCACCCGCGCGAACTCCTCCGTGGCGAGGAACCCCTCGGGCGCCGTGACGCTCACGCCGGAGGCGCTGGTCTCGGTGACGACGGGGCCGCCGGCGTCGAAGGCCGCTTCCTCCGGCTCGGGCTCCGGCTCCGGCTCGGGCTCGGTGTCCCCCTCGGGCGCGACGCGGTCGGTGACCTCGACGCTCTCGGCGGCCTCCTGCCGCCCCGCCCCCTCCTCCGGCTGCGGCACGAAGGCCCCCTGCGAGAAGGCGATAGCCCCCGCCGCCAGCGCGGCGACGGCCGATGCGCACACGACGATGACCCTGGCTCTCACGGCGACCTCCCCACGACGCTCCCATTCTCCCATGGTCGCCGTCGAGTCGCACGTCCTTGTCGCCGGAGGGTCGCATGAGCGCCGCTAGTACCCGGGAATCGTCGTCGTGCCGTCGTGGAGCAGCTCCGTGCTGCCGCCGCAGAGCGCGCCGTGCGCGGCGTTGAGGGCGTCCACGAGGGGAAGGAGCCCGCGCAGGTCGGAGTTCATGTCCGTCATGACCACGATCGCGTACGCCCGCAGTCCGAGAAGACCACGCCCGCGTCGTTGGTCGAGGTGAGGTCGTACTCGTCGGTCGGGTACCAGCCGGGCTTGGCCCAGACCTCGCACTCGTCTCGCAGGAGGGCGCCGAGGGCCGTGTAGTTGGTTGCCGCGAGCGCATCCACGAGCTCGTCGGCCCCGGCCTCCCCCGAGGTGCCGAAGCGCTAGGTCTCCTCCCAGACCGCGGCGAGCTCGTTCGCCGAGATGTCCGGGTAGCCGTACTCGAGCGCCTGGACCGAGGCTTCCTCCGCTCCGACCTCCTCCAGCCACGCCCCGAAGGCCTCGAGCCCAAAGGCCTCCCGAAGCGCCGTGTACGCCTCGTTCGACGAGTTGACCAGGCAGCTCTCAAGGGCGCCGGCGAGCTCGCCCGCGCCGCCGAACTCCTCGCAGACCATCGCGCAGTACGCGGCCTTGATGGCGCTCGCCGGATAGAGCGCCTCGTCGGCGTTGTAGGCGAGCTCGTAGCCGCTCTCCAGGTCGCGGACGACGATGCCCAGGGTCACGTCCTGCTCCTCGAGCTCGGCGATCTGCTCCTCGAGGTACGCGTACGCCTCCGTCTCGAGAAACTCCGTGGGGCCGGTCACGGAGAGCCCACTCTCGGTGACGGTGGTCTCGACCTCCTCGGCGGCCACGTCGGGGGCTCCGTCCCCCTCGGTCGCACTGGCCTGGGCGGCCTCCTCCCCGCCGCCGCCCCGGTGACGAGGGACGCCCCCGCCCACAGGGCCGCGCAGGCGAGAAGGGCCACGAGCGCGAGCGCCGTCGCGGCGCGCCTCGTCCGTCGCCTTCTCCCATGGTCGTTCTCGCATGGTGCCCCCTCGTGGTCGCTCCGATTATCCGCCCCGTTGCCGCGCGAGGGGACAAGGCCCCTTTCAGGGGCCGCATACCTCCCGCTTCGTCGACAAATCTCAGCGCCGGCTGAAAGCCGCGCGCCGGGGGCGCCGCGCGTCTTGGGTCCCGCCCGTGCCGTGGAGAACTTGTGCCACGACCCGCCTCGGCTTGTTTCTGCACAGGTTGTGCAATACTACGCAGGCTGTGCAGAAACGTCGAAGGGAGCCTTCCCCACATGCAGGAATGCGTGCTCAGCACCGATCGTCGGAGCGTCCGCACCAGGCTCGCCCTGCGCCGCGCCCTTGCCGAGGAGATCGCATCGACCGGCGACCTCTCCCGCGTCACCGTCACCGCGGTGACCGAACGGGCCGGCGTCACGCGCCGCACGTTCTACTCTCACTTCCGTGACATCCCCGACCTCGTTCGGCAGATCGAGGACGAGACGCTCGAGGAGCTCCGCGCCCCGCTCGCGCGCCTCGCCGCGTGCCACCTCGACGACCTCCGCCGCGCCCTCGACCACGGCGAGCCGGCGCCCGGTGCGGAGGCCCTGCTCTCGGCCGTGCGCGACCGCGGCGGCTACCTGCGCCCGCTGCTCGGCAAGGGCGGCGACCCGGCCTTCGCGGAGCGCGTCAAGGCCCTCGCGCACGACGTCATCGGCATGCGCGCGCTCGACGGCCTCGACCTCCGGGCGCTGGGCCCCCTCTTCGACTACTACCTCACGTTTGCCATCTCGGCCGAGGTCGGCGTGCTGCTGCGCTGGCTCGAGGGCGGCATGCGCGAGAGCGTTCCCACCATGGCGCGCCTCATGACCGCGCTCATGTTCGTGCGCCCCGGAGACCTCTACGACAACCCGATCAACCTCGACATCCCCAGCTTTGCGCTGGCCGCCATGTGCTCCAAGGAGGACAACTGATGAGCAAGACCGCCGCATCCATCCAGGCCGAGAGGGCCGCCCTCGCCACCAAGCCGTTCGAGCTGCGCCAGGTCGGCGCCGAGCTCTCCCCGGTGCGACCGACCGACTTCTCCCACGCGCACCTGCGCCTCGGCATCGACGTGGGCTCCACCACCGTCAAGCTCGCCGTCATCGACGACAACGACAACCTCGTCTACGCCAACTACGAGCGCCACCACACCGACATCCGCGCCACGGCAAAGGAGCTCTTCGCCCGCGCCCGCGCCGTCATCGGCGCCGCCCCCATGCGCGTCTCCATCACCGGGTCCGGCGGCATGCTGCTCGCCAACTGGCTCGACCTCGAGTTCGTCCAGGAGGTCATCGCCTCCAAGCGCGCCGTCGAGACGCTCATCCCGCAGACGGACTGCGCAATCGAGCTCGGTGGCGAGGACGCCAAGATCATTTACTTCGACAACGGCATCGAGCAGCGCATGAACGGCACCTGCGCCGGTGGCACGGGCGCCTTCATCGACCAGATGGCGAGCCTGCTCCACACGGACGCCGCCGGCCTGAACGAGCTCGCAAAGGGCGCCACGCAGATTCACCCCATCGCGAGCCGCTGCGGCGTCTTCGCCAAGTCCGACGTCCAGCCGCTGCTCAACGAGGGCGCCCGCCCGGAGGACGTGGCCGCCTCGATCTTCCAGGCCGTGGCCAACCAGACCGTCTCGGGCCTGGCGTGCGGCCACCCCATCCGCGGGCACGTGGCGTTTCTCGGCGGCCCGCTGCAGTACCTCTCCGAGCTGCGCCACCGCTTCTACGTCACGCTCAACCTCGATGACGAGCACATCATCGTTCCCGACAACGCCCACCTCTTCGTGGCGACGGGCGCGGCGCTCGCCGGCGAGTCGAGCAAGTACGTGACCTTCGACGAGGCCATCCAGCTGCTCGAGAACCTCCACGACACCCAGGGCTCCGAGGTCGCCCGCCTCGAGCCGCTCTTCGAGAGCGAGGAAGACTACCGGGAGTTCAAGGAGCGCCACGACAAGCAGGTGGTTCCCAAGGGCGAGCTCGCCAGCTACCGCGGTCGCGTCTTCATCGGCATCGACGCCGGCTCCACCACGATGAAGGCTGCCGTGGTGGGCGAGGGCGGAGAGCTGCTCTACACCTGGTACGGCAACAACAACGGCGACGTCCTCGGCACTGCCCGCACCATCATGGACGACATCTACGACAAGATGCCCGCCGGCTGCACGATCGGCCACGTCACCACCACCGGCTACGGCGAGCAGATCCTCATCGAGGCCCTGCGCGCCGACTCCGGCGAGATCGAGACCGTCGCCCACCTGCGCGGCGCCAAGGCGTTCGTCCCCGGCGTCGAGTTCATCCTCGACATCGGCGGGCAGGACATGAAGTGCCTGCAGGTGAAAGACGGCGTCATCGAGCACATCATGCTCAACGAGGCGTGCTCCTCGGGCTGCGGCTCGTTCATCGAGAGCTTCGCCGTGTCCATGGACATGACCGTGCAGGAGTTCGCGCAGGCGGCCGTGCGCGCCACGAGCCCCGTCGACCTCGGCAGCCGCTGCACCGTCTTCATGAACTCCCGCGTCAAGCAGGCGCAGAAGGAGGGCGCGACCATCGGCGACGTCGCGGCGGGCCTCAGCTACTCCGTTATCAAGAACGCCCTGTTCAAGGTCATCAAGCTGCGCGACTTCGACGAGATCGGGAAGTACTGCGTGGTCCAGGGCGGCACCTTCATGTCCGACGCCACCCTGCGCGCCTTCGAGCTGCTCACCGGGCGCGACGTCATCCGCCCGGACATCGCGGGCACCATGGGCGCCTACGGCGCCGCCCTTCTCGCCCGCGACCGCGCCGGCGCGAGCGGTACCTCCACGCTGCTCAGCCGCGAGGAGATCGACGGCCTCCAGGTCAGGCACACCAACGTCCACTGCGGCCGCTGCTCCAACAACTGCCTGCTCACGATCAACGACTTCGGCGGCGGCCGTCGCTTCATCACCGGCAACCGCTGCGAGAAGGGCGCGGGCGGCTCCAAGGCGCGGAAGAACGACGCGCCCAACCTCTTCGACTTCAAGAACAAGCTGCTCTTCGATCGCCCGGTGCTCTCGCCCGACGAGGCCCCGCGCGGCACGGTGGGCATCCCGCGCGCGCTCAACATGTACGAGAACTACCCGTTCTGGCACGCGTTCTTCACCAAGCTGGGCTTCTCGGTCGTGCTCTCCGACCAGACCTCCGCTGCCACCTATGACGCCGGCATCGAGTCCATGCCCTCCGAGTCGGTGTGCTACCCGGCGAAGCTCAGCCACGGCCACGTCATGAACCTGCTCGCCAAGGACCCGGACTTCATCTGGATGCCCTGCATCCGCTGGGAGCGCCAGGAGGACGACGGCGCCACCAACCACTACAACTGCCCGATCGTCATGAGCTACCCGCAGGCGCTCGGCCTCAACGTCGACGAGCTGGGGGAGGGCTCCAAGGTCGAGTACCTCTCGCCCTTCATTCCCTACGACAAGAAGAAGGAGCTCAAGCGCCGCCTCTACGAGGTACTCGTCGAGCAGCGCGAGAGGGACGCCAAGGCGGGCCGCGGCCGCGTGCGCGGCTCCCACGTCACCCGCGCCGAGATCGACGAGGCGGTCAACGTCGCCTGGGAGGCCGACCTCGCGTTCAAGGACGCCATGCACCGCGCCGGCGACGAGGCCCTGCGCTGGATCGAGGAGCACGACGCCCACGGCATCGTGCTCGCCGGGCGCCCCTACCACAACGACCCCGAGATCAACCACGCCATCCCCTCCCTCGTCCACTCCTTCGGCTTCGCCGTGCTCACCGAGGACTCCGTCGCGCACAAGATGAGGCCCGAGCGGCCGATCCGCGTGGTCGACCAGTGGATGTTCCACAGCCGCCTCTACCGCGCGGCCCGCTTCGTGGCAAGCCGCAACGACCTCGACCTCATCCAGCTCTTCTCGTTTGGCTGCGGGCTCGACGCCCTCACCACCGACCAGGTCCAGGAGATCCTCGAGGCCTCCGGCAAGATCTACACCGTCCTCAAGATCGACCAGGTGTCCAACCTCGGCGCCGCCCGCATTCGCATTCGCTCCCTCATGGCCGCCCTCTCCGAGCAGCGCGAGGAGCTCCGCCGCGCCGCGAGCCAGGGCAGGGTCCACGAGGTCGAGCCCGTGGGCGTCCACGAGGCCGACGGCTCGCTCGAGCGCGCCCGCAAGACGCCCGAGGGCGCCGTGCCGGTCTATCGCGAGGCCGCCAGCGCCGCCTTCGAGAAGGTCCGCTACACCGAGGACATGCAGAAGGCCGGCTACACCATCCTCGTGCCGCAGATGGCCCCGATTCACTTTGACCTGCTCGAGGTCCTTCTCAAGTCCTCCGGCTACAACGTGGTGCTGCTGCCCTCCGTCGACCAGGGCGCCGTGGAGGCGGGCCTCAAGTACGTCAACAACGACATCTGCTACCCGTCCATCCTGGTGACGGGGCAGATCATGGAGGCCGTGCTCTCCGGCAAGTACGACCTCTCGCGCACCGCGGTCATCATCACGCAGACCGGCGGCGGCTGCCGCGCCACCAACTACATCGCGCTCATCCGCAAGGCGCTGCGCGACTCCGGTCACCCCGAGGTCCCGGTGATCTCGCTCACCGCGGCGTCCGGCCTCGACGAGAAGAACCCGGGCTTCTCCATCCTCAAGCCCGAGCTCCTGGTCAAGGCGGTCTACGCCCTGCTCTACGGCGACCTCATCATGCAGCTCCTCTACCGCTGCCGCCCCTACGAGGCGCAGCCCGGCGCCGCCGACGAGCTCTACGACCGCATGATGGCCGAGGCAAAGGGCTTCATCGCCTCCTCCACGGCCTCGCGCGGGCGCTTCTATGAGCTCTGCCAGCGCACCATCGACGCCTTCGAGGCGCTCCCGCTCGAGAACGACCGCTCCAAGCCGCGCGTGGGCGTGGTGGGCGAGATCCTCGTGAAGTTCCACCCCACGGCGAACAACCAGGTGGTCAAGGTCATCGAGCAGGAGGGCTGCGAGGCCAACGTGCCGGGGCTCGTCGACTTCTTCCTCTTCGGCATGACCAACGCGATCAACACCAACAGGGAGCTGGGCACCAAGGCGACGAGCCGGCTCACCCACATGGCGGGCATCAAGCTCATCGAGGGCTTCCGCGAGCCGATCAACCGCATGCTCAAGAAGACCGAGCGCTTCCAGCCCTACCCGGACATCTTCGAGCTCGCCGCCAAGGCCGAGCAGGTGCTCTCGCTGTGCAACACGATGGGCGAGGGCTGGCTGCTCACGGCCGAGATGGTGGACCTCATCGAGTGCGGCACGCCCAACATCGTCTGCTGCTCCCCGTTTGCGTGCCTGCCCAACCACGTGGTCGGCAAGTCCGTCATCAAGCGCCTGCGGCAGATGCACCCCGAGAGCAACATCGTGGCCGTCGACTACGACCCCGGTGCGTCCGAGGTCAACCAGCTCAACCGCATCAAGCTCATGATCTCCGTGGCGAAGGAGAACTACCGCGCCAACCGAGAGGGCGGCTTCCACCTCGAGAACCCGGCCGACCCGGTGACCAACGACGCCGTGGCGCCCTACACGGGCAGCACGCGCTTCGATGACTCCGTGGCGACGGGCGGCGGCTCGGCCTGCGGCGTGCACGGTCACGGCGGCGGCATCGAGCTCACGCCCGAGCAGCTCGCCCAGATCGAGGAGGCCAAGCGAAGGGCTGGCGTCAGCAAGTAGGGGAGGGGCATCGGCCCGTCCGGTCTCGCCCGCGTCCCGGCATCGCCCGGGGCGCGGGCGTCGCTCGTTTGGGCCCCCGGGCACGCGTGCGGGTTATGGACGCCTTCCGGCCCGAAACCGTCTGCAACCCGCACCAACCCGAAGCGCGTGCGTGCCGCGGACGCCTTCCGGCCCGAAACCGACTGCAACCCGCACCTTCCCGAAACGCGTGCGGGACGCGGACGCTTTCCGGCCCGAAACCGTCCATAACACGCACCAACCCGAAACGCGTGCGGGACGCGGACGCCTTCCGGCCCGAAACCGTCTGCAACCCGCACCAACCCGAAACGCGTGCGTGCCGCGGACGCTTTCCGGCCCGAAACCGTCCATAACCCGCACGCGCTATCATGGGAGCCTGGAAGGAGGGGGCGCTGTGGTCAGACTGGTCTTCATCGACATGGACGACACGTTCGTGGGCCCCGACAAGACCATCCCGCGAGATAACCTCCGCATCCTCGACGTCGCCGCCGAGCGCGGGGTCCAGTTCGTCCCCTGCACCGGCCGCAGCCTGCGGGGCGTCCCCCGCGAGCTCGTCACCCACCCGTCCGTGCGCCACGCCGTCTGCGGCGGGGGAGCGCTCGTCTACGACGTCCGCTCGGGCGAGATCATCCGCGAGGTCCCCATTGCCAAGGAGCTCGTCCGCTCGCTCTACGAGGACGTCCGCGACCAGCGGGTCACCTTCGACCTCTTCACGCCCGAGGGGGTCTTCGCCTCGCGCGAGCACCTGCCGCTCTACAACCAGATCGAGATGACCGAGGCAACGCGTCGCATGGTGGTCTCCCAGCGCACCTTCGTCGAATGCGACACCGAGGAGCTCATCGAGCGCACCCCCACGATCTGCCGCGTCAACGTCCTGTTTGGGGACGAGCGCGGCCGCAGGGTGACGTGGGACGCCGTCGAGGCGCGCCCCGAGCTCTTCGGTGCCTCGTCGATCCCGATGAACGTCGAGGTCACGAGTGCGGAGGCGACCAAGGGGACGGCGCTCGTGTGGCTCTGCGAGCGCCTGGGCGTCGACGTTGCCGACACCGTCGCCTTTGGCGACTCGGGAAACGACGTCGCCATGCTCGACGTTGCGGGCGACGCGGTTGCCATGGAGAACGCGTCGCCTGAGGTCAAGGCGCACGCCCGTCACGTGGCGCCGCGCTGCGAGCTGGCCGGCGTGGCACGCTATCTCGAGCCGCTTCTCGTCTGAGGCCGCCCGCGGGCCAGCCTACAGCATCACCCAGGGCAGCCGCGACTCGGGCACGATGATGCCGAGAAGGACGATGAGCGTGACGGCGATGATCGCGCCGAGCACGAACTGCATGATGGTGTTGCCGGTGTTGCGGCCCGCCTTGCGCTTGAGGACGAAGGCGGTCTGCGAGCCGTCGGCGGCCTCGAGCGCGTCGCGGAACGCCTTGGCTCGCAGCGCGCGCGGGCTGCGGCGCTGCCAGACGAGGGCGAGCAGCCCGACGACGAGGATGGCCTCGGTGACGCGCACGGCGATCTCGAGCCCGCCGGGGTCGGTGTGGGAGAGGGCGACGAGCACGAGCGCGCATGCCGCGGTGACCACCGAGATGACGCCCATGACGGCCGTCTCGTAGGTGTCCGTGCCCTCGATGACCTTGACCATGAGCTCCTCGTCCCCCTCGATGAGGCGGCCGATCTTCACCTTGAGGGCCATGGCGAGCGCGAGGAGCTGCTCCTGGGCGGGGAACTCCCTGCCGCTCTCCCACGCGGCGACGCTCTCCTGGCTCACGCCGGCCCTCTCGGCCAGCTTGGCTTGCGACCAGCCGCGTCCCTCGCGCAGCTTGGCGAGCGTGGACCCAAACTCCATGTCTGCTCCTGTCGTAGGCGCTCCCGATGGCGGCATTCTCGCGCAAAAGTATGGAGAAAATAAGGAGAATTGTTTCGTTAAAGCTAATAATATGCAAGATAGCTGAAAAAATATCCAATTCAAAATGGAGAAGAACAACAGGAGGGTGCGTCGGGCCCTTATATGGGTCCTCCTCACCCATCATACCAAAGATTGCAAACAACACAAATAATCTGCTGGTAACAGGCCTGAAAATGTGTTGCATTCTGAGCGAATTAACGAAAGAGGCGACATCTGAGGTTCTTCTCTGTGGTATTTCAGACGATGAGTCCATATGCAAAAAATGTGTAGAACGGCTCAATTTTGAAAGAAGAATATGCAGACATAGAATCAGGGCGACGTAAGCGGACAGAGGAGGCAGGCATGAGCGAGCTCGTTCTTCCCAAGGTGACCGTCATCCTTCGCGGCTACGAGACCAAGCAGGTCCTGAGCGTCGTGGAGCAGCTGGTGGGCACGAGGGTCAACTCCATTGAGGTGGCAAGCAACTCCCCGCACGCGATGGAGTCCATCGCGGCGGCGCGCAGGGAGTTCGGCACGGAGGTCCACGTGGGCGCCGGAACGGTGAAGAACACCGAGATCGCCCGTCGCGCCATCGACGCGGGCGCCGAGTTCATGCTCTCGCCGATCATGTTCACTCCCGAGATCTTCTCGCTCGCCCGCGAGGCGGGCGTCATCACCGTCCCCGCCGCCTTCAGCCCCACCGAGATCCAGCAGATGATTGACATGGGCGCCGACATCGTGAAGGTCTTCCCCGCCGGCC
This sequence comes from Thermophilibacter mediterraneus, assembly GCF_900119385.1. Classification (GTDB taxonomy): domain Bacteria; phylum Actinomycetota; class Coriobacteriia; order Coriobacteriales; family Atopobiaceae; genus Thermophilibacter; species Thermophilibacter mediterraneus. The sequence continues at coordinate 897,605 of NZ_FPKO01000009.1, forward strand.
AGCTCGGCCCCGACTACATCAAGGCCGTCCAGGCCCCGCTCGGGAAGCTCCCCCTCATGGTCGTGGGCGGCGTGAACGTCGACAACGTCCAGTCCTACTTCGACAAGGGCGCCACCTATGCCGGCATTGGCTCGGGCATATTCGACCCGGCTGACATCGAGGCATGCGACGCGGCCAACCTCGCCGCCTCCGTCAGGAGGCTCGAGGAGAGCGTCGTCTGGTAGGCGGCCGCACCCGCGGTCGCGCAGCAAGCAAGAGAAGGAGAGAAGAGCATGGCAGATCTGAGCTTCGATAGCTCGCTCGTCGTCCGCATCGACGAGGAGGGCCTTTCCTGCGAGGACGTCGAGCGCCGCCTGGCGGCCGTCCTCGAGGGCCAGGGTTACGTGAAGGACACCTACGCCCAGGCCATCGTGGACCGTGAGGCGAACTTTCCCACCGCGCTCGACATGGGCGGCCTGAACGTGGCCATCCCGCACTGCGACGTCGTGAACGTGAACAAGGCCGCCATGTGCATGGGCGTCCTCGCTCACCCCGTCGACTGGCACAAGATGGACGAGCCCGACGAGACGTGCAAGGTCTCCGTCGTGTGCATGCTCGCCCTCACCGAGGCCCACGCCCACCTCGAGATGCTCCAGAAGGTGATTGCCTTCGTCCAGGACCAGGAGCTCGTCGGCAAGGTCATCGCGGCCAAGGACGCCGACGAGGTCTTCTCGCTCGCCGGGGCGCTGCTCGTCTAGCACCCCTCCCACCATGGTCAGCGGCGCGCCGCAGGGGCGCGCTGAGAGCTCCTTAGAGAGGAAGGAACAAAAATGGCAAAGCGTGTTCTCGTGGCCTGTGGAAACGGCGTCGCCACCTCCACCGTCGTGGCTGCCAAGATCAAGGACTACTGCGCCGATCACGGCGTGGCCATCCAGGTCACCCAGTGCAAGATGCTCGAGCTCCACGACAAGGCCAACGACTACGACCTCGTGGTCACCTCCGGCAAGTTCAAGGACGCCGACGTCAAGACCCCGATCATCATGGCGATTGCGCTTTTGACCGGCATCAACGAGCAGGCGACGCTCGACAAGATCGTCGAGGCGCTCAAGGACTAGCGGCTCCGCGGGCCGTCCGCCGGCGCGCCGCGGGCCTCGCGGCGCGTCTCTCGACCGTACCAAGCGTAAGAAAGGAAAGGCATGGACGCATTCCTCGAGACAGTCAGCACTGTCTTCCAGGCGCTCATCAACGCGGGCGCCTACGTCATGCTGCCGATCATCATCACGATCATCGGCCTCGTGTTCCGCATGAACATCGGCAAGGCGTTCAAGAGCGGCATCACCATCACCTGCGGCTTCGTGGGCATCAACCTGCTCGTGAACCTGCTCAAGTCCGCGGTCTCTCCGGCCGCGAGCGCCATGGTCGCCAACTTCGGCCTCAACCTCGACGTCACCGACGTGGGCTGGGGCGCCATCTCGTCGGTCACCTGGGCCTCCCCGATCGTCGCCTTCCTGGTCTTCGAGATCCTCGGCATCAACATCCTCATGCTGGTCCTCAAGCTCACCAAGACGATGGACGTCGACATCTGGAACTATCACCACATGATGATCGCCGGCATCCTGGTCTTCTTCGTGACCAACAACATCGTCTGGGCCCTCGTCGCCACGGCCTTCACCGCCGTCATGACGCTCAAGTTCGCCGACCGGACGTCTCCTTTGATCGAGCACTTCTTCGGCATCCCTGACGTCACGCTCCCGACGATCTCCTACACGTCCTCGATCATCGTCGCCGCCCCGCTCAACTGGGTGATCGACCGCATCCCCGGCCTCAACAAGGTCAACGTCTCGATCAAGGGCGTCCAGAAGTACCTCGGCATCTTCGGTGACCCGATGATGCTCGGCCTGATCCTGGGCTGCGCCATGGGTGCGCTCGCCCTCATGCCCATCGACCAGATCTTCCTCACGGGCGTCAACGTCGCCGCGGTCATGGTGCTCATGCCCAAGATGACCGCCATGTTCGTCGAGGGCCTCATGCCCATCTCCGACGGCGCCCAGAAGTTCACGACCAAGCACTTCGGCGGCCAGTCGCTCTCCATCGGCCTCGACGCCGCGGTCGTCGTGGGCAACCCCGAGGTCATCACCACGGCCCTCATCATGATCCCGGTCACGATCCTGCTCGCCTTCGTCCTGCCGGGCAACCGCATGATGCCGCTCGCGGACCTCTCCGTCGTCACCTTCCGCGTGGCCCTCGTCGTGGCCCTGTGCCGCGGCAACGTGTTCCGCTCGATCCTCATCTCCATCCCCGTGATGGCCGCGATCCTGTACGCCGGCACCTTCGCCGCCCCGTACCTCACGGACCTGGCCACCTCCACCGGCCTGACCTTCGACGGCCAGATCGCCTCCATGGCCGGCCCGTCGCTCACGCAGACCGCGATCGTCTTCTGGACCTGCATCTCCGAGAACGCGATCATCCTCGTTCCGGTTGCCGTCGTCATCTTCGTCGCCGTCTGGTTCCTCGTCGAGAAGAAGATCGGCATGGAGAAGATCGAGGCCTACGCCGCAGAGTACGAGGAGATGGAGTAGTCGCCCATCTCGTTTGAGGTGGCGGGTGCCGTCGACCGGCGGCGCCCGCCACATACCCAGAGGGGGAAACCATGGAACGTGCAATCGACAAGCTGGAGCCCTTCCAGCGCGCTATCTCAAAGGCTCACCTCGCGGCCGCCGGCGTTGCCGTGGACTCGCTCGAGAACCCCGACAAGCCCCTCATCGCCATCGCCAACAGCTGGAACGAGGTCTGCCCGGGCCACGAGCCGCTCAAGAAGCTGGCCGAGGAGGTCAAGAAGGGCGTGCTCGAGGCCGGCGGAGAGCCGATCGAGTTCAACACCATCGGCATGTGCGACGGCATCGCGCAGGGCCACGCGGGCATGCGCTACTGCCTGCCGCACCGCGAGATCATCGCGGACTCCTGCGAGGCCATGATCGTGGGCGAGGGCTGCTTCGACGGCGTGGTCTACCTCGGCAGCTGCGACAAGATCATCCCCGCCATGCTCATGGCCGCCGCCCGCATCGACCTGCCCGCGGCGCTGGTGACCTGCGGCCCGTGCTACGACGAGATCAAGCCCTCCGAGTCCAAGGCCCTCCGCGCCCGCTTCCTCGCCGGCGAGGCCACCGAGCGCGACGTCATCGAGGGGACCCTGCGCTACTACACCGGCCCGGGCGTCTGCCCGTTCCTGGGCACCGCGAACACCATGGGCTGCCTCACCGAGGGCCTCGGCATGATGCTGCCCAACGGCGCGCTGTGGCCCTCGTCCACGAGCCAGCGCCGCTTCTCCGCCCGCCAGACCGGCGCGGCGGTGGTCGACCTCGTGCGCCGCGGCATCAAGCCGTCCGACATCATGACCCAGGCCGCGATCGACAACACGGTCAAGCTGCTCGCCTCGATCGGCGGCTCGCTCAACGCGCTCATCCACCTTCCGGCGCTCGCCGCCGAGCTGGGGCTCGAGTGCACGTGGGCGCAGGTCGCGGAGATCACGTCAAAGACGCCCGTCATCTGCAACGTGGTGCCCAACGGCGACATCTCCTGCGTGAACCTGTACAAGGCCGGCGGCATCCCCGCCGTCCTCCAGACCATCTCGGGCGACCTGGACACCTCGGTCATGACGGTCACGGGCAAGACGCTCGCCGAGAACCTTGAGACCTCGGTGCTGCGCTGCGACCGCTCGGTCATCCGCACCCAGGATGACCCCGCGTCGGTGGCCAACGGCATCCAGGTGCTCTACGGCAACCTGGCCCCCGAGGGCGCGCTCGTCAAGACGAGCGCCGTCCCCGCCGAGCAGCACGTCTGGAGCGGCACCGCGATGGTTTTCGACTCCGAGGAGGAGGCCTTCGAGGCCTACAACGCCCACGCCATCAAGCCGGGCACGGGCGTGATCATCCGCTACGAGGGCCCCAAGGGCGGCCCCGGCATGAAGGAGCTCCACCGCGTCACCGAGATCATGAAGGGCATCCCCGACTCCGCCGTCATCACCGACGGGCGCTTCTCCGGCGCCTCGGGCGGCCTCTCGGTGGGCTACCTGTGCCCCGAGGCCTTCGACGGGGCGCCCATCGCCCTCGTCGAGAACGGCGACAAGATCAACATCGACCTCACCAAGAACCTCATCGAGGTCGAGGTCAGCGACGAGGAGCTCGCCCGCCGCAAGCAGGGCTGGAAGCCCGTCATCCACGAGAACGGCGGCCACCTGCTGGCCCGCTATGCCAAGCAGGTGAGCTCGGCGAAGACGGGGGCGGTCATCGGGTAGGCCGACCGTCGTCACCGTCCGGGCCGGGCGGCGCCCTGGGAGATGGCGTCGCCCGGCCCCGCCGTTTGTTTGCGCTGCCCGGACTCCGCCGCGTCCGCGGGCGCGCGGCGTCGGCCAAAGGGTAAAATACCCTCCGGACGGTGCGCATTATGGGAAAGGGACACGACGTGTCGGATTCGTTTATTGTCGCGTCGTGTGCGGCGACGTTTGGCATCTTTGACACCGGCGCGGTCGAGCGGCTCGAGGCTGCGGGCTGCACGGTTCGCGTCAACCCGTACGGCCGCCCGCTCTCCGCCGACGAGATCGTCGAGCACGCGTACGACAGTGACGCCATCGTGCTCGGCAACGACTACCTGGACGCCGCGACCATGGACAGGCTTCCCAGGCTGAGGCTCGTCGCGCGCCACGGCGCGGGCTTCGACGGCATCGACTTCGCCGCCGCGGTGCGGCGCGGAATCACGATCACCAACACTCCCGGAGCCAACCGCGAGGAGACGGCGGACCTCACCTTCGCGCTCATCCTCGACCTGGCGCGCATGATCACCCAGACCGTGACGCAGCTCAAGTCGGGGATGTGGAACAAGATTCCGGGGAGGAGCCTCTACGGCAAGACCATCGGGATCATCGGCGTGGGCGCCATCGGCATGGCCGTCGCGGCGCGCGCCATGGGCTTCGGGATGGACATCCTGGGCTACGACATCGTCCAGCGCCCCGAGGCCTCGCGCTACGGGCTGCTCTACACGAGCCTCGACGAGCTGCTCGAGAAGTCGGACGTCGTGACCATCCACGCGCCCCTCACCTCCGCCACGCGCAACATGCTGGGCGCGCGCGAGTTCCGTCGCATGAAGGAGGGGGCGCTGCTCGTCAACACGGCGCGCGCCGGCATCGTGCGGGAGTCGGCGCTCGAGCGGGCGCTGCTCTCGGGCAGCCTGGGGGGCTACGCCGTCGACGTGTACGAGCGCGAGCCGCCGACGCTTCCCAAGGTCTACGAGATGCCCAACGTCCTCACTACCCCGCACATCGGCTCGGCGACGCTCGAGGCCAACCGGCGCATGGGCGACGTGGTGGCCGACAACATCATCGCCTTCAAGGACGGCAAGGAGCCGCCCAACCGCGTGACGTTTGCGGACCGGGTGCGCTTCTCGTGACCCAGGGGGCGAGCGACCTAAGGAGACGCAGTGGTTAAGCTCGTGTTCGTCGACATGGACGGGACCTTCCTCGACTCCGAGAAGGCCATCTCGCCCGAGAACGCGTCCGCGCTCGACGCGGCGGCCTCCCTGGGGGTCATGTTCGTCCCCTGCACCGGGCGCAACCTCGCGGGCCTGCCGGCCGAGCTGCTCCGCCACCCCAGCGTGCGCTACGCCGTCTGCGCAAACGGCGCCGTCGTGGCCGACGTCGCCACCGGGAGGACCCTGCGCGAGGTGACCATCGAGAAGGACCTGGTGCTCGACCTCTACCAAAGGCTGCGCGACCGCCCGATCACCTTCGACCTCTTCGCCGACGGGACCGTCTACACGCAGCGCGAGCGCTACCCGCTGATCGACCGCCTCGAGCTCAGCGACGCCACCAAGGAGTTCGTCCGCGGGGTGCGGACCGTGTACGACGGGAGTCTCGAGGACCAGCTCGCGCGCATCGGGGACGTGTGCCGGCTGAACGTCTTCTACTGGCGCGACGAGGACCGCGACGCGGTCTGCGAGCTCGTCGACTCCGAGCCCGCCCTCAGGCGCGCCTCGTCGCTGCCCTGCAACATCGAGATCACCGACCGATCCGCGCACAAGGGCGCGGGGCTGCGCTGGCTCTGCGACCACCTGGGAGTCTCGGCGGGGGAGTGCATCGCCTTCGGCGACGGCGACAACGACCGCACGATGCTCGAGGCCGCGGGGGACGGCGTGGCCATGGGCAACGCGACCCCCGAGGTCAAGGCCGTCGCCGACCACCTGACCTCCTCCTGCGACGAGTCGGGCGTGGGGCGCTACCTCGCGCCGGTCTTCGCCGCGATCGCCGGGCAGGTCGCCTCGGGGCCGCGCTAGCCGCTCGCCGCGAGGGCGGTGACGAGGCCCCTGACCTCGTCCGCGCCGGCAGGGGAGTCGGTCGCCACGAACACGGTGTCGCTGCCGGCGACCGTGCCGAGCACGTGCGCGAGGCGCGCCTCGTCGACGGCGCGCGCCACGCTCGGGGCGGTGTCGGGCTGGGTGAGCACCACCACGAGGCTCTGCCCCGGGGCGCTTCTCGCCTCCACCACGAACTCCGAGAGCACGAGCTGCAGGTTGAGGTCCTCCTCGAGGACGTAGAGCCCGCCCGCGAGCTTCCGGAGGTGCATCTCGGAGACGTCGCGCGAGACGGTGGACTGCGTGCAGGCGAACCCCCGCTCGGCGAGCGCCTCCACGAGCTCCCCCTGCGTGCGGACCGACTGCCCGCGCACGATCGAGCGAATCGCCTCCTGTCGTTCGTTGCTGCGCCTCATGCTCGCCTCCCGTCGCCCTGCACAGAAGCATACGCAAAACGGCCGCCGCCCGGGGCGGGGTCGGCGTGAAGTTACGGCGCGCTGACGCGGCGCGGGCGCCCCTGCGCTAGACTAGCAGGCGTGAAAAGCCGCGACCTCCTGGGAGAACCCATGTCAGACGTCCTCGAGCGCTTCATGCGCTACGTTCAGGTTGACTCTCCGTCCGACCCCGGCAACGACGGGGTCACGCCCTCGACGCCCTGCCAGCACGACATGGCGCGCGTGCTCGCGGACGACCTCGCCGCCATCGGGTGCCGGGACGTGACGGCGGACGAGCACGCCTACGTCACGGGCGTCCTGGACGCCTCCGCCGGCGCCGAGGGGCTCCCCGCGCTCGTGCTCTGCGCCCACATCGACTCGTCGCCCGACGCGCCCGCCCATGGGGTTCGCCCGCACGTGGTCCGCTACGAGGGCGGCCCGCTCGTCGCGGGCGTCGTGGACGGCGAGCCGGTCGAGACCACGCCCGACCAGGTCCCCGACCTCGCGGGGCTCGTCGGCCAGGACATCGTCTGCTCCGACGGCACCACGCTGCTCTCCGCCGACGACAAGGCGGGCGTCGCCGAGATCATGGCCCTTCTCGCCCGCCTCGCCGCGAACCCGGACCTGCCGCACCCGCGGCTCGTCGCGGCGTTCGTCCCCGACGAGGAGATCGGGCACGGCGCGAGCCTGCTCGACGTCGAGGCGCTCGGCGCGTGCGGCGGCTACACCGTGGACGGCGGCGCCCTCGGCGAGATCAACTACGAGTGCTTCTCGGCGAGCGAGGCCACCGTCACCGTGCGCGGCGTCATGGTGCACCCCGGGTCGGCGAAGGGCGTCATGGTCAACGCCATCACCGTGGCGTCCGAGTTCCAGCAGATGATTCCCGCGGCGGAGCGCCCCGAGCACACCTCCGGCCGCGAGGGCTTCTACCACCCGACCGACATCGAGGGCACCGCGGCCGAGCTCACGCTGACCTACATCCTGCGCGACTTCGACGCCTCGTCCTTCTCGCGTCGCGAGCGGACCATGCTCGACGTTGCCTCCTTCCTCAACGACCGCTACGGCGAGGGCACCGTCAGCGTGTCTTTGCGCCCGCAGTACCGCAACATGGCCGAGAGGTTCGGCCCCGACGACCGTCGCCTCATCGACTTTGCGCTCGAGGCCAACCGCGAGGCGGGCATCGAGCCGGTGGCGGTCCCGGCGCGCGGCGGCACGGACGGCGCGCAGCTGACGTTTCGCGGGCTGCCCTGTCCCAACCTCGCGACGGGGGCCTACAACGCGCACTCCGTCCGCGAGTTCGTGCCCGTCTCGGGCCTCGAGCGGATGGTGGACGTGCTCGAGCGGCTCGTCGCCAAGTTCGCCGAGCCGGCGGCGGGCGAGAAGGACGAGTAGGCCGTGGCACACCCCCTCCTCCTGGTCATCCCCGCCGTCGCGCTGCCCGCGCTCGCCCTCTTCGTCGAGCGCGCGGGCAGGGTGCGCATCTCGGAGCGGCACCACAGCCACCACGACACCTACGTGGTGCCGGTGTCCTTCACGCGCTCGCTGGTCATCGCCATGGCGTTCATGGGGTGCCTCGGCATCGTGCTCGCCGTCGCCTGCGCCATGGTGGAGTTCTTCCCCACCCCCGACGACGTGCTCGTCTTCTTTGACTCGTTCATCGCCACGGCGTTTCTGATGTGGTGGGTCATCCGTCGCTACAAGGTCTCCGTGTTCAGCGACCACCTGGTCGTCACCCCGTTCTTCGGCTCGCACGTGCTCGTGCTCTACGACGAGATCGACCTGCTCGAGTGGGCGGGCACGCGCAAGGGGTCGGGCTACCGCGACCTCGTGATCTGGGCCGGGGGGCACGGCACCGTGCGCATCTCGGGCATGGTGGACGTGGAGCAGATTCTCATGGCAATCGATCGCTTCGACGCGCTGCCGCGCGTGAAGGGAGGCATCCTCTCGTGATAAAGCTCGTCCTCTCGGACATGGACAACACCCTCATCCCCATGGGCAACGCGCGCGTGGGGGAGCGCACCGTCGCGGCCATCCACGAGCTGATGGACGCGGGCGTGCGCTTCGGGCCCGCCACCGGGCGCGACTACTTCGAGCTGCTGCGCTTCTTCGGGATGGACGACAGCTGCCTGCAGACGGGCATCCTCTCCAACGGCAAGCGCGTGCGCGTCGACGGCACCTACGTGCGCACCGTCCTCATCCCGCGCGACGCGCTCGTCAAGATCGACGAGGCGCTCCGTCCCGAGCCGGGGATGTTCCTCGTGTGCTACCCCGAGGACACCAACCTGCTCAACCCCGCCTACGGCGTGGGCACCACCGCGGAGGAGCTCGCCGTCTTCGAGAAGCGCACGCGCTTCACGGGCGCGGTCGTCGACGAGGTGCCCGACGAGCCCTTCATCGCGGCGACGATCGCCTGCCCCGGCCCGCCCGAGCGCATGGACCGCTGCCGCGCCATCGTCTCGGAGGCGGCGCCCGAGCTGCGCATCGTCTCCCCGGTGCCGGAGTGGTTCGACATCATGCCGCAGGGCGTCTCCAAGGCCTCGGGCCTGGAGCCCCTGCTCGAGGCGCTCGGCATCACGCTCGACGAGGTGGCGGTCTTCGGGGACGCGGAGAACGACCTCGAGATCCTGCGCATGGTCCGCCACTCCGTCGCCGTCGCGAACGCGACCGACGAGGTGCTCGAGACCGCCAGGTACCGCGTGGGGCCCGTCTCGGAGGAGGGCGTCGCCGACGCGCTGCTCGAGATTGCCCGCACCGGCGAACTTGACATTGGTGTCAGGGCATAGTGTCAACTTGACATTGGTGTCAGGGCAAAGTGTCAACCGCGCCAGCCGCACGGTCGGCTCCGACAGTCTCAGGAGGCCAGCATGATCAAGCTCATCGCATCTGACATGGACGGGACGCTGCTCGACGACGACTCGAGGGTCCCCGAGGAGACCTTCGAGCTCATCCACGCCCTGCACGAGAGGGGCGTGCGCTTCGTGGCGAGCTCTGGGCGGCGCTACGAGACGCTGCGCTGGTTCTTCGGGCCGGTCGCCGACGAGATGGACTACGTCGCCTCGCTCGGGACGCAGGTCTACGCTGACGGGCGCCTGCTCGACCGCGAGGTCTTCTCGACCCTCTCGGTGCAGAGGCTCTTCGAGACCACGCAGATGTTCGACTGCATCCACCTGGCGCTCTACGACGCCACCCACACCTACCTCCTCAACGACCAGAGCTCCTACCTGCGCGAGCTCGACAAGGACCTCCCCAACGCCGAGCGCGTCTTCGACCCGCCCTCGCCCGACGTGAGCATCATCAAGGCGGCCGTGTGCTGCGAGCTGCCCGAGCAGATCATGGACATGGCCTACGTGCTCGAGCGCGAGCTCTCCGACTGGTTCACGTTCCTGCCGAGCGGCTCGCGCTGGATCGACGTGGTGCCGCGCCACGTGAACAAGGCCACGGGCCTCGAGCAGGTGCTGCGCTACTGGGGCATCGACCGCAGCGAGGTCGTCGCCTTCGGCGACTCGATGAACGACTACGCCATGCTGCGCTACGTGGGGCACCCCTACGTCATGGAGAACGCGCGCTACGCCGTGCGCCAGATCGGCCAGCGCGTCATCGGTCGCAACTCCGACCACGCCGTGCAGCGCGCCATGCGCGAGATCCTGGAGGGCCTGTAGGGGAGGGCGGCTACGCCCCGCGCTTCTCGCGCATGCGAAGGAAGTGCTGGTAGGCGCCGATGAGGTTCGCCTCGTTGAAGAACCGGCAGGTCACGATCTCGGCCTCGGGGAAGGCGTAGTTGAGCTCGGCGTTGAAGCGTCGGTGCGCGTCGCGCACGCCCTCGACGAAGAGCGGGTTTCTGCTGATGCCGCCTCCCAGGCAGATGCGCTCGGGGTCGAGCCAGCACTGGATGTTGTGGATCTGGATGGCGATGTCGTCGCACACCTCGCCGAACACGCGCGCCGTCTCCTCGTCGCCCTGCTCAAGCCACGCGAAGAGCTCGCGACCGTTGCACTCCTCGATTCCCTTCGCCTCCGCGAGGCGGCGGCACATGCCCGTCGTGGAGCAGGCGGTCGACCACGCCCCGTCTTCGCGCAGCTCGCTGTCCCTTCGGGGCGTCGAGAAGTACATCATCGACGCCTCGCCGGAGTAGAGGTGGGACCCCTTGAAGAGCTCCCCGTTCACGACGGCCCCGCCGCCGATGCCCGTGCCAAAGGTGAGCACGACGCCGTTTCGCACGCCGCTCAGGTTGCCGACGGCGAGCTCGGCCATGGTGGAGCAGCGCGCGTCGTTCTCCACCTCGACGGGAAGGCCGAAGCGGCGCTCCCACTCGGTGACGTCGGCGTCGTAGTTGTACATGAGCGCCCCGCCGGTGTGGAGGTAGCGCGCGTCGACGTCCACGACTCCCGGGACGGAGAGCGCCACGCCCTCGACGGGTCCGAGCTCCGCGATGACGCGCTCGAGCGTGGCGAGGAAGGGCTCCCGGTCGAGCGACTCGGTGTCCGGCGTGGGCACCTCGCCCTGGAGCTGGAGCTCGGTCCCCTCCATGGCGCAGTACTTGATCGCGGTTCCGCCCACGTCAAAAACGGCGAGCCTGGTCATGTGCGCTCCTTCCCGAGCGGGTGTTGACTGCTGCACCTGCCATCCTAGCGCAGCCGACGACGGTTGATGACAATGGTGCCTAGGTCTTTTGTCATGATGACAATGGTGCCTCATGATGACAATGGTGCCAGGGCATTTTGTCATGTGGTTCCGTCGGCGGATGCGTCGACGCCGCGGGCGCGCGCCGCGCCGCCGCTTGACAGCGAGCTCGGGTGTTTGCAACCCTGTGGTCGCTGGGGGAGGCGCGGCCGGGAGGGGCTTCGTGGGTGCTGGCATGAACTATTCCATCGTTGCCGTGGGCAAGCTCAAGGAGCGCTTCTGGGCAGAGGCCTGCGCGGAGTACGTCAAGCGGCTGGGAGCCTACGCAAAGGTCCGCGTCACCGAGGTGGCGGACGTCGACCCGGCGCGCGCGGGCGGCGTCGAGGGCTCGCGCGGCAGGGAGGGCAGGTCGATCCTCTCGGCCGTCTCCCCGCGCTCGCACGTGATCCTCCTCGCGATCGAGGGGACGGAGCGCTCGAGCGAGGGCCTCTCGCGCCGCCTCGACGAGCTCGCGCTCCACGGCAGGGGCGACGTCACGTTTGTCATCGGCGGCTCCGACGGCGTCTCCGACGAGGTCCGCGCCCGGGCGGACGAGACGCTCTCGTTTGGCCCCATCACCCTGCCGCACAACCTTGCGCGCGTGGTCCTGCTGGAGCAGCTCTACCGGGCCTGCAAGATCTCGCGCGGCGAGAAGTACCACAAGTGACCGACTGAAACTGGCGTCGGTTGACGCGAGCGCGGCCCGTCGGCCCGAGCGGGCCGCGTCCGAGCCCGCGGCCCAGCCGACCAGGCCGGGTGCGGACCCTCCCCGTTCGCGCCGCCGCAGGCCGACGGTTGCGCCTCACCCTCGCGCCGAAACGGAGCGTCTAGCAAAAAAACGCCCTCAACGGGGCGACGTTTCGCAAGTTGCTCCGTTTCGGCGACCATGCCGTCCTCGCCAGCCGGCCCCGGGGCGGCCGCCCCGCGGGCTTGACACTATGACCTGACACCAGCGTCACGTTCGCAGCAGCGCGAGGATGTCGTCGCGCGTGAGCGACGCGGAGCGGACGCCCTCGCCGGAGAGCAGCCCCTCGGCGAGCTCTCGCTTGGACTCCTGCATGGCGACGATGCGCTCCTCGATGGTGTCCGCGCAGATGAGCTTGTAGACGGTGACGTCGCGCTCCTGCCCGATGCGATGTGCGCGGTCGGTGGCCTGGTTCTGCGCGGCGAGGTTCCACCACGGGTCGTAGTGGATCACCACGTCGGCCGCGGTGAGGTTGAGGCCCACGCCGCCGGCGCGCAGCGAGACGAGAAACACCGGGGCCTCGTGCGACTGGAAGCGCGCGACCAGGCGCCGCCGCTCCTCCCTGCTGGTGGAGCCGGTGAGCGTGAGGTGGTCGACCCCGAGCGCCCGAAGCCGTCGCGAGATGATCTCGAGCATGGAGGTGAACTGCGAGAACAGCAGGACGCGGTGCCCTCCGTCCAGCGCCCCGCTCACGAGCTCGAGGCACGTCTCGAGCTTGGCGCTTCCGCCGCCGTAGTCCTCGAAGCAGAGGGCCGGGTCGCAGCAGATCTGCCGCAGCCGGGTGAGCTCCGAGAGCACCTGGAGCTTCGTGCGCCTGAACTCGTCGGGCTCCTCGCGTGCGATCTGCCGCGCCAGCCGGTCCTGCGTTGCGCCATAGAGCTTCTCCTGCTCCCCGGACATGCGCGCCACCACCACGCTCTCGGTTTTCTCCGGCAGGTCGCTCAGGACGTCCGTCTTGAGGCGCCGCAGGATGAACGGGGAGACCAGGAGGCGGAGCCGCTCGGTCGCGCGCCGCTCGCCCGCCTCGACGGGACCCTCGTACTCCTTGGCAAACGCGTCGCGCCCGCCGAGCAGGCCGGGCATGAGGAAGTCGAAGATGCTCCAGAGCTCGGAGGTGCGGTTCTCGATGGGGGTGCCGGTGAGCGCCAGGCGCACGTCCGACGGAAGCCTCTTGGCGGCGCGCGCCACCTGCGTGAGCGGATTCTTGATGTACTGGGCCTCGTCGAGGACGACGCGCGCGAACCGCAGGCGCTCGTACTCCTCAACGTCGCGGCGCATGAGGTCGTAGGAGGTCACGAGGACGTCGTGGCCGGGCGCGGAGGCTATGGTCGCGCGCCGCGCCGCCTTGGTGCCGAGCACGGCGACGGTGTCGAGGTCCGGAGCAAAGCGGTCGAGCTCGCTCATCCAGTTGTAGACGAGCGACGCGGGGCAGACCACGAGCGTGGTGCCGCTGCCCGTGCCGTCGCCGCCCGGGCCGCCGTCTGACCCGCGGACGCCCGAACCGTCGCGACCCGCCGGTCCTTCTCTGCGGGGCGCGCCCTCCTTGAGGGCAAGCAGGTGCGCGATCACCTGGAGCGTCTTGCCGAGGCCCATGTCGTCCGCGAGGATGCCGCCGAACCCGAACCGCTCGAGCGTCTGCAGCCAGCGGAACCCGTCGCGCTGATAGGGGCGCAGCACCCCGGCCAGGCGCTCGGGCACCTCGAAGTCCGCGTCGGCAAAGGTGTCGAAGTCGCGCACGATGGCGCGAACCCCGTCGTTTCTGCGCAGGTCCAGCCCGGCCGAGCGCTTGGCGAGCGCGTCGACGAAGAGCGCGCGGCTGGCCGGCAGCCCGCTCACGCCCTCCGCGAGCTCGGCGTCGCCCACGCCCAGCCCCTCGGCGAGGTCGACCGCGGCCGACGCGCTTTCCCCCATGCGCATGATGTCGCCGCTGGACAGTCGCACGAAGCGCTGGCGCCGCCGGTAGGCCGCGAGGTACGCCTCGATGTCGCGCGTCGAGAGCCCGCTCGCGTCGAGGCGCACGTCGAGCAGCCCGCTTCTTGCCGTCGCGCGCACGGAGAGCTGCGGGCTCGCGTGCACCCTGACCGACCTGAGCCGCTCGGAGAGAAGAACCTCGCCCAGCTCGCCCAGCCGCGCGAGCCCGCGCGTGAGGAGGTCGAAGAGCAGCTCGTCGTCCGCCTCGTCAAAGCACGGGAGGTCGCCTGCGCCCGGGTCGCCCCCGGGGAAGAGCTCCTCCACGACGTCCATGACGTGGTACTCCGCGACGAGGTCGCGCGTGGGCTCGTCCGGCGCGGGGCCCGCGATGGCGGACGGGCCGTAGAGCGCGTGCTCCCACGTGCCGTACGCGACGGTCGCGTCGCAGCTCACGAGCCCGTCCTCGCAGCCGACCCTGAAGGAGAACGCCGCCTCGGGGGGCGTCAGCTCGTCGAGGCCCTCGGGCGCCGAGAGCTCGCTCACATCGCGCAGCGTCGGGAGCACGTCGCGGCAGAATGCCGGCATGTCCGCGGAAGAGACGTGCATGGGCCTCTCGGAGGAAAGGATCTGGGCGAGCAGGGCGCCTCCCCGAGCGGCGAGGTCCCCCGAACAGCGCACGGCACGGCTCTCGTCGAGGACGTAGAGGCCGCGCTCGGACGAAAACGGGTACCACCGCCCCAGGACGCGCAGGTCAAAGCCCCCGTCCGACGCGGTTTCGAGCGCGGTGCGGATCTGCGGGTCGTCAGTCGTCACCTCGAGGTGCCGTATGGCCCCACGCGTGCCGTACGGCCCGTCGTTTGCCTGGAACAGCACCGTGCGCCCCTGGAGCGCGTCGAGCACCGCGACGACGTCCCCGTCCGCGAGCGGGAGCTCCTTGATCTCGGCGCCCCTGCCCGCCTCGCGATACCTCCAGCGGGAGCGGTAGAGCGCCCGCTGGCTGGCCACCACGCGGGAGAGGACCTCGAGGACGGCGCGCGACGACTCCGTGAACGCGCTCGGGACGTGCGCGAAGGAGAGGCGCTTGCCGTAGCCCACCGTCTCGCCCCGCTGATAGGCGTCGACGAGCGAGGCGATGTTCTTGACCACGTAGGCGACGGCGCCGCGGCGCACGCGCAGCTTGACGCACCAGGTGGTGCCCTCGAGGTAGAGGCCGTCCTGCGCGGGAAGGATGGTCACCTCGAGCTCGACGGGCCCCTCGTCCGCCCCCTCGGCGAGCTCGCGGCGCAGGCGAGCCTCCTCGGCGTCGCGGATGCGCCGGGTCGTGACGTCCTGCATGAGGCTGAGGATTTGCGGGCTCGTGGGGAGGCCGCGGGCTCGGTCGCGCGCGGGACCGGCGGCGCCGTCCCGAGGGCCTGGGAGGGGTGCCGCCCAAGCCGGGGCGCCCGGGGAGCGGCCACCCGTGGCGAGCGCCGGCCCGCCTGACGCCGGGCCCTCTCCCCTGCGGGAGAGGTAGTCGAGCACGGCGGCGATCTCGTGCTTGCACATGCCCGGATAGCCCTGCGCCGCCGGGCACGTGCACCCGTAGTCGAGTATCTCCGCGTCGTTGAGGTCAAGAAGAACGCGGACGCGGTAGGCGTCCCCGCGAGAGCCGCGGACCACGGCGGAGAGCGAGAGCGTCGCCCCCAGCGCACCGGTGTCCTCGTCGGCGTCGGCGACGGAGCCGTTGCGCGCGAGCGCGAGTCCGCGCTCGTACGTCGACGAGAGGGCCGCCTCCTCCTGGAGGCGCTCGACCAGTAGCTCCGTGCCCATCCCCACCTCCCTGCCAATTGTGACAATGGTGCCAGGGTATAGTGTCAACCTGACAATGGTGACAGGGTATAGTGTCAACCTCGCCGCTCCCGTTGTCCATTGCCGACGCGCCTCCCATTCCCACGCGCTCCGCCGCGCCCGCGGTATACTCGCCGAGAAGAGCGCGAGAAGCGCGCGGGAACCACCGCCAGTCTCGAGAAGGGAGCCCCCTATGAGATTTGTTCTGACCGGCGACTCCGACTGCCCGATCGCGCGCATCGCCCTCTCGCAGGGCGAGTCGGTGCGGACCGAGAGCGGGAGCATGGTGTACTCGCGCGGGGTCGAGATCTCCGGCGGGCTCAACTCCAGGAAGAAGGGGCTCGGCGGCGTCCTGGGCGCCATCGGTCGCAGCATCACGAGCGGGGAGTCGATGTTTGTCACCACGGCGACCGGCACCGCCTCGGGCGCGGAGATCGCCGTGGCGCCGTCGATTCCGGGAAAGATCGTCGAGCTCGCGGTCGACGGGGCGCATCAGTACCGTCTGAACACCGGGGCGTTTCTCGCCTGCGACGAGGGCGTCGACTACACGATGGTGAGCCAGGGCATCTCCAGGGCGCTCTTCGGGAACACCGGTGGCCTGTTCGTGATGGAGGTGCACGGCGAGGGGTCGCTTCTGGTCTCCGCGTTCGGCGACGTGCTGCCACTGGACGTCGTGCCCGCAGAGCCGCTGGTCGTGGACAACGAGCACGTGGTCGCGTGGGACAGCGACCTCGAGTACCACATCGAGGTCGCGAGCGGCATGTTCGGCTTCACGACGGGGGAGGGCCTGGTCAACACCTTCACCGGCAGCGGTCGCGTGTACGTTCAGACCCGCAGCCTGGCAAACCTCGCGCAGGCGATGCACCCGTACCTGCCGTCGGCGTCGAACTAGCTTTTGTGCGCCCATAGTTTGTTTACGCCGACCATTCGGCCGATTGTCGGTGACGCTCGACCTGTTTCCGGGTAAAGAAAAGCCCGGAGGCCACATGACCTCCGGGCTGCAAGTTTATGGTCGCGGGGGCAGGATTTGAAGCTACGACCTTCGGGTTATGAGCCCGACGCGACAGTGCCTGATTTGAAGATTCGACAAGTGGATAGCGGACTCTGCGCTACGGTGCAAGCTTTAGGCCTCTTCTGTTCCTCGTCCGCCTGAGCTTTTTCAAGATGTAGAATACTGTGGAAGTTACTCAAGATACTTGGGAAGTTACTGTGTAAGTCCGACTTCCTAAGTTCCACAGTAGCTCAAGTTGAGTCATCTGGCTGGAACAGTGTTCGCGAAGCCATTGGAGATGAGATATGCCGGCTATAACAAGTGACGAGGAGCTGGCCCGCGCAATAGACCGCATGAGGGCGGCGGGCACAGACGTCGCAGAGTACGAGCTCAAGGCATCAGTTGACGATCTGCCCAAAAGTACCGCGGAGACAATGTCGGCGTTCGCAAACACTGCAGGCGGGACGATAATCTTGGGCGTGCGCGAGTCTCGCGGGTTCCACCCGGCAAAGGGGTTCGTTCCAAAGACCATTCAAGCCAAGTGCGCGCAGACGGCTCGCGAAGAGGTTTCACCGTCCATTGCGTCCGATATTCGCGTCCTGATGTTTGAGGACGCGCCCGTGGTCGTTGCGAACATCCCTGAGGCATCCGCCAGACAGAAACCCTGCTACGTCCGAAGGCTAGGTCAGCGCAACGGCTCGTACATCCGCACCGGAGACGGTGACCATAAGATGACGCCGTACGAGATAGACCGCTTTATCGAAAATCAGCTCAGGAGCGCACGAAACGACGTTGCGATAGTGCACGAGGCAACTATTGACGACCTCGACGCCGAGCTTCTCTCCAGCTGGCTGGCAGCGGAACGCAGCTCCTCGTTTGGGAGGGCGGATGCGGTCGACGATTGCACGCTGCTTGCCAACCGTCGGGTGATTGCCGTCGATGAGGACGGGACGCTTCGGCCTACGCTCGCGGGACTCATGGCGCTCGGAAACTATCCCCAAAAGTACTTCCCAAGGCTGAACGTAGTGTTCTCATGCTACCCGCAAAGCGAGAAGGGCACCCTGTCGCCGCAGGGGAAACGGTTCGAAGACATCGCCAATCTCGATGGACCCATACCCCAGATGATCGTTGACGCTCTGCGGGCGGTCT
Organism: Thermophilibacter mediterraneus; assembly: GCF_900119385.1. Taxonomy (GTDB): domain Bacteria; phylum Actinomycetota; class Coriobacteriia; order Coriobacteriales; family Atopobiaceae; genus Thermophilibacter; species Thermophilibacter mediterraneus. The sequence continues at coordinate 915,642 of NZ_FPKO01000009.1, forward strand.
CTCGCAACATCAAGCACGGGGCCATCGTCAAGGGCGCTCTCAGGGAGGACGTTCCCGATTATCCGCTCGATGCCGTACGTGAGGCCGTGGCGAACGCGCTCATGCATCGGGACTACTCTTTCGATGGCCAGGGCGAGCCCGTTATGATTGACCTTTACCCGGACCGTCTTGAGATAAGCAACCCGGGCGGGCTCTATGGATCGCTCACGGTTGACCAGCTCGGACAACGGGGCGGGACTGCGTCGCGAAACCAGGCCTTGTCGCGAATACTCGAAGAGGTCCCGTACACCGACATAGATGGTCGGCGCGGGCACGTCGTCGAGAACCGGGGTACGGGGTATCCCATCATCCGCAATGCGCTCGCCGATGCCCTCATGGACAAGCCCATCATAGACAACGGGCTCGATGGGTTCCGAATCATCTTCCGACACCGCAGCATGACAGAGCAGGAGAGTACGAGTTACACCAGGGGCAACGTCCGTGAGGCGGTCCTCGACTTCATCTCGGAGAGGGAGAGCGTGAGCACCTCCGAGATTGCACGTGCGGCCGGAGTTTCTAACAAGACGGCGCGCGGCTACATCAACGAACTCATTAACGAGGGCATCGTGGAAGGTCTTGGCTCTCAGAACAGTCCCAAGAGGAGATATCGCCTGGCGGGCAAAAGGGGCTGACCATAACGGTTGAGGGCGGCGGCTACTGTGGAAGTTACTTAGGAAGTCCGCTTCCACACTTCCACAGTAGCCCCGACATTCCCCCTGCGGCCGAACTGCGTGTCAAGCCGCTTGCCGCGTGGTTGCCCTCGGTTTACACGGTCTACAAAACAAACCGGGCGAGAATTCACCCGCAATTCGCCCGCAAAACCGCTCGACACGAAAAAGCCCGGAGGCCGTACGACCTCCGGGCTGCAAGTTTATGGTCGCGGGGGCAGGATTTGAACCTACGACCTTCGGGTTATGAGCCCGACGAGCTACCAGACTGCTCCACCCCGCAATGGGTGCACCTCGTGCGTGCAAGAAGTAACTATAGCGAGAAGAACCTCCCCATGCAACTCCTTCCTCACGTTGTGAACGCGTCTCCACATTTCCGTCCCCGCATTTTCCGCATTTCCGCCCCCACGCTCCTTCCCGCGCCGCCGTGAAACGCTGATCGACCCTGGAGCTCGGCAGCAGGCCTGCGACAGACCTGCGGCAGGCCTGCAAGAAATACGTGGTTGTGAGTATTTCGGAATCTCGTGCAGCCCGAGACGGCAGAATCCGCAACGAACCCGCAATTGTGTGCAAAGGGCGTCCCGTGGTCAACGCCGCTGGAGGCGTTTCCCCCGTCTCGGGCAACATGCACACGCGTTCCCTGCGAGTTTTACCTGCTTGTGTGCAGCATTCCTAGCGTGCCCCGCTCTCGCTCTGCCTCCCAACATCAAACTTGTTGCACACAATCGGCGTTTTGATTTTCGTCCGACAATGGTGACCCCCAATCCAATCATCGGCCCCGGCGCGCGCGATGACCGCGCGCCCGTCCTCCCGTCTCCGCGCGCCCCGCACCCCGCGCGCCCTGCGCCCCGCACCCAGGACGCCGCCCAGTCCCGGACCTCACGCCCGCCCGACCCCTCGCCCGGCCCACACCAACCGCTCGCTGATTCCCCCGACCTCGCAAAACACTTGCGAAAACCCTCACACCTACCATGAGCCTAAGGTCCCTGAAAACCAGAGATGGGGTGGTCACATGAACCAAAGCGTCATGTTCACCGCGCACACGCAGCGCCGTATCACCGCGCGCACGCAGCGCCACGTCGCTACGCGCACAACGCTCATGACCCGGGGTGGGGGAGCGCTCACCGTCCTGGCGGCGCTCCTCATGTCGCTCGCGCTCGTCCTCGCGCCCGTGACGCCCGCCCACGCAACTCCCGCCACAGCTCCGGCCGACACCGACGTCACCACCCTCGCGCCAACCACCAATACCGACGTCACCACCCTCGCCGAGCCCGGCACCTACGCCGAAGGCTCCGCCGGCTTCTTCCGCAGCATCGGCGCCACCGCTGCCGCCAACGCAATCGCCGCCGCGCCCAACAACTCGATCGTCGGCCCCTACCAGAACATCGACCCCGCGGACGACCAGAGCGCCTTCAACCTCGACAACATGCTTGCCTCCCTCAGCATCATCGAGCGCTGCAACCAGATCCGCGCCGAGGAGGGCCTCCCCGCGCTGCTCGTCGACCCCTACCTCATGGCGGTCGGCCAGATCAACGCCAACTACTCGAGCGTCGTGACGGGCCACTCCCAGGCCTACAACGTCGGCGAGAACGTCGCCTGGGGCTACCCCAACGGCGCCTCCGCCTTCGAAGGCTGGTACACCGCCGAGAAGAACCTCTGGCTCTCCGACTCCTGCGCCGAGCCGCGCGCCTGGTTCAACCAGCAGCTCGCCTCCGGCCAGTCGTTCAACTCCGTCCTGAATGCGCTCTCGAGGGCCTACCCTAGCGTCTACCACGAGGTCGGCCATTACCTCAACATCATCAACCCCGAATACGGGGTGACCGGCGCTGCCCAGACGGAGCGCAAGAACACCTACGAGCAGGCCTTCTACTTCAGCGGCTCCACTGACGACGCCTATGACCTTGCCTACTTCCAGCAGCTCTTCAACGACTACTACACCCAGGTGACGGGCAAGGAGCCCGGCACCGACGACCCGGACGCTTCGGCCCACCTCGTCTCCATCGTGCAGCCCGAGCACGCGCGCATCGAGGTCTACAACAACGTTGGCGCTGACTTCGACGGCACCTTCCCGCCCGGCCACACGGTTGCCGGCGAGGTCGCCGTCGACGAGGGCTACGAGCTCAAGGACCTCGTCATCGAGGGCCCCATGGAGTACGTCTACGCTCCCTACGACAACGTGCCCAACACCTGGGTCTTCCGCTTTGCGATGCCCGCCAATGCGGTCACCATCTCCGCCGAGATTGTCCCCGCCGGCCAGGGCGGCCTGGACCCCGATCCCGACCCCGTGCCCGGCACGTTCTCTGACGTCCTGTCCAATGCCTGGTACTACGACGCCGTCGAATACGTTGCCGAGCAGGGCATCATGAACGGCCAGGGCACCGGCGAGACCTTCGGCCCCCTCGATCCGCTCGGACGCTCCGCGCTCGCGCAGCTCCTCTACAACATGGCGGACAACCCCGAGGGCGCGCCCAACCCGGGCTACGCTGACTCACGCCCCACTGACTGGTACTACAAGGCCGTCTCCTGGGCCGCCGAGACCGGATCCATGATCGGCTACAACGCAACGACCTTCGGTCCCTCCGATGCCGTCACGCGCGAGCAGCTCGTCACCGTGATCTGGCGCCTCGAGGGTCAGCCCGCCTCAACCACGAGCCTCGACTCCTACCCCGACGCCGGCTCCGTCTCCACGTACGCGGCCGACGCCATGGCCTGGGCCGTCGGCGAGGGCATCATCTCCGGCTCCGGCGGCCACCTCGATCCCGGCAAAGCCGTCGACCGCTGCACCGCCGCCACCATCATCGCCCGCTGGCATGGCGGCGTCGAGTAATCGAGAGCCGGGCCAGCCAGTCTCAACGTATCAGGCCCCAGAACAACCTGCCCCGAACACCCGCGCCCGTCGCACCCAAGCGGCGGGCGCACCCATCTCGCGCCGGCGCCCGCCCCCGACCGACGAGCGCCCGCGACGGCCCTCCGGCCCGTTAGGGCGATCCAGCTGGTGCGGTGTACCACTTTCAGACAGGTCTGGGTAGCAAACGACCTTCCCCAAGCCCAGCAGTTCGCCCGGCGAGCACAAAGCCGCAGGAAACGCTCCGACGAAGGATGGTCGCACGCGTGGTTTCCGACGGGATGCTACCCAGACCTGCCACAAAACGGTACAGCCCCCGCCCCGGGGTGTCCCAAGCCTTGCGAGGCACGCCCTCTCCGCCCGACCCCCTCACGGCCAAAGCGAGAAGAACCTCGCGCCGGCGGCCGCCCACCCCGCTGCACGACCTGCCGACCGCTCGCGGACCACATCGCATTTGCGCAAAGAATTCCGAGGTCACGAACCTATCATGGCGCCAAAGTTCCCTGAAAACAGGAGATGGGGTGGTTCCATGAACGGAAGCGTCACGCTCGCCACGCGCACGTCGCGCAGGACCCGGGGCGGGGGAGCGCTCGCCCTGATCGCGGCGATCTTCATGTCGCTCGCGGTCGTCCTCGCGCCCGCGGCTCCCGCCTATGCCGCAGGGCTCGGGGTGAGCACGGTCTCGCAGCAGAGCATCATGAGCTACGCGGATGCCCATGGCATAGACAAGGACCTGCTCGGCTGGAAAAGCGCAACCTACGCCGTGGAGCCAAATTACACTACGGCTCCTTATTCCCTCGGCTCCCTGTCCCAGCAGTCGCTCAATGACGCGCTTGAGGTCGTGAACTTCGCGCGCTACGTCGCTGGAATCCCCTCAAACGTGACGCTTGATGCGCACTATAACGAGCTCTGCCAGGCGGCCTCCTTGGTCAACTGTCTCAACGGATCGCTTTCGCACGCGCCCGAAAAGCCAGCGGACCTAAGCGACGCGCTCTACAATATGGGCGCGCAGGGCGCCAGTAGCTCCAACATCGCCATGGGCTATCCGAGCCCCGCCGCTGCCGTTCTGGGGTTCCTTTCTGACAGCGATGCGTCGAACATCGATCGCGTTGGCCACCGTAGGTGGGTTCTCAACCCGTCTATGGACAAGACGGGCTTCGGCATGGTGGGAAGGTACTCGGCGATGTACGCCTTCGGACGAGGAGCATCCTCCGACTCGTACTCCAACGTCTCGTGGCCGGCGCAGAACATGCCCGTTGAGCTCTTTGATTCCGGAGATGCGTGGAGCCTCTCAACGGGCGATACTATTTCCAACGACAGCTCGGTCTCTGTTGTCCTCACCCGCCAGAGCGACGGAAGAACGTGGCGGATGGGCGCCGGAGGAAGTGACGGCGTTCTCTACGTCGACAATGGCAACTACGGCTCGCCCGGGTGCATCATCTTCCGTCCAAATGATCTGTCCGGATATAACGCGGGAGACAAGTTCTCCGTGAGCGTCAACGTCGGCAACGGTCAGACGGTCGAGTACGAGGTCAGTTTCTTCTCACTCTTCTCTCAGCCCTCGGAGCCCACGCAGCCCCAGAAGCAGACCCAGACCATCAGCGGCCAGAGCTCCTATCGCGTCACGCTCAACGAGCAGCCCGGCTTCCAGCTGGATGCCCAGGCGCTCGGCGGTGCGCAGCTGAGTTATGCGTCAAGCAACCAGAACGTCGCCACCGTAGACGCAAGGGGCTACGTCACCGTTCGCGGTGCGGGTAGCGCAACCATCACCATCACTGCGGCGGAGACCGAGGAGTACGCCTCTGCCACCAAGACCGTGCAGGTCACCGTTGCCGAGGACGATGCCCATCACCAGATCAGCCTCTCCAACCAGACCCCTCGCTATGGCAGCGCCAGGATTGAGGGCGGAAACACCGACGTGCCCGCGGGCGAAAGGGTCTACATCATCGTCGAGCCAAACGACGGATACAAGCTCGATCGCATCTATGCGGTAAACCAGAAGAACAACACGCTTGTGTACGTGTGGACGCACAGCGACACACGCTACTCGGTGATAATGTCCGCCGCTGATGTCGTCGTGACAGTCTCGTTTGCCCCCACGGGCGAGGATCCGGACGACCAGGCTCCCTCCTTCACCGACATCGCCCCCGGAACCTGGTACTACGACGCCGTCATGTGGGTCGCCGAGCAGGGCATCATGAACGGCCAGGGCAGCGGCGAGTCCTTTGGCCCCACCGACACCCTCGTCCGCGGCGCGCTCGCGCAGCTCCTCTACAACATGGAGGGTCGCCCCGCGGGCGCCCCCGACCCGGGCTACGCCGACGCGCACCCTGGCGACTGGTGGTACGACGCCGTGGCGTGGTGCGCCGAGGCCGGCGCCATGACCGGCTACAACGACGCCGCGTTCGGCCCCTCCGACGCCGTCACGCGCGAGCAGCTCGTCACCGTGATCTGGCGCCTCGAGGGCCAGCCCGCGTCCACGACGAGCCTTGACGTCTACCCCGACGCCTCCTCCGTCAGCCCCTACGCCCGCGAGGCCATGGCCTGGGCCGTCGGCGAGGGCATCATCTCCGGCTCCGGCGGCCACCTCGATCCCGGCAAAGCCGTAAACCGTGCCACCGCCGCGACCATCATCGCCCGCTGGCAGGGCGGCGTCGACTGATCCGGCCGACCCGGTGACCCGTTAGTCCGCACAGAGTATTGGGACAGCCCCCTGCGCCCGCCGCTTCCCCCCAAGCGGCGGGCGCACCCCTTTCAGCCTGATTCAAGAAGAGCCCCACGTCACCTCCACGCATCCCGCCGCCTGCCGACCCATTCGCGGACTCCGCCTGCCCCCTCGGCCGCGCCCCTACGCTATCCGCATGCGCAGTCACAGAGAAAGGAGCGCACATGGATCTGAAGCTCAAGGACAAGGTCGTTCTCATCACCGGCTCGACGGGCGGCATCGGCGCGGCCATAACGAGGGCCTTCGCGGCGGAGGGCGCCAAGCTCGCCATCTCGTCGACGCGCCAGGAGAAGCTCGACGCGCTCATCCCCACCCTCGGGGTCGACGAGGACCACGTCTGGGGCTTCGTGATGGACGCCACCCAGGAGGACCAGGTCAAGGCCTTCGTGGAGGGTGCCGCGGAGCACTACGGGACCATCGACGTCGCCATTCCCAACGCTGGCTACGAGGGCAAGGTCGCCCCGATCCAGGACGTCGACTTCGAGGAGGTCCAGAAGGTCTACTCCCTGAACGTCTTTAGCCCCATGTTCGTCATGAAGTACGCGGTGCCCTACATGCTCAGGCAGAAGTCGGGGTCGATCGTGGTCATCGCGTCCGCAGGCTCCTACACCCCCGCGGCGACCATGAGCACGTACTGCTCCTCCAAGTACGCGGTGGCGGGCCTCACCAAGTGCGTGGCCAACGAGGTCGGCGCCGAGGGCGTCCACGTCAACTACATCTGCCCCGGTCCGGTGGCCACGGACATGATGCTGCGCATCGAGCGGGACACCTTCGGTCCCGACATGCCCCACGAGGAGGCCGAGAAGCTCATGGCGGCCACGGCGCTCGACAAGCGCTACTGCAGGCCCGAGGAGGTGGCCTACGCGGCGCTCTACCTCGCCTCCGAGGTCTCGGCGCACACCACCGGAATGCCGCTGCACCTCGACTCCATCGTGATGGGCTAGGGGAGAGCTGACCCCACGATCCGAGTCGAGCCAGGCGAAGCGATGCGGCGGGCGCCACGCGGCGTCCGCCGCATTACATATATATAAAGATGTGGCCCCTAACGAGCGGCATAGTTAGCCATCCGCTCCTTCGCCGCCTCGGCGATCGCCGCCGCGACCCACTCCTCGTTCTCGCGGCGCTCCCGCCCCGCGTTCCTGAACCTCCTGCCCGGGCCCTGCGCCGAGAACGTCGAGGAGAGCAGGTCGGCCCTCGGCACGTGACCGCGCGCGGCCTCCCCCAGCAGCTCCGAGGCGATCCCGGGCCCTCCCGGGGCGCGGTGCGAGTACCTCCAGCAGAACTCGTCCACGAAGCCCTGCGTCCGCGTCCTCGAGAGCCCGTGGTAGGTCCCCTGGGCGTAAGCGCGCAGGTTGGAGATCACCTTGTGCGCCAGGCGCAGCCACGTCCCCGGCGCCCCGCCCGAGGGCGACCTGCCGGCCTCGGCGCGCGGCCACGACGCGACCGCGCAGCCTATGGGCAGGAAGCCGTCGAAGCGCACGCGGGCGAGCACGCTGACGCGGGCGCGGAGGAACTCCCGGTAGGAGCCCGCCGTCACGTCGGAGGCGACCCTGACCGAGCAGCGGCCCGGGCCGCGCGGGCCGGGGGCCTCGACGGCGACGAGCAGGGGCACCTTCTCGCAGCCGCGGCCCACCCTCCCGGCGACCGTCGCCCCGAGGTACATCTCGTCGACCTCGACGGTGCCGTCAAGCCGCTTGAACGGACTCCGATCTGGCCATGGCGCCGCGGAGGCGCAGCAGCACGTAGCCGGCGGTGCGCTCGGAGACCCCGAGGTGCCTCGCGAGCTCGATCGCGGAGACCCCGCGCTTGGAGTGCGTCATCAGGTAGGCGGCGAGGAACCACTTGACCAGCGGCAGCTTGGTGCCCCTCATCGCGGTGCCCGCCGTGACGGAGAACTGCCTGGAGCAGCGCGTGCACTGCCACTTGCGCGCCCGGCCCCTGACCCGGGCGCACCTGGCGTGCCCGCAGGAGGGGCAGCGGAACCCCTCCGGGAACATCCTGCGCAGCAGCTCCTCCTCGCAGGCCTCCTCGGTGCCGAAGCGCGCCATCCAGTCGACCAGCGTCCCGTCCCCGCCGTTCGCCGCCGCCACGTCCCTGCCCGTCATGCTCGCCATCGCGACCTCCCCACGCCGTCGTGCCCTGCGCCGCGAGCGTACTCCGGCGACCGGACAGAAACCCTGGGACTATGCTTCTCGTTAGGGGCCACATATAAAGATTCAGAAACACAAGACGCACAGGTAGGCGAGAAGGACCCGGGGCGGAAAGCCTCAGCTTGTGTTCAGCGATGGGGGGAACCTGAGGAGGCGGCCTCCCATACCGACCCCCTGAATGGATGCGAGAGCACGGGGTAAAAGCAGGTGACAGAGAAGAACCTCGGCCCGGTGACAAAATCGACAGGCACAGCTTGGCCGATAGATGTGCTAGATTGGGTTTGCGCAAAAACCTGAATATCGTGGGATCGAATGGGCTTGTGGGGAGACGCAGAGCGCCCCAAAGTTTCCAATCTCCTAGAAAAATTGGATTTGCGCGTGACTCGCTTAGATACAAGTGATAGTATGCCTCAAGGATGCAGACTCATTGCCTGCGCGCTTTGCCGTCTCAAAGTTGCGAGCAAGGCGGCAAAGTAGGATAATGTCGCCTGTGTCCAAGGTTTCTAGATTGTCTTTTGAAAGGAGACAACACATGACAGCTTGCACCAACAACGGGGGGAGCAGGGCCCGTCGCGCCGTCACCGCGGCGCTCGTCGGCGTCCTCTCCGTCGGCGCGGCCCCCATGGTCGCGCTGGCGACCGGCGCCGCCCCGGCGTCCGGCGACGTCACGACGATGTCGGTGTCCCCTAAGAGCGCCTGGGAAAACGGCAAGGTGACCTACGCCTACGACAACGACGGCTACGTCATCACCGACCCCGAGGGCTACGAGTTCGAGTACGACGGCCGCGAGCACCACATCCTGCCGCAGCTCGTCATGCCCGAGGGCGCCACCAACCCTGTCGCCGTCGATGACTCCAAGGTGTACTTTACCGATGCCGACGGGGATCCTGTTGCCAAGGAGCTCATCGAGAACGTCGGGACCTATCATGTAGTCATCCCCGCAAACGCCATTATGGACAGCGACGCCAATTACGAGGGCAACCTCGTGATGGAGTTCAGCATCGTCGGCAAGTCCCTCGAGGGCGCGACGATCTACGAGGGCGACGACGTGACCGACTCCTCCTTCACCTACACCGGTGAGGCACTCGATTTCGGCTTCGCTGTTGATGGCGTGCGTTACGGCGCTGACGGTAGAAGCCTTTCGGGTCTGCATGCCCAGGCGTTTGAGGTCATTTGGGTTGACGCAGCGACTGGAGCGGTTCTCCCGGCTGCTCCCCAGAACGCCGGTTCATATCAGGCTGTCCTCAGGGGCACCGGCGACTATGCGGGATCCAAGGAGACCATCGACTTTACCATCGCGCAGCTCGACCTCTCCTCCGCCGATATCTTCATCCCTGACGTCAGCCAGTGGGGCGAGTCTTGGACCGGGCTTCCGGACGAGGCTTACGTCAACGGCGTCATGATGGGCAATGACAAGATTGCTATCAACTGGCCTGACGGCGAGTCTGGCAACATCATGGAGCACAACACGTATGAAGTTGCGGTGTCTCCTGCTGAGGGTAACGAGAATATCACCGGGCTCGGAACCGCGAGCTTCAGGACCGTCGACACCGTTGTTGACGCCAATCAGATTATGTACGGCACTGATGTGCTCGATGGCAAGGAGCTTGAGGTTGTCAGAACCAAGACAAACTCCTATTTCGATTTTGCTAAGATCTCCTGCCTTGTTCCCGGAGCTTACGACCACGCTGACATCACCATCACCGACGCCGACGGCAACGAGGTCGCGCCCCAGGATGTCAACTCTAAGGCTGGTACATACACCCTCGTGTTCGATTTCGTGGATGACTATGCTTTTGGCCTCAAGGAGCCCGTCAGCATGACCATCAAGGTCATGGAGGACGACCTCTGGACCGCCGCCGACCTCACCTACACCTGGAACGGCGACGTGGTCGCGGGCACCATCCACCCGACCTACGACGGCGAGGACGTCCTTCCCGAGATCGGCATCGACGTCAAGTCGCACGACAAGACGCTCGTGCAGGGCGAGGACTACGACGTCGTCGTGAAGAACTCCCTCGACCAGGAGGTCGACCAGATCGTCGACGCCGGCACCTACACCGTGACCGTCGTGAGCGACACCTATGACATCCGCGTCAGCCACGGAGACTGGAGCGGCACCACGCTGCGCGTCGACGTCCAGCCCATGCAGCTCGATAACCTGAAGATCGGCTCCGAGCAGATGGCCGACTTCGGCGACAAGGGCTCCTACATCCCCTACACCGGCGAGGACGCGAGCTACTACTTCTACTACACCGATGACAAGGGCAACGAGGTCAGGCTCCCCGAGGGCGTTGTCGAGGTCGACCACTTCTTCTACGATGCCGACTTCACTGACCTCTCCCTCATCGGGACTTGGTGGGGCGACTGGAAGTCTGCGGGCTGGGAGGACGTCGACTCGATCAACGCCGTCGGCCAGTACGTGCCGTCCGTGAAGATCGTGAACGACAACTACCTGTGGGTTCCCGACATCACCGGCACCGTCGTTGACCACAACTGGTTCCGTGACTTCTCCGTCGCCAAGATCGACGTCCGCTCCGAGCGCGTCTTCACCGACGTGTCCGACACCGACTGGTTCGCCCAGGAGGTCTTCCAGGCCAACGAGCAGGGCTACATCGGCGGCGTCGGCGGCACCACGATGTTCGCGCCGCTCTCCAACCTCACCCGCGCCGACATGGCGTGCGTGCTCTACCGCATGGCCGGCGGCGAGATCAACACCGACCAGGAGGGCATGACCAACGAGGAGCTCGGCTACATCTCCAGCTTCTCCGACGTCGACCAGAACGCCTACTACGCCAAGGCCGTCGCCTGGGCGACCAAGATGGGCATCACCAGGGGCTACGGCGACACCTTCGGCTCCGCCCGCTACATCACCACCGAGGAGTTCGTGACCATGCTCGCCCGCTACGCGGCGATCTGCGGCACCGACACCTCCGTCGACACCGACGAGGTCCTCTCCGGCGTCGCCGACGGCGACCAGGTCAGCTCCTACGCCCGCGACGCCGTCGCCTGGGCCGTCTCCGAGGGCTACATCGCCAAGGACGGCAACCTGATCGACCCGCAGGGCACCGTGTACCGCGCCCGCGCCGTCGTCATCGCCGTCCGCTACCAGCCCGAGCAGCTCAGCGGGGACGACGTCCTCGTTGACAACCCCGGTCTGACCGACCAGGACGCGAACCGCGACAACTAGTCGCGGCCGCTCGTTCGCGAAAGGCGGGCCGCCACTCGGCGGCCCGCACGATGTGAGCGCCTCATTTCCGGCGGGGGCTCCGGCCCCCGCCCTCCCCGGCAGCAGGCCTGCCGGACCGCACCCGGCTGGGCGCCGTCCGACGAGCCTTTGGGCAGAGCAAGCTGTCGTGCGTGAAGGCGAAGTGGCGAGGCTGGGCCCTCCCCCGGGGCTCGCAACGGAGGGGGAGGGCGAGCCGTTCGGGCCGCCAAACAACCGGATTAAGACAGGTCGAGGCCCCCGGGGAATCCCCCGGGGGCCTCGATTCGTTGCGTCTCTATTCTCTCTGCGCAAATCGGCGCCGCATTCTAGGCATTGCCTCAGGAGTACCGTCTACGGGGCCTTGTCAAATCAACTCAAAGCGCCGCTCGGCCTCCCCCTCTCGTTGCGAGCCCCAGGGGGAGGCCTCGCGCCTCGCCGATCAGCCTTCTCGCACGACAGCTTGCATTACCAGGAAGGCCTGTGGGGGACGGCTCAACAAGTCATCCCCGGCTGACCCTCCCGGGCGCCCCGGCCGCTGCCGGGGCGCCACGGAAAAGCGTTAGCGAGATTACGACAATCTTTACTCGACAGAGCCGACGATGGTCGCCTTCTCGGGCTGGTAGCGCACGGCGATGGTCACCGCGCGGCCGCGGGAGACGGAGCCCTGCGGGACGAGCGAGTTGCCGTCCTTGCCCACGTACTCGCTCTCGACGGCCCAGGCCATCGCCTCGCGGGCGTAGCCGGAGACCTGGTCGCCGTCGGGCGTGCCGGCGAGCACCGCGTCGACGTCGTCGACGGAGGTGTCGGTGCCGCAGATCGCCGCGTAGCGGGCGAGCATGGTCACGAACTCCTCGGTGGACACGGCGCGCTCGGTGCCGAAGGTGTCGCCGTAGCCGTTCGCGACGCCGGCCTTGACGGCCCAGGCGACGGCCTTGGCGTAGTAGGCGTTCGGGTCGACGTCCTCGAAGTCGGAGATGTACGCCTTGTCGGCGTTGCTCACGCCCTCGGAGTCGACCGAGCCGCCGGCCATGCGGTAGAGCACGCAGACCATGTCGGCACGGGAGATCGACTGGTCGGGCCCGAACATGTTGGACCCGCCGAGGCCGACGATGTAGCCCTCGCTCACCGCGGTGTAGATGGGCTGCGCGTAGTAGGAGGTGTTCGGGACGTCGACGAAGACCTTGACCTTGTCGGTGACGGTGAAGCCCTTGGAGTCGTTGTTGTCCCACACGAGAGCGCTGGTGAACACGTTCTTCGTGTCGGCCGGGTCAATCTGGAAGGCGACGCTGTAGCGGCCGACCTTGTTGATGGTCTCGGGGCGAGAGGAGCTGCCGTTGAAGGCGCCCTCGAGGTCAGCGTCGTAGCCGAAGGTCAGGTCATAGAGTGCTGCGTCGAGGGTGCTCCAGACGGGCTTGCCGTCCTCGTCGGTCGTGTAGGCAACCTCGATGACAGGGGTGATGTCCTGCCCCGTGTAGGGGATGAACATGTGCTCGACCTCGTACGCGCCGCTGCCGGTCGTGTAGGTGATTGCCGTCGGGAACGTGACCCTCGTGTTGGCAGAGGTCAGCTCGAGAGGATCAATCCGGATGTCGATGGACTCAACGCCGTTCACGCTGCCACCGAGCTCGTAGGTGTCGCTGGAGACGGTCACGGTGTAGGTATCGACGTCGACTGCGGATTCCACAACGTCGCCCTTGGAGTTCTTGATGGTGACCTTGTAGTCGGTGCCCTCCTTGAGCGCGTTGCCCTTGGAGTCGGTGACCTGAATGCCGAGACGGGAGGCGTAGTCAGCAGCATCGTAGTTGACGTTAACAGAACCCTGCTTGACGTCGCCGTCATACGTGAAGATGACGTTGGCGCTCCCGATCGTGCCCTGCTTGACCGTGACGTTGAAGATGAGCGCGGAGCGGTCGACGTTCCAGCCGAGCTTGCTGGGGACCGCCTCGACGACGACCTTGTAGGTGCCCTTGGCGCCGAAGGCGGACACCTCCTTGCCCTCGGCGTCGTAGATCTTGTAGGAGATCTGGTCGGCCGCGAGCTCGCCGGTGGTGCCGGGGTCGGTGATGTCGGCGTAGGTGCCACCGAACTTCGAGAAGTCGAGGGACTTCAGGGTGCCGTTCGCGAGGTCGTCCTTCGCGGCGCTGGCGTCGACGGTGATGTTGCCGCCGGTGAACGACTTGCCGTCATAGGTCCAGGTGACGCTGGACGCGCTGGCGTTGATGCGGTTGAACTTGATGGTGGCAGTGCCCTCGACAAGGTCGGAGACCTTGAAGTTGTTCTGCCCGTTCACGCCGTTGACGGTTGCGCCGTCCTTGACGGAGAGGGTGTAGGTGTACTCGCCGAGGCCGGAGGTCTCCCACGTCGTGCCGGAGATGGCGAAGTCGAGGATGGCGTCGGTAGCCACGCCGCCGAGCTTGTCGTCCATGACAATCTGGTTCTGGTTGTAGAGGTCGCTGAAGGTGGGGGCGGTGTTGCCCTTGACGTCAGCGATGGTGAGGCCGAGCGTGGAGAGGTTCAGCTTGCCGACGGTGACGTCGTACTTGACCTGCTCGCCGTCATAGGCGTTGGCACCCGTGATGACGACCTCATACGTGCCCGGGAGGATCTCGGAGTGCTTAAGGTCTCCGGTGGCCTGGTTCTTGGCGTAGACGGCGAAGTCGGCGCTGGTGACGACCTTGTCGTTGAGGACGATCTTGAGGTCGTCCCAATCCTGGCCGGACTCCCAGGTAAGCTCGTCGGAGTAGCCGATGACGTTGCCCATAAGGTCCTTGAGCTCCTTCATGACCTTGGCGCCGTCGAGCGCGTCGGCGGTGACGGAGAACTTGACCGCGGGGACGTTGTAGGACTCGCCGGCGTCGTAGCTCACGCCAGTGAGGTTCTGGATCACGGCGATGTAGTCACCAGTGGTAAGGTTGGCGAACGTCTGGTCGGTGAGCCACTGGTACCACTCGCCGTTGAACTTGACGCTAGTCGTCTCGTCAACCGCGCCGGTGACCTTCTTGTAGTAATAGGTCGAGCCGCTGTACGCAGCGGAGTCGGTGTCGACGCCGCCGGGCTTGACAGAGGTGATGACGATGGTGCTGTTGTGGGACTGCACGTCGCTCATGGAGAGGGAGACGGGGCCGTTGCCCTTGTAGTCCCTGATGCCGACCTTGTAGCCGTCAACCGTGCCCGCCATGATGGCTTCGTTGGTGCTGGCGGCCTGGAGCTGGACCTCGCCAGAGGGCGCGCCGGTGGCCAGCGCGACCATCGGGGCCGCGCCGACGGAGAGGACGCCGACGAGCGCCGCGGTGACGGCGCGACGGGCCCTGCTCCCCCCGTTGTTGGTGCAAGCTGTCATGTGTTGTCTCCTTTTAAGTGGGGATGGGGAGACGATGGAGAATCGCAGCAGCTTGCGCCCACATGTCGCGTGCTGGGGTTTCGAGCCAGCCTAAAGCCCGGTTCGTGGCATTGCAGAACTAACGGCGGAGAGCGAGCGCTCCTCAAGCCAAGAGTCCGAAAGAGAACCCTTCGCGTAGCGCAGATAGGTTCCTGCCGTCATGCGGACGAGCGTTGCCGCGAAGAATCTCTCCCAGCTCAGGTACTCGCGGCTGTCGACGAAGTCCTCCGGGGACCTCATGATTGCCGGGAGCTCGTCATCTCTTACGAGCCCAGAACTCAGGAGCAGCCACTCAAAAGACTCAGGTAGGTAAAGCTGTACGCTGCGCTCGCGGCATACGTGGTGAACACGCTCCATCTCGGACCCAAAGGCGGCGCCGTCCGCTATGACGAGGAGGTGCTCCACATGCGATTCCATGATCTTGCGGTAGACGTTGCCCCTGCCACCAGCGGAAACGCATCTAGCACCCGATCGCTTGGAAAGGGCCGAAAAGAACCTGAAGCCTGAGCCCGAGTCCTCCACAATGACCTCCTCGGGGATGGGTGCGTCGTTGGTGGGAATGGTGCTGTAGATTCTCTTAGCGGAGGTGAAGTAACGCTTTGCGTCTCGGTAGCGCTGGGAGCTCCGCACGCTCGTCGTGTTTTTGAGGCGATATACCTCCTCGACGCTGTACGGCAGGCAATCAAGGCGCTCACGCGTGGCGATGACGTAGTAGTTGTCGCTCCCCTCAATGGCGTCCCTGAAGTCCCTCGAGGATACCCATTCATTGCCTTCGTCGATGAAAACAACGTACCCGGAGATACCCTCGAGGTCCCTTTTCCACCTCGCCCCCGAGAGAACCGTGCACGGAACGTCACACCTGAGCTCAACGCCGCTCGCCGTGCCCTGGGCCTCGAAGTCTGAGATCATTTCGATGAGGGTAGTCTTGCCCGTTGCACTATCCCCGCGGAGTATCGTAATGTTGCGCCTCACGGACAGCGTGAACTGGACGCGGTTGTTGCGCACAACGATATCGTGCCGCCCCCTCACGACATGCCTCCGTCAAGGAGGGGGGCGGCCTCCAGTGCGAGTTCTCTCATGGTGTGGACCACCGCGCCGGTGTTGAGCACCTTTACCGTGAACTTCCTGCCCCCAAAGTCCATGATGTGGCGGAGGTTCACGGTGACGTCCCCCTCGCGTCCCATCTTGAGAATCCAGCGAGCACAGTTGTCCCCGCAGGTCGAGGCGTTGAAGACCAGCTCTGGGAAGTTGCGTATGAGCAGGAGCGTCTTCACGCCGCCCGAGAGCTCGTATGGCGAGACCGGTCCGAGGACGCGGGAGACGACCAGGCGCCCGGAGAGCACCTCGGCGCGGTCCACCCCCTTGATCATCTCCTTGGCGAGCGGGTCATCGAGCCAGCCCTCCTGGAAGGTGTTCCTGAAGTACATCGCCGTATTGTAGATGGCGCCCTCCATGGGGCCAAACCAGACGCTGAGCACGAGTGAACCTCCCCCACGGCATCCCTGTCGGAAATTGTAGCCCACTCTGAGGGGAATCACCCCGCGCCCCGCCCCTAGTGCTGCATCAGCGTGACGTCAACGCCCGTCCAGCCGCAGTCTATCGAGGCGCACGCAAGAATCGCGAGGCCCGCCACGGCAAAGGCCGCGAGCAGACACGCGCACGCAACCCTACCCGCGCGCGAGCCCTCCTCGCGCGGCGCGGCGCCGAGCGCCATAGCCATGGCGAGCGGCGGCAGCAGGTAGATCACGTAGCGCCCCTGCGGCTGGTAGTCCGTCGCCAGCGAGTAGTAGAGGGAGAGCGCAACGGTCACCACGCACCCCAGCGCCACGGCGCCGGTGAGCACGCGGCCGCCCCAGCCGGAAAGCGCACGCTCCCGCGCCCCGCGCGCCAGAAAGGCGCCGGCCAGCGTGCACGCGAGCACGGTGTAGGAGAGGTAGGCCAAAAACGGCAGCAGGTAGCTCATGTACCCAAAGACGCCGATGAACGATCTCCACGTGCTCGTCACGTACTCGGTCTCCAGCAGCATCGAGGCAAGGCCCTCCGTATAGGGCTGCTGCAGGACCTGGCCCCCGGCGTCGAGCCACTGCTGGTAGCGCTCGTGGAAGGTGGACATGCCCAGCAGGTCTCCGTAGCGCACGACGTTCAGGGCAAAGAACGGCAGCACGCAGACGGCGGCCGGGATGGCGGCGGTGAGGAAGAGCCGCGCCTTCTCACGCCCGGGCGCCCTCATGCGCACGAGGCTCCAGACAAAGGTCCCCACGCCCGCGAGGATGAAGCCGTAGGCGTTCCAGTACCCCAGCGCCGCCACGATGACGCCTGCGGAGAGCGCAGCCCTGGCGCCCGCCCCCCAGCCGTCCATGAGGCCGGAGACCAGGGAGTAGATGATGAGGCAGACGCCCGCCAGCGCCACGATCTCGTTGTTCATGTAGGCGCTCAGGAACGCGTACTGCGGCCACAGGCCCATGAGCACGATGGCGCCCGCCCCGGCAAGGCGCACGTCCAGGCGCATCCTGCGAGCCACGCGCTCCGCCGCGAGCGAGGCAAACGTCAGCGCCACCACGCTCAGGCACACGCTCGCCATTCTCCCCGCCTCAAAGCACGCGTTCTCCGAGAATCCCAGCAGCTCCGCCACCTTCATGAAGAACGCGCTCAGGTAGGCGCCCAGCGCCTGCGGGTAGAAGGCGTAGGACCAGTTGCCCAGGAAGTAGATGACCTCGGGGTCGTAGCCAGAGGGGAAGAGGTTGCCCGCGGCTATTGCCCGGGGCACGAGCGAGCGCATGCTCTCGTCGGGGCCGCCCGCCATCGTGCCCACGCCCAGGTGCGCGGCCATCCACGTGTAGAGGAGCGCCAGGCACGCCAGCAGCGCCACGCGCGCCTGCCAGGGGAGCCCCCTGCCCATGTCCCCTCTCTCCGTGCCGGCCGTCGCGACCGCAGCGTGCCTTGCCGCCATGCAGAACCTCCCGTAGCTCGCGCCAGAAGCGGCGCGCTCGTCTCCTTCAGGAAGAGTATAGCCGCCCCCTCGGGCAAGCCCGCTAGGCCCTCCTGGCGTGCCTCCCGCGGACGTTGAGCCTCGGAGCCGGGTCCACGGCCGCCGCGTGGGCGGAGAACCACAGCGTGAGCGGCACCTCCGCCATGATGGGCAGCATGTAGCGCAGGTACCCGTTCACCGGGGAGACAAAGCAGATCGCGAGCATCACCAGCGAGGGAGCCGCCACCACGAGCTGGCGCGCCCTGCCGGAGCGCAGGGTGTGGACGCACGCCAGCAGCAGCGCCCAGGTGTAGACACCGCAGTGGCCCAGCCACCCGAGCACGGGGATCCCCTGGAAGGCGTTGCACGCGGAAATCACCACAGCGCGGGCGCCCTCGGGCATGACGTAGGCGACCTCAAAGTCGTCGGGCACGCCGGGCAGGGGGCCGTAGGCGTAGAAGCGGTAGTCCCACGTGTCGTGCGGGCAGGACGTGTCCACGTGGAGGTAGCCGTAGAGGCCGTTCAGGAAGGCGTCGAGGTAGACCCCCGGGTGGCGAAGGCCCATCGACGCCCAGGCGGCAAGGTACGCCCCCAGGTCGTCGTCCGTCCCGTGGTAGGTGACCTTCACGGCGTCGCTCTTGTTGCCGTCGTAGGACTCCGCTATGGCGTCGTAGTCCAGCACGGCCGATATGGCGTCGCGCTCCCACGGCTCCACGTCGGTCGGCGCCTCCCTGAGGTAGCGTGCCGTCATCTGGAAGAGCGCCCCGAGCGACTCCTGCCTGCCGGCCGGCGCCACGCCCATCGCGGGCAGCAGGGCGGCCGACACCGCGAGGTAGACCGCGAGCGCCCCCGCCGCCGCGCCGGCAACGAGCGCGCGGGAGCGCCAGCCGCGCATGGCCACCACCACGACCGGCAGGCAGAGCGCCACCACGAAGGCGCCGTTGTGCCGCGTCACGCAGAGGGCGACCCCCAGTGCCAGGAGCCCCGCCGCCTGGGCGGGCGAGACCTCCCCCTCGCGCCGGCAGCGCTCCCACGACTCCGCGAGCAGCGTCACGTACAGGCACAGCAGCGACGCAAAGAGCGTGTCCTTGAGGAAGGCCTGCGCGTAGGCGCCCCACGCCGGCGTCAGGGCAAAGAAGGCGGTGGCCGCAACGAGCGCCGCCCTCGGGGCGCCCATCCGGCGCATGGAGCGCACGGAGAGCGAGAGCGCCGCCGCCTGCACGAGCGTCTGCAGCGCCACCCATAGGAAGATCCCGAGGTTGTCCGACCCCAGGCGCCGCCCCACGTCGAAGACCGAGCCCATGAGGAGGGTCATGAGGTAGGGGTGGTGGTTGGTCTTGGGGAGGAACCCGTAGAAGACGTCCATCTGGTTGGTACCGTCAAAGGTGAACGACCCCGGCAGGAACGTGACCAGGTACGGCAGCCACGCAACCACGAGCAGGGCCATGACCGCGGGGGTCGGAAGGAAGCGCGCCTCGGAGGGAGCGTCGCCCTCGCGCAGCCGCGGGGCCGGGCGGTCCATGAGCCAGAATGCGAGCCGCACGAGCAGCGCCAGCGCAATGGCCCCAACAACAAGAAGGACGACGTTCAGCGCGAGGTCCGCCGGGGACGCGTAGATTGCGCGGAACGTCCCGTGGTCGCGGTAGGCGCGACCCAGCACCTGGAAGGCGGAGAGGAGGGCGCCCAGGCCCAGGGACCACCCGTCCGGCCCCACCTCGAGCCTGCGGCAGAGCAGTACCCCCGCCGCGGCGATAAGGACGTATGCCACCAGATCCGCCATTCGCACCCCCAGAGCAATCGTTCACACGCGCACGATTATCTCACGGGCGGAATCGAACACGTGGGTTCGGAAGCCATGCCAGAACACCAAGCCTTCTTTTCATGGTCCCACCTGAGACCTAATGCGGTGCGGTCAAGAACAGGAGCAATCCATTCGGCGATCGCCTGTTCGGCGCCGGAGACATCGCATAGCCCCTCCGGAAATCCGCATTCTCTAGCCATGGAATTAAAGGCCTCGAAGCCGGACGTCTTCCAGCTGTCAGGAACTCTGAAAAGATTTATCTCTCCCATGTGACGAAGAAGGATCTCCCGAGAAAGCCTCTCGGAAAGGATGCTCGCATCAATCTCATCCCAGAGCATTGAGGCAACTAGATCAACGAGATCCTTTACGCGGGAGGAGGGGCGTCCTCCGTACATCTGCATTGTTGCGCAGACCTTGTCCGCCACCCTCTCCTCGATAAGCTGAACGGCATAGTCGAATGTTATTAGCCCGTCTATATCGAGCCTGCTCGCCGGTGAGACAAGTTCATAGCTCTCCGGAGGAGTCTCATCGACAACAAGGTCAACGTTTATCCGATTAAGCGGTCTTACGCCGCCAAGGATCGGGATGAATTCGACTGCGTAGCCCGTGCGGTACTCCTGAGAGACTGGAATGGGCGTAGCGCCAGCAAAGCGGAATTCTATGAAGTCATGCAAGTCCTTCGACGCGAGGCGCTTCAACTCCTCAAGGGCCTCGTCGACTTGAGTCATCCTGCCAACAAGATCGATGTCACGGCTTTCGCGGGACACAAGTCGCCTTGCTAGTTGACTTTGCCCTCCCTTCAAGACGAAAGACGGCTCGTCCTCGCTAAACACCCTGCAAAGTAGCCTGTCGAGATAGAAGCTTTCAACCGCCCTCCCGGTATCGCGCTGGGACTTCCTGGCAGCGGCATTAACCCTTTGGGTCAAGGATCTGTAGCCTGTTGCTATCAAGAGCCTTCGCCTCCATCCTCATTTTCTATCAGCGCTCGCACCGCTCTCCCGAACGGCGCTAATTACGGGTCCTATCGTCTTCAGGACTTCGTTCATCCTCTCGATCACCCCGGAATCAAAAAGAGGGGCGATCGTTTTTTGACAGCTCTCAATCACCTGCAGCATTGCCGGAGATATACACGCAGCTTCCTTCCACTCGTCCAGGCGCTCACCATCAACGGCCCTCATCGACGAGACGAGAGACTGCGCGCTACCAAAGAGATGTTCGTCGATGCCCGCCCGTGGAATTGCTTGCACGGCGGCGCTCAGATTGTCGATCATCTCTGAACTGGGAAGGCTGCGGGAAGCTTCTTGGGCAGCTGAAATGACCGAAAGATTCTCCGAAACAATACTCGTCAGGCGCCTCCACTCCTCAGAGGATTCCAGCGCAGCCGTAAGGTTACTTAGTGATTTGCTCACGAGAGGCACGGTGGCGTTGCGGTCTATGAGGCTGGACGCCATGATGTCACCCGAATCGTACCCATGCCGCTTGGAAAGAGGCTCAAGCAGGATAGCCAGCCTCCTTCTGTCGAGCACATGACCCTTCGAAGCCATATCAGCAATGGCATCGTCCACCAGGCTCGGATCCTCGTTCGTTCTCAGGAGATCGGCAATCATTCGCTCCGGTCGAACGACGGGAATTCCCATCTCGAACGAAACGTCCGAAACATTTATTGTGTCGCGAACAAGCTCCATGTCACGCCTTGTCGATCGCTTGCCGCTCATCACAACAAAGCAGTACGGAGACTCGTAAAGGTCTCCGTACCCGTAGAGCCTCGCAGCTGTCCGACCGGTTGCAACTGCGTCAAGGCGGTTCTCTACAACCCGCTCCCTTACGTACTTCTTGGGGTATAGCGACATCCATGCCGCCTTGAGCATGGCGTGGTCCGTTTCGCTACCAGAAGTGACTTGGTAGACGCCGTAGCACATGGGCTCCAGCCTTCCATCGGACACCATTCGGCTAAGCTGTGTCCTGCTGCTGCCCACGCGAATTGCCTGGGCAGCAGTAATCAGCCCCCACTGCTCCGATGCGAGCTCCTCGAGTCTACGTATGTTGCCAAGTCTACTCATGGCATAATTGTACACATATTTGTAAATAAATTCGCCTCAACATCAGAACATAGGAAATACTCGAAAGTGCCCCAACGTCAAAACCGGCTCTGCCGCCTCTCTCAACCTCCCAAATTAGGACTCTTTTAAAAGGAGACAACACATGACAGCTTGCACCAACAACGGGGGGAGCAGGGTCCGTCGCGCCGTCACCGCGGCGCTCGTCGGCGTCCTCTCCGTCGGCGCGGCCCCCATGGTCGCGCTGGCGACCGGCGCCGCCCCGGCGTCCGGCGACGTGATCCTCCAGGCCGACACCAGCAACACGGTCTGGAACGGCACCGTAACCTATGAGGGCGAGGACACCTACGTCTACAACGGAGACCCCCAGGGTATGGTGGCGGTCAGCATCAAGCCCTTCGGCGGGGCTGAGCCGGAGGACCTCGAGTACCATCCCGCCGGCGCTGCAACCGAGAACGGGTCGTACTACTACTTCTACGTGAAGATCGACACCTCGAGCTCGACCGTGTGGGAGAGCCTTGACGGCGAGCCGGTCAAGTACGAGAACGCCGACGGTCGTCAGGTCAACCTGAAGGGCGAGTGCGTTAACAAGCCGACCGATCCCGGCGAGTACGCCGTGGTCGTCGGCCTTAAGAACGGCGGATGGGAGCTCAACAAGAGCGCCGAGCGCTTCGTCATCACCTCGCGCTCGCTCGAGGGCGCCCAGATCGTCGAGGACGAGAACGTGGACGACACCGAGTTCATGTGGAACGGCACCCTGAACGGCAGGACCGTCTCCGAGCTCAAGAAGCACATGAACGTCTCGCTCGACGGCGTCATCCTCGACGAGGGGGAGGACTACGACGACATCGAGTTCTACGAGAAGGGCGCCACTACCCCCCTCAGCAGGACTGACCAGCTCGAGCCCGGCGTCACCTACACCGCAAAGATTGTCGGCAAGGGCGCTTACGATTGGGGCAACGCGGAGACCCTCGATTTCACGCTCCAGCCGCTCGACCTCGATGAGGCAACCGTCACCGGCAAGGTTGGGACCGTCGTTCTCAGCAACGCCAGCGAGATTTTCGACGTCGTGGACTCCATCAACGGCGTGACGGTCCAGGACGGCGGCGGCGACGGCGTCATCGGCGACAAGTACTTCGGTGTCTCCTTCGAGAAGAGCCCCTCGGATGACGGCATCGCAGGAGATACCGGCCGCTACACCTTCACGGTCGTTCCGACAAAGGAGGCCACAGACAAGGGCTGGGTCACCGGCTCCAAGACGGTCGAGGCCATCTACGCGGACCACGTCGTGAACATCGTGAACGCCTCGGACGCTGACGGTGATGGCGTCTACTACTACGACCTCACCAACGAGGATGCCGAGCCGTTTGATGTTGAGGATGTCACCGCGACCACCGATAACGGATACAGCG
The DNA here is from genome assembly GCF_900119385.1 of Thermophilibacter mediterraneus. Classification (GTDB taxonomy): domain Bacteria; phylum Actinomycetota; class Coriobacteriia; order Coriobacteriales; family Atopobiaceae; genus Thermophilibacter; species Thermophilibacter mediterraneus. The sequence goes on from NZ_FPKO01000009.1 coordinate 938,894, forward strand.
TTGACGAGGATGACGTGAGCCATGTCGTCACGGCGGAGGATGGTTCGGTTGCCACCGACGCCGACCTTGCCAAGGGCGGCACCTGGTATGTGACCTACAGCGTCTATTACCGTGACAGCAACGGCAGCCTCATCGCCGGCAACAAGACCTACAAGGTCGTGAACTCCTACGACGACATCACCGATGAGCACGTCTACGTCACCCTCGACGGAAAGAACGTCGAGGGCTCTACCGAGGTGACCTACGACGGGTCCGACTGGGCGGACAAGCTCAAGGTCATGGTTGCCAAGAACGACGTGACCCTTGCCGAGGGCACCGACTACACGGTCGCCATCAAGGACGAGGACGGCAAGACCGTCGACTCCGTCGTCGACGCCGGGGAGTACACCGTCGTCGTGAAGGGTATCACCTTCACGAACTCCATCAGCTTCACCATCGAGGTCAAGCCCGCCGTTGTCGAGTGGCTCTTCCCGAACTACAACGTCGTGACCGACGACACCCTTGAGAGCGGCAAGTACGCCGGCTTCTTCGCCTACACGGGCGACGTCATCGACGCCACCTACACCTGCGTCGACGACAAGGGCAAGGTCATCGAGGTCCCCGCGAGCGCCTTCACCATCACCTACACCCTCGACGGCAAGAAGGCCGAGCTCAAGGAGGCTGGCGAGTACCTCGGGACCATCAAGGACACCACCGTCAACGACAACTGGCAGGTCGGCAACAAGTTCGGTGTCCAGAAGATTGTCGTCTCCAAGGACAAGGTCTTCGCCGACGTCAAGAGCAGCGACTTCTTCGCGCAGGCCATCTACACCGCGAGCGCACAGGGCTACATCGGCGGCATCGGCGGCACCAACCTCTTCGCCCCGATGAACCAGCTCACCCGCGCCGACATGGCGTGCGTCCTCTACCGCATGGCCGGCGGCGAGATCAGCGCCTCCCTTGAGGACCTGACCAACGAGAACATCGCGACGATCTCGCAGTTCTCCGACGTCGACCCGCACGCCTACTACGCCAAGGCGGTCGCCTGGTGCGTCGAGATGGGCGTCGCCAACGGCTACGGCGACACCTTCGGCTCCGCCCGCAGCATCTCCACCGAGGAGTTCGTGACCATGCTCGCCCGCTACGCGGCCAAGATGGGCGACGACACCTCCGTCGACACCGACGCGGTGCTCGCAGCCACGCCCGACGGCGACCAGGTCTCCGGCTACGCCCGCGACGCCGTCGCCTGGGCCGTGGAGAACGGCTACATCGCCAAGGGCGGCAACCTCATCGCCCCGCAGGAGAGCGTCGCCCGCTGGCGCACGGTCATGATCGCCGTGGACTACCAGCCCGAGCAGCTCCACGTCATCGGCAACCCCGACGCCACCAAGCCCGGCACCGGGGAGGATGCCAGCAAGTAGGCATCTAGCGTCGACCCGCTAGGGGCGGGGGCCTCGGCCCCCGCCCCCTCAGAGGGCCCGCCGGTGCCCGCTCGGCAGAGCGGTCACCGACGAGCCTTACTGGCAGGGCAAGCTGTCGAGAGCGAAGGCGAAGTGGCGAGGCTGGGCCCTCCCCCGGGGCTCGCAACGGAGGGGGAGGGCGAGCCGTTCGGGCTGCGGAAAATCGGATTGAGATGCAGCGAGTCCCCCGGGGGATCCCCCGGGGGACTCGCTTCGTTGCGCCAGCTGATCGGCGGCGGATACGACGCCGCCCCCTCCCCCGCTGCGAGCCGGGGGAGGGGGCGGCCGCCTCGCCACTCGGCCCGTTCCTCACCTTGACAGCTTGCTCTCGGGTGGGCCCGCGGGGGAGCTCTCGTGGAGAGCGCCCCGGCGGGGCCGCCCGCCCGGGCGGGGGCCGGAGCCCCCGCCGCGGGTCGCGCGGGCAAGACTACTTGTCCTCGGCGTTGTTGCCCTGGTCGAGGATGGTGTCGAGCTGCTCGGGCTGGTAGTCGACGGCGATCTTGATCGCGCGGGCGCGGTAGATGGTGCCCTGCGGGTCGATCAGGTTGCCGTCCTTGGCGATGTAGCCCTCGGAGACGGCCCACGCCACGGCGTCGCGGGCGTAGGAGCTGACCTCGTCGCCGTCGGCGACCGCGCCGAGCACGGCGTCGGTGTCGGCGGAGGTGTCGGTGCCCATCTTGGCCGCGTAGCGGGCGAGCATCGTCACGAACTCCTCGGTGGAGATGGCGCGCTCGGTTCCGAAGGTGTCGCCGTAGCCGCGCACGATGCCCATCTTGGTCGCCCAGGCGACGGCCTTGGCGTAGTAGGCGTTCGGGTCGACGTCCTCGAACTGGGAGATGTAGGAGATCTCCTCGTTGGTCATGCCCTCCTGGACGGTGCCGATGGAGCCGCCGGCCATGCGGTAGAGCACGCAGGCGAAGTCGGCGCGGGTGATGTTGTTCATCGGGGCGAAGAAGTTGGTGCCGCCCACGCCGCCGATGTAGCCCTGCTGCTTGGCGATGCCGACCTCCTCGGCGTACCACGCGTCGTTGGGCACGTCGACGAAGGAGGAGGCATCGGTGACCTCGATGATGCCTGCGAACGAGGGGCCACCGGTAAAGTTGTCGGCGTCAAGGGAGATGCCGGTGATGGCGTACTGGCCCTTGGCCTCCAGGGCGACGCCGGCCGCGAGCCCGTCGCCCTGCTTGTCGTAGGTGACCTCGAACTGGTCGGCCGGGACCGTGTAGGTCTCGCCGTCGTCGCCGATGAACTCAAACTCGGGGGCAATAACGTCGTCCGTGAAGGAGTAGTAGTACGTGGTGCCCTGGACGGCGAAGGCGTTGGAGGGCGTGGCGGTCTTGAGCTCGCGCTTGCCAATCTCGATGAAGTACTGCCCGACCTCGTCGAAGGTGACGCCCTTGACGGTCACGCGGTAGTCGCCGGCGTCAACGATCTCGTCGGTCTCGACCCACTTGCCGGTGACGTCCTGCTTGGCGATGGAGACGGTGTAGTCGGTGCCCTCCTCGAAGGTCTTGCCGCCGCGGGTCACCTTGACGGAGAGCTTGGACGAGAGGTCCGTGCCGTTGTAGTCGGTGCCCGTGTTCTTTGCACCCTGCTCGATGTTGCGGCCGTCGAAGGAGACCTGCATGTCGTCGGCCTCGACGACGCCGTTGGTGTTGTAGACGGTGAAGGAGTAGAGGTAGACGTAGCGCTGGCCGTCAACCTTCTTGTTCACGGTCACGGTGACGTCCCACCTGCCGGCCTTGGTGAGGTCCTCGACGGTGCCGCCCTCGACGGAGACGTCGAAATCGACATCCTCCCCGTTGGCCTTCGCCTCGAGCTCGTCGACGTCGAAGTACGCGGGCTTCGCCTCGGTCAGGTCGACCACGTAGGCGCTCGTGCCGTCGGCAAGGAGCTCGCTCTCTGCCGTGAACCAGCTCTTGAGGTCAGGATTGCCATCATACCCGACCGTCGCGAAATCGTCGCCGACGAGCACGGTCACGGTCGCCTCGCCGGTGACGTAGTCGCCGTACTGGTCGTCGTGGTCGCTCGAGGAGATGGTGTAGGTGTAGACGCCGTCCTCGGGGCTGCTCACCTTGGCGGAGAGACGCGTCCAGTCAAGGGAGGTAACCCCGTTGATAGAGCTGATGATTGCACTGAGGTTGTTAGTCAGGGGGGCGGTTCCGGTGTCGATGGCCCCAACGCTCACGATGGACGCGCCGGTAAGGTTGAGCTGGCCGAAGGTGAAGCTGAGGGTCTTCTTGACGCCCGCGTAGGCGTTCTCGCCGACGACCTCGACGTTGTAGGTCTTCCCGGGGACAAGAGCGGTGCCATGCCCGGCAATGTCAACGTTCGAGCCCTCCTCGGTGACCTTCCCAAAGCTGTAGTCCCACTCCGTGGAAAGGTGGTCGGAGTCGCCGTGCTTGACGAGGGCAACGCCGTCAATCGAGACGCCCATCTTAGAGAGGATGTCATCAACGCTGGCGGTCGCTCCGTCGTACGCGAAGGTGGTGTCCTCGACGTCGCCGTTGTCGAACAGCTGCGCCTCGTCGAACGAGCCGTTCACGACGGTGAAGGTGTCGGCCTTGGAGACGTAGTAGTCGAAGCCGCTGGTAGCAGCGCTGTAGTGGCCGACGACGACGGCGTAGAGGCCGGTCTGCTGGGTCGGGTCCGCGACGACGGTTCCCCTGACGATGACGTCGTCGCCGTCGTCGTCATCATAGGTGACCTCGCCGTTGACGACGTCAGTCCCATTGTTGTCGATGAGTACGTAAGCGTAGTAGTAGTGATCGTCCTGGAGGCTGATCGAGCCGTCGTTCTGCTCCAGGTCGGTGATGGGGTCGACGTTGTTGTCGGGGACGACCTTGGTCGGCACGAGGTAGTCGCCGCTCTTGTAGAGGAAGCTGTCGCCGGGCTCGCCGCCCTTGTACTCGACCTTGGCGTTCTCGAACGGAACGTTCTCGCCGGCCTGGAGGCTCACGTCGCCGGACGCCGGGGCGGCGCCGGTCGCCAGCGCGACCATGGGGGCCGCGCCGACGGAGAGGACGCCGACGAGCGCCGCGGTGACGGCGCGACGGGCCCTGCTCCCCCCGTTGTTGGTGCAAGCTGTCATGTGTTGTCTCCTTTATGGGGGAAGGGGGAGGAGACACGGCGCGTGTGTGTCCTCCTGTCCTCCTCGGACCTGCTCCGCCTCCTGGAGTCCACGCCCCAGGGGCTGACGTCGGCCGACGTCATGGGCCTGTTCGGCGTCTCGGAGAGGGTCGCCCAGGGCAGGCTCCGCAAGCTCCTCGCGCCCGGCACGGGGGTCGAGAGGACCCGGGAGGGACGGTCCTTCAGGTGCCGCCTGACATGCTGACGCCGAACGCTTCGCCGAATGCCCGAACGATTCGCTCGAGCGCCGAACGGCTGCGCCCGGCCCGAAGCCCGCCCGGCCCCGCCTCGCGTCATGTGAAAAAGATGCACCCCGTGCAAATCTTTCACATGTTGCGCCGGCAGGGCGGCTGCTTCGCTTATCATGTGAAAAACTCGCACCATATGCAGATCTTTCACATTGGGGGGCACCGTGATCGTCAGGCAGAAGTACCTCGACCAGCTCCTGCGGTTCCGCGACCGCGACCTCGTCAAGGTGGTCACTGGGGTGCGCCGCTGCGGCAAGTCCACGCTGCTGGACATGGCCCGCGAGGCGCTCGCGGCGGAGGGCGTGCCCCGGGAGAGGCTGCTCACCTTCAGGATGGAGTCGATGGAGTTCGACGGCATCGGCGACTACCGCGACCTCTACGCCATCGTCCGGGAGCGCGCCGAGGGGGTGGAGCGCCCCTACCTGTTCTTCGACGAGCTCCAGCAGGTCGAGGGCTGGGAGCGCGCGATCAACTCCCTCAGGGTGGACATGCCCTGTGACATCTACGTCACCGGCTCGAACGCGTTCCTGCTCTCGAGCGAGCTGGCGACCTACCTGTCGGGCCGCTACGTGGAGGTGGGGATGCTGCCGCTCACCTTCGCAGAGTACCTGGACTTCCGCGGGGCGGAGTGGTTCGGGGCGGACGGGCCGCGCGCGGACCTGGTCGCGCTCCCGGACGGGGGGTACGGGTCGCTCCAGGCCATGCTCGACCAGTACCGCCGCTTCGGGGGCATGCCGTTCCTCGCGCTCTCGGAGCCGGACGTCGCGTCCCACCGCGCCTACATGTCCTCGCTCTACGACACCGTGATCGTGCGCGACATCCTCGAGCGCGACCGCAGGCGCGGCAGGCGACAGGTCACCAACGCCGACCTGCTGCGCCGCCTGTGCGCCTTCCTCGCGGACAACGTGGGCAACGAGAGCTCCGTGAACTCCATCGCGGGGACCATCCGGGCGGAGGGGTCGCGCGTCGCGAACGACACGGTGGACGCCTACATGGGGGCGCTGCGCGAGGCCTACCTCTTCTACCGCGCCAAGCGCTACGACATACGCGGAAGGGAGCTGCTCAAGACGGGGGGCAAGCACTACCTCGTGGACGTAGGCCTGAGGAGCTTCCTGCAGGGCTACCGGGACGCCGACCAGGGGCGCGTCTTCGAGAACGTGGTCTACCTCCAGCTGCTCTACGACGGCTACTCCGTGTCCGTGGGCAGGCTCCGCGCCGGCGAGGTCGACTTCGTGGCGACGAGGGGCGACGAGCGCCTCTACCTCCAGGTCACCGAGGACATGACCGACCCCGCGACCATGGAGCGCGAGCTGGCGCCGCTCAGGGCGGTGCGCGACTCCTACCCCAAGGCCGTCGTCGTCATGCGCGGGAGCTACCCGACCGACGTCGACGGCATCAGGATCGTCCCCGCGGCGGACTTCCTGCTCCATCGCAGACGGTAGCGGGGGGCCGACAGCGAGGCCTAGTCCCCCGGAGGCAGCCCGAGGGCAGATCTGACGAAGAGGTCGACGTCGGTCATGGGAGACGTCGTCCCGTCCCTCCGGTTGCGATCCCTCACCCTGCCCGCGTTCCTCAGCGCGGCGTCGAGCCTGTCCGCGAGCCCGGGGCCGACGGGCCTCTTGTTGTCCCGGCTGTACGACGGCATGAACTCCCTCAGGTCCCTTATGACCTCCTCGGCGCTTCCGTACTCGCGAGTGGTGTACCGATAGTGGAGGAGCAGCCAGTACTCGAAGCACGGGTCGCTCATCGCCACCCGTATCCCCTCCTTCCGAGCGAGGGCGATCGCCTCCCCGATGCCGGCCTGAGGATGCACCGCCCCCTCGGTGTCGAAGAGGACCCACCATTCGTCCACCAAGGGCTGGCTGCCGCTTCTGGCGGCGCGCGCGTTCTCGCACCGCTCCCTTACCGCCGCCCTGACGAGCCCGAGCGGGTTGGATTTTCCCGCCCTGACGTACCTCAGCGCCCCGGACGGCACCCCGCGCATCAGGCGAACCCGCTCAACGTACTCCGGCTCCGTGACCGTACCCTCGGAGACGAAGGCGACGACTCTCCCCGGGCTTCTGCGCGCGGCTCGGCGTCGAAGGCTCGACCTCGCCATCCTACTTCCCCTCCCGCGCGGGCGCGAAGCGCCGCGGGACCACGGGGACGGCGGAGTACCGGCCAGCAAGATAGCCCTGCTCAAGCGCCTCCCCCTTGCGGGGACCATAGTCGGTGAGCGGGACCACCTCCGTGGACCCATCGCGCTTGTCGACGAGCCACACCTGGTCGCGCCTCAGGAGGTCGTCGCTCAGGGGGCGCGTGTTGTGGGCGCTGAACAGGAGCTGGGCGTCGTTCGGGTTCGAGTCGGGGTCCTGGAAGCTCCGGATGAGGGCTGACAGGAGGGTGGGGTGCAGGGAGGCGTCAAGCTCGTCGACCACCATCGTCGCCCCGCCCTCGAGGGCGACGGCGACGAAGCCGCTCAGGTCGAAGATCCGATTGGTGCCGTCCGACTCCCTCCCCATGTCAAATGTCGCCATGTCGCCCCGTGGCCCCCTGTGGCCGAACACAACCGACTTCATCGTGTCGGGCACCATGTCGACAGGGATGCTTGCCGACCGCGCTATGGCGACCCTGTCGTCCTCCCCGATCTCCCTTCTCTCGACGGAGACGTCGGAGATGCCCAGGTCCGCCGACCTCACCATCTCGCGGATGAACGATCTGGCGAAGTCGGACCCCCTGTTCCCGTCGATTATTTCCCCGGAGAACGGGAAGTCGTTGCTCCCGCTCGGCCCCCTGTTCAGGTACACGAGCCCGTCCCTGAACCATTCGTGCACGGGAGCGATGGCGTCGTGCGACCTGAGGTTCTGGTAGTTCGCCAGGAAGGAGAGAAGCGGGACGTTGTCGTTGAGGAGCTGGAGGGCGGCCTTGGGGACGGAGACGTGCGTCGACCCCTGAACCCCCCTCGGGCCGCGCCGGAACCAGAGCTGCTCCTTTCCCTTGGGATATGCGCGGAGGTCCTCCCCGGTGATCGCGTAGGCGGTGTGGGAGAGCTCGTAGCGGTAGCGGACCCCCCGCGCGACGAACTCGACGAGGTAGCGAGTCGGCCTCTTGGGGCTGTCGCGGTCGAGGGCGAACGGGGCGTGGGGCAGGGGCGCGCTGGGCCCCTTGCCGTAGGAGCCGAGGATGAGCTCCCGGAGGTTGCGAATGGCGCCCAGCAGCGTCGACTTACCCGCGGCGTTTGGGCCGTACACGGCGAGGCACCTCAGATAGCTTAGCCCGGAGAGGCCGGGGAGGGACCTCTCGATCAGCCCTCCGTCCCCGTCCTTGAGGCGAGAAGCAACGAAGGATATCTCCTGATAGTCCCTTATGGACCCGTAGTTCTCCACCCCAAATCGTATGAGCATCGCTGCCTCCTTCGCATCCATCTCATTCAATCTTAGTTCGATATTCGCGAGAATTGTTCGAAAAGTGACTTGAGTGGAGCAATTATTCGCGCAATCGGAACATGCTCATCCATTCCCCGGGATGCGGAGCTTGTTCGATCCGGCGGTTGCGCCCAGTCGACCAACGTGCATGGGCTCCGCCGGCTGGGGCGCCTCGTCGCGCCGCCCCAGTCCCCTTCCCCCTTAAAAGGAGACAACACATGACAGCTTGCACCAACAACGGGGGGAGCAGGGCCCGTCGCGCCGTCACCGCGGCGCTCGTCGGCGTCCTCTCCGTCGGCGCGGCCCCCATGGTCGCGCTGGCGACCGGCGCCGCCCCGGCGTCCGGCGACGTGAGCCTCCAGGTCGCCACCGACCCCTCCTCCGTCGAGGACGGCACCATCGTCAGGTTCGAGGGCTCCCGCCAGGAGGGCGACACCTTCGTCGCCAACGGCAAGGGCCAGGGCCTTATCCCGACCAAGGTCCAGCCCTTCGGCACCACCGACATCAACTCCCGTGTTAACGTTGTCGACTGGGTCGTCTACAAGCTCTCCGACTCCACCGGCAACCTCTCGACCAGCGCAACCGACGCCACCAAGGGCCGCACGATCGACGGCAAGGCGTTCTACTACGAGACGAAGCTCAGCGCTGAGACCCTTCCTACTGAGGTCGGCGAGTACGCGGTCTTCGCTAACGTGATGGTCGGCTCCACCAAGGTCTATGTCAGCGAGGGCGCCACGTTCTCCATCGAGGCTGCCAAGCTCTCCGATGCGACCCTCTACCAGGTGAACGCGTCCGACACCGACGACCTCTCGGACACCACCTACACCTTCAACACGGGTAACTGGCAGCTCACCAACAGGGCTACCTCTGACCTTGGCAACGTTGCGGGCTTCAACCGCCTCGCCCTCAAGGTCGGCAACACCCAGCTCGACATGAGCCAGTTCACCTTCGACTACTACACGAAGGCCGGCAAGCAGGTTGCGGGCAACGACATCGTGAACGCCGGCGACTACTACGTCATCGTCTCCGGTATCTCCACCGGTGACTACAAGACCCAGAAGCAGCGCTTCGACTTCACCATCGCCCCGTACGACGTCGCGCAGGCGAACATCGTGGCAGAGGACAAGGTGTGGAGCGTCACTGGCGGCGACACCACCAAGACCACGCTCGCGACCATCGATGGCGTGCCGTACGGCAGCAGCTGGCTGAGCCCCTTCATCTCGCTCGACTACCCGAACGTCGCGACGACGACCGGCCCCGCCTCCGTCACCGTCAACGTGAACGCTTCCGCGCTCAAGGATCCGTCCGGCAGGTTTGACTACACGGGCTCCATCATCAACTCCCAGGTGGTCAATTACAACGTCGTCAGCGCCATCGCGACTACGGATGCCTTCTACGGCACGACCAACTTCTCAGCCAAGACGATCGCGACGGACTACTCCGACGAGGAGACCGAGGTCTTCGACGCTTCCAAGGTGTCGGTGTCCTACACCAACCCGAAGGACGGCAAGAAGGTCGACACCGACGCCTACACCCTGCGCGTCGTCAACACCGTGACCAACGAGGTCGGCGGCGTCGAGATGCTCGCCAACTCCGGCTCCTACACGGTGGAGGCCGTCCTCGACTCCGAGGCCCTCGACTACGCAGTCGCCGGTCGCAGCGCCCAGATGAAGGTCACCGTCACCAAGGGCGCCATCGCCTCCACAGACGTCGCGTTCGCCTGGAACGATGACATCGTGACCACGGGCGCCATCTCCGACCAGTACGTCCCCGGCCGCGACCTTCTCGACGAGATCACCGTCACCGTCAGGACCGACAACGGTGTCGTGCCCTCCTCCGACTACGAGGTCGTCGTCACCGACGCCAAGGGCGACCAGGTCGACGAGATCGTCGAGCCCGGCACCTACCGCGTCCAGGTCGTCGCCGACGGCTACACCATCAGCGAGACCGACAGCCGCCTGAGCGTCACCGTCGCCAAGCGCAACCTCGCCGCCACGGGCCTCCAGGTCCGCGCCAAGAACACCCTCAACTGGGAGTCCGACGACAACAACAACGGCAACATCGACAGCTCCGAGATTCACCGCGCCCTCGTCTACACAGGCGATGTCCTCACCCCGTCCTACGAGTGGTCGCTCGACGGCAAGACCTGGTACGACCTGCCCGCCGACGAGGTTACCCTCACCTACTTCAAGAAGGGCGACACCAAGGAGGTCGACCTCAAGAACGTCGGGTACTACGACGTCCTCGTCGAGGCCAAGGGCGGCTCCGCTCACTACACCAACGAGAAGAGCGGCGTCGAGGTCGAGGTGACCGACCGCAGGGTCTTCGCCGACGTCCCGAGCGACGCCTTCTACGCGCAGAGCGTGTACCAGGCCGCCGACCAGGGCTACATCGGCGGCATCGGCGGCACCAACCTCTTCGCCCCGATGAACAGCATCACCCGCGCCGACGTGGCGTGCGTGCTCTACCGCATGGCCGGCGGCTCGATTGAGTCCAGCAAGGAAGACCTGACCAACGAGCAAATTGCCACGATCTCCAGGTTCATCGACGTCGACAAGAACGCGTACTATGCCCGCGCCGTCGCGTGGGGCGTCGAGATGGGCATCATGAACGGCTACGGCGACACGTTCGGCTCCGCCCGCAACATCACGACCGAGGAGTTCGTGACCATGCTCGCCCGCTACGCGGAGAAGATGGGCACCGACACCGCCGTCGACACCGACGCCGTGCTCGCCTCCGTCTCCGACGGCGACGAGGTCTCCGGCTACGCCCGCGATGCCGTCGCCTGGGCCGTCTCCGAGGGCTACATCGCCAAGGGCGGCAACTCCATCGCCCCGCAGGAGAACGTGGCCCGCTGGCGCACGGTCATGATCGCCGTGGACTTCCAGCCGACCCAGCTGGACGTCATCACCGACAACCCCAACGCGGACACTCCCGGCACCACTGAGTAAGTTTTAGCTAGGACCCGCTAGGGGCGGGGGCCTCGCGCCCCCGCCCCCTCAGAGGGCCCGCCGGTGCCCGCTCGACGCCGAGCGGTCACCGACGAGCCTTACTGGCAGAGCAAGCTGTCGCGTGAGAAGGCTGATCGGCGAGGCGCGAGGCCTCCCCCTGGGGCTCGCAACGAGAGGGGGAGGCCGAGCCGCGCGAGCTCCGACATCTAAAGACGAAGGCCCGGAGACAAGGTCTCCGGGCCTTCTTGCACTCTCTGAACACGACGCCGCCCCCTCCCCCCGTTGCGAGCCCCGGGGAGGGGGCGGCCGCCTCGCCACTCGGCCAATCCGCACCTTCGACAGCTTGCTTGCAGGTAGGCCTGTCGGAGCGTTCTTGTTAAAGAGCGCTCCGGCAGAGCCGCCCGCGTGCCCGGGGGCGGGGGTACCGCCCCCGGGCGACTGGAGCTAGGAGCTGGGCCGCAGCCTACTTCTTCTCGGGGTCGAGGTTCGGGTTGTCGGCGAGGTCGCCGTCCAGCTGCTCGGGCTGGAAGTCGACGACCACCTTGACGGCGCGGGCGCGGTAGATGGTGCCCTGCGGGTCGATCAGGTTGCCGCCCTTGGCGAGGTACTCGTTCTCCACGGCCCAGGCGACGGCGTCGCGGGCGTAGGAGCTGACCTTGTCGCCGTCGGCGACGCCGGCCAGGACCTCGTCGGTGTCGACGGAGGTGTCGACGCCGGTCAGCTTGGCGTAGCGGGCGAGCATGGTGGCGAACTCCTCGGTCGTGATGGTGCGCGCGGAGCCGAAGGTGTCGCCGTAGCCGCGGGTGATGCCCATCTCGGTCGCCCACGCGACGGCCTTGGCGTAGTAGGCGTTCTTGTCGACGTCGGTGAACTGGGAGATGGTCTCCACGTTCTCGTCGGTCAGGTCCTCCTGGCTAGCGGTGATCTTGCCGCCGACCATGCGGTAGAGGACGCAGGCGAAGTCGGCGCGGGTGAGGTCGTTCATCGGGGCGAAGAGGTTGGTGCCGCCGATGCCGCCGATGTAGCCCTGCTGGTTGGCGACGTAGACCTCCTCGGCGTACCAGGCGTCGGCCGGGACGTCGGCGAAGACGGTGGCCTTGCGCACCTCGATGTTGCTCTTGGTGACGGTGGTCGGCTCGAAGTTGCCCTTCGCGTCGGACACGATCATGGTGACAGTGTAGGTGCCGGGCTCCTTGAGCTCCGCATCCTTGCCGTCAAGGGTGTAGGAGACGGTGTAGACGTCGGTCGGGAGCGTGGCCCAGACGTCATCCTTGGTGTTGGCCTTGCCGTCCTTACCGGTGGAGACCATCCACTCGTAGCCGGGGTTCTGGATGTCGCCGGTGTAGGGCAGGAAGACGTGCTCGTCGTTGAACGTGCCGAGGACGCGTACCGTGTTCGGGAGAAGCGTCACAGGGTCAACCTTGAAGGTCGCGACAGCGCCCTTGTTGATCTTGTAGGTGTCGCTCTCGACGGAGATCGTGTAGATCCCCTGGTCGACGATGGAGTCGACAGCCTTGCCGTCCTTGGTCACGATGACGGTGTAGTCCTCGCCCTCGGTGAGCAGGTTCTTGTTGGAGTCGTAAACGGTGACCTTGATGTCGTCGAGGAAGTCCTCACCGTTGTACTGGTTGCCGGTGAAGGAGTTCGCGGTGACGCCGTTGTAGGTGACGAGCATGGTCGCGTTCTGGACGACGCCGGAGACAACGGTGTAGGTCACGGTGTTGGAAGAGCCGCCATAGACGTGCTCGGCAGCCTCGGCGTCGACCTTAACGGTAACCACCCAAGTGCCGGGGGTGTTGATAAGGGAGGTGTCGTTGGAGACCACGCCGGTCGCCTTGTTCATGACCTCGACGGTCAGGTACTCGGCAGGCACCTTCTTGCCGTCGTTGGTGGTCGCGTTGAGCTTGGAGGCATCGAACACGAAGTGGTTCTCGTTGGACAGGTTGATGGTCCTGTCGGCGAGCGCCTGGTTGCCGTACTTGAAGCCGGTAGCGTCAACGACGTGGTCGACGACGTCGATGGTCGCCTTCGCCTCGTTGGCGATGGAGGCCTTGACCTTGTCAGAGACAGCCTCGCTGTCGGTCACCTTAACGGTGTAGTTGTAGGTGCCCTTCTCGAGGGCGACGCCGTCCTCGGCAACAACGTCAAACGCAGAGAAATCAGCGCCGTCCCAGCCCTCGACGGAGCTGATGGTCGCCTCGTGACCGTTGTTATCGAACTTAATGGCGCTGCCGTTGAGCTTGACGACGGTCTTGGAGAGGTCGAACTGCTCAATCTTGAAGGAGACCTTCGCGCTGGAGTTGGCATAGGTGCTCACGCCGGTGATGACGGCGGTGTAGTCGCCGGCGAACTCGGGAGTCACCTCCTGGCCCTTGGCGTCGTAGCACTTGACGGTGTAGTCGGTGCCATAGGTAAGGGGCTTGCCGTCGAGAGCCACGCCGAGGTCGTTCTCGTAGAACGTCTGGCGCGAGCCGGTGTAGTTGAAGGTCGTGTCGGAGACGTCGTTTGCATCGCTGGCGTTCACGTCAAAGATGGTGGCGTCCTTGAGGGAGCCGTTGACGATCTTGACAGGGAGGTAAATCTTACCGCCCGCATAGGCGGGATCGGTAGAGCTGATGACGGCGGCATAGTTGTCCGCGGAAGCGGTAGTGATGTCAACGGTGCCGCTGACCTCGTTTGCGGTGACCTTGCCGTCCTCGTTAGAGTCACTCCAGTTGGCGAAGCTGACGGTGAGGCCAGAGGTGACAGGGGTACCGGAGCCGGTCACGACGCGCGTAACCTTGAGCTGGTTCTCAGCGTTGCCCGCGACGAACTCGATGTTGTCGAGGTCGAGCTTGACGTTGTTCTGGTCGTACGCGTCGACGACGTGGCCGAGGCTGAAGTCCTGGCCCGCAGTCGCCTGGAGCTGGACCTCGCCAGAAGGCGCGCCGGTCGCCAGCGCGACCATGGGGGCCGCGCCGACGGAGAGGACGCCGACGAGCGCCGCGGTGACGGCGCGACGGGCCCTGCTCCCCCCGTTGTTGGTGCAAGCTGTCATGTGTTGTCTCCTTTTAAGGGGGATGCAGTTCAGTCTCGTTGCAGTCCCCCTTTGGTGAAATCGTTGCCGTCTGGCTCTGCCGCCCGTGCGGTCATTCGACACGCCGTCACATTGGGCTAGGATTGTCCAATGGATGGTCTTCATCGTCGAGAGTGAGCAAGAGATGCCGTTTCTGGATGAGCTGGGCGAACTCCGCGAGTCCCAACGCCTCGAGTTCAAGGAGGCCTCGTCTGGGCTTCCGGAGGACATCTGGGAGACATACTCCGCCTTCGCAAACACCGAGGGCGGCAGGATAGTCCTCGGCATCGCCGAGGACCGCTCGACTGGAGAGTTCTCCCCCGTCGGGGTGCCCGACGGCGCTTCGCTCGTCTCCGACTTCTGGAACACCGCCCGAAACGAAACTCGCGTCGAGCGCGACGTCATGCTTCCCGATGGGGCCGGCGTCGAGCGGGACGCGGGGATGGAGTTCGTAGTCATCGACGTCCCGCGCGCCGAGAGGGGCGACAAGCCCGTCAGGGTGCGCGACCGCCGGAGGAAGGCCTTCCTCGCCTGGGTCCGCAGGGGTTCGGGGGACTTCGAGGCGTCCGACGCCGACCTCAGGCAGATGTCCTACGACAGCCAGCCGAGGGCGGACCGGAGCCCGCTCGAGGAGTTCGGCCTTGACGCCCTGTGCGCCGAGACGGTGAAGAGGTACCGCGCCATCTTTGCGGAGAGGAAGAGGCGGAGCCCCTGGATCGCGGAGAGCAACGATGACTTCCTCTATCACGTCGGCGCCGTGGCGAGGGGAAGGGACGGGGAGCTGCACCCGACGATGGCGGGGCTGCTCGCCTTCGGGCACGAGTACGAGATTACCAACCTCATCCCGCAGTACCTCCTCGACTATCGGGAGGAGAGGTCCGAGGACCTCAGGTGGGACGACAGGGTGGTGTCCCAGAGCGGCGACTGGAGCGGGAACCTCGTCGACTTCTACCTCACGGTGACCGGCAGGCTCCTGAACCGCCTCGACGCCCCGTTCTCTACCGATCGCACCGGGACGCGGCACGGCTCCGAGAACCCCGTCACAGAGTCGGCGAACGAGGCCCTCGCCAACGCGCTCGTCCACGCGTACTACGGTTCCTCGGCCTCGGTCCGCGTCGTTCTTCGCCCCGGCTCCCTCGAGGTCTCCAACACGGGGTCGTTCCTGGTGGACAAGGACGTCGCCATAGCGGGCGGGACCTCCGAGACGCGCAACCCCACCCTCATGAGAATCTTCAGCTTCATCGGCGCGAGCGACCGCGCGGGAAGTGGCATGCAGGAGATCTGGGAGACTTGGGCGCGGAGCTTCGGCACGGAGCCCCAGCTCGAGGAGACGCACTCCCCGTCCTCCGTCAGGGTCACCCTTCCCCTTGTCATCCCCGCCCGACCCGCGACGACCGCGGCATCATCGCCCGAGAAACTGCTCCGCCTGCTCGAGGAGACGCCCGGGGGCCTGACGTCCGCAGACGTTCAGAGGCTGCTCGGGGTGTCGGAGAGGGTCGCCCAGGCCAGGCTCAGGGAGCTGCTCTCTCTCGACGGGAGGGTCACCAGGTCAAGGGACGGCCACTCCCTCAGATATCGGCTGGGGGACTAGCCCCGGGGCGTTCGCGAAAATCGCGAAGCGTTCGCGAAAAGCCCGAAGGTTTCGCGAAAAACGCGAAGCGTTCGCGAAAGGCCCGAAGGTTTCGCGAAAAACGCGAAGCGTTCGCGAAAACCGCGACGCGGCACTGGGCGGCATCGTCTTGGCAGTGGTCCGTCAACTCCCCCTCCGCCGTTGCTTGATGGGGTGATGTCAGCGAAAACTTACACGTCGGGCGCAATGAGGAAATGCCAACTGGCCTTTTCTCGTCTCCGCGGACTCTGATGTAAGTTTTCGATGGTCAAAAGTTACACGAGCGCTCAGGGGCGAGGTCGTCGGAACCCTTCGCTACCGATCGGGCCAAATCGTTGCGTCTATGGCTCCGAAGGGAATGGGCGAGCGAGAGGCAATGAGCCCCATGTCGAGAGATCTGATCAGGGGCCTCGCCTTCGAGCCCTCGTGATAGGCGTTGCGGACGGAGACCATCCTGTGGAGCGCCTTCATCTTGGATTTCCCCTTGCCACCCGAGGGGACAGTCATGTCGGGAGAGAGCCTGAGGAGGGCGAGGACTCCATCGGCTGTGTTTGACCGTCTCCGCTTTGCGGGTTTGAGCGCGGCGGAGTTTCGGGAATGAGGGCTGCTCCATCCCCCTTAAAAGGAGACAACACATGACAGCTTGCACCAACAACGGGGGGAGCAGGGCCCGTCGCGCCGTCACCGCGGCGCTCGTCGGCGTCCTCTCCGTCGGCGCGGCCCCCATGGTCGCGCTGGCGACCGGCGCCGCCCCGGCGTCCGGCGACGTGAGCCTCCAGGCTTCGCTCGAGCCCGACCAGGTTGCCCAGTCCAAGGTGACCGAGGCGCGCGACAACACCGACCACAGGGTCGACCTCACCAAGGACATCGTTTTCACCTATGACAGGCGCGCCCACTTTGTCACCCCTGTGACCCTTGAGCACCCGGTAACTGGGGACGTTGCCGACGTCCAGAAGAGCGGCTATACCGTCAAGTACTTCAAGGTTGTCAGCTCCGGCGGCTACCTGCTCGGGAACGGTGAGCGCGTCGAGTTTGTCAGCTACGACGGTAACGACATCGTGAACGTTGGAGACTACTACGCCGTCGTGACCACGAACGCAGCGGACTCTGCCGCAGGCTCCAACGCGTTCGTCAAGTTCTCCATCGTCGACGCCACCTTCGAGGACGCCTACGTCTGCGACGGGAATGACAAGGACGACAAGGTCATCGAGTACGACGGCACCGGCATGAAGTTCGGCGACGGCGACCTCAGCATCGTGGTCAACGGGAGCGTCTTCGACTACGCCACGGACTACACCCTACAGGTCCTCAAGGCAGGCACCGGCGAGCACCTCAGCAATGGCGCGAAGGATGCCGGCAACTACGTCGTCCGCCTCACGCACAGGACGTCCGGAAAGACCGTCGACATCCCCTTCACCGTCTCTCAGCTGAACCTCGACGACGCCAAGATTGTCGTCACCGACGACTACGCCACCAGCGGGACCACCCTGCCCGGCGCCCCCACCACCGTGGGCGACGCTGCCTGGGGCGACATTATGAGTGAGGTCGACTGGACCTTTGTCGGTGATACCAACGGAAACAAGGACGTCGCGCCTGCCTATGCCGCCAAGGGCGCCTACACCTACACGGTTAGCGTCAAGGATCCCGACAACAAGAACATCACCGGCTCTCAGGAGGTCACGGTCGTCCGGTACCAGAACCCCGCTAACATCCGCTACGACCGCGACAACATCGCTGACGGCGATACCATCCGCAACTTTGACCCGTCCCTCGTCGACGCGATGGACGCCAACGGCAACAAGCTCGGGGTGAGCATCGCCTACACCAAGAACGGGAAGGTCGTCGACGCCTCCGAGACCTCCAAGCCCGGCAGCTACCAGGCCATCATCACCGCGCTCGATGACACCTACACCTACGGCGGGCGCGTTACCGTCGACTTCACCGTGAGCGCCACCCTCATCCGCGTCGAGGAGGTCTATGCCTCCTACAAGGGCGAGACCATCAAGAACGACGCGATTGCCGACATCTACAGCGGCTCCGACCTTATGGAGAACTTCTCCGTTAAGGCGATCGACGAGGACGACAACGAGGTCCCCTCTGACGCGATCGTTGCGGTCGTGACCGACGAGGATGGCAAGGAGGTCGAGACCGTCACCGAGGCGGGCTCGTACACCATCTCGCTCAAGGCCGCCGATGACTCCAAGTACGTCCTCGAGGGCGACGAGGACGAGATTGCCTTCACCGTTAGCCCCGTCGAGATCGAGTACGGCTGGTTCACCGACAACAACGGCACCCCTTGGTTCCCCTGGGACGACACCTCGGGCTACGGCCAGACTGGGGGCAACGCCACCGTCCGCCTGACTGGAACGATGGGCTATGGCGACCAGGCGGACACGGCCTACCTCTACACCGGGGAGGCCATCACCCCGAGCTTCGACTACGACCTGACCAAGGCCATCTGGGGCTATGACAAGTCTGAGGACTGGCACTCACTCCCCGCTGACACCTATGAGATCGAGTACCAGAAGAAGGACGACAAGGGCGCCTGGGTGGACGTCGAGGAGTGCGTCGAGGCCGGGGACTACAAGGCGGTTCTCAAGGACGCCGTCATCGGTGACAGCTACGATGTGGACGTCACCGTCGAGTTCCAGATCTCTGACACCAAGGTCTTCGTCGACGTCCCCAACGACGAGTGGTACTCCAAGGCGGTCTACAAGGCCAACGAGCTCGGCTACATCGGCGGCATCGGCGGCACCAACATGTTCGCGCCGATGGCGAACATCTCCCGCGCCGACGTCGCGTGCGTGCTCTACCGCATGGCCGGCGGCAAGATCAACGCCTCCGAGGAGGGCATGACCAACGAGGAGCTCACCTTCATCTCTGACTTCTCCGACGTCGACCCGAACGCCTACTACGCCAAGGCCGTGTCCTGGTGCGTGAAGATGGGCATCGTGAACGGCTACGGCGACACCTTCGGCTCCGCCCGCAGCATCACCACCGAGGAGTTCGCGACCATGCTCGCGCGCTACGCTGCGGTCTGCGGCACCGACACCTCCGTCGACACGGACGCCGTGCTCGGCGCGGTCGCCGACGGCGACAAGGTCTCCGGCTACGCCCGCGACGCAGTGGCGTGGGCCGTCTCCAAGGGCTACGTGGCCTCCAACGGCAACCTGATCGACCCGCAGGGCACCGTGTACCGCGCCCGCGCCGTCGTCATCGCCGTGCGCTACCAGCCCGAGGCGCTCGACGAGGTCCTCGTCGACAACCCGAACCTCGACAAGTAGTCGCAGGGCTCTCTGCACCAAGCCCCGGGGGCGGGCTCCCCGCCCCCGGGCCCTCAGAGGGCCCGCCGGTGCCCGCTCGAAGAGCGGTCACCGACGAGCCTTACTGGCAGGGCAAGCTGTCGAGAGCGAAGGCGAAGTGGCGAGGCTGGGCCCTCCCCCGGGGCTCGCAACGGAGGGGGAGGGCGAGCCGTTCGGGCCGCGGAAAACGGATTGAGATGCAGCGAGGCCCCCGGGGATCCCCCGGGGGCCTCGTCTCGTTATGACCTCTTGCAAAGCTCGGCGGAACGACGCCGCCCCCTCCCCCGCTGCGAGCCGGGGGAGGGGGCGGCCGCCTCGCCACTCGGCCCGTTCCTCACCTTGACAGCTTGCTCTCGGGTGGGCCCGCGGGGGAGCTCTCGTGGAGAGCGCCCCGGCGGGGCCGCCCGCCCGGGCGGGAGGGGCCCCGGAGGGCCCCTCCACGGGCGTCACCGCTAGAGGATGACGTGGAGCTGCTCGGGCTGGTAGCGCACGGCGATGGTCACCACGCGGGCGCGGTAGACGCTGCCCTGCGGGTCGATCAGGTTGCCGTTGGAGGCCACGTAGCCGTTCTCCACGGCCCAGGCGACGGCGTCGCGGGCGTAGGAGCTGACCTTGTCGCCGTCGGCGACGCCGGCGAGCACCGCGTCGGTGTCGACGGAGGTGTCGTCGCCCATCTTGGCGGCGTAGCGGGCGAGCATGGTGGCGAACTCCTCGGTGGACACGTCGCGCTCGGTGCCGAAGGTGTCACCGTAGCCGCGGACGATGCCGGCCCTGGTCGCCCAGGCGACGGCCTTGGCGTAGTAGGCGTGCTGGTCGACGTCGGAGAAGCCGGAGACGTAGGAGCTCTCCTCCTCGGAGAGGCCCTCGTTGACGACGGTGCCGCCGGCCATGCGGTAGAGCACGCAGACCACGTCGGCGCGGGTCATGCTGTTCATCGGGGCGAAGAAGTTGGAGCCGTTGAGGCCCACGATGTAGTTCTGCTGCTTCGCGGTCGCGACGGCCTCGGCGTACCAGGCGTCGTTGGGCACGTCGACGAAGGAGGAGGCGGTGGTCACGACGATCTTGGACGGAGCGGTCGAGCGGTAGCCGGACGGCTGGACCGTGGAGAGGCTGCTGCCCTTGAAGTTCGTGGAGCTGGCCTTCACGTTGACGCTTCCGCCCTTGAAGGTGTACTCGCCCTCGCCCTTGAGGGTCGCGTCCTTGCCGCCGCTCTGGTAGCTCACCTCGTACTCGTCCGCGGCGAGCGTCCACTCGTTGCCGTCGGCGTCGTAGAAGGTGTACTCGGGGACGATCTCCTCGCCGGTGTAGGCGTAGTAGTACACGTTGCGATAGGCCGAGCCATCGTAGACGACCTCGCTCGCGAAGGCGTCGCTCGGGGCGAGCTTGGTGAGGGTGCGCTTGTCGACCACGAAGTCGTAGGTGTTCGTGTCGAGGGAGAAGCTCTTGCCCTTGATGGTCACGGTGTAATTGCCATGGTCAACGACCTTGTCGACCACGACGGTCTTGCCGGTCTGGTCCTTGGTGGACACCTCGACGGTGTAGTCCTCGCCCTCGACGAGGGTCTCGTCGCCCGCCTTGACGGTGACGGAGAGCTTGCCAAGCAGGTCCTCGCCGGTGTAGGTGTCCTTGATCGGGGTTCCG
The DNA here is from genome assembly GCF_900119385.1 of Thermophilibacter mediterraneus. Classification (GTDB taxonomy): domain Bacteria; phylum Actinomycetota; class Coriobacteriia; order Coriobacteriales; family Atopobiaceae; genus Thermophilibacter; species Thermophilibacter mediterraneus. Next base: position 959,672 of record NZ_FPKO01000009.1, read on the forward strand.
GACGGGACGAGCTCGCCGTCGTAGGAGACGAAGACGTTGGCGTCGTCGGAGAGCACGTTATTGTTGGTAACGGTGATGGACACGGCGTCGACCCAGCGCTGCCCGTCGACCTTGTCGTTGGCGACGGCGGTCACGATCCACTCGCCGCGGTCGTCGAGGTTCTCGACGGATGCAGAGGCGCCGGTCTTCGCGTTCTGGACGGTGTAGGTGAACGTGACGTCCTTGGAGCCGGTGGTCGCCGTGAGCTTCGTGATGTCGAACGGCTTCTGGGAGGCGTCCGTCATGTCGTAGGTGTAGGTGTAGTCGCCCGCGGTGCCGCCCCACTGGCCGCCCGCCGTGATGGAGGCTCCGCTGTAGAGGAAGCTGGCCGGCTTCTGACCAACGGCGACCTGGACGGTCGCGGCGCCGGTGACGAGGTTGTCGCCCTTCTTGTCGGAGTCGCTCTGGCTGATGGTGTAGGTGTACACGCCGTTGGCGTCGGGGCCGGAGACGCTCACGCTGAAGCGGCTGGAGTTGAGATCGTCCTTGTCGACGCCGTTGAGCTCCTTGACGACGTTCTTGACGTCACCGGTCTCGGGGGCGGAGCCGACCTTGGCTCCGACGCTCACGACGCTGACATTGTCAAGGTTGAGCTGGCCGAAAGTGAACTCGAAGGAGGCCTTGACGCCGTTAACGCCGAAGTCGTTTCCCTTGCCAGTAATGTCGAGGACGTAGGTCTTCCCGACCTCAAGCAGGTCGTTCTTGCCGCTGAGCTCGACGTTCTTGCCCTTCTCGTGGAAGCTGTCCACGGTGTAATCGGTTCCCTTTTCGAGCTCGACGCCGTCAAGGGCAACACCGAGGCGATCGAAGACATTCTTGGCCTGCGCGGACCCATTCTCGCCAGTGAACTCAAAGGTGGAGTCGTTGACGTCGCCGTCGTCGACGAGCGTGGCGCCCTCGAGGCCGCCGTTCACGACAGTGAAGGTGTCGGCGATCGAGCGGCAGACGAAGGTGCTGGCGGAGGTTGCCTTATAGACGACGACCGCATAGGTACCGGGCTCGACGGGGGTGGCGTCACTCGCAACGTAGCCCTTGATTCTGAGCGTTACCCTCTTGCCATCCTCGTTGATGTATTCGATCTTGTTGCCGTCGGAGTCGGAGGGCTCATTGTTGCCGGCAGACTGGTCGACGATCGCATAGGCGTAGTAGTAGTCTCCCGCGGTCAAACCGGAAAAGCTCGTGTTGTAGTTGAACGTCTCCTCCTGCGGCTTGGTGGCACCGAAATCGGTGAACGACTCGGGCTCCAGGCCCTGGAAGCGCTGGTTGTAGACGAAGCTCTGGCCGCTCTCGCCGTTGGAGTACTGGACGGTGCCCTCCCTGAAGGCGTTGTCTGAGGTCGCCATCACCTGGACGTCGCCGGACGCCGGGGCGGCGCCGGTCGCCAGCGCGACCATGGGGGCCGCGCCGACGGAGAGGACGCCGACGAGCGCCGCGGTGACGGCGCGACGGGCCCTGCTCCCCCCGTTGTTGGTGCAAGCTGTCATGTGTTGTCTCCTTTCATCAAAGAGACAGCACGACGGGCTTGCCTTGGGACGGCGCGTGCGCTTGGTCGGCGATGCACGCGCGGGCGCGAGGTTTTTCTCGATGGGGGAGGGGCGTCTGCGTCAGGTCATGGTTTCAGCCCGTGGGGTTGACGCCATGACCTGACGCTAGTGTCAACCAGCCCGCGGGGTTGACGCCATGACCTGACGCCAGTGTCAACTAGAGGACGTCGGCCTCGATGGCGTTCATCATGATCTGGGCCATCACGGCGCGGCTCACACTTGCCTGCGGGTCGAGGATGCGCGAGCCGTCCGCCTGGGACGCGCCTGCGATGACGCCCTCGGAGAGCGCCCACTGCGCCGCCTCGACGGCCCACTCGCTCGTGGAGGCGTGGTCGGGCATCTGCTCGAAGAGGCTCGGATCCACGTCCTGAGCCCCTCCCTGGCTGCGCACGTAGCGCCAGAGCACCGTCATGAGCTGCTCTCGGGTGATGGGCTGGCTCACGCCGAAGGTGCTCTGGTCGTCGCGCGGGGCGTCGAAGATGCCCTCGGCGACGCACCAGTTGACGGCCTCGGCGTAGTAGGCGTCCTGGTCCACGTCGGCAAACCCGCAGTCGGGCGCGTCCTCGCCGTTGCCGAGGTAGTTGTAGAGCAGCTGCGCGGCGTCCTGGCGGCCGAGGTCGGCCGAGGTCCCGAAGGCGCCGGACATGCCGCCCTGCCCGTTCATGATGCCCATGCGGTCGACGTAGACCACGGCGTCGTAGGGCCACTCTCCCTCGGTGACGTCGTTGAAGCGGTTGACGTGGCGCATGAGGTAGGTCACGGCCGCGTCGGCGTCGAGCGCCCCGTGGCTCCCGCTGACGACGCCGTCCTCGTCGGGCTGCGTGCGGTCGTTGGTGGCGTTCTCGACGGGCGCGGCGGTGGCGTAGAGGGCCTCGCAGATCTCGTCGACGGTCGCGGTGGGCTCGGCGTAGCACATGAGGGCGATGGTGCCCGAGACCATGGGGGCCGAGAGCGACGTCCCGGAGTAGGCGCTGGAGTAGTTGCCGCCCGCGACCTCGCTGTAGCTGGTGTGGGTCGACCAGATGCTCCTGCCCGGAGCGCTGATGTCCTTCTGGGCGTTGTAGTCCGACCAGGCGATGTTGGTGCCGTCGGGCTCGAGCGCGGTCACGCTCACGCACTCCTCGAAGTCGCTCGGGTAGAGGGCGGCCACGTAGGGGTCGGTGTAGTTGCCGTTGCCCCCGGAGCACACGGTGACGATGCCCTCCTGGTAGGCGCGGCGGATCCAGTCGTGCAGGAGCTCGTCCTGCTGGGCGTCCTCGCTGTCGTAGTCGTCGGTGACGTAGCGGCCGAGGCTGAGGTTGAACACGCGGACGTTGAGCTCGTCGACGTCGACGCTCTCGAAGACGTACTCGTAGGCGCGGGCGAGCGTGGCGGTGTCCGTGGTCGACGAGCCGTCGGGGATGACCTTCACCGGCAGGACGTTGGCGTTCATGGAGGCGCCCGCGAGGCCCGTCCCGTTGTTCGCCACGGCGGCCGCGATGCCGGCGACGAGCGTGCCGTGGCCCACGTGGTCGGAGGTCCCCGTCTGCTCGGCCGTGACGGAGAGCGGCTGGCCGCCCTCGTCGACGTTGTTGGTGACGTCCCAGGCGTACTCCTCGAGCAGGTTGCCCTCGAGGTCCTCGTGGTCGAGCTTGACGCCGGAGTCCAGCGTGACGATGGTCACGGCGTTGTTTGCCTGGGCATGGTCCCAGGCGTCGTCGAGGTTGGTGCTGTAGACCCAGTACTGGTTGGGTTCCGAGCCGCTCTGCCTCACGAGCAGGAAGGGGTCGGCCTGGTCGAGTGCGCGGGCAAGCGGGGCGACGGACTCCTCGCCGGGGGCCCCGGCCGCGGACGAGGGGGACGTGTCCTCGCGGACGGGCTCGATGAGGTGGTAGACGTAGTTGAGCTGCGCGTGGGTCACGCCGTCGAGGCCGCGGACGGCCTCGAGCGCCTGCTCGTCGGTCTGGCCCTCGGCCGGGACGGCCTCGTAGGTCCGCTCGTCGTCGGTCTGGCTCACGAGGCCGGTGACGGTGACGCCCGCGTCGTCGAGCGTGGAGGTCGCGTCCGCGAGCAGGGAGACCTCGCTCATGGAGGGCTGCTCGAGCGTGACGAGGATGCCGTTGGAGACGGCCTCGTCCGCGAGGGCAGGCGCGGGCGCGCCGGAGAGCGCCGCGGCGAGGGCGAGGGGGAGGGCGCAGGCGAGCGCGCGGGCGCGCGAGATGCGAGGCTTGCTCATGGGGTTCCTCCTGCGAGGTTCTTCTCGGCGTGTCATGTCCGCGCGCGTGGGGCGGGACGCACCCATTGTAGGTCTCCGCGGGTCCGGAGTGGCGCGTTGTCCGGCGACGGCGATGGTGGGGAGTTGGTACGGCCGGGGCTGCGCGTGCGGGCCGACGGGTGCGGTTGCCTATACTGGACACGTTGGTCCGACCGATCTGAGGGGCAGTCATGGGAGATTCGACGCGCGCGCTGTGCTGCATCGTGCCGTGCTACAACGAGGAGGCGTCGCTTCCGGCCCTGTTCGACGCCCTGGCCGAGGTGTCCCCGGCGCTGGGGCGCGAGTTTGGGCTCACGGTGGGCTGCGTGCTCGTGGACGACGGCTCCCGGGACCGCACGCTCGAGCTGCTGCGCGCCCAGAACGCCGTCGACCCCAACTGCCACTACGTCTCGTTCACGCGCAACTTCGGCAAGGAGGCGGGGCTGCTCGCCGGCATGGCGGAGGCGCTGCGCCTCTTCCCCGGGGAGGACGACCTCTTCGTGATCATGGACGCCGACCTGCAGGACCCGCCGTCGCTGCTCGTCGACATGGTCCGCGCGCTCGACGAGGGCGGCGACGACGTGGACGTCGCGGCGACCTATCGCAAGAGCCGCGCGGGCGAGCCACCCATCAGGAGCGCCTTCTCGCACCTGTTCTACCGCCTCATGAACTCCATCTCGGACGTGAGCATGCGCGACGGGGCGCGCGACTTCCGCGTCATGCGCCGGCGCGTGGTGCAGACCGTCGTCGACCTGCCCGAGCGCGTGCGGTTCTCGAAGGGCCTGCTCATGTGGGGCGGCTTCCGCACGGAGTGGATCGGCTACGAGAACGTCGAGCGCGCCGCGGGCGAGAGCAAGTGGAACTTCTGGGGGCTCATGCGCTACGCCATCGACGGCATCGTCGCGTTCTCGGTGGCGCCGCTCGAGCTGATCTCCGTGGGCGGGCTCGTGGTGTTCCTGCTCTCGCTGGTGTTTTTGCTCTTCATCTTCGTGCGGGCGCTGCTCTTTGGCGACCCGGTCGCGGGCTGGCCCTCGCTCGTGTGCCTGATCACGCTGCTCTCGGGCCTGCAGCTGCTCGGGCTGGGCGTGGTGGGGCTCTACCTGTCGAAGATCTACGCCGAGACGAAGCGCCGCCCGCTGTACGTGATCCGCGAGGAGCGGTAGCGCGGGCGCGGGGCCGCGGGGCCGCCTGCGAGGCCGGGCCCCGCTACAGGTCCTCTGCGGTGAGGATTTCCTGCGGGATGAGCAGGGCGTGCTCGATGACGGCCCTCAGGTAGGCCGCCTCGCCCTTCTTGAGCTCCCCCTCGAGCAGCTCCAGGCCGCGGATCGCGACGCCGCCCTGGTCGGTGGGCTCGTTGTCGAGCGGGTCGGGGAAGCGCTCCATCGCGCGCCGCAGCATGAGCCGATAGGCCGCAACGAAGGGCTGCACGTCGAAGTGCCCGACGGCGACCTCGCCGAGCTTGTCGAGGATCGAGAGTCCCGCGCGGTCGATGTCGCCCCAGTAGAGCACGGTCGTGTCCTGCGCGCTGAGCGTCGCCACGAGGTCGGGGAGCTTGTGCGGGTCGTCGACGAGGTACCCGTTGCCAAAGACCACGCCGTGCACGCGCTCGCCGAAGATGCGCTTGCGACCCTCGAGGTACATGGCGTTTCTCATGTTGACCCACGGGTCGAGGTTCTCGGAGACCACGATGCGCATGTGACGGTGCTGGCGCGGGATGTGGTGCAGCAGCTCGAGCTTGACCTGCGGGCGGGGGCTCACGATGTCCGAGAGGCCCATGAGGTGCAGGAGCTTGCGCCCCTCGGCCTCGAGCGCGAGGAACTTCTCGTCCCCGAAGACTCGGTACGAGAGCTCGCGCAGGCTGAGGGTGCCGTCGCCGAGGCTCGGCCTGCCGGCGATGGCGTCGCTGAGCGAGCGCAGCTCCCGCTCGTAGATGACGTAGGCGTCAGGGGTGCTGAGCAGCCAGCCGTTGATCCACAGGCGCGGGTCGAGGTCGATGATCTTTCGGCGGACGTCCTCGAGCTCGGGGGTCTGCTTGCGAACGGTGTCCAGGCGCGAGAGGGTGCGCGCGTCGCGGCGCGCGGGCGGCTTGGGGCGCTCGGCGCGGGCGATGGCGCGCTGCTCGTCGGGGCGGGCGTCGGCGGGGGCGTGCCGTCGCGCGGGGGCGTCGGCCGTCGTGGGGGCGTCGGCCGCGCCGTTCTTCTCGCTGCCCGCGTCCTCATCCGAAAAGGCCGAAATTGTACGGATGGGGGTGCGATTGGGTAGCAACTTTGATGTTCGGGGAGGGGGCGGCTGAGGTGCCTCTCGAAGCGTGGCGGGAATGAATTGCTTTCGTAAAGTAGAGGTTTATCGATGAGATGGTAATAGGCCCGCCGTGGGGGCGGGGCCGGGCGTCTACATCAAAATCGATACACAATCGTTGGGGGTTCTGGCGAAATCTGGCCTGTGCGGGCGCGAGGGTGCCGGCGACTCATGGGAGCCGGGCGAAATCGGGCGCCCCCGCGGGCCCCGTGGCTCCCACGCGCGGAGGGGCCACCCTCGCGTTGTCCTGCCCACACTCCCGGCTAGTCGCCGAAGAAGGTCGTCATGGGGTCCCAGTCGCCCGCATGGGCGAGTCGGCGTGTCTCCTGGTCGCGCTCCGCGATGCGAAGCTCCTCGCCGTCCCCGCAGATGACGAGGGTCGCTCCCGGCGCGCGGCCGTCGAAGGCCAGCTCGTCGAGCGGGAGGCGGCCGCGCTCGTCGAGGTCGATGAGGTCGCCCTCGATCGAGAGGCGGTCGAACTCTTCGTCGAAGGTGGCGGGGAAGGCGTCACCGGGCGCGGCCTCGTCGCCGGGGAGGTTCCACGCGGGCCCGACGAGCTGCTGCTCGTCTGTGATGAGCCGAGCGAGGATGCCGGCGCGGCGAGACTCCCCCACGCAGCCGAGATAGCTCCCGAACTCGTCGGATCGCCTCGTGACGTACGCCCTGCGGTCGCCCTCGAGAAGGTGCCCGGGGACCGCGACCGAGAGGTCGTCGAGGACGGTCGCCTCGCCCGAGCCCAGGAGGAGGCCGGTCGGTCCGCCGTCGTCGCGGGCGAGCTCGGACAGGAGCGCGTGGGCGGCCCTCGGCTCCTCCTCGTAGTCGTCGTATCCGTAGAGTGCGGGTCCGGGCCAGGCGGCGCCCACCCCGGCGAGGTCGAGCTTCGGCCGCTCGAGCCCGAGCGCCCATGCCATGACCCGCTGGCCGAGCCGGGAGAAGGGGAGTATCCACGAGCCGTCGTACGAGGCCTCCGCCGGGAGGTCGGCTGGGGCGTCGTCGAGCCCCGGCGTGCGCGAGGCGAGCCCGTCGAGCGTGACGCCGATCCTCCTGGCGGCGTCCCCCTGAGAGATTCGCCACGTGGCGACGGCGTCGTCGACGTCGCGGAAGTCGTGGTGGCCGATGGTCGCGGCGCTCAGGTCGTCGATGGCGCGGCCCGCGGCGAGCAGGAGGCGACGGTAGAGCTCGAGGATCGCGACGAGCGCATGCGTGCCGTCGATGCCACGCAGCATGTCGTCGAGGCCGAGGCGCCGGGCGAGCCGGGGCCTCGACGCAAGGGCCTCGACGGCGTCCGCCGCCCGCCCCCACGTCTCGAGGGCGCGGGCCCGGTCTTCCGTCACGGCCCCGTCCTCGCCCACGGCGTGCTCGGCCAGGGCGAGCGGCATGCCGAGCGAGAGCAGCGCGCGCCCGTCATCCCGGGCGAGCTCGTCGAGCCTCCTGCGGACGGACGACTCGGTGGCCTCGTCGAGCGCGACGAGCTCCCGTCCGTCGGTCGTGCGATACGCGCGCGCCGCCGCGAAGAGCGTCTGGCGGAGCATGACGAAGCGCCTGTCGCTCATCGGACCCGGCTCGGCGCGATCGAGGAGGAAGCTTGCGAGCTCCCCGATCTTGTCGGGGCGGATGAGGAGCGGCCTCGTGCGGCCGAGGTCCCTCCACGCCGCCAGGCCCTCGAGGTCGTCCGGTACGAGGTCCCCGGGCCGGTAGGACGTGATGCCGATCGATGACCAGATGCTCATGGCTTCCCCCGATCCGCGGGCGCTCGGCTCCAAATCTCCTACAGCCTCACGTCTGCCGGCGCGGGCTGCTGCTCGCAGAACAGCTCGACGGGAGTCCTTCTGCCGTCACCGTACAGCCGCTCAACTGCCTCGGGACACAGGTCGCGCAGCAGCCGAATGGCGTTGGAGACCGCCGAGAGGGGAGAGAGTTCCGCCTCGGCAGGGTCGAACAGCCGCTCGGCATGTGCCGCCCGGTTCCTCACGTGGAGGATCCCGTTCAGCGAGAGTTGGAGTTCCCTCCTCCTTGTTCCCTTCGGCCATGCGCGGTAGAGGCACGTCCTCCATATCGCTGCCTCGCGGGAGCGGTCGGTGAGGTGAACCCAGAACCCAAGCGTGAGGCTCGCTACGAGTGCGCCGTGCGGGAACTCCCGCGGAAGCCCAGCGGCGGCGGCGTCGATGATGCGCCGATTCGTGTAGTTCGCGTCCAGCTCCCTGTGCCCCGATCTCCTCATGAGGGGGACGCGCGCCGGGGAGTCGTCGTCGAGGAGCCAGTCACCCTCCCAGCACTCGCCCATCACGCGGTCGTAGGCGTTGCGCAGCGCGATTTCGAAATGGCAGATGTCGCGCATGACCACCTGTGCGAGGGAGGCATTCCATTCGTAGAGGTCCAGTGCCCGTTCGGCGTCGCCGTCGCAAGCGGCGAGATAGGGCGCAAAGCGCTCGGGCGAGAGCCACCGCTCCGCCCACGCGCGCGTCCCGTCGCCCTCGGAGGGGCATTTCCGATTCTCGTTGATGGTGCTCTCAGGCTCTTCGCGCATCGAAGACTCCCTATAAACAAATCGAGGCCCGGTGACTTGAATCAGAGGTCATTCCCGGGCCCATCGATCCATATCATACCTGCTTTCGCGGGTTACAACAAGAGGGCTCGGGAAGTGCGCATCACGTCACCAGCCCCTTCGCTCACGCCGTCCTTTGAGACCGCACTCCACGTGTGGTCGGCTGTAATGTCCCGCTCCCGCCACTTCGTGAGCGCGCGGAAATCGCCCCTGAAAACGCCTCAGAGCAACCCCAAGAACGATTCGTACCGGATTCGTACCAAGTTGAAACTCGCTGAAAGGAGGCCAAAAGAAACGAGCCTTCTACCTGCGCATTCATTCGTCCTTTTGAACCCAATGCAGTCTTACGTCATTAGCTGGCAGCTAATGAACTCGAGGAGGGGACGGTCTAGTCTTTCAGCCAACAGCGTCCGCACCGAGAGAAACGTAGGTGATTACCATGAGGAAGTCCCAGGAAATCGGCCGTTCCGTCGTCTCCGTAGCGCTGGCGTGCGCCGTCATGGCGTGCCCTGTCGCGTTGGTCGGATGCAACGACGATGCGGGGGAGCAGGGGGCGGTTGCGACAACGGGGGAGCAGCCTGCCGAGGAGCAGCCCGCCGAGGAGCAGCCTGTTGAGGAAGTTCAGTCCGAATATGACGTCACAATTGACGGCGCGACCGTTACGACCGACTACGAGGGTGCTCCCGCAATGATCGTGGACTATTCATTCACCAACAACTCTGATGAGGCCACCTCATTTGCTGTCGCGTGCTCCCAGAAGGCGTTCCAGAACGGGGTTCAGCTCGAGACTGCCATCGTGACCGAGGACCTTGGGAACGGCTACCTCGCAGAGATTAAGCCCGGAGCCACCACCACCGCTCGGATGGCATACAGCCTGACCGACCAGTCCGATGTCACGGTCGAGGTCTCGGAGCTCATCTCGCTTGACGATACCCTTCTTGCCCAGGCGACCTTCCCTGCGGCCTAGGCCTCTAGCCTCTGCTATTCTTGCGACACGAGGGAGGTGACGCCATGGCGGAGCGACTGACCGAGGAGCTGCTCGACGAGCTGCTCAGCGCGTCCGACCTCGACGGGTACCTCGAGCGCGAGCAGCCCGGCTCGCGCACCCTTGCCGAGTACCTCAACCAGCTGCTCGCCGAGAAGGGCCTCGAGCGCTCGCGCGTGGTGCGCATGGCGGACCTCAACGACACCTTCGGATACCAGATCTTCAAGGGAACTCGCCACCCCAGCCGCGACAAGGTCCTCCAGATAGCCTTTGCGATGGCGCTCACCCTGCGCGAGACCAACCGGGCCCTCACGGCCGCCGGGGTGAGCGAGCTCTACTGCAAGGACCGTCGCGACGCGATCATCATCTTCTGCCTGGACCGGGGCTGCTCGCTTCAGAAGGTCAACGAGGAGCTCTACCGCTTCGGGGAGCGCACGATCTGCTAGCGGGGCGGGGGAGGCGGCCTGCCCCCTCGCTCCGGACGGACTCCTCTCGGCGGGGTCGGCGCGGTGGCGCTGGCCCCGCTCTGCTAGGATGAGCGCATGGAAACCGAAGACGAACTCGCCAGCTATCTTGACGCACTCGAGCGCGACGCCTGCTACCACGTGGACGCCGTGCTCAAGGAGGGCGCGTTCGAGACCACCGAGCGCGTCTCCTTCGTGGGTGAGAACGGCTCTGCGCTGGGGCCGTTTGTCCGCAAGCGCATCGGAGGCGAGTCCGGGCTGGGTGGCGCCTACGAGGAGGTCTTCTCGGCGCAGCGTCGCGGCGTGCGGCTTGCGCACCTGCCGCGGCTGGTGGAGTGCCACCGTCGCGACGGCGACCTCGTGTTGGTGATGGAGTACGTCCCCGGAGAGACGCTCGGGGACTGCGTGGAGGCGTGCCTCTCGCGGGAGGAGCGTCTCGGGCTCGTGCGGCGCACGTTCCCGGACCTCTGCGATGCTGTGTCCGAGCTGCACGAGCGCCTCGACCCGCCTGTCATCCACCGCGACCTCAAGCCTGGCAACGTCATCGTGTCTCCGGGCGGCGTCACCCTCATCGACCTGGGAATCGCCCGCGCTTACCGCGATGGTGCCGAGCAGGACACCACCCACTTTGGCACGCGCGCCTACGCCCCGCCCGAGCAGTTCGGCTTTGGGCAGACCGGCGTCACGAGCGACGTCTACGCCCTGGGCATGCTGCTCTTCTTCTGCGTGACCGGACACGAGCCCGTGCAGGCTGACCGCGAGCGCGGCTTTGCGGGCGACGGGGTGCCGGAGGGGCTGCGTGCCGTGGTGCGTCGCGCGACCGAGCTCGACCCGTTGGCACGCTACGCGAGCGTGCGCGAGCTTCGCGATGCCGTGCTCGGCGCCCTTGGGGGCGAGAGCAGGGAGGCGGCGCCCGCTGCGCCCGAGCTCGCCCCTCCCACCTTTGGACGAGACGAGTATGCGACGAGTCGGTCTTCTCGGCCGTCCCTCTCGGAGCGCCTGCCGTCGTGGATGGGGGCTGTCCGAAACGTTGCGGTCCTGTCGGTGACGGCGCTTCTTCTTGTTGGTTGCGTCGGGGCGTTTGCCAACCCGACGCCGCAAAACGCCGCCTATCCCGTGTGGTACCTTGCTTCGAGCTACCTCGTCTGCCTTCCGGCGATGATCGTGATCGGCTGCTACCTGCTCATGGACCGTCGTCTCCTGCGCGCTCGGGTACCCGCTCTGGCGCGGCTGGATGCGGGTCGGGAGCGGAGGCTCGGCCTGCGCTCCCTCGGCGTCGTCTTTCTCGTATACCTCGTCCTGACCGTGCTCGAGCAGGCCGTCTAGCAAGTTTCTTGGCAGGTCATCTGGCAAGCTTGGGGACTCGTGCCACCCGGGCTATCGGAAAAGAATGGCGATTTCTTTCCGATAGGTTGGCTTCGGAGAGGGGCTATCGGAAAAAACGGACGAGAGTTTTCCGATGGGGCCGCCTTGCCGAAGGGCTAGCTCAGCTCGCGGACGCACGCCTCGAGCGCCTCTGCGTCGTGGCCGGGCTCGCGGGTGAAGTGGAACGAGCGCATGCCCGCGACCTCTGCGCCGATGCAGTTGTCGAGGTTGTCGTCCACGAAGAGGCACTCGGCCGGGTCGAGGTCGTAGCGCGTGCAGAGCAGCTGGTAGACAGCTGGGTCGGGCTTCATGAGGCGCTCCATGGCCGAGACGAGGTAGCCGTCGAGGTGGGGGAGCGCGGGCGCGTGCCCGAGCTGCTCCATGATGCGCGTGGAGGCGTTTGAGAGCAGGTAGATGCCGTAGCCCTCGTTGTGCAGGCGGATGGCGAGGTCGTTGGTTGCCTCAATCGGTGCGGAGTGCTCGGGCCAGTGGAGGATGCACTCGTGGAGGCTCGCGTGAAGGCGCTCGGGGAGGTGGTGCTCCGCGTAGCGCCTCATGGTCTCGTGGGAGATGGTGCCCGAGTCGAGCAGCGACCACATGGTGGTGCCGAAGAGCGCGTCGTTGAGCAGCCTCGCGTCCTCCGGCGTCTGCGTGAAGAGGCTCGCAAAGTAGGGCCCGTCGAAGTTCATGAGCACGCCGCCCATGTCAAAGACGACGTTTCTGATGGGCTTGCTGCTGGTCATGGCGCCTCCTCGGTCGCGACTGCTGGGGAGAGTATAGCGCGGGGAGAGGCGTGTGGTCCGGGGATTGGGCGCCTGCGTTCTGAGGTTGCGCGACAGCTTGACGGCGATGCTCGGGCGTTGTGGTGATTGATCGGATCACGGGGCGCAACCTCTCCGGACCTGAGATCGATCCAGACTGGAAGATGGGCTCGAGACAGGGAGGATAGGAATGATGAGCAGGTCGGAGGGTGCGTGGGTGATCTGTCAGCGGTCTGTCGAGGCGCCGATTCAGCTCGTCAGGGTGTTCGAGTCGTGGCAGTCCACGGACGAGGACGACCTCGTTGACGGGTGCGTGCCTATGGACGGCAGCATTCAGGCATTCTGTGAGACGGGGCGGGAGTGGTACGAGCGGTACGGGGGCTTGTTCACGGGCCACTCGTCGGTCGAGAGCTTTGTCATCGACGTGTTCTGCTTCGATCCCTTGCGCGGGTGCTGGCACGTCGCGAAGGGAGATACGCCGCAGGTGCTCTGGCCCGTCTCCATGGACGACTATCACGAGCTTGCTGACATGGAACGCGATTGGTGCGAGGCGCTGGCGCGCATCCTGGCGGAGGTTCCCCGGGCGGTGAGGGGACGCACCATCCTGCGCGTACCCAGCGAGTTGAGGCCCCAGTTCGTGCGGTGGTGCAGGGCCGTCGTGAGGAGCGGCGGGCTTGATGAGTGCCTCATCCGGGGGACGCGATCGTTTCGTGAGGTCGTAAGGAGCTGTGCGGACGAGCGCGCCTGGGGCGGCTGCCGCGAGGAGAGCTTCGCGGGAGGTTCTAGGCGACACGAAAGCGGTCCTCGCGTCTGACCTTCTCGAAATTGATAACGAGGAGATCCTCGTTGGGCGCGGGCCTGGGACGTGGGGGGCTCGCGGAGCCGATCGACGGCGTTCTCCGAGCGGCCCCGCACCCTCTTCGTGCTGTTGGCGGTCTTTGATATCCTGGGCTCAGCGAGACGCGGTGAGGGGTGGGGTTGCATGGAGGAATCCTATTTTTCGAGCGCTGACCTATCGGTCGAATATGACGCTCGCGTCGAGATGGAGCGAGCGCTCGTGACGGGGTTCATCGATGCGTCCGAGGAGTCGAGGGAGCGGTACCGGCCGAGCCTCATTGCCAACGACGAGAGTACGGGCATGAACCTCATGTCGGTGATAAAGAATCAGCTCTCAACCTGCACGAGCTTCGATGTCTGCGTCGCGTTCGTGGCTAACAGCGGTCTGCAGCCGCTGGTTGAGGTGCTGTCGGAGTTGCGGAGGAGAGGTATCCGCGGACGGTTTCTCACCTCAACGTATCTGGGCTTCAACTCCCCGGACGCCTACAGCAAGCTGCTCGAGTACGACAACATAGAGGTGAGGGTCTACCAGGGCAGCCTGCACGCGAAGGGGTACGTGTTCGATCACGGCGAGACGAGTACCGTGATCATCGGCAGCTCGAACCTGACCCAGACGGCGCTCACGTGCAATCGGGAGTGGAACGTGATGTTTCGCTCGTTCGGCGCCGGCAAGATGCTTCGGTCGCTTCGCGACGAGTTCGAGGCGGTCTGGAACGATCTCCAGACCGCCGCGCTCTCCTCGAGCTGGATTGAGGAGTATCGACTGAGTTGGCGCCCGCCCGCAACGCCGCGCGTTCGGCCGTTCGTTTTCCAGGGCGGGAAAGCGGGCGTTGTCGCGTCGGGCATTCGGCCCAACAGGATGCAGAGGCTCGCTCTCCAGGCGCTCGCGAAGATCCATGAGAGACGGGAGACCCGGGCGCTTCTCATCTCCGCAACGGGAACGGGAAAGACCTATCTCTCGGCGTTTGACATCGCTGCGACAAAGCCTCATCGCGTCCTCTTCCTGGCGCATCGTCGTCGAATTCTTGAGGCGTCGCTCAGCAGCTTCCGAAGGTTGCTCGGCAGCGACTATGCCTATGGGATCTACGATCCTGGTCGCGATGCCAGCCAGATCAGTTGCCTGTTTGCCATGAGCTCGACGATCGTCCGACACCTGGAGGCTTTTGAGCCAGATGAGTTCGACTACATCGTCGTGGACGAGGCGCACAGGACGGGGTCTGCCGGCTACCAGAGGGTGCTCGGGTACTTCTCTCCGAAGTTTTGTCTGGGTATGACGGCAACGCCCAACAGAACGGACGGGTATGACGTATTCGCTCTGTTCAACCACGTAATCGCGTTTCAGATAACGCTGCAGGATGCCCTTGCCAACGACATGCTGGCGCCGTTCCACTACTTTGGTATCGCCGACCTGAAGATTGACGACAACGATGTGGACGACCCCTCGCTCTTCGGGCGCTTGACCTCGGACGAGCGCGTCAGGCACGTCATAGACAAGATCGAGGAGTACACCGTCGTAAAGAGCGAGCGTAGGGGGCTTATCTTCTGCAACCGCAACGACGAGGCAGCGGAACTCTCCGGTCGCTTCAACGAATATGGATATCGAACGTGCGCGTTGAGCGGAGAAAGCTCGGATGAGGAGCGGGCCAGGGCCATCTCTCGCTTGGAGCGGGGAGAGCTCGAGTACATCTTTACGGTCGACATCTTCAACGAGGGCGTGGACATTCCCAGCCTGAACCAAATCATCATGCTGAGGAGGACCGAGTCCGCCATCGTGTTCGTGCAGCAGCTCGGGCGAGGTCTGAGAAAGAGCAGCGGCAAGGACTACACCCTCGTGCTCGACTTCATCGGAAACTACCAGAAGAACTTCCTCGTTCCCGTTGCCCTGACGGGAGACAGGACATACAACAAGGACACCCTGAGGGCCCTGGTAAAAGAGGGCAGCAGTGCGATCCCCGGCTGCTCGACGGTCAGCTTCGACCGGATCGCGGAGGCGCGAATCTACGAGGCGATAGATGGCGGAAACTTCAGCTCGGTGAGGCTGCTGAAGGATGAGTACATGTCACTCAAGCAGGTGCTCGGGAGGATCCCGATGCTGGCTGACTTCGATGAGAACAAGTCCGTGGACCCGCTGCGCCTGTTCCGGAAGTTTGGCTCATACCATGCGTTCCTCTCGAGGCACGACCCGGATTACACCGTTGAGTTCTCCGACCGAAAAGAGCGGGCCCTGAGGTTCTTGTCCCAGAAGCTTGGGAGCGGAAAGCAGCTAGAGGACCTTTTGCTGATGAAGGGGCTTATTGCCGGATCCATCGATGCTCGCGACGAGGAGGCGCGGCGCAGCTATAGCTCGGTTGCGCTCGAGCGGTCGCGTGCGGCTGCTGTGGGGCTGCTATCCGGAAGGTTCTCCGGTGCGGAGGCAGCGGTTTCTCTTATTGTGGCTGGGGACGCTGACGGTGCGGCGAGGCTCTCGCCCGAGTTCGCCGCCGACCTCGAGGACGACGAGTTCCGTCGCCAAGTTCTTGAGCTGGTCCAGTTTGGCCTCACCCGCCACTACCAGCAGTATGGGACCCCGTACAGGGATACGAACCTCGTGCTCAATGCAAAGTACACCTATGAGGAGATCTGCTATCTGCTGAACTGGAAGAAGAACGTCAACGGGCAGAATATCGGTGGATACAAGTATGACGAAGAGACGAACACCTTCCCCGTGTTCATCAACTACGAGAAGGCTCCCGACATATCTGAGAGCACGAGATACGAGGATCGATTCGTCTCGGAACGGGAGCTCATCGCCATCTCCAAGCAGCCGCGCTACCTCACCTCGCCGGAGATCGTTCGGCTCAAGGAGCACGGGAAGAACGGCATGCGGGTCTTCCTGTTCGTCCGCAAGAACAAAAACGATGGCGAGGGCAGCAAGGAGTTCTATTTCCTCGGTGAGATGGTTCCGACGGGAAGCTACATTCCCATCGTCATGCAAGGGGCCAACAAGCCAGCTGTCGAGATATCCTACGAGCTGCTCGATCCGGTCCGACGAGACTTGTATGAGTACCTGACGAGCAACGTCGTCACGGTCGAGGCGGCCGAGGCTCAGGGGTGAAGTAGCGGGGAAAGCGCGTTCACGACCTTTACGTCTGCGGGAAGCCAGTCCACGTCCCAAAGATGGGCATAGTCGAGCCACCTGAGGTTCTCGTGCTCCGAGTCATTGATGGCTCCGCCCGCAATCTCGCAGGTGAAGCAGTCCATGAGGAGGTGGAACGTCTCATAGTCGTGCTCGACGGTGCACAGGTGGGCAAGGTTGTCGACCCTTACGCCGAGCTCCTCGCGGATCTCGCGCGTGCAGGCCTCGGTGCCGGACTCTCCGGGTTCCAGCTTCCCGCCGGGAAACTCCCAGCCGTCCTTGAACTCTCCGTATCCGCGCTGTGCGGCGAGAACCTTCCCGTCATTGAGAATGATCGCCGCCGCCACATGAACCGTCTTCATGATGTGTCACTCCTTAGTCGCCGAATGACAGTATACGCATGACGGAGGAAGTGCCCCTCAGGGAACGCGCCTGTTGCTCGGCTGTTGGCCGCGATGGGGCTGCATTCTGCACTGCGGCAGGGACTGCTTGTCAGATTCGTCGGAGCAATCGACAAATCGGACCAGGGGCCATCTACGATCGCCGACTGCGCACACCTTCCATTTTTGGGGGCTATTCGCAGCAAAAAGTGAGGGTGTGTACGGTCGACGCTAGTACAGGGCATACGGAGGGCACGATCGATGCGCTTCTCGGACTGCCCCGCCGCCCCCACGCGTGCGTGCTACACTTTCCCCATGGTAACGATGGGAGGAAACACCATGGCTGACGTGCTCTTTGTTGAGTATCCCAAGTGCAGCACCTGCAGGCGGGCCAAGGCATGGCTGGACGCGCATGGCGTGAGCTACGTAGACCGTCACATCGTCGAGGACAACCCCACGACAGATGAGCTCTCCGCGTGGCAGGCGCGCTCGGGGCTGCCCGTGCGCCGCTTCTTCAACACGAGCGGCCGACTCTATCGCGAGCGGGGCATCAAGGCGATGCTCGACGCGGGCCTGTCGGACGCCGAGGCGTTCGCGCTGCTCGCCGAGGACGGCATGCTCGTCAAGCGCCCCATCGTGGTGGGGGAGGACTTCGTGCTCGTGGGCTTCAGGGAGCCGGAATGGGAGGCCGCGCTATGCTAGACCTGACTCGCGAGTTCTGCGCCGAGAACATGGAACACGTGCCGGCGGCGGTGGCCGCGGGCGCCGCGCGCATCGAGCTCTGCGACAACCTCGCCGTGGGCGGCACCACGCCCAGCTACGGCGTCATCCGAGCCGCGGTTGCGTTCGCGCGGGAGCGCGGCGTCGACGTGATGTGCATGGTGCGCCCGCGCGGCGGCAGCTTCGAGCACACCGCCGAGGAGGCCGCCATGATGCGCGACGACCTCGTCATGGCCAAGAGCCTCGGCGTGACCGGCGTGGTCTTTGGCTGCCTCAAGGACGGCCGCCTGGACCGCGAGCTCACCTCCGAGCTGGTCCGCCTTGCGCACGAGGACGTGCCCGAGGCCCCCGGCCGCGTGGCCGTGACCTTCCACATGGCCTTCGACGCGCTTGCGCCCGAGGACCAGCTCGAGGCAATCGACTGGCTGGCCGGACTCGGCGTCGAGCGCATCCTCACGCACGGCGGCGCGGCGGGCACGCCCATCGCGGGCAACCTCGACCGCCTGCGCGCCTTCGTCGAGCGCGCCGCCGGACGCATCATCATCCTGCCGGGCGGCGGGATCAGCTGGGAGAACGCCGAGGACGTCGCCTCCGCGCTCGGCGTCCGCGAGGTCCACGGCACAAAGATCGTGAGGCTTGCCTAGCATGCCCCGTGGCCGTCAGGCGCGCGGGTTCGCCCGGGTCGCACCCGAGCTGGGCGAGCACATGGACCTCGAGGTTCTTCTCGCCAAGATGGCGGAGGGCGACGACCTCGTCCGGGGGACGGCGCTCGTCGGCGCCGAGATCTCCGACGTCTCGGCCCGCGGCACCTCGTTCGAGAGCGTCGTCTTTCGCGGGTGCGTCTTCGAGGGGGTCGACCTCTCGAACTGCACCTTCACCGATGTGCTCTTCTCGGGCTGTCGCCTCATGCGGTGCAAGATGGAGCGAACGTGGCTCAACAGGGTCGACTTCCGCTCGTGCTCGGCTCCGGGGATGAGCTTTCTCAAGGGTCGGCTCACGGGCGTGAGCATGGTCGACAGCCAGTTCAGCTACTGCGACTTCTCGGAGGCGAGCGTCAGCAGCCTGCGGGCGAGCTCCACGAGCCTCGTCGAGTCCAACGTCTACTCGACGAGGCTCAGCCGCGTCGAGCTTGACGGCTGCGACCTCACGAGGTCCACGGTCTTTCGTGCGAGCCTCGCCGGCGTCGATCTCTCGACCTGCGACATCACGGGAATTCGGGTCTCGAGCGACTTCCACGAGCTGCGAGGAGCCATCGTGGGCGAGGAGCAGGCCGTGCAGCTCGCGACCCTGCTGGGCATCAGGATAAAGGAGGAGGAAGCATGGCTCTCCTAGATGAGGACGCCTCCCTCGAGGAGGTCCAGGCGGTCTTTAGGAACGACCACTTTGCCACGGACGCGTGCGGCTGCCGCGTGGTCGAGGCCTCGCGCGGGCACGCGGTCACCGAGTTCGACATCACCCCGGGGCACCGCAACGAAAAGGGCGGCGTGATGGGCGGGGCCATCTTCACGGTGGCCGACCTCGCGTTTGCCGTGGCGTCGAACGTGGGCGAGCCTGTGACGGTCTCCGTGAGCAGCTCGATTGAGTTCATGAGCGCCGCCAAGGGCACGAAGCTCATCGCGACCGCGGACGTCGACAAGAACGGTCGCACGCTCGGCTTCTACACCTGTCTGGTGACCGACGAGCTGGGTACGCCGGTGGCTCGCGTCACGCAGACGTGCATGCACCTCGGCTGAGGGGCGCGCGGCTGACGTGGGGCGGCCCTGACGCGCCCGATTGCCTCCGTATGGAAAGGCCGACCGCACACACCCTTCATCTTGGCCCCGTGGGACCACCTGAAGTTGAAGGTGTGCGCGGTCGGGTGGAGTAGGGTCGGGGCTCCGGTTCCGGAACGGCGGGCCGGCGGTGCCCGCGAGGGAGGAGGTCAGCGCCGACGTGCGGATCGGAGCTCAAAGCGTGCGCTTGGCGCGGGCCTTCTCGCGGCAAGGGCGATAGCCCGTCCCTTGCGCACGGTTCTGCTGGAGATTCCGTGCGTTTGGGGCGGGCTATCTTCTGGAGCGTGCGTTTGGGGCGGGCTGGGGAATGCGGCGTCGCCCGCCGCCTCAGTGCTCCCTAGGGCAGCGGCGGGAGCTGCTCGGGCATGTCACCCACGAGCGGGCGCACGTAGCGCAGCAGCTCCTCGGTGACGCCCATCCCGTCCTCGGTGATCCACTCTGCGGGGACGTGGCGCACCTGGTTGGCAACGGAGAGCACGTCGATGAGCTTGGTGCGGACCTCGTACGGGTCGTCCGCCACGCGCTCGAGCGCGCACATCTTGACCGTCTCGCCGTCGAGCGCGGCGCGGGTGCTCGTGCCGCCGAGCATGTACGCCTCGTTAAGGTCGGTGCGGCTCACGACCTGGCTCGCGCAGCGCTGCAGCGTCGAGAGCTCCACGGCGCGCGTCTTGCAGCCCAGGCGCTCCTTCGTGACCGAGGCGAGGTAGCGCCCCGTGCCGGAGAGCGTGGCCAGGTGGCCGAACTCGTCGACGCCTGCGCCGGGGGCGGCGAGCTCGGCGTAGAGTCGCCCGTCGGGGGTTCGCACGCCCTCGCTCACGCCCACCACCACGGTGTTCTTGCTCTTGAGCAGGCCGGCAAGCCGCTCCATGAGCACGTCCTCCACGAGCGGGACCTCGGGCAGCAGCACGAGGTCGGGGTTGGCGAGCGCCGAGGACGCGGCGAGCCAGCCGGCGTCGCGCCCCATGATCTCGACGAAGGTGACGCTCTTGAGGTCGTAGACGTCGGCATCGAGGGCGAGCTCGGCCGTGGAGGTGGCCACGAGGCGCGCCGCGCTGCCGAAGCCGGGGGTGTGGTCGGTGCCCACGAGGTCGTTGTCGATGGTCTTGGGGATGCCGATGAAGCGGATCTCGCTCCCGACGGAGCGGCCGTAGTCGCCGAGCTTGGCGATGGTGTCCATGGAGTCGTTGCCGCCGATGTAGAGGACGCAGTCGGCGCCCGCCTCGGCAAACCGACGGAAGAGGTCCTGGTAGAACGGCTCGTTCTCGGCGGGCTGGGGGAGCTTGAAGCGACAGCTGCCGAGCCAGCTCGCGGGGGTCTGCTTGAGCAGGGAGAGGCTCCGGGCGTCGGGCAGCACCTCGTCGAGGTCGACGGTCCTCCCGGCGAGGAAGCCCTGGATACCGTACCGCATGCCCGTGACGCGCGCCCCCACCGAGCGCGCCGCGGCCACCACGCCGGCAAGGCTCGCGTTGATTGCGGCCGTGGGTCCGCCCGACTGTCCCACCAGCACGGTCTTCTCGCTCATTGAGACGCTCCCTTCGTAGGATTCCGGTCCCTAGAGCATAGCGCATGGCGGGTTCGGGTCGATTCGCTCGGGGGCGAGAGGGGCGACGGCCCCGGTGGCGCGGCGGCGCGAGGGGATCGGCCCCGCGCCACCGGCCACCTCACCGGGGCGGGCGCGGACGCGCGCCCCGGCGAGGTGACGGCCCCCGCTCTGCCGCTCTACGCGAGGTTGTAGAAGGCCGCCTTCTGGAGGTATGAGGCGGAGGAGCCGAGCTCGTCCTCGATGCGCAGGAGCTGGTTGTACTTTGCCACGCGGTCGGTGCGGGCCGGGGCGCCGGTCTTGATCTGGCCGGCGTTCACGGCGACGGCGAGGTCGGCGATCGTGGTGTCCTCGGTCTCACCGGAGCGATGGGAGACCACGGCGGTGTAGCCTGCGCGCTTCGCCGTCTCGATGGCGTCGAGGGTCTCCGTCAGGCTGCCGATCTGGTTGACCTTGATGAGGATGGCGTTGGCGGCGCCGAGCTCGATGCCGCGGCGCAGGCGCTCGGTGTTGGTGACGAAGAGGTCGTCGCCCACGAGCTGGACCTTCTTGCCCAGGCGCTCGGTGAGCTTGACCCAGCCGTCCCAGTCCTCCTCGGCGAGGCCGTCCTCGATGGAGATGATCGGGTACCTCTCGACGAGCTCGGCCCAGTAGTCGACCATCTCGTCGGACGTGAGCGTGCGGCCCTCGCCCTTGAGCTCGTAGAGGCCGGTCTGCTTGTTGTAGCACTCGGAGGTGGCGGGGTCCATGGCGAACATGAAGTCCTCGCCCGGCCTGAAGCCTGCGGCCTCGACGGCCTCCATCAGGTAGACGAAGGGCTCGGCGTTGGTCTTGAGGTCGGGGGCGAAGCCGCCCTCGTCGCCCACGCCGGTGGAGAGGCCCGCCTTCTTGAGGGTGTCCTTGAGGGTGTGGTAGACCTGCGCGCACCACCGCAGTCCGGTCGCGAAGTCGGGCGCGCCGACCGGCATGATCATGAACTCCTGGAAGTCGACGTTGTTGTCGGCGTGGACGCCCCCGTTCAGGATGTTCATCATCGGGACGGGCAGGGTGTGGGCGTTGGGCCCGCCGAGGTACGCGTAGAGGGGGAGACCGGCGGAGGCCGCCGCGGCGCGGGCGATGGCCAGCGAGCAGCCGAGGATGGCGTTGGCGCCGAGGCGGCCCTTGTTGGGCGTGCCGTCGGCGGCGATCATCGCCTCGTCGGCGCCGCGCTGGTCGGTGGCCTCGCGACCCACGAGGACGTCCGCGAGCTCGCCGTTGACGTGCGCCACGGCCTGGGAGACGCCCTTGCCGAGATAGCGGTCCTTGTCCCCGTCGCGCAGCTCGACGGCCTCGAACTCGCCGGTCGACGCCCCGGAGGGCACGATGGCGCGGCCGAACGAGCCGTCCTCGAGCGTGACCTCGACCTCGACGGTGGGGTTGCCGCGGGAGTCGAGGACCTCGCGACCGTAGACCTTGGTGATTGTGCTCATGGTGACTGCCTTTCTGTTTGATGAGGCTAACTCTTACCAGTTAAGTATACCCAAGTAAACTTGTTCTAGACCGGGAATGTGACAGCGGGGACGGAGCGGTGACAGGTGCTACGTCCCCGGTGTCCCATCGGCGTCCCACGGGTTGTGCGATTTCGGAAAGGTTGCAGATGCCGTCCCATGGTTCTTCTCGGCATATATACTTGTGCGGTTACTGGGAGCGGAGGGCTGCTTGGGGGGCGGCGCCGCAGGACGGGGAGGTACGCATGGGAGCGTTCTTTGGCGCGGTCTCGCATCGTGACGTCGCACTCGACGTGTTCTTTGGCGTCGACTACCACTCGCACTTGGGCACGCGCCGCGCGGGCATGGTGTCGTGCCGCCCGGGCGGGGGGTTCAACCGCCAGATCCACTCCATCGAGAACACGCCCTTCCGCACCAAGTTCGAGCACGACCTGCCCGAGCTCTCGGGCACCTGCGCCATGGGCTGCATCTCGGACGCCGACCCTCAGCCGCTGCTCGTGCGCTCCCACCTGGGCGTCTACGCGATCTCCACGGTGGGTGCCGTCGCCAACGTGGACGAGCTCGTCGAGCGCTTCGAGAGGGACGGCCACCAGTTCATGGCCACGAGCTCGGGCGCGGTGAACATAAACGAGCTCATCGCGGCGCTCATCAACACGCAGGGCAGCATCGTCGACGGCATCCGCTACGCCCAGGACCAGATCGAGGGGTCGCTCACCCTGCTCATCATGACGGAGGGCGGCGAGCTCATCGCCGCGCGCGACAAGATGGGCCGCCTGCCCGTCCTCATCGGGCGCGACGACGACGGCTACTGCGTGACCTTCGAGTCGTTTGCCTACGGCAAGCTCGGGTACGTGGACGAGTACGAGCTCGGGTCCGCGGAGATCGTCAAGATTTGCGCCGACGGCTACGAGACCCTCTCCCCGGCGAGCGACGAGATGCGCATCTGCGCCTTCCTCTGGGTCTACTACGGCTACCCCAACTCCACCTACGAGGGCGTCAACGTCGAGGTCATGCGCTACCGCAACGGCGCCATCATGGCCCGCGAGGAGCGCGCCCACGGCTTGCTCCCCGAGGTCGACTGCGTCGCCGGCATGCCCGACTCGGGACTTCCGCACGGCATCGGCTACGCAAACGAGTCCGGCGTGCCGCTCGCGCGTCCGTTCGTGAAGTACACCCCCACCTGGCCGCGCTCGTTCATGCCGGCTAACCAGGAGGTGCGCAACCGCGTCGCCAAGATGAAGCAGATCCCGGTGCCCGAGCTCATCCGCGACAAGCGCCTGCTGCTCGTCGACGACTCCATCGTCCGCGGCACCCAGATGCGCGAGACGATCGACTTCCTGCGCGACACGGGCGCCGCTGAGGTCCACATGCGCTCCGCGTGCCCGCCGATCATGTACGGCTGCAAGTACCTCTCGTTCTCGCGCAGCCGCTCCGAGTACGAGCTCATTGCCCGGCGCAAGGTCCGCGAGCTCGAGGGCGACGAGGGCGAGAAGCACCTCGACGAGTACGCGGACGGTCGCAGCGAGCGCAGCCGGTGCCTCCTGCGCTCCATCTGCGAGGAGATGGGCTTCGACTCGCTCGAGTACCAGACGCTCGACGGCATGCTCGAGGCCATCGGCATCGACCGCAAGAAGGTCTGCACCTACTGCTGGAACGGCAGGGAGTAGCTGGGACAGGGGGACGGGGGCTTGTCAGCGCTCCGTCCCCCTGTCACATTCTGGTCAGCAGTTGCCCACGTAGACGTGGGCGAGGTGGGCCCGCGCCACCTCGGCGAGCCGGCGGACGTCCGCGACGGGCGTGGGCGGGCGGTCCGTCATGCGCCAGCGCGGGAAGAAGCGCGTGACGTGGTAGGCGACCTCCTCGCGGCCCCTCCCGCCGTCGAGCCCGGCGAGCCAGCGCGCGATGGCGTCTATCTCGCCCTCGGAGTCGTTCAGCCCAGGCACCACGAGGGTGGTCACCTCAAGGTGGCAGCGCGGGTCCTGCGCGAGCCGCTCGATCGTGCGGCGCACGGCCCCGAACGAGCCCGGTGCCCCGCCGCACGTCGCGTAGAGGTCGTCCGAGAAGCCCTTGAGGTCGATGTTCGCCGCGTCGAGAAGCCCGTCGAGCCCCTCCAGCGCCGCCTCGCCCGCGCACCCGTTGGACACGAGGACGCTCGCGAGGCCCTCGTCGCGCGCGAGCCGCGCGCAGTCGCGGACGTACTCCCAGCACACGAGCGGCTCGTTGTAGGTGTGGGCGATGCCCGTGACGCGCGGGTCCCGCCGTCGCGCCTCGACGGCGAGCGCGACCAGCTCGTCGGGCGCCACCTCGCGCCACCCCACGTCCTTCTCGCCCGCCTGCGAGATCTCGAAGTTCTGGCAGAAGGGGCAGGAGAGGTTGCATCCGTAGCCGCCGACGGAGAGCACGAGCGTGCCCGGGCGCCAGCGGGCGAGCGGCTTCTTCTCGACCGGGTCGAGCGCGAGCGAGGTCAGGCGGCCGTAGCCGGCTGCGACCACGCGACCGCCCGCGCCGCGCCGCGCGCGGCATGCGCCGAGCGCGCCCGGGGCGAGGCGGCAGCGACGGGGGCAGGCGTCGCAGACGGCGGTCTCGCCCCCGGCGGTCTCGCCCCCGGCCCGCGCGCCCGGCTCGTCGGCGCTCACCTGTGACGCTCCACGACGAAGCGCTCCAGGCGCACGCCCGGCTCGTCGAGGTCGATGCCACCCTTGCGCGCCGCGATGCGCAGCTGCTCGTCGACCGTGTCCACGCCGTCGAGGTCCGGCAGGAGGATCCCGCGCCGCCCGCGGCTCGCGCTCACGATGACGCCGTAGCGACGGCAGTCGAGCTGCTCCGGCCCGTCGACGGGCTCCGGCTCTCCGAGGACGTCCACGTCGTAGACGAGCTCGGGCAGCTCGTCCTCGCGGACGGGCGAGAAGCGCGGGTCGTGGCAGCCCGCCGAGACTGCGTTCTCGACGATCTCCTCGGCGAGGTTCGCACGTGTTGGCGCGATAGTGCCGATGCACCCCCTGAGCTGGCCGTTCTTTGTAATTGAGACAAAGGCGCCCGCACGGCGGGAGAGCAGCTCGCCCGGCAGGTCCCCCGGGAGCCGCGCCATGCGGCCTCCGCCTCGCACGCGGTGCTCGAGCGAGGCGCGGGCGAGGGCGACGAGAGGGTCCTCGTCCCGGCGCCTGCGAGCCATGTCGTCTGCATGCCAGCGCTCGTAGGCCTCGTCGAGGGCGCGCTCGGGGGCGGAGCCCGCCGGGCCCGTGGGGGAGAGGACGGCGACGCCGTACCCCACGCCGAAGGGCCCCTCGTGCGAGAGCAGCTCGGCCGTGACGGGCGTGCGGTCGAGGGCGCCGGCCATGATTTGGAACGAGCGCAGCCCGCACTCCGCGGCGCGCTCGCAGAGGCCGGGATCGGCCGTGAGCAGGGGGAGGAGGTCTCCGGAGCCGAGCGCCTCGCAGGCGAGCTCGTCGAAGGCGGGGCCGTCGGGGGAGTAGCCGTAGGGGCCGTCGGGGGAGAGCTTGTGCGAGAGGTCGCCGGAGGCGACGTAGGCCACGCGCCTCTCCAGGCGCTCCGCCGCGCGCTGGACGAGCTGCCCCATGCGGTAGTGCTCGAGCGGCGAGAGGCCCGAGATGCCCATGCGCACCACGCGGTAGGGCGCGGGCTCCCGCCCCGCCTCGCGAAGCTCGGCGTAGGCCTCCTGGAGGAAGTGGAGCGGAACGAGGACGCCCCAGTCGAGGTCGTGCTCGCGCTCGCCGCGGGTTCCCGCGGGCAGGCCCTCCTCGCGCGCGAGGCGCTCGAGCTCGGCGACGAGCTCCTCGTCGTATGTGACGCGCGACCCGTCCGCCGGGTCACCGAACTGCGCGAACGTCCCGCGCGCCCCGCTGCCCGGAGCGATGTGCAGGTAGTCGAGGTACATGGCCGTATGGGGGCTCGACACGACGACGGTCTCGGGCTCGAGCGCCGCGATGCGCCGCGCGACCTCCCGGTAGGCGTCCACGGTCGCCTGGACCTCGCGCTCGCGGCCATGTCCCACGCCGGGCACGATCAGCGGTGGGTGAGGAACTGCGACGGCAATGACGACGGGCATGCGACCACCTCCGGGTGACAATCGCGTCAGGTTCACCTGCCACCGTACCCCGCTTGATACCATGTGGCCACGCCGAGCGGGCAAACTGTCGACTTTTGGTCGCGGAAGGAGCGTGGGGGGGCATGACGGCTGCGCTGATGGCTACAGGAGCGGTTCTCGCGGCGTACGGCGTGCTTATGGCGCTGCTGTATCCCGCGGGAGGGTTCTTCCTGGTGTGGATCGCGCTGGGCGCGGCGCTCGTGGTCGCCGCGCGCGTGGAGCGCGCGCGGGTCGCGGTGTGCGCCGTCCTTGCGGCGTGCGCGCTCGTGGCGGGCGCCCTCTGCGCGCTCATCGGGTCGGCGGCCGCGTCGACGCCGCCGGCGGGGCTGGACAGCCTGGTGGTTCTGGGGGCCGGGCTGCGCGCGGACGGCTACCCGACCGAGACGCTGCGCTACCGCCTGGACGCCGCCCTCGACTACCTGGACCGGAACCCCGAGACCGCCTGCGTCGTCTCGGGCGGGCAGGGTCCCGGCGAGCCGGTGGCGGAGGCGGACGCCATGGCGGACTACCTCGTCGCGCACGGCCTGGACGAGGGGCGCGTAACCAGGGAGGACCGATCGACCACCACGGCCGAGAACGTCCGCAACTCCGCGGGGCTCCTGGGGCGGGACGCCTCGGTCGCCATCGTGACCAACGACTTCCACCTCTACCGGGCCCTTCGCATAGCAGAGAAGAACGGTCTTCCCGGCGCGTTTGGCCTGGCGGCACCCACCAACCCGCTCTACCTGCCCCAGGCGACGCTGCGCGAGTGCGCGGCCCTCGTGAAGGACTTCCTTGTGGGCAATCTGTAGGGCGCGGGCGCCCCTCCCGGACCATCGAGAGGGGCGCCCGCGCTCAGGTGTCGCTTCTGCCTACGCCGCCTCGGCGTCGAGGGTCTCGCGGATGGCGAGGATGAACTCGCGCGTCCCGAGCGTCTGCGGGTCGGGCAGGCTCGTGATGCGCGCGAGGTCGCCGGTCATCCTGCCCGCCTCGATGGTGTGGATCGTGGCGGCCTCGAGGCGCCCCGCGAAGTCCACGAGCTCGGGCAGCTCGTCGAGCTCGCCGCGCTTGCGCAGCGCGCCGGTCCACGCGAAGATCGTGGCGACGGAGTTGGTGGAGGTGGACTCGCCCCTCAGGTGCTTGTAGTAGTGGCGCTGGACGGTGCCGTGCGCCGCCTCGTACTCGAAGTAGCCGTGCGGGCTCACGAGCACGCTCGTCATCATGGCGAGGCTTCCGAAGGCCGAGGAGAGCATGTCGCTCATGACGTCGCCGTCGTAGTTCTTGCACGCCCAGATGAAGCCGCCCTCGGACTTGACCACGCGCGCCACCGCGTCGTCGATGAGGGTGTAGAAGTACTCGATGCCTGCCGCCTCGAACTTCTCGCGGTACTCCGTCTCGTAGATGTCGGCGAAGACGTCCTTGAAGCGGTGGTCATAGGTCTTGGAGATGGTGTCCTTGGTGGCGAACCACAGGTCCTGGCCCGTGGAGAGCGCGTACTCGAAGCAGCTGCGCGCGAAGCTCTCGATGGAGGAGTCGAGGTTGTGCTGACCCTGCACGACGCCGGGCCCGTCGAAGACGTGGACGAGCTCGCGTCGCTCGGTGCCGTCCTCGGCGGTGTAGACGAGCTCGACCCTGCCGGGGCCGTCGATGCGCATCTCGGAGTTCTTGTACACGTCGCCATAGGCGTGGCGCGCGATGGTGATGGGCTTCTTCCAGCAGCTGACCACGGGGTCGATGCCCTTGACCACGATAGGGGAGCGGAACACCGTGCCGTCAAGGATGGCGCGGATGGTCCCGTTGGGGCTCTTCCACATCTTCTTGAGGCCGTACTCCTCGACGCGCTGCGCGTTGGGGGTGATGGTCGCGCACTTGACGGCCACGCCCAGGCGCTTGGTGGCCTCGGCGGAGTCGACGGTGACCTGGTCGTCGGTCTTGTCGCGGTTCTCGAGGCCGAGGTCGTAGTACTCGGTCTTGAGGTCGACGTACGGGCAGATGAGCTCGTCCTTGATGATCTGCCAGATGATGCGGGTCATCTCGTCGCCGTCCATCTCGACGAGCGGGGTCTTCATCTCGATCTTGGCCATGATGCCTCCGATAGTGACGCGTGGCGTTCGGTCCGGGACGAATGTAGCATGCCGCCGCGACGCCGCGCGTGGCCCCGGGCAAGTTGAGACGCGCTCGACACAGTGCGCCGCCTCTGGCGCCGACCTCCCCGGCCGCCCCCTGCGGCGCGCTAGCCGATCGCCTCGCGAAGCCAGGCGGGCTGGTCGGAGCTCAGCACGCGCGCGCAGGCGTAGGCGTCCGCGAGCTCGAGCGTCGCCGCGGGCTCGTACCCGTCGGCGGTGACGCGCAGGGCGAGGGCGCGTCCGTCGCTCGGCACGAGCAGGCGCACCTCGTCGGCGATCGGGTCGTAGGCGGCGGTGGCGACGCGCGGGTTTCTCCTGACCTCGTCGAGCGACGAGAAGGACGGTGCGGGCAGCGAGGGGTCGAGCGTCATCTGGGCGAGCGAGGCCACGTAGGCCACCGGGCGGACCGCCTCGCCCGCCCTGAAGCCCTCGAGCTGCCAGGGGATGTCGCCCGTCCCCCTCGCGAGGTCCGCGCTGATGGGCTCGCCGTCGGCGGTGACGAGGCCGGTGTCGAAGCGCGCCGTCGCGCCGTCGGGCGAGACGCAGAGCGCCCCCTCGGCCCGGACGCGCGCGAAGGTCATGACGAGGTAGTCGCCGAGGATGCGGTTGCCCTCGCCCCACGCCTCTGGGCGCGCGAGGCTGGCGAGCCGCTCGAGCGCCTCGTCGCGGGAGCCGAGCGAGACCGTCTGCGCGAAGTCGCGCTCCGGGTCGGAGGCCTCGCCCGGGCGCAGGAACGCCGCCCACGGGCCGCTCGGGTCGGCGACGCCAAGCCCCTCGAGGCCGACCTCGTCCGGCGCCCCGGCGTCGACTTCGGTGAGCGCCCATCGCTTGCCGGCCACCGCCCGCGCCGAGCGGCGGAGCGTCACGCGGACCGGCGTGACGCCGTCCGCCTGCAGGTAGCGCAGGGCGAAGGTCACGTTGCTCCGCGTCCCCTCGAGCGCGCCGGTGGAGCGTGCCACGCGGAAGTCCTCCTCGAGCGTTGCCATGGGGTCGACGTCGTCGGGGAGCACCTGGTAGAGGACGCTCAGCTGCTCGCTCGAGCAGCGAACGTCCGCGTGGAAGTCCTGTGGCAGGTCGGACTGGGCGCGGGCCGCCACCGCAGCGGTGGTCGCCGGCGCTGCGGCGCCCCTCCCCTCGGGCTCGGCGGGGGCGGGGGCCTCCGGCTCGGGCTCGGGGACGTAGGTGATGGTGAAGGTGATGGGGGGCACGTGCTCGGGCTCGCGCTCTGCCGGGGCAGCGACGGCGGGCTCGGGCGCGGGTTCCGGCTCCGGCGCGGGCTCCGGCTCCGGCTCGACCTTGGGTTCGATGTGGCGGGGCTTCACGGGTTTGACGAGCTTGCCCTTGGCGCGCTTCCAGGGCTTCCCGCCCGCGGCGGGCTTCTTCTCGGACGCGCTGGAGAGCCGCTCGAGCGCGCGGTCGTACTCCTCGTTGGCGAGGACCGTCGCGTAGACGTAGCCCTTCTTGAAGACGGTGAGCTTGACGAACTCGCCCAGCTGCTCGCAGAGCTCGCGCATGGTCTCGCATCCTAGGTCGGCCGGCACGAGCCCGTCCTCGGCGAGCGCCTCCTCGACGCGCGGCATGAGGGTCTGTCGCCCGATCCCGAGGGAGCGCGAGAGAAGCCGGTACAGGTACAGGCGGTTGCCGGGGGTGATCTTGGGCATGGTCTCTCCTTGGGACGAGCGCGCGGGGCTGTGCCCCGGAGGCGCGAAGCTGCGAATCATCTACGTTACTACCCAATTGTGAAGCGCGCGAGCGCGACCGCCGCCGGCTCGCCGTCCCCGACCGCCCGGGCGGGAGCCGTCCCGGCACACAACGGCTAGCTCCTTCTGAGGGCCCGGTTGCGAAGGTTGGCGACCGTTGCCTGCATGCCGTGCGGCGCGTAGGCGAGCCCCTCGAGCGACTCGAGGTCGTGCGGCAGGTACGCCGCGAGCGAGAGCTCGGCCGTCTGGACGGGGTGCTCGGGCGCGGGACCGGGAACGGCGCTCAGCGCGAGCACGCGGGCGCCCTGCGCCCCCAGGCGCTCCTCGTACTCGCTCGACGGGTCGTCCGGGCGCTCCGCACGGGCGTCGCGACTCTGCCAGACGAGCTCGTAGCCGGCCATCGGGACCTGCGTGAGCATGAAGTCGAAGAGCGGCTGGCTGTCGGTTCGCAGGCAGACCTGGGCGCCCTCGGCAAGAACGTCGCGGAAGTCCATGAGGCGCTCCATGCACGCCATGCGCAGGTGCGCGTCGCGCTTGCGCGGAAACGGCGTGGGGAAGTTGAGGTGGATGCGCCCGAGCTCGCCCGGCGAGAAGTACTCGCGGACGCGCGTGCCCGTTCCCGGGACCACGACCACGTTGGGCAGCCCGCTCTCGGTGACGCGCTGGGCCGCGTAGGCGACGCAGATCGGCTCGGAGTCCATGGCGACGAAGAGCACGTCGGGCTCGCGGCGCGCCGCCTCGACCGCAAAGGCGCCCTTGCCGCAGCCGAGGTCGAGGCGGACCTCGCGGAAGCGAGAGGGGCCGCCCTCCCGCGCGCCGATCCAGGGGAGACACCCCTGCGCCCAGCGGCCGCGCCAGCGGGCGGGCTCCGGCTCGATGACGCGGGAGTAGCGCTCGAGGCGCTCCTCGAGCACGAAGTTCTTCGGAAGCCGGGCGTGCATCCCGTGCATGGGTCTCCTTCGTCCGTGGTCGGTGCGGGGCGGCGGCGTGGCCGTCGCGGGCGGCTACAGCAGGTCGTCGAGGGTGGCTCCGTAGGAGGGCAGGAACTCGCGGACGAAGTCTGCGACCTCGGGGAGCTCGGCGGCCATCTCGTCCACGGCCGCGCGGCAGGTGCGCTCGGCGCTCGCGAACTCCGCGTTGCCCGAGCGGGCCTCGTCGACGCACTTGATGAGCGCGGAGATCTTGTCCGCCGCCTTGACCAGCAGCCGCAGGTACCGCTCGTCCTCCGAGGCGTCCTCGGAGGGCCAGAAGACGTCGGCGAACGCGGGCCGGAGGTCGGCGGGCAGGGTGTCGAGCAGGCGCTCCTCGGCGCTGCGCTCCACGGCCCTGTAGGCGTCCCGGATCCTGCCGTCGTGATACTTCACCGGCGTCGGCATGTCGCCCGTGATGATCTCCGAGGCGTCATGGTAGATGGCGACGAGGGCGGCGCGCTCGGCGTCGAGGGAGCGGCCGTGCCGGACGTTGCCGATCACGCACAGCATGTGCGCGATCGCGGCGACCTCCAGCGAGTGCTCGGAGAGGTTCTCCGGGCGGGAGCTCCTCATGAGCGCCCAGCGCTCGATGTACTTCATGCGGGAGAGAAGCGCGAGGAAGTGCGACTCTTGAGATCCTGCCATGGCGACTCCTAGTGATCGGCTCTGACGCGGCACATGATACGCCGCCCGCCGGACAGAGGCCCGACGGGCGGTGGGCTGTGAATCGGGGCGCGTCCCCAATTAACGGAAGGGGACCTAGTCCTGGTCCTCCTGGATGCTCTGGAGCGTTGCCATGAGCGCGGGGATGACCTGCTTCTTGCGGCTCACGACGCCCGGGAGCTTGGCCATGCCGTCGTGCGGCTCGGCGTCGAAGGCGCGGGCGATGATGTCCTCGGCGCCCTCCCCGTACCACAGGACCTCGCTCGAGGAGGTCTTGACGTCGGTGAAGAGGTAGAAGACGAGCGGCAGCTCCTCGAGCGCCGCGGCCTCCTTGAGGTAGGGCCCCACGAGCTCCTCCGCCGCCTTGCGGCTGCGCTCGGTCATGTAGGTGCCCTGGCCGACGCCAAACTTGACGTTGCCGCGGCTGAAGATCTTGAAGTCCCCTCCGAAGACCTCCTCGGCGGTGCGGCCGGTGAGGTCGGCGCCCGCCTCGAACATCTCGTCGGCGTAGGTGTCGATGTCGACGCCCGCGATCTTCGCGAGCGCCTGGGCGGTGTCGCGGTCGATCTGGGTGCAGGTGGGAGAGCGGAAGGCGAGCGTGTCCGAGAGGATGGCGGAGAGCATGAGCCCCGCGATGTCCTCGGGGATCTCCACGTTGTTCTCGCGGTACATCATGTACACGATGGTGCAGGTGCAGCCCACCGGCATGTTGCGGAAGTACGCCGGCCCCTCGGTCTCGATCGAGCCGATGCGGTGGTGGTCGATGATTTCCATGATCTCGGCCTGCTCGAGGCCCTCGACGGACTGCGAGCGCTCGTTGTGGTCGACGAGGATGACGTGCTTCTTCTTTGCCGTGAGCAGGTTGGGGGAGCTAATGAGGCCCACGTACTTGCTGCTCTCGTCGATGACGGGGAAGAAGCGGTGGCGCGAGCGCGCCATCATCTTGCGGGCGTCGTCGATGGCGGTGTTGACGCTCACCTTGAGGATGCCCTCGGAGAGCATCTTGGCGCGGACGGGAATCGACATCGAGATGAGTCGCGCGGCCGCGTAGGTGTCGTAGGGGGTGGTGATGATCGAGCAGCCGTGGCGCTCGGCCGAGGCGACGACCTTGCTCGAGACGTGCGCGCTGCAGCAGATGACGAGGCACTGCGCCTCGCACTCGACGGCGAACTGCTGGGTCTCGTAGCGGTTGGTCACGAGCACGATGTCGCCGGGCTTGACGGTGTCCTCCATCATCTCGGGCGTGGTGCCCACGCACACGTTGCCGCCGCTCACGCGGGCGGTGGGGTCGCCGAGGATCATCTCGCCGTTGAGCGTGTCGATGATGTTGGCGTAGCAGGTGTCGGACTCGCCGATGACGCCCATGTCGAAGACGTCCATGTTGGCGTTGGCGATGTCCTTGACGGCGATGAGGCCCTCGAGGTTGTTGTCCTCGTCGGTGACGCAGAGGGTGTCGACCTTGGTGTCGCGCATGAGGTTCCACGCCGAGAAGAGGCTCATCTCGCCGTCGATGCCCCCCTGTCGCTGAATCTCGGTGTCCTTGACCTGCGGGGTGACCGAGGTGATGAGCTCGGGCTCCTCGAAGCCGAAGTGCTTGAGGATGAAGGCGGTCTCGCGGTTGATGGCGCCGGCGCGGCGCGCCTGGTAGATGTCGGTGTGCTCGACCTGGTTCTTGAGGTGTGCGTATGCGATGGCCGAGCAGATGCTGTCCGTGTCCGGATGCAGGTGCCCGATGACGTTGACCTTGCGAATACCCTCTGGCATGACGTTCCTTCCCCCTGGTGCTTTCGTTACCTGATTGTGCCACGTGCCCGGGGGCAATTGATAGCCGTTCTGCGCAAAAGGCGGGATTCCTACCGCGTGAGCGTGGGGCTGGGAAGACGTTGCGGCCGCCTGCGGCGGCCGCTGTGCCACTTTGCGTGGGGTCTGGGTGGCCGGCGGGCCGGATGGCGGGTCCGTTTGGCGGTGCTCGTGACAAAAGGCCTGTTGGGCCTCACGCCGCGCCGCGCCGTCCGAGCGACCGGCACCGGGGCGGCACCCAGACGGGGGGCAAAGTGGAACACCGCGCGGCGTGGGCCGCCCCGGGGAGCGGCGAGCGCCTCTCAGGGCCGGGGCATCGGGGCGAGCTCCGTCCGCTGAGTCGTTCTTGAGAGGGCCGATGCCTGTTTTCGGCACATCTCTCGGCTCAGGTGAAAGTGATTTCTATCTTGTTGTATCTTAGATATGGCGACCCCCATCGACAACGTAAGGAATTGACACGTCGGAGGGGGAGCTATGCGAATCTGCGTTTCTCATGGGACGGCGCTTCACTACTGGCTGAGAATGCCCAACCTCAAGAGCGCGGGCGAGCGGCCGTCTCGGGCTCGCTCCATCCCCAAGCGTCTGCCGGGTGCCGAGGAGGTCGGGGCGCTCGGAAGGGGCCTCGGCTTCTACATGCCAGAGGGGTGCGAGCGCATTGACCTCTTGGTCTCGCGCCAGAGCGGCCGTCACCAGGCGGCCGGGGTCTCCGCGCATCTCTGCAGCGCCCGACTTCCCGCGGGGTCGTTCGTGCCGTGCGTCATCTTTGGGCACGAGGTCTACATGAGCTCCCCCGAGCTCGTCTTTCTTCAGATGGCGGAGGAGCTTCAGCTGGACCAGCTGGCCTATGTCGGCTTCGCGCTCTGCTCGACCTTCCGGCTCGATGATCTGGAGGCGGGCGGATGCGTTCATCGGGAGGGGAGCGACGTCGCGCTCACCTCGGTGGCTCGGATTCGCGCGTATCTCAACCAGCTGCCCCGGGGGACCCGCAACAGAGGGCTCGCGCTGCGCGCGCTCGACTTCGTCCGGGACGGGGCGAGGTCGCCACGCGAGGCGGGAATTGCGGTGACGCTGCTCCTTCCGCTGCGCCGAGGCGGGGAGGGATATGAGTCCGTGGCCATGAATCAGGAGACTCGCATTTTTGACGGGATAGATTCCAGGGGCGAGGCTCGCTGGGTGACCCGCATCCCGGACATCCTCGTGGAGGCTCGCGGAAGGAAGGGCGAGGCGCGCAAGGTGGGCGTCGACTATGATGCGGACTCGACGCACTCGGACTCCCTGCGCGTCGTCTCGGATACGGACCGGCGCAACCTCGTGGCCGCGGCAGGAACGTTCACGCACATCTCGCTCTGTACCGCCCAGACGACTGACTACACGACGTATCGTCGAGAGCTCGACAGAATTCGCCGCGCGCTCGGCAGAAGGCCGTACCCGCGCGTGGCGAAGGACTCCGACTCCCCGAGCGATCAGGAGATTCTGAAGCGTGCGGAGAGTCGCAGGTTCGAGCTCTGGAATCGCATGCTGGGGGAGGAGACGTACGAGCTGTAGCGTCTCGGGCCGGGCGCCCAGGGGAGCCGTGGAGTCGTGCTGGCAGCCGCGGTATGCCCGTCGGGGCGGGACGCGGGATGCGGTGTTCCACTTTGGCTGAGGTGTGGGTGGCTCCGGAGGGGACTTTTGCTCGCGCCGCCCCGGCGGGCACCGTCGCCCCAGTTGGAGTCGCTTTCGTGTCCGCGACTTACGGTGACTCCCGCTCCCGTGCCACCCAGAAGGGAGAAATGGTGGCACAGGGGTGCGTGT
Source organism: Thermophilibacter mediterraneus (assembly GCF_900119385.1). Classification (GTDB taxonomy): domain Bacteria; phylum Actinomycetota; class Coriobacteriia; order Coriobacteriales; family Atopobiaceae; genus Thermophilibacter; species Thermophilibacter mediterraneus. The sequence continues at coordinate 994,895 of NZ_FPKO01000009.1, forward strand.
CGCCCGCCCCGGTCGCATGGCAGGCGGTTTACCGTATGATTGAGACGTGGCACGACGCGCCGGGGGCGCAGCGGGCCCGCAGCTGCCGACACGCGCCTGCCTGGATGCGGCGCGCCTAGCGGCAGTTCAACAAACCCCTGCTCAGGAAAGGCGAAAACCCCATGGCAGAGTTCGTGTACCAGCTCATCCGCGCCCGCAAGGCCGTCCACGACAAGATCATCCTCGACGACGTCACGGTGGGCGTCTACCCCGGCGCCAAGATCGGTGTGGTGGGCCCCAACGGCGCCGGCAAGTCGACGCTGCTCAAGGTCATGGCCGGCCTCGAGGACGTCTCCAACGGCGAGGCCATGCTCTCCCCGGGCTACACCGTGGGCATCCTGCAGCAGGAGCCGCCGCTCGACGAGGACAAGACCGTTCGCGAGAACATCGAGCAGGCATTCGCCGACCTGCTCGCCAAGATCGAGCGCTTCAACCAGGTGAGCGCCGAGATGGCCGACCCCGACGCCGACTTCGACGCCCTCATGGCCGAGATGGGCCAGCTCCAGGACGAGATCGACGCCGCCAACGGCTGGGACCTCGACTCCCAGCTCTCGCAGGCGATGGACGCGCTTCAGTGCCCCGACCCCGACGCGCCCGTCTCCATCCTCTCCGGCGGCGAGCGTCGCCGCGTCGCCCTGTGCCGCCTGCTGCTCGAGGCCCCCGACCTGCTGCTGCTCGACGAGCCCACCAACCACCTCGACGCCGAGTCGGTGCTCTGGCTCGAGCAGTTCCTCCACCGCTATCCCGGCGCCGTCATGGCGGTCACGCACGACCGCTACTTCCTCGACGACGTGGCCGAGTGGATCTGCGAGGTCGACCGAGGCCAGCTCTACCCCTACGAGGGCAACTACTCCACCTACCTCGAGAAGAAGGCCGCACGCCTCGAGGCCCAGAGCCAGCAGGACGCGCGTCGCGCCAAGAAGATGAAGTCCGAGCTCGAGTGGGTGCGCTCCAGCCCCAAGGCGCGCCAGGCCAAGAACCGCGCCCGCCTCGAGCGCTACGAGCAGATGGAGGCCGAGGCCCGCGCCTCCAAGCGCGTCGACTTCACCGACATCCACATCCCCGTGGGCCCGCGCCTGGGCGCCAAGGTCCTCGAGGCGGAGCACCTCTGCAAGAGCTTCGGCGACCGCGTGCTCATCGACGACCTCAGCTTCTCCCTGCCGCGCAACGGCATCGTGGGCGTGATCGGCCCCAACGGCGTGGGCAAGTCCACTCTGTTCAAGATGATCGTGGGGCAGGAGAGCCCGACGTCGGGCACGCTCGAGGTGGGCGAGTCCGTCAAGCTCTCCTACGTGGACCAGATGCGCGCGGGCATCGACGCCGAGAAGAGCCTCTGGGAGGTCGTCTCCGACGGCAACGACTACATCCGCGTGGGCGAGACCGAGATCCCGAGCCGCGCCTATGTGGCGGCCTTCGGCTTCAAGGGCTCTGACCAGCAGAAGCGCGCCGGCGTGCTCTCCGGCGGCGAGCGCAACCGACTGAACCTCGCGCTCACGCTCAAGCAGGGCGGCAACCTCCTGCTGCTCGACGAGCCGACCAACGACCTCGACGTCGAGACCCTGGAGTCGCTCGAGGAGGCGCTCGAGGAGTTCCCCGGCTGCTCCGTGGTGATCTCCCACGACCGCTGGTTCCTCGATCGCGTGGCCACGCACATCCTGGCCTGGGAGGGCGACGACGAGAACCCCGGCCGCTGGCACTGGTTCGAGGGCAACTTCGAGGCCTACCAGGCCGACCGCGAGCGTCGCCTCGGCGCGGAGGCCTCCAAGCCGCACCGCCTGCACCGCAAGCTCACGCGCGACTAGGCGGCGCTTCCGTGGCGTAGCACTCGATTCGGCGGCGGGCCTTCGGGTCCGCCGCCTTTTCATAAGGGTCTTCAACCCTATGCCGCGCATCCTTCGCGCGGCATGGAAATCCACCCGCTCAGCGGGTGGACCCCACCTTTGCTGCGCAACAAAGCACCCTCCCCCTCTAGCATGGCGATTGCTCGGGTCGCCAGCCCCGAGGGGAAGGCGGTTGCCGTGGCCCAGGAGGCCAACAGCCTCGCCCGCACGAAGCGGCTCCGCGAGTACCACATCGTGTTCGCGCCAAAGCATGGGCGAAAGGCCATCTACAACGAGTGCCGCAGGGACCTGGCGCAGATCTTTCGGGACCTGTGCCGCTGGAAGGGGGTCGAGATAACAGGGGGGCACCTGATGCCCGACCACGCGCGCATGCCGGCCGGCATCCCGCCCAAGACCGGCGTGTCGAGCCTCGTGGGCTGCCTTAAGGGGAAGAGCTCGCTGCTCATGTTCGACCGGCACGCGAACCTCAGGCACGAGTTCGGGAACAGGAAGTTCTGGGCGGAGGGCCACTGCGTCCCCGCCGTCGGCCCCGACGAGGCGACGATCGCGAAGCACGTCCGGGAGCAGGGGCGCGCCGACATCGCCCAGGACAGGCTGAGCGCCAGGGAGTACGAGGACCCCTTCGCGAGGGGGCCGCAGGGTAGGTAGGCGCGCCGCCGGTTCGACCGGCCCGTCACGAGCCGAGGGGCTATCGGGCATGGACGCCAGTTCAGGCCAGGGGCTCGGGCCCCTGGCCTGGGACCCTTAGGGTTATACCCTAAGAGCAGACCACCCGCTTTGCGGGTGGTTCTGATTTGGGTTTTGCCGCAACAGAGCGGCTCTTTGGGACGCCCTGGCATGTTGTGTGCAGTTTTTTGGCGACCCCTTCAGTAGCGGGCAGGGATCCAGCTGTGAAAGTGCTGGTAGAGACGTCGAACAAAATGACGATACTCGGGCCCTCTTCCAAAAACTGCCTACAAATCCAATTTCTCCCTCACTCAGCCTTCTTACTGAGTCTATTTCGATAACTGTAGAATCACTCTTGATATATAATTCGATATCTATAGAATCAGATTCAGCAGGACAGCGTGAGAAAGGAAAAGAGATGGGCGAGTCCCTGAGGGAGTGGCTCGACGACCGTGTGGGGCGCAGTGCGGGTTGCGAGCGGGCGCTGCGCGAGGACGGTCGCGACGACGAGGCGACGCTTGAGCGCATTCGCGGAAACGTCTTTGACATCGCGCGCACCGTGCTCGGCGTGGCGGCGCGCCAGGACGAGGACGGCGCCGCCCGTGCGTTTTTCACCGGGCGGATGGGTCGGCTGCACGGCGAGTGGAGCGCTGCGCGGGAGCGCGCGCTCGAGCACGGTGACGAGGGGAGCGCCCACGTGGAGCAGGTCAAGCTCGAGGTCCTCTCCGAGGTGCTCCGCGCGACGGACGACCTGTGGGTCGTCTGATGGGCGAGGACGAGCTTGTCGCGCTGCTCAAGTGCCTGGCGGATCGCTCCCGCCTGCGCATCGTCCGCGCGCTCGCGGCCGAGGACCTCTACGTCGAGCTGCTCTCCGAGCGCCTTGCGCTGGCGCCGTCCACGGTGTCGTTTCACCTGAGGAAGCTTGCGGAGGTGGGGATCGTGAGCTCGTACCGCACCCAGTACTACGTGATGTATGAGCTCAACCGGGCGAAGCTCGATCACAATCTGCTCGCGCTCGTGAGCGCGCCTGTTGGCGACGAGGTCGAGCAGGAGCGCCGCGAGGAGGCCTATCGACAGCGCGTGATTGACTCGTTCTTCGAGTACGGGCGCCTTACGGCCATCCCGCGCCAGCGCAAGAAGAAGCGTATCGTGCTCGAAGTCGCCGCCGAGCACTTCGAGCCAGGGCGCCTCTATGTGGAGCGCGAGGTCAACGACGTACTCTCGGCCATTAACGATGACGTGTGCACCCTCCGGCGAGATCTCGTGGGGGAGGGGCTGCTGGCGCGCGACGCCCGGGGCTACTGGCGCCCAGTACCCGGCCCGGACGAGCCGCTATCCTGACGCCGCACGTGGGCACTGCCCGTACTTCCGGAGCGCGCTTTGCAACGCATTTGTCGCCTGACAATTTCCTGAAACATTCTCGTCATAGAACGTCCACAACCAGTTAGAATTAAGGGGCGCCCTTCTCGGGCGTCCCTTTTTTGTGACGAGCGGCGCCGGCGCCCGGCGCCAGAGCGATGGGAGCATCCATGAACACGGACGGCATCAGGACGCGCAAGGCGGTCATCATCGGCGCGGGGCGCGTGGGCAGCCACGTGGCGCTCTGCCTCATGTTCCAGCACCTCGTGAACGAGATCGTCTTCGTTGACGTCAACGCCGAGGCGGCGCGCGCCCAAGCGCTCGACCTCGACGACCTCGCCTCCGGCCTCGGCGACTCCTTCACCATCCGCGTGGGCGACTACGCCGACTGCGCTGACGCCCACTTCGTGATTCTCACCGCCGGCCGCAGCCGCCGTCCGGGCGAGACGCGCCTGCAGATGCTCGACGGCACCATCAAGGTGCTCGACGGAATCGTCGGTCCGCTCAAGGAGTCCGGCTTCCACGGCATCCTCATCAGCGTCTCCAACCCGGCCGACATCGTGGTCGAGTACCTCTACCGCAAGCTCGACCTGCCGCGCAACCAGGTCTTTGGCACGGGCACCTCGCTCGACTCCGCGCGCCTGCGCCGCGTCCTCTCCGAGACCATCGACGTGTCCAGCCGCCAGATCCAGGCCTTCTGCATGGGCGAGCACGGCGACTCGATGTTCATCCCCACGTCGCGCATCTCCGTCGAGGGCATCGGCCTGCGCGAGTACCTCTCCCTGCGCGACGACGTGGTCGACTCCATCGACTTCGAGGACATCATGCGCCGCGTGCGCGAGTCCGGCGCGGCCATCATCGCCGGCAAGGGCTGCACCGAGTTCGGCATCGCGTCGGTGGTGGCGGCGCTCGTGACCTCCATCCTGCACAACGAGAAGCGCGTGGTGCCGCTCTCCGCCCACCTCGACGGGGAGTACGGCGAGTCCGGGATCTCCGCGGGCGTCCCGTGCGTCATCGGCAGCACTGGCGTCGACTCGGTGCTCGAGATCGACCTCTCCTACGACGAGCGTCGCGCGATGCGCAAGTCCTGCTCGGTCATCCGCGACTACTGCGAGAAGGTCATGCCCGCCGAGGAGTAGCGGCTCGGCGCGGGGGCGCGACAGGAACCTCAGAGAGCTCGGGACGGGTTCGGCCAAGGCCGGGCCCGTCCCGTTTTTCGCTGGCGCGTCCCTCCTGGAGGGCGCGTCCCCCTTTTCTGACCGAACCGTAATCTTGCGGTTGACCGGGGGGGGGGTGTCTCTATGGTTTTGTCAACCCCTCGACTCCTCAAATCGAGCCATGCTGACGCCGGCCCCCCGAGGGGCCTAGCCCCCTGAATGTCGGCCCCCGCTAGCCCTCCCGGTACGGGACCCTGTCGCGCATCACCGCAAAGATGACCTTCAGGCGCTTGCGGGCAACCGCCTTGAGGGCCTTGTTGTGACGCATGCCCCGGGCCCGGCACTCGGCGTAGTACCTCCCGAAGCGCCCCTTGGTGCCCACGAGGGAGGTGCAGGAGTAGACGAGCAGGTTCTTGAGGGCCCTGTTGCCGCCCCGAGACGGAGAGGTCGAGTTGAGGGACGTGCCCGACTGCCTGTTGCAGGGCGCGAGCCCCGTGTAGGCGGCGAGCTCGTCGTGGCTCCGGAACAGCGACGCGTCCACGAGCGTCACGAGCGCCGCCGCGGTCCTGGGCCCCACGCCCGGCACCGTGAGCAGCGCCTCGTACGTCTCGTCGCCGGCCAGCGAGTCGGAGATGAGCCCGTCGAGCCTCGCCGCCTCGCCGCCGTCGGAGAGAATCCTGGCGGCCAGGGAGCGCACGAGCTCGGACTCCGCGGCGAGCTCGGGCCTGCCGGAGGACGCCGACGCGACCGCCGCGGCCCAGAGGCGGTCGGAGGCTTCCCTGCGCGCGCCGCAGGAGCGCTCGGCGACCGACCGGAACCTCCTGAGCCCGGCGGCCCTGATGCCGAAGGCGCCGCCGAGCTCAGCGAGGACGGCGAGTTGCCAGCGGCTCGACGGGTCGACGGCGGCCTCGAAGGCGGGGTCCGCCTCGAGGAGCACCGCGCGCAGCCTGTTGGCCGCCTTGGTGCGCGAGCGCACCGCGAAGTCGCGCTGCGAGGCGAGCATCCTGAGCGCGGTCGTGGCGGGCGCCTCCTCGGCGACCTCGCGCAACGTCCAGGGCATCCCCATCGCCGTGCGGGCGATGACCTCGGCGTCGATCTCGTCGGTCTTCGCCGTCGCCGGGAACATGTCGCGGGCCTTCTTCATGGCGATCCCCGGCAGGTAGAACACCGGGTTGCCCGCGGCCCTGGCGCGGGCGACGACGAGCGCGCCGATGTTCCTCTTCTGGTCGACCACGACCCTGGCCCCCGGCCCGGCGTCGGCGAGCGCGCGGTCGATCTCGCCCGGGCGGTTGGCGACCTCCCTGTTGAACAGCGCGGCGCCGTCCGGGGCCACGGCGCAGGCGCGGTGGGACGACTTCCCGACGTCGAAGCCGACGACCGCCGCCGAGGCCTTCTCCTTCTTTCCCATGGTGTATCCTTTCCGCAAGTTGGCTGACCGCGGACCGCGGGCGCGACAACCACATTACGGAGCCGTGGGCACCCCCCGGCATGTCTCTATCAGTCGCCGACCGCGGCGACCCGTCCCCGGCGGCAACACCCCCCCGGGCCTTCGCGAGAGGCAGGGCGACAGGGCCGTCCGGGGCGGTCGGCCAGCGGCCCCTCGGGGCCGGTTCCAATCGTATTTCTCTTCCCCTGGAAAACAAAAGGAGCCGACCCGAGGGCCGGCTCAAACTGTAATGGGTTCTCATGGCGTAGAATGGCGCGCGTGATCGTATTGCCCCCAGAGACGGGAGACCCATGATCAGGATTGACCACGTATCCAAGTCCTACGACGGCGGGGCCTCGAAGGCTGTGAGCGACCTCACCCTCGAGATTCGGTCGGGTGAGATCTTCGGCCTGCTCGGCCCCAACGGCGCCGGCAAGTCGACGCTGCTCAACATGCTCGCCGGCGTGCTCGCCCCGACCTCCGGCACGATCGAGCTCGATGGCGTGAGCGTCGTCGACGACCCGCTCGCCGCCAAGCGCAACCTCTGCTTCGTGGGCGACTCGCCCGACCACCTGCTGCGCCTCAAGGGCCACGAGTTCCTGCGCTTCATCGCCGACGTCTACGAGGTGCCCGATGACGTGCGCGGCCCGCGCATCGCCGAGCTCGCGCGCGAGTACGGCATGGAGGGCGAGCTCGACAACCAGATCCAGTCGTACTCCCACGGCATGCGCCAGAAGATGATGATCATGGGCGCGCTCCTGCCCGACCCGGCGATCTGGATCCTCGACGAGCCCATGACCGGACTCGACCCCAAGGCGTCGTGGCTGCTCAAGCAGTCCATGCGCCGCCACGCGGACGCGGGCAAGACCGTGCTCTTCTCCACGCACGTGCTCGACGTGGCCGAGAAGGTCGTCGACCGCGTGGGCGTGATCGCGCACGGCGAGCTGCTCTTCGTGGGCACGGTCGACGAGATGCGCGAGCACTTCAGGTCCAACGGCTCGCTCGAGGAGATGTTCCTCGAGCTCACCTCGGAGGACTCGCCGTTCGCGTCCGGCAGCGGCGCGGAGCAGGCTGACGAGAGGGACGGCGCGGCCGCGCCGGGGGCCCGCTGATGGCCCGCGCGGCGAGCCAGGCCTTCTCCTGGCGTCAGTTTCGCGTGATGCTGCGCGTGATCAGGAAGGGCGAGCAGCGCCTGGACGAGACGGGCATGGGTCTGGGCGGCGAGACGGGCGAGAAGCGCTCCGGCTTCTGGGGCTCGCTCGGCGCGGGCGCGCGCAAGGTGGCGATGGGCTTCCTGTTCGCGCTGCTCGCGACCGTCTTCTTCATGATGGGCGTGATGTTTGGCGAGGCAGGCGTCACGCCGTACCTGGCGTTTAGCCTGTGTGTCATCTCCCTCGTGGGGTTCACGGTGCTCACGGGCCTCTACCAGGCCGTGAACATCCTCTACTTCGTGCGGGACCTCGGCTACTACCTCACGCTGCCGGTCTCGGCCACCACGATCATGTGGGCCAAGCTCGCCCACTTTCTGGGGATGTCCCTGCTCGGCGACCTGATTCTCCTGCCCATCGGCCTGGGGTGCCTGTTCGCCGTTGGCGCGGCGCCGGGCGTGTGGGTCGCCATGACGCTCGCCTTTGCCCTGGCGGCGCTTGCCGTCAACCTGGCGCTCGTGATCGTGTGCGTGCCGCTCATGCGCTTCTCGCGCTTGGCTCACGACAAGGACCTCTTCTCGCGCGTCTTCGGCGGCCTGGTCGTGGTGCTCGCGCTGGCCGTCGGCGTGGGGAGCCAGTTCGTCCTCCAGGGGGACGGCATGGCGTCGCTCGCGACGGGCGCCGGCGAGGTGCTCTCGGGCGGCGTGCCCGCCATCGTGATGGGCGTGCTGTGCCCGCCGTCGCTCTTTGCTCGCGCGGTCGTCGGGGGCGACCTGCTCGGCACGCTCGGGGGCCTGCTCGCCATGGCCGCGAGCGTCGTCGTCTACTCGCTCATCCTCTCCCTGGTCGCGCGTCGCTGGTACTTCGAGGGCGTGCAGGCGCTCCAGGGCGCGGGCGGTCGTCGCGGTCGTCGCGTCGAGGGGTCCGAGCTCTCGCGGGCCACGCGCGCCCGCGGCGTCTTCGCGGCCAACCTCAGCCGCGACTGGAAGATGCTCGTGCGCGTCCCCGTCTTCTTCAACCAGTTCGTCCTGAGCTCGCTGCTCATGCCGCTCTACTTCATCGCCATCTTCGCGGTGAGCGGCGTGATGGGCGTCTCCCAGGCGTCCGAGGCGGGGGTCGACCCCGCCACGCTGCTCGAGATGGTTCGCTCGCTCACGGCGCAGCTCGGCTTCGAGAGCCCGATGCTCGTGTGGTGCGCCGTGGGCGTGCTCGTCTTCGGCCTGTTCCTGGGCTTCTCGTCCTACTCGTTCACGATGGGCGTCTCCCGCGACGGCGAGGACTTCTTCTTCATGCGCGGGCTGCCCATGAACTGGAGTGCGTACCTCGCGGCGAAGTTCGTCTCGCCGTTCGCGCTCTCCACGGCGCCGATGCTCGTGCTGATCGTGGTCGCGCTCGTGGTGCTGGGCGTGCCCTTCGCGCCGGGAGTCTACCTCGTGGCGGTCTACCTGGGCGCCACGGCGACGCTGGGCCTGCTCTCCCTGGGGCTCGGCGCACGCTTCCCGCGCCTCACTTGGGACAACGAGGCTCAGCTCGTCAAGGGCGGCGGAGCCACGCTCATGGTCTTCGCGGGGCTCGTCGTGGGCGCCGCCGTGATGGCGCTGCCCGCGCTCGCGCTTCTGGGCTGCACGGTCTGGGGCGTGCTCGAGGCCCCGGCGGCGCTTGCCTCCGCGCTCACGATCTTCGTGGCGGAGGGCGCGGTGCTTGTCTGGTGGGTGCTCGGGCCCTGCGCGCGAAGCCTCTCCCGCCGAGAGCGCTAATGTGACAATCTACCCATAGCTGTCATCTCGTATCCCGTTTCAAAGGAGGGCGCGCATGGAGGTCGGTGTTCCGGGCGAGGGGCTGGAGCCCCCGCGGTCACCGGAGCCCCAAAAGCCTCGCTCCGGCGCCGGTCACGCGGCGAGGTGGGTGCTCGCGGCCGTGGGCGCTGGCTGCGCCTACCTGCTCGCTCAGATCGTCGCCCTCGTCGCGCTGAATCTCGCGCTGCCGTCGACGGACATCGACCTGCTGACCCTCGTTGTCACTATGGCGAGCCTCGCCCTTGCGGCGTTCTGGTGGCGCCGCCTCAGGCCGCAGGCGCGCCTGCGGCCTGAGGCGGCCCGTCCTTCTCGTCCGGGGCGTCGCGTCCTCCTTGCCTGCACGCTGCTCGTGTTGGGGTTTGTGCTGCAGGTGGTGATTGGCGCTGCGGTATCGCTGGTGCTGCCGCTCTTTCCCGAGGTGCTCGAGTTCTACCTCGAGCTCATGGAGCTTGCGGGCGTCTCGGGGCCGACGGACCTCGTGACGTTCGTTGACCTGGCGATGCTGACCCCCGCCGCCGAGGAGCTCATCTGTCGCGGCGTCATCTTTGAGTTCTGTCTGCGCGCGACCTGCCCGGAGCCGCGTCTCGCGGCACGTGGCGACGTTCCGCCCGCCCGCTTCTGGGTGGCCAACGTCGCCCAGGCGCTTGTCTTTGCGCTCATGCACCTCAACATCATCCAGGGAGCCTACGCGTTTGTCCTAGGTCTGCTGCTCGGGTGGCTCGTGCGACGCACGGGAAGGCTGCGCGCCGGCGTCCTTCTCCACATGGCAATCAACGGGTCATCGGAGCTCGTGGGGGGCCTGTACCCGCTGCTGGGCGACGCTCTCGTGCCCACCCTCGTGGTCGGCGGCCTGGCTTCCGCCGCGCTGGTGTGGGTCGCCGCGCATCTCACCGCCGAGCGCCGCGACGGCGCCGGCACGGTATAGTGTCACCACTGACGCGCCCGAGAAAGGAACCCGATGTCCGCACAAGGTCCAGACTTCAAGGAGCTCTTCGAGCAGCTGCGCCGCGAGGGCGCGTCCCGGGGGTCCGCCGCCTCGGCCTCCTCCCTGATCGAGAGCCTCGCCAAGTGGAGCCGTCGCGCGCTGATCGTCGCCGCGATCGTGCTCGTGGTGGCGCTCGCGGCGGGCTACTGGTGGTTCCACCCCGCGCTCAACCTGGGAAGCCCCCAGGTGTGGACGTGGGTCTGCGGCATCTGCCTCGTGGTTATTCTCGCCCTGGCCGTGGCGGCGGCCCGCAGCGTGCGCCGCGCTCCCGTCCTCAAGAAGCTCATGCTGCTGCCCGCCGCCGTCATCGCGGCGTTCCTGGTGGGCCTGCTGCTCTCCCAGCCCTTCGTCCCCGGCAACGCCGAGCGCTACGCGACCGTGCTCCAGACCACCGACGGCGACTTCGCGACGGACATCCAGCAGGTCGACTACGCCGACGTCCCGGTGATCGACCGCGACTCCGCGATCCTTCTCGGCAACCGCGCGATGGGGTCCATCCCCGAGTACGTGAGCCAGTTCGAGATCGCGGACACCTACAGCCAGATCAACTACAACGGCCGTCCGGTGCGCGTGAGCCCGCTCGCCTACGCCGACCTCTTCAAGTGGTTCTCCAACCGCGAGGGCGGCATCCCCGCCTACGTGCTCGTCGACATGGTGACCCAGGAGGCCGAGGTCGTGCGCCTTGAGCAGCCGATCCTCTACTCGGACTCCGAGCCGCTGCTGCGCAACGTCGATCGCCACGTTCAGCTCTCCTACCCCACCTACATGTTCGACCAGAAGTCCTTCGAGCTCGACGATGAGGGCACCCCCTGGTGGGTCTACCCGGTCCAGCGCAAGACCATCGGCCTCTTCGGGGGCACGACCATCGCGCGCGTGGTGCTCGTGAACGCCTGCACGGGAGAGACGCTCGACTACGCCGTTGAGGAGTGCCCCACCTGGGTGGACCGCGCCTATCCCGCGGACCTCCTCATCGAGCAGTACAACTGGAGCGGGGCCTACGCGGGCGGCTGGCTCAACTCGTGGCTCGGCCAGGAGGGCGTGGTTCGAACCACGAGCGGCACCAACGGCGAGCTGGGCTACAACTACCTCGCGCAGGGCGAGGACATCTACCTCTACACGGGGGTGAGCTCGGTCACGGCCGACAACTCCAACGTGGGCTTCATCCTGGTGAACCAGCGCACCGGCGACTCTCGCTACTACGCGCTCAGCCAGGGCGGTGCGACGGAGGACTCCGCGATGGCCTCGGCGGAGGGCCAGGTGCAGCACCTCGGCTACCAGGCCACCTACCCGCTGCTGCTCAACGTGGCCGGTCAGCCCACCTACTTCATGGCGCTCAAGGACGCGGCGGGGCTCGTCAAGATGTACGCGATGATCAACGTCGAGCAGTACCAGAGCGTGGCGACGGGGTCGACGGTGGAGGAGTGCCAGGAGGCCTACCTCGGGATGCTCGCCGCCGACGGCCTGCTCGCCGAGGAGGACGCCGCGGCGGCGGCGTCGACGCGCGAGGTCGCGGGGACCATCGCCCGCGTGGCGCAGGCCGTGATCGACGGCAACTCGCACTTCTACGTGACGCTCGAGGGCGACGCCACCATCTACGACTTCGCGCTGCCCGGGCTCGTGGAGATCGTGACGTACCAGGCGGGAGAGCGGATCGCGTTCAGGGCGGCCGAGAAGGACGAGGGCTCTGCCACGGCAACGGTGACCGAGCTGCTCGATCCCGTGGCGAGCGAATAGGGCGTTGCGACGAGCCGGGGGCGCATGCCCCCGGCCGCGCTCACCGTGACGTTCGGTCGCAGTTGATGGGCTCGTAGAAGAGGCGCGCCACCTCTGCGGGGTCGCGGGTCTGCCCGAGGGCCCACATAGTCTTGGCGACGAGCGCCTCGGTGGACATGTCGTCCCCCTTGAGGATGCCCGCCTTCTGGGCGTAGGCGTGCCCGACCTCGTAGACGCCCAGGTCGAGCCCCTCCTCGGGCACCTGGGTGGTCACCACGAGCGTGCGCCCGGAGTCCACCCAGTCAAAGATCGCCTCCCGGTAGGACCCGTCGTGGTCGGGGATGCCGCCGATCCCGAAGGTCTCGAGGATGATGGCGTCGTAGTCGCGCCTGAGCAGGTCGAAGATGCTCGCTGGCAGCTCGGGGGTGAGCTTGAGCACGATGACGCGCTCGTCGAGGGTGTCGGAGAAGCAGGGGGCCCGACCGTCCTTCTCGACGAGCGGCGAGCCGGCGGGACGGACGATGCGGTTGCCGCGGATGTAGGCGAGCGAGGGGAAGTTCATGCTCGTGAAGGCGTTGAAGCTCATGGTGCGCTGCTTGTGCGCGCGCGTCCCGCAGATGACCTTGCCCCCGAAGACCACGCTGACGTCGCGGCTCGCCTCGTCGCAGGCGTAGAGCACGCTGTGGTAGATGTTGAGCTTGGCGTCCGTGAAGGGGTTTGCCATGGGCTGCTGGGAGCCCGTGAGCACGATGGGCTTCTCGCTTCCCCTGACGAGGTAGGAGAGGGCCGCGGCGGTGTAGGCCATCGTGTCGGTGCCGTGGAGGATGACGAAGCCGTCGTAGTCGTCGTACGCTTCGCGGACGCAGCGGGCGATCTCGAGCCAGTCGCGTGGGCGCATGTTGGTGCTGTCGATGTTCATGGGCTGGGTGAAGTCGAGCTCGCAGAGGGTGTCGAGCAGCGGCACCTGGCGCGCGAGCTCCGGCCCCGTCATGGTGGGGGCGAGGCCCGAGCCGTCCTCGGTGGACGCGATGGTGCCCCCCGTGGCTATGAGGAGGATGCGCCTCATGCGCGCTCGCCCCCCAGCAGGAAGCGCTCGATTGCCTCGGCGACGCCGTCGTGGTCGTTGTCGGCCACCACGACGTCGGCCGCGGCGAGGACCGACTCGTTGGCGTTGCCCATGGCGACGGCCAGTCCCGCGGCCGCGAGCATGGGCAGGTCGTTGTCGGCGTCCCCGAGCGCGACGGTGGCCTCGTGCGGGACGCCGAGGAGGTCGGCCAGGGCGAGCAGGCCCGATCCCTTGGTGACTCCGGCGGGCGAGAGCTCGAGGCTCGCCTCCTCCGAGTAGGCGAGCTCGAGGGGCAGCCCCTCGACGAGGTGGCGCGCCCGGTCGCGCTCGCGCGGGTCAGCGAAGTGGTAGATGAACTTCTGGACCGAGGTCGTCGGGTCGAGCAGGGTCGCGAGGACGTCGTCGACGGGGGTGGCGGTCGCCTCGTAGAGCCCCGCGTAGATGCCCATCAGGTAGTGGTCCATCCGTGCGAGCTGGTCGGTCTGGCAGAACATCTCGGAACCCGAGAAGACGTCGAGCATGGCGTCCACCTCGCCCACGGCCGCCACCACGCGCTCGATGGTCTCGTGGTCGAACGCCTCGGCGGAGAGCACGCGGTGCTCGGCGAGGTCGTAGAGGATCGTCCCGTTGCAGCAGATCGCGTGGCGCACGCCCTCGTACGCGGCGCGGTCGAGCTCGATCATCTTGGGGCTGCGGCCGGAGCAGATGGCCACGCTCCTGCCCGCGGCCATGGCGCGCGCGACGGCGGAGGTCGAGGAGGGCAGCACCCGCTTGTCCGAGGTGAGCAGGGTGCCGTCCATGTCAATGGCGATGAGCTGGTAGTTCACGGGGTTCCTTTCTTCTCTGTCCGCCTTCGGGCACGCTCAGCCCAGCAGGAAGCGGCGGATTGCCTCGGCGACGCCGTCGTGGTCGTTGTCGGCCACCACGACGTCGGCCGCGGCGCGAACCGACTCGTTGGCGTTGCCCATGGCGACGGCAAGGCCCGCGGCCGCGAGCATGGGCAGGTCGTTGTCTGCGTCGCCCACGGCGATCGTCCGCTGCGCGGGGACGCCGAGGAGGTCGGCCAGGGCGCGCAGGCCGGTCCCCTTGTCGACGCCGGCGGGGGAGAGCTCGAGGCTCGCCTCCTCGAAGTCGGTGAGGCCGAGCGGCAGGTCCGCGAGCAGCTCGCGGACGCGCTCGCGGGCGGAGACGTCACGGAAGTGGACGTTGAGCTTCTGGACGGCAAACGCGGGGTCGCAGATCTGCTCGCGGAGGTCCTCCCCGCGCGTGCCCGCGGCGCGATACTCCGAGACGTAGACTCCGAGGCCGAAGGAGGGCATGCGCTCGAGCGCGTCCCGCTCGTAGAGGAACCCGTCCCCGTGGAAGACCTCGAAGAGGCTGTCAGTGCCGGCGCACGCCTCCACCGCGCGCAGGACGCAGTCATGGGGGAGGCCGGACTCCTCGAGCACGCGACGCTCGGCGAGATCGTAGAGGGCGGTCCCGCTGCCGCAGATGGCGTATCGGACGTCGCCGAGGTCGCTTCGGCTGAGCTCGACCATCGCGGGGCAGCGCCCCGAGCAGATGGCGACGTCCCTGCCCGCCGCGGCGGCCTCGCGCACCGCCGCGGAGACGTCCGGGCGCACGCGCTTGCCGCTGTCGAGCAGGGTGCCGTCCATGTCGAGGGCAATGAGCTGGTAGTCCACCGTCGCTCCTTTCATGTTTGCAGGTGAAAGGATACCGCGGTCGGCCCCGAAGGTCCCCCGGAAGCGCGATGGGCCGCAGCCGACCGCGCACACCTTCAGAATCCACCCAAATTTGCCCCTCAAGCGTGAGGGTGTGCGCGGTCGGCAAAGCGACGTTGCTGGTCTCGTCCCGTGCGCGAGGCCTCGTTTTCCGTCCCGCGCTCGAAAAGAAACAAACAAAAGATGTAACAGATTCTTGACTGATTTTTACAAATAAAGTATAGCAATACTATGATTACGATTACCGACATAACGGCCATGAGGCTCTGGGCCCACGAGGGGCTGCTCGACCGTCTGGGCAACCCGTGCTCCGCACAGGGCCTGAGCTGGAGCGCCGCATCGGCGCGCGAGGTGTGGCAGAGCGGCCTCGAGGAGCTTGGCATCAGGGCGACGAAGGCCGATCCCGTTCACGTCCTCGTCGACGCTCCGAACGCCAGGCTGCGCTCGGAGCGGGTGAGGTCGCACGTGTGGTCGGGTCGCGTCCCCGCGGGCTCGCTCTTCCTGCTCGCGCCCGGCGTGCTCATCACCTCCCCGGCATTCTGCTGCCTGCTCGCCGGCGCCCGAGCGAGCCTGCCGCGCGTGGCGGCTCGCGTGATGGAGTGCCTGGGACGCTACGGGACGTCAGAGGGCCCCCGAGGGTTCCTGGACCGCAGGCCCCTGATCACGAGGGACGAGCTCCTCTCGTACTTGGACGGCGCGCGTTCGTGTCCGGGTGCGAACAAGGTGCGTCGCGCGCTCAAGAGGTCAATCGACCCGACCCGCTCCCCGCTGGAGACCAGGGTCGCGCTGACCCTCACGCTTCCCGCGAGGCTGGGTGGGTACGGCTTGCCGTTGCCCGAGGCAAACTACGTGATCGTCCCCTCTGCGCGGGACGTTTCCGTCAGTCAGTTCGCTCGCTACGAGGTCGACCTCTGCTGGCCGAGCAGAAGGACGCTCGTCGAGGTGGACAGCTACCAGTTCCATTTGGGCCCGGAGCAGCTGGACGCCGACGCGAAGAAGCGCAACTCGCTGAAGAGCATGGGCTGGAAGGTCACCTCGGTCACGTCGGGCCAGCTGGCGGGGGACGCGCTCGAGGTGCTTGCCCGCCAGGTGGCGCGCGACCTCGGCACGAGGCTCTCGGAGCCGAGCCCGGAGCGAAGGGACTGGCTCGTCAGCGAGCTTGCATAGCGAGCGACCGCGCACACCCTCCCTCTTGCGGCCACTTTCGTCGCGGAGGTGGAGGGTGTGCGCGGTCGCCTCAGGCAGCGAGCGCCCCGGTGACGGGCAATCAGCGGTGATAGTAGCCCCGGCGCTCGTACTTGGGCTCGCAGCAGACGTTGATCCCCAGGTTGCGGTAGGTGTCCTTATCCTGGTCGGAGATGATGACCGAGAAGTACGCATCGCAGCCGGCGAGCTGCTCGAGCGCGTCGACGACGGCCTCGGCCTGATCGCTCGTGGCGGAGGAGAGGGAGAGCGCGATGAGCATCTCGTCCGAGTGCAGGCGCGGGTTGCGGCTGCGCAGGTGCTCGGTCTTGAGGTGGCAGATCGGGACGAGCGCCTCGGAGCTCACGACGTAGGTCTGCTTGGGGATGCCGGCCATGTGCTTGGCGGCGTTGAGCAGAAGCGACGCGGCGGCGCCCATGAGGTCTGAGGTCTTGCCGGTCACGAGCTCGCCGTCGGGCAGGACCATCGCCGCGGCCGGACCGCCGGTGTCCTCCTCCTTGGAGAGCGCCGCCTGGTGGGCGGGGGAGTAGTCGCTCGTGACGTCGACCTGGCTCATGAGCAGCTCGATCTTGGCGAGCGCCCCCTCGCCCTCCCCGGTGCGCCGCAGCTCCTCGGCGGCGGCGAAGTAGCGGCGCACGATCTCGTGCTTCGCCGCCTCGCGGCAGACCTCGTCGTCAGAGACGCACAGCCCCACCATGTTGACGCCCATGTCGGTGGGGGACTGGTAGGGGCTCTCGCCAGCGATCTTCTCCATCATCGCCTTGAGGACGGGGAAGGTCTCGACGTCGCGGTTGTAGTTGACGGTGACGTCGCCGTACGCCTCGAGGTGCCAGGGGTCGATGATGTTGCGATCGTCGAGGTCGGCCGTGGCGGCCTCGTAGGCGACGTTCACGGGGTGCTTGAGCGGCAGGTTCCACACCGGGAACGTCTCGAACTTGGCGTAGCCCGCCGTGACGCCGCGCTTGTTCTCGTGGTAGAGCTGGCTGAGGCAGGTCGCGAGCTTGCCCGAGCCGGGGCCGGGGGCCGTGACCACCACGAGCGGGTGGGTGGTCTCGATGTAGTCGTTCTTGCCGAAGCCCTCGTCAGAGACGATGTGGTTGACGTCGGAGGGGTAGCCGTCGATGAGGTAGTGGCGCCACGAGCGGACCCCCATCGACTCGAGCCTGCGCTGGAAGGCGACGGCGTGCGGCTGGCCCGTGAAGTGCGTGATGCAGATGCCGCCCACGTAGAGCCCGCGCGCGCGGAACGAGTCCATGAGGCGCAGCGCGTCCTCCTCGTAGGTGATGCCGATGTCGGAGCGGCGCTTGGCGTTCTCGATGTTGTCCGCGTTGATGACGATGATGGCCTCGACGTCGTCCTTGAGGCTCTCGAGCATGCGGATCTTTGAGTCCGGCTCGAAGCCCGGCAGCACACGGCTCGCGTGGTAGTCGTCGAAAAGCTTGCCGCCGAACTCGAGGTAGAGCTTGCCACCGAACTGCCCTATGCGCTCGCGGATCTTCTCCGCCTGGAGGGAGATGTACTTGTCGTTGTCGAATCCGATGCGCATGGGCGGGGGTCCTCTCTGTACGAAGTTCCAACCTGACAGGTTATCATGCCGCCCGAGCCGCGCGCGGGGAAATCAGGCGACAAAAAAGAAGTACAGGAGGTCCACGACGGTCCCGAGCGCGAGGAAGCTGACCGCGGCGACGCTGACGGCGGCCCCCCACGGCATGCCGACCTCGTGCCAGAACATGCGGAACGTGTCGTCCTCGTGCGGGGTGGTGCCGGCGTCCGGTCGGTCGCGCCCGGAGACGAGCAGGCCGCAGCCCCCCGTCACGAGCGCGAGCGCGCCCACGAGCAGAAGGAGCTTGCGCGCCCAGTCGAGTCCCGTCTGCCAGCTCAGCCCATGGGAGAGAAACGCGAAGACAAACGCCACGGCCGCGAGGGCGAGCGCCGCGAGGGCGCCGAAGCGCAGCACCCTGCCCGTGCGGCGCACCATGTCTCGAACCTTGTCAGCCATGCGTCTCCCTTCGTCTCGTTGCAGTATTCTCGCGCCAAGCGTCCCGGCGCGCAACGTCGAGCGCCGGGGGAGTCCGGGAGGGAGAGGTTTCCGTATCGTGTCGCCCTTACCGCAAGGAAACACAGCCTGTGGCCAAAAGCGCTAAAATGGCTGATGCACAATCGGGGACCGTACCAAAACAAGCATCGCTTGGGGGATCATATGGATATGAAGAACGTCGTGTGTGGAAGCGCCATCCTTGGCAAGGACATGCACGTAAACGTATACGGCACCAAGGGCCTGCCCGTCGTCATGTTCCCGACGCTGGCGGCCGCGCCCGAGAGCCTCGAGGAGGCGGGCGTCATCGACGAGCTGGCCGAGTACCTTGACTCCGGCACGATCCAGCTCTTCTGCACCGAGACCATCGACTCCGAGTCCTGGGCCTCCGACGCCGAGGCGGCGGAGCGCGCCCAGCGCCAGGAGACCTTCTACCACTACGTCGTCGACGAGCTCGTTCCGCTGGTCCACAAGGTGAGCGGCTCCGACGCGCGCCCGCTCGCGATGGGCTGCGACATGGGCGCCACCCACGCCGCCATCGCGCTGCTGCGCCGCCCGGACCTCTTCCAGGGCTGCGTCTGCCTCTCCGGCAGCTATGACGCCCGTCGCTACTTCGGCGAGTGGATGGACGCCACCCTCTACGACAACACGCCCTGCGCGTTCCTGCCGCAGATGCCCGCCGACCACCCCTACGTCGCCGTCTACAACCAGCGCCAGCTGCTGTTCTGCACCGGCCAGGAGGCCTCCGAGGCCGACTCGCTGCGCTGCACGCGCGAGATGGACGCCAACCTCGCCCGCCTGGGCGTCGAGGCCTGGTGCGACTACTGGGGCGGCGACGTGACGCACGGCTGGTACTGGTGGAAGAAGCAGCTGCGCTACTTCCTGCCCATCGTGCTCGCCGACGTCGAGAAGACCACCGCGGCCGAGAAGCCGGTGAAGAAGCGTGCCGCGACCACGCGCAAGAAGGCCGCCACGACCAAGAAGCCCGCCGCCAAGAAGCCGGCGGCGACCAAGGCGGCGACGAAGACCGCTGACGCGCCCGCCGCGCCCCAGAAGGACGTGAAGGCCGAGAAGGACGTGAAGGCCGACGCCCCCGCCGCGAAGAAGCCCGCCGCCAGGAAGACGGCCGCGACCAAGGCTGCCGCAAAGCCCGAGTCGACGGTCGCCGCCGAGGACGTCTCTGCCAAGGCTCCCGCCAAGAAGACGCCCGCCAAGGCTGCGGCTGCAAAGCCCGCCACCAGGAAGCCGGCCGCGACTAAGGCCGCTGCCAAGTCCGAGGAGGCGGCCAAGCCCGCCGCGAAGCCCGCCGTCGCAAAGGCGGCCAAGGCTGCTGACGAGAAGGTCGCTGCCGCGCCCGCCAAGGCGGCCAAGGCTGCCGCGCCCGCCAAGGCCGAGAAGCCGGCCGCGCCCGCGAAGGCCGAGAAGCCGGCCGCGCCCGCGAAGCCGACCAAGGCTGCCGCGCCCGCGAAGGCCGAGAAGCCGGCCGCGCCCGCGAAGGCCGAGAAGCCGGCCGCGCCCGCGAAGGCCGAGAAGCCGGCCGCGCCCGCGAAGCCGACCAAGGCTGCCGCGCCCGCGAAGGCGACCTCCAAGCGCGCCCCGAAGGGCGGCGCGAGCGCGTAGCGCGATGAACGTCATCTTTGTCTCGCCCCAGTTCCCGAGCGTCTACTGGCAGTTCTGCGCGGCCCTGCGGCGCAACGGCGCCGTCGCGCTCGGCATCGGCGACACCCCGTGGGAGGCCCTCGCCGAGGAGGTGAGGGCCTCCCTCGACGAGTACTACTGGGTCGGCGACCTCGAGGACTACGACCAGGTCTATCGAGCCGTCGCGTACTTCTCGTACCGATACGGCAAGCCCGACTGGATCGAGTCGAACAACGAGCACTGGCTCTCGCTGGACGCGCGCCTGAGGGAGGACTTCAACGTCGCCCGTGGGCCGCGGCCCGGTGAGGTGGAGCGCTGGCAGAGCAAGGCCCGGCAGAAGCCGCTGTACGCCGCCGCGGGGGTTCCGACGGCGCGCCAGACCATGCTCACGACGTTCGACGAGACGCGCTGGTTCATCGGGGAGATGGGCCACTACCCCGTGTTCGCCAAGCCCGAGGTTGGCGTGGGCGCCTGTGGGACGCGCATCCTGCGCTCGGACGACGACCTGCGCGCGCTGCTCCGTGACTGCGGCGCGGGCGGCGACGGGGGAGACCCGCCCGTCCCCTACGTGGTCGAGCAGCTCGTCGAGGGGGACCTCTGCTCCTGGGACGCCGTGCTCGACAGCGGCGGGGAGCCGCTCTTCGAGAACCAGGAGGAGTTCCCGCCCTCGATGGCCGACGTCGTGCACGGCGGTCTCGACATGAGCTACCGCTCCTGCCCGAGGGTCGACCCCAGGCTCTCGGAGCTCGGCCGAAGGACGGCGCGCGCGTTCGGCCTCGCGAGCCGCTTCGTGCACATGGAGTTCTTCCGGCTGAGGTCCGACCGACCGGGCCTCGGTGCCGCCGGCGACTACGTGGGCCTCGAGGTCAACGTGCGGCCCCCGGGCGGGTCGACGCCCGAGATGATGAACTACGCGCACGCGACCAACGTCTACCAGGTCTGGGCGGACATGGTCTGCTTCGACGAGCGACGCACGGAGCCGGACGGCACGGACGCCTACTGCGTCTACGCGAGCCGTCGCGACGCCCACCGCTACGCGCACGGGCACGACGAGGTGCTCGCGCGCTGGGGGGCGGCGGTCGTCTCGTGCGGGCGCGTGCCGGACGCGCTCTCGGACGACCTGGGCAACTATCAGTACACGGCGCGACTCGCCACGAGCGAGGAGGCCGACGAGTTCGTGGCGTACGTGCATGAGCGTGAGGGGGACTGCCATGGTGATCAGGCGGGCGTGCGAGAGGGATCTGGCGGGGGTTCACCGACTGCTGGGCCAGGTGCTTGAGGTCCATGCGGCGGGCAGGCCCGACCTGTTCCGCTCCGGCACGCGCAAGTACTCCGACGAGGAGCTGCTCGCGATGTTTCTGGACGACGCGCGCCCGGTCTTCGTTGCGGTGGACCCCGATGACGGCGAGCGTGTGCTCGGTCACGCCTTCTGCGAGGTGCAGGACCTCCGGGGCAGCAACAACATGCAGCCCATCCTGAGCGTCTACGTGGATGACATCTGCGTCGACGAGGCGTGCCGGGGCCGTCACGTGGGGACCGCGCTCTATCGTCACGTCATCGACTACGCCCGCGAGCTGGGCTGCCACAACGTGACGCTCAACGTCTGGGAGTGCAACCCGGGTGCCCGCGCCTTCTACGAGGCCATGGGAATGTCGGTCCAGAAGACCTGTCTCGAGCAGGTGCTCTAGGGGAGCGCGTCGGGCGCGTCCATGTCCGCTCCCGCCGAGGGCCCCGACCCCGCCTGTGACGCGGGGGTCAGCCCTCCTCGATCCAGGTCTCGCCGGTGCGGTCGGTGAGGCAGACCACGTCCCCGACGAGCGGGCAGGCGCGCGTGCGCACGACCTGCGCCGGGTTGCCGACCACGGTGACGTTGGCGGGCACGTCGCGCACCACGACCGAGCCCGCGCCGACGCGGGCGCCGTCGCCCACCGTGATGGCTCCGAGCACGATGGAGCCCGCGCCGATCATCACGTTGCTGCCGAGGGTGGGGTGGCGCTTGCCCCCGTGCTTGCCCGTCATGCCGAGCGTGGTGCCCTGGTACATGAGGCAGTCGTCGCCGATGACGGCCGTGCCGCCGATGACGACGCCGATGCCGTGGTCGATGACGAAGCGCCTGCCGATTCTGGCGGCGGGGTGGATGTCCGCCCCGTAGCGGATGCGCGTGCGCTTGGCGAGCCTGAGCGCGAGCGTCCGGTGGCCGCGCTCGTAGAGCCAGTGCTGGATGCGGTAGTCGCGCACGATGCGATAGCCCACCGAGAAGCGCGTGACGTCCGAGACGGAGTCCGCGGAGGGGTCGCGCTCGAAGGCGGCCCGCGCGTCCTCGCGCATCAGCTCGCGCAGGGTGGGCGCGCGTCCCGTCCGCCCGAGGTCGACCTCCCTGCCGCCGGCGCCGCCCGTGGCGCTCCCCGTGACGACGCCGCCCATCAGAGCCCCATCGAGAGATAGCGCTCGCCCGTGTCCGGCAGCACGCAGACGATGGTCCCGCCCGCGAGGTCCGGGCGGCTTGCGAGCTCGAGCGCGGCCGCGGCCGCGGCGCCCGAGGAGACGCCCACGAGCAGCCCCAGCTCACGGGCCAGGCGCCGCGTCGTCTCGAGCGCGTCGGCGGAGGTCACGGGCACGATCTCGTCGACGAGGGAGCGGTCGAAGTTGCCGGGAACGAAGTTGGCGCCGATCCCCTGGATCGCGTGCGGGCCCGCCGCGCCCCCGGCGAGGACCTGTGACTCGGCGGGCTCTACCGCGACGGCGCGCAGCCCCGGGTTCTTCTCCTTGAGGAAGCGCGCCGATCCGCAGAGCGTGCCCCCCGTGCCCACGCCCGCGACGAGCGCGTCCACGGAGCCGTCGGTGTCCGCCCAGATCTCGGGTCCGGTGGTGAGGTAGTGCGCCCGCGGGTTGGCGGGGTTGTCGAACTGCCCGGCGATGATCGAGTTGGGCGTCGCGGCCGCCAGCTCCTCGGCGCGCCCCACGGCCCCCGCCATGCCCTCGGAGCCGGGCGTGAGCACGACCTCGGCGCCATAGGCTGCCGCGAGCGCGCGTCGCTCGACGCTCATGGTGTCGGGCATGGTGAGGACGAGGTGGTACCCGCGCGCGGCGGCGACCATTGCGAGCCCCACTCCGGTGTTGCCGCTCGTGGGCTCGATGATGGTGCCCCCGGGGGCGAGCCTCCCGTCGCGCTCCGCCGCGTCCACCATGGCCCGCGCCACGCGGTCCTTGGCCGACCCGCCCGGGTTGGCCGCCTCGAGCTTGCCCAGGACGCGGGTCCCGGCGGAGCGCCCGCCCGCGTCGACGAGCGCGGTGAGCTCGACGAGCGGCGTGGCGCCGATCAGGTCCTCGACGGTGCGTGCGACGCGCATGGTGCCTCCCATGTCCGGCGTTGCTGTGTGTGGAAAGCGTGCCACCGATAAACCCACCCTGCAAGTAGGAATTACGGCGCGGAAACAATGCGGAGGGCGGACGGCGCGGCCGTCGCGCGAGGCGCCTAGTACAGCGGCAGGTCGCCGGTGAGCGGGTCGATCAGCTCGGCGGGAAGCGGCTCGAAGGCCAGGCACGTGTAGGTGGGCTCGCCATGGAACTCCGTGTGACCCGCGTCGCGCACGAGCGCCACGGCAAACCCGAGCCCGCGCCCGCGCTCGGCGAGGTCGAGCAGCTCCTCCTCGGAGTCCACGTACACGCAGACCTTGGCCACGCCCGCGTCGAACCAGTCCGTGAGCGGCGTGCGGTCGTCGTCCTCGTGATAGAGCCACGCCCAGCCGTCGCCCGCCTGGACGTCGGCCCCGCGGCCCTCGCGCGCGATCGCCATGAGGACGGCCTCGACGCACGCGTGCCCTGCCTGCGCGGCGATCTTGCCCTTGCGCATCTTGAGGTCGCGGCGCATGACGATCATCTGCTTCGACTTGTAGCTGCTGGACGGCATGGCGTTCCTTTCTGGGCGCGAGGGGACTGCCCCTCGCGTCACTGGCGGGACGAGACGTAGGAGTCGTCGATGGTTATCTTGCAGACCGCTCGCGGGTAGCGCTCGCGCACGAGCGCCCCGATCCTCTCTCGCAGCTCGGGCGCGGCGAGGGCGCAGTCGGCGGGGCGCACGCAGTCGAAGATGACGTTGGTGTGGGTGGGCCCGGGCACGCAGCGCAGGTCGTGGATCGAGAGCCGCTCGTCGATGCCCTTGACCGCGACGTCGATCCAGTGGCGCATGTCGCGCACCTGGGGGTCGTTGGTGACGATGGGGTCGAAGTGCAGCGTCATCACGAGGCCCTCGTCCGTCTTGAAGTCCTGCTCGATGTTGTCGAGCAGGTCGTGCTGCTCGAGCGCGTCGCCCTCGGCGGCCATCTCCACGTGCGCGCTCGCGAACTGCCGACCGGGACCGTAGTCGTGCACCATGAGGTCGTGCGTCCCGAGCACGCCGGGATAGCTCATGATCTTGGCGCGGATGTGCTCGACGTAGGCGGGGTCGGGCACGGTGCCCAGAAGCGGGCTCACCGCCTCCCTGACCAGCTCGACGCCGCTCCAGCAGATGAACGCGCCGACGGCAAGGCCCGCCCAGCCGTCGAGGTCGAAGCCGGTGAGCTGCGAGACCACGGCGGAAGCGAGAACCGCCGCAGACGAGATCACGTCGTTTCGGGAGTCGACGGCGGTCGCCTCGAGGGTCTCGGACGAGATGGCCCGCCCCAGCCGGCGGTTGAACGAGGACATCCAGAGCTTCACGAGCATCGAGCCCACGAGGACCGCAACCACGGCGGGGCCGAACTCGGTGGGCTCGGGGTGGAGGATCTTCTCGACGGACGAGAGGACGAGGTTGATGCCGATGGCGCACACCAGCACCGCCACGACGAGGCCGGCGAGGTACTCGTAGCGACCGTGACCGTAGGGGTGCTCGACGTCGGCGGGGCGGCTCGCGAGCTTGAAGCCGAGCAGGCTCACCACGTTGCTCGACGCGTCAGAGAGGTTGTTCACGGCGTCGGCCACGATCGAGACCGACCCCGCCAGCAGGCCCACGGCGCCCTTGCCGAGGCACAGGACGACGTTGCAGAGGATGCAGGTGACACTCGCGACGAGGCCGTAGCGCGTGCGCACCGCGTGGTCGGACACGTTGTCCGCGTCCCTCACAAACGTCCTCACGATCCAGTCAGTCATGATCCCTCCCCATGCGTGCGAGCAGAGGAGAAGTATACGCGCACTCAGGCCAGGCGGATGGCCCTGAGCAGGGGGATCCTCACGATTCTGTCAACAAGCAGGAGGACGGCGAGAAGGACCAGGGCAAGCGACGTCCCCACGACGAGGAAGAGGTCCTGGCCGCGGTCGAGCGCGAGCTGGCAGGCCTGGTCGACGACGGGGCGCCACAGCGGCGAGAAGATCGACTGCATGATGTAGAACCCCAGGACGCTGGGGGAGAGCGCGCAGACGAGGCGGGCCCCGGCACCGCGTCGGGCGTCGGAGGCGGGGGCGGGCTCCTGCCCCGCGTCGCTCCCGGCGGCTCGCCGCGGCCGCGCGGCGCAGGCCACGGCGGCCACGGCGAGCGCAAAGGAGAGCAGCGAGGTCGACTTGAAGGAGAGCGCCTCCACGAGCCGCAGGTCGCCCGTGACGGCGGCGTAGCCCTCCGCCGCCAGGGCGCAGGCGACGGTCGCCGCGAGCGCGACGGGCGCGCGCGAGAGGTCGGCGCGCGAGAGGAGCCCACCCACGAGGAAGGCGTCGAGGTAGGTCGCCGCGCTCATGAGCTTTCGCCACTCGAGCAGCCCGCGCACGTCGCTTCCGGGTGAGACGAAGGCGATGTATGCGTTCACGGCAAAGACCGCCACGGTCAGGGCGCCCACGAGCGCGCCCACGCGAGGCGTCCGTCGCCAGACCCAGCCGATGAGGGGGCACGCGGCCACGACGGCAAGGTAGACCCAGATGAACTCGAGCCCGCCCACGAGCCAGGCGGACTGGACGAGCGAGACCCCGTCGAGCGGCGTGACCCAGGCGCTCATGGCGAGGGCGAGCGCTGCGTAGAGCGCCACGGAGCACAGGATGGAGAGGGCCCTCCTCAGCGTCCGGGCGGCATGGTCGCGCCAGTAGCCGCGCTCGCTGGAGGCGTCGGCGGCGCGCGGGACGAGGAACATCCCCGAGATGAGGAAGAAGACGTTGTTGCCGAAGGCGCCGAGCAGGCTCACCGCCCCGAGCGCGAGCGTGACGTGCGGGGCGGGGGCCCACCAGCCGATTCGCGCGGTGTCGAGCCACTGGGGGAGGACGTGGAAGAGCGAGATGCCCGCAATGGCCACGAGCCGGAGCGCCTCGATGCGCGGGTCTCGCGTGCCGCGTCGCGTCGCGTCGTGCGGTTCTGTGCGCGTTCTCATGCGATCCTCTCGACGGGGCGTCCGCCCAGTATAGCGCTGACGGTTGGGCTCCCCCAACCTGCCACGAACCTCACATGCGCGCAACAATGCTGAATCATCGCAGCTCAAGGCACCCGTCTCGTACGACTGCGGGCGATCGGGGGGAGGCTGCGCGCCCGTCTTGCCCCGTCGCGCGACCTAGAATCGGGCGCGAGGGGGGCCTTCGACCCATGGGGAGGTACAGATGGACGGTGCTGACGCGGCCCGCGCCCTGCTCTTCGCGGCGCTCGTGGCGGCGCTCGCCGCGGCGTCGGCGAGCGACCTGGCGCGCAGGGTGATTCCCAACGCGTGCTCGGCGACGGTCGCGGTCACGGGGGCGCTCGCCTCCGCGGTCGCGGGCGGTCTCGGAGCGTCGCTCGCGGGGGCGGCGACGGTGCTCGCCGTCATGCTCCTCGCCGCCGCAGCCTCCGTGCGCGCCCGCGGGGAGCCGGGGGTGGGAGGGGGCGACGTCAAGCCGGTGCCTGGGCTGGGCCGGTCGGGGGCCTCGCCGTGGTGGCGCTCTCCTGCGCCCTGGGCTCGGCGTGGTGGCTCGCGCGCCGTGCCGCGGCGCGCGCGTCGGCGGCCCCGGGCGGCGTTCGCGCGGGCGCGTCCCGGGGCGTCGCGCCCTCGCGCGGGGAGGCGTCGCGAGAGGACGCGGGCATACCGCTCGCACCCTTCGCGGCGGTCTCGGGAATTGGAATCGTTCTCGTCTTTTCGCAGGTCGGAGGTTTGAATCCTCCCGTGGCATAAAGCCTACCGTCTGCGACTTTCTTGAGGTCGCCCCCGTCGCGCGCGCGATATACGTATGTGGAGTCGCGCGTCGGAACCCCCAACGCCTGGCGTGCGGCTTGTATCGGGCACGGCGGCCCCCGACCGTCGCGCCTGCATCCTCCCGGCGGGCCCGCGCGGGCTCTATGGGGCGCGCGGATGTCGCGTGCCCGCGCGCGGCCCGCCTTTTTGGTGCGCGCTCCTGCGCGACGTCGTTCGCGCGCCGGGCGGCGGGCGCGTAAGATGGCACAAAGCCACGAGGGAGGAGCCGCCCATGAGGATCACCGACAAGCTCGCCGCCCGACAGACCTTCTCGTTCGAGATCTTCCCGCCCAAGGGGGAGCTCCCGCTCGAGACCGCCTACGACATCGCGTCCCAGATGGTGCGGGACCGCCCCGACTGGATCTCGGTCACCTACTCGGCGGGCGGGACGGGCAACTCCGCCCACACCGTGCCCATCGCCGCCCAGCTCGAGCGCGACCTCGGCGTGACCGCGCTCGCGCACCTCACCTGCCTCGGCTCGACGCGCGCCGACGTGGACGCCTACGTCGCGTCTCTCGCGTCCGCGGGGGTCGAGAACGTGCTCGCCCTGCGCGGCGACCGCGCGCCCGGGCGCGAGGCCAAAGACTTCGAGCACGCCTCGGACCTCATCGCCTACCTGCGCTCGTCCGGCGCGGACCTCTGCGTGGGCGCCGCGTGCTACCCCGAGGGCCACGTCGAGTCGCCGACGGAGGAGGAGAGCTTCCGCTCGCTCTACCTCAAGCAGGAGGCCGGCGCCGACTACCTCGTCTCCCAGCTCTTCTTCGACAACGAGGACTTCTACCGCTTCCGCGAGAAGTGCCTGCGCCATCGCGTGCGCCTCCCCATCGTCGCCGGCATCATGCCGTTCACGAGCGTGAAGCAGATCCAGCGCATGGCCTTCACCTGCGGGGCGTCCATTCCCGCCAAGGTGGTCAAGCGCCTCGTCCTCGCCGGCGACGACCCGGCGGACCAGGCGCGCGCCGGCGTCGAGTATGCCTGCGAGCAGCTCGCCGACCTCGCGGCGAACGGGGTGGACGGCCTGCACGTCTACAGCATGAACAAGCCCTCCGTGGCCCATGCCGCGCGCGAGGCCCTCGTGGCCTGCGGCTACCTGGGGGCCTAGCGTGGCGCCGCTTCGGCGCGACTACGACGTCCGCTCGGTCGAGCGCGGCGAGGTCCTGCGCTATCTCGGCTACTCCGGGCAGCCCATCACGCCCGAGCTCGACGCGCGCATCGACGAGGTGGTCGCGAGCTGCCTGGCGACGTGCCGCCCCCGTGGCGTGACCCGGGTCTTCGACGTCGCGGGGCGGGGCGAGAGGGACGGCGTCCCCGTGATCCGACTCGCGGGGACCGCGCTCGAGCTCTCGGGGCACGCCATCGCCGAGCACCTCGCCGGGGCCGTCGCGGTGGGCGTGCTCGCCGTCACGGTGGGGATGGGGGTGGAGGCGGAGCTCAGGCGCCTCTCGCTCACCGACCCGCTCGCCCAGGCCGTCTTCGACGCCGCCGGGACCGCCGCGGTGGAGCGTGCCGCGGACGCGGCCGAGGCGGACGTCGTCGCCGAGGCCGCGGGGCGGGGCCTCTTCTGCGGCACGCGCTTCTCGCCCGGGTACGGAGACCTGCCGCTGGAGACGCAGCCCGTGCTGCTCGGGGCGCTCGACGCGGCGCGGCAGCTCGGAATCGCGCTCTCCCCGGCGCTGCTGATGTCGCCCACCAAGAGCGTGACCGCGGTGGTCGGCCTCTTCGAGCGCCCGCGCGCCGAGGCGCACGCCAGCTGCGCGGGGTGCCCCTGCCGAGACTTCTGCGTGCTCCTGCGCGCCGGGTCCACCTGTCGCGAGTAGCGCGGGGGCGGTGCCGGGACCCCGGCCGGCCGCCTCTCGCGCGGCTCTGCCTCACGTGCAGGGCCGCCTCACGTGCAGGGCCGCCTCACGTGCACAGAAAAGCTCGACCGTCGCAAAACGCGGCGCCGCGCTGCATAGAAAATCGCGGCCGTCGCTCTGTGTCGGTGCCCTTACGACCCGTGGGGTGGCCATTTCTCGCCCTTACGTGTCTACAGACTATATATAATATATATTAGAAATTAATACTGTCCTAGCGAGAAGGGCGTTCTTTCCAAACGGGCGCGGTTATCTATGCACTCTCGCGCCGCGTCCTGCAACGGCCGAGAGAAGCTAAGCACAACCCCCGGTACTGGTGCGGCTCCTGGCCGACGCCCGTCGTGATCGCCGGCCACCTCGCTCGGACCCCGGGCCGGCCGCCCGAGCCGTCACCCGCCGGAAACCCATCGCCGCTATGATGGGACGGGCCGGGCGCCGAGAGGGGCCGGCCGCGACCGCCGGCTCACGCCCGCCGGTCGCGCGCAGGAAAGACGACCCCGATGCGGGAGGCGAGAGATGTCCCTCGAGAATACCAACGCGCGGCGCGTCCGCGACGAGCGCCTCGCGGCCGTGCTGCGCGGCGAGGAGCTGCTGCTGTTTGACGGCGCCATGGGCACGCAGCTGCAGGAGCGCGGACTCGCCGCCGGCGAGCTGCCCGAGCTGCTCTGCCTCACGGACCCGGACGAGATCCGCGAGGTCCACGCCGCCTACGTCCTTGCCGGCTCGGACGTGGTGACCACCAACACCTTCGGGGCGAACGAGGCAAAGCTCGGTGACGCCGCCACCGTCGAGGAGGTCTTCGCCGCCGCCGTCGCCTGCGCCCGCGCCTCGGGCGCCCGCCTCGTGGCGGCGGACATCGGGCCGACCGGCCAGCTCCTCGAGCCCATGGGGACCCTCTCCTTCGACGGGGCCTACGAGCTCTTCGCCCGGCAGGCGCGCGCCGCCGACGCGGCGGGCGCGGACCTCTTCGTCATCGAGACCATGGCGGACCTCGCCGAGGCGAAGGCCGCGCTGCTCGCCGTGCGCGAGAACTCCGACCTCCCCGCGCTCGTCACGATGACCTTCCAGGAGGACGGTCGCACCTTCCTGGGCACGACGCCCGAGGCGGCCGCGCTCACGCTCTCGTC
Source organism: Thermophilibacter mediterraneus (assembly GCF_900119385.1). GTDB lineage: Bacteria > Actinomycetota > Coriobacteriia > Coriobacteriales > Atopobiaceae > Thermophilibacter > Thermophilibacter mediterraneus. The sequence goes on from NZ_FPKO01000009.1 coordinate 1,024,822, forward strand.
GCTCGGCGCGGACGCGGTGGGCGTGAACTGCTCGCTCGGGCCCGCGGAGGTGGCGCCCCTCGTCGAGCGCATGCTGCCGTGGGCGTCGTGCCCGGTCATGGTGCAGGCCAACGCGGGGCTTCCGCGCGTCGAGGGCGGCGTCACCCGCTACGACGTGGGACCGGAGGAGTACGCGGCGGCCGTTGCGGGCATGCTCGACGCGGGCGTGACCATCGTGGGCGGCTGCTGCGGCACCACGCCCGCGCACGTCGCCGCCCTGCGCGCGCTGCTCTACGGTCGCGAGCCCGCTTTCCGCGCGGCGCGCGGCTGCTTCGCCGTCGCCGGCCCCCAGCGCCTCGTCTCGCTCGAGGAGGGCCAGGTGGGCGTCATCGGCGAGCGCATCAACCCCACGGGAAAGCGCCTCATGAAGGAGGCGCTGCGCTCCGGCAACCACGACCGCGTCATCTCCGAGGCCATCTCGCAGGAGCGCTCCGGCGCGCAGATCCTCGACGTCAACGCCGGCCTTCCCGAGATCGACGAGCGCGCCGTGATGCGCCAGCTCGTCTCCGAGCTGCTCGGGGTGACCACGCTGCCGCTGCAGATCGACTCCTCCGACCCCGAGGTCATCGAGGCCGCGGTGCGCTCCTACCCCGGCAAGCCCCTCATCAACTCGACCAACGGGACGGCCGCCTCGCTGTCGTCGGTGGTGCCCATCGCGGCGCGCTACGGCTGCGCGCTCGTGGGCCTCACGCTCGACGAGGAGGGGATTCCCGCCACGGCGCAGGGGCGGGTCGCGGTGGCGCGCAGGATCGTCGCCGCGACGGACGCCGCCGGCATCCCGCGGCACGACGTCGTCATCGACTGCCTCGCCATGGCGGCCTCGACCGACCAGACGGCTCCGAGGGCCATCCTCGACGCCATCCGCTCCGTGAAGGCCGAGCTCCCCGGCGTGCGCACGGTGCTCGGCGTCTCCAACATCAGCTTTGGCCTGCCCTTCCGGCCGCTCGTCAACGCGACGTTTCTCTCCGCCGCCTTCGGGGCGGGCCTCGACCTCGCGATCATCAACCCCGGCGCCCGCCGGATGATGGACGTGGTCGACTCCTGGCGCGTGCTGTCCGGCGAGGACGAGCAGGCGCGCTTCTACCTGGAGCACTACGCGGGCCGCAGCGACGCCCCGAGCGCCCCCACGGGCGAGAAGGGCCCCGGCGCCGCCCCGGCGCCCGCGGCCCCGGGAGCCGCGCCCCAAGACGGCCCCGCGGACCCGGTCGAGCGGGCGCGCGCCCTCGTGATCGACGGTCGCGGCGAGCCGATGGCCGCCGCCATGCGCGAGGTCCTTCTCGCCCATGACGCGCTCTTCGCCATCAACGAGGTGCTCGTTCCCGCGCTTGACGAGGTCGGGCGCCGCTTCGAGGCGGGGACCTTCTTCCTTCCGCAGCTCATGGCGTCGGCCGAGGCCGCCAAGGCGGGGTTCGAGGCGGTGCGGGAGGCGAGCGGGCCGGGGGAGGGTGCCGTCGCCGACAAGGGAACCGTCGTGGTGTGCACGGTGCGCGGCGACATCCACGACATCGGCAAGAACATCGTCCGCATGCTGCTCGAGAACTACGGCTTCAACGTGATCGACCTCGGTCGCGACGTCGATCCAGAGGTCGTGGCGCGCACGGTCGAGGAGCGCCGCGTGCGCCTCGTCGGCCTCTCCGCGCTCATGACCACGACGGTGCCCGCCATGGCCGAGACGATCGAGCTGCTTCGCGAGCGGGCGCCGTGGTGCAAGGTGGTGGTGGGCGGGGCGGTCCTCACGCCCGAGTACGCCCAGATGGTCGGTGCCGACTTCTATGCCAAGGACGCCACGGAGACGGCGCGCATCGCCTCCGAGGTGCTGGGGTAGGCGCTGCCCCGGCGCCGCGCGGGGCGCCGGGGCAGCGGGGCCGGGCTGCTACACGAAGATCTGAGAGAGCACCGCGCCTGACGCGAGGTCCATCTCCCAGTCCCCGTCGACCTGGCTGAAGTTGAGCTCTATGGTCTTCGTCTCGGGCTGGATGTCGCCCATGGCCTGCATGACGAGCTCGCCGACCCGCTGGTTCAGGGCCTGCTCGTCGGTGGCGATCTCCAGGATCGAGGGGTCGTTCATGAGGTCGAGGCTGAGGCTCTCGATCTCCCCGTAGAGGCTCGTCGCGTTCTTGGCGGTGACGCTCACCTTGGCGACGGCGGTGTCGCCGTCGACGGTCACGGACTCGATCGAGTAGTCGAAGCCGTCGAAGAGCGACTTCACGAGCTCGGTGCCGTCGACGCCGTAGGGCTCGAGCGCGGAGGTGTCCATGGCCTCCATGACCTCGTCGATCGTGGCGTCGTCGAGGTTTTTCACCTGGTCGAGGGCGCTCGTGATCTGGTCGCGGACGACCTGCTCGGGGTCGGGCGCCTGCGAGCACGCCGCGAGCGCGATGCCGCACGCGGCGACGAGCGTCACGAGCAGCGAGCGTCCGATGATCCGTGCGATGCGGTTCCTCATGGGTCCTCCTTGCGTCGATGGCCTGTCCACCCGAGTATGACGGAGCTCCTTCAGGAAATCGTAAGCTTTCGGCTGGCGGCGCGCGGCGTTGCCTGCGCCCCGCACCGACCGCTTGCCGGGCCCACGCTCTTCTCGCCGAAAGCTCGAAATTTCCCCGAAGCCCGTTGGTAACCTGATATGACTATGTGCCGTGGCCGAGGGGGCCCGGCAACCCACACGACTCCAGAAGTGCAAGGAGAGGGCCTATGGCTAGAATGCACGTCATGGAGCAGAGCGAGTCCCAGGCAATCATGTCGAGCATGCACGAGATGCTCGAGAAGCGCCTCTCGGTGAGCTCGCTCGCCCCATGCCCCGTTGAGTTCACGGCCTCCTACGTCGCGATGTGCGCGACGCAGAGCTGTGGCAAGTGCACGCCGTGCAGGAACGGCCTCAGGATGCTGCGCCACCTGTTCAACGACGTGCTCAACAACCGCGCCACCATGGAGACGCTCGACCTCATCGAGTCCACCGCGCGCACGGTCTACCTGTCGAGCGACTGCGCCATCGGCTACGAGGCGGGCGAGGTCGCCCTCATGGCCATCCGCGGCTTCCGCGACGACTTCGAGCACCACGTGACCAAGCACGCCTGCGGCTTCTCGCAGAGCCAGCTCGTGCCGTGCGTCTCGGGCTGCCCGGCGGGCGTGGACATCCCCGGCTACATCGCGCTCGTCGAGGCGGGCCGCTACACCGAGGCGGTGCGCCTCATCCGCAAGGACAACCCGCTGCCGCTCGTGTGCGGCCTGGTCTGCGAGCACCCGTGCGAGATGCACTGCCGTCGCGGCATGGTGGACGACCCGATGAACATCCGCGGCCTCAAGCGCTACGCCGTGGACCACGCGGGCGACTACCGGCCCATCATCAAGGCCCCCACCAAGAAGCGCGTCGCCGTGGTGGGTGGCGGCCCCGCCGGCCTCTCGTGCGCCTACTACCTCACGCTCATGGGCCACAGCGTCAAGATCTTCGAGCAGCGCCAGCACCTCGGCGGCATGCTGCGCTATGGCATCCCCAACTACCGCCTCCCGCGCGAGCAGCTCGACTCCGAGATTCAGTGGCTGCTCGACTGCGGCATCGAGGTCGAGATGAACCACAGCGTCGACGGTGACGAGATGAACCGCCTGCGCGACGAGTACGACGCCGTGTACCTCGCCATCGGCGCGCACTCGGACAAGAAGCTCGGCCTCCCGGGCGAGGACGCCGACGGCGTGATGTCGGCCGTCAGGCTCCTGAGGGACATGGGCGACGACAACCCGCCCGACTTCGAGGGGCTCACGGTCGCCGTCGTGGGCGGCGGCAACGTCGCCATGGACGTGGCCCGCACGTCCGTGCGCCTGGGCGCCAAGAAGGTCGTCATCGCGTACCGTCGCCGCGTCGCGGACATGACGGCGCAGGACGAGGAGATCGCCGGCGCCCAGGCCGAGGGCTGTGAGGTCATGGACCTGCACGCTCCCAAGGAGGTCGTGGTGGACGAGTCCGGTCACGTCTGCGGCCTCAGGGTCGAGCCGCAGATCATCGGCGGCCTCAAGCGCGGCCGCCCGGCGCCGCGCACCGCCGAGGGCGGCGACGTGGTGGTCCCGTGCGACCGCGTGATCGTGGCGATCGGCCAGGACATCGACTCGGGCACCTTCGAGGAGCAGGGCGTGCCCTGCAAGTGGGGGCGCATCGTGACGGACTCCGACGGTGCCGTCGCGGGCTTCGACGGGCTCTTCTCCGGCGGCGACTGCCAGAGCGGCCCCGCCACCGTCATTCGTGCCATCAACGCGGGCAAGGTCGCCGCGGGCAACATCGACAACTACCTCGGCTACAACCACACGATCGAGCTCGACGTTGAGCTGCCGCCCGTGCAGTTCAAGGGCAAGATCAGCTGCGCGCGCTGCGAGATGCGCGAGCGCGAGGCGGCCGAGCGCATCCATGACTTCGACATCGTCGAGAACGGCCTCACCGACCAGGAGGCGCACCAGGAGGCGTCGAGGTGCCTCCGCTGCGACCACTTCGGCTTCGGGGCCTTCCGCGGGGGGAGGATCGAGCAGTGGTAAACCTGACTATCGACGGTCGCGCCGTCAGCGTCCCCGAGGGGACGTCCATCCTCGACGCCGCGGCCCAGGTGGGCGTCGACATCCCCACGCTGTGCTACCTCAAGGACCTCAATGAGATCGGTGCCTGCCGCATCTGCGTGGTCGAGATCGAGGGCATCGACCAGCTCGTCGCCGCGTGCAACAACACCGTGCTCGAGGGCATGGTCGTGCGCACCAACAGCCCCAAGGTCCGCGTCGCGCGCCGCATGAACATGGAGCTGCTGCTCGCCACGCACGACTCCGAGTGCACGAGCTGCGTGCGCTCCGGAAACTGCACGCTGCAGACGCTCGCAAACGACCTCGGCATCTCCGACCTTCCCTACGAGAAGCGCCTCATGCACGACCCGTGGGACAGGTCCTTCCCGCTCATCCGCAACAACGACAAGTGCGTGAACTGCCTGCGCTGCATCCAGGTGTGCGAGAAGATCCAGGGGATCGGCGTCTGGGACCTCGCCAACCGCGCAACGCACACGAGCGTCAACGTGCGCGGCGGCATGTCCATCACCGAGTCCGACTGCGTGGTCTGCGGCCAGTGCATCACCCACTGCCCCACGGGCGCCCTGCGCGAGCGCGACGACACCCAGCAGGTCTTCGACGCCCTCGCCGACCCCGACAAGGTCGTCGTGGTGCAGATCGCCCCGGCGGTGCGCGCCGCATGGGGCGAGAGCCTCGGCCTCGCGCGCGAGGACGCCACGGTGGGCAGGCTCGTGTCGGCCCTGCGCCAGATGGGCGTCGACTACGTCTTCGACACGAACTTCTCGGCCGACCTGACCATCATGGAGGAGGGGACCGAGCTGCTGCACAAGCTCGCCCATCGTGACCAGAACACGTTCCCGATGTTCACCTCCTGCTGCCCGGGCTGGGTGCGCTACGTCAAGGCAGTGCGCCCCGAGCTCACCGACCAGCTCTCGACCGCCAAGTCCCCGGGCCAGATGTTCGGCGCCGTCACGAAGAGCTACTTCGCGGAGCTTAAGGGCATCGACCCGAAGAACATCTTCTGCGTCGAGATCATGCCGTGCGTCGCCAAGAAGGCCGAGGTCGCCATTCCCGTGATGAACGACGCCTGCGGGGACCCCGACGTGGACGTCTCGCTCACCACGCGCGAGGTCGACCGCATGATCCGCGCCGAGCACATCAACGTGGCGCGCCTCCCGGAGGAGAAGTTCGACGACCCGCTCGGCACCTCCACGGGCGCCGCCGTCATCTTCGGCGCGACGGGCGGCGTCATGGAGGCCGCGCTGCGCACCGCCTACCACGTGGTCACGGGCAAGACGCCCCAGCCGGACGCCTTCTCGGAGATTCGCGGCCAGGACGGCTGGAAGGAGGCCACGTTCGACCTCGCCGGCACCCCGGTGCGCGTCGCCGTGGTTCATGGCCTCGCCAACACGGCGTTTCTGCTCGACGCCCTCGCCGAGGGCGCGGTCGAGTACGACTTCGTCGAGGTCATGGCCTGCCCGGGCGGCTGCGCGGGTGGCGGCGGCCAGCCCATTCACGACGGCGAGGAGCTCGCGGGCGTGCGCGGAGACGTCCTGTGGAACCTCGACCGCAGGTCCAGGCTGCGCAACTCCTACGAGAACCCGGCCATCCAGGCGCTCTACCGCGACTACCTCGGCGAGCCGCTCTCCGAGCGCGCGGAGGAGCTGCTCCACACCGACCATCACGCCTGGCAGGTTCACGAGCCTGCGCAGAGAGGATGATGCAGGGGCACCCCCCTGTCATCGGGGCCCGAGCCGACACCCCCACGGCTCGGGCCCTTTTGCGTTGGCGGCCATGCCGCTCCACCGCGCTTAAGAAATCGGGGTCATGGCAAGAAGAACCTTGGAGCCGCTTAACAATCCCGGGTTCTGGCATGGCTCAAGCAGCAAAAAGGTCCTTCTCGCCCGGCGATACGTGCCACAGCCCGGATTCGTAAGCACATACCGAGAAGGGCGATGAGGCGTGGACTGTGCTTGATGCTGACGAATGGACGTGCGAATAGCTTGAGCGGGATGAGTGGGACCAATTCCAGCGCCGGATGGACCGCGAGCGCTGGGAGCGCGACGGGAGCGAGCCCATGGTCACGGGCGTTCATCGCGGCCTTCTCGCCGGGCTTACCGTGCACGAGCGCAAGGAGCGGGTGCGCGAGGAGCTCGAACGCCTTGCGGCCGAGGCCGCGCCCCTCGATGCCGTTGCTGACCTCAGGTCCCTCGCACAGCGCTCCGCCCCAGCAGACACGCTGGCGGGCACGCTCGCCACGGACAGGAAAGACGCGCTCGCGGAGGATGCCAGGAGGCTGGAGCTCAAGGGTGTGTCCTCGCTCAGGAAGGCCGAGCTTGCGGAGAGGGTCGCGCGCGAGTGGCTTGAGGACCCGGAGCTTCTTGCGGGTGCGTTGGTCACGTGTCCCGAGGACGAGTTCGACACCTTCTGCGAGTTGGTTGCATCTCCGGGCGGACGCCTCGAGTTTGCCGAGAAGGACGCAGGGGAGCACGCTCTTCTCGTCCCGTCCCCGCCGATTTCCCGGCTCTACTGGCATGACGGGACGTTCACCGCACTCGTCCCGGACGAGCTGCGGGCCCAGGCGGCGGAGCTGGGGCTCGACAGCATCCGTGCGCGGCGGGGTCGTCTCGACAGGGTCGTTCACCTTGCCGAGGTGATGGCCGAGCTGTGCGGTGTCGTGCCGGTCCAAGAGCTCCCGGCGCGCCACGAGGAGCTCTACGGAGAGGCCATCGGGATTGACGGGCTTGTCGACGACCTGTTCATGGGTCTGAGGCGTAGCGGGGACCTCCCGCCCTATGGAATCTGGCTCGACCGTGCGGCGGAGGGCTACGACGTGGCCTCCCCGGCCGAGCGGGTGGCGTTTGCCTATGTGGTCCACTATCGCCTGAGCGACGCGGAGATTGCGGAGGGAGCCCGCGAGGACGTCATGGATGAGCTGGAGGGCAAGGCGCCGAGGGACCGAAAGGGCGCCGAGAGCCTGATTGACCGGCTCGAGCAGGCGATCTCCGTGAGGTGTGCGGAGCGCGACGAGCTTGTGCGCACGCTCCTCTCCGAGCATGCTCGGAAGGAGGAGCACGGCCCCTGTCCGCTCGACCCGGCGCTGGCGAGCGGGGACGCGTTTGCGTGGAAGCTGGGCCTGCCTGCGACGACGAACCTGCTCGGCTGGCTCGACGCGCACGTCCCGGACGGCGAGAACGACCTTCTCTACGCAAACGACGTCGTGGCCGAGCTGCTCGAGGTGCAGCTGAGCGGGTCTGACCCCAGGCTCATTCTGGAGGCTGCGAGCCAGATGGGCCTCTTTGAGACGAGCGAGGACGTCGAAGGCATGGTTGGTCGCATCATGGCGCTGTCCAACGCCCTGCCGGACTGGTGGAACAACGGCTGGTCGCCGGATGCCCTGCTAGAGCGCATGACGGGCCGCAAGGTATTTCGCAACCCGGACGGCACGCCCATGCGGGTGGGACGCAACGACCCATGCCCGTGCGGGAGCGGCAAGAAGTACAAGAAGTGCTGCGGTAGGTAGCGGCCGGAGGGCGGGCCCGGCTCGAAACCTAGGGAAACTTCCCGCGGGCTGGTCGGCCGGACTAAATCAGTGTTTCCCTAGGCCTTCAGCAGCCTGCGGCCCCACTCGGCCACGCGGGCCCTCATGCCGGCTACGTCGAGCACGCCGCACGCGAAGCCCTTGCGGATGAGGCTCTCCGGAACGAGCTCGTCGTACTTCTCGAAGTAGGGGACCTCGGCGGGGTAGAGGAGCTCCATCGGGTCCTCGAGGCGCTCCGCCGCGTCGCACACCACCGAGAAGAACGCGCGCTCGTCGGCCCTCATGACGAACGTCATGAAGTACGGGCGCGACGAGTTGACGCCCTTGATGCCGAGCTCGGGAGCGCACTTGATCTTGATGAGGCGCTCGAGGGCGAGAAACGCGTAGCTCCCGAGCCAGGGGAGCAAGCACCACATGGTCTGCTCGCGGTCGTTCTCGCCCAGGCAGACGAGGGGACCCTGCGTGAGGCGCGACGACGAGGCGACGTGACGGGCCTGGCGCAGGCGCGCGCGGGCGTGCGGCATGAGGTAGGGGTAGGCGGCGCGCTCCTCCAGCACGCGGCGCATCCGCTCGAGGACGTGCGTGTTGATGTCTCCCGCCACGTCGCCGAAGTAGGCGGGGACCTTGCCCTTGACCTGCGTGACGTAGAGCAGGCGGCGCTCGTGGTCCACCTCGTCCACCACCCAGACGTGCCCGGCTATGGCCACCTTCTCGCCGGGCGGGGGAGGTGCGCAGAGCGTGCCGATCTCGGTCGAGTCGCAGCGAACGGTGTACTCGACGTTCTCCTGGAAGACGGCGAAGAACTTGTACGAGCTCGTGACGCGCTCGCCCGCGAGCCCCACGATGAGGCCTCCCGTCTCCGTCTGCTCGACGAAGTCGTTGCGCAGGAGGTGTCGCAGGAGCTCGCGGAAGTCGTCGGTCGTCACGCGGTGGAAGTAGGTGAGCGTGAGGACGCGGCTCGCGAGCTGGGCGGGGGAGAGCTCTCCCTCCGAGGCGAGGATCGCGAGCGTCTGGTGGCAGAGCAGGCTGTAGGGCAGGCGGTCGAGGTTGGGCGGCTCCACCCAGCGCTCCTCGCGGTAGAGCTGCACGAGCGCGATCCCCTGCAGGAGCTTCCAGGGGACGGTCTCCGGCAGGAGCGTGCGGGGCTCGGGCTGCTCCTCGCGCATGACGAACCACATCTCGGGGGGTCGCTCCCGTCGGCCCGTGCGGCCCATTCGCTGGAGAAAGCTGGACACCGTGAACGGGGCGTCGATCTGGAACGCCCGCTCGAGGCGGCCCACGTCGACGCCGAGCTCGAGCGTGGACGTCGCGACGATGGAGAGGTCGGAGGAGTCGTCGCGCATCTGTTCCTCGGCGCTCTCCCGGATGGCGGCCGAGAGGTTGCCGTGATGGATGAGGAAGCGGTCGGGCTCGCCGTTGAGCTCGCAGTAGGAGCGCAGCGTGGTGCAGACCTCCTCGGCCTCCTCGCGCGAGTTGGAGAAGATCAGGCACGTGCGCCCGCGCGTGTGCTCGAAGATGTAGCCGATGCCGGGGTCGGCGTTCGTGGGAGCGGTGTCCGTGGGCGCCTCCTGAGGGCGGGGCAGCGTCTCCGTGCTCAAACATACTCGCCCTTCGGGCTGCGTAACTGCGCGCGGAGACGCTGCCCCGCCCTCAGGAGGCGCCGTCGGCTCCATCGCCACGACGTCGGCCTCCACGCTGCCCGCGGCGTTCTGGCTCGCCCCCTCGTCCGCCTGGGGGTCGGTCGTGAAGAAGTGCTCCATCGAGATGCGCCAGGTCCGCGGGGGCTCTGCGACGCGCGGGATCACCGTGTCGCGGTGGGTGCCCGCGGCGAGAAACGCGCCCACGGCCTCGGGGTCGCCGATCGTGGCGGAGAGCCCGATGCGGCGCGGCTCCACGCCCGCGATCCGCGAGAGGCGCTCAACCAGGCAGAGGCACTGGCCTCCGCGGTCCTGGCGCAGCAGCGAGTGGACCTCGTCGATGATGACGTAGCGCAGGTCGCAGAAGAGCCTGGACACCACGGCGTGACGGCGCACGAGGAGGGCCTCGAGCGACTCCGGAGTGATCTGCAGGATGCCCGACGGGCGCTTGACCAGGCGCGCCTTATGCGAGGAGGAGACGTCGCCGTGCCAGTGCCAGACGTTGACGCCCGCCTCCTCGCAGAGGTCGGTCAGGCGGTAGAACTGGTCGTTGATGAGCGCCTTGGTGGGGCCGACGTAGAGCGCGCCGACCGAGGAGGGAGGGTCCTCCCAGAACTCGGAGAGGATGGGGAAGAACGCGGCCTCGGTCTTGCCAGAGGCCGTCGAGGCGCACAGCAGCACGTGGGCGTCCGTGTCAAAGATCGCCTCGCCCGCGGCGACCTGGATGCCCCGCAGGTTCTCCCACTCGTGTGCGTAAATGAAGTCCTGCACGAACGGCGCGTAGCGCTCGAACACTCCCAAGGCCCCTCCTAGAATCGAACAGTTGTTTCATTGTAGCAAAGAGACGGGGGAGGGCGGGCCGCCGCCCGATAGAATGGAGGCGAAGTGTCCGTTCGGGGCCGTGGGGGCAGCTATGCTCGGAAGGGTGTCGGGTCGCATGAGGCGTCTCGTGGCGTGCGCGCTCGTCGTGCTCGCGAGCGCCCTGTGCGTGGGATGTGCGGGTGGTGTCGACCCCCTGGTCCGCATGTTCGGCAGTGTCGTGGCGGGCGAGGAGTACGTGAGCGCGCGCGGCCAGGTCTGTCTCGACGCAGCGGAGGCCCTTGTCGACGCGCTCGAGGCGGGGGACGAGGGCGCGATCGTCGGGCTCTTCTCGCCCAGTGCACGAGCGTCCTCCAAAGACCTCGAGGGAGGCGCGCACGAGCTGGTTGAGAGATGCTCGGGCCAGGTCGAGTACCTTGACGACCAGTCGGTGACGCGCCCCGTGGAATCCGAGAAGATTGACGGGGGAAAGCGTCGCGTCGAGCTTGCGGTCGGGTTCTCGTTTGCCCTGGGCGGCCAGAACTACTGGTGCCACATGACGACCGTGAGCGAGAACGACCTTGATGAGAGCGAGGTGGGCGTCTCCACGCTCATCGTGTGGTCCGAGGACGCCTACTCGGCGATGCTCTATGACGCGCGCGGGACGGAGTGGCCCGAGGGGCCGGGCCTGCACCTCCAGCTGGACTATCCCCTGGAGTGGGAGACGCGGCTCGTGGATGGCGACCCCCTGCGCTATGAGGAGGGCGACGTCATCCTGGACACCAGCGAGGTCGCTGCGTTTCTCGACGAGGGCGAGAGGACCGGCGCCGATTTCAGGGAGCGCTTCGGGCAGCCCTGCTGCGTGTCGTGGATGGGCGACGCACCCATCTACTACGAGCTTCCCAATGAGGGGGGCGAGCCTCGATACCTAATGGTCAGCGCGGTGAGCTCGGACGAGCCCGTCTATGCGGCACACGTGGTGGACGAGCGCGGCGTGGTCGAGAAGGTCTGGGGCCGGAGGGACGACGCCTAGATCGTGAACTCGGCGAAGGCGTCGTCGACGTCCCCGGAGGCCGCTGCCGCTGCGGGCGCGCTCACGGCACCCGCGAAGGCGTCCGAGCGCAGGAGCTCGTCGACGCTCGCGTCAGGGTTCTGGCAGACGATGTCGAGCAGCTCGATGAAGTCGCGGATCACCTCACGCGGCGTGAGGTGGGTGTCCGCCCCCACGCGGCCGAACTCGACCCTGAGAAAGCTCACGAGCTGCGCCTCGGTGACGGTGCGCTCGTAGCCGAAGTAGCCCGCGTGGATGTCGGCGAGCTTCTCTGTGAGGACGAGCAGCTCCTCGTAGGTGAGGGGTTCGAGGTGGATGACCGGGGCCAGCATGTCGGAGAGCCCCGCCCCCGCGAACCGCCCCTGCGTGAGGCGGCTGCGCAGCGCCTCGTAGCTGAAGACGCCGCGACGGCGGTCCTCGACGGACTGCGGCGTGCCGCCCATGATGATGCCGAGGTGCCGCGCCTTGCCCTGGAGCGTGTCGTTGTACATGGTGAGGATCTTCTCGTAGTTGTACTGGCGCGAGGTGGCGTTGGGGATCTTGTAGAGGTTCACCAGCTCGTCGACGAGCACGACGAGCCCCCGGTAGCCCGCGCCCACGAGGAACTGCGCGAAGAGCTTGAGGTACTCGTACCAGGTGTCGTCCGTGATGCAGGCGTTGACGCCCACCTCGGCGCGCGCCTCGGTCTTGGTGCGGTACTCGCCGCGCAGCCACCTGACCGATCGGGCCCGACGCTCCTCGTCTCCCTCGAGGCTGGCGCGCCAGTAGCCGCGCAGCACCTCGGTGAAGTCGAACCCGCACACGAGCTCACGGATGGGCTCGAGCTGCGAGGCGAGCTCCGCCTCGGGGTCCTCCCGCTCCCGAAGGGCCGCGACCCAGCGGTCGAGCACGAGCGAGAGCGCGCCGCCCTCGGGCCTCGTCTTGGTGGAGAGGTTGCGCACGAGCTCCCGGTAGGTCGCGAGCCCCTGGCCCTGGCCGCCCTGGAGGCGCCGCTCGGGGGAGAGGTCCGCGTCGGCGACCACGAAGCCGTTGCCCATCGCGTGCGTGCGGATGGTCTGCAAAAGGAAGCTCTTCCCGGCGCCGTAGCGGCCCACGAGGAAGCGGAAGCTCGCGCCCCCGTCGGCGACGAGCTCGAGGTCGTGCAGGAGCGCCTGAATCTCGCGCTCGCGCCCGACGGTGATGTAGGGCAGCCCGATGCGCGGCACCACGCCGCCCTTGAGCGAGTTGATGATGACCGCGGCAATGCGCCGGGGCACCCGTACGTCCCCCATGCGTCCCCCTCTCCAACGATGGTCGCTCATTTTAGCACATATGTTCTCTTTTTGTGCGCGCCGTCGTCGCTCGTGGCGAGAGGGGGCGTCGTTGGGCGAGGGGCGCCGCCCCGTGCGGGCGACGCCTGCCCTCGCTCGCCTACGCCTCGACGAAGCGGAACTTCGACCAGGGCCTGATGAGCGGCAGCAGCACGAGCTCCTCGGGTCGCACGCGCGCCACGAGGTTCTTGCGCGCGTCGCGGTGCGGCTCGAGCACGACCTGCAGCTCGTTTGCGTAGTTGCCGAAGTCGTCGTTGCCCACGACGACGTCTCCCACCTGGAGCTCGCCGTCGTTGTCGTGCGCGGGGTTGGGGCGGCCGCGGTACTTCACGCGGGTCTCCGTGGAGCGCATCGCGCGGTCGCAGATGTCGCCGCGGCGCTCGTGCTGCTCGCCCACGACGATCGCGCGCTCGAGCTCGCTCGCGCCCTCGACGAAGTCGACCTTGAGGCACGTCTGGTATCGGTCGACGGCTCCCATCGCGGCGAGCTCCTCCTCGGACGCGTATGCGTTGCCGATGATGACGTCGTCGATGAGCCCCGTGGCGAAGAGGTGCTTGGCCGCGACGTCGGCGCTCATGTGGCGGTGCATCTCGAGCGTGGGCAGGCCGTCGTTGACGGGCCAGGGGCCGGACTCGCCCACCGCCGACGAGACGAAGGCCGCCGTGCGCAGCCCCTGCGACTTGAAGCGCCTCGAGCAGCGCTCGAAGAACTCGTACGGCAGGCCCGTGCCCTCCTGGGGGTAGAAGTTGTGGCACCCGTAGAGCATCGGGCGGTTGGCCTGGTAGGAGAGGATGTTGTCGAGGTAGGCGACGTCGCTGCTCATGTTGAGCTCGATCGCGAGGCCGTAGGGGTTGAACGTGAGGAACGACTCGCGCCGGCCGTCGAACCCGGTGTCGAGGCGGATGCCGTCGGCGCCGAGCTCGTGGAAGAGGCCGAGGTCGTCGTAGGAGACCCCGAGCTCGTCGAAGATGCCGGGGTTGACGTCGAGAATGACCTCGAAGCCGAGGTCGTGCGCATGGGCGATGACGCCGCGGAACCTCGCGACGGCGGCGTCGCGCCCGCCCGTGACCTCGAGCATGCTCATGAACAGCCGGCTGAAGCCGTGGCGCGCGGCGAGCTCGAGGTAGGCGCGGTCGCGTGCGGGGTCGCTGTGGTCGGGGTAGATCGAGATGCCGATGCTGCGCTTCATGGGGTCTCCAACTCAGGGTGCGGACAGTCCGGTTGCCTGGGACACATCATAGACGTAGTCGGGGACGAGCGCGGGCCGCCCCGCCTCGTCAAACTCGACGGCGGTGTCGCCGAGCAGGTCGAAGAGCCGCTCGTTGATCTCGTCCACCAGCAGGTCGGAGCCCGTCGCGGGAGGGCGCCCCGCGAGCAGGTCGGCGAGCAGCGCGAGCTGCTCGCGGGAGAGCCCCAGCGCCGCGCCCCTCTCGCCCGTGGGCCCCGCCTCGTCGGCCCCCGCCGCAGCGGGGTCCTCCCGCGCGGGCCCCTCCCCGGGAGGCTCCGCGGCGCCCGCCCCGGCGGCCGGCGGGGCCTCGGGGACCCCGGCGTCGCGCTCCTCGTCGACGAGGAGCGCCTCGCGGGTCGCGGCCGCGGCCGAGCGGATCTTGTCGAGGCGGGAGAGGTCGATCTCCACCCGGACGGGGGCGTGCGACGCGCGCCAGTCGATGTAGTCGCGCACCTCGCGCTCGACGAGCCGCGTCAGGTACTTGGGGTCCCCGCGCTCCTTGAGGGGGTGCGGGTAGTCGAGCGCGGCGCGCAGCTGACGGTCGGCCGCGCGCAGGGCCTGGCCGAGCCTTGCGCTGCGCTGCCCGCCGTCGTGCAGCGAGGTGAGCGTCCAGATGCCCCCGCGGCACTCGTAGCGCCTGACCCCGGCGAGGTCGTAGGTGCAGTCGGGGTGGCGCTCGCCGGGGTAGAACACGGCGGAGGCGAACATGAGGTGCGGCATGGGGCCCGGCACGCCGAAGAGGCTCTCGACCAGGTCCTGGCTGCGGCTCGTGTGATAGTAGGCCACGAGGCGGTCGAAGACGGCGCAGCCGATCGCGCGAAGCGCGTCGGGCTCGTCGCGGAAGAGGCGCGCCTCGCCAAGACGGTAGGTCGAGACCTCGTCGAGGGCGGCGAGCAGCCGCTTCTCGCCGGAGGGGTCGGAGCCGAACTCGTACGGCGCGCGCCCGCGGCCGCGGCGCCGCGCCAGGACGCGCGCCTGGCGCTCCCGCAGGTCCTCGACCGCGCGGTCGTGCGCGACGAGCGCGTGGGGCTCGGCGAGCGCGGGGTCGAGGTCGTGGTAGGCGGCGTAGTCCACGAGCCAGGGGCGAGCGTAGCGGTCCATGGAGGGCTCGTACTCGCGGTATGCGCGCCAGAACGACTCGATGGCGCGGAAGGCCCCCTCGCCCGGCTCGACGCCGATGCCGTTGATGAGCTCGTAGAGGTACACGTAGGCAAAGGACGCCGACGTCCGCTCGACGTGGCCGGCCCTCACGCGGGAGCGCCACGTGAAGTAGCCCCTGAGCTGCTGGTTGTCCATGACGTCGTAGGTGGGGAAGTAGCTCTGGAACACGCCGGCGTAGGGGCGGTCGTCCTCGTAGTCGGCCATGAGGCGGCCCTGCTCGACGAACAGGCGCGCGTCCGTCCACGAGCGCGCCTCGCCGCTCCGGGCGAGCGCGCGCATCTGGGCGACGCGCTCGGGGAGGTAGCTCGCGAGCTGCGATCCGCGCATGAGGATGGGCTCCGCGCCAAAGACCCGCGAGCTTACGAAGGCGCGTCCGCCCTTCGCCCTGCTCTGCGCCACGATTCGGTCGATGATCGCGTCGATGTCCGCCACGTCGCCCCCTCTCCCCGTCAGGGCCATCATACCCGCGCGCGGGTGCGCCGTGGCGCGGGCCCGCGCGAGGCCCCAGCTCCCTACGCGCCCGCCCGCACGAAGACGAGCGTCTCGGCGTCCGATCGGCCCTCGTCGAGGGCATAGCCGCGCTCGGAGAAGGCGCGCAGCTCCTCGGGCCCCTCGACGGCGCGCTCGGCGCACCAGCGGACGAACGTGCCGCGCGCGGCCTTGGCCTCGGTCGCGGCCTGGCGCAGGCGACCCTCGCGGACCGTGCCGAACAGGCACGTCAGGACCTTCGCCCCTCCCGGGCGGGCCCACGGCGTGACCGCGCGGGCGTACTCGACCGAGGCGACGTTCACGATGAGGTCGCACTCGGAGCAGAGCTCCTCGTAGAGGGAGCTCCCCCAGAACTCGTAGAGGTCGCGCGCGCCGTCGACGGGGAGGCGCGCCTGCATCTCGAGCCGGTAGGGCATGACGGCGTCGAGCGGGCGCAGGATGCCGTAGAGGCCCGAGAGGATGCGCAGGTGCGCGTCGAGCCAGGCCAGCTCCCCCTCGCTCATGACCGAGGGCGCCATGTGCGTGTACTGGATGCCCTCGTAGGCCACCGCGGCAGCGGTCGTCCCGCGATGGGGGTCGAGGTTCGCAAGCCGGGCGTAGTTGAGCTCCGCGAGCCGGTCGCTGCACCTCCAGAGCGCCTGGGCCTCGTCGCGCCCGAGCGAGCGCAGCGCGCCTGCCACCGCCTCGGCGCGCCGCGCGAGGGCGGGCTCGCGGACGGGCCAGGGCGGCGCGTCCGACTCGCGCATCTTCTTGGCGGGTGAGGTGATGATTCTGAGTGGCATGGCACCCCCGTACGACGCTGGCTATCATGGGCGTATGGCGAAACGGTACACCACACACGGGCCCGTGTCCGCGCTCGGCGCGCGCCCCTCCCGCGCCGGCGGGAGGGGCGGGGCGTCGAGGCGGCGCGCCTTCGTGGCCGCCGGCCTGGTCGGCGCGGCCGCCGGCGTCTCGTGCTGGCTGGCGGCGACCCGCCCGCACGTCGTCCGCTGCGCCTCGGGCCTCGCCCTCGTCTACACCACGCGCGACGACGCGGGCCGCCGCGTCCGCGTGCTGTCTGCCGGCGGCGTCTTCCAGTCAGCGACCTACCTCGACGAGCGGCGCATGGAGCCCGTCTTCGCGTACTACCTCGCCCTCGGCAGGCTCTTCGAGCTGCGCCCCGAAGCGCGCAGCGTCCTGGCCATCGGCGGGGGCGGATTCGCCTTCCCCAAGCTCGTGGCGGCCGAGCACCCCGGCGTCCGCGTCGACGTGGCCGAGATCGACCCCGCTGTCATCCGCGCCGCGCGCCGGTGGTTCTTCCTCGACGAGGCCGTCGCGCTCGCCCGCGCCGGGGGCGGCGATTTGCGGGTCGCCTGCGAGGACGGGCGCGCCCTGCTCGAGCGCGGGGCGGGCCCCTACGACGCCGTCGTGCTCGACGCCTTCGTGGGCGCGGACCCCGTGCGCTCGCTCGCGACGCTCGAGGCCCTGCGCGCGGTGCGGCGCTCGCTCGTCCCGGGCGGGCTCTGCCTCGCCAACGTCGTCTCGCGCGAGGGCGGCGCGGACGTGAGCTTCCTGCGCTCCGTGGTGGCGACGGCGCTCATGGTCTTCTCGCACGTCGAGGTGGCGCTTGCCACCGACGAGACCCACGCGGCCGAGGACAACTACCTCGTGGTGGCCTCCGACGGCCCGATCGGCCTGCCCGACGCCATCCCCTTCGACGAGGACTTCCTGGGCGAGGTCCTTCTCGACGCGCAGGGCTGACGCCGCGACGAGGGTCCCTCGCCACGGCAAGACATCTAAGCGCGGATGACTGAGATTATCTAAAATCGGGTAGACTACCCCTCGGCAAACAACCGCACGGAAGGGGAGCGTCGCATGCGCACGTTCAAGACAGAGAGCAAGAAGCTGCTCGACCTCATGATCAACTCCATCTACACCAACCGCGAGATCTTCCTGCGCGAGCTGGTGTCGAACGCCTCGGACGCGATCGACAAGCTCTACCTCAAGAGCCTCACGGACTCCTCGATGGGCCTCGACCAGGCCAACCTCGCCATCAACGTCGCCTTTGACAAGGACGCGCGCACCATCACCGTCTCCGACAACGGCATCGGCATGACCGAGGCGGAGCTCGAGGAGAACCTCGGCACCATCGCCCACTCCGGCTCCGAGGCCTTCAAGGAGGCCAACGCCGAGGCCCAGGGGGACGCCGTCGACATCATCGGCCGCTTCGGCGTGGGCTTCTACTCCGCCTTCATGGTCGCCAAGGAGGTCAGCGTGGTCACGCGCGCCTGGGGCGCGGACGAGTGCTTCCGCTGGACCTCCGACGGCGTCGAGGGCTACGAGATCGAGCCCGTCGCCGCCGACGACCCCGCCTGGCGCGACTCCTGCGGCACCTCGATCGTCCTCACGCTCAAGGACGACACCGAGGACGCCTCCTATGACGAGTTCCTCTCCGAGTGGAAGCTGCGCGAGCTCATCCGTCGCTACAGCAACTACGTGCGCTACCCCGTGCAGATGCTCGTGACCAAGAGCCGCGAGAAGGAGCGCCCGGCGGACGCGGGCGACGACTACAAGCCCGAGTGGGAGGACTACACCGAGCTCGAGACCGTGAACTCCATGACCCCGATCTGGAAGAAGCGCGCCTCCGAGGTCACCGACGAGGAGTACGCCGAGTTCTACAAGTCGACCTTCCACGACTGGGCCGACCCGGCGCGCACCTTCAGCCTCCACGCCGAGGGCACGCTCGAGTACGACGCGCTCATGTTCATCCCGGGCCAGGCGCCCTTCGACCTCTACAGCCGCGACTACGAGAAGGGCCTCGAGCTCTACAGCTCCAACGTGCTGATCATGGAGAAGTGCGCCGACCTGCTGCCCGACTACTACAACTTCGTGCGCGGCGTCGTCGACTCCGCCGACGTGAGCCTCAACATCTCCCGCGAGACGCTCCAGCAGACCCGCCAGCTCCAGGCCATGGCGCGCCGCATCGAGAAGAAGATCACCGGCGAGCTCGAGGCCATGCGCGACGACGACCGCGAGGCTTACGAGAAGTTCTTCGAGAACTTCGGCCGCGGCCTCAAGTACGGCATCTACTCGAGCTACGGCATGAAGGCCGACGAGCTCGCGGGGCTCCTGCTGTTCTGGAGCGCGCGCGACCAGAAGATGGTCACGCTGCGCGAGTACGTCGCCGCCATGCCGTCCGGCCAGAAGGCGATCTACTACGCCGCCGGCGACGACCGCGACCGCCTCTCCAAGATGCCGGTGGTCCAGGCGGTGCTCGACCGCGGCTTCGACGTCCTTCTCTGCACGCAGGACGTCGACGAGTTCTGCTTCCAGGCCATGCGCGAGTTCACGGCAAAGGGCCTGCCCAAGGCCTACGCCGACGACGCCGCGCGCGAGGCGGCCGAGAAGGCTGCCGCCGACGGCGCCGAGCCCGAGGTCGAGGATCGCACCGTGGAGCTCAGGAACGTGACCTCCGGTGACCTGGACCTCGCGAGCGATGACGAGAAGAAGGCCGCCGAGGAGGCGACCAAGGCAAACGAGGGCCTGTTCGGCGCCATGAAGGACGCGCTGGGCGAGAAGGTCGAGAAGGTCGCGGTGTCCACGCGCCTCTCCGCCGACGGCGCGCCGGCCGTCATCACCTCCGAGGGACCGCTTTCGCTCGAGATGGAGAAGGTCCTCGCGTCCGGCCCGGAGGCCGAGCACGCCCCCAAGGCCGTCCGCGTGCTCGAGGTCAACGCCGCCCACCCCGTCTTCGAGAAGCTGCGCGCGGCGCAGGAGGCGGGCGACGAGGACAAGGTGGCGCTCTACGCGGGCCTGCTCTACAACCAGGCCCTGCTCGTCGAGGGCATCCTGCCCGAGGACCCCGTGGCCTTCGCCTCCCAGGTCTGCGAGCTCATGTAGCGCCTCGCCCCATCGGGCCCAGCGGGCGCCCGGCCGCCTCGTGCGACCGGGCGCCCCTTCGTCGGGCGGACCGCCCGTCGGGCGCGTCGCCCTTCTCGCCACCGCTCCCCGAAGCCGAGAACTCGGCGAGCGGATAATTGCTATGCTCGAAAGCTGGTGGGCTGTCAGTGCGACGATCGGGGGGACAGATGGTCAAGACGCTGGTGCTTGTTCGACACGGTGCGCCCGAGGCGACCTCGGACTCGGGCTCCGACCTGGACCGCAGGCTCACGGCATCGGGGGCGCGCGCCCTTCGGGTCTCGTACCCCCGCACGTTCGCCCTGCTCGGGGACGACGCCCAGCCCGTCGTCTGGAGCAGCCCCGCGGTGCGGGCGCTCGAGACCGCCGACGTCGTTGCCGCGGCGGCGGGCGTCGACGACATCGAGGTCCACCAGTCGCTCTACTCCCAGGACGTCGCGGCGTTTCTCGCCGAGCTCGACGCGGCCGACGCGCTCTGCGTGATCGCGGTGGGCCACGCGCCCTTCGTCGACACGCTCGCCGGTCGCTTCCTGGGGACGTGCCCCGCCTTCGGCAAGGGGGCCGCGCTCGCGATCGACCTTCCCGAGGGCTTCTCGGGGCGCGGGCTGCTGCGCTGGTACGTCGCCGGCCCGGAGGCCACCTCCTGGGAGGAGCTCGCCGTCGTCGAGCACGCCGTCGCCGGGGCGGTGAGCGAGCTCTCCGCGCACGCCGACACCTTCCTCGCCGGACCCGAGAGCGCCGAGGCTCTGCTGGAGTTCAGGGTCTCCCTGCGGCGCGTGCGCTCGCTGCTGCAGTTCCTCTCGCCGTGGCAGGCCAAGAAGCAGAACCGCCGCTGCGAGCACGTCATCAAGGAGCTGCAGGTGGCGTCGGGCCGCCTGCGCGCCCTCGACATACTCGCCGAGTGCGTCGCCGGCCTCGTCGAGAGCGGCGAGCTCGGCGAGAACAGCCTCCTGCCGATGTCGTGCGCCAAGGAGCGCTCGCTCGAGTGCGCGTCGCTCGTGACGCTCATGCGCAAGCGCCACTCCGCCAAGGACCTCTCCAAGATCGCCGCCGAGCTCGGCCACCACTTCAGGTGGAAGTCCAGGGTCTCCGAGCGCGGCGTCACCGCCGACGACTTCCGCGCCCACTTCGACGAGCAGTTCAACGAGGTCGACGAGGACCTCTTCGGCCTCGACCTCACCGACGGCGACGCCGTCTACGTCGCCCGTCGCGACACCAAGGAGATGCGCTACGTCGCCGAGCGCCTCGGCGAGGTCCTCGGGCCCGAGCGCGCCCAGATGAGCGAGTACCTCGACGAGATTCAGCGCGAGCTCGGCGCCCTCTCGGACGCGCGCGGCAACAGGCAGCTCGCGGAGGAGTGCGCCAAGAGCCCGCGCTTCAGGGGCGTTCGCGCCGACCTCGGCATCGTCGCGCGCGACCAGGCGGAGGTCGTCTCTGCCATCACCTCCGGCCTGAGGCGCCGCGAGGTCGAGGACCATGCGGCCGGCGAGGCGACGGCGCAGGACGCCGAGGGCGACGAGGAGGAGTAGCGCGTGAGCGAGAGGGACCTGGCCGCGGCGGGCGGCACCGAGGGCGCGTGGCGCGTCGAGCGCGACTCGATGGGGGAGATGCTGGTTCCCGCGGACGCCCTCTGGGGCGCCCAGACCGAGCGCAGCCACGAGAACTTCCCCATCGGGACGGAGCGCATGCCCGAGGGGATCGTGCGCGCGTTCGCGATCGTGAAGCAGGCGGCCGCGCGCGCCAACTGCCGGCTCGGGAGGCTCGGCGAGGCCGAGCGTGACCTCATCTGCGAGGCTGCCGACGAGGTCCTCGCCGGGGACCACGACGCCGACTTCCCGCTCGTCGTGTGGCAGACGGGGTCGGGCACGCAGTCAAACATGAACATGAACGAGGTGCTGGCGAATCGCGGCAACCAGCTCGCCGCCGAGCGCGGCGTGGCGCTTGCGCGTCCGCTGCACCCCAACGACTCGGTCAACATGAGCCAGTCGTCCAACGACACGTTCCCCACCGCCATGCACGTCGCCGCCGCCCTCGCCGTGACTGGCGAGCTCGTTCCCGCGATCGACCAGCTCGTGGAGACGCTGCGCCGCCTGGAGGGGGAGTGCGCCGGCGTGGTCAAGAGCGGTCGCACGCACCTGCAGGACGCGGTGCCCATCTCCTTCTCGCAGGAGGTCTCCGGCTGGCGCGGCCTGCTCGAGGGCTCGCGCGAGGAGCTCGTGGCGTCGCTGCCGGGGCTCTATCGGCTCGCGCTCGGGGGGACCGCCGTCGGGACCGGCCTCAACGCGCCCGAGGGGTTCGACGAGGCCGTTGCCGCCGAGGTCGCCGCGCTCACGGGCCTGCCCTTCGTGAGCGACCCCAACAAGTTCCGCGCCCTCACGGGCAAGGACGCGCTCGTCTTCGGTCACGGCGCGGTGAAGGGGCTCGCTGCCAACATGATGAAGATCGCCAATGACGTCCGCTGGCTCGCGAGCGGCCCGCGCCTCGGCCTCGGGGAGATCACCATCCCGGCAAACGAGCCCGGCAGCTCGATCATGCCGGGGAAGGTCAACCCCACGCAGTGCGAGGCCGTCACGATGGTCGCCGTGCAGGTCATGGGCAACGACGCCGCGATCGGCTTCGCCGCGAGCCAGGGCAACTTCGAGCTCAACGTCTTCATGCCGGTCATCGCCTACGACTTCCTGCAGTCCTGCCGCCTGCTCGCTGACGCCATCCGCTCGTTCGACGAGCGCTGCGCGAGCGGGATTCGTCCCAACCGCGAGAGGATGCGCGAGAACCTCCACGACTCGCTCATGCTCGTGACGTGCCTCAACCCCTACATCGGCTACGACAACGCCGCCAAGGTGGCCAAGAAGGCCTTCGCGGAGGGGACGAGCCTGCGCGACGCGTGCCTCGCGCTGGGGCTGCTCACGCCCGAGCGCTTCGACGAGGTGTTCCGCCCCGAGCAGATGGTGTGACGGGCGGGCTCGTCTTCGTTTCGAAAGCGAGGCGTGACGGAGGAGTCACGCCTCGCTCCGCGAACACGCGCTATGATGGTCGGACCCTACAGAAAGGACCGTCATGGCAGATCAGACCATCGCGACGCGCTGCGTCCAGGGCGGCTACACGCCCGGCGACGGCGAGCCGCGCCAGATTCCCATCGTCCAGTCCACCACCTTCAAGTACGCCACGTCCGAGCACATGGGCCAGCTCTTCGACCTCGAGGCGTCGGGCTACTTCTACACGCGCCTGCAGAACCCCACCAACGACGCGGTCGCGGCCAAGATCTGCGAGCTCGAGGGCGGTGCGGCCGGCATGCTCACGAGCTCCGGGCAGGCGGCAAACTTCTACGCGCTCTTCAACATCTGCGAGGCGGGGAGCCACATCGTGGCGAGCTCCGCCATCTACGGGGGCACGTACAACCTCATCGCCCACACCATGGCCAAGATGGGCGTCGAGTCCACGTTCGTCTCGCCCACGGCGACCGCCGAGGAGCTCGAGGCGGCCTTCCGTCCCAACACGCGCGCCGTCTTCGGCGAGACCATCGCCAACCCGGCCCTCGATGTGCTCGACATCGAGCGCTTCGCCGGGGCGGCGCACGACCACGGCGTCCCTCTGATCGTGGACAACACCTTTGCCACGCCCGTCTTCTGTCGGCCGATCGAGTGGGGCGCCGACATCGTGACGCACTCCACCACCAAGTACATGGACGGTCACGGCGTGGGCGTGGGCGGCGCCATCGTGGACTCGGGCAACTTCGACTGGATGGCCAACGCCGAGAGGTTCCCCGGGCTCACCACCCCGGACGAGTCCTACCACGGCATCGTCTACGCCGAGAAGTTCGGCCAGGCCGGTGCCTTCATCACCAAGGCGACCTCGCAGCTCATGCGCGACCTCGGCTCCATCCAGAGCCCGCAGAACGCGTTCTACCTCAACATGGGCCTCGAGAGCCTCCACGTTCGCATGCCGCAGCACTTCAGGAACGGCCTTGCGGTGGCGGAGTACCTCGAGGGGTCCGACAAGGTCACGTCGGTGCGCTTCCCGCACCTGCCGTCCGACCCGTACTACCCGCTCGCCCAGAAGTACCTGCCCGAGGGCGGCTCGGGCGTCGTGTCCTTTGAGCTCGCCGGGGGCCGCGCGGCGGCCGAGCGGTTCATGGCGGCGCTGCGCCTCGCCGCGATCGAGACGCACGTGGCGGACGCGCGCACCTGCTGCCTGCACCCCGCCTCCGCGACGCATCGCCAGATGAACGACGAGGAGCTCGCGGCCGCCGGGATCTCCCCGGCGATGGTGCGCTTCTCCTGCGGCCTCGAGGGCACCGAGGACCTCATCGCCGACATCGAGCAGGCGCTCGCCGCGATCTAGGGACTTTGGCCCGCCGGCCCGCCCGACGTATCCCCGTGCTCAGACAGCTTGCTGCGCAAGAACTGCGCGCGGGAATACATCGGGCGGGCCGGCGGGCCCCTCGCTCGGGCGGCGCCTTTACCGGGAGGTTTGTGACGTGAGGTACGTGCTGGATCGGGCGGCGTACTGTGACGCGGGGGTGCTGGCGGAGAATAGGCTGCCGGCGCGGAGCTACTTCATCCCGTATCCGGATCGGGCGGGGGCGGAGGCGGTACCGGCGGCGCGGAGGCGCTACGAGTCACCACTCGTACGGTGCCTGAGCGGGGAGTGGGACTTCCGGTTCTACCCGCGGCCCGCCGAGCTGCCGGACGTCCTGGACACCGACGCCGTTGCCTGGGACCGCGTGGCAGTTCCCGGCTGCTGGCAGTTCCAGGGCTACGACCGGCCCTTCTACGTGGACGAGCGCTACCAGTTCCCGTTCGACCCGCCGCGCATACCCGAGGAGGGCCCCGTGGGGCCGGTCTTCTCGCTCATAGGCGGCGAGGGCGGGCGTCCGCACGTGGCGCACCCGGTTGGCCAGTACAACTTCGCGGGCGTCTACCGCCGCGCCTATGACCTGGACGAGCGCGAGGCGTCCGTGGGCCACGTCGTCTCCTTCCTGGGCGTCGCCAGCTGCCTCGACCTCTACCTCAACGGCCGACGCGTGGGCTACGCGGAGGGCTCGCACAACACGGCGGAGTTCGATGTTACGCCGTACCAGCGCGCGGGGACAAACGAGCTCGTGGCCGTGGTGCGTCGCTGGTGCACGGGCTCCTACCTCGAGTGCCAGGACATGTTCCGCAACAACGGCATCTTCCGGGACGTGCTGCTGCGCGAGGTCACCCCCTGCGGAATCTGGGACGTGGGTGTGCGCACGCGCCGAGAAGAACGGGCGAGTCGCGTGCGCTACCGCATGGCCGTTGACCTGCGACTTATTGCCGAGGGCACGGTGCGCGTGACGCTGCGCGGGCACGGGCTCGAGCGGGTGGCGGAGGCGCATGCGGACGGGTGCCGCGCGACCATTGACCTCGACGGGCTCGACGTGCTCGAGTGGACGGCGGAGACCCCGCACCTCTACGACCTCATCCTGGAGACGCCCACGGAGTGCGTGTGCGAGCGCGTGGGCTTTCGCGAGGCGCGCGTGGACGGCAGGCGCTTTCTCGTGAACGGTCGGCCGGTCAAGCTGCACGGCGTCAACCACCACGACACGAGCCCCACGGCGGGCTACGCCATGACGCCGGAGGCGACCGAGCGCGACGTCCTTCTCTGCAAGAACCACAACATAGATACCATCCGGACCTCGCACTACCCGCCGGACCCGTACCTCCTGGAGCTCTGCGACGAGCTGGGCGTCTACGTGATCGACGAGGCCGACCTCGAGACCCACGGGGCCCTGGTGGGCAAGTTCCCCACGAGGCAGAACCGCCTCACCAACGACGCCCGCTGGGAGGGGCGCTACCTCGACCGCGCCGAGCGCCTCGTGGAGCGCGACAAGCTGCACGCGTGCGTGATCATGTGGAGCCTGGGCAACGAGGCGGGCGGCGGCTGCAACGCCGACGCCATGTACGAGCTCGTCCGGTCGCGCTCGAGCCTGCCCGTGCACTACGAGGGTGCCATCCACTCGCTGCGCCGCGCCTACGACGTGGGGAGCGAGATGTACTCCACCGTCGAGCGCGTGCGGAGCGTGGGCGAGGGCCGCTCGACCACGCGGCGCCTCAACGACCGGCCGTACCTCCTCTGCGAGTACGCGCACGCCATGGGCGTGGGCCCGGGTGGCATCGAGGACTACTGGAGGCAGATCTACGCCTTCGACTCCCTGATGGGCGGCTGCGTGTGGGAGATGGTCGACCACGCCGTGCTCCACCCGGACGGCCGCTACACCTACGGCGGCGACCACGGGGAGTGGGAGCACGACGGCAACTTCTGCGTGGACGGCATCTTCTACCCGGACCGCACGCCCTCCACGGGCGCGCGCGTGGTGCGCCACTGCTACCGGCCCCTGCGCGTCCGGCACCTGGGCGGGGACTTCTTCATGGTCCACAACGCGACGTCGTTCACCCCGGGGGAGGCGTACTCGCTCCGCTTTGAGTGGAACGACGGCGGCCTGGCTGAGCTCTCGTGCGACGTGGCGCCGCTGCGGCAGCAGTCCTACCTGGTGAGGCCCACGTCGTCCGTGGCGCGAGAGCTTGGCGAGGGCCTGCGGCGCGACCGCTCCCGCAGGGTGACCGTCACGGTTCGCCGCCGTGACACGGGGGAGGAGGTCTCCCGCGAGCAGATCCGGCTCTCGGAGATGGCGCCGCTGGACGACGTCCTTCTCGCCCGCGCCGCGGCGTTTCCCGAGGGCTGCGAGGTCACGGGGGAGGGGCTCGCCGTCGCCGGCGTCATGGCCCCGGCCGCGACGCCCGTCCTTCTCTGCCGAGCAGAGACGGACAACGACAGGCACCTCTCCGGCGGGCGGCCCATGGAGCGCTTCTACGACTGCCGGCGCGAGGTTCTCTCCGTGGTCGAGGGGGAGGGCACGGCCGTGGTGACGTCGTGGCTCGTCTTCCCCCATCACCGCTTTGTCTGCGAGGACACCTACGAGGCCGTTGCCGCGGGCGTGCTCGTGACGTCGCGCCTCCGCTGCGAGCGCGGACGCGGCGACCTGCCGCGGTTTGGTGTCTGCTACCGGCTCGACGCCTCCTGGGACGAGGTCGAGTACCTCGGGCGCAACGGCGAGTCCTACCGCGACATGTGCGAGCAGGCGCAGGTGGAGCGCGTCTCCTGTCGCGTGGCGGACATGACCGAGCCCAACATCCGTCCCCAGGAGAGCGGCAACCGCATGGACTGCCAGTACGTCATCATCTCAAATGGCGAGAAGAACGTGCAGATCACGGCCGTTGACCGGCCGTTCGAGCTCGCGGTCAAGCCCTACTCCGACGAGGAGCTGCGCGGCATGCGCCATCGCGAGGACGAGGTCCGCTCGGGCACCTACGTGACCGTCCAGGCGTTCCAGATGGGAATCGGCTCGGGGAGCTGCGGCCCCGCCACGCGCCCGGAGTACCGCTTCGACTGCCGGCAGGACTACGAGCTGCGCTACCTCGTGAGCTGGGAGTAGGGGGGCGCCTCGGGTCCCATGGGCCGCGTGCTACGCGAGCCTGATGGTCTTGTCGCCGATCTGGATGATTGCCTCGAAGGTGCCTCCCAGGGCCTCGGCGTAGCGCGCGAGCGTGCTTACCTTGAGCGATCCCACGTCGCCGCTCTCCACCTCGGAGACGCGCGCCTGGCTGATGCCCATGCGCTCCGCCACGTCGGACTGCGTGAGGTGCTCCGCCTTGCGCGCCTCCTTGAGCTCGTAGGCCCGGCACTCGGCGATGAGCTTGAGTGCCTCCTGGTGAATCTCCTCGCGGTCAAAGCCCCTTTCCTCAATGAGCTCGTCAAGCGTTCTGCTCATTCGGCTTCCTTTCTCTGCGAGAGCTGATACTGCTCAAATCTTCGTTCCGCCTCTGGTATTGCCTTCCTGTACCACCGTGCCCATCGTGGTCCGGATGCGAAAAAACCAGCCTTGTCACCCGCAAGGAGCATGATTGCGTGTCGCTCGGCATCGAAGACAAACAGGACCCTAATCTCGCTTTCTCCTGTCGATGGTGGCCTCAGCTCCTTGAGATTGTGGATGTGCGATCCTGCGATTCGGTCTACGAGGGGGCGTCCTAGCGCGGGCCCTCTTGATTCAAGCGCGTCGAAGGCCGCAACGAGGTGCCTGGCGTCTCGCGAGCTGAGGCTGTCGATCCAGTCGTCAATCATGTCTGTAAGAATCGTCCATCTCATAATACAACCTTTTCCCTATATTGCTCAAGAGGCATGATGCCCCACTCGTGCAGGAGGACATGGCTTAGTTGTCTGTATGGGATGGATCGCTACCTGACGTTCGGATTCGGCGACCTGTCCAATGCATTGGGCTCTATGACCGCGACTATCGCTGGTCGCAGCAGTTCTTCGCTGCGCTCTCATCTTAGTACAAACAGATGTTCGAATCAAGGAGAAAAAGAAGGGCCCGCGACGCACTGTGAGCTGGCGCCGCGGGCCCCGAGAGAGGTGGCTGCCCCTCTGGCTACTCCTCGACCTCGAGGAGCTCGATGTTGAAGTTGAGCGCCTTGCCGGCCATCTCGTGGTTCATGTCAAAGGTGATGTTGCCGTTCTCGAGGGCGGACACGGTGGCGGGGAAGGGCTGGCCGGTGGGGGCGGTGAGCATCACGCGGTCGCCGACGGAGAGGGTCTCCGCGCCGGGCATGGCGGAGACGGGCACGGTCTGGACGAGGCGCTCGTCGCGCTCACCGTAGGCCTCCGCGGGCTCGAGGCGCACGTCGACGACCTGGCCGACCTCCATGTCGCGCACGGCGGCGTCGAAGCCCGCGATCATCTGACCTGCCATGCAGGTGAAGGCCAGCGGCTCGCCGCGGTCGCGGGAGGAGTCGAACTTCGTGCCGTCGTCGAGCGTGCCGACGTAGTGGACCTTGACCTTCTTGCCCTCGTTGCTCATGGGGACTCCTGTCGTTGTGGGTGGATGGTGACAGCGACCCCTGATTGTGACAGATTCCGCGCGGGTGCACCGCGGTCGACCGCGCACACCTTTGCCCCGGGCCCCCTTTTGGGCCCCGAAGCGTAAGGTGTGCGCGGTCAAGAATCCTAGTCGCGGTCGGCCAGGTCGCAGAGCCTGTCGTAGTAGCGCTCCGTCGAGAGCTTGGAGCGAAGCTCGTCCCAGGTGCCGTCGCTCAGCCGCCCCTCGGTGAGGTCCGTGCCGAGAACCGACTCGACGTCGTCGCGGCGGAAGGTGAACGTGTCCACGCTGAGCTCGCCGTCCTCGCCGTCGGTCTCGTGAGTCACCATGCGGACCGAGTCGGCTGAGCCCGCGGCGCAGAGCAGAGCGGTCGCGTTGTGGGCGAGCGCCTGCTCGACGACGTCGTCGTCCGTGCGCGCAACGCGGTCGTCCTCGACCCACTCGTACTCGACGACGATCGAGTTGCCGTCCCGCTCGGTGGAGTCGGATCCCGTGGACATGAGGTGGCTCGCCAGCGGCATTCCTCCTACGAGCTCGGAGACGGCGGCTCCGTCCAGTGGCCAGGAGGAGTCGGCCATCGCGGAGAGCGAGGCGACGTCATACCCGGAGATCTCCTGCGCGACGTCGTCGGTTCGCAGGGTGTGCTCGTCGCCCTGGGTGCCCGCGTCGGCCCCCGAGCCGGCGCTCGGGTACGCGGTGCTCCCGTCGGTGGCGTCCAGCGGCTGGACGTCAACGGTTCCGGGCGTGTCGTAGGTCGCGCTCGCCACGGACGAGTTGATGATGTTGATGACCGTGCAGAGCGCCACGACGGCGACGAGCGCCACGGCCGCCACGCCCACGATTCTGCCGGTCGACCAGCGCCGCCTGCCCTCCGGCCCCCTCGCCTCGTCCGTCCCGGGCGAAACGGGCGGGACGCCCACGGGAACCGTGCGGGTGGCCTCCGCGTCGGTCGCGCCCTCGGCCTCCGCTCCGGTCCCCTCGGCCTCGGCCCCCCGTCCGCCCAGGACGTCGTCGACGCTCGTCACGGCCTCGCACGTGCGCGAGAACGCCTCCTGCTCGCTCATGCCCTGCGCCACGTAGTCGTCGAAGCGAGCCGTGAGGTTGCCGTAGATCTCCTCCTTGAGCTCGATGGTCTCCGCGTCGAGCGTGCGCCCCTCGAAGAGGTGCTCGACGTACATCCTGATGTCGCCCCTGCCGCTCATTTGCTGCCTCCGCCCTGTCTGAGGAGTCGGTCGATGATGGTCCTCGCGCGCACCCAGCGCGCCGTCGCCTCGGCGAGCTCGGTGCGCCCGCCGTCGGTGATGTGGTAGTACTTGCGGCGAGCCCCCTGGGACTCGCTGCCCCAGTAGCTCTCGACGAGCCCCTGGCCCTCCAGCCGCTTGAGGCTCGTGTAGAGCGACGGCTCCTTCATCTCGTACGCGCCCTGACTCGTGCTGGCCACGTCTTTCAGGATCTCGTAGCCGTACGAGTCTCCGTCAGAGAGCGTGCACAGCACGATGGCATCGATGTTGCCCCTGATGAGGTCGCTCTCCGCATCTCTGCCCGCCATGGGTCACCTCCTCGTCTTCCGCCTTCGAGGACAGTGTATGAGAAAGTACTATGTGTGTCGATATACCTTCACAGAAATATAACTGCGAGTGGTGTGGTTTTGCTCGCGGGCGGCGCGGGGCGACGATGCGCTATGCTCTTTGCGAGGCAAGGACGGGGGGAGGCATCGGGTGTCTGGGGAACGCGAGGGCTTCGTGGGGGTCTTTGACTCCGGGTTGGGCGGCATCAGCGTGCTGCGCGCGCTCGTCGACGAGCTGCCGCACGAGGACTTCCGATACTTCGGCGACTCCGCCAACGCCCCCTACGGCGAGAAGACCGAGGCCCAGGTGCTCGACCTGTCCCGCGACATCGTCGAGCGCCTCCTCGCGGACGGCGCAAAGGCCATCGTCATCGCCTGCAACACGGCGACCTCGGCCGCCGCGGCCGCCCTGCGCGCGGCGCACCCCGACGTGCCGATCGTGGGCATCGAGCCCGCTCTCAAGCCCGCCGCACGGGCCTTCCCGCACGGTCGCATCCTCGTGATGGCAACCGAGATGACGCTCGGCCTCGAGAAGTATCACGAGCTCGCTCGGGCCTGGGGAGGGGAGTGCGAGGTGGTCCCCGTCCCGTGCCCGGGCCTCGCGGCGCGCATCGAGCGGGGGGACCTCGACGCTCCGGACCTCGCCGAGATGGTGGGGCGCCTGGTGGGCGACTACGCGGGCAAGGTGGACGCCGTGGTGCTGGGCTGCACGCACTACCCCTTCGTGCGGGCGCAGATCTCGCGCGCGCTCGGGCCGGGCGCCGCGTTCTTCGACGGCGGAGCCGGCACGGCGCGCCAGCTGCGCAAGCGCCTTTCGGAGGAGGGCCTGCTCGCCGAGCGGTCGCGAGCGGGGCGCGTGGAGTTTGCCTCGAGCCTCGACACGCCCGAGGAGCTCGCCCTCTACCAGAGGTTCTTCTCGCTCCCATAGGGCGGGGCCGCCTCGGGCCCCTGCGTCCTGACGGCAGCGCCGCCGCGGCCGTTCGGACGCTTGCCGAGACCGGTCGCCCCGCTGGGCGAGAAGGGCCTCGTCCCGCGCGTCCCTCCGGGCACAATCCTCCCAAGCGCCGGCGCTCGCCGGCAAGGAGAGGAGGACCCGATGTTCGACCACCTGTTCAGCCCGTTCAGGGTGCGCGGCCTCGCGCTCAAGAACCGCGTCATCCTGCCCGCGATGGGCACGCGCTTCTGCGAGGACCGGCACGTCACCCAGCGCCTCATCGACTATCACGTGGCCCGCGCCCGCTCCGGCTGCGCGCTCAACATCGTGGAGGTCTCGAGCGTCCACACGCCGAGCGCCCCGAGCATGTTCGTCTCGATATCGGAGGACGAGTACGTTCCCGGGCACCGTGCGCTCGTCGACGCCATCCACGAGGCCGGCGGCACGGCGGGGGTCCAGCTCTGGCAGGGCTCGATCGCGGTGGGCATGGACCCGCAGGCCCAGATGCTCGTGGCCTCCGACCTGCCGCTCGCGCCCGGCTTCACGCTGCCGGCCGTCACGCGCGAGCAGATCGACGAGGTCGTGGCGTGCTACGGCGAGGCGGCGCGGCGCGCCCGAGAGGCGGGGTACGACTGCGTCGAGTTCCACTGCGCGCACAACTACCTGCCGCACTCGTTCCTCTCGGGCGGCATCAACCACCGCACCGACGAGTACGGCGGCTCGCTCGAGAACCGCGCCCGCTTCCCGCTCGCCTGCATCCGCGCCATCCGCGAGGCCATCGGGGAGGACATGGCCCTCTTCATGCGCATCGACGCGCACGACGACTTCCTCGAGGGCGGCATGACCATCGAGGACACCATCGAGTTCTGCCGCTGGGCCGCCGACGCCGGCGTGGACGTGCTCGACGTCTCGCGCGGCAACATCGTCTCCGCCGCCAACGCCTACGAGGTGCCGCCGATCGACCTGCCCCCGGCCTTCAACGTGGACAACGCCGCGCGCATCCGCCGCGAGACGGGCGTGCCCACGATTGGCGTCGGGCGCATCAACACCCCGCAGCTCGCCGAGGAGATCCTCGCCGAGGACAAGGTCGACCTCGTGGTGATGGGCCGCGCCCAGCTCGCCGACCCGGACTTCGTCGCCAAGGCGCGCGAGGGCCGCGTGGACGACATCGTCTACTGCGTGGGCTGCGACCAGGGCTGCCTCGATGGCTTTGCCGACATGGAGCGCTTCGAGGCCATCACGTGCCTGCGCAACCCGCAGCTCGGGCACGAGACCGACTGGGCCCTCGCCCCCGCGGCGTCGCCCAAGCGCGTCGCCGTGGTGGGCGGCGGCATGGCGGGCCTCGTGGCCGCCCGCACGCTCAAGCTGCGCGGCCACGAGCCGGTGGTCTTCGAGGCCACGGACCGGCTGGGCGGGCAGTTCGTGACGGCGGGCATGGCCCCCGGCAAGGCGGAGATGGCCGCCGCGGCGCGCTCGCAGGGCGAGCAGGTGGAGCGCCTGGGCGTGGAGGTCCGCCGCAGAGCGCCCTTCACGCCGGAGACGCTCGCGGCCGAGAAGTTCGACGAGCTGATCGTCGCGAACGGGGCCGAGCCCGTGACGCTGGGCCTCGAGGGCAGGGCGCCCGTCGCCGTCGACGTGCTCGAGGGTCGCGTGCAGGTGCCGGAGGGACCGGTCGTCGTCATCGGCGGAGGCCTCGTGGGCCTGGAGGTCGCCGACCAGCTCGCCACGGCGGGCCACCCCGTGACGGTGGTCGAGATGCTCGAGCAGGCGGGCGCCGACCTCGGCGCCGCGCGCAAGTCAATGGTGATGATGAAGATGGCGCAGCTCGGCGTGGACATCCGCACGGGGACCAGGTTCGTCGAGCTCGCGGACGGCGGCGCCACGGTCGAGAGGGACGGCGCGCGCGAGACGCTGCCCGGCGCCGTGGTGGTGGCGGTGGGCTCGCGACCCGTCGACAACGCGGGGCTGCTCGAGGCCGCGAGGGCGGCGGGCGTTCCGGTCCACGTGATCGGCGACGCAAAGAGCGCCCGTCGCGCGCTCGACGCCACGCGCGAGGGCTTCCTCGTGGCGAGGGACCTCTAGGCGCATGTGACAGCGGGGACGGGGGCACTCACCGCTCCGTCCCCGCTGTCACACCCCCGTCGTCACGTGCTAGACGCGCTTCTTGCCCCAGAAGAACAGGGCCACGGTGCCGGGGCCGGTGTGCACGCCGATCGTGGCGCCGATGGGGAAGATCTCAACCTTGCCGTCCAGCTTGGGGAAGCGCTGCTCGACGAGCGCCGCGACCTCGCGGGCGTCCTCCAGGCACTCGGACTGGCTGATGTAGCACTTGCCGGAGTAGTCGAGCCCTCCCTCGGCGAGCTCCTCCATCTTCTCGACCACGCGCTTCTCCGCCTTGGCCTTGGTGCGGATCTTCTCCTTCACCGCGAGCGAGCCGTCCGGCGCCACGTCCATCACGGGGCAGATCTTGAGCATGCCGCCCACGAGGCCGGCAGCCTTGGAGATGCGCCCGCCGCGGATGAAGAACGTCAGGTCGGACGAGAAGAACCAGTGCTGGACCTCGCCCTTGTGCTCCTCGGCCCAGGCTGCGAGCTCGGCCGCGCCCATGCCGGCGTCGCGCAGCTCGGCGAGCCGGTCCATGAGCAGCCCGTAGCCCGAGGACGCCGCGAGCGAGTCCACCACGTAGACTCGCCGCTCGGGGTACTTCTCGGCGAGCTGGTCGCGCGCGGCGCAGGCGGAGTTGTAGGTGCCCGAGATGCCGGAGGAGAGCGTCAGGTGCACCACGTCGAGCCCCTGCGCGAGGTACTTCTCGAAGTGCGCGATGTAGTCGCCGGCGCTGATCTGGGAGGTCTTGGCGTCGGCACCCGCGAGCATCTTGGCGTAGAGCTCCGCGGGGGAGTTGGTGGCGCCGAAGTCGTCCTTGCAGACCTTGCCGTCGAGGTAGTAGTTGAAGTAGAGGTAGGCGATCTTGCGCGACTCGAGCCAGTCGCGCGTGACGTCCGCGGTGGAGCAGCAGCTGAGAACGTAGCCAGGCATGAAGTCTCCTCTGACGGGTACAATACCTTCTCGAATCATAGCCGAACTTCCCCGCGCGCCGCGCCCTGCGGCGCCGCGGGACGACGAGAGGAAACACGCATGACGGAGCCCGTGAAGTTCAAGGACATGCCCTACGAGCGCCCGGACCTCGAGGCGACCAAGGCCCGCTACGCCGAGCTCGCCGACCGCCTCGCCGCGGCGGCGACCCCCGAGGAGGCGGACGCCGCCTTCGTCGAGAAGGACCAGCTGGACCGCCACGTCCAGACCGCGGCGGAGCTCGTCTACATCCGTCACACCATCGACACGCGCGACGAGTTCTACGACGCCGAGTCCTCCTTCTGGGACGACGCCCAGCCCGAGCTCAGCCAGGCTTCCGACGCCTTCTCGGCGGCACTCCTCGCCACGCCCTTCCGCAGCCAGCTCGCCGAGAAGTACGGCGACCTCGTCTTCGCGCAGGCCGAGCAGGAGCGTCGCACCCTCTCCCCGGCGATCGTCGACGACATGAAGCGCGAGAACGCGCTCGCGCAGGAGTACGTGAAGCTCATCGCGTCTGCGCAGATCCCCTTCGAGGGGGGCACCTACACGCTCTCGCAGCTCACCCCGTACAAGCGCTCCGCCGACGACGCCGAGCGCCTTGCCGCCTGGAAGGCCGAGGGCGCGTGGTACAAGGAGCACCAGGCCGACCTCGACCGCATCTACGACGAGCTCGTGCGCGTGCGTGACGCGATGGGCAAGAAGCTCGGGCACGACGACTTCATCGCGCTGGGCTACGACCGCATGGGCCGGCTCTCCTACGACCGCGCCGACGTCGAGCGCTTCCGCGAGGCGGTGGTCGCCCACGTGGTCCCGCTCGCCGACAGGATCTTCCGCGCGCAGGCCGAGCGCCTGGGCGTCGAGTACCCGCTCTCCTTCGCCGACGAGACGCTCACCTTCCGCTCGGGCAACCCCGTACCGCGCGGCACCGCCGACGACGTGCTCGAGGCCGGGCGCACCTTCTACCGCGCGCTCTCACCCGAGACCGGCGCCTTCTTCGACATGATGCTCGACCGCGGCCTCATGGACGTGCTCTCCACCGAGGGCAAGGCCGGCGGCGGCTACATGACCATGATCCCCGACTACGACGTGCCCTTCATCTTTGCCAACTTCAACGGGACGCAGGGCGACGTCGAGGTGGTCACCCACGAGGCCGGTCACGCCTTCTCCTACTACATGAACACCGACAAGGTGCCCGTGACGCTCGCCATGCCCACCTCCGAGGCGTGCGAGGTGCACTCGATGTCGATGGAGTTCATGGCGTGGCCCTGGGCCGAGGAGTTCTTCGGCGACGACGCGCGCAAGTACCGCTACGCGCACCTGGCCGGTGCCATCACCTTCATCCCGTACGGGACGATGGTCGACCACTTCCAGCACGAGGTCTACGAGCACCCCGAGATGACGCCCGCCGAGCGCCACGCCACCTGGAGGCGCCTGCTCGGCATCTACATGCCCTGGATGCGCCTCGACGGCGACATCCCCTTCTACGCCGACGGCGAGGGCTGGCAGCGCCAGCACCACATCTACGAGAGCCCGTTCTACTACATCGACTACTGCCTCGCCCAGACGGTGGCCCTCGAGTTCTGGGTCATGTCGCAGGAGGACTTCGCCGGCGCGTGGGACCACTACATGGCGTACACGCGTCAGGGCGGCACGCGCGCCTTCACCGACCTGCTCGCCCACGCGGGCATGACGTCGCCCTTCGACGAGGGCTGCCTCAAGCAGATCTGCGAGCGCGCCGCGGCGTGGCTCGACTCCTACGACCTGACCGGCATCGAGTAGCGTGCAAAACGTGCAAAAGGGACAGGCACTTTTGCACTAAAGGGCGGCGAGAAGAACGTGCGCAAGAAGGAGCGCGAGCGCCTGAGCGACTTCGGGCGCGACGAGAGCGGCAAGATGGCCTACCTGGGCGACCACGTGCGGCTGGCGGACGGTCACGACCGCCGCAGGCTGCTCGCGACGCTCTGGGCGGCGTGCGGCGTCGCCACGGCGGCGGTGGTCGCGGCATCGCTCGCCAACCCGGAGGGCCTCTCCGGCTGCCCCTACGTGGTGGTGCCCTACATGCTGCAGTTCGTGACCATGGTGTGGGTGCTCTGGGGGATGGGCCGGCTCTCCGCCGCCGGCGAGCGCGTGCGCGTCTACGTGCGAGACGAGACGGTCGGCGCGCTGCCGCGGCGCTGCGTCGCCGCCCTCGCGCTGGGGCTCGTGGCGGCGGTGGGGGAGGTCGTGCTGCTGGCGACCTCGGCCACCGCGCCCGCCCCCGCCGACCTCGCGTTCCTCTCGTGCGAGGTCGTGGCCGCCGCGGCGCTCGTCGCGCTGCGCCGCGCCTGCCTCGCCACCACCTGGGAGCCCTGCTAGTCCGAGACGGAGTTCCATCATGGCAAAGGAGCAGGTGCGCTGGGAGCGCGAGGACGGCTGCGTGCTCAGGCTGGCGCGCGCCGAGGACGCGGAGGCCTACTGGGTGGGCTTCGAGCGGTTCGACCCGGAGGGGGCGCTGCTCACGGGCAGCAGGGACCATTACGAGAAGGACGAGGTCACGTCGTTCTTCCTGCGGTGCGTGGACGACCCGGACCGTCGCGACCTGCTGATCGTCTCCCCCGAGGGGGAGGTCCTGGGCGAGAGCGTGATCAACGAGGTCGACTGGGCCGCGCGCTCGGCCAACTTCCGCATCGCGCTGTTCGGCTCCGCCGCCCGGGGCCGCGGCCTGGGGTCGTGGGCCACGGCCCTCACGCGCGACTACGCCTTCGGCGAGCTCGGGCTCCACCGCCTCGAGCTCGACGTGTTCTCCATCAACCCGCGGGCCGAGCACGTCTATGCGAAGGCGGGCTTCAGGCGCGAGGGGGTCCTGCGCGACGCGATCCTCCTGCCCGACGGCAGCTACTGCGACGACGTCCTCATGGCCATCCTCGAGGACGAGTGGCGCGCGTGACCCGGGCCCGTCGGGCCGGGTCCGTTTTCTCCCGTCGGGTGGCCGAGGGGTCTGCGCGGGCGAGCAGGTCACGGCAACAAGAGGGCGCGTCTCCATTCCCGCGGTCTTCACCGGGCGCGTCGCCGCCCGGTTTCCGAAGGCGCACCGCCCTCAGGTTCCGCACATAGGTTTTCTCGACCGTTGCGCAGAGCGACCAGCGTGTGCATAGAAATCCACGCTCGTGTGCGAGCAACGTTGTTGGAGCTGTGGTGCGGAATCGGGTCGGTGACTCGAGGCGCATAGAAAACCGAGGTCGTCTGTACGCGCGGGGCCCGTGCGCATAGAAAACCGCGTCCGTATGACCGGGTGCCGTGCTCGCGGGAGGAGCTGTCGGGTCGCCCCGGGCAGCGGGGGCCATACGCGCGGGATTTTATAAGCATGGTGCGCGTCGATTTTGCAACGGCCGAGAAAAGCTAAGCGGTCGAGGGCCTTGACGCTGACGGGGTGCCGGATCCAGGATGCGAACGCCGCGGCCCCGCGATACGGGCGCGAATTCCAAAGCGCGCGCGGGCTGTCTCGCGAAACGGCCGAGAAGAACCAAGCACCGAGAAGAACCAAGCGCCGAGAAGAACCAAGCGCCGAGAAGAGCCAGGCACCGAAATGTCGCTGCGGCGCAGCCCGCGTCGCCCTGCCCCGCCTCCTTCCAGATGTTCGCGGCCTGTAACGCGAGCCGTGCGCCACGGACGTTGTTTTTGAGGCAGATTGACCGTTCACGGTAAGATTGGCTACCGTTCGCCGGAATCGAGGAAACTGGTTTGTAACCAGTGCGTGAAAGCGGCCCCTGTCATGGTCGCGTTAAGGTTTCGAGAACGTAAACTGCCATACGCACGTGCCATGGCCCGCCGAGGAGCGGGCCGCGGTCTCCGTCATCCCCACTTACACGGGAGGAAAGGTAGGGAAAGATGCTCGTTACCAGAAGGAAGATGCTCGGGCTCTCCGCCGCCACGATGGGTGCGCTGGCCCTTGCTGCCTGCGACAACTCCAGCAGCAACGGGGGGAGCGACTCCGGCTCTGACCACGAGGGGACGCTCGTCGCCTCGACCAGCGGCCTCGAGGGCAAGTTCTGCCCGCTGTTCACCGCCTCCGCCGCCGACCAGGACGTCGTGAGCTTCAACAACATCACGCTGCTCGCGGTTGACCGCATGGCCGAGCCCATCTACAACGGCATCGAGGGCGAGACCAAGGAGTACAACGGCACCGAGTACACCTATAACGGCCCCGCCAACATCGAGATGGTCGAGAACGCCGACGGCACGGTGAACTACAACGTCCAGCTGCGCGACGACCTCAAGTTCCACGACGGCTCCGACGTCACCGTGGACGACATCATCTTCACCTTCTACTCCTACTTCGACCCCACCTACGATGGCTCCGCCACCCTCTACTCCAACGACATCAAGGGTCTCGCGGCCTACCGCTCCGGCATGTCCAC
Organism: Thermophilibacter mediterraneus; assembly: GCF_900119385.1. Lineage (GTDB taxonomy): Bacteria > Actinomycetota > Coriobacteriia > Coriobacteriales > Atopobiaceae > Thermophilibacter > Thermophilibacter mediterraneus. The sequence goes on from NZ_FPKO01000009.1 coordinate 1,063,372, forward strand.
GCTCGCGTCGCTCATCGGCAACGCCGGCCGTGACAACACCGACTTCACCTACTTCACCCAGGAGCAGCAGGAGGCCTTCTGGGCGGCCGTCGACGACGGCGGCACCAAGTTTGCCCAGGAGATCGTCGACTACATGATGGAGAACGGCGCCACCGACGTCGCCTCCGCCGCCGCCGGCTGGGCCTATCCGGGCCTGCCCGCCGACGCCACCGCCACCGACTTCTTCGAGGCCATCGGCGCCGCCTATGACTGGAACTTCTCCGCGTGCGAGGCCGAGACCGCCGGCACCGCCCTCTCCGACCTCATCCCCGAGGACGTCTATGCCATGGGCACCCAGGGCGTCGAGACCGGCGAGGCCGCGCCGAACGTCGAGGGCATCGTCAGGGTCGACGACCACAACATGTCCGTCGTCACCAACAGCGTCGACGCCACGATGATCTACCAGCTCGGCATCAACCCGTGCTCCATGAAGTACTACGGCGACGAGTCGCTCTACGACTTCGAGAACAACAAGTTCGGCTTCACCAAGGGCGACCTCTCCAAGGCCCGCGGCCTCAACGGCAGCCCCATGGGCTCCGGCGCCTACGTCTTCGACGACTACACCTCCGGCACCGTCCACATGAGCGCCAACGAGAACTACTACAAGGGCGCCCCGAAGACCGCCCACCTCAACATCGTGGAGTCGCAGGAGGCCGACATGGTGACCGGCGTCCAGGCCGGCACCCTCGACATCTCCCAGCCCTCCTACTCCATGGAGGTCGAGGAGCAGATCAAGGAGATCAACGGCAACGACTCCACCACCGGTGACGTCATCTCCACCTTCCTGCACGACTACCGCGGCTACGGCTACATGGCCATCTCCGCCAACAAGGTCAACGTGGGCGGCGACCCCGCCTCCGACGCCTCCAAGGCGCTGCGCAAGGCCATCTGCACCGTGATCGCCCCGTTCCGTGACTCGGGCATCAGGTCCTACTACGGCGACACCGCCACCACCCTCAACTACCCGATCTCCACCTCCTCCTGGGCCTCGCCCAACGAGACCGACCCGGGCTACGCCGTGTGCTTCTCCACGGACGCCTCCGGCAACCCGCTCTACACCGACGGCATGAGCGACGAGGAGCGCATCGAGGCGGGCAAGGCCGGCGCCCTCACCTGGTTCGAGGCCGCGGGCTTCACCGTTGCCGACGGCAAGGTCACCGCTGCCCCCGCGGGCGCCAAGCTCCAGTATGAGTGCAAGATCGGCGCCGGCGGCCAGGGCGACCACCCGACCTTCATGATCCTGCAGGAGGCCAAGAACGCCTTCGCCGAGATCGGCATCGACTTCATCGTGACCGACATCGCCAACGCCTCCGACCTCTTCGCCTCCTATCAGTCCGGCGAGGCCGAGATGTGGTGCGCCGCCTGGCAGTCCACGGCTGATCCCGACATGTACCAGCTCTATCACAGCCAGGGCTCCACGAACTACTACTGCATCAACGACGCCAACCTCGACGAGCTCATCGAGGCGGGCCGCCAGACCCTCGACACCGAGAGCCGCAAGACCATCTACAAGGAGGCCATGGACATCATCCTCGACTGGGGCGTCGAGCTGCCGTGCTACCAGCGCAGCGAGTGCACCCTCGTCTCCTCCGAGCGCGTGAACATCGACACCGTCGTTCCGGACCAGTCCCCGTACTACACCTGGAAGGACGAGATCGAGAAGCTCGAGCTCAAGTAGTCTTTCTCTGATCCAACCAGATCGCGTTGGGCGCGGCAGCGAGAGCTGCCGCGCCTCGTGGTATGCTTGGGCCTTTGCAGTCCTGTAGGCTTCGAGAGACTCCCTTTCCGTGTTGGGGGACATGAGCCTGCGCCCCCGGCGCAGGAACGGGGTCTTTCGCCCTCCCGCCAAGGCGGGACAAGAGATGAGAGGAGCGTTTGCGACGTGAGAACCTATATCGTCAAGCGCATCGGAATCTCGGTCATCATTCTGCTGTGCGTGACCTTCATCATCTACGGTCTGATGCGCGCCCTGCCCCAGTCCTACGTCGAGACCATGGCGATGCAGCTCTCCCAGGCTCCGGGCGCCAAGTCCTTCGATGAGTGGATGGCGCAGCTGAACGCCCAGTACGGCCTCGACCTTCCGATGCCCATCGGCTACGTCACCTGGCTCGGTGACTTCCTGACCGGCAACTTCGGAGACTCCTGGAAGTTCAACGTGCCGGTCATCACCGAGTTCGCCAACACCATCGGCATCTCGTTCGCCATGGGCGGCATCGCCTTCGTGCTCTCGACCGTGATCGCCGTGCCCCTGGGCATCCTCGCCGCCACCCACCAGTACTCGAAGTCCGACTACATCATCTCGGCGCTGGCGCTCGCGGGCATCTCGCTCCCGACGTTCTTCTTCGCCACGCTGCTCAAGCTGATCTTCTCGGTGGGCCTTGGCTGGTTCGACCTCTACGGCCTCATGGGCCGTGACTTCGCCCAGCTCGACGCGGTCGGCCAGGTGCTCGACATGATCAATCACATGATCATGCCCGTCGTCACGCTGACGGTCATCCAGATCGGCTCGCTCATGCGCTACACGCGAACCAACATGCTCGAGGTGCTCAACGCGGACTACATCAGGACGGCGCGCACCAAGGGCCTGCCCGAGAGCAAGGTCATCTACAAGCACGCCTTCCGCAACACCTTGATCCCGCTCGTGACCGTCATCGGCGGCTCGCTGCCGGGACTGTTCTCGGGCGCGCTCATCACCGAGACCCTCTTCATGATCCCGGGCACCGGCTACACGTCCTACCAGGCCATGACGGGCGGAGACATCCCCTACACGATGTTCTTCCTCACCTTCATCGCCATCATCACGCTGCTCTCCAACCTCCTGACCGACATCCTCTACGCGGTGGTCGACCCCCGCGTCCGAATCTCCTAGAAAGGCGGGTGTACCAATGAGCAACGACAAGAACGTCAAGCCCGCCGATCAGGCCGAGGAGCAGGAGTACTCCCTCAACGACGACCGCCGCGTGAGGGTCCTCTCCCCGGGCGCCCTTATCGCCAAGCGCTTCTTCCGCAACCGTCTCGCGGTCGTCGGCCTCGTGATCCTCGTCGCGATGTTCGTCTTCTCGTTCATCGGGGGCCTCGTGAGCCCCTACGGCCAGGACCAGACCTTCAGCACCACCACCCAGCTCAACACGCAGTACGCCGGAATCACCGAGACGTCCTCGCTGCGCTACAACGCCGCGCCGGGCGCCGAGTTCGGCGCGCTCGTCCAGTCGAGTGCGAACACCGCCATCAACTCGGGTGCGACCTCCTTCGAGCGCAACGGCGTCTCGTACACGATCGAGTCCCCCGCGTCCGACCTCTACGTCATCAGCTCGGGCGGCCAGGTCGTGGCCTACGCCTCCACCAACGTGGTGAGCGTGCCCTCCGGCTCGCAGGCCCTCCCGTTCGACTTCCAGATCGCCGCCATCACGGCCATCTCGAACGCCTCCGCCACCGAGGACACCGGGGCCGACGCCCCCGAGGTCACCGAGGATGGCACCGTCGTCGTGGAGGAGGGCGGCGACGCCGCGGCGGACGCTGCGGACGCGCAGGCGGCCGGCAACACCTTCACGGTCGACGGCCAGACCTACTCCTTCGACGATTCCGGCAACGTCATGGACGCCTCCGGCACCATCGTCGCCATGGTGAGTCCGTTCGTGATCTCAGCCTCTGACGGCAACACCGCCATTCCCGACGACCTGCGCACCGCGCTGCTCACCGCCATCGAGGTCGACGCCTCCGAGGTCGACTACACCGCCGCCGACGGCTCCGAGCACACCTACACCATCACCTACGATGCCTACAGCCGCGTCTACAACGTGACCGAGACCACCTCCAACATGGTCTACGACCGCTACGCGAGCCCCTCGCCCGAGCACTGGCTCGGCACCGACGGCAACGGCATGGACATGCTCACGCGCCTCATGTACGGCGGTCGCGTGTCGCTCATCATCGGCTTCATCGTCGTCTTCATCGCCGCGGGCCTGGGCGTCATCATGGGCGGCATCTCCGGCTACTTCGGCGGCTGGGTCGACAACCTGATCATGCGCATCGTCGACATCTTCTATTGCCTGCCCTCGATGCCGATCATCATCATCCTTGGCTCGGCGATGGACGCCATGCGCCTCGACCCGTGGGTCCGCATGATCTACCTCATGCTCATCCTGGGCTTCCTGTCCTGGCCCTCGATCGCGCGCCTCGTGCGCGGCCAGATCCTGTCGCTGCGCGAGCAGGAGTTCATGCTCGCCACCGAGGCCACGGGCATCTCGGTGCCCCACCGCATCATTCGCCACCTCATTCCCAATGTCATGCCCCAGCTCATCGTGTCCTGCACCATGAGCCTCGGCTCCACGATCATCATGGAGGCCACGCTGTCGTTCCTCGGCCTCGGCGTCAAGTTCCCGTTCGCCTCGTGGGGCAACATCATCTCCGACGTCAACAACGCCTTCGTCATGACCAACTACTGGTTCATCTGGATTCCCGCCGGCATCTGCCTCATGCTCGCGGTTCTGGGCTTCAACTTCGTGGGCGACGGCCTGCGCGACGCCTTCGACCCCAAGATGAACCGATAGGGAGGGTAGCCAATGTTTGGATCCGACAAGAAGAAAGAGGCGGGCTACCTTTCCGCCAGGGAGTCCCGGAAGATCTCGAAGGAGAACCGCAAGATCACCGAGGGCTACGAGAAGCTGCGCAAGCGCAAGAACGTCGATGCGTCCGAGTACGCGTGCGAGATGGTCGACCCGGCCAACGCCGTCGAGTTCGATGACGTGCACACCTACTTCTTCACCGACACGGGCGTGGTCAAGTCCGTCGACGGCGTGACCTACAACGTGCCCGTGGGCAAGACCGTGGGCGTGGTGGGCGAGTCGGGGTGCGGCAAGTCCGTCACCTGCCTCTCGCTCATCCAGCTGCTGCAGCGCCCGCAGGGCCAGGTCACCGGCGGCTCGATTCGCCTCAACCTGGGCGACCATGCCATCGACGTGACCAAGGCCCCCGAGGAGGCCATGCAGAAGATCCGCGGCTCCGAGGTCTCGATGATCTTCCAGGAGCCCATGACCTCCCTCAACCCGGTCTTCAAGGTGGGCGAGCAGATCGAGGAGGTCATCGCCCTCCACGACGGCAAGGACTGGTCCGCCGAGCAGATTCGCGCCCGTGCCATCGAGATGATCGAGACCGTGGGCATCGCCAACTCCGAGGGCGTCTACGGGATGTACCCGCACGAGCTCTCGGGCGGCATGCGCCAGCGCATCATGATCGCCATCGCGCTGGCCTGCAACCCGCGCATCATCATCGCCGACGAGCCCACCACCGCCCTCGACGTGACCATCCAGGCGCAGATCCTCGACCTTCTCCGCTCCCTCAAGGAGAAGATCAACTCCTCGATCATCCTCGTCACCCACGACCTCGGCGTCGTGGCCGAGATGGCCGACTACGTCGTGGTCATGTACGCCGGCCGCATCGTCGAGAAGGGCACCGCGGAGGAGATCTTCGACCACCCCGCCCACCCCTACACCATCGGCCTCATGGCATCCAAGCCCGTCGTGGGCAAGAAGGTGGAGCGCCTCTACTCCATCCCGGGCAAGGTCCCCAACCCGGTCGACATGCCCAACTACTGCTACTTCAAGGACCGCTGCGAGCTCTGCGTCAAGGCGTGCGACGGCGAGTACCCGCACATGGTGCGCCTCTCTCCCACGCACGAGGTGAGCTGCTACCGCTACTACGGCAACGCGACGGCGGCCGCCGCCAACGAGACCGCCGCGGTGCTCGACGAGATGATCGCCAACGGCGAGACCGAAAACCAGATGGGGGAGGACTAACATGGCTTCCACGAACACGACGGTGGACGTCGCGTCCACCCAGGCCTCGGCCTCCGACGACATCATCCTCGAGGTCAACGACCTCAAGAAGTACTTCCCCATCAAGGGGGGCATCTTCAACCGCGTCCAGGGCTACGTGAAGGCCGTCGACGGCGTTTCGTTCAAGCTGCGCCGCGGTCACACGATGGGCCTCGTGGGCGAGTCCGGCTGCGGAAAGTCGACCACGGGACGCACGATCCTTCGCCTTGCCGGCGAGAAGACCGGTGGCGACGTGCTCTTCAACGGGCGTGAGGTGTACAGCCTGAGCCCCAAGGAGATGCACGAGATGCGCACGAAGATGCAGATCATCTTCCAGGACCCGTACTCGAGCCTCAGCCCGCGCCTGCCGATCTCCGAGATCGTCGGCGAGGCCGTGCGCGAGCACAACCTCGTCCCCAAGGACCGCTTCGACGACTACATCGACCGGGTCATGGAGGACTGCGGCCTGCAGCCCTACCACAAGATGCGCTACCCGCACGAGTTCTCCGGCGGTCAGCGCCAGCGCATCTGCATCGCGCGCGCCCTGGCGCTCAACCCCGAGTTTATCGTCTGCGACGAGCCGGTCTCGGCCCTCGACGTGTCCATCCAGGCGCAGATCATCAACCTCCTGCACGACCTGCAGGAGAAGCGCGGGCTCACCTACCTCTTCATCAGCCACGACCTCTCCGTCGTCGAGCACATCTCCGACGCGGTGGGCGTCATGTACCTCGGCGGCATGGTGGAGTACGGCTTCACCGCCGACATCTTCAAGAACCCGCTGCACCCCTACACCAAGGCGCTCTTCTCGGCCATTCCCATCCCGGACCCCAAGGCCAAGCAGAACCGCATCGTGCTCGAGGGCTCCATCCCCTCGCCGGCGAACCCGCCCAAGGGCTGCAAGTTCCACACGCGCTGCCCGTTCGCCAAGGACTGCTGCCGCGAGGTCGCGCCCGAGCAGAGGGAGCTGGAGCCGGGTCACTTCGTCTCCTGCCACCTCTACGACGAGTAGCGACCCGTGGCTCGCAGGAAGCACACGGACGACCTCGAGGACGACGGCCGCGTCATCGCCGACATGTCGGCGGTGGAGCGGCCGTCGCTCATGGGGCGGCAGCCCGTGCGCCGCTCGCCCGACGAGCCGGCGCGCGAGGGCCGCGGGGCCCGGCGCCCCAAGATCGCGCTCACCACGAAGGAGCGCGTCTGGCTCGCCCTGGGGGCGATGAAGGCCGGCTTCGTCGTGAGCATGGTCTTCGTCGCGTTCATCGGCGCCATCATCCTCGTCCTTCTCGCCCTCTGGACCTCATGACACTGACGTCAGGTTATAGTGTCAAGCCAGGCCATGGGCTCAACGAAGCGGCGGCGAGAAGAACCGTCTTCTCGCCGCCGCTCGTGTAACGTGCGATGTGGGCCAGGACTAGAGGCTGAGCCCCATCTGCGCCGCGGTGTCGTTCAGAACGCCGACCGCCTCGTAGGGCTCCCACACGTTGCTGACGGAGGAATCCATGGGGCACTGGCCGGTCTTCGCGCGGTTCTGGATGTGACGGACGAGCGTGTCGTAGCTCGTGGCGATGCCGGAGCACAGCAGGACGGCGCGGCCGGTCCAGGACATGACGGGGGAGAAGACGGCCTCGGGACCGAGGACGGCGTAGAGCAGCGCCGGGGCCTTGCCCACGACCTTGTCAGCGACGGAGAAGCCCCTGAGGCTCCTGCCCTCCCTGATCATGCGCAGCAGCGGCCTCACGCCGCGGTCGGTGCAGGTGTAGATCTCGTCTCCGCGGACCGCCACGAGGGTGGCGTCCTTGTTGGCGATGAGCAGCGCGCGCGCGAGGTCGAGGTCGGTGGCTTCCATGCTTCAATCCTCCCATTCCGTGGGTGAATTTCGATCAGCTTGGCACTCTACCATATCGACGTGACGCGACAAGACCGTTCGCCGAAATCGATATCACACGCCGTCGCCCCGACTTGACACTGGGTCAGGTCATAGTGTCAACCTTACGTGCAACCTCCGGTCTGCTGACATGACGCTGACATCAACCATTCAAACTACAAAAGCTGAAAATTGTAGACATAACGTAACCCTTGACAATCCAAACATATTTGGGAAGAATGCCCCCAACGGAAGGAAGGGGGTCGAGTCATGGCAACGGGAGGCAGGGTCCGGGCGGCCTCGGGCTACTATCACGTGGTTACGCGCGGCAACGGTAGGCAGAGGATCTTCGAGGACGACGGCGACAGGCGCGCCTTTGTCGAAACGCTCGGGAGGTTTGCGGCAGGCGACGGTGTCGCGGTCATCGCATGGTGCCTCATGGACAACCACGTGCACCTCGTCCTTCGGGACGAGCGTGCCATGCTGAGTGCGACCATGCAGAAGACGCTCACGACCTACTCTCGGAGGTTCAATCGCCGGGAGCGGCACGTCGGGCACGTGTTCCAGGCACGGTTCGACAGTCGCACCATAGAGGACGACGCCTACCTGCTCGCCGCCGTGAGGTATGTCCACCTCAATCCCCAGCGGGCGGGCATATGCGCCGCGAGCGATTACGAGTGGAGCAGCTACGGCGAGTACGTGGGCGATGTCGACGGCATCACCGACACCGGGGTCGTCCTGGAGATGGTCGGCGGAGTCGAGGGGTTCGTGCGCCTGTGCGGCGATGCGGGCGGCGGGGTGGCCCCCTACGCGCCGCGCACGCTGTGCGGGAGCCCGGACGAGGTGCACTCGCTCGCCGTGTCGGCGCTCGCTGACGCAGGTCTCGCGACGCCGAGCGTGGTCAAGGGAATGCGGCGAGAGGAGAGGGACCTCGCGCTGCGCACGCTTCGCGCCGCGGGGCTCTCGATTCGGGAGATCGAGCGCGAGACTGGCGTCGGGCGGGGAACCGTGTACAACGTGACGCGGGGGTGCGCCGGGAGTTGACGCTATAACCTGACGCCAGTGTCAAGCTGGCACGAAAACGGGCCGCCACCCGGGGGTGACGGCCCGTAACGTGACAGTTTACCCTGTCACCTTTGTCATCATCGCTACTCGTTGAGAGCGGCGTTGACGGCGACGGCGCAGGCGACGGTCGCACCGACCATGGGGTTGTTGCCCATGCCGATGAGGCCCATCATGTCGACGTGCGCGGGCACCGAGGAGGAGCCAGCGAACTGGGCGCTGGAGTGCATGCGGCCCATGGTGTCGGTCATGCCGTAGGAGGCGGGGCCGGCGGCCATGTTGTCCGGGTGCAGGGTGCGGCCGGTGCCGCCGCCGGAGGCAACGGAGAAGTACTTCTTGCCGGCGAGCACGCGCTCCTTGAAGTAGGTGCCGGCAACCGGGTGCTGGAAGCGCGTCGGGTTGGTGGAGTTGCCGGTGATGGAGATGTCCACGTTCTCGTGCCACATGATGGCGACACCCTCGCGGACGTCGTCAGCGCCGTAGCAGTTGACCGCGGCGCGCGGGCCGTCGGAGTACGGGATGGTCTCGACGACCTTGAGCTCGCTCGTGAAGTAGTCGAACTGGGTCTTCACGTAGGTGAAGCCGTTGATGCGGGCGATGATCTGGGCGGCGTCCTTGCCGAGGCCGTTCAGGATGACGCGCAGCGGCTTCTTGCGGGCCTTGTTGGCGTTGAGCGCGATGCCGATGGCGCCCTCGGCGGCCGCGAAGGACTCGTGGCCGGCCAGGAACGCGAAGCACTCGGTGTCGTCACCGAGGAGCATGGCGCCCAGGTCGCCGTGGCCCTTGCCGACCTTGCGGTCCTCGGCGACGGAGCCGGGAACGCAGAAGGCCTGGAGGCCCTCGCCGATCAGCGCGGCGGCCTCGGAGGCGTTCTTGGCGCCCTTCTTGATGGCGATGGCGCAGCCGCAGACGTAGGCCCACTTGGCGTTCTCGAACGCGATGGACTGGACGCCCTCGACGATCTCGCGCGGGTTGACGCCCTTGTCGAGGCAGATCTGCTCGGCCTCCTCGAGGGAGGAGATGCCGTTCTCAGCGAGCACCTTGTTGATCTTGTCGATGCGGCGCTCATAGCCCTCAAACGAAACTGCCATTTGGTCTTCCCTCCCTTTCTACTCGTGAACCGGGAACACGGACGCGACGGTGTGGGTCTCCTCGTCGGTGCGCGGGTCGATGTACTTGGCGGCGTTGTCCCACTGGCCGTAGTGGCCCATGGCGCCGGCGATGGCGTCCTCGGGGGACTTGCCGTTCTTGAGAGCGTCGGTGAACTTGCCGAGGTTCAGGAACTCGAAGGCGACGATCTCGTTCTTGTCGTTGAGCGCCATGCGGGTGACGTAGCCCTGGGCGAGCTCGAGGTAGCGGGCGCCCTTGAGCTTGGTGCCGAACATGGTGCCGACCTGGGAGCGCAGGCCCTTGCCGAGGTCGTCGAGGGAGGCGCCGACGGGCAGGCCGTCCTCGGAGAAGGCGGTCTGGCTGCGGCCGTAGACGATCTGGAGGAAGAGCTCACGCATGGCGACGTTGATGGCGTCGCAGACGAGGTCGGTGTTCAGGGCCTCGAGGATGGTCTTGCCGGGAAGGATCTCGGAGGCCATGGCCGCGGAGTGGGTCATGCCCGAGCAGCCGAGGGTCTCGACGAGGCACTCCTCGATGACGCCCTCCTTGATGTTGAGGGTGAGCTTGCAGGCACCCTGCTGGGGCGCGCACCAGCCCACGCCGTGCGTGAGGCCGGAGATGTCCTTGATCTCCTTGGCCTGAACCCACTTGCCCTCCTCGGGGATGGGCGCGGGGCCGTGATATGCGCCCTTGGCGACGGGGCACATATTCTCGACTTCTGCGGAATACTGCATGTAGTGCTCCTCTCCGTTAATCTCATGCCGGTGCCATGTGCCGGCGCGAAAGCCGATCCCCTCAGATCGGCGAGAGCCACGTTCGGCCAGACGGCCGAACCCCCTATAGTTTACGGCAAATCGCCCCGGCGCGCGGTCTGTGGGCGCGCGTTTTTTCAGGCGCGGCGGCCCGCCCCGCGAGGCACCTGGGCGTTCCCGGGCGGCTGGTATAATCGCGCTGCGTCGGGCTCATCGGGGGACGGGGGCGCTTATGGCGGACAGGTCGGGTGCGCGCGGCGGGCGCGACGCGGACGCGGTGCCGCAGTGGGCATGGAAGGTCGCCCTCGCGGCGTGCGCCGCCATCTGGGGCGGCTCGTTCGTCGTCATGAAGGACACGCTCGACGCCATCCCCCCGGCATGGCTCATGGGCATCCGCTTCCTCGTCTCGGCCCTCGTCGTGGGCGCGCTCTTCCGGCGCGCGCTTCGCGACAGCCTCGACGCGAGCCACCTCGCGGCGGGAGCGGTCCTGGGCGTCGCGTCCGGCGCGGCCTTCGTCGTGCAGAACGTCGGCCTGAGCGACACGACCCCGGGCAGAAACGCCTTTCTCACCGCGACGTACTGCGTGATGGTTCCCTTCATCAACTGGGCGCTCACCCGTCGGCGACCCGGGGGAGGCTCCGTCGCCGCGGCGCTGCTCGCCGTCGTCGGCGTGGGGCTCGTGGCGCTCGGGGACGACCTCTCGCCCGTCATGACGGGCGGGGACTGGCTGACGCTCGTGGCGGCGCTCCTGTTCGCCGTTCACATCGTGCTCGTCGCGCGCTTCTCGTCGGCGCACGACGTGATGACGCTCACGGTGGTGCAGCTCGCGACGAGCGCCGCGCTCGCGCTCGTGACCGCGGTCGTCTGCGAGGACCCTCCCGACCCCGCGGTCTTCTCGTCCCCGGACGTGTGGCTCTCGCTCGCGTACCTGGTGCTGCTCTCGTCGTGCGTGTGCATGGTGGTCCAGAACCTCGGGCAGGCGCACGTGCCGCCCGCCCAGGCGTCGCTGCTGCTCTCGCTCGAGAGCGTCTTCGCCGTCGCGTCGAGCGTCATCTTCTATCATGAGGCGGTGACGCCGAGGGTCGCGGCGGGCTTCGGCACGATCTTCGTCGCGGTGCTCGTGAGCGAGCTCGGCTCGCGGCCCGCGCGCCCGCGCGACGCGCGCGAGGGAAACGGGGGACAGGGGGAGCCATGATCCAGGAGGTCGGTCCCGAGCACGTCTTTGACAACCGCTTCGAGCCGCACGAGTGCGGGCTCGACGACTACGTGCTGCACTACGCGCAGGGCGGCTGCCTGGCCCGCGTCACGCACGTGGGCGGCGCCGACGCCGACGCGGGCGACTCCGGCGAGGAGGTCGAGCTCCCGACGCTCGCGGACCTCCCGCGCCCGCCCGCCCGGCTGACCTACGCATTCTCGCTGGGGGAGCGCCGCTTCTTCCTCGCGCTCGACGACTCCGTGAGCGCCCCGCGGGGCTTCGCCTACGCGCCGGTGAGCTGGCTGCGCCGAGCCGAGCCCCAGCACCTGCTCTTCGCCGTCGCAACCGGCTCGCAGCTCGACCGCTGGTACCGCGCCAACCGCTTCTGCGGCCGCTGCGGCGCCCGCACCGAGCTCGCGCCGCGCAGCCGCGAGATCGTCTGCCCGGAGTGCGCCGCCGTCGTCTACCCCAAGATCTGCCCCGGCGTGATCTGTGCGGTGACCTGGTGCGACGGTGACGACGAGCGCATCGTGCTCACGCGCTACGCCGGCCGCACGACCGCGCTCTGGGCGCTCGTCGCCGGCTTCACCGAGGTCGGCGAGCCCCTCGAGGACACCGTGCGCCGCGAGGTCATGGAGGAGGTGGGCCTCGCCGTGAAGAACCTGCGCTTCTACAAGAGCCAGCCGTGGAGCTTCACGGACACGCTGCTCGTGGGCTTCTGGTGCGAGGTCGACGGCGACCCCGCGATCACGCTCGACCGCACGGAGCTCAAGGAGGCGCGCTGGTTCAGCCGCGCGGAGATCCCCCTCGAGCGCACGGGGGACCGCACGAGCCTCACCGGGGAGATGATCGAGCGCTTCCGCCTCATGGGACGTGCCGCCTGGGCATAGTTCCCGGGCGGCACGTCGGACCCCTCGGCGGGCTCGTTTGCGGGCGTGCGGCGGAGCGCTTCCGCCGGGGCGCTACTCGTAGTTGCGCTCGCGGATCTCGCCGATCTGGCGCTGGGCGGAGGCCTCCTCGGGCGTGAGGTAGTCGATCAGGTCGCCGGGCTTGCAGTTGAGCACCTGGCAGAGCGCCTCGAGCGTCGAGAACCGCATGCCGCGGATGTGGCCGTTCTTGATGTTCGAGAGGTTGACCGTGGAGGTGCCGACGCGCCTGGCAAGCTCCGTGGACGTGATCTTTCTTTCGGCCATGACACGATCGAGACGCATGATGATGGGCACGATTCACCTCCGGGACAGCGTATATTACGTCACAGCATACTAGAGAAACGCGTCGGAGTCCTCCTTGAGTGCGGCTCCATATCGAATGAGCACCGCGAGGCAGACGAGGAAGACCATCATCACCACGTTGACGGGGTCGACCGAGGGTCGCGCCGCGTCCGCCGTCGGCAGGCCGGCGGCGTCGAGCGCCCATCGGGCGACGAGGGGCAGCGCGACGTCGAGGACGCTCTTCGCCGCGATCGCGAGGGACGCGGCGAGGAGGCGCACCCGCTGCGCGCGCCCGAAGGGGGCGCCCGTGCCCCCCACGTGGCGCAGGAACTCCGCGAGAAGGACGGTCGCGGCGACGAGGGGGAGCTCGGACACGGCCTCCGGGACCAGGGCTGCCGCCGCTCGGGGCCCATGCGCGGAGACTCCCCCGACCGTGCGCGCCAGGACGAGGGCGACGACGAGGGCCGAGACGGCGTAGAGCGCGACGGAGCCGACGCGCGACCAGCGGCGGGCGCTGCGGTAGTTGCTGGTGAGCTCTTCGGGCATGGTTACCTCCGTAATCTGGGCCGTCGCGGCGCGCGACGCCCGGGCGCGACGGCCACGGCCGGCGCACGTCCGGGGTCGGGCGTCGCCCGACGGGTCATGGGTGATGTGGGTCGGGATGGGGCGCCTCACGGCTCGCGACGGCGCGTGGGCGTCTCGCGCGCGTCCGTGGCGCGCGGCGGCCCCTGCGAGCGCCGCGCGGGCGTCGGCGCCCCGCGCGCTCGACGCGATGCGGCCAGCTGCGCGTACCCAGAGATACTCATGTCATCCCCCGACTGTTCAGGTATCTGTAAATACGCTACGAGAAATAATAGGGGAGGGGGGAGCCGCCGGATCGCTCGGTGCCGTCAGCGGTAGCACTGATACCGTAAATGGTTAAAAGATAATATTTAGCTTACAGGATATTATCAACCATATGTTTAAACAAGTCATGCGCCCACGTGCGACCCGTAATCACAATCTCACGCGCAGGCGCAGCTTGAGTTTCTGAAAACCGATGACTGGGGGAGGGAAGGCCGTGCGCGCTCGCCGCTACGAGCGCCCCAGCACGAAGCGCTCGATCGCCTCGGCGACGGCGCCGGCGTTGTTGTCGTCCGCGCAGACGTAGCCGGCGGCGGCCTTCGCCTCGTCGGTGGCGTTGGCGACCGCGACGCCGAGTCCCGCCGCCCGGATCATGGGGACGTCGTTGGAGTTGTCTCCGATCGCCATGGTGTCTGCGCGGTCGATCCCGAGGCGCTCGGCGAGCGCGAGCAGGCCCGTCCCCTTGTTGACGCCCGGGGCGTTGAATTCGAGGTAGCGGTTGGAGGAGTAGACGACGTCGAGGCCCCGCGTGGCCCCCGCGTCGGCGAGCTCCCGCTCGATGCCGCCGAGCTCGGTCATGTCGAGGCTCATGTAGAGGATCTTGACGACCGGACGCCCCTGCGCGAAGGCGAGCGTGGGGTCGTGGGTCTCGACGGTCCTCATGCGCTTCTCGAGGTAGGCGCGCTCGGAGGGCACGAGGTTGTGGACGTAGACGCAGTCGAGCAGGTAGACGTGGGTGCACAGGCCGCGCTCGACGCCGAACTCGTAGAGGCGCTCGGCCGTCGCGGGGTCGAGCGAGCAGCTGGTGAGCGGCTTCATGTCGGCGTTCTCGGTGATGACGCCCCCGTTGAACGAGAGCACGTACTCGTCCCTCGCCCCCGCGAGGCCGAGCTCCTCGAGCGTGGGCGTGACGGAGCCGAAGGGCCTGCCCGTCGAGGGGACGAAGCGCACGCCGAGGCCGCGCGCCTCGGAGATGGCCGCGCGCACGCGCTCGGGGACGCGACCCTGGTCGTCGAGCAGCGTCTCGTCGAGGTCGCAGGCAATGAGCTTGTACATGGATCTCCCCTCTTCGGCGTTGACGGGGCCATTGTATCGGACGTCCGCCGCGAGCGCGCCGCCGCCCGCGGATTGGATTGTTTCCGACCAGATACCATTCCGCCCGCGAGCGTCCCATCTATGCAATAGTGCGCATCAGCCGCGCCCGTCGGGGGCGCGCGAGGCGCGAGGGGGAAGCATGGCATGGCACGAGGCTGCAGACGTTCGAGTCGACGGACGCGCGACCGCGCCCGCTCTTCTCGCCTGCCGTCGCCTGTCGCTGGCCGCCCATGACCTACTCTCGCTAGCGAGCGCGCGCTAGGCCCGTCCACACGCCCGGCGCGCGCGTCTGTGCCGTCGCCCCCCATGGGGACGCGGCCTTTTTCTTGCAGCCTCCGTTGCGTGCCTGAGGTCCGCATGCGCTCCGAGAAGAAAGGCTCCCACCATGACCAGGAAGATTCATATCTTTGACACCACGCTGCGCGACGGCGAGCAGTCGCCGGGCGCGTCCATGAACACCGAGGAGAAGCTCGTCATCGCCCAGCAGCTCATCCGCATGGGCGTCGACGTCATCGAGGCCGGCTTCCCGATCTCGTCGCCCGGGGACTTTCGCTCCGTGCAGGAGATCGGCCGCCTGGCGGGCGACGACTGCGTGGTCTGCGGCCTCACGCGCGCGGTCGAGAAGGACATCGACCGTGCGGCCGAGGCGCTCGCCTGCGCCAAGCGCCCGCGCATCCACACCGGCATCGGCGTCTCGCCCTCCCACCTCAGGGAGAAGCTGCGCATCACCGAGGAGGAGTGCATCGAGCGCACCATCCACTGCGTCGAGTACGCCAAGCGCTACGTCGAGGACGTCGAGTTCTACGCCGAGGACGCCGGCCGCTCCGATCAGGACTTCCTCATCCGCGTGATCCAGGCCGCCGTCAACGCCGGCGCCACCGTCGTCAACATCCCCGACACCACCGGCTACTCCATGCCCGAGGACTTCGGGGCGCGCATCAAGAGCCTCTGCGATAACGTCATCGGCATCGAGAACGTCATCATCTCCGTGCACACCCACAACGACCTGGGCATGGCCACCGCCCTCGCCCTCCAGGGCGTCAAGAACGGCGCCCGCCAGATCGAGTGCACGATCAACGGCCTGGGCGAGCGCGCCGGAAACACCGCGCTCGAGGAGGTCGTCATGGCCATCAAGATGCACGGGGGCGAGCTCGACGCGCACACCGACATCGTGACCACCGAGCTCACCCGCGCGAGCCACCTCGTGAGCCGCATCACGGGCATGAGCGTCCAGGCCAACAAGGCCATCGTCGGCGCGAACGCCTTCGCGCACTCCTCCGGCATCCACCAGGACGGCGTCCTCAAGGCGCGCGACACCTACGAGA
The DNA here is from genome assembly GCF_900119385.1 of Thermophilibacter mediterraneus. Taxonomy (GTDB): domain Bacteria; phylum Actinomycetota; class Coriobacteriia; order Coriobacteriales; family Atopobiaceae; genus Thermophilibacter; species Thermophilibacter mediterraneus. The sequence continues at coordinate 1,079,681 of NZ_FPKO01000009.1, forward strand.
TCATCGACCCCGCCGACGTGGGCGCGGCGGGCTCCGAGATCATCCTCTCGGCGCGCTCGGGCCACGCGGCGCTGCGCCACCGCCTCGGCGAGCTGGGCTACACCTTCGAGGACGCCGAGTTCGATGAGGTCTACCAGCGCTTCCTCGAGATCGCGGACCAGAAGAAGGAGGTCTACGACGAGGACCTCGAGTCGATGGTCCAGGAGCGCCAGCGCGACGTGGCGGCCGTCTACACCCTCGACGCGCTCCAGGTGAGCTGCGGCGACCCGCTGATTCCCACGGCCACGGCAACGATCAGCGACGAGCTGGGCGTGGCGCACGTCGTCGCGGCGACCGGCACCGGCCCCGTCGACGCCGCCTACCAGGCCATCGACAAGATCGTGGCGGTCCACGGCGACCTCGCTGAGTTCTCCGTCAAGGCCGTCACCCGCGGCATCGACGCCATCGGCGAGGTCACGGTCCGCATCACGGCCGACGACGGCAAGGTCTACACCGGGCGCGGCGCCGACAACGACATCATCGTCTCGAGCGCCAAGGCGTACGTGAACGCCATCAACCGCATGATCCAGACCACCCGCTCCCGGGAAGGCAAGTAGCCGACACACCCGCCGCCCTCGCAGAAGGAGGAGACATGGCACGTCCCATGACCATGGCCGAGAAGATCCTCGCCGCCCACGCCGGCCTCGAGGAGGTCGTCCCCGGGCAGCTCGTCGAGTGCGACCTCGACCTCGTGCTCGCCAACGACATCACGGCCCCCATCGCCATCAGGACCGTGCGCGAGATCGGCGCCGGCGTCTTCGACCGGTCCAGGATCTGCCTCGTGCCGGACCACTACGCGCCCAACAAGGACATCAAGAGCGCCGAGCAGACCAAGGTCACGCGCGACTTCGCCCACGAGTACGAGATCGAGCACTACTTCGAGCAGGGCTGCATGGGCATCGAGCACGCGCTGCTCCCGGAGCGCGGCATCGTCGTGCCCGGCGACCTCGTGATCGGCGCCGACTCACACACCTGCACCTACGGCGGCATCGGCGCCTTCTCCACGGGCGTCGGCTCCACCGACGCCGGCGTGGGCATGGCCACCGGCCGCGCCTGGTTCAAGGTGCCCGAGACCATCCGCATCGTCATCGACGGCGAGCTGCCCGCGGGCGCCTCCGCCAAGGACGTCATCCTCTACGTCATCGGCCAGATCGGCGTGGACGGCGCGCTCTACTGCGCGATGGAGTTCGCCGGCTCCACGATCGAGGCGCTCTCGGTGGAGGGGCGTCTCACCATCGCCAACATGGCCATCGAGGCGGGCGGCAAGGCGGGCCTCTTCGAGGTGGACGAGAAGTGCCGCGAGTACGTGAGCCGCCGCAGCACGCGCGCGTACGTGGAGTACCACCCGGACGCCGACGCCGCCTACAGGCAGGTCATCCACATCGACGCGGCCGACATCGAGCCCTGCGTCTCCTGGCCGCACCTGCCGAGCAACACCCACCCCGTGGCGGAGAGCCGCCACATCAAGATCGACCAGGTCGTGATCGGCAGCTGCACCAACGGCCGCATCGAGGACATGCGCGCGGCGGCCGAGGTGCTCTGCGGCCGCACCGTCGCCGACGGCGTGCGCTGCATCGTCATCCCGGCCACCCAGGGCGTCTGGCTGCAGTGCGTCCACGAGGGCCTGATGGACATCTTCATCAACGCCCACTGCGTGGTGTCCACGCCCACGTGCGGCCCGTGCCTGGGCGGCTACATGGGCATCCTCGCGGCGGGGGAGCGCTGCGTCTCGACCACCAACCGCAACTTCGTCGGGCGCATGGGCGACCCCACCTCGGAGGTCTACCTGGCGAGCCCGGCCGTCGCGGCCGCCTCGGCCGTCGCCGGTCACATCGCCCTGCCCTCGGATTTGTAGCCTCTCTGGGTGGCCGAGCTTGTCGCCGTGCTCAAACAGCTTTGGCGCAAAGGGCGCGCCTGCAGAACTGCGCGCGGCAACAAGCTCGGCCATCTCGCGCTTCCATCCAGGCGGAGGAGGTCCCGCGACGGCGCGGTCCGCAAGGCAGTTCCTCTTACCGTCTGGTTTACCTGCACGTTTTCGCGGGGTCATGGGTCATGCCCCGCGCGCAGTTTTGCGCAGCAACTGTTTGAGCACGGGGCATGACCCATGACCCGGGCACGTATCGAGGAGGAGAACCCATGCAGTTTAGAGGAACTGTCTTCCGTTACGGACGCGACATCGACACCGACGTCATCATCCCGGCGCGCTACCTCAACACCTCGGACCCGACCGAGCTCGCCAGGCATTGCCTCGAGGATCTCGACCCGACCTTCGTGGGGCGCGTGCGGCCCGGCGACATCGTGGTGGCGGACGAGAACTTCGGCTGCGGCTCGAGCCGCGAGCACGCGCCCGTGGCCATCAAGGCGGCCGGCGTGTCCTGCGTGATCGCCAAGAGCTTCGCGCGCATCTTCTACCGCAACTCGATCAACATGGGCCTGCCCATCCTCGAGTGCCCGGAGGCGGCAGACGCCATCTCCGACGGCGACGTCGTCTCCGTGGACGCCGACACCGGCACCATCACGAACGAGACCACCGGCGCCGTCTTCCACGCGCAGCCGTTCCCGCCGTTCATCCAGGAGATCATCAGCGACGGCGGCCTGGTCGCGCGCACCAAGCGCGTGATGGCCGAGAAGGGCGGGAACTAGCGATGGCATCCACGACCTACCGCGTCTGCACCCTGCCGGGAGACGGCATCGGACCCGAGATCATCGCCGAGGCCAAGAAGGTCCTCGCGGCGCTGGGCGAGAGGCACGACGTCGAGTTCGTCTGCGAGGACCAGCTCATCGGCGGCGCGGCCATCGACGCGACCGAGGCTGCCGGCGGCCCCGTGAGCGCGCTGCCGCCCGCCACGCTCGAGGCGGCGCGTGCGGCGGACGCCGTCCTTCTCGCCGCCGTGGGCGGCCCCAAGTGGACCGACACGCGGGTGGGGGCCGTGCGCCCGGAGCAGGGGCTCCTCGCGATTCGCAAGGAGCTCGGCCTCTACCTCAACCTGCGCCCGGTGCGCATGTTCTCGGCGCTCGTGGGCGCCTCGACGCTCAAGCCCGAGGTGCTCGAGGGCGTCGACCTCATCATCGTGCGCGAGCTCACGGGCGGCCTGTACTTCGGCGGGCACGAGCGCATGATGGGCGTCGAGGGGGCCGGCGTGGGCGGCGGCCGCGGCGAGTACGCGCGCGACGTGCTCGAGTACAGCGAGTACGAGGTCGACCGCGTGGTGCGCTGGGCCTTCGACGCGGCGCGCCGCCGCCGCGGCGTGGTCCACTCGGTGGACAAGGCAAACGTGCTCGACACCTCCCGCATGTGGCGCGAGGTCGCCCACAACGTCGCCGCGGAGTACCCCGACGTGAGGCTCGAGGACATGTACGTGGACAACGCCGCCATGCAGCTCATCGCCAACCCCGCCCAGTTCGACGTGCTCGTGACCGAGAACACCTTCGGCGACATCCTCTCCGACGAGGCGTCCATGCTCACGGGCTCGCTCGGCATGCTCGCATCGGCGAGCCTGGGCGACGGCACGGCGCTCTACGAGCCGAGCCACGGCTCGGCCCCCGACATCGCGGGACAGGGCATCGCCAACCCCATCGCGCAGGTCCTCTCGGTGGAGCTCATGCTGCGCTACAGCTTCGGCATGGACGACGCGGCCGACGAGCTCGCCGCGGCGGTCACGCGCGTGCTCGACGAGGGCTGGCGCACGGCGGACATCGCCGACGAGTCAACGCCCGCGGAGCGCGTGCTCGGCACCGCCGCGATGGGCGACAAGATCGTGGAGGCGCTCGGGTAGTCGCCCGGCGGACGGTCGAGGCCAAGAGGCCCCCGCGCCCGGGCATGGCCTGCGAGAGACTCGCCAACCCCCTCCCCGTCGGGCGGAGAGCCCAGCGGGGAGGGGGTCTCTGTGTCCCGAGGGCGCGCGCGGGGCCGCGCTAGACCGTGATCTCGACCTGGTTGCCCTCGGGGCCGAGGACGCATGGCTCGTAGTAGCCGTCGTTTGAGGTGGCGCCGAAGAAGCGGACGAAGAAGTCGCGCGCCCCCTCGAGGTCGTTCACGTAGAGTGCCGCGTGCTCGATTCTCATGGTGTCGCCCCCCGGTGTCCCTGACGCTGCGTTGACGCTATCCTAGCAGAGCAGACCAAGACGGGAGGGACGCCCATGACCTACGACTTCACCACCATCCTCGACCGGGCCGGGCACGACGCGCTCGCCGTCGACGCCATCGGCGCCGAGGGCTCCGCCTACCCGGAGCCCGAGGACGGCTTCGACGCCATCCCCATGTGGGTGGCGGACATGAACTTCCCCGTTGCCCCCGCCATCACCCGGGCCATCGAGGAGCGCCTCAGGTACCCGACCTTCGGGTACTTCCAGCCGTCCGACGCCTACTATCGGTCCATCATCGACTGGCACCGCGACCGCAAGGGCGTGGTCGACCTCCTGCCCGAGCACATCGGATACGAGAACGGCGTGCTCGGGGGAGTGGTCTCGACCCTGCGCACCTGCGCCGCCCCGGGAGACCCGGTGCTCGTGCACAGCCCCACCTACGTGGGCTTCACGCACAGCCTCGAGGACAACGGGTTCAAGATCGTGCACTCGCCGCTCGTGCGCGACGAGGCGGGGGTCTGGCGCATGGACTTCGAGGACATGGAGCGCCGCCTCGAGCGGGAGCGCATCCACGTGGCCATCTTCTGCTCCCCGCACGACCCCTGCGGGCGCGTCTGGGAGCGCTGGGAGGTCGAGCGCGCGATGGAGGTCTACGCGCGCCACGACTGCGTCGTGATCTCCGACGAGATCTGGTCCGACATCGTCCGCCCGGGCGTGACGCACGTCCCCACGCAGTCCGTCTCCGAGGACGCGCGCGCCCGGACCGTCGCGCTCTACGCGCCGTCCAAGACCTTCAACCTCGCGGGCCTCATCGGCAGCTATCACGTCATCTACGACGAGGGCCTGCGCGACCGCGTGACCTCGCGCGGCAGGAAGACGCACTACAACTCCATGAACGTGCTCTCCCAGCACGCGCTCATCGGCGCCTACTCGCGGGAGGGGAGGGCCTGGGCGGACGAGCTCAACCAGGTGATCGCCGGCAACGTGGACTGGGCGTGCGACTTCATCGCCGAGCGGCTCCCGGGCGTGAGCGTCTACCGCCCGCAGGGCACCTACATGCTCTTCCTCGACTGCTCGGAGTGGTGCGAGAGGAGCGGGCGCTCGATCGGCGAGCTCCTGGATGCGGGGCATCGCGTGGGCGTCTTCTGGCAGGACGGGCGCGCCTTCAACGGCCCCGCGCACATCCGCATGAACCTCGCGCTGCCGCTCTCCCGCGTGCAGGAGGCCTTCGCGCGCCTGGCGGAGCACGTCTTCTAGGAGTGGGACAGCGGGGACGGGGGGGGGGAGTGTCACCGCTCCGTCCCCGCTGTCCCAGGCGCTCTTCGAGCGGGAGGCGACCCTCCGCTAGCGCGCCCCCGACGGCACTGCCGCCCGCCCCGTCCCTACAAGAGGGCGCCCTCCGCGAAGGCCCGGTCGACCTCTGCCTGGAAGCGCGGGCTCACGCGGTTCTCCCCGTCGGGGATGAGCCCCCCGTAGGCCTCGAGCTGGTCCGCCCCCGAGATGACGGTGCGACGGGAGAGCTCCCGGGCCTGCCCCGCGATGAGCGGGACGGCCCAGGGGGCGGGCTCGCACGAGAGGTGGATCGTCATGCCGCTCGTGACGATGCCCCCCTTGAAGGGGAGCAGGGTGAGCAGATCGAGCGAGGGGATGGCGCTCACGTGCGCGTCGGCGGGGTCCTGCATGGCCCCCACCACGAAGAGGTGGTCCTGGTTCATGCAGACGATGCTGTCGGCGTCCGCGGCGACGATGGTGAACGCGTCGCGCACGGCACGTCGCCACGGCCGCGCGCAGGCGAGGTGCGCGTCGCCGAGGCGCATGGGGTTGTCGCGGACGAAGTCGTCGACGAGGCCGCGGTTCCTCCACAGCGCGTCGGCGACCTGGCCGCCGTGCTCGTAGAGCATGCAGGGGGCGCCCTCCCGCTCGACCAGGGCGCGGGGGTCGACCACGCCCATCCTCTGGTTGGCGTAGACGAGCAGGGAGTTCATCGTCGTGTAGAACAGGCGGGCGTCATCGTCGGACATGTGCGAGTAGGGGACGTACGTCGCGACGACGGTGCCGTCGCTCGTCTGCCAGTGCAGGCTCATGGTGCCTCCTTCGGTCGGGTGTGAAGGAGGCTAGCAGCTCGTCTGCCGCGTTGTCTGACGGTTGGCGAGCACGAGCCTGACGGTCGAGGCAGGGAGGCCAAGGGGGCCTCGGACCACCGCCGACCAGTTCGCGGGCGGTCGGCTTTTCGGGGCGAGCGGCGCCCCCGCCCCGGCCCGACGCGACGGGGGCGTCGGGCCGGGGCGTTTTCCGCGCGACGCCTACAGCAGCGTCCCGCCGCGGCGGACGAAGAGGCGGCGGGCGAGCAGCAGCGCCGCCGCGTAGAGCCCGACGATGGCGAGGAGCAGGGCGAAATAGGTCGGGGGCAGGGGCGCGAGGTCGAGCGCGGGGCCGAGCGGGGTGAACGGCAGCGCCGTCACCAGCGCGACCCCCAGCGCGCCGAGCACGGAGAGCTGCCACGCGGCGCGGCTCTCCACGAACGGCACGCGCTGCGTGCGGACGAGGTGGACGGCGAGCGTCTGCGTCCACATGCTCTCGACGAGCCAGCCGGCCTGGAACGTCGCCACGAAGAGCGCCCTGCCGCCCGCGTCGAGCTCGGCCCACGGCGCCCCCGTCACGCCGGGGCACACCACGAAGAAGAGCGCGGCAAACGTGAGGAGGTCGAAGACCGAGCTCACCGGCCCCATCGCGACCATGAAGCGCCGGACGGAGGCGCTGTCCCAGCGCCTCGGCGACCGGACCAGCTCGTCGTCGACGCTGTCCCAGGGCAGCGCCGTGCAGGTCACGTCGTAGACGAGGTTGAGCAGGAGCAGCTGGACCGCGCTCATGGGGAGGAAGGGGAGCAGGGTGGCGGCGGCGAGCACGGAGAAGATGTTCCCGAAGTTCGAGCTCACGGTCATCTTCACGTACTTGGTCATGTTGGCGAGCGTCCGCCTCCCGCAGACGATGCCGCGCTCGAGGACCATGAGGTCCTTCTCCAGCAGGATGAGGTCGGCTGCCTCGCGGGCGACGTCGACGGCCGAGTCCACCGAGATTCCGCAGTCGGACGCCCCCATCGCCGCGGCGTCGTTCACGCCGTCGCCCATGAAGCCCACGATATGCCCGGCGTCCCTGAGCGCGCCCACCACGCGCGCCTTCTGCGCGGGAGAGAGCTTTGCGAGGACCGACGCCTCGCGCACGCGCCGGCCGAACGCCCCGTCGTCGAGCGCCTCGAGCTCGGAGCCCTCGACGACCACGTCCGCGGGGATGCCGATGGAGCGGCACACGTGCGCCGCGACGCGGGCGGAGTCGCCGGTGAGAACCTTGGTCTCGACGCCGTGTGCCGCGAGCGCCGCAACCGCGTCGGCGGCGCCGGCCTTCGGCGGGTCGAGAAACGCGAGGCACCCCACGAGCGTCATGTCACGCTCGTCCTCGGTCGTGAGCCTCCCCACCCCGGCGGGCTCCCTGCGCAGCGCCACACCGAGCACGCGCATGCCCCTCTCGGCGAGCTCCGCGGCCCGCGCGCTCACGTCGGCCTCGAGCTCCGGGGAGAGCGGGACCTCCTCGCCGTCGACCTCGGCCGTCGAGCAGACGCCGAGCATCTCCTCGATGGCGCCCTTGCAGATCATGAGGGTCGCGCCCGACTCGTCGCCCACCACGACGCTGATCCTCCTGCGCTCGAAGTCGAAGGGGAGCTCGTCCACGAGGTCGTAGCGGGCGCAGAGCTCCTCGGCGGACGGGTCCACCTCGAGCGCGCGGCGCAGGATGGCGGAGTCCACGAGGTTCTTCACCCCGGTCCCGAAGAAGCTGTTGAGAAACGCCGCGCGCAGCACCCCCGCGTCCTCGCGGCCGAGCACGTCGAGGTGGAGCTCGAGCGTCACGCGATCCTCCGTGAGGGTTCCGGTCTTGTCGCAGCACAGCACGTCGACCGCTCCGAGGTCGGAGATGGCGTCGAGACGCTTCACGATGACCTTGTCGCGCGACAGGTCGACCGCGCCCTTGCCCAGGCAGCACGTCACGAGCACGGGGAGCATCTCCGGCGTGAGTCCCACGGCGACGGACAGCGAGAAGAGCAGCGCGTCGACCCAGTTTCCCTTCGTGAGGCCCGACACGACGACCACCGCGGGGACCATGAGCGCCATGAGGGTCACGAGCAGCCTGCTCGTCTGCGCGACCCCCTCGTCCGACGCCGTCGAGCGGCGCCGGCCCTCGCCGGCGACGACGTCGGCGGCGGTCGCCCCGAGCAGGGTCGCCGCGCCGGTGGCGATCACGACGCCCTCGGCGCTTCCGGAGATCACGCTGCTGCCCAGGAACACGAGGTTGTCGAGATCGGTCACCGACGCCCCCGCCCCCGCCCCGAGCTCGCGGTGCTTCTCGACGCTCTCGGACTCCCCGGTGAGCGCGGACTGGCTCACGAAGAGGTCGCGGGACGAGATGAGGCGCAGGTCGGCCGGCACGAGGTCGCCGGAGGAGAGGCGGACGACGTCGCCCACCACGACCTCGTCGATCGCCACCTCGACGAGGCCCGCCCCGGCGCGCCGGACGCTGCAGGTGGTCTCGACCATCTCGGCGAGGGCGGCCGCCGCGTCGCCGCTGCGCTCCTCCTGGACGAAGCGCAGCGTCCCGGAGATGAGCACCATCACGGCGATGATCGCGGGCGTGGTGAGGTCGCGCGCCTCGGGGCGCGCGAGGACCCAGTCGGTGAGGACGGAGACCGCGGCGATGAGCAGCAGGATGCCCACGAAGGGGTCGACGAACGCCGCGAGGGCCCGCCGCGCGAGCGAGGGGCGCTCCGAGCGCGCGAGGCGGTTCTCGCCCCAGAAGGCGCGCATGGACGACACCTCGTCCTCGGAGAGGCCGTCCTCATGGGCCCCGAGCTCCTCGAGGAGCTGCGAGGGGGAGGCCTCGGCGGCGTGGCGCAGCCAGTCGGCGCCCGCCTGGGACGCGGTCGCGGCAGGGCGGGAGGGGCGCGCGAGGACGCGCGCGAGGAGGGTGGCCAGCAGCATGGCTCACCTCGCAATCCCGGGACACGAAAGGGGCCGCGCTTCGGCGGCCCGAGGGAGTGCTGCTCTGAGCGTGCGCTATGCGCGGCGGCGCCGGCCGTCCCGTTTGGCAGGCGTCTCTCCCATGGGCTGTTGCATGCTTCGTCTGGAACTGCAACTGTCACTCATGGAAACCACCTCCCTCGGTTCGGGGCGCTCGCCCGCTCGTCGCGGCCAGTATGCCGCACTCCGGCGCCGCCGGACAACCCCCTCGTCGGGAGCCCCCCTCGCTTCACACTTTGGGCACATCCCTTGCGGAGGCGCGGGCCAGCCTGGCGTCGATGAGCCGCCAGGCCTCGTCGTTTCTTGTTGCGAACTCCTCCGGCGACATCCCCCATCCGGCGGGCGCGGGGCCGCGGTAGGCAACGAACCCCAGCTTGCGGTACATGCCGCAGGCCGGCCAGCTCCCCGTCTGGGTGGAGAGGTAGAGTGGCGGCCGGCCGGAGGGGACCAGCTCGTCGTAGCGCCGGATCGTCTCGAGCACGAGGGCCCGGGCGATGCCGCGACGCTGGTGCGCCGGGTCCACCCCGACCCAGTGCACGCGCAGCCGCTCGTCGCCGAAGTCGCGCCCGACCCACAGCGAGCTCGTGCCCGCGAGGCGCCCGGCGTTGTCCACGGCGACCACCATCTGCCGCGCGCACGCCACGGGGTCCGCGCCGTAGGTACGGTCGAAGTAGGCGAGGCCGTCCTCCACGGTGGGCCCGAGGTGCCCGAGGGCCACGTGCAGCCGAACCCACGCCTCGCGGAGGCTCGGGTCCCACGGGGCGAGGCGGTAGCCCGCCGGAAGCGGGACCTCGCGCACGGGCTCGTGCGGCCCCAGCTCCATGAGGACGGGGATGTTGGGGAGGCTTGTGTCCAGAACGGTCATCGACCATCCCTTCCTTCCAGGGGCTTCGTGCTGGTTACGGTCAGTTTTTGGCTGCGGACCGTCCACAACCCGCACGCACCTGAAGTACGTGCTGACTGCGGACGGTTTCGGGCTGCGGACCGTCAATAACCCGCACGTACCCGAACAACGTGCGGGTTACGGACGGTTCGGCCCCGAAAAGCGTCCACAACCCGCATGTACTTCTCGCCGGGCGTCACTCCATCGTGTGCGTGGAGAAGACCGGGTCGTCGCGCCACCAGACGACCTCGTCCCCGGGCGCCTCGAGCGTGGCGGGCACGTCGATGAGCCGCTGGTTGGACGAGCCGCGGAAGCGCAGCGTGATGTCGTGCCTGGCCTGGACGAAGGGCCCGTCCACGAGCACGTCGAGCGTGTCGAGGATGCGGTCCGTGACGTCGCCGAGGTTCCACGCGCCGCCGGGCCGCAGCTGCTCCCACGTGTGGCCCGAGAAGAGCCAGATGCTCTTGGCGGTGCCGAAGCGCTCGCGCACCGCCTCCAGGAAGCCGACGAGCCCCGCCTGGTTCTCGGGCTCCATCGGCTCGCCGCCGAGGATGGTGAGGCCGTCGATGTAGGGCGTGTCGAGCGAGTCCATGATCTTCTCGGCGACGGCGTCCGTGAAGGGCTCGCCGGCCTCGAAGCTCCACGCCTCCTCGTTGAAGCACCCCGGGCACCCGAGGCGACATCCCGAGACGAAGAGCGTGGTCCTCACCCCCACGCCGTTTGCGATGTCGCAGTACTTGATGTTCGCGTAGTTCATGATGGGGAGCTCCAATTTCCGAGAAGAACCGTGAGGGCCGCGGGGAGGCGCGGCCGCGTGCCGCACCGATGGCAGTGCGCGCGGGGCCTGAGGGTAAGGCCCCGCGCGCAGTTCTTGCGCAGCAAGCTGTTTGAGCACGGGACCTTACCCTCAGGCCCCGCCCCGAACCCTACAGGTGCAGCACGCGGTCGCGAATCTCCTCGGTGCGGCCCTGGTTCCAGAACTGGGTGCCGATGTAGCCGCAGGTCCTGCGGGCCACGTTCATCTTGGACTGGTCGCGGTTGCCGCAGTGCGGGCACTCCCAGACGAGCTTGCCGTCGTCCTCCACGATGCGGATCTCGCCGTCGTAGCCGCACACCTGGCAGTAGTCGCTCTTGGTATTGAGCTCGGCGTACATGATGTGGTCGTAGATGTAGCGCATGACCGAGATGACGGCCTCGAGGTTGTCCTGCATGTTGGGCACCTCGACGTAGGAGATGGCGCCGCCGGGGGAGAGGCGCTGGAACTCGGACTCGAAGCGCAGCTTGGTGAAGGCGTCGATCTCCTCGGTCACGTGGACGTGGTAGCTGTTGGTGATGTAGCCCTTGTCCGTGATGCCGGGGATGATGCCGAAGCGGCGCTGCAGGCACTTGGCGAACTTGTAGGTGGTGGACTCGAGCGGCGTGCCATAGAGCGAGTAGTCGATGTTCTCGGCGGCCTTCCACTCGGCGCACTTGTCGTTCATGCGCTGCATGACGGCGAGCGCGAACGGCGTGGCCTCCTTGTCGGTGTGGCTGTGGCCGGTCATGGCCTTGACGCACTCGTAGAGGCCGGCGTAGCCGAGGCTGATGGTGGAGTAGCCGCCATAGAGCAGCTTGTCGATCTTCTCGCCCTTCTTGAGGCGCGCGAGGGCGCCGTACTGCCACAGGATCGGCGCGGCGTCGGAGGTGGTGCCGAGCAGGCGCTCGTGGCGGCAGCGCAGCGCGCGGTGGCACAGCTCCAGGCGCTCGTCGAAGATCTTCCAGAACTCGTCCGTGCTGCGGTGGGCGGAGAGCGCCACGTCAACGAGGTTGATGGTCACGACGCCCTGGTTGAAGCGGCCGTAGTACTTGGGCTTGCCCGGCTCGTAGTTGCCGGCGTTGGCGATGTTGTCGAAGCCGTTGCCGGAGCGGTCGGGGGTGAGGAAGGAGCGGCAGCCCATGCAGGTGTAGCAGTCGCCGTTGCCCTCGGTCTCGCCCTTGGAGAGCTTGTACTCCCTCATCTTCTTCTCGGAGATGTAGTCGGGCACCATGCGCTTGGCCGTGCACTTGGCCGCGAGCTTGGTGAGATAGAAGTACGGGGTCCCCTCGGCGACGTTGTCCTCCTCGAGCACGTAGATGAGCTTCGGGAAGGCCGGGGTGATCCAGACGCCCGCCTCGTTCTTGACGCCCTGGTAGCGCTGCTTGAGCATCTCCTCGATGCACAGGGCCAGGTCGGCCTTCTCCTGCTCGTTCTTGGCCTCGTTGAGGTACATGAAGACCGTGATGAAGGGAGCCTGGCCGTTGGTGGTCATGAGGGTGACGACCTGGTACTGGATGGTCTGGACGCCGCGGGCGACCTCCTCGCGCAGGCGCTTCTCGACGATCATGTCGATTTTGTCGGAGCCGGGGTGCGCGTCGATGGCCTCCATCTCGGCCTCGACCTGGCGGCGGATCTTCTGGCGCGAGACGTCGACGAAGGGCGCGAGGTGGGTGAGCGAGATGGACTGGCCGCCGTACTGGCAGGAGGCGACCTGGGCGATGATCTGCGTGGCGATGTTGCAGGCGGTGGAGAAGCTGTGCGGGCGCTCGATGAGCGTGCCCGAGATCACCGTGCCGTTCTGCAGCATGTCCTCGAGGTTGATGAGGTCGCAGTTGTGCATGTGCTGCGCGAAGTAGTCCGAGTCGTGGAAGTGGATGATGCCCTCGTTGTGGGCCTCCACGATGTCGGCGGGGAGCAGCTCGCGCATGGTGAGGTCCTTGGAGACCTCGCCGGCCATGTAGTCGCGCTGGACCGAGACGACCGTGGGGTTCTTGTTGGAGTTCTCCTGCTTGACCTCCTCGTTGTTGCACTCGATGAGCGCGAGGATCTTGTCGTCGGTCGTGTTCTTGTGGCGCTTCTGGTTCTGCACGTAGCGGTAGATGATGTACTTGCGGGCCACCTCGAAGTGGTCGAGCGCCATGAGCTGGTCCTCGACGAGGTCCTGGACCTCCTCGACGGTGACGGTGTGGCCGGCCTCCATGCACTCGTCGGTGACGTTGAGGGAGGCGAACTTGACCTCGCGCTCGGTGAGGCGCTCGCTGGCGGGAACCTCGTTGTTGGCCGCGCGGATGGCGTTCTCGATCTTCGAGATGTCGAAGGTGACCTCCGAGCCGTTGCGCTTGATGATCTTCATCGCTGCCCCTCTCGTAAGACGGGCGCCCGCAGGCGCCCATCTGCGTGTTTGTGTTCCGGGGCACCCCCTCTGGGGTGCGGGGACTACTATGACACAACTAGTAGTGGTCGTGTGTCGACAACTCCACAAGATATTGTTGATAACCTGCTGAGATGCTGTTGATAAGCCATATCGGCGCAGGTAGAAAAAATGCTTCCGAAAAAAGCATTCGCCCAAAATTGACGGTGGTGTTTCCGTGAACGGCATGGCGAGCGGCGACGGCCCCGCAAGGGGTAGAGTGGAGGGGCCGCGCCGGGTCGGCCGTCGCGGCGCCCGGCGGGGCAAAGACGTTCGGGAGGCGTGCGGCGGGCCCGCGCGCCGCGAGGCAAGAGGGGTGCTCATGGAGTTTTCTCAGCGACTCGACCTGTTTGGCGACGAGGTCTTCGCGGCGCTCAACGCGAGGCGCCGCGAGCTTGAGGCGGCGGGACGGCGCGTCTTCGACCTCTCCGTGGGCACGCCCGACTTCGAGCCCCCCGCCCACGTGGTGGAGGCGCTCCTCGAGAGCGCGTCGCGCCCCGAGAACTGGAGGTACTCGCTGCACGACAAGGACGAGCTGCTCGAGGCCGTGTGCTCCTACTACGAGCGCCGCTTCGGCGTCGCCGGCGTCACGCCCGACATGGTGGCGAGCTGCCGCGGCACCCAGGAGGGCCTGGGCTACGTCTGCGCCGCGCTCGCCGACCCCGGCGACGTGGGCCTCGTGCCCGACCCGTGCTACCCCGTCTTCCAGAACGCGACGCTGCTCGCCGGCGCGCGCCCCTTCTACTACCCGCTCACGGCGGAGCACGGCTTCCTGCCGCACCTGGCCGACGTCCCGCGCGACGTCGCCGACGCCGCCAAGTACCTCATCCTCTCGCTGCCGGCCAACCCCGTGGGCTCGGTCGGGACGCCCGAGGTCTACGAGGAGGCCATCGCGTTCGCCCGCGAGCACGACCTCGTGGTCATCCATGACAACGCCTACTCCGACATCGTCTTCGACGGCGAGGCGGGCGGCTCGTTCCTGGCGTACCCGGGGGCGGCCGAGGTGGGCGTCGAGTTCCTCTCGCTCTCCAAGTCCTTCAACGTCACCGGCGCGCGCCTCTCCTTCCTCGTGGGGCGCCCCGACGTGGTGGCCGCCGCCAGGAAGCTCCGCGGCCAGGTCGACTTCGGCATGTTCTACCCCGAGCAGGACGCCGCCATCGCGGCGCTCACGGGGCCGCTCGACTCGGTCGAGCGCCAGCGCCTGCTCTACCAGGAGCGCCGCGACGCCCTCTGCGACGGCCTCGAGGCCGCCGGGTGGGAGCGCCCCAACGCCCACGGCTCGATGTTCGTGTGGGCGCGCCTGCCGCACGGCCGCACGGACTCCGTGTCCTTCTCGCTCGAGCTCATGGAGCGCGCGGGCGTGATCGTGACGCCGGGCGCGAGCTTCGGCCCGTCGGGGGAGGGCTACGTGCGCATGGCCCTCGTCATGGGCCCCGAGCGCCTGCGCGAGGCGGTGGCCGCGATCGCGGCGTCCGGGCTGTGATACAAAGGGACGGTATCCCAGCGGCGACCGAGGAGGACTCCTTGAGCGAGAAGAACATGGCGGCCCCGGGCCCCTGGAGGACGCCGGCACCCGTCCGCGCGGCCTTCTTCGACGTGGACGGGACGATGCTGAGCCATCGGCTCGGCACCGAGCCCGCCTCCACGCGGGAGGCGATCGCGCGACTCGTGGAGGCGGGGGTGACGCCGATCCTGGCCACGGGCCGCACGAGCTACCTGCTGGACCTCGTGGACCTCACGGGCTTCGGCGGCTTCGTCACCTTCAACGGCCAGCTCGTGGAGCTGGGCGGGCGCGTCGTCCACTCCAACCCCATGGACCCCGCCGACGTGGCCGTGGCGGTGCGGCAGGCGCGCGAGGGCCGCTACGCGTGCCTGTTCATGGAGCGCGACGGGATGTACGTGAACACGATCGACCAGCGCGTGCGCGACCTCGCCGAGCTCGCGCACAACCACTACGTGACGGCCGACGTGCGGCGCGCCCTCGAGAGCGACGTCTACCAGCTCAACCTCTTCGTGGGGCCCGGCGACGAGCGCATCCTGCTCGACGAGTGCCGCCACAGCAAGGCAACCCGCTGGAGCGACATCTTCTGCGACGTCATGCCGGACGCCGGCGGCAAGGACGCAGGGGTGCGCCTGGTGATGAGGGAGCTGGGCCTCGACCCGCGCGAGTGCGTGGCCTTCGGCGACGGCGGCAACGACGTGGACATGTTCGCCGCGGTGGGCACGTCGGTCGCCATGGGCAACGGCAACCCCGAGGCAAAGGCGGCCGCGACCTACGTGACCGACCACGTGGACGACGACGGCATCTGGAACGCCTGCGTCCGCCTGGGCCTCATCGAGGGGGCGCTGCTCTAGGCGTGCAAAAGGGACAGGCACTTTCGCACGCGGGACGGCCCCGACCCGCGCGCAGACGGAGGGAGCGCTCACATGAACGGCATGCAGTTCCAGGACCTGGTGGCGTCGTCGCGCACCTATCGGCGCTTCAGCGACCAGAGGGTGGGGGAGACGGTGCTCTCGGCGCTCGTGGACGCCGCCCGCCTGGCGCCGTGCGGCAACAACATGCAGCTGCTGCGCTTCCGCGTGGTGGGCGAGAAGGACGAGTGCGACGCGGTCTTCGGCCACCTGCGCTGGGCCGCGCTCTACCGTGACTGGGACGGACCGGAGCCGGGGGAGCGTCCGCACGGCTACGTGGTGATCTGCCTGCCGAGCGAGCTCGCGGACAATCCCATCCGCCTCATCGACGTGGGGATTGCGGCGCAGACGATGGCACTCGCCGCGTGCGCGCGCGGCCTCGGGTGCTGCATGATACGCAGCTTCGACGCGGGCCTCGCCCCGGAGCTCGCGCTGCCCGAGGGCCTCGTCCCCGCGCTCGTGCTGGCAGTGGGCGGGCGCGGGGAGCGCGTGGTCCTCGAGGGACCGGACACCGAGCACGGCCTCTCCTACTGGCGAGACGCCGACGGCACGCACCACGTACCCAAGCTCGCCCTCGAGGACCTGCTGGTCTAGGGGCGGCACCCCGCATGACTCCGCGCGGCCGCACAATTTCGGAATTGTGCGGCCGCGCGGGTCGGACGGGGGACAAAGTGCCTGTTGGAGGTTCTTCTCGCGGTCAAGAAATCGGCCCAGTGCGCGCTCGTGTCCGCACAATTTCGAGATTGTGCGTTCAGGGGTTGGGCTGCGCGCGTCGTGAGCCGGCTGCGGGCGTCATCGGTCCGCGCTACTCCCCGCGCGTCAGCTCCTCCTCGAGGACCGGCCAGAGCGCGATGGGGGCCAGGAGGAGCAGGGTTCCCAGGGCGGCGAGAAGCACGTAGAGCTGCTGGATCATCATGGTCTCCCTTCGCGGCGGCGTGCGTGACGGGACCATTGTCCCGCCGGCGCCCCCGGGGAGCCATCGCACAAGGTTGCGCCCACCTTACGGTTTCGCAAGGCATGCCCGCGCTTCGCCCCGCGACGCACCTCACGCGAACGCGCGGTGAAGCCGGGTGCGTCCCTGCTCGTCCGTGAACGCGATGATTTTGTCCCCCGCCTCGAAGCGCGTGTCCCCCTTGGGGACCACGATGCCGTCCTGGCGCTCTATGGCCACGAGAATCGTGGTGCCCGGGAGCTCCACGTTGCGCAGGGCCTCGCCGATGACGCGCGAGCCGGGGCGCACCTCCACGCGCACGACGGCGTGGCCGTCCTTGCCCAGGCGCAAGATCGTGAACACGTCGCGCAGGTCGAGCCCTTCCTGCACGGAGCGGGCGAGAAGCTCGGCCTGGTTGATGCTCACGTCCACGCCCATGCCCTCGTTGAACATCCAGGCGTTTGCCGGGTTGTTCACGCGTGCCACCACGCGGCCCACGCTGTACTCCATCTTGGCGAGGGTGGAGACCACGAGATTGACCTCGTCGGAGCCCGTGGCGGCCACCACCACGTCCGCGTGGAGGATGCCCGCGCGCTCCAGGGCGAGCGGGTCGGCGCCGTTCCCGAGGATGACGTCCTTCTCGCCGAACTGCTCGCGCAGGCGCGCGACGTGGTCCTTGCGGGACTCGATGATGCGGATGCGGTAGCCGTCCTCGGTGAGGAGCGTGGCGAGGTAGGTCCCGGTCTTGCCGCCGCCCACGATAATGATGTCCATGGTGCCCTCCTACGCGCTCGTGCCGATCATGTAGCGGAACTTCGCCGAGGCGCTCGACGCCACGGCGGCATAGATGACGTCCCCGTGCTCGAGGACGGTCCCGAGCGTGGGGATGAAGGTCTCGTTGTTGCGCGAGACCGCCACGACCTCCACCTCGCCCAGGGCCGTGAGCTCGCGCACGGGGCGCCCCTCCAGAAGGGCCGGGACGTCGCTGCGCACGAGCTGCACGTCGCCCGAGCCGATCTCCAGCACCGTGTCCATCTCCTGGTAGGTGAGCAGCTCGCAGGCATGGCGGATGCCCCAGTCCGTGGTGGAGATGGTCTGTATGCCCAGGCGCCGGTACGCCTCCGCCTTGCTTATGTCATAGAGCCGCGCGATGACGCGGGGCACGCGATAGGTTCCGCGGGCCACGCGGGCGATGACGATGTTCGCCTCGTCCGAGGACGTGCAGGCAACGACGGCGCTCGCTCGCTCAACGCCCGCGGCGGAGAGGACCTCGCGGTCAAACCCCACGCCCACGACGTGCCTGCCGGCGAAGTCCTCCCCCAGCTCCTCGAGCTCCTCGGCGTCGCGGTCTATGACGGTGACGTCGTGCCCCTGACGGCTCAGCCTCCTGGCGAGCCCGCGGCCCATGTGGCCCGCGCCCACGATGATGACGTTCATGGCAACCTACCTCTCCTCGGCGCCCGCACGATTGGCGCGGCGCCTCCTGACAAGACGGAACACGGCCTTGCGACCCTCCTCCACCGCAAGCACGAGCGGCGGCAGGCAGCAGAGGAAGACGTAGTCAAAGAGCCCGAGCGGGCTGGTGTGGAAGACCTGCTGGAACGGCGGGAAGAGCGTTATGAACACGATAAGGCAGACCTCGAAGACGATGCCCACGTTGATGTGGCGGTTGGAGAGGAGCCCTCGAGAGAAGACCGAGGCGGTCTCGGTGCGGCAGTTGAGGACCTGGCCGATCTGGGCAAACACGATCGCCGCGAGGCACATCGTGGTGGCGCGCACGTAGACCGGGTCGGCGTCCGTGCCCACGCCGAACATCGGCAGGCCCGGCAGCCACCCGGCCTCGACCTGAGCGAAGACGTAGGCGGCCATGGAGACGACGGCGCCCATGAGCCCGTAGCCGAGAAACGCCTTGCGCATGAGCTTTGCCGTGAGCAGGGGCTCCTTCGGGTCGCGCGGCGGGCGGTCCATGACGTCGGCCTCCGGGGCCTCGCAGCCCAGGCCGAGCGCCGGCAGCATGTCCGTGCCGAGGTCGATGGTGAGGATCTGCATCGTGGTGAGCGGCAGCGGCACGGCGCCGCCCGAGAGCAGGTAGACGGCCGAGGGCACCGCCTCGGGCATGTTGGAGTTCAAGATGTAGAGCATGAACTTGCGAATGTTGGCGTAGACGGCACGCCCCTCCTCGATGGCGTGGACGATGGAGGCGAAGTTGTCGTCCGTGAGCACCATGTCGGCGGCCTCCTTGGCCACGTCCGTGCCCGTGACGCCCATGGCCACGCCTATGTCGGCCTTCTTGAGCGCGGGGGAGTCGTTTACGCCGTCGCCCGTGACTGCAACGATCTCTCCCATCTGCTGGAGGTTCTCCACCACGCGCAGCTTCTGCTCGGGAGCCATGCGCGAGAAGACCACCTCGCCTCCGAGAATCTCGCGGAGCTCTGCGTCGCTCATGCGCTCCAGCTCTACTCCCGACACCACCCGCGGGTGCTCTCCGCGCACGATGCCGATCCTGCGCGCAATGGAGACGGCGGTGAGGCCGTAGTCCCCGGTGATCATGATGACGCGGATGCCCGCCCGCCGGCACTGCTCGACGGCTGCCGCCACCTCAGGACGCGGCGGGTCCTGCATGACCTCGAGACCAACGAAGACGAGGTCGCGCTCTATGTTCTCGGGCGTGTAGGCGCTCATGGCGCGCGGCACGCTCTCGTCGTCGGTGCGGAGCGGCCGGTAGGCCACGGCAAGGACGCGCAGGCCGTCGGCGGCGTAGGCGTCGTTTGCCGCGCGAATCCTCTCGTGCAGCTCGTCTGTCATCTCCACGGTCTTCTCGTAGGCGCGGCAGCGGGTGGAGAGGCGCACGATCTCACTGGGCGCTCCCTTCACGAAGGCCACGCGGCGTGCGCCCTCGAGAGGCTCGGAGAGCTGGTGGATCGTCGTCATGCGCTTGCGGCGGCTCTCGAAGGGCAGCTCGCGCACGCGGGGGCAGGACGCCTCCAGCTCCGCGGGGTCGAGCCCGGCCTTCTGGGCGGAGACGAGCAGGCACGCCTCGGTGGGGTCGCCCAGCACCGTGTAGCGCCCTCCCTCCTCCTCGGGCGCGATGAGGCGGGCGTTGGAGCACAGCGCCCCGCCGGAGACGAGCAGGCGCAGGTCGTCGTCATAGATGGCCTGGATGCGATGACCTGCCGCGCGCACCTCGCCCTCGGGGGCGTAGCCCACGCCCGTGACCTCGTACTCCGAGCCCACCGTCCAGAGGTGGTTCACCGTCATCTCGTTCTGGGTGAGGGTGCCTGTCTTGTCCGTGCAGATGACCGAGGTGGACCCCAGTGTCTCCACCGAGTTGAGCTTCTTCACGAGGGCGTTTCTCTTGCTCATGCGCTGCACGGCCATGGCAAGCGAGAGCGTCACCGTGGGCAGGAGCCCCTCGGGGATGAACGCGACCACCATGCCCAGGGAGAAGATGAAGGCGGCCGCGAACTCGCTCCCCACGAAGAGCTGGTCCAGGAGGAAGAAGCCCACGCCCATGCAGGCGGCAAAGACCGTGATCTGCCTGGTGGTGCGGTTGAGCTGCTGCTGGAGCGGGCTCTCGGCCTCCTCCATGTTCTGCGTGAGGTGCGCGATCTTGCCAAACTCCGTGTCCATGCCTATGCGCGTGACCACCGCGCGGCCGGTTCCCTCCGAGACCGAGGTCCCGGCAAAGAGGAGGTTGGGCGTCTCGGCCTGCGTGAGGTCCTCCTCCAGCACCGCGTCGGCCGTCTTGCGCACGGGGTTGGACTCCCCGGTGAGCGTGGACTGGTTGACCTGGAGGTCGTTGGCGCGCACCACGCGCGCGTCCGCGGAGATCTTGTCCCCCTCGGCGAGCAGCATGACGTCCCCGGGCACGAGGTCCTCGGCCAGGATCTTCTGCTCCTGGCCGTCGCGGATGACGCTTGCGTAGGAGGGGAGCATCTTCTTGAGCGCGTCCGTGGCCTTGCCCGCGCGGTACTCCTGCCAGAAGCTGAAGCAGCCGTTGATGACGTTCACGAGCCAGACCGCCACGCCCAGCTCAGGCAGCCCCGCCACAAAGGCAATGGCGCCGGCGGCCCACAGGAGGCATGCCATGAGGTGGGTGAAGTTGGAGAGAAACGCCAGAACCGGCGACCTCCTCTTCTCCGTTTGGATGAGGTTCTTGCCCTGCCGGGCCTGACGGGCCTCCGCCTCCGACTGCGTGAGTCCGGCCGGCGAGGTCTCGAGTGCCGAGAAGACCCTGTCCGCCGTGAGCCTCTGCACGGCCACGGAGGCTGTCGCTTCGCTCATCTCGGCCCTCCCTTCTCGTGTGGCTGTGCGTACGCGGCAAAGGGTAGGCCAGGGAGGGGCGTGTGGGCGCGGGGTGCCAGCGGGTGGTCAAAACGCCACGTGCCGAGCATAAAGACCCTGTTAAGAGGGGGCGTCTCGGCATAAAGGCGGCATTAACGCCGCAGGTCGGCAGCTTGCGAAGCGGGACCCGGCAGCTACTCCACCCGAACCATGCGATAGCCCACGCCCACGTGGGTCTGGACGAGCTCGGGGCCGATCTTCTTGCGCAGGGAGGCCATGATGACGCGCAGCGACGCGAGGTCCCCCACCTGGCCCTCGCCCCACGCGTGCTCGAGGAGGTACTGGTGGGTGAGGACCTTGTCAGTGTTTCTGGAGAGAAGGACGAGCAGCCGGTACTCCATGGGGGTGAGGTGGAGCTCCTCCCCGCGCACGCGCGCGATCCCGGCCGCGTAGTCGATCGTGAGCCCGCCGTTCGCGAAGGTGGGCGACTCGGGGCGGGCGGGCTCGCGGCTCGCGCGCCGCAGCGCCACCCGCACGCGCGCGAGGAGCTCGCCCACCGAGAAGGGCTTCACGAGGTAGTCGTCGGCGCCGGCGTCGAGCGCGTCGATCTTGTCGGCGTCGTCGGAGCGGGCGGAGACCACGATGATGGACAGGTCGCTCGACCAGGTGCGCACGCGGCGGACGACCTCGATGCCGTCCATGTCGGGCAGCCCCAGGTCGAGCAGGATGACGCGCGGCGCGAGCTCCGCGGCGTCGGCAATGGCCCGACGGGCGGTCCCGGCGAGCGCGTGCCGCAGGCCGCGCGACTCGAGCGCGGTGCCGACGAGGTTCGCGATGGCAGGGTCGTCCTCGACGACGAGGACGAGCGGGGCGTCGGCGGCTGGCTCAGACATTGGGTACCTCCTCGGCGGGAAGGGTGAGGGAGAAGACGGAGCCGTGCGGGGCGCGGTCGCGCACGGAGATGGTGCCGCCGTGGGCCCGCGCGACCGCCCGGCAGACGGTGAGCCCCAGCCCGACGCTGCGCGTCCCGTCGGGCAGGGTGGCGCCCGCGGTGCGGAAGGGGTCGAAGACGAGGTCCTTCTCGGCGTCCGGAATCCCAGGGCCGTCGTCCGCCACGCGCAGCTCCACGACCTCGCCCGCGCGCTCCGCCGAGACCGTGACGCGGCAGCCCGCGGGCGTGTGCGAGACGGCGTTGTTGACGAGGTTCACGAGCGCCTGGACGACGAGCGCGGGGTCCGCGCGCACGAGCAGCGGTTCGTCCGGAGCCTCGAAGCGCACCTCGTGGGCGTCGTCGCGCGCGGCGTGTCGCAGGGCCTCCTCCACGAGGTCGTCCACGAGCTCCGCGTCCGCCTGCGGCCGGACGCCGCCCTCCTCGAGGCGCGTGACCGTGAGGAGGTTCTCCACCGTGGCGCGGAGCCACGACGCGTCGTCGCGGACCGACTCGAGCAGGGCGCGCCGGCGCGCCCCGTCGAGGGCGTCGGAGGCCTCGAGCAGGACGTCGGCGTTGCCGATGATGGAGGTGAGCGGCGTGCGGAGGTCGTGGGAGATCGAGCGGAGGAGGTCAGCGCGGGTGCGCTCGTCGCGCGCGCGGACGGCGGCGCGCTCGCGCTCCTCGAGGGCGAGCAGGCGCTCGGCGGCGAGGGCCGAGACGCCGCAGGCGGATCGCCACAGGTCGACGTCCTCGGGAGCGAGGTCGGACGCGGGGGCGAGCGCAATCACGCCGAGCGGACGTCGATCGCTGCCGAAGGGGAGGTAGAGGCCCGATGCCGCCCCGAGGGAGGCGGTCGTCGCGCCCGCCGGGGCGCGGTTCGCGAGGGCGAGCAGGGCGACCTGTCGCTCGTCGACGACGGTCCCGCCCGGCTCGAGGGGGTAGGCGCGCTGCGGCCCGAGGGCCGCGGCGCCGTCGGCGACGGGGTACCACGCCATCGAGCGCCGCAGCGTGCGCGCGGTGCATCGTGCCATGACGCCGATCACGGCGTCGACGTCGGCGCAGTCCTGGAGCTCGCCCCTGAGGGCGAGCAGCGCCTGCGAGCGGGCGCGGGCGTCCTGCGCCTCGCGGGCCTCGGCGCGCAGGCGCGCGGCGAGGCGGCCCGCGACGAGCGCGACGACGAACATCACGGCAAACGTTCCCGGCATGGCGGGGTCGAGCGCCTCGAGCGAGAGCGTGGGCGCCGCGAAGAAGAAGTTGAACGCGAGGACCGACAGCGCCGCCGCCGCGATGCACCACGATCCGCCCGGGGTCAGGAGCGCGACGCCGATGACGGAGAGCACGTAGGTCACGACGACGGTCGCCTGCTGCAGCCCCGCGGCGCTCAGGCACGCACCCGCCGCCGTGGCGGCAGCGATGAGCCCGACCGTCACGAGAAGCGATGAAAAGGGGGTCCCCCTTCCCATCGGGCGCGTCATCGGACGAGCTCGGTGACGGCGTCGAAGGGGACGCCGCTCGCCTCGACGGCCTCCCGGCCGCCGAAGACGCAGATGCCGGTGGGCGCGGACTCGTCCGCCAGCGTCGCCGCGAGCGCGCGCAGATCGTCGGCCGTGACCGCGAGCTCCTCTGCGCGGACGGCGTCGCGCCAGCCGGGCCGCTTGCCGCCGAAGCGGGCGACGTCCTGGCGACGCGCGAGCTGGCGGGGCTTCACCGGCGCGTCGTGGGAGGCGACGGTGGCGACGACGTAGCCCTCGAGCTCCTCGCCCGTGCCGTCCCAGGAGGCGAGCCAGCCCGCCGCCCCGTCGTAGCGCTCGAGCGTCGCGTCGATGTTCGGGTCCCGGAAGCTCCAGAACGCGCGCAGACCCTCGCTCGTGCGCCTGAAGCCGCAGCCGTAGGCGCCGCCCTTCACGCGCACCTCGTTCCAGAGGTAGTCGTAGGAGAGGGCCCTCGTGGCAACCTGCCAGCAGCCGATGGTCCCCCGGTCGAGTGCGCTGCGCCCGCTGCCGCAGACCACGTAGCTCACGTCGGAGGGGATGAGGAAGGCTTCGTTGCGCGGAGCGGGGGAGGGGACCGCGAGCCGCCTCGCCGCGTCCCCGCCCGCGCCGAGCCCGAGCGTTCCGCCGGCCTCCCAGAAGCGCGCGCGGTCGTCTGCGGAGCCGGTGAAGCTCACGGTGACGCCGTCGGCGACGAAGACGCGCGCGGCGAGCTCAGAGAGCCGAGCGGGAAGATCTGGGCTGCGCAGCTCCCAGGAGTCGAGCAGCTCGCGCAGGAAGAGGTAGTACTCGAGCCCGGCCATGGCGCTCGACGCCACCGCGGCGGATGAGAAGTACGCGTTGGCACGCGCGGCGGCCGCGGTGTGGCCCGAGCTCACGAAGTACTGCTCGAGGGCGACCCGACGCTGCGTGAGAATGTCGCGCACGCGGCCGAGGTCGTCGAAGCGCGTGGTGCCCCACACCTCGGAGGGCAGCTCGGCGAGCGCGCCGACCTTCTCGCTGAGGGAGGAGGCGCCCACCACGAGCGCGGGGGCGGCGTAGGTGGGGTCGTCGTCGCGGGAGTAGGTCTCGGTGAAGAAGTCGAGCCCGCCGAGGCTCGCCTCGACGGCCGTGTCGAGGTCGGAGGCCGAGTGGCGCTCGGTGTCGAGCTTGCCGAGCAGGTCGGTGAGGACGCCGACCCACGGCAGGTCGGAGAAGTCGAGGCCGCGCAGGTCGAAGTAGTGGTAGACGTAGGCGATGCCATGGGTGTCGAGCTCGTGGGCGATGCAGGGCAGGGGGGCCTCGACGTCCTCGGGCGCCGCCTCCGGCGCGGGCGGCTCGACGTCGGCCACGGAGAGGCGCGGCAGCGTGGCGAGTGCCTCCGGCGCGTCCGGCGCCTCCTGCTCGGCGCGCAGCGCGGCGACCTCGGCCCGGACGGCCTCGAGGTCCTTCTCGCCCATGGTCGCGCGAAGGCGCGAGAGCTCGGCGCCCTCCTCGGCGGCGTCGCCCCCCTCCACGGGCACGATCTCGACCTCGGCGCAGTGCTCGCTCTCGCAGACGAGCTCGCGCAGCAGGCGCTCGAAGTAGTCGCCCTCGAGACCGGCCTTGAGCTCGGTGAGCGCGTCCTCGTAGCGCAGGTAGTCGAGGGGCCGGTCATCGTCGTAGAGCCAGCTCGACATCGCGGCGATCGAGAGCGCCACGCCGTCGGGGTAGCCGCCGAAGTCGCCCTCGCGCAGGTTGAACTCGGCCTGGGCGAGCGACGCCTCGAGCTTGTCGCGCGGGATGCCGGACTCGGCGAGCTCCGCGCAGGTGTCCTCAACGAGCCCGCGGAACCTCTCCCCGGCTCCCTCGGCGAGGCCGCGCAGGACGAACATGGCCTGGGGCTGCGCCACGCCGTCCGCGAGCATGGCGCTGAAGTCGTCGGCGAGGCCCGCGTCGAGGACGCGGCGCTTGAGCGGGGCCTCGTTGGATCCGCAGAGCGCGTCGAGAAGGACGTCGACGGCGAGCACCCTCGTGCGGTCGCCCGCGGTGCCCAGTACGTAGGAGAGGCCGATGGTCGAGTTGCTGGGCGCCGTCGCCATGGTGACCACGCGGCGCGCGGGGCGCACCGGGGCCTGGAGGAGGAGCGGGTTGGGCGCGCCGGCGCCGCGGTCGGTCGCGGCGCGGAAGCGCTCGTCGACGAAGGCGAGCTCGCGGTCGATGTCGAGGTCCCCGTAGAGCACGGTGTAGCTGTTGGACAGGGCGTAGTGGCGCGCGTGGGCGTCGAGGAACGCCTCGTAGGTGAGGGTGGGGATGGCGCGCGGGTTGCCGCCGGACTCGTGCCCGTAGGCGGTGTCGGGGAAGAGCGCGCGGCTGAGCTCCTGGTAGAGCACGTCCTCGGGGTCGGAGAGCGCGCCCTTCATCTCGTTGAAGACCACGCCGTTGTAGGAGAGCGCGCCGTCGTCATCGACCTCGAGGTGCCATCCCTCCTGCTCGAAGATGCGCGGGCGGGCGTAGATCGCGGGGTGGAGGACCGCGTCGAGGTAGACGCCCATGAGGTTCTCGAGGTCGGCGACGTTGGTTGACGCGACGGGGTACATGGTCTTGTCGGGGAAGGTCATGGCGTTGAGGAACGTCTGCATGCTGGTCTTGAGCAGGTTGACGAAGGGCTCCTTCACGGGGTAGGCGTCCGAGCCGCACAGCACCGAGTGCTCGAGGATGTGGAAGACCCCGGTGTCGTCGGCGGGAGGGGTCCTGAAGCTGATGGCGAAGGAGCGGTTGGTGTCGGCGCAGGCGAGCCACAGGGCACGGGCGCCGGTGGCGTCGTGGCGCATGAGGTAGGCGCACCCGCTGAGCTCCGGAACGACCTCCGCGCGCGTGACGGTGAAGCCGGCGTGGCGGGTGCCGGCGGCGAGCGCGGGGTCGGTCTGGGCGAAGCGGTTCTGCTGGGTCATGGGTCCTCCTTGGTGGCGTTTTCTGTGACAGTGTACCCCGTCGCCGGCGCGCACAGGGGACCGTGCAAAGGGGACAGGCACTTTTGCACGTTCGAACGCGTGCAAAAGTGCCTGTCCCCTTTGCACGAGAGGTGGTAGGCTATCGCGGGCAAATCCGGAGTGGGGGAGGAACACGTGGCCGACAGCATCCAGCCGAGCGAGGGCAGCCAGCGGGGCGAGCGCGATCTTGACCGCCGGCGCCGCGTGCGGCGCGGCATCGTCGCCACCCTCGTGGGAGGCACGTTCTGGGGGCTCAACGGCACGGTCTCCAAGTGGCTCATGGACGCCTACGCCATCGACCCGCTCTGGCTCGTGTGCCTGCGCGAGCTCACGGCGTGCTGGCTCTTCCTCGCCGCGGCGGCGGTGACGGCGCGCGGGCGCGAGCAGCTGCGCGGGGTGTGGAGAAGCCCGCGCGACCTCCTCGCCATCCTGGGGGTGAGCCTGGGCGCCATCCTGTTCTCGCAGGTGGCCTACCTCGAGGCGATCGACTGGACCAACTCCGCCACGGCGACGATCATGCAGAGCCTGGGCATGGTGATCGTGCTCGGCTACGTCTGCGTCAG
Organism: Thermophilibacter mediterraneus; assembly: GCF_900119385.1. Classification (GTDB taxonomy): domain Bacteria; phylum Actinomycetota; class Coriobacteriia; order Coriobacteriales; family Atopobiaceae; genus Thermophilibacter; species Thermophilibacter mediterraneus. The sequence goes on from NZ_FPKO01000009.1 coordinate 1,106,523, forward strand.
GATGCGCCGGCGCCCGCGCAGGCGCGAGCTCGCGGGCGTGGGCCTGGCGCTCGTGGGGACCTACCTCGTGGCGACGGGGGGCAACCCCGGTCAGCTCAACCTGCCCGCCGAGGGGCTCGGGTGGGGGCTCGCCTGCGCCGCCGCGGCCGCGTGCCTCTCCATCCTGCCGGCGGGGCCCATGGCGCGCTGGGGCAACTTCACGGTCAACGGCCTGGCGTTCCTCTTCTCGGGGGTCATCCTCGCCGCGGTCTGGCGGCCCTGGGAGCACATGCCCGCGCTCGACCTCACCGCGGTGGCGGTCCTCGCGGCATGCGTGGTGGTGGGGACCTTCGGCGCCTACGCGCTCTACCTCCAGGGCGTGCACGACGCCGGCTCGATGCGCGCGAGCCTGCTCGGGACGATCGAGCCGGTCACGGCGACCATCGCCACGGTCGTGTGGCTGGGCACGCCCTTCTCGCCCGCGGAGATCGTGGGCTTTGTCCTCATCATCGTGATGGTGTACCTGACGGCGTAGGGTCGCCACGCCCGCCGTCGGGGTCGTCCCGCGCGTCGGGCCTCGCCCTAGATGCGCTCCATGTTGGCGAGGACGCTCGCGTACCAGTGGTCGGCGTTGGGCGGGCAGTACTTCTTCGCGGCGGCGTAGGTGAGCTGCCCGCCGTAGCCGGACGCGAGGCCGGCCACGTGGTCCCAGATGGCCTCCTCCCAGCTGTCCCAGCTCGAGCTGCCCCAGCCCCAGGCGTTGTGGGGCAGGAAGCAGTTGCGGCCCTGGGAGCTCTCGACCATGGAGATGGCGGGCGAGAAGCGCGGGTCGACCCCGTACTCCCACGCGGCTTCCGCGAACGTCGCGCCCTGACCGGCGAGCGGGGAGCCCGCGAGGTAGGCGTCGATGCGGGACGACCACTCGGAGACGAAGGCCTGCTTGTCGGCGCCCCAGTCGACCTCGCCGGGGTCGGGGCTCTCCGGGATCTCCACGGGTGCCTCCCCGCCCGACTCGGTGGTGAAGGTGTCGTCCTGGCCGCTCGACTCCTGGGCCGCCTCGAGCGCGGCCTGGCGCTCGGCGGCCTCGGCTGCGGCCTGGGCGGCGATCTGGTCCTCGAGCTCGCTGCGGGCCTCGTTCGCCTGCGCGAGGGCGTCCGCGGCCTCCTGCTGGGCGGCGCGGGCCTCCTCGACCTGGGCGTCGAGCGACGCCTGCGCGAGAGAGAGCTCGTCGGCGAGCGAGACGAGCTCGCTCACGGCGTCGGTGTTGCGGGACTGGATGATGTCCAGGTACTGGACCGTGGACACGAGCTCGAAGAAGTCGTCGGCGGAGAGGAGCAGCTCGACGAGGCTGCCCGATCCCTGCTGCATCTTGTAGAGGGTGCGCAGGGAGTCCGTGGCGCGCTCCTGCATCCCGGGCAGCTCGCGCTCGATCTGCTCGATGCGATCGCGGTTCTCGGCGATCTGGTCCTCGAGCTCGCTCACGCGGGCGGTCGCCTCGTCATAGGCGGCGTTGCCCTCCTGGATCTTCTGCTGGACGCTCTGCAGCTCCTCGACTGGGTCCGCCAGCGCCTCCGACGGCGCGAGGGCCGGGAGCGAGAGGGCTGCTGCAATCGCGCACGCGGCAAGGCCGGCGGCCCTCCGCGCGCGCTGCGTTGTCTCGGGCGTCAAGAACCACGACCTCCTCTGGACGCGTGGGCATTTTGCGCAAGTATTCAAGCCTTTCCATAATAGTCGGCCTGGCGGGAGCACACCTTTCCTTCATGACTTGTTCCAAAAGGCGCCCCGCAGCTCGGGGGCTGCGGGGCGTAAGGTGGTCGTTCGCTGCGGCCCGTCGGGCCCGGCCCGACGGTTGGGCTACTTGACGATGAGCGTGTCGCACTCGGTGTTGCGCGTCAGGAACGTCGAGATGGAGCCGAGGATGGCGTACTTGATCGACGAGAGCCCGCGCGCGCCGCAGATCACGAGGTCGGGCTCGATGACGTCGAGCATCTCGTCCTTCAGGGTCTCGCGGATGCGACCGGAGCGCACGATGACCTCGACCTTCTTGATGTAGGGGTTCGCCTCGGCGGCGGCGACCTTGGCGGCTATGGAGTCGCGGAAGGTCTTCTCGAGGGAGGGCACGATGTCGACGGGGAAGGTGCCGGCCGCCTCGAGCGCGGTCGAGTCGATGACATAGCCGACGTAGAGCTCGGCGTTGTCGTTGGCGGCCATGACGATGGCGCGGTCGAGCACCTTGTCCTGCTGCTCGGACCCGTCCAGGGAGACGAAGATCTTGTCGTAGCCGAGGTCTTGGTAGGTGGTGGCGGTTTCGGCCATGGTGGCTCCCTTCTCGCGTGCCCGCGGAGGTGTTGGCGGTGTTTCGCGGACTGCCTCACTTATGCCCCGCGGTCGCTCGGCCTTGCCGCTCGACTCGCCAAACGGCATAGTTTTTCGGTGGGGAGGAGGCTCCCGCGCATGCGGGTAGTCGGCTCCCGCGCGATGATGGTATGGTTTTGCCAGAGGGAGGGAGAAGGACGTGGATCTCATCGAGCTCGCTAAGGCCGCGGTCTTCGGCGTCGTCGAGGGCGTCACGGAGTGGCTGCCCATCTCCTCGACCGGCCACATGCTGCTGCTCAACCAGTTTCTCACCATGGACGTCTCCGAGGAGTTCTGGAACATGTTCCTCGTGGTCATCCAGCTCGGCGCCATCCTCGCCGTGTGCGTGATCTTCTTCGGGCGCCTCAACCCCTTCTCCCGGAAGAAGGACCGGGGGCAGCGGCGCGATACCTGGGCGCTCTGGGCCAAGACCGTCGTCGCGTGCCTCCCCGCCGCCGTCATCGGCATCCCGCTCGACGACTGGATGGAGGCCAACCTCGGCAGCCCCTTCGTCATCGCTGCCGCGCTCATCGTCTACGGCGTGGCGTTCATCGTCATCGAGACGGCGCGCGAGCGGCGCGCCGAGCGTGTGGCCGCGGAGCTCGCCGCGCGACCGGCGCCGAGGCACCTCGCCGCGCCGGAGCCCGCCGCGCTCTCGCGCTCCGAGCTCGCCGACGCCGGCGCGCGCGTGCAGAGCCTCGAGGAGCTCGACTGGAAGACCGCCATCGGCATCGGCCTGTTCCAGGTCCTCTCCATCGTGCCGGGCACCTCGCGCTCCGGCTCCACGATCATCGGCGGCCTCATCCTGGGCTGCAAGCGCACCGTGGTGGCCGAGTTCACCTTCTTCCTCGCCATCCCCGTGATGGTGGGGGCGAGCGGCCTGCGCCTCGTGAAGTACCTCCTCGCGGGCAACGTCCCCACGACGATGGAGCTCGCCGTGCTCGGCACGGGGTGTGTCGTCGCCTTCGTGGTCTCGCTCGCGGTCATCCGCTTCCTCATGGACTTCGTCCGCCGTCACGACTTCAAGCCCTTCGGCTGGTACCGAATCGCGCTCGGCGTGGCGGTCATCGCGTGGTTCGCGCTGCACTAGACGCAAGAGAGAGGTGCGCATGAAGACCCAACACACCGCGCGGGCGCGCCTGGCCCTCGCCCTGGCCCTCGCGATCGGGGCGCTCTGCCCGGCGCTCGCCGCCCCCGCGCCCGCCAACGCCGACGAGGCCGCGGGAAGCGAGGCCGCCTACCTCGCCTCGGAGCCCCCCGAGCTCGCCTCGCCCGCCGCTCTGCTCGTCGAGCCGTCGACGGGGACCGTCCTGCTCGAGAAGGACGCCGACGCGCGTCGCGAGCCCGCGTCGACCACCAAGGTCATGACGGCGCTCGTGGTGCTCGAGCACGCCGACCTCGACGCCGAGGTGACGGTCGAGGAGTCCGACTTCGACGAGGTCACGCCCGAGAGCTCCGTGGCGGGGCTCGTGGCGGGGGAGACGCTGAGCGTCCGCGACCTTCTCGCCTGCCTGCTGCTGCCCTCCGGAAACGACGCCTCCTACGTGCTCGCCCGCTACGTGGGCGGGGACTGGCGGAGCTTCGTCGACATGATGAACGCCAAGGCGTCCGAGCTGGGCTGCGCGGGGACGCACTTCGCCAACCCGTGCGGCCTGCCCGACGACGACCACTACACCACTGCGCGCGACCTCGCCACCATCATGGAGGCGGCGCTCGCGTACCCGGAGTTCCGCGAGATCGCCGGGTCCGCCACGTGGGACCTTCCCGCGACGAGCGGCAACCCCGCGCGCACGCTCGAGACCACGGTCCAGCTCCTCGACCCCGAGAGCCCGGTGTACATGGGCGAGGGCGTCGTCACCGCCGGCAAGACGGGCTACACCGACGACGCCGGCCGCTGCCTCGTGGCAAGCGCGGAGAGCGACGATATGACCCTCGTGGGCGTGGTCCTGGGCGCGTCGGGCTCCGCCGACGCCGAGGGCGTCACCGACAACTTCTACGACATGCGCTCGATGTTCGAGTGGGGCTTCGGCGCGTGGCAGCTCGGGGCGGTCGTGAGCTCGGGCGACGTCGTGGGCGCGGCCGACGTCGAGCTCTCCGACGACGGCGAGTCCGTCGACGCGGTGGCGACGTCGGGCGTCGAGGGCGTGGTCCCGCGCGGCACGACGCTCGCGGACCTCACGCTCACGCCCTCGTGGGAGGGGACCGACCCCGAGACCGGGGCGTTTCGGGCCCCGCTCGAGGAGGGCCAGGCGCTCGGGACGGTCGACGTCGCGCTTGACGGGCGCTCCCTGGGCACCGTCGGCGTGGCTGCCGCGCGCGCCATGGGCCTCTCGATCCCCGCGTTCGTGATGTGGTGGCTCTCCGACCCGGTGCACGCGGCGATCGCGGTGGCCGCGACGGTGGCCGCGTTCGTGGTCATCGGGCTCGTCTCGTCTGCGATTCGTCGCCGCCGCCGCACCCGCACGCGCTACCAGATGGCCGTCGGGCAGCGTCACCGCGTGGAGCCCGGCACCGGCGGCAGGAGGCTCGACCTTCCGTCGACGCCGCGGCAGGGCCGTCGCGCGCCCTCGCGCGGGGGCAGGCACGCGGGGCGCCACGCGAGGCGCTAGGGACGCTCGGCGGCCGTCCGACCATCGCCGGGGACGGCCCGCTCTCGAGCCGGACGAGTCTGGAGGCACCATGACCCGCATACTCTTCGTCTGCCACGGCAACATCTGCAGGTCGACCATGGCCCAGTTCGTGATGGAGGAGCTCGTGCGCCGCGCCGGGCGCGAGCGCGAGTTCGCGATAGACTCCGCCGCCACGAGCTCCGAGGAGCTCGGCAACCCGCCGCACCACGGCACCGTGGCCAAGCTTCGCAGGGAGGGGATCCCCGTGGGCGGCCACCGCGCCCGGCGCCTGCGTCGCGACGAGTACGCGGACTGGGACCACATCATATACATGGACGCCGAGAACGCCCGGGGCGTCGAGCGCATCCTCGGGGAGGACCCTGACGGCAGGGTGAGCCGCCTGCTCGACTGGGCGGGCATCGGGCGCGACGTGGCGGACCCCTGGTACACCGGGGACTTCGACGCGACCTACCGGGACGTCCTCGCCGGCTGCGAGGCGCTCCTCGCGGCGCTGTAGCGACCGCCCCTCGTCCCGGGGGGTGCGTCGCCCCGGGTCCCATCAGCAGACAGGCGTCGTCGAGAGGAGACCCATGAGCAAGAGGAGCGTGCTGGCCTCGCTGCTGGGCGCGGCTCGGGGGCTGGGCGCCGCGGCGCTCGTGCCCCGGCTCCTGCCCATGGTGCTGGGCCCGCAGCGCGACCTGGGGTCCGAGGAGCTGGGCCCGTACCTGGGAGGGGGCGGGGACGCGCGCGTGCGCGAGATGTCCCCCGGCCTCTCCGAGCGCGAGGGGCAGGTCATGGAGTGGGACCGCGCCGAGGAGGCCGAGCGCACCTGGCGCTGGCTCCAGGGGCTGCCCGTGCGCTTCGAGGACGTCGAGACGGCCTCGGACGACGGGACGCGCCTCGCCGGGCACGCGCTCGCGTGCTGCCCGGGCTCCGCGCGCTGGCTCGTCTTCGCGCACGGCTACCACGACAACTGGCGCGCCGGCCTCACCTACGCGAGGCGCTTCTGCGAGGCGGGCTTCAACCTGCTCCTCGTCGATCTCCGGGCGCATGGGGCGAGCGGGGGAGACTGGGTCGGCTGCGGGTGGCTCGACCGGCGCGACCTCGTGGCGTGGGCGCGCTGGGTGGCGGCCCGGGCGGGCGAGGGGGCGAGCGTCGTGCTCATGGGCATCTCCATGGGGGCGGCGTCGTGTCTCATGGCCTGCGGCGAGAAGGACCTCCCCCCGCAGGTCCGCGCCTGCGTCGCGGACTCCGGGTACTCCGACTTCCTGAGGGTCGCCGAGGTCGTGGTGGGCACGGGGTCGCTCGGGACGCCGCCGGTGCCCGCCCACCCGATGCTCGACGTGGCGCGCCGGCGCCTCGCCCGCGTGCCGGGCGGCTACGACCTCGCGCTCGCCCGCCCGGCCGACGCGCTCGCCCGCACGCGGGTGCCGGTGCTTCTTGTCCACGGCGAGGGGGACGCCGTGGTGCCGGTCTCGATGGCCCGCGAGCTCGCGGCGGTGGGCACGGGTCACGAGCTCATGACGTTCGCCGGCGCCGGGCACTGCTGCGCGGTGTTCGCCGACCCGGGCCGCTACTGGGACGGCGTGCTCGGCTTCGTGGGCCGCTGGGCGTAGGTGGCGCGGCGGCGGCCGGCGCTCCGGCGTCGCGGCGGTCGCCGGCGCTCCGGTGCAGAGCTTTTCTCGCTCGTTGCGCGCGAGGCCGGCGGCGCGCATAGAAAGTGCCGCGCGTACGCGCTCCGCGGTGCGCTCGGCCGCGGCACTCCTCCCGACCGCTTAAGTTTGGTCCGCCGCTGCGGGGATCGGGTTCTTCTCGCTTAGCAAATCCCGCTCGTATGGGCGCTGCGGCCGAGGGAGGCCCCCGGACGCGTCAGCATGTCGGCCGCGGGGCTCATACGGGCGACGATTCCTGTGCGGCGAGACGGAAGAATCTGCAACGGCAGAGAGTTTCTAGGCATCCTCCAGCGAAGCGAGCGGCTGAGAGCACTCCGGGGCAAAACCCGCGCGCACTTCTATGCGCGCCGGTGCGGCATTTCGCAAGGCGAGAGAATAGTTAATCGCGCGCCCGGACGAGGGGAGCCGTGTCCGCCCGAGGAGCCGCGCCCTCCCACGGTGGCCGCGTCCGCCCGACGGCGGCTCCGTCATCCGCGTGCCGCACCGTTTTTCTCGCCTAGGTCGGCCGCTCGGGTGCCACGGCTGAGAAAAGGCGCAGGTCGAGAGCGCTTCTCGCTGATTATTGCATCCCGAAATAGTTGCCAAAAAGAATAGTTGCTACCGTTAACCGAAGAATAGTTACCGCTGACAACCATCTGATTGTGTCGCTAATAGTTAACAAGGACAATCAGTTTCAGCGAAAACCTCAGACGGCGCGGCGCCTCAATGCTGCGGCGTGCGCCACGGGAAGGAAGGCATCATGCGGTATCTGCTCCTGGTCAGTCACGGAACCTTTGCGCCCGGCCTGCACAGCGTCCTCGACATGCTCGTGGGAAAGCGCGAGGACATCTTGAGCTGCAGCCTGCGCGACGGCGAGGGCGCCGACGAGTACGTCTCCGAGCTCGAGGGCGTCATTTCGCCGATCACCCCCGACGACCGCGTGCTCGTCCTCGGCGACATCATCGGCGGGTCCCCGCTCACCAACGCGCTCAACGCGCTCGCGGCGCGCGGCCTGCTTTCCTGCGCCCGCGCCTTCGGGGGCGCGAGCCTGCCGATGGCGCTCACGGCAGCGATGGACCTGCAGGCAGCCGACGAGGACGCCCTGTGCTCTTCGATGCTCTCGGAGGGCCAGGCTGCCATGAGCGAGATGGCCCTCGACCTTGGCTCCGGCGAGGACGACGAGGAGGACCTCTAGGTCCGCTCCGCACGGCACAGACGGCGGGCGCGCCCGCCGAAGGATAGCACTCCGACGAGAGGAGAAGAACATGGCTGTTTCGTTTGTCCGCATCGACGACCGCATGATCCACGGCCAGACCGTCACCCGCTGGGCGCTCGAGTACCCCTGCGACGGCATCATCGCCGTGAACGACGCCGCGGCCTCAAACCCCGTCCTCAAGAGCGCCTACAAGAGCGCGGCTCCCGACAAGAAGACCTTCGTCTGGACGATGGAGCACTTCAAGGAGAAGGCACAGACCGTCCGCGACTCCAAGACCCGCTACTTCCTCATCACCAAGAACCCCGTCGACATGGCCGAGATCCTCGTGGAGTTTGGCTTTGTTCCGGACGACGTCAGGACCGTCATCGTCGGTCCCTGCAACGACCGCCCCGGCACCACCAAGATCGGCAACAACCAGTCCATCACCCAGGAGGAGGCGGAGGCCCTCGAAGCCATCTCCAAGAAGGGCTACGTCGTCGACTTCCGACTGATCCCCGACAAGGAGACGGGAACTTGGGACAAGTTCCGCGGCCAGTTTGGCTTCTAGGAGCCGGACCCGCGCCTGACGGCGGGCCTCGCCCCCGCCAGGTCCCTGCGTTGCTTCTGCGGCGACAGACCCGGGAGTCGCCGCGTCTGGCAAGCAAGAGCCCCATGGGGACCACCCCCACGGGGCACCACTCACGGAAAGGTGGTACGTATGGTAATCAATGTGTTCCAGGCGGCGCTGCTCGGCCTGTTCGCCTGCCTGGCGTCGATGCCCGGCCTCGGCGGCACGTCCATCGGCAACTACACGCTCGGGCGCCCGCTCGTGGCCGGCCTCGTCGTCGGCATCATTCTGGGCGACATGACGCTCGGCATCATCGTGGGCATGGCCATCCAGGTGGTCTACATCGCCCTCGTCACCCCGGGCGGCACCGTTTCCGCGGACGTCCGCGCGGCATGCTACATCGGCATCCCGCTGGCCATGATGGCGGTGCGCGCCCAGGGTCTCGACCCCAACAGCGCCGACGCCGCGGCTCTTGCCACGACCCTCGGCGCCACCTGCGGCACCCTCGGCGCCATCCTCTTCTACGGCACCGCCACCATCAACCTCGCCTGGCAGGGCATGGGCTGGAAGTGGCTCGAGAAGGGCGACACCCACAAGCTCTACCTCGTGGACATGGTCCTTCCCTGGATCTCCCACATCGTCTGCTCCTTCATCCCCACGTTCGTGATCGTCTACTTTGGCCAGGACATGGTCACGTTCATCATGAACAGCCTGCCGATGGACGGCCTGCCCATGAAGACGCTGTTCGCGCTCGGCTCGCTCCTGCCCTGCGTCGGTATCGCCATTCTGCTCAAGCAGGTCATCGCCAAGCCCACTGACTTCCTGACCTTCTTCTTTGGCTTCACGCTCGCCGCGGTCATGGGCTGCAACCTCATCGCCTGCTCCGCCATCGCGTGCTTCTTCGCGCTCATCAACTTCCAGATCTCCACGCTCAAGAACCGTCCCGTGGTCGCCGCCGCCTCCGGCGAGCTCACCGCAGCCGACGACGAGGAAGAGGAGGACATCTAATGGCCGAGAACACCGTCGCCGCCAAGGAAGGAAAGAAGGTCTCCAAGAAGGCCCTCTCCAAGTCCTTCCACAACTGGTACTACGGCAACCTCACCTGCTTCTCGCAGGAGCACATGCAGACCTTCGGCTACCTGGTCTCGATGCTCCCCATCGTCGAGGACCTCTATGACAAGAAGGAGGACCAGCAGCGCGCGCTCACCACGTACTCGGCCTTCTTCAACACCGAGCCCCAGATCGGCTCCATGATCGTGGGCGTCACGGTTGGTCTCGAGGAGGCCCGCGCCAACGGCGAGGCCATCGACGACGAGACCATCAACGGCATCCGCGCCGGCCTCATGGGCCCGCTCGCCGGCATCGGCGACTCCCTCATCGTGGGCACGCTCATCCCCATCCTTCTGGGCATTGCCATGGGCCTCTCCGAGGGCGGCAGCCCGCTCGGTGCCATCTTCTACATCGTGGTGTGGAACCTGCTCGCCTACTTTGGCATGCGCCTGGCGTACTACCGCGGCTACGACCTCGGAGGCGCCGCGGTCGAGGCGCTCGTGGGCCCCAACGCCACCGCGCTTCGCGACGCCATCGTGATGGTGGGCACCATGGTCATCGGCGCCGTGGCCGCCACCTGGGTCTCCATCTCCACGTCGCTCCAGCTCCCCGGCGGCGGCACGCTCCAGGGCACGCTTGACGGCATCTACCCCAAGCTCCTGCCCCTGGGCTTCACCATCCTGTGCTGGTGGCTCATGACCAAGAAGAAGGTCAGCCCCATCGTCACGATGCTCATCCTGCTCGTGATCGCCTTCCTCGGCGCCGCGGTGGGCTTCTTCGGCGCCGCCACGATCGCCGCGCCGACCGCCTAGTCACGCTCGTACCGCATCGCTCGAATACCTCCTTCTGCCCGGGCCGCCATCTCCCCCTGCGCGGCCCGGGCTCCCCGCCATAGAGAGGACCTGACATGGCTCTTGACACCTCCGGCTGGACGCGCGCGGACCTCGTCCGCGAGGCCAAGCTCCAAACCGACGCCATCCAGCGCCTGAACGTGTGGCTGCGCATTGGATACTCGCTGATCGCCCTGGGCTTCATCGTGGGGTACTGGGGCCTTTACGGAGAGGGCGGCACGGGGTTCGGCGCGCTCGGGGTTGCTCTGCTCGCGGTGGGCGCCGTGGCGTCGGTCGTCCTCAAGGTGGGGACCACCAACGCCAAGAGGAACGTGCGGGCGATCCTCGCCGCCGCCGACGTCGACCTCGACGCGCGGCGCGACGGCGGGGGAGCCGAGGAGGACGAGGGGAGGTAGGTCGCGGTGGCAGGAGGCTATGACAGGTTCCCGACGGTGAGGGTTCCGGGGCACGAGGTCCTTCTCGGCTACGACGCCCTTGTGGGCGCGCTCGAGCGTCGCGTCGGAGCGCTTGGGCGGTCGGGCGCAGATCGCGTGGTCCTGGCGTGCGACTCCTACCCGGGGGTTCGCGACGACGAGGTCCTGGGGGCGCTCGGGTCGCTGCGGCCCGAGGTCCTCATCGACACCCGCGACCTCTTTCCCGAGCCCGACGAGCTCACGCGCCGCATGGAGCCCTTCCTCACCGACGACCGCGTCTTCGGGCGCATGTGCTTCGGCGAGCTCGAGGACTTCATGGACGCCGCCGCGCTCGTCTCGGCCCGTCGGCGCGTGGAGGAGGCGCGCGGCCTCGTCGTGGTGTGCGGGTTCGGCGCGGCGCTCGTGCATCCCGGCGACGTGCTCGTCTACTGCGACGTGACGCGCTGGGAGATTCAGCTCCGCTACCGCGCCGGGATGCCCAACTACCGCTGCGACAACGGCGACGACGACGTCCTGCGCAAGATCAAGCGCGGCTACTTCGTGGAGTGGCGCCTCGCCGACCGCCACAAGGCGCGGCTGCTCGGTCGCGCGGACTATGTCGTTGACACCGTTGACGCCGAGTCCCCGCGCGCCGTCACGGGCTCTGCGCTTGCGGATGCCCTGGACGTGGCGTCGAGCCGGCCGTTTCGCACGGTGCCCTACTTTGACCCGGGCGTCTGGGGAGGGCAGTGGATGCGCGAGAGGTTCGGTCTTCCCGGCGAGAAGCCCAACTACGCGTGGGCCTTCGACGGAGTTCCCGAGGAGAACGCCCTGGCCCTCGCCTTTGACAACGCCGTGGTGCGCGTGCCGGCGATGGACCTCACGCTCCTGCGCCCCCTTCCCCTGCTGGGGGAGGGGGTCTACGCGCGCTACGGGGCGGAGTTTCCCATTCGCTTTGACCTGCTGGACACCATGGGCGGGCAGAACCTGAGCCTGCAGGTCCACCCCACGACCGACTACATCAGGCGCGCCTTTGGCATGGCCTACACCCAGGACGAGAGCTACTACATCCTCGACGCGAGCGAGGACGCCTGCGTCTACCTCGGGTTGAGGGAGGGCGTCGACCCCGAGGAGATGATGGGGGCCCTCGAGCTGGCAAACGCGGGCGGCGCACCCTTTGACGCCGAGCGCTACGTGAACCGCATCCCCGCGCGCCCCCATGACCACTTTCTCATCCCCGCGGGGACCGTCCACTGCTCCGGGGCGGGGACCATGGTGCTCGAGATCAGCGCCACGCCCTACCTGTTCACGTTCAAGCTCTGGGACTGGGGGCGCACGGGTCTGGACGGCCGCCCGCGCCCGGTGCACCTGGGGCACGGCAGGCAGGTCATCCGCTGGGACCGCGACGAGGGGTGGGTGCGGCGCAACCTGGTCGGCCGGGCGCGCGAGGTCGACGAGCCGTGCGGCGCGGCGCGGGTGGAGCGCACGGGACTGCACGAGCTCGAGCCGCTCGAGACGCGCCGCTACACGATTGGGCCCGGCGCGCGCGTCCTTCTCGACACGCGCGGCACGGTGAGCGTGCTCAACCTGGTCGCGGGGGAGGAGGCGGTCGTGGGGAGCCCCGCGGGCGCCTTCGAGCCGATGCCCGTGCACTACGCGGAGACCTTCGTCGTGCCCGCCGCGACAGGGCCCTACACGGTGGAAAACGTCAGCGCATCGGACGTTGTGCTCGTGCGCGCGTACGTCCGCGGGATGGAGGGGTGATGGTGATGGGGCGTGAGCTTTCCCCAGGGAGGGGTGACGGGCCGGCCCTGCCGTCGGCCGTGTTCACCGACGTGGACGGTACGCTGCTCGACGGCTCGCACCGCGTGACTCCGCGCGCCGCCGCCGCTGCCCGCGCGCTCGCGGAGCGGGGCGTGCCGCTCGTGCTGGTCTCGGCGCGGATGCCCGAGGCGCTCTCGGAAATCCAGGCGCAGCTGGGCCGTCCCGGCCCGGTGGTGTGCTACAGCGGTGCCTACGTGCTCGACGCCGCGGGCGCAGAGCTGCTGAGCTGTCCCATCGCGCTCGGATGCGCGCTCGAGGTGCGCGACTACGTCGCCTGCGACGTGCCCGACGTGTGCTGCATGGCCTACGGCTACCATAGCTGGGTTACGTCCGACCGGCGCGACCCGCGCGTCGCCCGCGAGGAGGGCATCGTGGGCGTGCGCTCGATCGAGGGCCAGCTCGAGGACCACTTCTCGGAGCGCGGGCTTCACAAGTTCCTGCTCGTGGGTGAGCCCGACGCGATAGCGCGCGCCGAGCGGGAGGTGGGGGCGGCCTTTCCCTCGCTCGCGGTGGTGCGCTCGTCGGCGACCCTGTGCGAGGTGATGAGCGGGGACGCGAGCAAGACGAGGGGGGTTCGTGCGGTCTGCGAGCACCTCGGCGTCTCGCCGCGCGACGCGGCCGCGTTCGGCGACGGGAGAAACGACATCGACATGCTCCGGTCCGTCCCGCAGAGCTGGGCGATGGCCAACGCCCCCGCCGAGGTTCGCGCCGCGGCCGCCCACGTGACCGCGCTCGACAACGACCACGACGGCTTTGCCGAGACGATCTTTTCGCTTCTCGGCTGAGGCGACGCTGGTCCGAGAGACGTATTTCCGGTGATGCTCGGGGGGGTGATGCTGTGGACGGCGCGCAAAAAGTTGCTACCATTACCATTCAGTCGGATGTCGGGGCGGGGGGCTGGAACCCCGCGAGCTCGCTGGAAAGGACGAGTCGCACGGCGATGGACTACGAGGACGCAGCGAAAAAGCTCATCATGTACTCGAGGGGCGTTGCCAAGGGCTCGATTGGCACGGCGTACGGCATGTCGATGGGGGAGGACCCGGTTCTGGAGTACCTCTCTCGTCAGGACGGCGGGATGAACCCGTCTGACCTGGCCGAGAGGCTCGGCTACACGCGCCCGCGCATGACGCGGATCTTGGACTCGCTCGAGGCCAAGGGCTACGTTCGTCGCGTCCCCGACGAGCAGGACCGGCGCCGCGTGATCGCCTACTGCACCGAGAAGGGTCACAGCCACGCGCACGACCACAGCTCGAGCGGCGTCTCGAGCCTGGCCGCGACGCTGCAGAAGATGGGCGAGCACGATGCCCGCGAGCTGCTCCGAGGCCTTGAGGTCGCCTACAGTCTCACCTACGACCAGGACATCACCATCGGCGACTCCGACGAGGGGAAGTAGCGCCGCGCGCAGCCGGCGTGACGGGCAGGCGACGGCCATAGCCCGCCCGACGGCGCCCGCCGCGCGAGCTCGGTGAGGTCGAGGGTCCCGTCCCCCTTACCGGGAGTCCCTCAAGTATCCCGCTTTCCTGTAGAGTGTCCATGGTAGCCGCGTCGCTTCTACTCGAATCAACGTTTCAGCGAACATCGATTCTAGGGCACGGCCGCCGTCTTCCCGGGAGGCCCGTACACCACAATTCGACACACGATCCGTTTGGGGCGGAGCGGATGCCGCGGAGCGACAGGGTCCGCGCCAAGCGCACGCTCTGGCGACAAGATCCGTGCTTGGGGCGCGGGGTAACGACGGAGGTCGGCGTGCTTCCCGCTCCGTCGGGCGTCGAGCGGCTATCATGAGGCGGTGCGGCGCCGCTGCGCCGCCCAGCCGTCCGGAAGGAGCAGCCATGCCCGAGCGTTCCGTCGCGCCCCGTCACGCGACCGCGGCCCCGCGCGACCGCGGCAGGCGGCTGGTAGCCCTCGCCGTCGCCCTGGTGGCTCTTGTGGCGAGCCTGCCGGTCCTTCTCACCTACCTGCCCTACACGCCCAACCAGGACCTGATCTTCCACCTGTACCGCATCGACGGGATCGCGCGGGGGCTCGCCGACGGGCAGTTCCCCGTGCGCATGCAGACGGTCCAGGTGAGCGGCTACGGCTACCCGGTCTCGATCTGCTACGGAGACCTCTTCCTCTACGTGCCCGCCGTGCTCCGGCTCATGGGCCTCTCCATGCGGGCGTCCTACGGCGCCTTCGTCCTTCTCGTCAACGCGTTCTGCGCGGCCGCGACCTACCTGTGCTTCAGGCGCATGCTCTCGTCGCGCACGTCGGGGCTGCTCGCCTGTGCGCTCTGGACGCTCTCGCCCTACCGCCTGCTCGACGACGTCTGGCTGCGCGGGGCCGTGGGGGAGTACCTCGCGCTCGGCTTCTTCCCCGTGATCGCCTTCGGGGTCTACTGCGTCTTCTTCCCCGAGCGCGAGGGGGCGGCCCGCGGCGGATGGGCGTGGTGCTCGCTCGGCGTGGCGGCCGTCGTCTACTCGCACATCATCAGCATCGTCCTGGCGTTCGTGCTGTTCGCGCCGGTCGTCGTCGCCCTGCTCGTTCGGCGGCACGACGCTCGCACGCTGGGACGCCTCGCGCTCGCCGCGGCAGCGGCGCTGCTGCTCTCGCTCGCCTTCGCGGTGCCCTTCCTCGAGTACTACCAGTCGGCCGACATGCGCGTCACCGCCAAGACGGCGGCCATGACGCGCAGCGACGCCGCCAACAACGCGCTCATGCCCGCGCAGCTCCTCTTCTTCCTGCCCCGGGTCACGGGCCTGAGCTACGCCCTCGGCGAGCCGCTCGAGCTCGAGATGCCCTTCTCGGTGGGCTGGTCGCTCGTGCTCGGGGCGCTGCTGTGGGTGGCGCTCATGGTCGAGCCGGGCCTGCGCGGCCGCGTGGCGCGCCCCGTCCGCGCGCTCGGGTCGCTCGTGCTCGTGCTCGCCGTCCTCATCGCGTTCATGAGCACGGCGTACTTCCCCTGGAACCAGGCGCTGCCGGGACCGCTCGACGCGGTGGTCTCCGTGCTCTCCAACATCCAGTTCCCGTGGCGCCTGCTCGGCCCGCTCTCGTTTGCCCTCGTCTTCCTGGCGTGCCTCGCGGCGCGCTCGCTCGCCGCGGCGCTCTCCCCGGGTGCCGCGCGCGCGGCCGTCGTGGCGCTCGTGGCCCTCTCGTGCGTCGAGGCGCTGGCGGGTCTCACGAGCTACATGACGCTCGCCGACGCGCTCCCCGAGGACTACGTGGGCGTGGACGGCCAGGGCGGCGTGGCGAGCAGCGAGTACCTCCCCGTCGAGGCCGACAAGCCGGGCATGATAGCCGACGCGGACCCCGCGCCCGAGGCCTCCGGCGACGCCGAGGTCCTCTCGTGGAGCCGGAGCGGGGTCGACTTCGAGCTCGAGGTCGCGGGAGGCGAGACGGGCGGCTCGGTCTCGCTGCCGCTGCTCGACTACCCCGGCTACGAGCTCGTCAGCGAGCCCGGGGGGTGCGAGCTTGCGCGCGGCGACGCCTGGACGCTCTCGGTGGAGGTCCCCGCGGGCTTCGAGGGCACGGTGCGCGTCGCCTTCGTCGCGCCGCCCGCGTGGACCGCCTCGCTCGCCGCGAGCGCGGCGACCCTCGTCGGCTGCGTGGTCGTGCTGGCGGGGCCGCGGGCGGGCGCGCGCGGCTGCTCGCGTCGCGCTCTGTGGGTTTCTCGGTGACGCCCCCACTCTGTCCGGTCGGGCGGCTACACTCTTAGGGCACGAGAACTGCCGAGAAGAACGTGGGGGTTCCATGACCCAGAACCAGCAGAGCCTGTTCGCGCCCGACCGGACAGAGTGGGGGCGTCACCGAGAAACCCACAGCTGTTCGCGCCCGACGCCGCTCCCGCCCGCCCGGCACCCGCCGCCCCGACCGTCGACCTCGCCGGGCTCAACCCCGCCCAGCGCGAGGCCGCCGAGTGCACGCGCGGGCCCCTGCTCGTGCTCGCCGGCGCGGGCTCGGGCAAGACGCGCGTGCTCACGTACCGCATCGCGCACATGATCGCCGACGAGGGCGTGCGCCCGTGGCAGGTGCTGGCCATCACGTTCACCAACAAGGCCGCCGCCGAGATGCGCGAGCGCCTGGAGGCGCTGCTGGGCGGCGGGACGCGCGGCATGTGGGTGTGCACCTTCCACGCCATGTGCGTGCGCATGCTGCGCGAGGACGGCGAGCTCGTTGGCTACCGCCCCAACTTCACCATCTACGACGACGATGACTCCAGGCGCCTGGTCAAGGCCATCATGGCCGACCTCGACATCGACCAGAAGTCCTTCCCGATGAACTCGATCCGCTCCAAGATCTCCTCCGCCAAGAACGCGCTCGTGGGCCCGGACGAGATGGCGGGCTCCTCCAACCCTGCCGACCGCGCCGCCGCGCGCGTCTACCGCGAGCTCGACCTGCGCCTCGCCAAGGCGAACGCCATGGACTTCGACGACCTGCTCGTCAAGACCTTCGAGCTGCTCTCCCGCCGCCCCGAGGTGCTCGAGCGCTACCAGGACCGCTTCCGCCAGATCAGCGTGGACGAGTACCAGGACACCAACCACGTCCAGTACGCGATCACCAACCTCCTGGCGGCGCGCCACCGCAACCTCATGGTCGTGGGCGACGACGACCAGTCCATCTACAGCTGGCGAGGGGCGGACATCCAGAACATCCTCGACTTCGAGAAGGACTACCCCGACGCCCGCGTGGTGCGCCTCGAGCAGAACTACCGCTCGACGGGCCACATCCTTGCCGCCGCCAACGCGGTGGTGGCCAACAACGCCCGCCGCAAGCCCAAGCGGCTGTTCACCGACGCGGGCGACGGCGAGAGGATCCGCGTGTTCCAGGCCGCCGACGAGCGAGACGAGGGCCGCTGGATCGGGTCGGAGATCGAGAAGCTCCACGACGGCGGCACGAGCTACGACGACATGGCCGTCTTCTACCGCACCAACGCGCAGTCGCGCATCCTCGAGGACATGTTCCTGCGCGCGGGCGTGCCCTACAAGATCGTGGGCGGCACGCGCTTCTTCGACCGAGCCGAGGTGCGCGACGTCATGGCCTACCTCAAGCTCGTCGTGAACCCCGACGACGACGTGGCGGCCCTGCGCGTGGTCAACACGCCCCGGCGCGGCGTCGGGACCACCTCGATCAACAAGATCCGCGAGCTCGCGGCTGACGAGGGGGTCTCGTTCTTCAGCGCCTGCGAGATGGCGATCGCCGAGACGGGCCTGCTCGGCGCCAAGGTCCGCTCGGCGCTCGCGGAGTTCACGGGCGTGATCGAGGCGGGGCGCCACTTCACCGGGGAGCTCTCGGACGTGGTTGAGGCCATCGTGGAGCGCTCGGGGCTCATTCGCGCGCTCGAGGCCGAGCACAGCGTCGAGGCCGACGGTCGCATCGAGAACATCCGCGAGTTCATGGGCGTCGCCGCCGAGTTCGACGAGACGCACGACGCGGTGGAGACGCTCGAGAGCCTGGAGCAGCTGCGTGCGGCAGGGGCGATCGAGCCCGTCGGCGCCGAGCCCGGGGCGACCCCGCTTGCCTCTGGCTCACGCTCCGCGAAGTCGCCCGAGACAAGCGGGGACGTCCCGGGCTCGGCGCCTGCCAGTCTCAGGCCGCCCGTGGCCTCCGAGAAGCTGCCCGCGCTCATCGAGTGGCTGGCGCTGCGCTCTGACCTCGACGCTCTTGCGGGGCAGACGCACGCGGTGACCATGATGACCATCCACTCGGCAAAGGGCCTGGAGTTTCCGGTAGTCTTCGTGGCCGGCATGGAGGAGGGCATCTTCCCGCACACCTCCTACGACGGCGACCCGGAGGGCGTGGAGGAGGAGCGGCGCCTCGCCTACGTGGCCATCACGCGCGCCCGCAAGAAGCTCTACCTCACGCACGCGACGACGCGCCGGACCTTCGGCTCGGTGCAGGCCAACCCGCCGAGCCGCTTCCTGAACGAGATTCCCGCCGCCGACGTGGAGCGCGTGGGCGTGGGCTCCTCGGGCTTCAGCGGCGTGGGCTGGGAGAAGCGCGGCGACCGCCACGGCACCTTCGGCAGCGGGCGCGGCTCCTCTGTCTACGGCGGCAACGTCTTCGGGTCGCGCACCCGCTCCACCGGCGGCGCGCCCCGCGCCTCCGAGCTGGCTGGCGCCCGCGCGGCCGCGCCGGCGCGCCCCGCGCCGTCCACGTCCTTCTCGCCTGGGGACCAGGTCTCCCACAAGACCTTCGGCCCCGGTAAGGTGATCGCCGTCACGGGCGACACCATCGAGGTCAAGTTCACGCGCACGGGCAAGACCAAGAAGCTCCTCAAGGGCTTCGCGCCGCTCGTCAAGATCGAGGGGTAGCGGAGGGGTTGCCCCCCCATGCCGAGATGTATGCGTGCGCATGGATTTGCCCTCGAGAACGATTGATGCGTGCGTACGCATAAGGGGCATGACGGGAGAGAGGAGAATCGCATGGAGCATCTCATCGGCGTTGACATGGGCGGCTGGCTCGACAGGGGCGTGACGCTCGTCGTTGCCGTGGCAATCGCCGCGCTGGTGCAGCGTGTGGTGGTGCGGCTCATGCACCGGCTGCTCGATGCCTCCAACCTGCCGAGTGCATCGATCTTCATCAACATCGTGCGTGCGCTCATCTGGGCGCTCGCGCTGCTCAGCGTCATGCAGCCCGTCTTTGGCGTGGACCCGGCGGGCTTTGTCGCCGCCCTCGGCGTGGTGTCGCTCGCCATCTCGCTCGGCATGCAGGACACGATCTCCAACATCATCGGCGGCATCTCGCTCATGGTGAGCAAGTCCGTGCAGCCCGGAGATCGCATCACCGTGGGGCAGGTGACGGGCGAGGTCACCGACGTCACCTGGCGCAGCACGACCGTGCGCGTGCGCGGCGGGGCGCAGGAGGTCATCCCCAACTCCGTGCTGAGCAACACCTCGGTGCTGCACGTCACCGGCTGGACCGTGGGCTACTGCGGCGTGCCGATTGCGGTGGTGCCGGGTGCGGACCTCGACGCCGTGGCGCAGGAGTGCTGCGCGGTGGCGGCCCAGGAGCTCGCCGACCTGCTCGACCCCGACTTTGCGACCGACGTGGTCTTTACGGCCTTCACCGCCTACGGCACGCAGGGCGAGATTCGCCTGCACGTGAGGGACGACGTCGCGTTCTCGACGGCGCAGGACCGCCTCGTGCGAGCGCTCTCGGGAAGGCCGTGGCTGGCGAGCGCGCTGTAGGGCGCTGCGCGTAGGGTGTAGGCGCCAACCGACGGTTTCTCTACCCAGAGCGTCGCCGCGCGCCCACGGTTTCCAGGGTGTGGGCGCGCGGCGACGTTTTTCTCGCCCGAGGTGTCGTTTTGCGCCTACGCCCCGGTGACGTCCTCGATCTAGAGGATCGGCGCGGACAGGCGGGGGCCCGCGCCCGCTCGGGCCCTTGCCGAGGACGCGGGGCCGCCCCCAGTTTGCCCCAAGTTTTTCCTGCCGGCGCCCGACCGGCTACACTTAAGCGGCGAGAAGAACCCGCGACCCGGGGAGGCCCCATGGACAAGATCGCCAGCTTCACCGTGAACCACCTCGTGCTCGAGCCGGGCGTCTACGTGAGCCGCGTGGACGTCGACCCGGCGACGGGAGCCGTGGTCACCACCTTCGACCTGCGCCTCACCGCGCCCAACCGCGAGCCGGTCATGGACACCGCGGCTGTGCACGCCATCGAGCACCTGGGCGCAACCTACCTGCGCAACGACCCCGCCTGGCGCGACCGCGTGGTCTACTTCGGCCCGATGGGCTGTCGCACGGGCTTCTACCTCATCCTCTTTGGCGAGCACTCCTCCGCCGAGGTGGCGCCGCTCGTGCGCTCGTGCTTCGAGTTCATCCGCGACTTCGAGGGCGAGATTCCGGGCGCGCGACCTGAGGAGTGCGGCAACTGGCACGACGCGGACCTCACGGCCGCGCGGTGGTGGGCGCGTCGCTACCTCGAGGGCACGCTCGAGCACATCGACGAGGCGCACCTCGTCTATCCGGAGGCCTAGCGCCGGGCCCGCCGGGCGAGAAGTACGTGCGGATTCCGGTCGGTCTGCGGCCCAAAACCGTCCGCAACCCGCACCAAGTCGGAGTGCGTGCGGGTTGTGGTCGGTCTGCGGACCAAAACCGTCCGCAACCCGCACCTGGTTGGAATGCGTGCGGATTCCGGTCGGTCTGGGCCCCAAAACCGTCCGCAACCCGCACCTAAGGAGGCATGACATGAGAATCGGTATCATCGGTGCCATGGACGTCGAGGTCGACCACCTCAAGGCCGAGCTCGCGGACGCGCGGGCCGAGCGCGTGGCGGGCACGGAGTTCGTCGCGGGACGGCTGGGCGAGAAGGACGTCGTCGTGGTCAAGTGCGGCGTGGGAAAGGTGAACGCCGGAATCTGCGCACAGGTGCTCGCGGACCGCTTCGGCTGCACGCACCTCATCAACACCGGCATCGCGGGCTCGCTCGACGCATCGCGCCTGGACATCGGCGACCTCGTGGTCTCCACGGACTGCGTGGAGCACGACTTCGAGGTCGAGGAGCTGGGCTACGAGCCCGGCCTCATCCCCGGGCGCGACCGCGTGGAGTTCGTCGCCGACGACGCCCTGCGCGAGGCGGCCCTCTCCGCCGCGGCGGCCGTGGCGCCCGAGGTCCGCGCGCTGGCGGGCCGCGTGGCGTCCGGCGACCAGTTCGTGTGTCGCGAGCAGACGCGCCGGCGCATCGTCGAGCAGTTCGGGGCGCTCTGCTGCGAGATGGAGGGCGCCGCGATCGCCCAGGCTGCCGAGGCCAACGGCGTGCCCTTCGTCGTGGTGCGCGCGATCTCGGACAAGCCTGGCACCGAGGGGCAGGCCGTGGACTACGCCACCTTCGAGCGCGTCTCCGCCGAGCGCTGCGCGAGAATCGTCGAGCGGATGGTCGCCGAGCTGTAGCAATACGACGACGCCCCGTCCGCGGCACATGGTCGCGGACGGGGCGTCGGTCCCCGCCGAGTCCGAATCGAGGGGCCCGGTCCCTATAGCCCCTGCACCGCCATGCCCACGATGGTGGGGCCGGTGTGGACGAGCAGGTCGGCGGAGATGCTCAGCCGCAGGACCTCGACGATCCGGCTCACGGGCTCCACGCGCTCGCGAAGGCGCGCCTCGAGCTCGTCGTAGACGCTCGTGTCGTAGCTGCAGATGCCCAGGCGCACCTCGCGGTGCTCGCGCGCGTGCGCGGCGACGAGCTCCACCTCGGTGTCGAGCGCCCGCCTCCACCCGCGCGCCTTCTTGGCGATGACGTACTTGCCCTCCTCGCTGCACGTGAGGACCGGCTTGATGTTGAGCGCCGACCCCACGCGGTAGACGGTCTCGCTGATGCGCCCGCCCTTGCGCAGGAAGTCGAGCTTCTGGACGGCGAAGTACACGTGCGTGCGCTCGCTCACCCCCGCGAGCACGCTGCCGATGCTCTCGAGCGGCATGCCCGCCTCGACCTGTCGCACGGCCTCCATGACCACCATGCCCGCAGCGCCGCCGATGCTCCTGGTGTCGACGACCACCACCGGGAAGTCCTCCATCTGCCGCGCGACCATGCTCACGGTCTCGTGGGTCGCGGAGAGCCCCGACGAGATGGTCACGAAGACGGCGCCGACGTAGCCGTCGCGGCGCGCCTGCTCGAGGGTGTCGGCGATCTTCATGGGGGAGGGGAGCGACGTGGTGGGGACCTCCTCGCCGAAGCGCCTCACGACCTCCTCGGTGGTGATGCTCACGCCGTTCTCGTAGGTGGAGCCGTCGGAGTAGTTGATGCGAAGCGGGACGACGCGAACGTCGTGGGCGGCGACGAACTCCTCGGGCGTGTCGGTCCCCGAGTCCGTTATGACGGCGATGCGCTGCTTGTTCATGCTCTTCCCCCTCGCGACGTGACGCTCGGCGTCCCGGTCGGTATCATGGTGAGGTGACTATATCCCTTTAACATGGTTTTGAATACTAGGTAATCCGTTTCCGGAGACACTGAGGAGGTGGGCGGCATGTCAGACAGGACGAGGGCGCTGGTCCCGGCCCGCGTCACCGACGAGCGGCGCCGCGAGCTCGCGGAGCGCCTGGGGTCGGTGCACGTCTCGCGCATCCACGAGATGCCCCGGATCGAGCTCTACCTCGACCAGCTGCTCACGCTCGTGGCCCAGGAGCTCGAGTTCATGCGGCTTCCCGACGAGACCCTGGTCACGGGCTCGATGGTCAACAACTACGTCAAGCAGGGCGTGATCCCGGCGCCCCATCGGAAGCGCTACACGCGCCGCCACGTGGCGTCGCTGCTGTTCGTCTGCGCGCTCAAGCGCGTGTTCTCCATCGCCCAGGTGCGCCAGCTCGCCGCCCTCATCTGGACCTCAGAGCTCGACCTCGAGGCGCTCTACGACCGCTCCTGCGAGGCCCTGGAGCGCTCGCTGGCGGCGCGCTTCAGCTCGGGTGCGCCGGCCGAGCCCACCGTGCTCGAGCTCGTGGACACGAGCGGCCGCGCCGCCGACCCCGAGCTCGCGTGGCTGCTCCAGGCGGCCATCGACGCGCTCGCCGCGCGGGTCGTGGTGGAGCAGACCCTGCTTCTGGGGGAGGGAGAGGCGAGGTGACGCGCCCCGGGGCGATCTTCGACGAGCCGGCGGTCGTCCGGCGCCTCGAGCGCAAGGGCGCGCTGCGGGCGGTGACGGGCAGTTCCACCGTCGCGGCGGCGGTCATGGTGGGCGCCGCGCTTCTTGCGCTGGTGGTGGCCAACACGCCGCTCTACGACGCGGTCGAGCACGTGCTCGGGCTGCCGCTCGTGGTGGGCGTGGGGCGCCTCACGGTCTCGCTCACCGTCGAGCAGTTCGTCAACGACTTCCTCATGGCCGTGTTCTTCCTGCTCGTGGGCATCGAGCTCAAGTACGAGACCACGGTGGGGCAGCTGCGCCGCCCCCGCCAGGCCGCGCTCCCGATGCTCGCGGCGGTGGGCGGCGTCACCGTGCCCGCCCTCATCTACCTCGCGGTCAACCTCGCCCAGGGCGGCGAGCCGCGCGGATGGGCGGTTCCCATCGCGACCGACATCGCCTTCGCGCTCGGCGTGGTGTCGCTGCTGGGCGAGCGCATCTCGCCGGCGACCAAGGTCTTCTTCCAGACGCTCGCCATCGCCGACGACATCCTCGCCATCGTGGTGATCGCCCTGTTCTACGGGCAGGTCCCCCAGGTCGGGTGGTGCCTCGCGTCGCTCGCGCTCACCGGCGCGCTCGTCGCGCTCAACCGCGCGCGCGTCTACTCGGTCGCCCCCTACGTGGCGGTGGGCCTCGTCCTGTGGGCGTGCATGTTCAACTCGGGCGTCCACGCCACGCTCGCGGGCGTCATCCTCGCCTTCGCCCTCCCGAGCCGCTCCGACGTGCGCCTCTCCGAGCTCGGGGGCTGGCTCGAGCGGCGTGCGCGCGACCTCGAGGACGCCTACGACGACGAGCACCACGTCCTCGGGCAGCACGACTTCACCGACGGCGCCTGGAGAACCGAGCGCGTCATGCACCACGTCACGCCCCCGCTCCAGCGCATGGAGCGCTACGTGACGGTCTTCGTGAACTTCCTCGTGCTGCCGCTGTTCGCCTTCGTCAACGCCGAGCTGCACCTCGTGGGCGAGAACTTCGGGGCGCTGCTCGCGAGCCCCGTGGCGCACGGAGCCTACCTCGGCGCCGTCGCGGGCAAGCCCGTCGGCATCATCCTCGTGACGTGGCTCCTGGTGCGCCTCGGCTTCGCGCGCCTGCCGCGCGGCATGGACTGGCCGCAGGTCGTGGCGGTGGGGCTCATGGGCGGCGTGGGCTTCACCATGTCCATCCTCATCACGGGCCTGGCCTTCACCGACCCCGCCGACGCCATCGCCGCGAAGTGCGCCATCCTGCTCGCGTCGCTCACCTCGGCGGCGCTCGGCACCGTCTTCGCCCGCCTCGCCATCCGGGACGGCGGCCCGGGGGCGCGCCGGCGGCCGCCGCGGGGAGGGGCGCGGCGGCACGGTCCTTCTCGCCCGCCGCGCGAATCATGTCCGGGCCAAGGGGTATCCTAGGTACGTGGCCCGGGCACGTCCCCCCCGGGGCCCCGGAGCCGGGCCCCGCTGCGGAGGCGCTCGCCCGTGCCCCCCGTCCCGCGCGCCCGGCCCGTTCCGGCTGATTGGAGATTGGCATGAGTGGACTCAAGCGGCTGTGCACGGTCGTCTTCGTGCTCGCCTGCGCGTTCTCGCTGGCATCGCTGGCGCTCACGTGGTTCGGCCCCTGGACGGCCGCCGCGTCGGCGCTCTTCAACCTCGAGGCGTACGCCATAGCCGTCCTCGCGTGCCTGGCGGTGAGCGCGCTCGGCCTGGTGGTGCTGCTCTGCCGCGCGCTCTTCGCGCGCAGGACGGTGCGCACGGTCGAGATCGCCACCGTCGACGGCGGCGTGATCTCCGTCACGCGCGACGCCATCGCCGCGCAGGCCTCCCACATCGTCGAGGCGGACGGGAGCTGCGCCGCGGCGCGCGTCCGCGTGGACGCCAAGGCCCGCGGCCACATCCGCGTGCACGTGCGGGTGCTCCCGCACGAGACCGTCGACGTGGTCGCCAAGGGGGCCGAGCTGCACGAGGAGCTCGTGGACGGCCTGGCCGCCGTCTGCGGGGACAAGGTCGAGGACGTGAGCCTCGAGTTCGTGGAGCCCGAGTCCGTGACCGTCGCGCCCGACGACGAGGCGCCCGAGGCCGCCCCCGCCACGGGCGGCGGCGACGCCACGAGCGAGATCACGGTCTCCATGGGAGGCTCGCGCGAGTCCGAGAGGGAGGCGTAGCGCATGGCTGACGAGAGGACCCCCAGGCCCAAGATCAGCGTGGGCGAGAAGGACGAGGAGTGCCGCGACGACGCCGCGCAGGAGCGCCCGGCCGACGACGGTCGCTACACCGTCGCCGACGCCGTCCGCGACGGCGCGGGGCGCCTGAGCGCCTGGGTGAGCCGGACGTTCCCCGGCCACGAGCGGGCGTTCTGGGGCGCCGTGGTGGGCTTCGTGGCGGCGATCGCCTTTCTTGTCGTGGGACCGTGGCCGCTCGTGGTGATCGCGGTCTTCGTGCTCGCGGGCGTGGCCGTCGGCCAGGCGCTCGACGGCGACCCGAGGATCGTGAACACGCTCAGGCGCCTCTTCACCAGGGGCAACCAGTAGGCAGGACGTCGGCCGGGCGCCGCTCGGCAGCAAGGAGCGAGAGATGACTCAGAACGACACCGCACGTGAGCAGACGGACGCCAAGGGCGCCGACATCACCGTCGTCGAGGGGACCGCGGAGATCGTCGAGGCGGAGGCCGAGGGCACCGACATCGACCTGTCCGGCGACGACGAGGACGTCGACTCCGAGGACTCCCTCACCTTCTCCAACGGCGTGATCGAGAAGATCGTGGCCATCGCCATGCGCGAGGTCCCCGGCGTCGTGGGCATGAAGGGCAGCTGGTTCAACCGCGTGCAGGACGCCTTCGGCGCGAGCGACTCCACCAAGGGCGTGACCGTCGAGGTGACGCCCGAGAGCGCCGTGCGCGTGAACATCTCCGTGCTCATCGAGTACGGGGCGTATGCGCCGCAGGTCTTCGAGGATGTCAAGCGTGCTGTCGTGAAGCAGGTCAGTGGCATGACCGGGCTCGAGGTGGCGGGCGTGAACCTGCGCATCGAGGACGTCCTCACGCCGGAGGAGATCGAGCAGCGCAGCCGACGCGCCGCCGGTGCCGCCCGCGACGACAGGCCCGCGAGGGAGCGGGACGAGCGCGCCGAGAAGGACGAGGACTAGCGGACCTCGTGCGGCGTCGCCTCGCCGGAGGCGAAGGCGACGAGCGCCTCGACGTTGCTCCGGACCATGCCCTCGACGTCCTCTGCGGTGTAGAACGCCATGTGGGGCGTCACGATGACGTTGGGCAGCGCCATGAGCGCGGCCCGGTCGCGGTTGGGCAGGACGTCCAGGCCGCGGTCGAGGTAGTAGAGGTTCGACTCGTGCTCGATGGTGTCGAGCGCCGCGCCCCCTAGGTGGCCGGACTCGAGCGCGTCGAGCAGGGCGGCCGTGTCAACGAGGCTGCCGCGCGCGGCGTTCACGAGCACCGCGCCCTCGCGCATGCGCGCGAGCTCCGCGGCGCCGATCATGTGACGGTTCTCCGGGAGCCCCGGCGCGTGCAGCGTCACCACGTCCGACTCGGCGAGCAGCTCGGGCAGGCTCACGTACGTCGCGAGCCCGGCGCAGGGCGCCGGGTCGTACGCGAGCACGCGGCATCCGAAGCCCCGCAGCCGGCGCACCACGCAGGCGCCGATGGCACCCGTGCCCACCACGCCCACGGTGCAGCTTCCGAGCGCGCGCCCGATCTTTCCCTCGAGGGTGAAGTCCTGGGCGGCGGCGTGACGCTGGACGAGCTTCACCTTGCGCAGTGCCATGAGCGTCAGCATGACCGTGTAGTCCGCGACGCCGTCGGGCGGGTAGGAGGCGTGGGCCACGCGCATCCCGAGCTCGCGCGCCGCGGCGAGGTCGATGTGGTCGTATCCGATCGAGCGGGTGGCGACGCCGCGAACGCCGAGGTCGCGCCAGGCTCCGAGCAGCTCGCGCGTGAGGGGGCTGGTGATGACGCACACCCCGTCGGCGCCGGCGGCGAGCCCGGCGTTCGCGGTCGTCGGGTAGTCCTCCGTCCAGCCGTACTCGAAGCCCAGCTCGTGGGAAAGCGCGTCGAGGTAGCCGAGCTCGTCGTACGGGCGCAGCGAGTAGGCGAAGACCTTCATGGGGCATCCTCCAAGCGAACGTCTGTCTGGCCATGGGCGCGGGCGTGGGGTCGCTGCCCGGCTGAGGGGAGGCGAGCGCGCCGTTCGCGGAATCGTCGTCGCGTCCCCAGGTTGATTGTATGACCATGGACGCCGTGTCCGTTCGCACGTCGCGTGAGGAGGCTGCATCAGGATGGCAGGCGACTTCGACCCTCTCGGGTTTGTCGGGGGACTGGTCAACGATGCGGGCAACGCCGTCCAGGGCGCGGTGGGCGCCGTGGCGAGCGGGGCCGGCGAGGTCGCCCAGGGGGCGGTCGGCGCGGTGGGCCAGGGAATCGGCGCGGTCGGGGACGCCGTCGGCGGCGTGATCGAGGACGTCTTCGGCCCCGACCAGGCAGACCACAAGAGGGGGCAGCTCTCGACGCCACGGCTCGAGCCGCGTTACGCGCCGAGGGTCAGGGGCGACGTGAGGTTCCTTCTCCCCAAGGACGTCGAGGTGCGCCGGGTGACGCGGGGCATCGACGGCAAGCCGTTCGAGGGCCGCCCGCAGAATCTGAGGATGGACCTCGACGGCGTCACCCTCATGGCGTCGACGAAGCCGCTCGCCCACAAGGCCGAGCGGATTCCCGTCAGCAACGTGGCCCTGTTCCAGCAGGGCGAGAAGCCCGAGTCAAACCCGCTGCTCGCCGCGCTGATGGTGGGCGTGCTCGGCTCGCCCGTGCTGGGACTCGTCGTCCTGCTCGGGTCGATGGCGCCGCAGGACCGCGGCGTCTGGTACCTCTACGTGCTCAGGCACGACGGCGGGGAGGACCTCTTCAAGCTCGGGAGTCGCGAGGACGGCGACAGGGTCGTCGAGTTTCTCGACGGCTACATGCTGCCCGAGACCCCCTAGGGCATGTCCGCCCCGCTCGCGCGCACGCGGGCGGTCGCCTAGAATGTGCGAGGCACCTGACGAGAGGGGATGACATGCGCGACACCGTGAGCATCGAGGCCGTGTCCGCCGCCGCACGAGCCTACAACCTGCCGGGACCCGACCACAGGAACTGCGGCGAGTCCGTGATCCTGGCGCTCTACGAGGCGTTCGAGCCCGACCTTCCTCCCCAGGTCGTCTCGGTGGGGGCGGGGATGGGCGCCGGCGTGGGCGGTTCCGGCTGCATCTGCGGCGCGCTCAACGGCGGCGTGGCGTTTATCGGCCTCATGGTGGGGACCAAGGAGCGCGCCAAGCCGCTCGCCGCCGAGCTGCACGACGCGTTCCGCGAGGGCACCGCGCGCCATGCTACGTGCTGCCGCGTCCTCACGCGCGGCATGGAGTGGACGAGCCCCGAGCGAATCTCCCAGTGCCAGGACCACTGCGCGCTCGCGGCCGCGGCGACCGCGCGGATCCTCTGCCGCGAGCTTGGGGTGCGGGAGGCCTGAGCGACCGGCGGCGAGCCCCGGGCCCCGAGTACCGAGCAGCGAGCCCCGGGCCCGACCGCGAGCCCGACCGCGACTGCGAGCCCCAGGCCCGACCGCGAGCCCGACTCTTGACCCCGGGCCCCGCGATTGGGTACTCCGCCCCATGTCCACGGCCCGGGATTGGGCGCTTCGGTCACGAATCCCCCGCGATTGGGTGCTCAGCCATTTGACAGAGGGCTCGTTTTGGGCTCTGGGGGCTGCAAAATGTCAGCTTGTGCGGCCGATTGGGTGGAAGCCCGTCGTTTAGCCTGAGCCTCGCTCAGCGGATGGTACCCAATCGCAGGGGGTTTCTCCCCATTTGGCACTTCTGGAATGCATCTCCACCCAATCACCCGGGCTCTGTGGCAGCGAGCATCAACGGGCAGCGAGCATCAACGGGCAGCGGGCGCCAGCGGGCAGCGGGCGCCAGCGGGCAGCGGGCGCCAGCGGACAGCGAGCACCAAGGGGCGGCGAGCGCCAGCGGCCGCGCGGGCCCGCGATCCCGGCGCTCACAGGACGGCACGAACGCCCGCGAGCAGACCGCCCACGAGAAGGCAGGCGTCCACCACGCCACCTGAGGAACAGAGTCCCAGGCAGAAGCCGCGCGAGAGCGGCCAGAGCAGGCGGACCGGCCGCTTGTTGAGCAGGTCGAGCACGAGGTGGGAGGCCATGCCGATGGCAACGGGTGCTGCGAGCGGGGGACAGGCGAGCCACGTCGCGGCGGCGAGGGCGGCGAGAGCGGCAAGCGAGTGCGAGGGTCCGCGATGGGCCGAGAGCCGGGCGGCGCAGAAGAGGCCCGCCAGCGCGACGGCCCCGAGCGCGACCGGAGCCATGCCCCGCGCAGCGGCCGCGCGCAGCAGCGTCCCGCCCTGCGCCGCGTCGAGAGCGACGGCGCCCGCGAGCATGGCGGCTGCGGCCACGCGCGCGGCGCGGTCCCGAAGCGGGTGCGCCGAGCTCTTCACGTCGAGGTCGGGAAAGACGCCGCCTGCGGCTCCGCCGGCAGCGGCGAGGGCGAGCGCCGGTACCGTCGCGGCCGCCGGCATGGCCGATGAGGCTGCGACGAGTGCGGCTGCGGCGCCAACCACAACGTGCGTCCTGCCGGTCACCGTGCCCCACCGTTCTTGTCGGCACCCGCGTTCTTCTCGTCCGTGGGCGCGGTGCGGTACCAGACCTCGTTGTCGGTCCAGACGCCTTCCTCCAGGACAAAGCCCCGGCGCACCCCCTCGAGCTCGAAGCCGTTTTTGGCGAGCACGCGACGGGACGCGGGGTTGTCGAGGTTGACGTGGGCCTCGAGACGGTGAAACCCCAGGTGAAGAAGACCGATTCGCGCGAGCGCCCCGACCAGCTCGGTGCCCAGGCCCATCTCCCAGTGCGTGTTGTGCAGCGTGTACCCGATCTTGGCGAGCTGCAGGTCATCGCGCAGCAGCGTCGTGACGTCGCAGTAGCCGACCGAGCTTCCGTCCGCGGCGAGAAAGACGTTGAGCATGCGGCAGCAGTCAGCCTCCGCCTCGCGCCGACGGCGCCCGAGCAGGCCTTCGTACCAGGATCGCGTCATGAACGAGGTGTCGAGCGACCCCTCGTCGAAGCGGTTTCTCGCGGGTCCGCACGAGGCGAACCCGGAGACGAACGCCTCGTAGTCACTCGGCCGGAGCGCTCGGATGACGAGACGCTCGGTTCTCTCGACGATCCTGTCCAATGGGTCACCTCCCTTGTCTGCCCATCCATGATACCCGCCGGCACGCGCGACTCGGGAGGGCCGGTCGAGCGGGTGCGGAGGAGGGCGCGGCGGGGACTTCCGTCGCCCGGCCGCGCAGCTCACCCAACCCGCCCGCGCCCGCCCGACCCCCCGCGCAAAGAAACTCCGCCGCGGGCGCAACAGTGCTACACTACCAATCGAAAGCGGGGGGCTGGCGCACGCCGGCTGAGATTGGGCCCAGGATCGCGGCCCTGACCCATAACCTGATCCGGGTAATGCCGGCGTAGGGACCTTAGGCAGTGCGCTCGCGAGGCACCTACGGAGAGTGGGTGCCTTTTTTGCACCCGGAAGGGAGGGCGCGTGAACTGCTCGATCGCAATCCAGTTCCTGCCCATGGACGCCACGACCGACGACGCCACCTGTGACGCCGTCGACGCGGTGATCGCCTACATCGACTCGACGGGCGTCGACTACTTCGTCGGCCCGTTCGAGACGGCCATCGAGGGCGACTACGAGACCTGCATGGAGATCCTCAAGAACTGCCAGCTCGTGGGCGCCAAGGCCGGGTGCCGCCACATGATGACCTACGCCAAGATCAACTTCAGGCCCTCGGGCGACGTCATGTCCACCGAGCGCAAGGTGGGCAAGTACCACCCCGGGGACCCGGAGTTCGCCGAGAAGAGCCCGTCGGCGGCGGCCTAGCATGGCGCGCCCGGCCGCATCGCCGACGTCCGCAGCGCCCCGCGCGCGTCGCGTCGCGATGCCGCTCGCGACCATCGCCGTCCTTCTCGTCGTGTGGCAGGCCGCGGTGGTCACGGGCCTCGTGCCCAACTTCTTGCTCCCCACGCCGGTGCAGGTGGTCCAGGCGCTCGCGGAGGACGCCGCGCTGCTCGCCTCGCACTGCGTGACGACGCTCGCCGAGGCCGCCGCCGGCCTTGCCGCAGGCGTTGCCCTGGGCTTTGCGTTTGCGGTGCTCATGGACCGCTTCGAGGGGTTCTACCTGGCCTTCGAGCCGCTCATGACCATCTCGCAGACCATTCCCACCGTGGCCATAGCGCCGCTTCTGGTGCTGTGGCTCGGCTACGGGGCGCTGCCCAAGGTCGTGCTCGTGATCGTGTCGACGTTCTTCCCGATCACGGTGTCGCTCGCCTCGGGCTTCCGCTCCGTGGACCCCGACGTCATCGACCTCATGCGCACGATGAACGCCTCGCGCTGGCAGATCTTCTGGTACGCCAAGCTGCCCGCCGCGGCCGAGCAGTTCTTCAGCGGCCTCAAGATCTCGGCCACCTACGCCATCGTGGGCGCCGTCATCGCCGAGTGGCTGGGCGGCAACGAGGGCCTGGGCGTCTACATGACGCGCGTCCGCAAGTCCTTCTCTTACGACCGCATGTTCGCCGCGATCATCGTCATCTCCGCGCTGTCGCTTGCCCTCATGAAGCTCGTTGAGCTGGCACAGCGCCTCTGCATGCCCTGGAAGCGGGCAGAAAGGAAGAGCAATGAGCGATAAGAACCTCTCCAAGAACCTCTTCAAGAGCCTCAGCCGCCGCCAGTTCGTCGCCGCCTCCGGCGCCGTCGCGGCCACCGCGGCGCTCGCCGCCTGCAACAACAGCTCCGGGACCGTCGAGGGCCCGGACGGCACGGCCTCCTCGGACGACAGCGCCGGCGACGCCGACAAGACCAAGATCTCCTTCGTCCTCGACTACACGCCCAACACCAACCACACCGGCATCTACGTCGCGCTGGCCAACGGCTACTTCGCCGACGAGGGCCTCGACGTCGAGATCGTGCAGCCGCCCGCGGACGGCGCGGACGCCCTCATCGGTGCCGGCGGGGCCCAGATGGGCGTCTCCTACCAGGACTACATCGCCAACAACCTGGCCTCCGACCAGCCGATGCCCTACTCGGCCGTGGCCGCCGTCATCCAGCACAACACCTCCGGCATCATGAGCCGCGCCGAGGACGGCATCACGCACCCCGCGGCGATGGAGGGGCACACCTACGCCACCTGGAACATGCCCGTCGAGCAGGCCACGGTCCAGCACTGCGTCGAGGCGGACGGCGGCGACTGGTCCAAGGTCGAGCTCGTGCCTTACGAGGTCGACGACGAGGTCTCGGGCCTGCGCGCCAACATGTTCGACACCGTGTGGGTCTACGAGGCCTGGGCCGTCCAGAACGCCGTGGTGCAGGGCTTCGACCACAACTACTTCAGCTTCATCTCCATCGACCCGGTCTTCGACTACTACACGCCGGTCATCGCCGCCAACGACGACTTCGCCGCCGAGAACCCCGAGGCCGTGCGGGCGTTCCTGCGCGCGGCCAAGAGGGGCTACGAGTACGCGATCGAGAACCCCGACGGCGCCGCGGACATCCTCTGCGAGCAGGTGCCCGAGCTCGACTCCGACCTCGTCCACCAGAGCCAGGCCTACCTGGCCGACCAGTACACCGCCGACGCCGAGAGCTGGGGCGTCATCGACCCCGAGCGCTGGGCGGCGTTCTACCAGTGGCTCAATGACAACGACCTCGTCGCCAACCAGCTCGACGTCAACGCCGGCTACGACCTCTCCTTCCTGGAGTAGCGGTGAGCGCGGCGAGCGGGGCGACGATGCCGAGGAGCGTGGGGCGCGCGGCTGCGGAGCTCGCGGCGGACCAACCCGTCGCCCCTGCCCTCGAGGCGCGTGACCTGACGCTCTCCTGGGACGGCGAGCACGTCGTCGTCCAGGGCGTCGACGTGACGGTCGCCCCCGGGGAGGTCTGCTGCCTCGTGGGGCGCTCCGGCTGCGGCAAGACCACCATCCTGCACGCGCTCGCCGGCCTCACGACCCCCATGGCCGGCCGCGTCCTCCTGCACGGGGAGGACGTGACCGGCCGGCCGGGCCGCGTGAGCTACATGCTCCAGAAGGACCTGCTGCTGCCGAGCAGGCGCATCATCGACAACGTGTGCCTGCCGCTCGTGCTCTCCGGCATGCGCCGCACCGAGGCCCGCGCCAAGGCGGCCCCGCTCTTCGAGCGCTTCGGCCTCGCGGGGTGCGAGCTCAAGTGGCCGAGCGAGCTCTCCGGCGGCATGCGCCAGCGCGCGGCCTTCCTGCGCACCTACCTCATGGGGGCTGACGTGACGCTGCTCGACGAGCCCTTCTCGGCCCTCGACGCCATCACGCGCGTCGAGGTGCGCCACTGGTTCGTCGACGTGGTCGCCGAGCTGGGGCTCTCGGCGCTCGTGATCACGCACGACGTGGACGAGGCCGTCTCGATGGCGAGCCGCGTCTACGTGCTCGCGGGGTCGCCCGCAGCCGGCGTGCCGAGCCGCGTCGTCGGCGAGGTGGCCGTGACGCGCCCCGCGGGCGCGCCGAGCTTCGAGCTCACCGACGAGTACCTCGCCGCCAAGCGCGAGGTCATGGCGCTGCTGGGCTAGGCGGGGCGTCGGGCGGGACCACGCTAGCGTGCGAGCGCCGCACCCAGCACGTGCCGCACCGACGTGCCTCGGGCATTGCCCCGCGCCAAACGCACGAAATCGGGGGCGAAGCCGTGCGCTTGGGGCGGACTATGTCGAATCGCCGCGGGCGGCCCGCCAGGCCGGCTGCGGCGTATGGAAGGCGCGACCGCGCACACCTTCAAAATCAGAGCTCGTCTACACCCAAAACGCGAAGGTGTGCGCGGTCGGGCCACGACGAGCGCACGCTCCCGCCCGGCCGCGCGGGCGCGTCATGCTCGCGTAAGGCCCGCGTAATGCTCGCGCAAGGCTCGCCCCCGGCGCCCGCCCGCGCACCCTCCCCGGACGTATCGTTGTGGTAAGGATGCGTTCAGGTAGGGGAGGTGGCGTGGGAGCTCGAGCCAAGACGCTGATCGCCGGCGTGGCCCTCATCGTCGCCGCGGTCGTGGTGGCGGGTGCCATCGCGCTCCTGTCCGGCGAGTCGGGAGGGGGCTCCCCGTCCCCCGACCCCTCGACCGACCAGGCCGAGGAGCTCACCGTCGTCCGAGGGGTCATCGGCTCGGAGAAGGAGTCTCTCTTCGCCGACCCCGAGGCCCGGGCCATCTTCGCCCGCTACGGCCTCGACGTGCAGGTCACGACCTCGGGCTCCTGGGCCATGGCGGAGCGCCCCGGCATCGAGGAGGCGGACTTCGCCTCCCCCTCCTCGGAGATCGCCGCCGCGCACCTCGTCGACGTCCACGGGGACGCGGTCCTCTCCACCACCCGGCCCTTCTACTCTCCGCTCGCCCTGGCGACGGGCGACGCCGCCCTCGACGTCCTGTCGCAGAACGGCATCGCGGAGCAGCGCGACGGCGTGTGGTACCTCGACATGGCGGCCTACCTCGACGCCGTGGCAGCGGGCAGGCGCTGGACGGACCTCGTCGGGTCGGACGCGTACCCCTCGAGCCGAAACGTCATGGTCACCACGACCGACGTGCGCTCCTCGAACTCGGCGCTCATGTACCTGTGCCTCGCAAGCTACGTGCTCAACGGCAACGCGGTCGTGACGAGCGAGGACGCCGCCCGGCGGCAGGCCTCCGACTCGCTCGCCCGCCTCTTCCTCGACCAGGGGTACTCGCAGTCGTCCTCCTCGGGGCCGTGGGAGTCCTTCCTCTCCAAGGGGCCCATGAACCAGCCGCTCACCCTCATCTACGAGAGCCAGTACCTCGAGGCGCAGATGAACGAGCCCGCCCGCGTGACCTCGTCCATGAGGATCTGCTACCCCTCGCCCACGATCTTCTCGGACCACGTGGTCGTGGCCTTCTCGGAGGCCGGCCAGCGGGTCCAGGACGTCCTCGAGAACGACGCCGACATGGCGCGCGTCATCGCGCGGCACGGCTTCAGGCTCAACGGCGCCAACTCGGCCGCCTTCGCCGAGACGGTGAGCGGGGCGTCCCTCACCGGGTACGCGGAGGACGGGACCTTCATCGACGCCGCGCAGGCCCCCAGCTACGAGGTGGCCGACGCCATGCTCCAGACCATCGAGGCGCTCTACTAGCGCGAGGGGAGAAGAACCATGAGACCAGCACCCGTCCCGCGGCGCCACGCCCTCGTCGTCCTTCTCGCCCTGCTCTGCGCCATCGCGAGCGCGCTCGCGCTGCCCGCCTGCTCGGCGCCCGACGAGCCCGCTGACGACGCCCCCGCGACCCAGGGGGCGTCGGGCGGTGACGACCCCTCCGTCGACGGCGCCACGCTTCGCGTGCTCGCCGGGTCCGAGGTCAAGGACATGGAGGGCATCCTCGAGGACGCCCAGGACGAGCTCGGCGTCACGGTCGAGCTCGAGTACATGGGCACGCTCGACGGCACGGAGGCCGTGATGGCGGGCGAGGGCGACTACGACGCCACGTGGTTCCCGTCCAACGCCTACATGTCGCTCTTCGACGAGAAGGGCTCGCTCGTGAGCCAGGAGACGTCGATCATGCGCACGCCCGTCGTGCTGGGCGTGCGGGCCGATCGCGCCGCCGAGCTGGGCTGGGACGAGCGGAGCCCGACGTGGGCCGAGGTCGTCGACGCCGCCGCCTCGGGGGAGTTCCGCTACGGCATGTCGAGCCCGGTCTCGTCCAACAGCGGCTTCTCGGCGCTCGTGGAGCTCGCCACGGCGCTCTCGGGCACGGGTGCGGCCATCACCGCCGACGATGTCGAGGCGGTGGCCGCGGACCTCACGCGCTTCGCGCAGGGGCAGGCGCTCACGAGCGGCTCGTCGGGCTGGCTCATGGACGCCTACGGCAACGACCCCTCGGCGGTGGACGGCGTCTTCAACTACGAGTCCCTGGTCCTGGCGGACCCCGGCCTCGTCGAGGTGATCCCCCAGGACGGCGTCATCACCGCCGACTACCCGCTCACGCTGCTCTCGGGCCGTGGCGACCGGGCCGAGGCGGCCTACCGCGCGCTCGTGGACTACCTGCGGCGCGACGACGTCCAGCGGCGCATCGCCGACGAGACGCTGCGCCGGACCGACGCCACCACGGCCGACGACGCCACGGAGGCCTTCGAGATCCCCTTCCCCAACCGCCTCGAGACGGTGAGGGCGCTGCTCTCGAGCTGGGTCTCCGACGTGCGCAAGCCCGCCAACATGGTCTTCCAGATCGACACCTCGGGCTCGATGGAGGGTTCGCGGCTCGACTCCCTCAAGGCGGCGCTCGGCTCGCTCACGGACACGGGCGCCGAGGGGACGGGCTCGCTTCTGACCTTCCAGCCGCGCGAGACGGTGCACTTCGTGGAGTTCGCCACCTCGGTCAAGGACGAGCGCGACATCACGGTCGGCGAGGACGGGAACCTCTCCGACGTGGGCGACTACGTCCGGGGGCTCGTCGCGTCCGGCAGCACCGCGATCTACGGGACGCTCGAGCGCTCCCTCGAGCTTGCGGCACGGACCCGCTCCGACGCGAACGTGACCTCCGTCGTGCTCTTCTCGGACGGCGAGAACCTCGAGTCGCCGGACCTCGCCGCGTTCAGGTCATGGTACGAGGCCACGCCCGAGGTCCATGGCATCCCGGTGTACGCGATCTTGTTCGGCGAGGCGAGCAGGGACGAGATGGAGCAGCTCGCCGAGCTCACGGGCGGGCGCGTCTTCGACGCGGCGGACGGGGATCTCACCGCCGCCTTCAAGGAGATTCGCGGCTATCTGTAGGCGAGGGCGGGCCGGCTCCGCCGAGGGCGGGCGCCGGGTCGGGCGAGGAGAGAGCGGGAGGGGTCGATGCGGGGCGAGAGGGTCATGGCGATCGGGGTGTCCGTGGCGGTTCTCGCGGTCTTCTGCGCCGCCGCCCTTCTCGTCGCGGGCGTCGCTGCCCGCGTTGGGCTCGTCGCGGCGGGCGCCCTCATGTCGGCGGGGTCGTGGCTGCTGCTCACCTCGCTCAACATGCCGAGCCACGTGGCCGCCATCGACCTCGAGGCGCTCGTGGGCGCCGACCCCGCCCTCAAGGAGTCCGCGGAGGCCGTGAACGAGATGGCGGCGCGCATCGAGGGCGCGTGCGCGGCGGACGAGCCCCGGGGCATCGCCGCCGAGGCCGAGCCCCTCCGCGCCCTCGTGGCGTCCATGGTCGAGCTCGTGGGCCTGCCCGAGCTCGCGTCCGCCGGGGCGGAGGAGGACCGTCGCCTCGTGCTCTCGCTCGCGACGACCTGGCTGCCGGGCGCCTGGGAGCAGCTCGTCACCAACGTGCGCTACCTCGGCTTCGGCGGGCGCGCGAGCTCTCGCGCGCGCCGCAACGTCACGGCGCTCGACGGGCAGTGCGCCGACGTGGCGGGCGCGCTCGACCTCGTGCGCGCGCGCATCGTGGAGGGCGCCTCCACCCAGATCGAGACCGGCGCCGACTACCTGAGGCAGCGCCTCGGGCACCGCCCGAGCGAGCTCGACGTGAGCTGACGTCCCGCGTGCCCCGACCGCCTCGCGGCCGCGGGCGCGCCTGCCGCCCGACCCCACCTGCCCCCCATGAAAGGAGACCCCATGTCCGATGACCTTCTCAGCGCGCCCGACGACCGCTTCGACCTCGAGGCGACCCCGGCGCCCGAGCCGGTGCGCGTCGAGGGCGCGCTCTCGCAGGTGCCCGCCCCCGACGCCGCGGAGCTCCGGCGCCTGAGCGACAACGCCGGCTCCTGGGTCGCGCGCGTGGCGACCCTGCCGCCCCAGAGCCTCGAGTTCAAGCAGGAGGTCGACGCCATCTACGAGGTGGGCGCCGACGCCTTCTGCGAGACCAGCAGCACCTCGAGCCGCTTCCTCGAGCAGTCCCTGGCTACGTCCAGGTCCGGGGGAGCGCAGCAGGAGGTCTCCAGGAGCCTCGTCGACCTGCGCAACGAGGTCGACGAGCTCGCGCCG
This sequence comes from Thermophilibacter mediterraneus, assembly GCF_900119385.1. Taxonomy (GTDB): domain Bacteria; phylum Actinomycetota; class Coriobacteriia; order Coriobacteriales; family Atopobiaceae; genus Thermophilibacter; species Thermophilibacter mediterraneus. Next base: position 1,144,563 of record NZ_FPKO01000009.1, read on the forward strand.
GGCGAGGACACCTTCGCCGAGCGCCTGCTGGGGGCGCTGCCCCTCGCGAGTCGCGTGAGGCGCTACTTCCGGCGCTACGAGTCCAACCAGGGCCAGCTCAACGCGATTCTGCTCGCGCTCGGCAAGGGGCAGGACCTGCTGCGCAAGGACAACGCCGCCCTCAACGTGGAGCGGCGCAGCCTCTGGGGCAACCTCGGGACCCTGAGGCGCGCCTACGAGCTGCTGACCGGCATCGACGACGCTCTCGTGGAGCGCATCGAGCGCGAGCGGGCCGCGGGCAACGCCGAGCTCGCCGCCTCGCTCGAGCGCGACGCGCTGTTCGCCGTGCGCCAGCGCCGCCAGGACGTGCAGACCCAGGCGGCGGTGACCATCCAGGCCTACCTCTCGATGGGGATCATCCAGCAGAACAACGACCAGCTGGTCCGAGGCGTCGAGCGCGCCAAGACCACCACGGTGACCGCGCTGCGCACCGCCGTGATCGTCGCGCAGTCGCTCGAGAACCAGAAGCTCGTGCTCGACCAGATCGACGCCGTCAACAGGACCACCGACGCCATGATCGACCGCACGAGCAAGCTGCTGCAGGAGAACTCCCTGCGCACGCAGCAGCAGGCCGTCTCGAGCGGCGTCTCGCCCGAGACGCTGAGGCGCGCATACGACGCGGTCTTCTCGACGCTCGACGGCATCGACAGGTTCCGCGAGCAGGCCAACGAGTCCTTTGCCAAGACGATCGACGTGCTGAGCGAGCAGCTGGAGCGGGCTCGCGACTACGCCGAGCGGATGAATCGCGACGGGGAGGGCGCCTCGCCGGAACCGGGGGAGTGACGCGACGGAGTGGGACACCGGGGACGGAGCGGTGACAATCCCCCCGTCCCCGTGTCATCACGTGTCACAGGGTCGTGACGCCGGCCGCGGCGAGCTCGTCGCGCACCGCGGCCCCGATCCGGTCGTCGGTGATCACGCAGACGTCCTTCTCGCCCAGCGCGAGCGGGACGGTCCCGTGGCGCCCGAACTTCTCGCTCTCCGTGAGGATGACGACGCGCTCGGCGTGCGACGCCATGTCGCGCACGGCCTGGGCGCGCATCTGGTCCGAGTTGGTGAAGCCGGTGCGCGTCGAGAAGCCGTCGGTCCCGGCGAAGAGCAGGTCGACGTAGAAGCCCTCGGCGCACGCCCTCACCATGGGCCCCACCATGACCTGGGCGTCCTTCTGGTAGATTCCGCCGAGGAGGACGACCTGGACGGTGGGGGCGTCGCGGACGTAGCCGGCGATGAAGGCGCTGTTGGTGACCACGGTGACGTCTCGCCCCGCCGCGGCGAGCTCGGCCACGAGCAGGGCGCAGCAGCTCCCGCTCTCCACCATGATGGTGTCGCCGTCGCGCACGAGCTCCGCCGCGCGGCGGGCGATCCGGCGCTTCTCCTCGTAGTGGTACGCGAGGCGCCCCTCCACGTTGTCGGCGCTCCTGAGCACGGCCCACCCGTGCTCGCGGCGGATGAGGCCGCGCCGCTCGAGCTCGGTGAGGTCCTTGCGCATGGTCACCTGCGAGACTCCGAGCACCTCGGCGAGCTCGGTCACCTCCACGCGCTCGCGCTCGGTCAGGATCTCGAGGATGCGGTTGGTGCGTGAGGGCATGACAGTCTCCTTTGAACGGTATCACGAAAGTATATCCGTTCAATTTGCTTTCGAACGAAATTGCTTCAGAAAGACCCCTCCGACCGACCGCGCACACCCTCCGTCCCGAGCCTGGATTGGCCCCGAAACGGCAGGGTGTGCGCGGTCGGGCGGGGTGCCCTAGAAGAAGGCGTCGACCCCCGCGTCCAGGTACGCCCGGCGAAACTCCTCCAGGTCCTCCTCGTGCAGGTTGGTCAGGCCGTGGAGGCGGTAGTCGCGCCCCAGCCGGTCGTACTTGCTCTCGCCGAAGTTGTGGAAGGGGAGGAGCTGCACGCGCGTCGCGCCCACCTCGCGCAGGCGATCGGCGAGGCGGCGCGCGTCGTCAACAGAGTCGTTGAAGCCCGGGATGACGGGCGTGCGCACGAGCACGTCCACCCCGCGCTCGATCGCGCGGCGCGTGTTTGCGAGGATGAGCTCGTTGGTGACGCCCGTGCCCTCGCGGTGCGCCGCGGCGTCCCAGTGCTTCATGTCGATGTAGGCGTGGTCCAGGAGCGCGCACACGCGATCGAAGTCGGCCGGGGCCACGTGCGCCGTGGTCTCCACGTTGGTGTCGACGCCCGCCTCGCGCAGCATCCCAAGCAGCTCGACGCAGAAGTCCGGCCAGGTGAGCGGCTCGCCGCCCGAGAGCGTGACCCCGCCTCCGCTCTGCTGGTAGAAGGGCTCGTCCTGCATGCACTCCTCGAGGACGTCCCCCGTGGTCCGGGTGCGCCCGGCCACGCTGAGCGCGCGCCCGGGGCAGCCCGCGACGGCGGCGCCGGCCTCGGGGGACCCGGCGTCCACGGCGCGCACGTCCACGTGGCGCTTTCCGCCCGTCTGTGCCGCCGGGGCCCCGGGGCACGCGGCGAGGCACGCCCCGCACCCCACGCAGCCCTTCTCGTCCCACTCGAGCTGGGGCGCCCGGGCCTGGCTCTCGGGGTTGGAGCACCAGTAGCAGCGCAGCGGGCACCCCTTGAGGAAGACCACGGTCCGGATGCCCGGCCCGTCGTCGAGGCTGAACTTCTGGACGTTGAACACGGTTGCGGACTGCATGGCGGCTCCTCCTGCGTCGGCGGCTGGGCGGGCGAGCGGTTCCTATCGTCGGCTCAATGGTAGTGAACTTACGAACGAAAGTAAATCGTATTACGAACATTGACAGCGGTTCTTCTCGCTGATATAACGATCATTGTAGGCAAGACGTCCCAGGAGAAGGGGAGTCCCAGATGTCCCAGACCAACGCGAGCCACTTCGGAGAGCTCACGCCGCGCATGCGGGCGTTCAGGGAGGAGATGCTCGACGAGAGGCCCTACATTGACGCCGAGCGCGCCGTCCTGGCCACCGAGGCGTACCGCGCCAACCAGAGCCAGCCCAACGTCATGAAGCGCGCGCTCATGCTCGAGAAGATCCTCGACAACATGTCCATCTACATCGAGGACAAGACGCTCATCGTGGGCAACCAGGCGACCAAGAACAGGAACGCCCCGATCTTCCCCGAGTACACCATGGAGTTCGTGATCGACGAGCTCGACACCTTCGAGAAGCGCGACGGCGACGTCTTCTACATCACCGACCAGACCAAGGCCCAGCTCCGCGAGCTCGCGCCCTTCTGGGAGAACAACAACCTGCGCGCCCGCGGCGAGGCCCTTCTGCCCGACGAGGTGCAGGTCTACATGGAGACCGGCGTCTTCGGCATGGAGGGCAAGCTCAACGCGGGCGACGCCCACCTGGCCGTCAACTACGCCCGCGTGCTCAAGGACGGCCTCGCCGGCTACGAGGAGCGCGTCCGCGAGCTGAAGGGCGCGCTCGACCTCACCGACCCCGACGCCATCGACAAGTACGTCTTCTACAAGGCCGTTCTCGTGGTGATCGCCGCCGTGCGCCGCTTCGCGCTGCGCTACGCCGCGCTCGCCCGCGAGACGGCCGCCTCCGAGGCCGACCCCGCCCGCGCCGCCGAGCTGCTCCAGATCGCCGAGACCTGCGAGCGCGTGCCCTACGAGCCGGCCCGCTCCTTCCGCGAGGCAGTCCAGTCCGTCTGGTTCATCCAGCTCATCCTGCAGATCGAGTCCAACGGCCACAGCCTCTCCTACGGCCGCTTCGACCAGTACATGTTCCCGTACTACGAGGCCGACGTCGCCTCCGGCGCCATCACCGAGGACGAGGCCCTCGAGCTGCTCACGTGCCTGTGGATCAAGACGCTCTCGATCAACAAGGTCCGCAGCCAGGCCCACACCTTCTCCTCGGCCGGCAGCCCCATGTACCAGAACGTCACCATCGGCGGTCAGACCCCCGACAAGCATGACGCCGTCAACGCGCTCTCGTTCCTCGTGCTGCGCTCCGTCGCGCAGACCCGCCTCACCCAGCCCAACCTCACGGTGCGCTACCACGCCAACCTCAACAAGGAGTTCTACGACGAGTGCATCGAGGTCGTGAAGCTCGGCTTTGGCATGCCCGCCTTCAACAACGACGAGGTGATCATCCCCTCGTTCATCAACTGGGGCGTCGCCGAGGAGGACGCGTACAACTACTCCGCCATCGGGTGCGTCGAGACGGCCGTGCCGGGCAAGTGGGGATATCGCTGCACGGGCATGAGCTACGTCAACTTCCCGCGCATGCTGCTCGTGGCCATGAACGACGGCGTGGACGTGACCTCGGGCAAGCGCTTCGCCAAGGGCTACGGCAACTTCCGCGACATGAAGAGCTACGACGAGCTCATGGACGCCTGGGACAAGACCGTGCGCGAGGTGACCCGCGCCAGCGTCATCGTCGAGAACGCCATCGACAAGGCCTCCGAGCGCGACGTGCCCGACATCCTGTGCTCCGCCCTCACCGACGACTGCATCGGCCGCGGCAAGACCATCAAGGAGGGCGGCGCGGTCTACGACTTCATCTCGGGCCTCCAGGTGGGCATCGCCAACATGGCCGACTCGCTCGCCGCGATCAAGAAGCTCGTCTTCGACGAGGGCCGCATCACGCCGGCCGAGCTCGCCGACGCCCTCGAGAGCGACTTCGCGGGCGAGGAGGGCGAGCGCATCCGCCAGATGCTCGTCAACGACGCCCCCAAGTACGGCAACGACGACGACTCCGTCGACCAGCTCGTCGTGGACGCCTACGACTCCTACATCGACGAGATCGCCAAGTACCCCAACACCCGCCACGGCCGCGGGCCCGTCGGCGGCATCCGCTACGCCGGCACCTCCTCGATCAGCGCCAACGTGGGCCAGGGCATGGGTACCATGGCCACCCCCGACGGCCGCCACGCGCACGACCCGCTCGCCGAGGGGTGCAGCCCGGCGCACAACGCCGACACCCACGGCCCCACCGCGGTGTTCAAGTCGGTCTCGAAGCTCCCCACCGAGAAGATCACCGGCGGCGTGCTGCTCAACCAGAAGGTCACCCCGGCGACCCTGGCCTCCGAGCGCAACAAGCAGAAGCTCGAGATGCTCATCTCCACCTTCTTTGACCGCCTGCACGGCTACCACGTCCAGTACAACGTCGTCGACCGCGCCACGCTGATCGACGCCCAGGAGCACCCCGAGCGCCACAAGGACCTGATCGTGCGCGTCGCCGGCTACTCCGCCTTCTTCAACGTGCTCTCCCGCGCCACCCAGGACGACATCATCGCCCGCACCGAGCAGACCCTGTAACATGTGGAAAAGGGACAGGCACTTTTCCACCCCCAGCGAAAGGAACCACGCATGAAGCTCATCATTGACGACGCCGACGTCAGCGCGATCAGGCACCTGGTCGAGTACTACCCCGTCGACGGCGTGACCACCAACCCCTCCATCCTGGCCAAGTCCGGCCGTCAGCCCTTCGAGGTCCTGCGCGAGATCCGCGACATCATCGGTCCCGACATGGAGCTGCACGCCCAGGTCGTGGCGCGCGACGCCGAGGGCATGGTCGCCGACGGCCGGCGCATCGTGGCCGAGCTCGGAGAGAACACCTTCCCCAAGGTCCCGAGCGTCCCGGAGGGCTTCAAGGCCATGCGCCAGCTCGTCGCCGAGGGCATCAAGGTGACCGCGACCGCCATCTACACCCCCATGCAGGCGTTCCTCGCGGCCAAGTCCGGCGCCTCCTACGCCGCCCCCTACATCAACCGCATCGACAACATGGGCTTTGACGGCGTGGGCGTCGCCATGGAGATCCACGACATCTTCCAGGCCAACAACCTGCCCTGCGAGGTGCTCGCCGCGAGCTTCAAGAACTCCCAGCAGGTGCTCGAGCTCGCCCGCTACGGCGTCGGCGCGGTGACGGCGGCCCCCTCCGTGATCGAGGGCCTGGTCAAGAACGCCGCCATCGATGCGGCCGTGGACGCCTTCACGGCCGACTTCGAGGGCCTCGTCGGCGTGGGCAAGACGATGGCCGACCTGTAGGGCCCGGCGAGAAGGACCTCGGCAAGAAGGACCTCGGCGATAAGAGCCTTGGCAAGAAGAGCCTCCCGCCGCAGACGGGGGAGCGCCTAGGGATGCCGGCCAACGGGGCCGTCCGCGACGCGCGGACGGCCCCGTTTCTGTCCCTCCCCGCGGCGCGCGGGGCTCCAGGTCTCCGCTGCGTTCGAATTCGTCCTCGTTTGTCTAAAGCTCGCGCCCGCGGTCCGTCCGCGCAGTAGAGTGGGGGACATCTGAATCCCAGCGGAAAGGAACGCGCATGAAGCGACCTCCCCTCGGACGCCGGGCGCTCAGGTGCGCGCTCGGCGCCGTTCTGGCGTGCGGGCTCGTGCCCTCGGCGGCGCTCGCCGTGCCGGCAGCGTCGGACCTGATGGCAGCCATGACGAGGGCCGCCTCGGATGACGGCGAGGACGCCCAGGCGGCCGTGCCCGGCCAGGCGATCGTCCTGTACCGCGCCTCCGACGCCGCCTCGGTGAGGCTGCTCGACTCCGCGAACGCCGACGAGCTCGCGAGCGCCGGCTTCGAGGTCGCCCAGGAGTGGGACTTCTCCGCCGTCGACCGCGCCCTCGACCAGGGCGTCGTCAGGCTCCAGAGCGACGAGGGGGGCTCCGGCGCGGTCCCGTCCGGCGCCGACCTGCGCGTCGCGCTCGTCGAGCGCGAGGGCGCCGACGCCGACGACCTGGTCGCCGAGCTCGAGGCGCTCGACTTCGTGGTGGCGGCGCAGCCGAACTACGTCGTCACGCTCGACGGCGTCACGCCCGACGACGCCCTGTACGACGGGTGGCAGTACAACATGACGAGCGAGGACGCGGGCATCGACCTCGAGGCCGCGCTCGCCGCCCGCGGCGAGGCGCCCGCGACCGCCGAGAACGTCGTTGCCGTGATCGACACGGGCGTCGACGTCTCTCACCCCGATCTCGTCGATCATATGTGGAAGAACCCCGGCATCGAGGGCCTGCCCGGCGAGGCGGGGTCGTGCGGCTACGACTTCGGCGGAAACGACGACGATCCGACGCCGGGCGCCACGACGCTCGCCTCCCACGGCACCCACTGCGCCGGCGTCGTCGCCGGCGTCCAGAACAACGGCGAGGGCGTCGCGGGCGCGAGCTCCGACACCAAGGTCATGGCGCTGAGGGTCGACACCGATGCCGTCCCTGGCATTTTTTACACGAACAGCATCGTCTCCGCGTACGAGTACCTCATCGGCGCGGCGCTCTCCGGAGAGCACGTCGTCGCGGTCAACGACTCGTGGTCGTCCGGCAGCTACCTCCCCGTGTTCGACTACCTGGTGAACCAGGCGGGCAGGCTCGGCATCCTGTCCGTGTTCGCCGCGGGCAACGACAGCCGTGACACGAACGACGCGGAATCCAGCATGACCATCGGTCTGGAGAGCCCGTATGCGGTCGTCGTCGCCTCGAGCAACAAGGTGAACGCCCTCTCGACCTTCTCGAACTACAACGAGACGGACGTCGACCTCGCGCTGCCGGGCTCCAACATCATGTCTACCGTCAGCACCGACGCCGCCCACGCGTACTTCTCTCCCAGCGTGTCGCTTGCCTCGGGCGAGGACCTCGAGTACGTGAATGACTTCTCTGACTACTCCATGGATTCGGACGCCTACCAGACCGTGATCTACGATGCCGACGGGAACCCCGTCTCACCTGACGTCGAGGACGCGTTCACCGTCGAGCGGGTCTCGGACGCGGGGCATGGTCTGCCCGGCCTCAGGGTGACGTTCGACCCCTCCAGGGCGGATGGGAGCGTCATGTATACGGTGCGGATCACATGGAGCGTCGACAACCCGTTTGTCGGCACGACGCACGTGGCGCAGGACTACGCGATCGGTGCGGGCGGCGTCCTCGACCCATCGTCCCCCGCCAACACCTTGGCGTACGTCACTCCGGGTCTCGCTGTCATGCAAGGCGACGAGAGCGTCACGCTCCAGGATCCGCTCTCCTACACCCAGTATGTCGTCGATCAGAGCGCCATCGGCGGAACGTCCCTTGTCGCAATCGACACCGAGAGTGAGCAGCTGACCGGCTGCTTCTGGCTCGATCTCATGACCCTCGACGGTGCCCCGCTGGACGGGAAGGTCACCTTCTACGTCGAGCCCTACGGCATCGGTCTGGTGGACGGCGAGGGCGTTGACGACGAGACGAGCGACTACGCCCCCTACGGCGAGATGAGCGGGACGTCCATGTCCGCCCCCATGGCGGCGGGCACCATCGGCCAGCTGGCCGCGCTCCATCCCGAGGAGAGTGCGCTCGAGCTGCGCGGCAGGCTGGTCGGCTCGACCGTCCCGCTGAGCACGACGACCTATGGGGGCGTCGAGAAGCACACGGCGACCGACGGCCGCTTTGATTGGAACGTGGCGCTCGATGACGACGCCGTCAGCGCGAACACGTGGTCAGTCGACGCCGACCCGGCGACGGGCACGCTCACCGTGCACGGCTACGCCCTCGGCGACGCGAACGTCGCCCTCGACGGCGAGGCAGTCCCCTGCGCGGAGCAGGACGACGGAGAGCTGACCTTCGTGGCGCCCGCCGACGTCTTCGACGGCAAGGAGCACCGCATCGACGTGACCGACCGCTCGACCGGCCGCACCCATCGCGCCTCCTACGGCCTGCCCGCGCTTGACGCGTCCTTTGACCTTGCGCGGACCGACGACCTTCCCGGCGACGGGGCGGAGCAGGCCACCGGCGTCCTGGTGAGCGCCGGGGACGCGCTGTACTTCGCCGACACGCGGGGCGCCTACCTGTACCGCTCGGATCGACCCGGAAGCGGGGCCTGGACCGCCTGCGCCGCGCCCGAGGGACTGTGGTACGAAGGCAACACGGACGCGCGGTCCTCGATAGCCTACGCGTTTGTCGGTGACGACCTCGTCGCCACCACGGCTGACGTGACCGACGGGGGCGACGTCGTCGCGTTCTCGGCCACCTACAACGCCGAGAAGGACGAGTGGGGCCCCTATCGGAGCGTCGATGGCGTTGCGGCCCCGGAGCGCATCGATGGCGCGCCGGCTGTCCGCACGAGGGAGAACACGACGACGGTCGTAGGCGCGACGACGATCGATGACACCGCCTACGCGCTCGTAGGCGCCGCCCTCTATGATGATGAGACGGGCATTGTGGGTACGAGCTACACGCTGGTCTCCCAGGACGGCGTCGACGGGGGGCTCTCCGCGACCGTGCTTCAGATCGAGCAGCTCCAGGGCATCTACTTCCTGCCGTCGACGCCCGTTGCACATGACGGCGCGATCTATGCGCTCGGCTCGATTCTGGGCGCGGGTGACCCCTCGGCAACCTACGAGCTGCATGCGTACGTCATCGATCCGGTGAGCGGGGCAGTCGAGGACCGCGGCGTCATCGAGGGCGCGGCGTCCTGCACCCTCGATGAGCTCCAGAGCCTCGACAAGGTCGCCCTTGTCCCCTTTGAGGACGGCGCGCTCCTGTTCAGTGTGTCCCTGGAGGGCACTCGCGACACGCTGTACGTCGATCTCGAGACCCTCAGCATCCCGACCTCGGCATGGATCGGTGCCAGTGGCGCCACGGGAGTCGTCGCCACGTCCGCCGCGACCCATGACGGGACGATCTATCTGAGCGCCCTCGATCGTGTCGGCGACGCAGGCTCCGCGTCCGCCGCGCTGTACACGCTGCCCTATGCTGCCGTGGAGCAGCTCTCGGGCGAGTCCTGCCCGACCGAGGGCTTCTCCGACGTGGATGGGCTCGCGTGGTACCACGAGGCCGTGGACTGGGCGGTGGAGAACGGCGTGCTGAACGGCTACGGCGAGGGCGGCGAGTCCCTCGGACCGGTGGCCGACGTCACCCGCGCCGAGATGGCGCAGATGCTGTGGAACCGGGCCGGCAGGCCCGAGGCGGAGGCGGACCTGTCCGCGTTCACGGACGTCGCGTCAGACGGCTGGTACGCCCCGGCGCTCGAGTGGTGCGTCTCCGAGGGGATCTTCTCCGGCTACGGCGACACCTTCGGCACCGAGCGCACGATCTCGCGCGAGGAGGCCGCGACCGTCCTCTGGCGCCTCTCCGGCAGCCCCGAGGCCGACGCCGACCTCTCCGGCTACGGCGACGCCTCCAGCGTGTCCGAGTACGCGACCGGCGCCATCGAGTGGGCGGTCGCCGAGGGCGTCCTCACCGGCAAGGGCGGAGTCGCCCTCGACCCGCAGGCGGGCTGCACCCGCGGCGAGGTCGCCGCGATGATGATGCGCATGGCTTGACACTGGCGTCAGGTCATAGTGTCAAGTCGGTCATAGTGTCAAGTCCTCGCTGGGAGGGCATCGGGGGCCGACGGCCGGGGACGGCATCGACATCGAAACGGAGCGGACTGCGAAAACAGGGCCGAATCGGCGGCGTTTTTCGCAGGATGCTCCGCCTCGGCGCGGGGGCAGGAAGGAGGGGCCGGCGGGCCGCGGGTGGGCACGCGGAGCCCGAAGTCCGTCGATGAGTGGGTTTATCTACCACAAGACTGGTATACAACTGGGCCCCCGGAGCCGTGGGAACGGTTCCAAGGGTCGGTTGTATACCAGTCTTGTGGTAGATAACTCGGGGCGAGAGGGGGCAGAGGCCCGCCGGCGTCGGCGGGCCGCGTCCCCGTCAGGTCATAGTGTCAAGTTGACACTATGACCTGACGCCAGCGTCAAGCCTCCTCGCCAGCCAACCATTCCGATGGGGGTATGGCAGCTCTGACAGCTGCTGACCCCCTTCGGAAGGAGACCTCATGGCGACCTACGGCTACGTGCGCGTGTCGAGCAGGGACCAGAACGTGAACCGGCAGCTCGACGCGCTGGGAGCGTTCCCCGTCTCGTCCGAGAACATCTTCGTCGACCACATGAGCGGAAAGGACTTCGATCGTCCGAGCTACCAGAGGCTCGTCGGTCTGCTGGCTCCCGGCGACCTCGTGGTGGTGTCGAGCATCGACCGGTTGGGGAGGGACTACGAGGAGATCATCGCCCAGTGGCGTCGCATAACGCACGACCTCGGGGCCGACATCGTCGTGCTCGACATGCCGCTGCTGGACACCCGTGCCCCCGCGGCGGCCGGCGGCGTGACCGGCCGTTTCATCTCCGACCTCGTCCTGCAGGTGCTCTCGTACGTGGCGCAGGTCGAGCGCGAGAACATCCGACGTCGCCAGGCCGAGGGCATCGCCGCGGCCCGCGCGCGCGGAACGCGGTTCGGGCGGCCACGAAAGGAGCGTCCCGACCACTACCGGGAGGTGCTGTGCAGCTACGAACTCGGCGAGCTCTCAAAGACCAGGGCGGCCTCCCTGCTCTCGGTGAGCAGGTCGACGTTCGACAGGTGGCGCGAGCAGGAAGACCCCTCGCAGCCTCGTGCGAGCGGAATGTAACAGGCGCGTCAGCGCCCGGTCAGAAAGGTAGACTTTTTCGACCGACGTCACCGTGAGGGCTTGTCGGGGTGCCGAGCGTACCCCGCATGTTGCAGCGCTCGGCAAATGCCCAGCTAGGTCAGTGTCCCCTCTCAAGCTCTTCACAAAATGAACACCTGAATGCGACCTTAACACTCGTGACTGAAAAAGTCTGCTTTTCCGACCGCGGGCGGGAGGTGGACGGTGTCGAGCAGGGCAAGAGGTCCAGAGGGCGTCGTCGCCCCTCCTCCCAGGTCCCGTGGGGCGGGAAGGCCGCATCTCACCAAGAGCCAGCAGGCAATTCTTCGTCTGATCGCGGGCGAGACCGCTCTCAACGGCGGGCTGTGCGCGTCCAAGCGCGAGCTCGCAGCAGCCGTGGAGAAGAGCGTGCGCACCGTGGACATCGCCATCTCCGTGCTGCGCGGGGAAGGGCTCATCGTCGCGGAGCCGCGCTTCGAGAGCAGCGGCGCGCAGTGCGCGAGCTTCTATCGCCTTAGCTATCCGACGGATGTCGTTGACGTGGGGCCGGCAGAAGACCCGGCCCGCCACTTAGCCAGCGAGAAGGACGAAAGGAGGTTCGAGGAAACGTAATGACCGAAGGAGCGAGAAGAACGACAAGGAGGAACGCATGAGAAAGAGATTGTTCGCGACCCTGATGCTCGCGGCGGGTATGCTGTTTGCGGCACCCGCGACGGCGCTGGCAGATGGAATCACAATGAGTGGGGAGGTCACGGGCGGAACCGTCACGGTCGATAACACCTCAAACACGATTACCGTCTCTGGTGATGCGACCATGAACGGCACGGGTAACGCCTTCACCATTAATGCCAATACGACGCTCGAGTTCGGCCCTGGCGCAACGCTCGCGCTCACAGGCTACGATAACGCCTTCGTGGTCAGCGGTGCCACGCTCTCCGGTGGCGGCTGGAACATCACCGACGGCGACGGCATGGACCTGTTCAGGCTCCAGTCGGGCGGAAAGCTCAGCATCGACGACGATGTTACCCTTACCGGCAATGGGACCGATGCCGCAACGGATACGATTGCCGCAAGCCGCGCTATCGTGCTCGAAAGCGGCTCTGGCCAGGAGGTCGCTCTGGCTGACGGACAAACGCTTACTGCCAACGGCTTCTATCGTGGCATGGAGACCGGTGGAGCGTCCGGCTACACCATTAGTGGCCAGAACAGTGAAACCAGCATCTTTGACTTCTCCGACAACGACTGTGGCATGGCCCTCAGCTATTTCGACTCCAGCGCCACATACAAGAACTGCAAGCTCGAGGTCTCTGACTGCCTGACGAGCGGTATCTTCATGCGTCAGGACAACGCCGCGCTTGCGGGGCTGACGATCGACGGCGTGTGGATTAACTGCGTGAACGACGAGAACCTTGATCAGGCGGATATCGCCATTCGCTTCCACAGCAATGACTTCACCATCAAGGACTCGAAGATCAATATCCAGAATGCTTGGAACACCGGCCTGTGGATTTGCGACGGCTGGAATGCCAACGAGAAGAACGAGATTCTGGATACCGAGATTATCGTGAATCATGTCGAGGACAATCAGGGCATCCTCGATATGTTCGGCGGAATCAATCATCGCAAGGGAATCACGTTCGTCCCGTATCGTCGCTGGGAGATTAGTGGGTGCACGATTAGTCTGACGAACACCGGCGAGGGCGGAATTAACATTGCAAGCGATCCGCAGCTTAATCGTAATGGCTCGATTTTGCCGTCAAGCTGGACTGTGACCCCGGGGATGCACGGCGGTCACGTGGTGCTTGAAGATACGCGCGTGACCACGTCGGGTATTCTGGGTGCTGACTTGGGTGTTCAGGCTGGTCAATGGCTTGAGATTGGTGAGGGTACCGTAATTGATAATGGTCATGCGTCAGACCACTACACGGTTCTCTGCGATGATCTCGATCAGGGTTATCCTGTGCAGGTGCCCCTCTTCGGACTTCAGTTTGTACAGTACGACACAAGCGGGATGTCTGAGGAGAATAAATCCTCTGACCGAATTAAGGTAACTGGTGGCAGCTTCTGGTCAACGAGGGAAGAGGGGGTTACGTACCCTGGGACGGACTACAGCTTCTTCGAACAGAGCATTCCGGTAAATGCCGACGGCGAAAATCTTGTTATGGTAGAGGTGACGCCGGACCAGCTTCCCTCCCTCGTGTCTGACGATGGAAGAATTACCGTGATGAAGGCCGGCGGCGGTGAGTATGACTATTACCTGGGCTTTACGTCTGCGGAGGAGAGCTGCTATCTCTGGATTCCGGACGGCGCAACGCTCCAGAAGCCGGATGTTGAGTAACGAATGTTGGGTGATGTGCGATGAAACAGCTGAGACGCATTATTGCATGTGTTCTGATGGCGGCGTTCCTGTGCGTCGTAGGCATTGCGCCCGCGAATGCTTATGCGGTCGATGGTGAGCAGTTTCCGTATGGCATTATTTCATCTGACGGGAGTGTGCTTTCGGCTACGCAAATAACGCTGGATGAGGACTCCGCAATTGAGCAAGAGGCAGAAGAGCGCGGTGTTGGAGTATATATTGGAGGGGGCGCGCAATCTGGCTATGGCGCAGGAAAGTGCCTCTCCCCATTTGTTCTCGAGACGGCACCGGGTTTTGCTGTGGCTTCATTCTCGATGAATCTTCCCGGTGATGCGGACTCGACGATAGGCGGCAGTGAAATCGGCTACGCGTTCGTGCTACTTGTGCAGGATGCGGATGACGCAGATGGCCCCGTCGTTGCCTATCCTGTTGAGTTTACTTCGGTTAATTCGAAGCTCGAACTCTCAATTCCCACGTTTGGAGAGACGCTGAACTGTGCCCTCGCCCAGACTTTTCCCGATAGTGTATCTACGGGCGCTAAGACGCCCAAGGTGAAGCTATCTGCGGGTCAATCGGCGGCTACGGGCAATCTCTTCGACAAGCCCTCCGGGACCTTCCAGACGTACGTCCTGTCGTTTGATGTGCAAGATGCAACAAGCGGTGTCGGCCTTGAAGCTTCGGACAACGCGCACGCACGATTGGTCATTCGAAGTCCCAAGGATCTCGAGCTCGACACCGATTGCCTCACTGTTCAAAGTGAGTTCTTTACGATTGCTGACAATGGGATAGTGCGGCAGGATGACGGAAGCTACGTTATAGGACTCGTTGCCAAGGACGAGTTAATTGATGAGGACGACAAGTATACGGATAACGCGGAAGAGGCGCTCAAGGGCCGCAACTCAATCACCCTTGTATATGACATAGCGGCCGATTCGGAGACAGAAGGTTCGTATACGTCGCCAAGTGTTGAGGTGTATGTCTGGGCAGAGCGGGAAAGCAGCATTAACAACTGGTCAAGTGCAGCGTTCCTGACTACATCCGCATCACCGGCGATTACCGTTACCCCTGCCGACATGACAGTTTACGAGGGCGGCAAGGACGGCTATGAGGGCGTCGTCGGCTCCGATGGGCAGATTACCGAGGAGGGTTCTGGCTCCCTGCCGCATCCGCTCTTCGAGATTACGGCTCCCAAGGGAAGCAACATCGACCCGGAGGTTCTTGTCTTCACCAGTGGTGAGGGGACCAACGCGAAGACTTGGAGCGTGGAGAAGGCCGATACGACGTCCGGTGCGGGCACTGACGGTGAGGATTCGCTCTACTACTTTGAGCCGACAGCTGAAGGTCAGGACCCCGTTCGTGTGACGTATACGGGCGCGGACGGCCAGCCGGTGCTAAGCGACGCGTTTGTGCCGACGGCTGATCTCTATACGACCTACAAAATTGACCTCTATCCCGGCGAGAACAATCTGTCCGAGGTGACCGCGAGCGATGATGTGCCTAGTAGCACCGCCTATCCCATTTCCGTCAACTCCGGGACGCTGACTGTTCGAGCGGTCGATGCAGGCAGCCCGAACGAGGTCACATATCCGGTTAAAGATGCCCCCGCCGCCAAGCTGGAGCCCGGCACCGCCGCAGTCTCCGCTCCGGCAGGCACTACCTATACGCTCAACAACACCGATGTCACTGTCCCTGACGACGGAATCGCCCTGCTCTTCGATGGCATCATTGACGATGACACTGCGGAGCGCACGGATGCCCTTCTCAAGAAGATTAACGCTACGAGCGAGACCTCCGAGGCAAAGTACCTCGATCTTGTCGACACAATGAATGGCAACGCGTGGGTCAAGGCAAGCGGGGCCGTTACGGTGTACTGGGCGTATCCGGAGGGGACCGACAAGAACACGGACTTCACGCTCTACCACTTCCCGGGCCTGCACCGAGATGACAGCACGGGTGGATCCTCCGGCTTTGACATTGAGGATCTCAACAGCGTGAAGCCCGAAACTGTCGGTATTACAAAGGGTGACAACGGCATCTCCTTTAACGTTGCGTCCGGTGGCTTCTCGCCGTTCGTGCTGACGTGGGAGAAGGACGAGCCCGATACGCCCGTTATCCCGCCGACCACCTACCACACCATCACCGCGTCCGCGGGCGAGGGCGGCTCGATTAGCCCGTCCGGCAGGGTCACGGTGGCGAACCACGGCTCGAGGTCCTTCTCCATCACGGCAGACGAGGGCTGGACCGTCCAGAACGTCATCGTCGACGGCGTCAACGTGGGGCCGCGCGGCTCCTACACCTTCAGTGACGTCACCGAGGACCACACCATCTCCGTGACGTTCACCGAGGGCAACGCGCCCGCCGACCCCGACGAGTCCGGCGTCTCCGAGTGGTTCGATACCGACGACCACTACGCCTACCTGCACGGCTACGGCGACGGCACGCTCTTCGGCCCGGAGAACCCGATGACCCGCGCCGAGGCCGCGCAGATGTTCTACAACCTCCTGCGCGACAAGTCCGGCGGCGACAGGCCCGTGACGTTCGAGGACGTCCCCGAGGGCGCGTTCTACGCCGAGCCCGTCCGCGTGCTGGCGTCCCTGGGCATGATCAACGGCACCAGCCCGACCACCTACGAGCCCGACCGGCCGATCACGCGCGCCGAGTTCGTGGCCATCGCCATGCGCTTCTCCAACGGCGAGGTGACCGGCGAGAACATCTTCTCCGACGTCCCCGAGGACGCGTGGTACCGCGACTACGTGGTCGGCGCCGTCGGCTACGGCTGGATCCTCGGCTTCCAGGGCGAGGACGCCACGTTCGGGCCCGAGCAGCAGATCACGCGCTCCCAGGCCACGACCGTCGCCAACCGCATGCTCGGCCGCGTCGCCGACGGCGCGTGGATCGAGGGGCACATGGGCGAGCTCAAGCTCTTCGAGGACGTGCCGCGGGGGCACTTCGCGTTCCGCGACATCGTCGAGGCCACCAACGCGCACGAGTACGAGCGCGACGGCCGCTATGAGGAGTGGACCGGCCTGACGGAGTAGTCTCCGCTCCGAGGGGAGGTCCGACGGGGGAGGGGTCCCGCGAGGGGCCCCTCCCCCTGTGCGCGGGGCGGGGCGAGGAGCTTCTCGCCGCCCCTGCGCCGAGACGGAGCATCTTGCGAAAAATGCTGCCGAGAGGGCCCCGTTTTTGCAAATCGCTCTGTTTCGGTGCCGGAGTCGCTCTCGGCCGCCGGTCTCCGCAGCCCTCCCCGCGCGGACTTGACACTTTGCCCTGACATCAATGTCAAGTCGGGCCCGCGCGGCGTGGGCAAGACGGTTCTTCTCGCTTATCTTGCCTCGCATTCCCGCGAGAGCGGATGGGTTGCCGCAAACGTCACCTCCCGTCCGGGCATGCTCGAGGACATCATCGAGCGGGCGACCGATGCCGCTGACGAGCTCGTGTCGTCTGCTCCCAGCGTCAGGATAACGTCCGTCAACGTGCCCGTGCTGTTTGGGGCGACGTGGGAGTATCGCGACCCGGAATCGGGCAACTGGCGGACGAGGATGAACCGTCTGCTCGACAGGCTTCAGGAGAGGGGGATTGGGCTCCTCATCACCATTGACGAGATTGACCCGTCGCTTGACGAGCTCATAGACTTTGCGTCCACCTATCAGCACTTCGTCAGGGAGAATCGTCGGGTGGCGCTCTTCATGGCGGGTCTTCCGGCAAGCGTTTCGGCGCTTCTCTCGGACAAGTCGGCATCCTTCCTAAGGCGTGCGGCGCAGCACCAGCTCGGACGCATAGACGATGCGGACGTGCGAGCCGCCTTTCTCGAGACCGTCGAGGACGCAGGGAAGGCCATCGACGAGGGGGCGCTCGCGGAGGCGGTCCGAGCGACGGACGGCTTTGCCTACATGATGCAGTTCGTGGGCTTTAGGATGTGGGCGGAGGCTCGCGGTCGGTCACGCATCGAGCCCGAGGACGCGCGTCGCGGGGCGGCGCGCGCTCGTGAGGACTTCATCTCTGGCGTCGTTCGCAAGACGTGCCAGGAGCTCTCCGAGGGTGACCTCGCGTTTCTGGGGGCGATGCTACCCGACGGAGAAGGGCCGAGCAGCGTCGCGGATGCGGCGAGCCGCATGGGAAAGACGGCCAACTACGCGCGAGTGTACCGGTCGCGTCTCATGGAGCAGGGGGTCATCACGACGGCGGCTCGTGGGCTCGTGCGCTTTGACATGTCGCTGCTGCGCGAGTTCCTCCTCGAGGAGTGAGTCGTTCGTCGCGCTGCGTGCGGTGCGTCACGTTTTCGGGTTGGGCGGTTGACGCTGGCGTCAGGCTACAGCGTCAAGTTTCGGGCTAGACGGACCGTCGGGGCGTATGGCGACGCCGCTCGCGTTGGTTGACGCGGTACGCCTCCCGTACGCGTTGTTGCTGCTGGTACATTATTTCTAGTCCGCTCAGGTCGGTCGTGACAAGGAGGTTCCCATGCACGAGAGTAAGAAAATCATGGGGGGGGGGTTGTCGTAGGACCGCGTCGTGCGTGATGCGACTGCTCCTCCTGGCTGCGCTCGTCGCCCTTCCCGCGACGCTGTACCCAGTGACGGCCCTTGCCGCGCCGGCTGCCGCCGACCCTTCGATCGTGAACGACGTAGAGGGGCTGGAGATCGAGGGGACCGTCGTCACGAAGTACACGGGGACGGCCGCGGAGGTCGTCATTCCGGCGGGTGTGACGGAGATTGACGATTTTGCCTTTCAGAATAACAAGGAGCTCACGAGCGTTGTCTTGCCCGAAAGCGTGAAGGTCATTGGCGAGGATGCGTTCAGAAACTGTACGAGTCTGGCGAAAGTTACTATGCCTGGGGTCGAGAGTACGGGACGTCAGGCGTTCGAGTACACCGCCCTCGTGTCGGTGGACGCCCCTGAGCTCATAACCCTTGGGGAGCGGACGTTCAGGTGCTGCTCCAGCCTCACGAGCGTCTCCCTGCCAAGAGTTCAGGACATTGGCTCGATGGCGCTGTCCGAATCTGCGCTTACGGAGTTCACGTTCCCCTCGAGCGTCAAGAAGGTGGCGGAGAGCTTCCTGTATGCCTCTAATGTGAAGACGATCACCGTGTCACTTGACGTGCTGCTGACCGCTGAGTTCGATAACGCTGCGTTCCGGGGTGCCTTCAGGAAGGAGCCGTACGAGAAGACGCAGGTCATCCTGACGGATGTGGGCGAGGCGGTCACCCTTACCGAGTGTGGGGTAAAGGCTGGCGAGAGGACCGTCGAATTTGAGATTTCTGGCGGGGTATACGACGCTCCATTTTGCGTGACGCAGGTCAAGGCCGAGCAAGGTGCCTCCGGGTTCGATGTCGTGAACATGACCGGTGATGAGGTCATGGTCAACGACGAGCCCGTGCTCACGGGTTCCGTTAAGCCGGTCGACGCCACCAATGACGCATACCTCTACTCGCTTGGCATCGATGAAGGCTATGCGCTCGAACCCGATTTCAGCAACCAGCTACTTAGCTTCTCTACCGCCGTGGAGTACACGGCAGGGTCAGTTACCGTTTGTGCGGTGCCGTCCGATGACGGGGCAACGGTGCGGATTAACGATACGCCTGCGGGCGCGCAAAACGACTGGTCCGTTGTCGTCCCGCTCAAGTCGGGCGAGAACGAGTTCTCCGTCGTCGTTACCGCTGCTGATGGCCAGGCTACCAGGACGTATACCCTCACGGTCACTCAGAAGCCCCGGCCGGTGAGCATCAGCATCGGTACCGCTGACGAGCTCCTTGCCTTCGCCGAGGAAGTGAATAAGGGCTCCTATACCGGTGTCTCTGACGTCAGCGTCGTGCTCACGGCCGACATCGATCTCACCGACATCGACTGGGTCCCCATGGGATGGGATGGCGAGCGCTACTTCTCCGGCACCTTTGATGGTGCGGGGCACAGCATCACGGGGTTGAGCATCGAGCGAGATGCGCAGTGGACCAACGTGGGTCTCTTTGGCTTTAGCGATGGTGACATATGCAACCTTACGGTGAGCGGATCAATTGTCAACGACATCACCGATCAGACTGTAAACATAGGGATGATTGTCGGGCTCAGTTCCGGGTCCGAGGTGACGAACTGCTCTGCGGAGGGGAAAATGACCGGGGCCGCGACCAAGGCGCAGTGCGTTGGTGGCGTAGTTGGTTACGCTGACTCGTCTACGTTGGTTGACTGCGCCTCTAGCGTGGAGATTAGTATCCCGAACGCGTTTTACGTGGGTGGCGTTGCTGGCGCGCTTGTTGATTCGCGGGTAGCCGGGTGT
Organism: Thermophilibacter mediterraneus; assembly: GCF_900119385.1. Taxonomy (GTDB): domain Bacteria; phylum Actinomycetota; class Coriobacteriia; order Coriobacteriales; family Atopobiaceae; genus Thermophilibacter; species Thermophilibacter mediterraneus. The sequence goes on from NZ_FPKO01000009.1 coordinate 1,164,572, forward strand.
GCAAATGACGGGCCCATCACGATAACTAACGGGAACGCATGCTCAATCGGAGGCGTTATCGGCAATGTTCAGACTAGCCAGGGGTCGTGCTCGGTCGAGCGCAGCACCAACAGGGGAGCCGTGCAAGTAAACGGAGCTATGGGCTGGTATGCCGGGGGCGTTATTGGAGATGCGTCCGACGGCGTCGTGATTGAGCATTGCGCCAACGCGTCAAACGTCTCAGGAAATGCGAGCTGCATGGGAGGGGTCATCGGCTATAGCTACGACTATGGCAATGATGGCTCGTCTCCATCCGTCTCCTTCTGCCTCAACTCGGGAACCGTGGCAAACGGAAGCGAAAGCGGGAAGGCCGGGGGCATCGCTGGGTCCATCACCTGCCCGAGTACGGGAAGTGCCTTGCGTGGGTGCGTCTCTACAGGACAGGTGAGCGGCGGCGCGTGTGGTCCAATTGCAGGGCAGGCTTCTGGCGGGACCGACGGGTCGTTCTCGGAAAACTATCATGTGAGCAGCATCGGCTCGAGCGAGGGAGCGCCTGCGTGTGGGTCCACCGGGGTTGCGCAGGTGACCCAGGAGATCGTGGATACGCTTAATGAGGCCGGCGGAAGCTACCGTCTTGCCGACGATGGTACGGTCGAAATCAGCCCGCTCACCTATACCCTGACGATTGACTACGGCTATGAAGGGAGGGTGGAGGTTAGCGAGCAGCCCAAGGGCGCCGAGGTAGCGCTCGATGCGGGGACTCGTCCGGGATATAGCTTCTCCGGATGGGCGCTCTCGGGCGGCGGTGCCCTTGCCGACGCGTCTTCTGCCCAGACCACGCTTGTCATGCCGGCCTCTGACGTGACGGTTACGGCGAGCTGGAAGGCGAACCCGTACGTCCCGCCCGCGGACCCGACGTACCCGCCTAACGTCTCCGAATCCGAAGGCGGCACGGTCGTCGTGACGCCCGATCGGCCGGGTGAGGGCGACGAGGTCACCGTCGAGCCCGTACCCGATGACGGGCAGGAGGTACGCGAGGTCACCGTGACGGATGAGGGCGGCGAGGCCGTCCCGGTCGCCGACAACGGCGACGGCACGTGGACGTTCGTGCAGCCCGACGGCGCGGTGACCGTCACCGTGATCTTCGGCTGCGACGGCGGGGGGCTCTGCCCGACGCACGGCTTCAATGACGTCGACCAGTCCGCGTGGTACCACGACGCGGTCGACTGGGCCGTCGCCGAGGGCGTGCTCAACGGCTACGGCGAGGGCGGCGAGTCGCTCGGCCCGGTGGCGGACGTCACCCGCGCCGAGATGGCCCAGATGCTCTGGAACCGGGCTGGGCGCCCCGAGGCGGAGGCGGACCTGTCCGCGTTCACCGACGTCGACGCGGGCGGCTGGTACGCCCCCGCGCTCGAGTGGTGCGTGTCCGAGGGGATCTTCTCCGGCTACGGCGACACGTTCGGAACGGAGCGCACGATCTCGCGCGAGGAGGCGGCCACCGTCCTCTGGCGCGTTGCCGGCTCCCCCGAGGCAGACGCCGACCTCTCCGGCTACGGCGACGCGTCGAGGGTCTCCGACTACGCGACCGGCGCGATCGAGTGGGCCGTCTCGACCGGCGTCCTCACCGGCAAGGGCGACGTCGCCCTCGACCCGCAGGCGGGCTGCACCCGCGGCGAGGTCGCCGCGATGATGATGCGCATGGCGCAGTAGCCGCGCGCAGAGAGCGAGCCGCACCCGGGTCCGCGCCCCCAGCCAGACACGCTGGGGGCGCGGGCCTCTCCGTTCCCTGCCCGAGTTGTCTACCACAAAATCGGCAACAACTGGGACCTGGAACCGTTCCCACGGCTCTGGAACCCCAGTTGTTGCCGATTTTGTGGTAGATAAATCCAGCTGCCGCCGTCCCCGGCCCCACCGTCCTTCTCGCCCCATGCGCCGAGACGGAGCATCGTGCGAAAAACGCCGCCGATTCGGCCCCTTTTTCGCAATCCGCTCCGTTTCGTTGCCGGCACCGTCCCCGGCCGTCGGCCCGCGCGGGGGAGTTGACACTTTGCCCTGACACCAGTGTCAAGTCGGACACCAGTGTCAAGTCGGCCCCGCGCCCCGTGGTGGAACTGCCTCCCATTTCTTGGACTGAAAAGTAAAGTCCGAGGGATGGGAGGCTTTCTCATGTCGACCGACCAGCGCTTGAGGCACGACACGTCGCTCAGGGGGCGCGCCGCGGACCTCTTCGCGAGGGGGCTGGGGAGGGCGGCCGTTGCCGGCCTCCTCGGCGTCCCCGAGGAGGCCGTGAGAAAATGGCAGTACACCTACCGGGCCGCGGGAAGGGACGGGCTGCTGAGGATGGGCGCGGGCAAGGCGAGGTACGACTACGAGACGAAGGTCGCCGCGGCGAGCGCCGTGGTCGACGGCGGGATGTCCAAGCCCGAGGCGATGGAGCGCTTCGGGGTGGCGAGCCTGTCGCCGCTGAAGGAGTGGTGCCGGCTCTACCGCGCGGGCGGCGCGGAGGCCCTGCGGCCCAGGCCCAGGGGCAGGCCGCGCAAGGCTCCCGGCGCCCCGGCGACGCGCGAGGAGGAGCTCGAGCGCGAGGTCCGCAGGCTCGAGGCGCAGGTGGCGTACCTAAAAAAATCGATAGCCCTGAAGGCGGAGCTGCGCTCCCGAGGCGGGAGAAGGCCCTAGCGGTCGCCGAGCTTTCAGGGCTGGGGCACGACCTGGCCGACCTGCTGGGGGCCGCCGGCCTCGCCAGGTCCACATACTATTACGCGCTCGCGCACCCCAAGGGCCCGACCAGGCCCGAGCTCCGGCCGCGCGTCGCCGAGATCTTCGGGAGGCTCCCGAACGGCGTCGGGCACCGCCAGGTCGCCATGGAGCTGCGCGCCGTGGACGGCGCCCGCATAGCCGACAAGACCGTCCTCAAGATGATGCGCGAGATGGGCCTGCGCTGCGGCATCCGCCGCGAGACCGACTACCACAGGTACAACTCCTACAGGGGCGTCGTCGGCGAGGTGTTCGAGAACGTGCTCGGGCGCGACTTCGAGGCGGACGGCCCGTGGCAGAAGATGGGGACGGACGTCACCGAGTTCAGGCTCTCCTTCGGCAAGGCCTACCTCGCGCCGGTGTACGACTTCGGGAGCAAGGAGATCGTGGCGCACTCGATCTCGGAGCACCCCGACCTCGAGCAGCAGCGCGAGATGCTCTCCATGCTCGCGGAGGCCAAGCCCGCGTGGGCCAGCCCGGTCATGCAGACGGACATGGGCTGGCAGTACCAGCACGCCGAGTTCGTCGCCGCGCTCGAGGGGATGGGGATCGTCCAGAGCATGTCGCGCAAGGGCAACTGCATCGACAACGGCGCCACCGAGCAGGTGTTCGGACACATCAAGGACGAGTTCCTCCGCGGGCGCGACTGGGACACGTTCGAGGGGTTCAAGGCGGACCTCGAGGCCTACATCCATCACTGGAACCACGTGAGGCGCCAGGTCAGGCTGAAGGGCCTGACCCCGGTGGAGTTCCGGGAGCAGGCCCTTCGCGACGCCGCATAGCGGCTATTATTTATGCGTCCAAGTTTTGGGGCGCAGTTCAGGTATGGGGAGCGGGGCCGAACTTGTGGGTGCCAGTTTTGCTTGCCCGGTGCGAACTTGACACTTTGCCCTGTCACCAGTGTCAGAACAGGTGTTAGGCGAGCTTGAGGAACTCCTGGTAGCCGCGATAGGCCTCGTAGACGTCGGCCTTGCTCGTGGCCTCCCACGGCGCGTGCATGGAGAGCACGGGCACGCCGCAGTCGATCACGTTCATGCCGTAGGTCGCGAGGATGTAGGCGATCGTGCCGCCGCCGCCCGCGTCGACCTTGCCGAGCTCGGCGGTCTGCCAGTGCACGCCGCCCTCGTCCATGACGCGGCGGATGGTGGCCACGTACTCGGCGTCGGCGTCGTTGGAGCCGCCCTTGCCGCCGCGGCCGGTGAACTTGTTGAATGTGAGGCCGTGGCCCAGGTACGCGGAGTTCTTCGGCTCGAAGACGCTCGCGAACGCGGGGTCGAAGCCGGCCGAGACGTCGCTCGAGAGCATGTTGGAGCTCGCGAGGCAGCGGCGCAGGGCGAGCGGGCCGGTCTCGCCGGCGAGCTCGAGCACCTCGGCCATGGTGTCCTCGAAGAAGTGGCTCGTCATGCCGGTGGCGCCCACCGAGCCGATCTCCTCCTTGTCGACGAGCAGGGTGACGGCGGTGCGCGCGGGCGCCTCGCAGTCGAGCTGCGCCACGAGGCTCGTGTAGGCGCAGACGCGGTCGTCCTGGCCGTAGCCCAAGATCATGGAGCGGTCGAGGCCGAGGTCGCGGGCGGCGCCGGCGGGGACGATCTCGAGCTCCGCGGAGAGCAGGTCCTCCTCGTCGATGCCGAGGGTCTCGCTCAGGACGCGGACCACGCCGGCCTTGACCGGGCTCTTCTCGGCCTCGGCGTCCTTCTCGCCATCGGCCTCGGCGTCGATCACGAGCGGGCGGTTGCCCACGAGCACGTCGAGCATCTCGCCCTCGATGACCTCGGTGGCCTTCTTGGACATCTGCTGGGCACCGAGGTGGGGGAGAAGGTCGGAGATGCAGAAGACCGGGTCGGCCTCGTCCTCGCCGATGACCACGTTGACGACGCTGCCGTCCTTCTTCGCCACGACGCCGTGGATGGCGAGCGGCATGGTCACCCACTGGTACTTCTTGACGCCGCCGTAGTAGTGCGTGTCCAGCGTGACGAGCTCGTTTCTCTCCTCGAGGGGGTCCTGCTTGACGTCGAGGCGCGGCGAGTCGATGTGGGCGCCCAGGATGTTGACGCCCTCGGTGAGCGGGGCGGTGCCCAGGTGGACGAGCATGAGGCTCTTGCCGCGGTTGGAGGCGTAGACCTTGTCGCCGGCCTTGAGCGGCTCGCCCGAGGCGATGCGCTCGGCGAGGTTCGCGTAGCCGGCCTCCTCGGCCATCTGGATGGACGCGGCGCAGCACTCGCGCTCGGTCTTGTTGTCGGAGATGAAGGACTTGTAGCCCTCGCAGAGGTAGTGCAGCGCGTCGAGCTGCTCGGCGCCGTACTCCTTCCAGGCGTTCGGACGCTCCATGGAGCTCCTTTCTCGTGGGTGTGACGTTCGTACCGGGACGGGATTCTATGCCAAGTGGCGCCCGCGGGCCATGCCCGCGCCCGGGCGTCACCGAAGAAACGCGGACGGCGTCGAGCCGTGTCGGGTCACGCCGAGCCGCGTCGGGCCACGGCGCCGCTCCGTCGCGGCCTACTCGGCGCCTGACGCTCCGGACTCGCTCGTGGCGGCTCCGTCGGCGGAGCCCGTCCCCGCGCCGGTGCCGGACGCTCCGTCCGACTCGCCGGACGTGGAGCCGCCCCCGGCGTCCGTCCCGGAGTCGGTGCCCGCCCCGGTCCCGGCGTCCGTCTGCCCGGAGGGGTCGGTCGTCCCCGCGTCGGACTCGCCGCCGGTTTCGCCCTCGTTGCCCGTTGCGCCCGAGGTACCGCTGCCGCCCGCGTCGTCGCCCGTCCCGTCTGCTTGCGGCTGCTCCTCGGCGTCGTCGACCGTCGTCGGGACGTCCTGCCCGTCGGTCGGCGTCTGCTCGGTCGCGACGGGGTCGCGGACGGCGGCGGGGGAGGGGCCGATGCCCGAGCCCTGCGTCGCGAGGCTCACGACGAGCGCGTAGGCGAGGACCACGGCGACGGCCGCCGCCGTGGCGACGACGGCGACGCGGCGGCGCAGCCTGGCCCGCTCGCGCTCGCGCGCGGCGCTCACGACCTCGGGGGGCGCGATCGGCGTTCCCGAGCTCGCCACCCCCGCCGGCGCCTGCCGCGCCGGCATGACGCTCGTGCGTCCCTCACCCGCTCCGGCGCCCGGGGTGTCGGAGGGCCCCTCCGCCGCGTCGCGCGAGGTCAGGTCGGGCGTCAGCGCGCGGATCTTCTCCGCGGACGCGCTCAGGATGTTGCGGTAGACCTGCGCCGCGACCGACGAGGCGACCGCGCCGATGACCGCGCCGATGATGGACCCCGCGATGCCGATCTGCGCCGAGAGGGCAAACGAGGTCGCCGCGGCGAGTCCCGTCGCGACGAGCTGCGAGACCGAGAAGTCGCCCAGAACGCCCCCGCGCCCCGTGTTCTTCTCGCCCATGCGTCCCCCTTCCTCGTAGGTTCCAAGTCACTAACGTACCCGTGACGCGGTCCCCCGCGCGCCGCGGGGCGGACTCTCACGAAGACCTGACAATCTCGTTCCCTGAAAAATGGGCCTGAGACCGATTTCCGCACCGTGTCGCGCTATCATTTAGCAGTACCGTACTTCCGGGTTCTCTAACGTATGGAGGTCAACATGCTCGTCAACGCTACTGCCATGCTCAAGGCTGCTGAGAAGGGCCACTACGCCGTCGGCGCCTTCAACACCAACAACCTCGAGTGGGCATCGGGCATCCTCGCCGCCGCCGAGGAGCTGCAGTCCCCGGTCATCATCCAGTGCACCTCCGGTGCCGCCAAGTGGCAGACCAGCTACAAGGTCGTCGCCGACCTCGTCAAGAACCTCGTCGAGGACATGAACATCACCGTTCCCGTTGCCATGCACCTCGATCACGGCTCCTATGAGGACGTCTTCAAGTGCATCGAGGCGGGCTTTACCTCCGTCATGTACGACGGCTCCCACGAGGAGAGCTTCGACCTCAACCTCAAGCGCACCGAGGAGGTCGTCAAGGCCGCCCACGCCAAGGGCATCTCGGTCGAGGCCGAGGTCGGCGGCATCGGCGGCACCGAGGACGGCGTGACCGCCAAGGGCGAGCTGGCCGACCCCGACCAGTGCAAGGCCATCGCCGACCTGGGCGTCGACTTCCTCGCCTGCGGCATCGGCAACATCCACGGCATCTATCCCGACAACTGGGAGGGCCTGTCCTTCGACCAGCTCGCGGCCATCAAGGAGAAGACCGGCGACCTGCCGCTCGTCCTCCACGGCGGCACCGGCATCCCCGTTGACCAGATCCAGAAGGCCATCTCCCTCGGCATCTGCAAGATCAACGTCAACACCGACCTGCAGCTCGTCTTCGCCGAGGCCACCCGCAAGTACATCGAGGCCGGCAAGGACAAGGACGGCAAGGGCTTCGACCCCCGCAAGCTCCTCAAGGGCGGCCGCGACGCCATCGTCGCCCGCACCAAGGAGCTCATGGTCGAGTTCGGCTCCGACGGCAAGGGCTGGGCGTAGCGAGAAGATCGCGCACGCCGCATAGGTAGCGCCGACGCCCGGTCCCGCACCCCGCGGGGCCGGGCGATTTGCCGCGGGGGACATGCGGGAAACCCCCCGTTTACCGGCCTTTCAGCCTAGCCTATTCTTTCTCGCGACTTTGCGCTGATACGCGAGCGGCGCCCCCTCGCCCCGCTCACGGACCTACCATGCCCCCTGAAACGTGAGACATGGGGGAGGAGCGGTCATGGGAACGTCGGGCAACGCGGTCAACGTGTCGGGAAACGCCCTGCTGGAGGCCGTGGAGAGAACCGCGACGCTCGAGCCGGGGACGCCGGCGTTCAGGGCGAGCGACGGGAGGGTGACGAGCTACGGCGAGCTCTGGACGCTCGCGCTCGACCTCGCGGCAGGCATCCACGGTCACGTGGCAGGGAAGGACCCGGTCATCGTGCTGGGGAGGAAGGATGCCCGTACCGTTGCCGCGATGCTCGCCTGCCTGGCGAGCGGTCACGCCTACGCCCCCGTTGACGCCGACCTGCCCGTCGCGCGCGTCCGTGACATCGCGGGCCAGATGCCCTATCCCACCCTGCTCTCCACCTGCCCCGTCCCCGGGTCCCTGCGCGAGGCCATCCCCGCCTGCACGATGCTCGATGCCGACTCTCTCACCGGGGGCGTCATCGGTGTGGTCCCTGGGCGTGACGCGTGGGTCTCGGGGGAGGAGACGCAGTACGTGATCTTCACGTCGGGCTCCACGGGGCGCCCCAAGGGGATCGAGGTCACGGCTGACAACGTGGCCGCGTTCATGCGCTGGCTCGTGACCTTCCCCGTCATCCGGGACGGCCACCGGGCCTTCCTCGACCAGGCGCACTACTCCTTCGACCTCTCCGAGTACGAGCTCGTGGGCGCGCTCGCCACCGGCGGGTGCCTCTGTGCGGTGGAGGGGGCCGGCGACCTTGACTTTGCGGCGCTCTTCTCGACCCTTGCGGCGTCGGGCACCGAGGTCTGGGTCTCCACGCCGTCCTTCGCGGACCTCTGCCTCGCAGACCCGGGCTTTGACGAGCGCCTCCTGCCGAACCTCGGGCTCTTCCTCTTCTGCGGCGAGACCCTCCACCACACCACGGCAGAGGCGCTGCGCGAGCGCTTCCCCCGAGCGATCGTGGCCAACACCTACGGCCCCACCGAGTCCACGGTTGCGGTGACGTATGGCGAGATCGGTGAGGTGGAGCTTGCCGACCCCGCCCCGCTGCCGGTGGGATGGCCGCGACCGGGCACCGAGCTCAGGATCGTCGACCACGAGACGGGGGAGGCCCTTCCCGCGGGGCAGACGGGCGAGATCCTCATCTGCGGGGACACCGTGGCAAGGGGCTACTACGAGAACCCGGAGAGGACCGCCGAGGCGTTCTTCGAGACGACTCTTGCGGACGGCACGCCGTCGCGCGGATACCGGACGGGTGACCTGGGGCACCTCGACGCGGAGGGGGCCCTGCACTGCGAGGGCCGCCTCGACTCCCTCGTCAAGGTGAGCGGCTACCGCATCGAGCTCACCGAGATCGAGGGCGCCCTCGAGGCCATCCCCGGGGTCGAGCAGGCGGCGGTGGTCCCGCGCGAGAGCCGCGGCCGCACGAGCAGCCTCAGCGCGTACGTGGTGCTGGACCCGGCGGAGCGCTCCCTGATGCGCGACGCCGAGGGGGCTCGGGCGGACTTCGAGCTCTCCCGCATCCTCCGGGCCGAGCTTGCCCGCACCCTGCCCGCCTACATGGTTCCCCGTCGTGTTCGCGTGATCGACGAGATGCCCCTCACGGCAAACGAGAAGGTCGACCGTCGCGCGCTTGCGAGCCGTGGGTGACCCAAGGTGGAGTTCTTTGCCGACCCAGCGTTTTTCGTGCTTCTCGCCGTCGTGGTGGCGGTGGCGGCCGTGCTCGGCCTGACGGGGCACTCGCTCCAGCGCTGGGGCCTCGTGACGTCGGTCGTGTTTCTTGCCTGCCTGCTGGGCTCTGGGCCTCAGACCGTGGCGCTCATTACGTTTCTCTCCGTCGCGCGCGTGGGCGTGGTGTGCCTGGCGGGCCGCCCGCACGACCAGCGGCTCTTCTATGTCGTCTGCGGTGGCACGCTGCTGCCGCTCGTGGTCTACAAGCTCACCGCGAGCAGCGTCTCGCTCTGGGGCTTCGCGGGCATCTCGTACGTCACCTTCAAGGCGCTCCAGGTGGTCTTTGAGGTACACGACGGGCTCATCGGCCGCGACGAGCTGGGCCTTCTCGACTACCTGAGCTTCCTGCTCTTCTTCCCGCAGTTCACCTCGGGCCCCATCGACCGCAGCCGCCGCTTCCTCGCCGACGCGCACCGCGTGCCCCCGCGCGACGAGTACGCCGGGATGCTCGCCCGTGGCATCCTGCTGCTGCTCGCCGGCATGGGCTACAAGCTGGTGCTGGCCCAGCTCGCGCAGCGCTGGTGGGTGCTCGAGCCCTGGGGTGACGGGCCCCTCCTCGCGGAGCTGGCCAACCAGGTGCGCATCACCTACCTGTACGCCGCCTACCTCTTCTTCGACTTTGCCGGCTACAGCCTCATGGCCATGGGCGCGAGCTACTGCCTGGGCATCCGCTGCCCGCGCAACTTCCGCGCGCCGTTTCTGGCGTCCGACGTCATCGACTTCTGGAACCGCTGGCACATCACGCTCTCCACGTGGTTCAGGGACTTCGTGTTCATGCGGCTCACCCGCACGCTCATGCTGAGCGGGCGCCGGCGCGGCTGGCGCTGGGTGCGCGACCGCGTGCGCGTGGCGCAGGTGGGCTTTGTGGCCGACATGCTCGCCATGGGCTGCTGGCACGGGCTCACGGCGGACTACCTCGGCTACGGCCTCTACCACGGGGTCCTTCTCGCCGCCAACGAGTGGCTGCAGAAGCGCTCCGGGTTCTACCGCGCGCACCGGCGCGACCGCTGGATGCGCGCCCTCATGTGGTTCGTGACGCTCCAGCTGGTCATGCTGGGCTTTGCGATCTTTTCCGGTCAGGTTTCCTATCTCGTGAAGGGAGCTCTCAATGGGTGACGCGACTGAGTCGGTGAGGGAGCGGACGCTGTCTCTGCTCGAGGAGGTGTGCGGGGACCCCGCGGTGCGCGACCACCTCGACGACGACCTCTTCGAGCTGGGGCTGCTCGACTCGATGGGGGCCATCGAGCTGCTCGTGGGGATCGAGGACGAGTTTGGGGTGTCCATCGCCCCCACGGAGGTCCCCCGCTCGGAGATGAACACGCCCAACAAGATCGTGGCCCAGGTCGAGGGGCGCGCGTGAGCATGGCTCGCGACAAGAGGTCGGGGCGCCGGGCGGGCCCGGGGGCAGGGCGCCGAACGGGCCCGCCCGGCGCTCCGACCTCTTGTCGCGGGGGGCAGGGCGCCGAACCGGCCCGGGGGCAGGGCGCCGAACGGGCCCGGGGGTGCGCCTGCTCCTGGGCGTGGTGGCGGGGCTCGTGGCGGCGGCCGTCGGGCTCTGCGCGCTGGACGCGGCCCTGCCGGGCAACGGGCCCGCCGACCCCACCAAGCTCTACGACTACGTCTATGCGGACGGCAAGTCAGAGAACGTCGACTTCGTCCTCGCCAACCGGTCCCCCGACTCCGTCCTGTGCTTCGGGTCCTCGGAGTTCTACATCTCCAAGGACAAGGTGAGCATGTGCCCGCAGGCGGTCCTCGGCGAGAACGTGACCGGCCTGGACATGACCTTCATCGGGCAGGGCTACGACCAGAGCCTCTGGCAGGCCATCGCGGCAGGGGCATACGGCGGGCGCGTGAGCGGGGAGAAGGTCATGCTCATCGTCTCGCCCCAGTGGTTCTTTAAGGGCAACGGGGACCAGGACAAGTTCGAGAGCAAGTTCTCCTACTCGCTCTACCGGGCCTTCGCGCAGAACCCGGGCATCTCCCAGGAGACGAAGGACTACGTGCGCCGGCGCTGCGAGGAGCTGGGCGTGGATGCGGGACAGCTCGACGCCGCGTCCGCCGCCACGCCGCTCGACGCCGTCAACGACTGGCTCTTCTCGCTCGCCGACGGCTGGCGCCTGCGCTCGCAGGTGCCCAACATCGTGAGCCTCGCCCCCTCCAAGAGTCCTGCGCGGACGGCGGGGGAGCCCACCGGGGAGCCGGACTGGGACGCCCTGCTCGCCGAGGCGCGCTCGGAGGGCGCCGCCGCCAGCACCACCAACGACTACGGCGTCTACGACGACTACTGGGAGCGCAACCACCAGTACATGCCGGAGCTCTTCGAGAACTTCCACGAGGCGGATGATGAGTACGCTGACCTCGCCTGCTTCCTCAAGGTGTGCGACGAGCTCGGCCTGGACCCGCTCGTCTGCATCCTGCCGGTCCACGGGCCCTGGTACGACCTGGCGGACGTCTCTGCCGAGGAGCGGGCCGCCTACTACGCGCGCGTCCGCTCGATCTGCGACCAGGCGGGAGCCGCCTACGCCGACTTCTCGAGCTGCGAGTACGAGAAGTACTTCCTGTGCGACACGGTGCATCCCGGCTGGGTGGGCTGGGTGCGCATCGAGCGCGCGCTCACGGACTTCGTGGACGGGCGGGACGACGACTTCCTGGGGGGCGCCGGCTTTGGGGACGCCCCGGGACTCGCGGGCGCCTCGGGGGGCGATGCGTGATGACGGAGGGGCAGAACACGGCTGGCGAGAAGAACCTGGCGCGCCTGGCTCGCTGGGCGCCGGTCGGCGCGTTTCTCGCCGTGGTGGCGCTCGTGGCGCTGCTCACGTGGTTCGAGGTCTTCTCCGGCCTCGCGGGTCCGGTGCAGTTCATCTATGACAGCTTCTAGGTCAGGGCGGCGCGGGCTTTGCGGGGCGCCGCGCGCGGCGGCGCTGGTGGCGTCCGTCGTGCTCGCGCTCCTCTCGCCCTGCACCGCCCGAGCGGACGAGGCGCTCCTTCCCTCCCCGGATGACATCGGCGACCCTGGTCTCTCCGAGCAGGAGGTCGCGCGGATCGAGGAGCCCGAGCTCGACCCCACGGCCTCGGGGGCATTGGCCCCCGGCCTGGAGCCGGACGGCGCGGAGCTCGCGGGTCTTCTGGACGACTATCTCGACGAGGCCTTCCCCGCGTGTGGCATGCCGGGGGCGGCCGTGGCGGTGGTGGACGCCGACGGCGTGCGCTACCTGCGCTGCCTGGGTGACGTGACGGACGCCGACCAGACGTTTCTCGTGGGGTCGCTCTCAAAGTCAATGACGGCGGTCGCCGTGATGCAGCTCGTGGACGCGGGGCTCGTCTCCCTGGACGACCCCGCCGGTGCCTACGCACCCGAGCTCGGTGTCCCGGGTTCGGTGACGGTTCGCGACCTTCTCAACCAGACGAGCGGGTTTGGGTACTACGAGTCGCTCGCCGAGGCATCCGTGGGGGAGAGCGCCGGGACCTTCTCCTACGCCAACGCGAACTACGACCTGCTCGGGCAGATCGTCGAGGATGTGAGCGGGCAGAGCTTTGGCGCCTATCTGAGAGGGCACGTGTTCGGACCGCTGGGCATGGATGACGCCTCCGCCGGGTCGGGCGCGGACAGTGCGTCCTGGGCGCCGGGGCACCGCTCGTGGTTCGGGGCGTGGGTCGCGGACGGCTTCGAGCACGAGGAGGGGCCTGACGCCTGGGGCGGGCCCTCTTCGGGCTACGTGCGCGCGAGCATCGATGACATGGCCTCGTACCTGCGCATGTACCTCAACAGCGGCGAGGGGGTCCTCTCGCCTGACGCGCTGCACCAGATGGTCTTCTCGCGCGTGCCCGACCCCGCGGGGGACACCTACTACGGGATGGGGTGGACCACGTTCGCCTGGGACGACGGCGAGCTCGTGATGTCTCATGATGGTCAGGTGGAGAACTACGTGGCCCGCATGTGCGTCATCCCGGGGCGCTCGCTCGGGGTGGTGGTGCTGGCGGACGGGAACGACGAGTTTGGTGGCAACGAGTCGTTCTTCTCGCTTGCCGACGGGGTGACCTCGATTGCGGTGGGCGGTGTGGCGGACGTCCCCGACGTCTCGGCGCGCCTGGCGGAGCATGCACTCTACAACTTTGTCTACCTGGCGTGCGTGTGCGCCGCGGCGGTGCCTCTGGCCTGTGCGCTGCGGGGGCGGCGCAGCCTGGGGGCGGCGTGGGAGGTGGCGCTCCACGTGGCTCTGCCGGTCTCGCTGCTCCTTCTGCCGCGGATGGAGCTGGGCATGCGCCTGCGCGACTTCTGTGACTTCTACCCCGACCAGGCGCTCGTTCTTCTCGCCTGCTGCGTGCTGCTGCTGGCGGGGGGCGTCGCGCGTGCGGCCGCTGCTCGCCTCTCTCGCCCGCGCTAGATGGGCTTGGCGTTGCAGGGGCCGGCGTCATCGGGTCGCACGAGGTCGGCGAGGGTCTTGGAGTCGAGGTAGGACGACGTCACGCGCCCGAGGTCGCGCCAGACGTCCACGGTGGTGCAGCTCTCGCGCTGCGGGCAGAGCTCCTCGTTGGTGCAGTCGAGGCAGCTCACGGGTGCGAGCGATCCCTCCGCGGCGCGCAGGAGCTCGCCGAGGGTGTAGTCGCCGGGGGAGCGCGTGAGGCGGTAGCCGCCGCCCTTCCCGCGCTGGCTCTGCACGTAGCCCGCCTTGTGCATGAGGGAGATGACCTGCTCGAGGTACTTGCGCGAGATGCCCTGGCGCCGCGCGACGTCGCCGAGCGAGACCCAGCCGTCGTGGCTCGCCAGGTCCGCCATCGCGCGCAGCGCGTACATGCCCTTCGTTGAGAACATTCCGGCCATCACGTCACCTCCTCGTGCAAAGGGGACAGGCACTTTTGCACGCCGAGCGTGTCACTGTCGTACCTCGAGCATTTCGTCGAGCGTGCGCCAGGCGAGCTCGGCGCACTTCACGCGCGCTGGCATGTGCGCGATGTCGCGCAGCAGCACGCCGTCCTCGAGCGCGTCGAGCGTGGCCTCGTCGGTCTCCTCGCCGCGCACCATGCGCATGAAGAGGGCGCAGAGCTCGCGCGCCTCCTCGGGCGTCTTGCCGATCATGAGGTCGCTCATGATGTCGGCGCTCGCCTGGGAGATGGCGCAGCCGTGTCCGGTGAACGCCGCCTCCTCGATGGTGCCGTCGTCGGCAAAGCGCACGGAGAACGTGAGCTCGTCGCCGCAGGAGGGGTTGACGCCCTCGTGGCTGCAGTCGGCGTCCTCCAGCTGGTACTTGTAGTCGGGGTGCGAGACGTGGTCCATGAAGGCCGCGTTGTAGAGGTCAGTCACTGCCATGGAAGATCCCCCAGACCTGGGTCAGGCCGTCGACCAGGCGGTCGACGTCGGACGTGTCGTTGTAGAAGGCGAGGCTCGCGCGGCAGCAGGCGAGGTTCTCCACGCCGAGCCACGCGAGCAGCGGCTGCGCGCAGTGGTGGCCGGCGCGGATGCACACGCCTGAGGCGTCGAGGATGCTCGCCACGTCGTGCGGGTGAACGCCGCGCACGTTGAAGCTGATGACGCCGTGGTGGCGCGCTGGGTCCGCGGGGCCGATGAGGTCGACGAAGCCGAGACCCGCCAGGCGCTCCATCGCGTAGGCCACGAGAGCGCCCTCGCGCTCGGCAACGGCGGGAAGGCCCACCGTCTGCGTGAGGTAGGTGAGCGCGGTGCCGGTGGAGTAGATGCCGGCGGCGTCCTGCGTGCCGGCCTCGAACTTCTCGGGCACGGGAGCCCACGTGGCGTCCTGCTCGCGCACCGAGTCGATCATCTCACCGCCGGTGAGCATCGGCGGCATCTGCTCCAGGAGCTTGTGGCGTCCCCAGAGCACGCCCACTCCCATGGGACCCAGCGCCTTGTGGCCGGAGAACGCGAGGAAGTCCGCGCCCAGCTCCTCCACGTTGACGCGAAGGTGCGGGACGGACTGCGCCGCGTCCACGACCATCACGGCGCCCACGGCGTGCGCGGCGTCCGCCAGCTTGCGGACGGGCAGCTCGCAGCCCATGACGTTGGAGACGTGCGCGCAGGCGACGATCTTCGTGCGCGCACCGATCTTCTCGGCTATCTCCTCGTCCGTGAGCGTGCCGTCCTTCTGCGGGTAGAGGTAGACGAGGGTGGCGCCGGCCGCCCGGCAGGCCTCCTGCCAGGGGATGAGGTTGGAGTGGTGCTCCATGATCGTGATGGCCACCTCGTCCCCGGGCCCGAGGACGCAGGGCGAGAAGGACTTGGCCACGAGGTTCAGGGCCTCGCTCGTGTTGCGGCAGAAGACCACGTCGCGCGCATCGGGGGCTCCGATGAGCTCCGCCACCTGCGCGCGGACCGCGGCGATGGCCTCGGTGGCCGCCACGGAGAGGCTGTAGAGCCCGCGCAGGGGGTTGGCATTCATGGTCTCGTAGAAGCGGCGCTGGGCGTCGAGCACGCAGGCGGGGCGTTGCGCGGTGGCCGCGCTGTCGAGAAACGCGATCTCGGGGTGCGCGGCGAGCAGCGGGAAGTCCGCCCGGTACGGGTTCCTCTCGATGTCTACCATGCCAGATCCTCCAGGGTGCTCGCGCCGTGCAAAAGTGCCTGTCCCCTTTGCACGGTTGCGCGGGCCTCGTCGCAGGGAGCGTGCATGAGGGCGTCCTCGTAGACGGCGCGGGCGAAGAGCGCCTCCGCGTCGGCGCGGGAGAGGCCACGGCTGGCGAGAAACGCCAGCTGCTCGGGGCTCACCGAGCCGATCGTGGCGCCGTGGTTGCCGGCGACGTCGTCCTCGTCGCAGAGGATCGTGGGCAGGGTCTTGTTGACCACGTCGTCACCCAGTACGAGCACGGTCTCGGCCTCGTTGCCCTGTGCGCCCTTGGCGCCGTGCACGAGGTCGATCGTGGTGCGCAGTGACTTTTTGGCCGCGTCCTCGAGCACGCCGTTGTAGGCGAGCTCGGAGCGCGTGCTGCGCCCGCGCTGGCGCACGACCTCGTTGATGTCGAGCACCTCCGTGCCGCCCGCGTGGTAGCGGCAGCCGAGGTCCACGCGTGAGCGGTCTCCCGCGAGGTCGCAGGCGAGGCCCAGCGCGACGGTCCCGCCGCCGAGCAGGTACTGGTGCACGTCCACGCGGGCGTCGCGCCCGCACGTGATGCCCACGCTCTCGAGGTGCTGCTGGCCGGCGTCCGCGCCCACGTACTCGTAGAGGTGCACGCGCGCGCCGGCCTCGGCGATCACGCGCAGCAGCGACGCGGAGGTTCCGGCCTCGCCGTCCTTCTCGCCCCCTGCCGCCACGACGATGGTGACCTCGGCGCCCTCACGGACCAGCACGCCGGTGCCGGCCACCTCGTCGGCCCCCAGGGCCACCACGATCGGCTCCTCGCGGCGCGTGCCGCGCGGGACCTCCACGTAGCGGGCGTCCTTGGCCTGGGACTCGACCCAGTCGGTCACGGCCGGGCCCATGCCGCACTCCACGCCCTCGAAGAGGCGCGGCAGCGAGAAGTACACGTCGCCCGCACGTCCGCGCGCGGGGACGGTGAGCGTGATGTCGTTGGTGCGCAGGCGGTTCCACGTCTGCGCGGGGGCAACGTTGACGCGCTCGAGGGTGATCTCGGGAGCGGCGTCGGCGGCCGCGGGTGCCAGGTTCTTCTCGACCATCATCCGATCGCCCCTTCCATCTCGAGCTTGATGAGGTTGTTCATCTCCACGGCGTACTCCATCGGGAGCTCCTTGGAGACGGGGTTGGCGAAGCCGTTGACCACGAGCGTGCGCGCCTCCTCCTCGGAGCAGCCGCGGCTCATGAGGTAGAGGACCGTGTCGTCGGAGATGCGGCCGATCGTGGCCTCGTGGCCCACCTGCGCGGTGGCGTTGCGCACGTCCATCGCGGGGATGGTGTCGGAGCGGGAGATGTCGTCGAGCATGAGGCTCTGGCAGCTCACGCTGCAGCGCGCGCGGTCCGCGCGACGGCCGATCACGACTGAGCTCCGGAAGGTGTTCACGCCGCCGTCCTTGGAGATGGACTTCGTGGAGACGGAGGCCGTGGTGTCAGCGCCGTTCATGATGACCTTGCAGCCGGTGTCGAGGTCCTGCGTGGCGCCGGCGAAGGTGATGCCGGTGAACTCGCAGCTCGAGCGGTCGCCCGCCATGACGGTGGTGGGGTAGAGGTAGCTCACGTGGCTGCCAAAGGAGCCGGAGACCCACTCCATCTTGGCGTCGGCGCCGATGGTGGCGCGCTTGGTGTTGAGGTTGTACATGTTCTTGGACCAGTTCTCGATCGTGGAGTAGCGCAGGCGCGCGCCGTCCTTCACGAAGAGCTCGACGGCCCCGGCATGCAGGTTGGCTTCGTAGTACTTGGGCGCCGAGCAGCCCTCGATGAAGTGGAGGTCCGCGCCGGGCTCCACGATGATGAGCGTGTGCTCGAACTGGCCCGCGCCCGCCGCGTTGAGGCGGAAGTAGCTCTGCAGCGGGTAGGGGAGCGTCACGCCGGCCGGCACGTAGACGAAGGAGCCGCCGCTCCAGACGGCGTAGTGAAGCGCCGCGAACTTGTGGTCCGTGGGTGGGATCAGCGTGCCGAAGTACTGGTGCACGACGGGCTCCCACTGTGGGTCGTGGAGGGCGTCCTCGATCGTGGTGTAGATCACGCCCTGCTTGGCCACGTCCTCGCGCATGTTGTGATAGACGATCTCGGAGTCGTACTGGGCGCCCACGCCGGCGAGGCTCTCGCGCTCCGCCTCGGGGATGCCCAGGCGCTCGAAGGTGTCCTTGATGTCCTCCGGAACGTCGTCCCAGCTCTTGGCCTGCTTGGTCTTGGGGGAGACGTACGTGGAGATGTGGTCGAGGTCAAGCCCCGAGATGCTCGGCCCCCAGTTGGGCGCCATCTCGCGCGCGTGGTAGGTCTCGAGCGCGGCCAGGCGCATCTCGAGCATCCACTCGGGCTCGTCCTTCTTCTCCGAGATCGCGCGGACGATCTCGGGCGTCAGGCCGTCGTCGTAGCGCTCGTAGCCCTCCTCGGGCTTGGTGAAGTCGTAGAGGGAGCGGTCGACGTCGGCGACCTGCGTGCGCTTGCGCTCCTCGCTCACCGCGCATCACCTGCCGCGGGGCACCCGGGGCAGTCGTCGCAGCGCTCGTCGCCGCGCTCGAAGCGCTCGAAGCCGTTGGCGTCGATCTCCCCGATGAGCTCGGCGGGGCCCTCGGCAACCATGTGGCCCTTGACCATGACGTGCGTGCGGTCGACGGTCAGGCGCTCGAGGATGCGCGTGTTGTGCGTGATCACGATGAGCGCGCCGCCCACCTGCTCGCGGTACGCCTCGATGCCGCGCGAGACGATGCCGAGCGCGTCGACGTCGAGGCCGGAGTCGGTCTCGTCGAGGATCGCCAGCCTCGGCTGGAGCAGCAGCAGCTGGAGCATCTCGATCTTCTTCTTCTCGCCGCCCGAGAAGCCCACGTTGAGCTCGCGCATGAGGAAGCTCTGGTCGAGCTCGAGCTGGTCGGCGATCTCGCCCACGCGCTGGCGGAACTTGCGCGCCGTGGTCTTGAGCTCGGGGCGCATCTGGCAGATCGTGCGCAGGAAGCTGTAGAGCGGCACGCCGGGAACCTCGACGGGAGCCTGGTAGGAGAGGAAGATGCCGGCGAGCGAGCGCTTGTCGGCGGAGAGCTCGGTGACGTCCTCGCCCGCGAAGGAGATGGAGCCCGAGGTCACGCGGTACGCCGGGTCGCCCATGACGACGTGGCCGAGCGTGGACTTGCCCGCGCCGTTGGGGCCCATGAGGACGTGGCACTCGCCCTCGCCCACGACGAGGTCGACGTCGTGCAGGATGGGCTTGTCCTCGGTGCCCGCCGAGAGGGCGCTCACGTTGAGTAGCGTAGATGCCATGGTCCGCCTTTCTTCTCGCGGGCGACCTCCGCCCGCGCCCGTTCCCCTCGCGGGACCCTGCCCGCGCTCGTTTGCCTAATTCATACTAATGAGTGGGGAATTTCACGCAAGCGTCGGAGGGAGAAAAACCGGCGGCTCCGTAATAAATCCTAGTTCTGTGAGGGTATTTTGCGGCGCCCGGCACCACGGGCCCCGTGGAGCGGGCGCCGCGCGCACGGTCGCCGGGCTCCGGCGCGGGGTGCGGGGCAGCCGGGCATCGGGTGCCGCCCCGGGCGCGGGCTCACACGAGCTCGATGCTCTGCTTGCCGCTCGCGCGCTCGACGGTCACGTCGACGATGGCGGTGCGCGCGAAGAAGCGGGCGATCTCGGCGTCCACGGTCTCCGCCCCCAGATCGGGCGCGTACTTCGCGCACAGGGCGAGAAGGGCAGCGCGGCGCGCGTCGTCGCCGTCGACCAGGCGCGCCCG
The DNA here is from genome assembly GCF_900119385.1 of Thermophilibacter mediterraneus. Lineage (GTDB taxonomy): Bacteria > Actinomycetota > Coriobacteriia > Coriobacteriales > Atopobiaceae > Thermophilibacter > Thermophilibacter mediterraneus. Next base: position 1,183,953 of record NZ_FPKO01000009.1, read on the forward strand.
CCCGAAGGCGATGACGCTTTGGAAGTAGGTCGTGAGCTGCTCGGGCACCACGTCGCCTCGTTCGATCACGCACGCGCTCACGCGCGCGTCGGCGGCGATCGCGTCGAGCTTGGCGCCCTTGGGCGCGCCGTGGAGCAGGAGGTGCCCCACGACGCCCGCCTCCCCCTCGGCCTCGGTGGGGGAGGCGAAGGAGTAGTTCACGGGCACCGCGTAGGGAAAGCCGTCCGTGGCGTCGCTCCCCGCGAGCGCGAGGACGCACTCGCGCCCGCGCTCGAGGATGCCGCGGCACGCCTCCGGTGAGAGCTCCTGCCTTCTCCTGCGCATGGGTCGCATCGTCGCCCCTCTCGTCCGGGCGCTCCCGCGCCCTCTCGTCTTCGCCCAGTGTAGCAGCAAGGGGCGCCTCGGGCGGGCAGGCGCGAGGGCCGGTCGGCCGCCTCGTCGCTCCCGCGCCCCGCTGCCGGGTTTCTCGGGGCGTGCGTCGCCCCGCTTTGCCGGCGCGTTACGCGGCGCGGCGCGCCCCCGAGCGAGAAGTACCATGGCGCAGGTGTGGGGACGCGACGACCTGCGCCGGCATGGCCCGGGCGGTCAACGGGGGAGGTCCTTCTCGGCATGGATGCGTGGAAGCGGCTCGGCGGCTTCATCGGGAGCCACATGGCGTTCGTCTCGCCGGCCTGCGTGGTCCTGGGCGTGCTCTTCCCGGGGCAGCTCTCCCAGATCAAGCCGGCCGTGACCGCGCTCTTCGCGTTCATGACGTTCCAGAGCTCGCTCTCCAACACGTTCTCCAACCTCGCGCGCACGCTGCGCCACCCGGCGCCGATGGTCGCGACGCTGGCCCTGTCCACGGTCGTCATGCCCTGCGTCGCCTTCGCGCTCGCGACGGCGCTCTTCGGGTCGAGCCCCAGCCTCGTCTGCGGCATCGTGCTGGAGTACAGCGTGCCGGTCGCCGTGGTCAGCGCCATGTGGGTCAACATGCTCGGGGGCGACCCCTCGCTCACCCTGGCCACGGTGCTCGTGTCGACGGTTGCGGCGCCGCTGACCATCCCGCTCACGCTGCACGCGCTGCTCGGGCAGACCGTCGAGGTCGACGCCGCCCGGATGGTGGGGGAGATGGCGGTCTCCATCGCGCTCCCGGCGCTCGCGGGGACGGCCCTCAACGACGCCACGCGCGGGCGGGCGGCGCGCGAGCTCTCGCCGGCGATCGCGCCGGCGGCCAAGATCGCGCTCGTGCTCGTGATCTTGTGCAACTCGACGGGCGTGGCGCCCTACGTGCGCGCCCTCACGCCGCGGCTCGTCGCGGTGGCGGCGTTCATCTGCGCGTTCGCCGCGTGCGGCTACGCGCTCGGGCTGGCGGTCGCGCGCGCGGCGCGCCTCCCGCACGACCGGCAGGTCTCCATGACCTACCTCGTGGGCATGCGCAACATCTCCGCCGGGGCCGTGATCGCGGGGGAGTACTTCCCGGGTGAGGTGATGTTCCCCGTGGTCATCGGGACGCTCTTCCAGCAGGTGCTGGCGGCGGGGTTCGGCTCGCTGCTGCGTCGGCTCGCCCGCGGGCGCGCGGCGACGGGGGAGCCGGGTCGGGGCGGCACCGCCGAGTAGGGGCGACGCGCGAGGGGCGCGCCCCGCGGCGGCGCCCCGGCATTGTTGCGCCCTCGTCTCGGCGCGCCGGCGCGTCCGGTCCCTGTCGTAGAATGGGGCGCATCGAAGATAGGAGGACCCATGCCCCTTACCAAGGAAGACGTCGCGGGCATCGCGGACTATGCGCGCATCGCCCTCACGCCCGAGGAGCTCGACGAGATGACCGCGTACATGAACGACGCGATCGACCTGCTCGAGCCCATTCGGCAGTACGACCTCGAGGGCGTCGAGCCCACGTTCCACCCCATCGGGGACCTCTCCAACGTCATGGCGGGGGACGTGCCGGACACCTCCGTCCGCGCGCTGCCCCTCGACGCGGCGCTCCGCAACGCGGGCTCCTCGCGGGACCGCTGCTTCCGCGTGCCGTCGATCCTCGGCGACCAGGGGGGTGACCGCTGATGGCCACCGCGCCCACGAGCCTCGACACGCTCTCCGCCCGCCAGGTCGCCGCCGGCGTCGCGGCCGGCGACTTCACCGCCACCGAGGTCGCGCGCGCCGCGCTCGACGCCATCGAGCGGCGCGACCCCGAGGTCCGGGCGTTCCTGCAGGTCTCGGCCGACCTCGCGCTCGAGGCGGCCGCGGCGACGGACGCCCGTCGCGCCGCGGGCGAGGCGCTCGGGCCCCTCGCGGGCGTGCCCGTTGCCTTCAAGGACAACATGAACCTCGTGGGGACGCGCACCACCTGCGCCTCCCGCATGCTCGAGGGCTACGAGAGCCCCTACACGGCCACCTGCGTCCAGCGGATGCTCGACGCCGGGGCCACGCCCGTCGGCAAGACGAACATGGACGAGTTCGCCTTCGGCTCCTCGACCGAGTCGTCGGCCTTCCACCCCACGGCCAACCCCTGGGACGCCTCGCGCGTTCCCGGCGGCTCCTCGGGCGGCTCCGCCGCCGCCGTGGCGGCGGGCGAGGCCACCATCGCCCTGGGCTCCGACACCGGCGGCTCCATCCGACAGCCCGCGTCGCTGTGCGGCGTCGTGGGCCTGAAGCCCACCTACGGCGCGGTCAGCCGCTACGGCGTGGTGGCGTTCGGATCGTCGCTCGACCAGGTCGGCCCGTTCGGCCGCCGCGTCGAGGACGTGGCGCTGGCCATGAACGCGCTCGTCGCCGGCGGGCGGGACCCGTGGGACTCCACGAGCCAGGCGGTCGCCCCCGACTTCCTCGCCCACCTCGACGACCCGGTCGAGGGGCGCCGCGTCGGCGTCGTCCCCGCCCTCATGGAGGCCGCCGGCCTTTCCGACGAGGTGCGCGACGCCGTCGCCGCCGCCGGCCGGGCCCTCGTCGACCAGGGCGCCGAGCTCGTGGAGGTCGACCTGCCCAACATCGCCTCCGCCATCGCCGCCTACTACGTCATCGCCCCCTGCGAGGCGTTCTCCAACCTCGCCCGCTTCGACGGCGTGCGCTACGGCTACCAGGAGCCCGGCCGGGCGACCCTCGCGGAGCAGACCTCGCTCTCGCGCGCCCATGGCTTTGGCGAGGAGGCGAAGCGCCGCCAGATGCTCGGCGCCTACCTGCTCTCAAGCGGCGTGTACGACACGTACTACTACCCCGCGCAGCAGGTCCGCACGCTCATCACGGCCGACTACGCCCGGGCGTACGAGCAGTGCGACGTCATCCTCATGCCCGCCGCTCCGCGCACGGCGTTTCGGTTCGGCGAGCTCTCCGACCCCACGCAGATGTACGCGTCGGACATGTTCACGATCTCCAACAACATTGCGGGCAACGGCGGCGTCTCCGTGCCCCTGGGCCTCGGCGCGACGTCCGGCCTCCCGGTCTCGGCCCAGCTGCAGGGGCCCGCGTTCGCCGACGCCCGACTCCTCACGTTCGCGCGCGCGATCGAGCGCGCCCTCTCGCCCGACGGCGAGGGGGCACCCGTCGCGCCCGCGCTTGCCGGGAAGGGGGGTGAGCTCGCATGAAGAAGCTCGCCGAGGTCCTGCGCGACTGGGAGGCCGTGATCGGCCTCGAGGTCCACACCGAGCTCACCACGCTCGAGACCAAGATGTTCTGCAACTGTCGCCTCTCCCACGACGACCCGCCCAACACCAACGTCTGCCCCGTGTGCCTGGGCATGCCCGGTGCCCTGCCCGTGCCCAACGAGCGGGCCATCGAGTCCATCGTCATGGCGGGTCTGGCGACCAACTGCCAGATCATGCGGCACTCGATGTTCTACCGCAAGCACTACTTCTACCCCGACATGGCCAAGAACTTCCAGACCACGCAGGGGCCGGTCGCCTTCTGCATGCACGGCCACCTCGACCTGGAGGTCTCGGGCCCCGGGGCCGGGGAGCGCCCGGACGGCACGGTCGAGAAGGGCGGCGACGGCTCCTACGTGGCGCCCATCCGGATCCTGCGCATCCACATGGAGGAGGACGCCGCCAAGATGGTGCACGTGGGCGGCGAGGAGGGCCGCATCACCGCGGCGACCGAGAGCCTCATCGACTACAACCGCTGCGGCACCCCGCTCATCGAGCTCGTGACCGAGCCCGACCTGCGCACGCCCGAGGAGGCGCGCCTGTTCATGGAGAAGCTGCGCCAGACCTTCCTCACGCTCGGCATCTCCGACTGCTCGCTCGAGAGCGGCTCGATGCGCTGCGACGGCAACGTCTCGCTGCGCCGCCGCGGTTCCACGGAGTTCGGCACCAAGACCGAGATGAAGAACATCAACTCGTTCAAGAGCCTCCACGACGCGCTCGAGTACGAGATCTGCCGCCAGGCCGAGGTGCTCGAGGAGGGCGGCATCGTCTACCAGGAGACCCGTCACTGGGAGCCCTCGCGCAAGCGCACCGTCGTCATGCGCGTCAAGGAGACCGCGGACGACTACCGCCTCTTCCCGGACCCCGACCTCGCCCCCTTCGATCTCACGGACGAGTTCGTCGAGCGCTGCCGCTCGCGCATCCCCGAGCTGCCCGACGCCAAGCGCGACCGCTACATGGCCGACTACGGCCTCAAGCGCGCCGACGCCGCCCAGCTCGCGGGCGACCCCTCCGTGGCGTCGTTTTTCGAGGAGGCGCTCGAGGGCGCGGACGCAAAGGTCGTCCCCACGGTGGCCAACGTGATGGTCAACCTCGTGCCCAGCGTGGGCGAGCTCACGGTGGCGCAGGTCCGCGGCATCGCCGTTCTTCTCGCCGAGGACGCGGTCACGTTCGCCCAGGCCCGCGAGGTCGCGGGCGCGATCAGCGGCACGGGGGAGGACCCCGCCGCCTACGTCGACGCCCACGGCATGCGGCAGTCCACGGACGAGGGCGCGCTCGGCGCCATCGTGGACGAGGTGCTCGGCCGCTGCACCGACCAGGTCCAGCAGTACCGCGACGGCAACAAGAAGGTGCTCGGGTTCCTGGTGGGGCAGTGCATGAAGGCGGCCAAGGGCTCCGGCAACCCCAAGGCCTTCAACAAGATGCTCGCTGAGCGGCTCGAGGGGTAGCGCACCGGGCCCCGGGTCGACCTAAGAAGACGATCGCAAACGTGCGGGTTGCGGACGGTTTCTGGCCTCAGACCGTCCGCAACCCGCACGCGTTTGGGGTACGTGCGGTCTGCGGACGGTTTCGTGCCCAAGACCGTCCATAACCCGCACGTTCTTCTCTCGTCAAAAAATGAGGAACGTAAATAAATATTCGTAACGAGTATTCGGTATGAGAAGCCCGTCGGGAGAGGGGCGACGGGGGAGGGCCATGCCAGCGATCTTTTCAACGAGCGGCCGGGACGAGCTGCGCCGGCGCATGATGGACGCGGGGTGGAGGTGCCTGCTCGAACGGGGCTACCGGGGCACGCGGATCGAGGGCGTCGCTGAGCGAGCTCGCGGGCCCCGCCGCCGACGGCGACCGCCGCGACCTGGGCCTGGCGGCGGCGCTCCAGCGCTCGCTCGCCGTCGTGCTGCTCTCGCGCGACGAGTTCGAGCCGGGCGTCCTCGAGCGCGTGGTCGACGCGCTGATCGACGACACGCTCGACGCGCTGTACGGACCCGCGGACGCGAAGGGCGATGATGCTCGATGAGCAGGGAGAAGGACGACGAGAAGGACCTGGCGGAGCGGGGCGTGCCCCCCGTGAGGGGAGGTCGCGGCATGCACGCACCCCGGCGCGCCCCGGCGCTACTCGCCATCCTCTGCATGACGTTCATGGAGACGCTCGACGGGACCATCGTCAACGTGGCGCTGCCCACCATGCAGGCCGAGCTCGGGGTCGGCGCAACCCAGATTCAGCTCGTGGCGAGCGTCTTTCTGGTGGTCACCTGCGCGTTCCTGCTCGTCTTCGGGCGGCTGGGCGACATCGTCGGCAAGGTGCGCGTCTTCCAGGCGGGCGAGCGGACGGGTAGGCCGCCCGCCCTTCTCGCCGGCGCGCCGCGGCAAACCTGCTAGACTCCCAAGCCCGAGGGCAGGCACTCGCGAAGGGAGCGCGCGGTGGACGCGGTTGACGATCAGATGGGGGCGGCGGTCGAGCCGGTCGCGGAGGTGGTCACGGAGGACGAGGCGCGGCGCGGCGAGAGCCTCTCGAAGAAGCGCATGGCCTACAGCTTCCCGACGTTCTTCTCGCTGCTGAACGCGGGGCTCATCCTCACGGCGATCTCGCTCGTGCTGTTCAAGACGCCCAACCACCTCGCGTTCGGCGGCACGTCGGGATTCTCGATCATCCTGGCGACGGCGTTCCCCGTGCTGCCGGTCTCGGTCTACATGTGGATCCTGAACGCGGTGCTCGTGCTCCTCGGCCTCGTCTTCCTCGACCGCAGGGCGGTCCTGTGGACGGCGTTCGCCTCGTTTGCGCTGTCGGCGTACACGTCGCTGTTCGAGTGGCTCTTCCCGGTGACGGAGTCGATCACCGGAGACCTGTGGCTCGACGTCTGCTTTGCGGTCCTGCTGCCCGCCGTGGGCTCCGCCATCGTCTTCGACATCGGCGCCTCCACGGGCGGGACCGACATCCTCGCCATGATCTTGCGCAAGCACACCGACATCGAGATCGGCAAGGCCCTCTTCGCCGTGGACGCGGGCATCGTGCTCGCGGCGCTCGGCCTCTACGGCGCGCGCGTCGGCCTCTACTGCCTCCTCGGGCTCATCGGCAAGACGTTCGTGGTGGACGGCTTCATCGAGTCCATCCGCCAGCGCAAGGTCTGCCAGGTCATCTGCGAGCACCCGCGCGACGTGGAGGAGTTCATCGTCAAGAAGCTCGGCCGCACCGCGACGGTCAGCTTTGGCTGGGGCGCCTACTCGGGCAAGCGCGTGACCATCCTCACGAGTGTGCTCTCGCGCCGGGAGGCCATGAAGCTGCGCCTCTTCGTCCGCGCCCAGGACCCGGGCGCCTTCATCACCATCACGAGCAGCTCCGAGATCGTGGGCCGGGGCTTCCGCGGCGTCAACTAGCGGGCGCGGGCGCTCCCCCGGCGCGCCGGGGGAGCGGGGGAGGCTACGAGACCTGGTGGCGCCTCCAGGAGACCACCGCCACGGGCAGCGTCACCGCCGCGAGCGCGAGCCACGTCGCGAGCACGGCCCCCGCGAGGTCGACCACCGCGGGCCCCAGCGGGTAGGACGTGAGCGACAGGAAGAGCGTAGAGAAGTTTGAGAAGCCCATCGGGAAGAGCCTGAGCAGGTGCTCGAGGATGCCCGAGCCGCCCGAGGGCACCATCCCCGTGAGGAAGACCACCGCGACCCCCGCCACGATGACGGCGACCTGAGAGCGCGTGCGCGACGAGAGCGCGAGCGAGATCCCCGTCACGCCGAGCGTGCAGGCGTACATGAGCCCCACGGTGAGCAGCGCGGCCTGGCCGCAGGTGATGGGGTAGGGGGTCGAGAGGCCGAGGGCCTGCAGCGGCAGGTCGAAGCCGCCCGCCCCGTAGAAGACCACGGAGACCCCGCAGATGATCGCCGCGGCGAGGGCGAAGTAGGCCGTCGCGTAGAGAAGCGACGCCGCGACCTTCGCCGCCACGAGCCCGGACCTCCCGTTTCGCGTGGCGAGAAGGACCGCGTCGGTGCCCTGCTGGTACTCGCCGGAGAACGTGGGCGTGACCGTCACGCACACGGCGAGCATCGCGAAGGCGAGAAACGCCGCGCAGCTGATAATGTTGTCCCATGCGCCGGCCCAGCCGTAGGAGACGGGCTCGGGCACGCTCGCCTCCATGTCGGTCCAGTAGGCGCGCTCTGAGGCGGCGTACTCCCAGGAGCCGCCCTGGCCGTCGTCGAGCGCGTCCTGCGTGAGCTGGGCGACGGCGGCGTAGTAGCCCGCGAACTCCTCGTCGCTCACGCGCACGACGGTCTGGTAGGGCTCCTCGCCCGACCTCCTGAAGGGTGACATGAGCCAGGACCAGTACGGGTCGCAGAGCTCGTCGAACTGCTCGTCGGTGAAGGAGCGCACCGCCGCGCTGTAGGCGGCGGCGTCGCTCATCTCGAGGAGCTCGGAGGCGTCCAGCTCGGACAGCACGAGCGCGCGGTAGCCCCGGACGTCGGAGAGGACGCGCTCGACGCCGACCTCCCCGGCGCGGGCGTCGCGCTCCGCCCGCGCGGCCTCGATTGCCGCGGGCCCGCCGACGAAGGAGCCGTCGCTCAGGGCGAAGCGTGCCTGGACGACGTTGAGCGCCATGATGGCGACGAGCATCGCGAGCACGCCCGCGTTGACCACCACCGCCACCCGGCGGGTGAGCATCTTCTTGAGCTCGTAGCGCATGATCTTAAGCATGGTGTCCTCCCTTGGCGTGGCGGCCGCGCGCCCGGACGCGGCCGCGCGGCGCGTCGTCGTCGCGCTCGTCGGCAAAGACGTGAAGGTAGAGGTCCTCGAGGGTCGGCTCGGCCCGGCGTGCCCCGGCGACGGGCGGCTCCTCGGCGACGATGCGCACGAGCGCCTCGCCGCTCTCGAGGTAGTGCACGTTGCCCACGGTGAGGCGCGTGGAGAGCGCGTCGGCCTCCGCGGCGCTCACCCGGGCCTCCCACACCCGGCCCTCCACGGCCGAGACGATCTCGCCCGGCGCCCCCTCGAGCACGACCTGGCCCGCGCGCATCATCACGATCTTGTCCGCGATGTACTCGACGTCCGAGACGATGTGGGTCGAGAGCAGCACGATCCTGTCCTTGGCGAGGCTCGCGATGAGGTTTCTGAACCGCACGCGCTCCTTGGGGTCGAGCCCCGCCGTGGGCTCGTCGAGCACGAGGACCTCCGGCTCGTTGAGCACGGCCTGGGCGATGCCCAGGCGCTGCCTCATGCCGCCCGAGAAGGTGCGCACCCGCCGGCGCTCCTCGCCGGCGAGCCCCACCTCCTCCAGCAGCGCCAGCGAGCGCTCCCGGGCGAGCCGCCGGTCGACCCCCTTGAGGGCGGCCATGTACTCCATGAAGTCGAGCGCCGTGAACTCGGGGTAGTAGCCGAAGTCCTGCGGCAGGTAGCCCAGGAGGGCCCGGTAGGCGTCGCCCATCTGGGCGACGGGCCTCCCGTCGTAGCGCACCTCCCCCGACGTGGGGCGAAGTATGCCGCAGACCATGCGCATGAGCGTGGTCTTGCCGGCGCCGTTGGCGCCGAGCAGCCCGTAGACCCCCGGCGTGAGGCGTGCGCTCACGCGGTCGACGGCGATCTTGGGGCCGTACTCGCGCGTGAGGCGGTCGAGCGTGAGCTCCATGTGGTCTCCTTTCGTGTCCGTTCGTGTCCGATGCGCGTGCGAGGCCCGCCGGCCCCGTCCGGGTGGCCGTCCCGGGCCCTGGGGAGCGGCCGGGGAGGGGTGGCGGGCAACGAGTTGGGCGAGAAGAACGAGGTGGGTCGCGGGGCGCGGGCGTGGCTAGGACGCATCCGCCAGGGGCGCCGCCGGCTCGAAGGAGAGGCTCGCCGCCCGCAGCCAGAGCGCGACCTCGCGGGCGCACCACAGAAGCGCCGCGACCGCCGCCCCCGCCCACAGCCCGTCCGAGGCGCGCGCGTAGACCGCGGGCGTCACGGAGTAGACGAGGGCGCTCGCGGCGCAGGTGACGCCCGCCCAGACGAGGGCGGCCACGAGCGAGTCTGCGCTCGCGGCCCGGCGCGCCGCGGCGAGCCCGCCCGCGCAGGCGATAAGGTAGGGGGCTCCCAGCCGCGCCGCCATCACCCACGCGGGCAGCGTCGGCGGGCTCGCGGCGGCGCAGAGCGCGAGCGTGACCGCGCAGACGCAGCCGGACAGGAGCAGTCGCGCGCACGCGACCGACCGCGCGTTGAGGAGGCACGCGGCCTCGAGCTCGGTCATTCCGTGAGCGCGCCCGCTCACCACGCCGGAGAGCGCAGCGAGCGCCTGGAGCGCCCCGGCGGCGCTCGCCGCGACGAGGGTCTCGGCCCTCGACGCCCCGGCGAGCTCGAGGAGCGCGACGAGCGCGATCCCGAGCGCGGCGACCGGGACGCAGCGCGGCAGCACGAGGCGCGCCTGCGAGGCCAGCAGCGTCGGCCACCCGACCTGCGGGCGCCGCGACGCTGCCGCGCGGTCGACGGCGGCGAGCAGCTCCTCCGGAGGCCCTCCCTCGGGCGCAAAGGCCCGGTAGTGCTCCCGCAGGCGCTCCTCGAGCTCGCGTTCCGTCCCGCGTCCCCGTCGTCCGAGCGCTCTCATGGCACGTCTCCCTCCCCGAGCTCACGGCGCAGCGCCGCGAGCGCAGACCTGATCCTTCGCGAGGCGGCGAAGCGACTCACCCCGAGCGCCCCTGCGACCTCGCCCACCCGCAGCCCGCACCCGTAGCGCAGCTCGAGCGCCTCGCGCTCGTCCGGGTGGAGGCGCGCGAGCGCGAGCGAGAGCTCCGTGCGCTCCTCAGCCCGCTCGGCGGCCTCGTCGGGGATGTCCTCCGGGAGCTCGGCCGCGTCGCGGGCGCGGGCGCGCGCCGCGTCCGAGCAGACGTTGCGCGCGATGGTGAGGAGGTAGGCGAGGGGACGGCCCCGGTCGCGGTAGCGCGGGCGGGCGCGAACGAAGCGCAGGAACGTCTCCTGCGCGGCGTCCTCGGCGTCGGCGGCGCACGTCGCGTGCCGACGGCAGTACGCGAGCACGTCGCGGTAGTGCCGCGCGACGATCTCTTGCGCCTCCTCGCGCGTCAGCTCACGACCTGTCTCGAGCACGTGCCTCACCCCCCTACCCTAGATAACGGGGGAGGCGTGGAAAATGTGCGCGCCTCGATCGGTTTTTTCACGTTTCGATTCCCGACGACCCGTGCCCCGGCGGCGGGTGGAGTCCCCGGAGACGAACGTCAAGGTTTCCCCAGATGAGGTTCTTCTCGCGGTCAAGAAATCGTCCCAGTGCGCGCTCGTGGCCGCACAATTCCTAAATTGTGCGGCAGCCCAGGTTGTGCGGGCACCCGGGTAGCGAGCCGGGCGTCGCCGCGCGGGGACGGCGGCGGACCTGCCGCCCTAGTCCTTCTCGCCGTTTCGCGCCTCGTCGAGGTAGCTGTAGAGCGTGTACTTGGAGATCCCGAAGTACTTGCAGACCTTGGGGCCGCTCTTGGTGATGAGGAACGCGCCGGTGTCGTTGAGGTAGCGGATCGCGCGGACCTTCTCCTCCTTGGTCATGAGGGCGACCGGCGTCCCCACGAGCTCCACGCTCTGCTCGATGAGGTCGTCGAGGAGGTCGGCCACGCTGCGCACGATGGGCTCGGGCTCGCGCGGGGCGCTCGGCTCGGTGCCCACGAGCTCGCTGATGACCTCGTCTGCCGCGCGCAGCACCGTGATGTCGAAGTTGAGCGCGAAGATGCCCACCGCGTGGCCGCGCTCGTCGCGGATGAAGACGGTCGAGGACTTGAGGACCTTGCCGTCGGCGGTCTTGGTGAGGTAGGCGAGGCGGTCCTCGATCTGCGCGTCGCCGGCGTGCAGCGCCTCGAGCACCACGTGGCTCGGGCCGTCCCCGACCTTGCGACCCGTCACGTGGCCGTTCTCGATGGCCACGATCGAGTGGCTGGGGTCGGCGGACTCCAGGTCGTGCACGACGACCTCGCAACCGCTGCCGAACTGCAGCGCGAGCGCGTGCGCAAGTCGCTTGTAGAAGTCGAGCTGCTCTGGGCTCATGGGCTCTCCTCGGGGCGTCGGGCGCGGAGACGCGCGGCGAGACGTGGCGTCCGCGCTCTCGACGCTCCAAACATTTTTTCAGACGGCATCGTGCGTCGCGCGGGTCGGGGGGCACAGCCAACATAGGCTGACACTGCGTTATAGCACAAGGTAGCTAACGAAAAAAGTGGTCAGCCGCCAATTCGCCAACCGTTCACGCCCCGCAAGCTACCGTCTAACAGATTTTCTTGAAAGCAGACATTTTGTTAGCAGACCGACCGCAATACTATCGAAACATAGTCGCAGGTTCGTGGAGAGGACGATCATGGCGAAGACGCAGACCGCAGGGGTCGGTGAGGCGCACGACTATCTGTTCCAACGTGAGGGGATGCCGCCCGTCGGCGAGATGCTGCCCTGCGCGCTCCAGCACGTGCTGGCGTCGTTCGCCGGCATCATCACGCCCGCGATCCTCATCGCGGCGACCTTCAACTTCACCACCCAGCAGCGCACGGACATCATCCAGGTGGCGCTCATCCTCTCGGCGATCGACACGGCCCTGCAGGCCTTCGCCCCGTTCCGCCGCATCGGCGGCAACCTGCCCATCGTCATGGGCGTCTCGTTCGCGTTCCTGCCCGCCCTGCAGGCCATGGGCGCCACGTTCTCCTTCGGCTCGCTGCTCGGCGGCGAGATCGTGGGAGGCATCGCGGCCATTCTCTTCGGCATCTTCTACGGCAAGCTCAAGCGCTTCTTCCCGCCGGTGGTCACGGGCACGGTGATCTTCACCATCGGCGTGTCGCTCTACCCCACGGCCATCAAGTACATGGCAGGCGGCGAGGGCACCGACCTCTGGGGCACCCCGCAGGCATGGTGCGTGGCGCTCGTCACCTTCGCCGTGGTCTTTGGCCTCAACAACTTCGCCAAGGGCACGCTCAAGCTCGGCAGCGTCTTCTTTGGCATGATCGCCGGCATCATCGTCTCCGCCCCGTTCGGCATGCTCGACTTCTCCGCCGTGGGCTCCGCCGGCGTCTTCGCGTTCCCCAAGATCATGCCCTATGCGATCGAGTTCCACCCCGAGGTCTGCATCACGCTCGCCGTGGTCTACCCGATGGTCGCCATCCAGGTCATCGGCGACGTCTCCGCCGCGTGCCTGGGCTCCATGGACCGCATGCCCACCGAGCGCGAGCTCTCGGGCGCCATCGTCTCCCAGGGCTGCACGTCGCTCGTCTCCGCGTTCATCGGCGGCCTGCCCACCTCCGCGCTCGGTCAGAACGTCGGCATCATCTGCTCCAACAAGGTCGTCAACAAGTGGGTCTTCGTGATCGTCGCCGCCGTCTTCGCCGCGGCGGGCCTGCTGCCGCAGCTCTCCGCCCTGCTCACCGCCATCCCGCAACCCGTCATCGGCGGCGCCACGGTGGGCGTCTTCGGAACCATCACCATGAACGGTGTCCGCATGTTCACGAAGGACGGCCTCACGCCGCGGACCACCACCATCGTGGGCACCTCCGTCGTCTTTGGCCTGGGCATCTGGATGGCGACCGGCTGCCTCGCCGGCCCCGGCATGCCGAGCTGGGTCACCACCGTCATCGGCTCCAACGCCATCACCCCGGCCGCCCTCATGGCGATCCTGCTCAACCTCGTCCTGCCCACCGACCCGCCGCACGAGATCCGCGCCGCGGCGACCAAGGAGCAGGCCGTCGCCAAGGTCATGCCCGCCAGCAAGGAGTGAGACAGGGGGACGGGGGCGCTGTCACCGCTCCGTCCCCGTCGTCACGCCCTGACGCCCGGGCCGGGGGCGCAGACGCCGCTCGGCCCCGCGCTCTTCTCGACAGACAACCCACAAGAACAGGAGGAGCCATGCTGCTCGTCACCAACGGTCGCGTCATCACGCGCGACGCAGGCAACGCCTACCTCGAGAACGGCGCCGTCGCCATCGATGGCGAGAAGATCGCCGAGGTCGGCCCCGCCGCAGAGCTTGCCGAGAAGTACCCGGGCGCCGAGGTGGTCGACGCCCACGGCGGCGTCATCATGCCGGGTCTCGTGAACTGCCACACCCACATCTACTCCGGCCTGGCCCGGGGCCTCTCCATCAAGGGCTGCAACCCCACCAACTTCCTCGAGAACCTCGAGCAGCAGTGGTGGAAGATCGACGACAACCTCACGCTCGACGGCACCCGCGCGAGCGCTTACGCCACCGTGCTCGACAGCCTGCGTGACGGCGTGACCACGATCTTCGACCACCATGCGAGCTTCTGCGAGATCCCCGGCTCCCTCTTCGCCATCAAGGACGTCTGCGAGGAGACCGGCATCCGCGCGTGCCTGTGCTACGAGACCTCCGACCGCCGCGGCGAGGAGAAGCGCGACCAGGCGATCGCCGAGAACGCCGAGTTCGCGCGCTGGGCGGCCTCGCAGGACTCCGGCATGATCGCCGCGATGTTCGGCGGGCACGCCACCTTCACGCTCTCCGACGAGACGATGGACAAGATGGCCGAGGCCAACGGCGGCCTCACCGGCTTCCACATCCACGTCTGCGAGGGCATGAACGACGTCTGGGACTCCCGCCTGAACCGTGGGGGGATCTCGCCGATCGAGCGCCTGCTGCAGCACGACCTGCTGGGGCCGCGCACGATGCTCGGCCACTGCATCCACGTCACGCCCGCCGAGATGGACATCATCAAGGAGACCGGCACCCACATCGTCAACAACCCCGAGTCCAACATGGGCAACGCCGTGGGCTGCGCGCCGGTGCTCGAGTTCTACCGCCGCGGCATCCCCGTGCACCTGGGCACGGACGCCTACACCCACGACATGCTCGAGAGCCTCAAGGTCTTCCTCATCATCCAGCGCCACAACGCCGCCATGCCCAACGTGGGCTGGGTCGAGGACATGGACATGCTCTTCAAGAACAACCCCGCCATGGCGAGCGAGTACTTCGGGCGCGAGATCGGCGTGCTGCGCCCCGGCGCCGCGGCAGACGTCATCGTGATGGACTACCCGGTCTTCACCCCGTTCTCCGACGAGAACGTGGACGGCCACATGCTGTTCGGCATGATGGGCAAGAACTGCCGCACCACGATCGTCAACGGCAGGGTCCTCTACAAGGACCGCGAGTTCGTCGCCTTTGACGAGGAGCGCATCAACGCCTGGACGCTCGAGCAGAGCAAGTCGCTCTGGGGCACGCTCAACGAGCGCGCGTACTAGGAACAGGCGCCGCGGCGTGCAAAGGGGACAGTCACTTTTGCACGCAGAGGGACGCGGCAAATCGTGAGGACCGTGCAAAAGCGTGCAAAAGTGACTGTCCCTTTTGCACGAGGAGAGGAGCAACAATGAGCGACGTCATGAGGCCGATGCCGTTTGCGCAGGTCATGGACTGGATCCTGACCGAGCACGAGACCCAGGGGTCGATCTTCGGCGTGCGCAAGGCATACGTCCACGAGGGGGGCAGCGAGCCGATCTTCGAGGAGCGCATCGAGACCCCCTTCGGCCCGGCGGCGGGCCCCAACACGCAGCTCACGCAGAACATCGTCGCGTCCTACGTCGCGGGCTCGCGCTTCTTCGAGCTCAAGACCGTGCAGATCATGGACGGCGAGGAGCTCTCTGCCTGCGTGAACAAGCCCTGCATCGTGGCCGAGGACGAGTGCTACAACTGCGAGTGGTCCACCGAGCTCACCGTGCCGCAGGCCTTCGCCGAGTACGTCAAGGCCTGGTGGGCCTGCAAGCTCCTCGCGCGCGAGTACGGCCTCGGCGACCCGGACGGCTTCGTCTTCAACATGAGCGTCGGCTACAGCCTGGAGGGCATCAAGAGCCCCAAGGTCGACGCCTACATCGAGGGCATGAAGGACGCCTCCGGGAGCGAGGTGTGGGCGGAGTGCCGCGAGTGGGCGCTCGCCAACCTCGACCGCTTCCAGAACGTCGACGCCGACTTCGTGAACGCCGTCTCGCCGGTGGTGTCCCGCTCGGTGACCGAGTCCACGCTCCACGGCTGCCCGCCCGACGAGATCGAGCGCATCGCCACCTACCTCATCACCGAGAAGGGCGTGAACACCTACATCAAGTGCAACCCCACGCTCCTCGGCTACGACTTCGCCCGCGAGCGCCTGAACGAGCTCGGCTTCGACTACATCGCCTTCGACGATACGCACTTCCGCGAGGACCTGCAGTGGGCCGACGCGGTACCGATGTTCGACCGCCTGATCGAGCTCTGCGACGAGAAGGGCCTCGCCTTTGGCGTCAAGCTCACCAACACGTTCCCGGTGGACGTGACCCGCGGTGAGCTGCCGAGCGAGGAGATGTACATGTCCGGCCGCTCGCTCTTCCCGCTGACGATTGAGCTGGCGCGCCGCATCGCCGCGCAGTTCGATGGCCGCCTGCGCATCTCCTACTCCGGCGGCGCCGACGCCCGCAACATCCGCGAGCTCTACGCCGCGGGAATCTGGCCGATCACCATGGCGACCAACGTGCTCAAGCCGGGCGGCTACGAGCGCTTCAGCCAGATCGCCGGGCTTCTCGCCGGCGCCGAGCGTCTCGACTACGTCGACGTCGACGCCGTGACCGAGCTCGCGGCCCGCACCGCGTCGGGCGCGGACTACCGCAAGCCCATCAAGCCCGCCAAGCCGCACAAGATCGACGCCGAGCTCCCGCTCATGAGCTGCTTCACGGCGCCCTGCCGCAGCGGCTGCCCCATCAGCCAGGACATCCCCGCCTACCTCTCTCGCGTGGACGAGGGGAAGTTCGCCGAGGCCCTGCGCATCATCGTCGAGCGCAACGCGCTGCCGCACATCACCGGCAACCTCTGCCCGCACCCCTGCGGCGCCAAGTGCGAGCGCAGCTTCTACGAGCCCGAGGGCGCGCGCATCCGCGACCACAAGCTCACCGCGGCGCACGAGGGCTTCGAGGAGGTCGTGAGGGAGCTGCGCGCCGCCGGCCCGGCTCGCCTCGCCTCCGCCGCCGACAAGAACGTCGCCGTGATCGGCGGCGGCCCCGCGGGCCTCGCCACGGCGTTCTTCCTCACGCGCGCCGGCGCCAAGGTGACGATCTTCGAGCGCACCGAGTCGCTCGGCGGCATCGCGCGCCACGTGATCCCCGAGTTCCGCATCCCGGGCGAGGACATCGACCGCGACGTGGCCCTGTGCCTCGCCTTCGGCGCGCAGGTCCGGATGGGCCGCGAGGTCAGGAGGGTCTCCGACCTCTTTGACGAGGGCTTCACCGACGTCGTCGTGGCGACCGGCGCCTGGGCGCCCGGCCACGTGGGTCTCAAGATGGGCGAGGAGATCGACGTCCTGGAGTTCCTCGAGGCCGCCAAGGCCGGCGAGCCCATGGAGCTGGGCACCGACGTCGTGATCGTGGGCGCCGGCAACACCGCCATGGACGCGGCGCGCGTGGCCAAGCGCGCCGAGGGCGTCGAGAACGTCCGCATCGTCTATCGCCGCACCAAGAAGGAGATGCCCGCCGACGAGGAGGAGCTGCAGCTGGCCCTGGAGGAGGGCATCGAGCTCTGCGAGCTGCTCGCCCCGATCGGCGTCGCCGACGGCAGGCTCGCCTGCGAGGTCATGCGCCTCGGGGAGCCGGACGAGTCCGGCCGCCGTCGCCCGGAGGGCACGGGCGAGACCGTCGACGTCCCGGCAACGGCCGTCATCTGCGCCGTGGGCGAGCAGATCGAGTCGGGCCTCTACGAGGGCGCGGGCGTCGAGGTCGACCGCCGCGGCCGCCCGGCCGGCACCGCCACGGGCGTGGACCACGTCTGGGCCGCCGGCGACTGCCGCCGCGGGCCGGCCACCTTCGTGGAGGCCATCGCCGACGCGCAGGCCGTCGCGCGCGACCTTGCCGGCGTCGACTTCAACGCGTACGCCGAGAAGAACGTCCGCGCCGACAAGCTCGACGCCATCATGGGCCGCAAGGGCACCATCTGCCTCGACGCCGCCTCCGACGCGACGAGCCGCTGCCTCGGCTGCGCCACCGTGTGCGAGGTCTGCTGCGACGTCTGCCCCAACCGCGCCAACGTGGCGATCAAGGTGCCGGGCCTCGCGCAGCAGCAGGTCGTCCACGTGGACGGCATGTGCAACGAGTGCGGCAACTGCGCCGTGTTCTGCCCGTGGAGCGGCCGCCCGTACAAGGACAAGCTCACGCTCTTCTGGAGCGCCGGCGACATGGACGCGAGCGAGAACCGCGGCTTCCTGCCGCAGGCCGACGGCACGTTCCGCGTGCGCCTGGCCTCCGGCGAGGGCCTCTACGACGTGGACGACGCCGCGTGCGGCCTGCCCGAGGACGTGCGCCTCACCATCCGCGCCGTCCGCGACGACTACGGCTACCTGCTGGCCAAGTAACGCATCCGCGTGGCGTGCAAAAGGGACAGTCACTTTTGCACGCCACGCGCTTTTCGGGGAGTCCGTGCAAAAGTGACTGTCCCTTTTGCACGCCACGAGGGGAGAGACATGGACGACGAGATCAGGCGCATCTGGGTCGCCGACACCGGCTGCATAGGGTGCCGCCTCTGCGAGCGCGCCTGCCCGGCGGGCGCCATGCGCGTCGAGGACAAGCAGGCGCGCATCGACTACTCGCTCTGCATCGCGTGCGGCATGTGCGCCACCACGTGCCGCAAGGGCGTCATCCACGACACGCTGGGCATCTACGCCCCGGCGGAGTAGGGAGGGAAAAAGAACATGGCAGCCAACGCCAAGGCGCCCGCCGAGTACCGCTTCACCGTCAACGGCGAGGAGTGCCTCGTTACCGCGGACAAGCCGCTCCTGCGCTACCTGCGCGACGACCTCAGGCTCACCTCCGTCAAGGACGGCTGCTCCGAGGGCGCGTGCGGCACCTGCACCGTGCTCGTGGACGACCGCGCGACCAAGGCGTGCGTCCTCACCACGCGCCTGGCAAACGGCCGCGACATCGTGACCGTGGAGGGCCTGCCGCACGAGGAGCAGGAGGCCTTCGTCTACGCCTTCGGCGCCGTCGGCGCCGTGCAGTGCGGCTTCTGCATCCCCGGCATGGTCATGGCGGGCGCGGCCCTCGTCCACAAGGTGCCCGACCCCACCGAGGACCAGGTCAAGCTCGCCATCCGTGGCAACGTCTGCCGCTGCACCGGCTACAAGAAGATCATCGAGGGCATCCTGCTGGCCGCCGCCATCCTGCGGGGCGAGAAGAGCATCGACCCCGAGCTCGAGCGCGGCGACGACTACGGCGTGGGCAAGCGCGCCTTCCGCGTGGACGTGCGCCGCAAGGTGCTCGGCTACGGCAAGTACCCCGACGACATCGACGAGCGCGACTTCCCCGACCTCGCCTACGCGAGCGCCGTGCGCTCCAAGCACCCGCGCGCCCGCGTGGTCAGGATCGACGCCGAGAAGGCCCGCGCCATGCCGGGCGTGCTCGCCGTGCTCACGGCCGCCGACGTGCCGGTGAACGCCGTGGGGCACCTGCTCTACGACTGGGACGTCATGACCGCGGAGGGCGACGTCACGCACTGCGTGGGCGACGCGATCGCGCTCGTGGTGGCCGAGGACGCGGCCACGCTCGAGAAGGCCAAGAGGGCCGTGAAGGTGACCTACGAGGTGCTCGAGCCCGTGCGTAGCATCGAGGAGGCCCGCGCGGAGGGCGCGCCCGTGCTCCACAAGCCCTACCTCGCCTTCGGCAACTGGGTCACGCCCGAGAACAACATCTGCCAGCAGCGCCACGTGGTCCGCGGCGACGCGGCCGCCGCGCTCGCGGGCGCCGCGCACAAGGTGACGCGCACCTTCAGGACGCCGTTCACCGAGCACGCGTTCCTCGAGCCGGAGTGCGCCGTGGCCTTCCCCTACAAGGGCGGCGTGAAGGTCTGCTCGTCCGACCAGGGCGCCTACGACTCCCGTAAGGAGATCGCCCACATGCTCGGCTGGGACGCGACGCCGGAGCGCGTGGTCGTGGAGACCATGCTCGTGGGCGGCGGCTTCGGCGGCAAGGAGGACGTCTCCGTGCAGCACCTGGCGGCGCTCGCGGCGCTCGCCGTGAACCGTCCGGTTAAGGTGCGCCTCACGCGCCAGGAATCCATCAACTTCCACCCCAAGCGCCACTACATGGAGGGCACCTTCACGCTCGGCTGCGACGAGGACGGCACCTTCGTGGGCCTGGACTGCGAGATCAACTTCGACACCGGCGCCTACGCGAGCCTGTGCGGCCCGGTCCTGGAGCGCGCCTGCACGCACTCCGTGGGCCCGTACTGCTACCAGAACACCGACATCCGCGGCTTCGGCTGGTACACCAACAACCCGCCCGCCGGCGCGTTCCGCGGCTTCGGCGTGTGCCAGAGCGAGTTTGCGCTCGAGAGCCTCATCGACCTTCTCGCCGACGAGGTGGGCATCTCGCCGTGGGAGATTCGCTACAGGAACGCCATCGAGCCGGGCAAGGTCCTGCCCAACGGCCAGATCGCGGACCGGTCCACGGCGCTCAAGGAGACGCTGCTCGCGGTCAAGGACGTCTACGAGGCGCACCCCGGCCACGCCGGCATCGCGTGCGCGATGAAGAACTCCGGCGTGGGCGTGGGCCTGCCCGACGCGGGCCGCTGCAAGATCCGCGTGGAGGACGGGCGCGCGGTGGTCTACTCCGCCACGTCCGACATCGGCCAGGGCTGCAACACGGTGTTTCTGCAGGACGTGGCCGAGGCCACGGGGCTGCCCCTGTCGTGCATCGCCAACGGCGAGTGCTCCACCGAGAACGCGCCCGACTCCGGCACCACCTCCGGATCGCGCCAGACGCTCATCACCGGCGAGGCCGTGCGCGGCGCGGCGTTTTTGCTGCGCGACGCCATGCTCGCGGTGGAGGAGGGGACCGAGACCGGGACCGAGCCGGTGGTCGCGCACGGCGACGGCTTCGTGGTCGAGTACGTCGACGGCACGCCCTACGTGGGGCCGGGAGCGGGCTACCACGCGAGCGACCCGGTCGCCGCGCTGAGGGCGCTCGAGGGCCGCGAGTTCTCCTACGAGTACCTCGAGAAGACCGACAAGCTCGGCGCGGACGTCCCCAACCCCAAGAGCCACGTGGCCTACGGCTACGCGACGCACGTGGTGATCCTGGACGACGACGGCCGCGTGACCGAGGTCCACGCCGCGCACGACTCCGGCAAGGTCGTGAACCCCATCGCCATCCAGGGCCAGATCGAGGGCGGCGTGCTCATGGGCATGGGCTACGCGCTCACGGAGCGCTTCGACCTCGAGGACTGCGTCCCGCAGGTGAAGTTTGGCACGCTCGGGCTCTTCCGCGCGCCGGACATCCCCGACATCCACGCGATCTACGTCGAGAAGGACGAGCTGCTCGACGTGGCGTACGGCGGCAAGGGCATCGGCGAGATCGCCACGATCCCGACGGCGCCCGCCGTGCAGAACGCCTACCGCGCGCTCACCGGCGAGCTCCAGTGCGAGCTGCCGCTGCGACACTCGTACTACGCGCGCGACTAGGGGCGCGCGGCCGACCCGGGGCGCCCTCGCGGGGGCGCCCGACCTGACATACCCAGCGACAAGTAGCTCCGCTTCGTCGCGCATCCCTTGCTTGGGGCCCGCCGGTTTGCCATGCCCGGCGGGCCCTCGATTTGTGTGTAGGTACGAGTACGGGATCTTCCGCGTCGTAGTAAGATGTTGCCAGTTAATCCGGGCTGGCCACTCAACGATGCACGCTAGCGGATTTTCTTCTTTTATCTCGACGCGGGCGTGATGGATGTTGACGTTTATCTTAGTTTGGGGATTCTAAGCGGGACGGCATCGACTTGCGTTTCGAGTCCTTCCTCGTAGAATCCATTCTTCGTGGCTCACGTTGCCGCGCGCACAGTGCTGGTCTGTAGTCATCTTCTTGTTCGTCGTTGCTCTGAGTAGTTCCCTGGTGAGGTTTGTGAGGCCCTTGCCTCTCCCCTCGGTGAGCTTCAGGCATTGCGAATGCGTTATGACAGAAAGTTCGTTGTGGCGATTGTTTTTCGAATTTTTCTTGATTGAAAGAGGCCTCAGATCGAAGGCCGTTGCCCTTTCATGTCTTCCGTACATCACTGTTCGTGAAATAGCGTTCAGTATAGAACAGTACAGCACCGAATGTGATATTATCACATTCGGTGCTGTACCAAGGAGGATACAGATGCTGCTGAATTTCACTCTGAGCAATTGGATGTCCTATCGTGACGAAGCTTCCCTCAACATGATTTCTTCGCTCGAACGGCAGCATGGGGAGACTCGTTCAGAGCTTCCGGGCTTTCGAAGCAAGAAGGTTCTCCCAGTTGCCGCCGTGTATGGTGGCAACTCTTCCGGAAAGACTGCTCTTTTCAAGGGGCTTGCCGCGCTTCGAGAGATGGTTCTTACCGATCCCGGGGTGGACGGGTTGCTTCCCATCCAGCCTTTCATGCTTGATTCCCAGTCGGCGACGAGCCCAACGATGTTCGATATCACCTTCCTCGCCGGAGAGACGACGTATCGGCTTGTGGTTGAAGCCACGCGCTTCTCCGTCTCCTACGAATGCCTCGAGATAGTCAAAGAGGGTCAATCGATAGATGTGTATGAGCGCAACGCCTCTGGCGATGGGCGCTTCCAGTTCAATAGGGAGCTCTTCAGCGACTCCGATCACGTGCTGTACGCCGCAAAGAGCACTCGGAGTAACCAGGTTTTTCTCGGCGCAGGATTCTCTCAGAACGTCGACGAGCTGAGTGAGCCGTTTGGGTGGTTCTCCGAGACTCTCGAGCTGGTGGGTGTGGAGTCGCAGGCATGGTCGTTTGCCACGGCAGCAACTAACCGCGAGGACTTCCTCCGATATGCGGGCGACGCGCTTTCGCGCATGGACACGGGAATATGCGGCCTGGTTGGTGAGCGTGTCGAGGTTGATGCCCTTCCCCCTGACGCTCGTCTGCTCAAGAAGGCCTCGGAGCTTAGGGAGGACGAGACCATTACCGTCGTTGCCGACAGGGCTCCTGGTGACTATGGGTTCGAAATGCTCTCTGTTCGAGGCGGCGGCTCTCGGCCGGACGTCCAGAGGCTCAGAACGCTTCACTGCGGTCCCGATGGCGAGGAGCATTCGTTTGGGTTGAGCGCGGAGTCTTCTGGCACCCAGAGGCTCATGGGCCTCCTCCCAATGCTATTCGATCTCTCCGGCGAGAGTGGATCAAGCGGCTCGAAGGTTTTTGTGGTGGACGAGCTCGACCGATGCTTTCACACCATGCTTACCTCCCGTCTCATAGAGGACTTCCTTGTGACGTGCGGGCCTGACAAGCGAAAGCAGCTCCTCTTTACGACGCACGACCTTCTCCTCATGGACCAGTCGATCATGCGCAGGGATGAGATGTACATTGCCCAGCGAGGGTCCGATGGGCGTTCGCAACTCGTTGCCCTGAGTGATTTTGAGGGGATTCGCTTTGACAGGGACTTGATTAAGAGCTATCTCGAAGGGCGCTTCGGTGGCATCCCGATGCTGGGTGAGGTGTCCGACCATGGGTAAAAGAAAGAACAACACGCTGGTAAGGCGGACGGGACAGCGGGCCTACCGTCCTGTCTGCTGGGTTTCTGTCGAGGGTGCCACCGAACGAGACTACTTTCGTATGGTGGTTTTCAAGGATGCTCGCGCCTCAGTGAAGTACCCGAAGAATGTCCACCCCTCAAGAAGGAATCCTGCGGCAGTTCTCAAGAGGCTCCAAAAGGAGATTGGGCCCGGGGGGCTTAGATATGGGGACGAGGCGTGGGTCGTTGTGGACGTAGATGACTACGAGAGCGAGCTTGTCGACCTTCTCGAGTGGTGTGACAGTCACGCGGGCTTTCACCTCGCCGTGAGTAACCCCAAGTTCGAGTTATTCCTCGTCATGCATTTTGAAAAGGCCAACGGGTGTACCACGGCGGCAAAAGTTGACGCTGCTCTTAAGCGCTACATGCCCGGATACAACAAGCGTTTACCTCCGATGCAGTTCTCGCTCGAGAACGTAAGGGGTGCGGTGGCTAACGCGAGGGAGAAGCGCACTGCTTGTACGGAAGAGTTGCCCAGACCTGGCATGACAGACGTGTTCAAGCTGGTGGAGAGCCTGCTGGGGGTATAGATTGGTTGGAAGAAGCCTTCTGGATAGGTTCACTGAGAAACTTGAATTTGAGACCGTGATGCCGCTTAGCCCTTATGACGGCGAGGTGTATCACTATTCCTCGCTTGGGAATGTCAATTCAATCCTTCTGGGTAAGCAAGGCCTGTGCCTCTGGGCGAGCAGGATTGATTGCTTGAACGACGTTTCCGAGGGAACGTTGCCAGAAATGCGGTTCGTTCAGGCTTGCGACGAGCTTAAAGCCGATGGAAGAATTGACAGTCGGTTCTACGAATTAATCCGGAATGTGCGCCCCAACCGCACCGGACTCGTTCTCTATGCGGCAAATGGAAAGACTCGTCCGGTGAGAGATGAGTTTAAGACGTATATCACGTCGTTTTCTGAGGACTCCGATGCACTGGCGATGTGGAACTACTATTCCAAAGGCAGCCGATATGAAGGGATGAACATAGGAATCTCTTCCCGCAGACTGCTGAATTCCCTCAACTCACGCCAGAACCAACATGGAACCGTGATGGCACTCATGGTGAAGGTGATATATAACGAAAGGGAGCAGCTTGAGTTAATCGAGAGGGTCCTTCTCGATTTGCATGAGAACTATGAGCGGGGCTATGAGAGTTCCGTTAGGTATCACATCGGAACGTTGCTCAGCAACCTGAAACCTGTTTTTAAGTGCGCCTGCTTCTCCCATGAGAAAGAGGTACGTCTGTTCATCAACGTGTACAGGAAGTTTGAATCTGAGCTGCGGGTTGAGTACAGAACCTGTGCCGGATACGTGATACCTTATGTTTCTCTCAACTTTGATAGGTCTGTTGTTTCTCGGATTACGCTAGGACCGGGCCTTGGGAGCGACGATCAGAAGGCTGTGCAGAAGAAGGTTGTTGAGGAGATGCTGATAAATCACGGCTATCAGGCTGTAGTTGCGCAGTCGATTATTCCAGTGAGGTACTGAGTCCTTCTCGGGTGATCTTTCAGTGACCTTATGGGGCGGGTTTTCTCATTGTGAAGAACTGGATAAAGACCGCGAGTGCTTATGAGTGGTAGTGTCGTCTTGTGGACGGGAGATGCGATGGTTTGATGCTGCACTGCTGTCTCGCGCGGTGCACTGAATCTCAATACTTCCGGTGAGCTGGGTCGTCAAATATCGTTGGTGTCGAGCGCAACCATATACCGGCTCATGATAGGGTTCCATCTTCTTGAGCTCGAGTGTGGCCCCGTCGAGGATGAGCGTCTTATAAGTACGCAACGACCTTGGGCTTGTGGCGAGTCCGGCCAGGGCGGTGGTTGGTAGCTCGCTTCCGAGGACGTAGCCAACAACGACGCGCCAGCTGGTCCCGTCCTCGCTCAGCTCGATGCCCTCGAGGGCAGTGTACTTTGCCTCTGGGATGAGCTCGACAAGCAGTTCGACCGCCTTCTTCGCAGCGGCCTGAGCTGACGAAACGTCCATGATGGCCCCCTCCAACTTGCTCCCCCCTCATCGATTGTATCAACGCGATCAGCACGCCGACTGCTCCTCTCGCATCCTCTCGATCTCCTGCGCCCGCACCTCCTCCTGGCTCCACCCGTTGAGGCCCCAGAGGGGAAGCTCCCGGTAGACCTTCTCCATGGCGAGAAGCACGTTGGGGTCCGGCTCGTCTCGGAAGGGGTCGTAGTCCCGCGGGCCGGGCGGGAAGGTGTAGATCATGAGAAACTCGGCGTCCTCGTATGCGCTGTTGCCGCTGACGTCGATCATGGTCGAGGCAATGCGTGCGGACCGGTTGACCTCCTGGGCTATCCTGAACCGCTCCACGTCCTTCTTGGCGCGGTCCTTTCGCCCGAGGCGGATGGCAAGGAGCTCCTTAATGAGTCTCTGCGTGCAGGGAGCCTCCTCGATAAGGGCTGGGTGTCCCTTGACCAGCTCGTCGAAGGTCAGCTCCTTGATGGGAAGCGCGCGGTGACGCTTGACGAGCTCCGCCCTGAGCTCCCGCTCGCGCTCAAGCTCGGCGGGGAGCTCCTTCTCGTAGCGTTCCGTGTGCTCAAAGTCGTTGTGCTTGATGTGATAGAAGAGCCACTCGGCATGTCCGGCATCCGAGAAGGCGGCGGCGAGGGCGTACTCGACGCCCTCGTGCGTCCAGGTCTTGCAGGTTCCGTTCCAGGAGGCTGGCCTTTGCGCCGCCGCCTCGCGCATGGTCTCGTAGTCCATCGGCAGCTCGGGGAATGCCTTGACGTACAGCTCCACCAGGTCGTCAATGGGTACGACCCCGCAGAGCTCCGCGTAGGCGTCCGCAAACGCTTCCGGGTCGGACGCAACCTCGAGCGGGGTGTGCTGGGCGCGCTCGTACATGATGTGGTTCTGCATGGGGACTCCCTGTCTCTCGTGGTGGGGAGGCCCTAGCGCCTCGGCCGTGCCCCTCGTCTTGCACGCAGCTTCCGCTTGGCTGCGCGCCCAGCTCAGGGCGGTCGTTCTTCTCGATAGGGGCGGGTTCGCGTCGGCGAGCGGCATGGTTTTGCCTCCCGGCGGAGGGGATCTTCGCGGTAGGCCTCTCTCGACTGGCCTCGTTCGCACGGGGCGTTACCGTTCGTCACGATTGGTCCCGCGCCAGGCGCGCCTCCTTGACGCGCTGCCCCAAGCGATCCGTGGCCGAACCCAGCGCTCGCACCGCGGCGCGCACGGCCGGGCCCGCCACGAAGAGCTGCCAGAGAAGCGCCATGGGGAAGTTGAGCGCGACGGTCTGGAGCCACGTGGCCACGAGCTCGCTCGCGGCAGGCCGCTTGAAGGCGAGCGTCGCGACCAGGCTCATCATGGGGCACATGGTCCAGCAGGTGAAGGCGCCGCGCAGGATGGTGGCGAGCACCTCCGGGCGGCGGGCGGGGTCGCTTCCGAGCGTCCGCTCGACCAGGCGAGCCGCGACCCTGCCGCCGACGAGCGTCTCGAGCACGATGACGGCCGCCATGAGCGGGACGATGTCCGCGAACGGTGCTGCAAAGAGCTCGGTCCTGAGGCCGCCCGCAAGGAGCGCCTGGTTGTAGAGCTCCATGCCGTAGACCATGGCAAAGGCCATGAGGATCGAGAAGACGATGCGCTGGGTGCGGGTTCTGGGCATGGTTTCCCCCTCTGCCCAGCCCTCTTGGGTGCGTCGACGCGCCGCGGAAGGGCAACTGGACTTATGCCTTCCGCAGCGCGTTGCAGCGTCCCATGGTAGCGCGCCGGGTGGGGTGGGACGCCAAATCTTCACAGAGGGCGGCTTGGCGACGGAGGTTATTCCAGAGTGGATAATTCTCTAGAGAATAATCTTCGATGAACGTGGTGCTCGTCGACGACTCGGAATGGGAGGTGTTGACATTCAGCACGGCCGTCACGGGGCGGAAACACGGTCCATGTACAGTGGGCACTTCAACAGCCCGTGCTGCCCGCGCCCCAGACGAGAGGTGCCTCATGTTCGAAAGCTTCATGTCCGCCATTGCCGCGCTCAACACCAACGTGCTATGGGGTGTCCCCATGGTCGTGCTGATGCTCGGTACCGGGGCGTTCCTGCTCGTCGTCACCAGGGGTGCCATGTTCACGCGCTTTAACGTGGTCATGCGCTACACCACCAAGACGCTCTTCCAGCGCCGGGACCCGTCCGAGGCGGGGGAGGGCACCATCTCGCCCTTCCAGGCGGTGTGCACCGCGCTCGCCGCGACGCTCGGCACCGGCAACATCGTGGGCGTGGCGCTCGCGGTGGCAACGGGCGGGCCAGGTTCGATCTTCTGGCTGTGGCTGAGCGCGCTGGCCGGTATGGTCATCAAGTTCTGCGAGGTCACGCTGTCGGTGGCGTACCGTACGCGCAACGAGCGCGACGAGATCGTGGGCGGTCCTATGTACTACATCTCCCGCGGCCTGGGGGTTGGCTGGCTCGCGGCGCTGTTCGCCGTCTTCGGCTTCCTCGCGTCGTTCGGCATCGGGGCGAGCGTGCAGGCCAACTCGCTCGCCGGCAGCGTGAACGCGACCTTCGGGGTGCCGCTTCCCGTAATCGGCGTTGTCGTGGCGCTTCTCGCGGGCCTTGTCCTTATCGGCGGCATCACCCGCATCGCGCAGATCGCCGAGAGGCTCGTGCCCCTCGCGGCGGTGTTCTACCTCCTCGGGGCCGCGGCGGTGCTCGTGGTCAACGCCGCGGAGATCCCGGCGGCGATCGCCCGGATCTTCCGCGACGCCTTCACCGGCACGGCCGCCACGGGCGGATTTCTGGGCGCCACGGTCATGTACGCCTGCCGCGTTGGTATGTCGCGCGGCGTGTTCACGCACGAGGCGGGCATGGGCTCGGCGCCCATCGCGCACGCCTCCGCTGACACTGACCACCCCGCCCGCCAGGGCCTGTGGGGTACGTTCGAGGTGTTCTTCGACAGTATCGTCATGTGCACGGTCACGGGTCTTGTGATCCTCACCTCGGGGCTGTGGCACGCCGACCCCATGATGTCCGAGGGCGCCATGAGTTCGGCGGCCTTTGGGCAGAGCATTCCCGGTGGGCAGTACGTCGTGACGGTGGGCCTCATGCTCTTTGCGTTTGCCACGCTCATCGCGTGGTACTACTACGGCGAGAAGTGCGTGGAGTACCTGTTCCGCAGGCGTCGCGGTTGGCACGTGGCCGTGCGCGTCTACCAGGTTGCCTACGTCGCCATGGTGTTCGCGGGCTGCGTGACCAACCTCGACGTGGTGTGGGAGTTCGCCGACTGCTTCAACGGCCTCATGGCGATTCCGAACCTCATCGCGCTGATCGCGCTCTCGCCTGTGATCCGCCGGCTTGCGACGGACTTCTTCCGCGACCCCGACCGCAGGCGCCCGCGGGACGCGGATTACAATGAGATGCTGGTGTTTAGGGACAAGCGGTAACGCGTCTGGGACGATAAGCCTTAGATGTAGAAATGCAGCGAGTCCTCTCCGAACGTCTCGCACCATCGCCTGCAGATGAGTTCGTGGTTCGAGCGGACGAACTTTGCCACCCTACGGAGGTCTCGCTCGGGAAGCTGGCTGTTGTTGTGAGCCACGAGGCAGCCGCCGCTTGCCGTGAGCCAGAGCTTGGTCGCATCCTTGCTAGGCCGCTTGACGGAAACGTGCACGTGGACCGGCTCGCCCTGCTCGCCCGTCCAAAAGAAGATGATATATGGGCCAAAGGCGAACAGACTGGGCATCAGGCGACCTCCCACCTCTCCTCGGGAGGGCACTCGGCAAGCTCGAATATGAGGGGGGCGTTGTTTCTCAGGAACGCGTCAAGCTCCTCGATCTCCTGATCGGTGAACCCGTCGACGTCCGACCACCGGTAAGCGGGCATGATGCAGCGAGCAGAGTCAAAGCCCCAGTCACGGGGGCGTTCGATGTCGATGCGAACGGTTCCGTCCTCCTGGACGTCGGAGTATGCAACCTGTGTCTCATCGGGGAATTGCACATAGTTCCACATCATGTTCGGCACCTCCGTCTGGCCATCCTCGATATTGTACCCACGAAGGCGTGCTGTAAATTCTGGGAACACGCAGCGAGGCTCCTCGGATACGACGCGCCCGGGAACATTCGTCGACGGAAGCGTGGCATGCGTGTGTGAGGACGCCTGTCACGAGCGCCTGTGAGAGCTGGCGGCCCCCGGAGAGCTTGGGTTCGTGCCGTCACGGGCGGGGCGTTGGACGGATGCGCCGCGACGTGTTTTTCAAAAAGCGACTTTTTGGTCCCCCGGCACGACGCTCCTGAGCACGTTGCGCCGTTGTCTGGGGCAACGGTCCCCACCGCGCCCCCCGAACTACCAAGCACAGCTTGATGGTGTGCATCGTGGCCGCGCCGCAGAATTGGTGTCGTTACGAGAGAGGAACGACGAAAGGAGCCACGAGATGGCACTCACCCTCATCCGCGACCCGCGCACCACCACCCCCGACGGCGCCGAGCGAATCGACTTCGGGGCGTTCGAGCGCATGGGGCGCGAGCTCGCGCACCTGCGCGACGAGGTCCCCGCCAAGAGCGAGGAGTTCGAGGACGCGCTCGACGAGATCGTCGACTTCCAGCGCGAGGACGGCAGCTTCTCCCTTGTGAGCGACTACCGAATCGAGTCCGACTCCCGCGTCGAGTACGTCTATCGCCCGAGCTACGCGTGCTGCCAGATTCTCGTCAAGGCCGTCCTCTCGGGGTCCGAGGGCCTCGTCAACGGCATCGACGAGTTTCTCGACGCCCTGCGCCGCGGCCTTGCGTTCTGCTGCGGGCGCAGCCTCGCCGGCCACGGCTACGAGAGCGAGCGGCAGCAGGTCGAGGACCTGCGCAACTTCATGAGCGCGGGCTACCTCAGGCTGGCCCACGCCCGCCCCGGCCTCTGCCCCGAGTTCGACGAGATGGTCCACGGCATCGTGGCCGGCTACGAGCGCCGTCTCCGTGACTGCGCGACCGTCTTCGGCTTCGGGACCGACCTCACCCTGGGGATGTCGGATGTCGTCGAGGCGTTCGGCGGCGACGGGCGCGTGGCGGTTTTCGTCTACGGGACCCTCATGGAGGGGGCGTCCAGGGCGGGCGCGCTGGAGGGCTGCGCGCACCTCGGCTCGGCGCGCCTCGACGGCCACGCCCTCTACGACCTGGGCGAGTTCCCCGGCATCAGGCCCTCTGACGACGGTGGCTGCGTGCTGGGCGAGCTCCGCCTGGTGGACGCGCGTCACCTCGATGAGCTCGACCGCATCGAGGGGTCGGGGCGCCTGTTCGACCGCGCTCCCGTTGACGTCGTGGTCGCGGGCGCCACGCGGACCTTCACGCGTCGGGCCTTCGCCTACGTCTACCGCGGCGAGGTCGCGCCCTGGAGGCGCGTGCCCGAGGCCCTCCAGCCGTGGACCCGTACGGTGAGCCTGCGCAGGACGCACGTCTGGTACGTCGCCTATGGCTCCTGCCTGCTGCGCGAGCGCTTCATGCGCTACCTCGCGGGCGGGGTGTGCGCGGACAACGGGCGGGAGTACGAGCCCTGCTCCGACCCCACGCCGCCCGTCTGCGACGTCCCCTTCATCATCGGCCACAGCGTCTACTTCGGCAACAGGAGCCGCAGCTGGGGCGGCGCGGGCGCGGCGTTTCTTGACGTGGACCACGACGGCATCGCCCACGGGCGCGCCTACCTCATCACGCGCGAGCAGTACGAGTGGGTCCGCAACAAGGAGGGGAGGAGCGCGGACTGGTACGGGCGCGAGGTCAATCTGGGGAGCCTCGCGGGCATCCCGGCCGTGACCTTCACGAGCGAGAAGCCGCGCCCGTCCAACGCGCCGAGCGCCGCCTACCTCGACGTGGTGCGCCGCGGCATGGAGGAGGCGTACCCCGCCCTGGGAAGGGACGTGGTGAGCGAGCTTCTTCTCGACATGTGCGCGCAGAGGCGCGAGGACTAGGGCTGCTCGCCCGATGCCCTCCTGACGTCGGTGACGTCGCCCCAGTGGAGGGCGACAAACGAGCCGTCCTCCCGGCGCAGGGTGAAGAAGTTGGCGGGGTTGCGCACGTCCCCCGCGGGGATGTGCGGCTCGGGGCGCTCCCGGGGGCACAGGGTCCCGCGATAGGTCGTCGGCTCGCCGTTCTTCTCGCCGACGGTGACCTCCACGGACTCCCCGGTCTTCTCGAGAAACGCCCACTCGCGCGACCTGAGGAGGCTGGCAAGGGGCCCGCTCGCGGCGGACCGGTCGACCTCGACGCAGTTTGCTGGGGGCGTCCCGTGGTCAGGCAGCGCCCCCTGCTCCTCGAGGCGCTGGTCGATCCGCCCCCTTGCGTAGTCGCTCAGCTGAAAGTAGACCTTCTGTGCCAGGTCGCGGGCGATGACGGAGTGCGGGTCGAGTTGCTCGCCGCCCCGCGCCGCCCTGCCCAGGATGCCGAGCAGGACGTAGACCTCGGTGAGGTTGAGGGGGAGAAGGACCGGGTGGACCGTCGACTCGAGCCTGCCCCCGTACCTCGGGGCGATCCTCACCAGCATGTCTCCAAGGCGCCAGCCGTCCTGAAGCGCGGATGCGCGCTCGCTGACGGCCTGGGTCGAGCAGCGGAGCACGCTCGACGCGAGCTCCTCCTGGGACATGGGCGTCTGGAGCGCGCGGAGGATGGCGAGGTTCACCTCGTCGCTGCTGAGAAACGAGTTCCTGAGCTCGTAGCGATGCGTGGCGAGGCCGTCCGCACGGAGGCGCTCCATGAGGTCGTGCGCCTCGCGGTAGAGCTCCAGGCGGTCGTCGAGGCGCGCGAGCTCGTTTGCCCGTCGCGAGAGGTCCCTCCTGAAGGCGGGGAAGCGCGCGTCGAGCTGCGAGGCCTCGAGGTCTCTGTAGGGCGCGACGCCGAGGGCGGCAAGAAGCGCGTTGGCGTCGGGGAGCCTGCGCCTGACGTACTCGAGGAGGTTCATGGCGGAGCCTTTCTCTGCGTTGGGCGGGTGCGCCTAGCATAGCGCGGCCGCCGGACAGATCGGCGCACCCGGGAGCCTCGCGCCACCGGCGCCCCGGGGTGAGGGGCGAGCGCCAGCCAAGGGGTTTCTGACAACGCGATGGATGCGTGGAAAAGGAGTGACTGAGCATGTGCAGGATTGCTGCGACCGACCAGTACTACGGGGCCCTTCTCTCCGTCATGTGCAACGAGGGGAAGGTTCCGGTGCGTCTTGACCGCGAGGGGGAGCGCGGCGCCCACCGCGTCTACGGGCTCGTGGGCGAGGACGGGAGGGACAGGGGCCACTCGCTCTTCGCCAAGTACGTGAGGGCGGCCGATAACATGAGGGAGGGGTACGACCGCTGGACCTTCTACTTCTCGGAGGCCGAGGTCGACGCCCTCATGAGGCTTCGCGAGCGCGGGCGGAGGGTCTGGGCGGCCCTCATCTGCTGGAAGGGGAAGGGCGGCGAGGTCGCGCTGCTCGACTGCGACCAGGTCCTCGACTGCCTTGGCGTGAGCATCGGGGCGAGGAGCAAGTCGGTCACGATTCAGCGCTTTGCCGGGAAGCGCGGCCTGCGGGCGTACGGCACGGGTCGGGACATGGACCACGCCATCGTCATCGCGAGAGGAGTCATCGCGTCGCTGTAGATGCTTGCGGCGGGGCCGCGGCAGGCGGGTCGCGCGGCCATGGACGGATTGGAGGAGAGGTGCTCTCTGACGAGGAGATTGAGGAGAGGCTCGCGGGAAGGCGCTGGGTCTTTGCCTACGACCCGGTGACGGGCGAGCGCGTGGGGTTCACCAGCTGCCCCGAGCGGCGGGTCCCCGCGACGAGGATGCTCTACGAGATGGAAGGGTATCGGGTCGAGGTGATGACGGTGGGGGAGGTCGACGAGATGGTGGGGCGGCGGTGACGCAGGGGCACGGCCCCGCCGCCGTCTCGACGGCCGGGGCGGCGGACTCGGGATGCGGGTCCGCCGCCCCCTGACGGCCTCGGTCGGGTCTCGCGCGGAGCCGGGTCCTAGGCCTGCTTCTTGATTCCCTTGCGAACGGACCCGACCGCGCCTCGCGCGCCGCGTCGGGCGTCGCGGGCCCTCTGCTGCAGCGCGGCGACGGGAACCTCGATCTTGATGCCGAGCAGCATGTTCGCCACCCACAGGAAGAGGAGCAGCACGAGCACCGGCACCGCGCACGACGTGA
Source organism: Thermophilibacter mediterraneus (assembly GCF_900119385.1). GTDB lineage: Bacteria > Actinomycetota > Coriobacteriia > Coriobacteriales > Atopobiaceae > Thermophilibacter > Thermophilibacter mediterraneus. Next base: position 1,217,105 of record NZ_FPKO01000009.1, read on the forward strand.
CGACCATGACCGCGAACGCCTCGACGAGGGCGTTCACCTGGTCGAGGATGTCCTGGGTGACGCTCGTCACGCCGTCCGCGACGGTCTGCGGGAGGTTGGCGACGGCCTCGGGGATGCCCGTGATGAACTCGAGGATCCCCCCGTCCCCCTCGTCCGACTGAGGCTGCTCCTGCGCCTCGGCCTCCTGCTCGGTCGACGCGACGGCGACGGACGTCTCGTAGGTTTCGTCGATGCGGTCGGTCACCCACACGCTCGCGGGCACCACGGAGACGAGGATTGCGCCGAGCAGGAGCAGGCGAACGGCGACGTGGGTGAACGTCCGCGATATGGCCGAGCGCCCGAGGAGCGCCACCGCCGCCGCGAGACCCGCGAGCCCGATGGGCATAAGGACGCCAAAGGAGAGGAACCCGAAGATCGTGAGCAGGTACTTCTCGAGGTAGATGACCACGAGCACGATTCCCAGGTCGACGCTCACGTCCATGAGCTTGTCCGCGATGGCGCTGCCCGTGTCGTCCGGCAGGACGGAGATCCCCGCCGAGAGCGCCGTCGAGGACGCGACGAGGGCGGTGACGTTGGCCTTCTTCTCGTCGAGCGTCGAGATGGTGGCCGTGTAGGTCTCCGGGGATGAGAAGGTCTCCCTGAGCGGGAAGAGCGACACGAGCGCGAGCACGGCGAGAAGGGCGACGATGGCGTAACGGAAGCGCCCGAGCAGGCCGACTATGGGATCGAGCTCTGGGGAGGCGAGCTCGTTGACCTCGTAGAGGCCCTCCTCGGCGGCGGGCTCGAGGGCGTTCTGATCGATTTGGTCCATGCGCATCTCCTTTCAGGATACTGACAGGCACACTTTACGCTTGCGCGGGTGCCATGGCGGTCGTGACTCCTTCTCCCGTGCGATAATGAGCTCAGGGGGCTCTATTCTGGGGAAAGGCACGGACGGACGGGCATCGAGTGGACGCCTGACGACGAGACCCGTCGGCCTGCTCCCAACCATCCTAGGAGGCCGTAATGAACTTTTCTGACGCCCAGCGGGAGGCCCTCGCCTTCCGCGACGAGCGTGACTGGAGGCAGTTTCACAACGCTAAGGACCTTGCCATCTCGATTTCGCTCGAGGCGGCGGAGCTCCTGGAGTGCTTCCAGTGGAGCGGTGTTGACCTCAATCCGTCCTTGTCGCGGGAGCGCATGCGCGAGGAGCTCGCCGACGTCATGATGTACTGCATCTATTTCGCGGATTCGGTCGGAATAGACATCCCTTCCGCGCTGCATGACAAGATTCTGCGCAATGCCGAGCACTATCCCGTGGACAAGGCCGCAGGCTCGGCGAAGAAGTACACAGAGCTGTGACCTTCCGGCTACAGTCCGCCCGCATCTTGGGCTCGCAGCAGCTTTGCTTGCAGCTCAGGGTCGACGGCAAACAGGTAGAGGCCGTGCACGCCTCGCCTCAGAAGAACGCTGAGCTCGTTTCTGAGGTTCTTCTCGGAATAGTCGAGCGTGCTGTTCCTCTTGTTCGTCGCCTGGGAGTTCTTGCTCGAGGAGGCGTCGAAGCAGATCCTGCCGTCGCGGAACTTCACGGACGGTCCGATGATCACTCCGGCGTAGTTGAGGTCAAACCCCTGAATCGTATAGGTGGAGCCAATCTCATCGATGGTCTCGGGCTTCTCGGCCCACGCCGTCTCCTCCTCAAGCTTTGAGGAGCCCGGGTGAACGAGGCAGTAGTTCCAGGGATGGCAGAACCTCGTCGGGTCAGCAGCGTCGGCACCTCTCTCGAAGCCCCTGTCATCGTCTTCCGAGAGCCCCATCTTCCAGGTGCCGTCGTAGTCAAGGTGCAGCTCGACGTTCCACATGCCGTCGGGGTCAAGCTCGTTCTTCTTCTTGCTCTTGTATGCCCAGTCATAGGTGGCGAGGACTCTGGAGAGGCCCTTGTCCTGCGCATCGATGGCCTTCTGCTTGATGGCAAGAAAGAGGTCGATGGGTGACGAGAAGACCTTTATCTCGTAGGCGTCACGAATCTTCTTTCCTCTCCTCCGCTCCGAGTGGTCATGGGGGATGGCGCCGATTCGGAGACCGGAGGCGAAGTCGTCAATCCACCTTATGACCTCCTCTCCGGCGGAAATGCGCATCTGCTGTCCGAGGTGGATTGAGGAGCGAAAGAAGCGAACCCCATCCTTGAGCGTCACCTCTGAGTCCTCGTGGCCGGTGGGGTCGTTGGTGGGGGCGAGGAGCGCCGCGAGGTCATCTTCGTCCCACTGCTGCGAAGTCTGGAGAATCTGGGCGGGATCAAAGACCGCAACGGTCACCTTGGCCCGACGCATGACGTCTAGCAGCATGTTATTGCCCTGATACCCTTGACTGCCCTGCGTGAGGAGAAGGTGGGCCTCGTCGATGAGGGCGATGTCCGCTCGGCCCTGGGGCTTGTTGACGTCGCGCTTCCCGCGAATCGGATTGCCGGCCTCATCTAGCTTGGGGGCACTGAAGGAGTTGATGAACGAGGTCGGCTTCTGGACGACCTCGTCGACCTTCTTTTGTAGGCCGAGCTTCTTTGCGACTTGGTTATAGACGTGACGCTGTTCGTGGTGCTGGATGAGCATGTAGGCGGTGACACCCTTCGTGCGGACGTCCTCGTCCCCGCTCTCGTCGTCATCGATGATGGCTTCGCCCTTCACGGACACTTCCCTCGAGAGGCGGTTGAACAGATGGCTGATAAGAACCGTCTTTCCTGTTCCTGCGGCCCCTTGGACGATGATGAGCTGGCCGAACTCCCCATCTTCGAGAGTCTCCTCGGCAGACTGCCGCATCAAGGCAGCTCGGGTTATGGCGAGAATCCTCTCCTCTGCGGCGCGCTGCTCCTCGGTGAGCCGATGGAAGGGGGACGCCTTGAACAGCGCGGAATCCCTGATGACGCTCTCTAGTGGGAAGAGCTCAGGATTACGCTTGTGCAGGGCCCTCCAAGTCTTCGAGAAGATCTCGTCGAACTCATGCTGGGGGTAATAGTTGCCCTGGGCGTTCGCACGCCTGTTGTTGAGCTGTTTAATCGCATCTACGCCGAGAAGATACTGCATCATGCGGTTCTCGACGTCGAGCGTCAGGGACTTGTTGAAGTGGGCGTTTCCAATGATGTACTGACGGACGGAGCCGCGGTCGCTCTCCGCCCGCTTGGCAAGGTCTCGCCAGTCCTCACGTGACCTGGCGTCCGGTCCGAAGTGCTGATAGGTTCTTGAGACGATGTCATTGGTCTCGCCGACATAGGCCAGGTATTCGGTCCTGTGGCTGTGTCGATTCTCTGCTTGAGAGTAGATGATGTACACGGTGGGGTAGTCGAAGACGAGCTCGTTGTCTTGGAACCCCGGGTGCGTCTGGCAGAACGAATCCCTTGTGAAGTCCCAGCACTCAACCTCAGCGATGACGGAATCTGGAATGCGCGTTTTACGATGGCTCACGGGCGGTCCAATCGATGGCAGTGTGTGGCAATAGTATATCGGCGTCCTCTCATGCGGCTCTGGATGCTTGCGGGCGGCGGGTGTCTCTTTGATTCTGTCGTGGGGCTAGGTTTTCGCTCGCCCAAATACCTGTGACGCTGTTATTGACAGGAGCTTGTCGACAAGGTGCAGGGCATGATGCTGCGGTCGAAGCGAGCGCGGCTGAGCTAGAACGTCGCCGCGCCACGCGCCGGGGCGCTCCAGCGGTGGATGAGCACATCACTCCGGGCACGCCACGGCCGCCCCGGGCGCCCCGCCCACGCGGATGCGCAGCCCCTCGTCGCCGGACTCGGGCGACTCGAACCACACGTCCTCGACCCGCCACTCGGGCCCCGGGCCCATCGAGCGCTCGAAGAGCCTCGCCAGCATCCCGGCCCGCGCGTCCATGTGGGCACCTCCCGTCGCCGCCCGACGACAGAATGGTGCCGCTCGGGGTCACGCGGTCACGAGGGGCTGGGTGCGCTACCCACTAAAAGTTCCGAAGAGCCCCAAAAAAGTCGGCAAGTGGATCTTGATCTTTTCCCTCCCCAGAGAGATCATACTCTCGCTTCCCGGATGGGAGGCCGGAGTATGGAGGATCGGAGATCCTTGGGCATAGCAGGAGCGCGCCATGAGAGAAGTGCACTCTCGAATGTCTGAGGCCGGGTTACCGGCTTTTCTCTTCTCTCGGAGAAGTTCTTCGAATCCCTGCCCGCTTGCAGGCATCGCAAATGAAGAAAGGGCACACCATGAAGAACGACAACGCCACCATCATTAGGCTTCACCAGAGCTTCAAGCAGCAGATCGGGCACATCACCCGTGTCATTGGCCTCATGTCGCCCAAGTTCCTCGTCGGGCTGATCGACAAGCTCGACCTCGACGCCAACCCCAGGAACTCGCGCCTCGGCAACGTCACGAACGCCATCCAGGAATCCATCGAGAAAGACGAGGAGGCCAAGGGGGACTCCAAGCTCTTCCCCCTCAAGTCCAAGGGCATCCTCATCGCGGCGTCCGGCTACGAGGTGCTCGACCGGAACCGCTACATGCTCGAGTTCGTCGACCGCAGCACCGAGGGCATCCTTGACGGCGGTCACAATACGCTCGCAATCGGCGCCTACATCCTAGCTCAGGCGGCAAAGTGCGCGGGCACCCCCACGCCCACGCATCGCGCCATGGCCATCTGGGACGACTTCAAGAGCGTGTGGGGCGAGCGCCGCGATGAGGTCGATGCGTACATCAGGGCGATCAAGGAGGATCCCAACGGTCTTGTAGAGCACGGCGCCGGAAAGCTCGACTTCCTCGTTCCCGTCGAGCTCATCCTTCCCGCCGACCCCAATGACGAGCTCTGCCTCGAGGAGTTCCGCTCGTCCCTTCTGGAGATCTGTGACGCTCGAAACAACAACGCCCAGCTTACACAGGGCACAAAGGGCAACCAGGAGGGCCTGTTCGACTCCTTCAAGACGCTGTTTGGCCAGAAGTACCCCGAATTCGCCAAGCAGATCAGCTGGAAGACCAACGACGGCGGCAGCATTCAGAGCAGGAGCCTCGTGGCGCTCGCTTGGATCGTGCTCTCAAAGACGAAGTATGTCCAGGACGGCAACGACAAGATTCTCGACGCCCCAGCCGCCTCCTCAATCTACAGCGGTAAGGAGAAGTGCCTCGAGAAGTACCTGCACCTGTTGCGTGACGATAGGGTCTCGAATCTTTACGGACAGAAGCGTGAGCTCAAGGACCCGCAGGTCGCCAGCGCCCTTAAGGTCGCCACTGACCTGCCACTTCTCTATGACCGCATCTACCGAATCTTCCCCGACTGCTACAACACCATCGGGACTTACGGAAGGATCGGCGCGGTCAAGAGCCTCATGAACAAGACCAACGACTACAAGACCCCGTTCTTCCACGAGAAGGCGGAAAAGCCCGTCCCTGACGGCTTCATCTACCCGCTCGTCTATGGCCTGAGGGCAATCATCGACATCGACGAGAGCACGGGCGAAATCACCTGGAAGACCGACCCTTACCAGTTCGTCGAGTCCGACGCCTTCAGGCTCGCGGTTGCCCAGTACTGCGGAGTCATCCAGCAGTCCGACTACGACCCGCAGAAGGTCGGCAAGGGTGCCTTCAGCTACACTTCCGCAGAGAACGCTGTCAAACTGGCGTACCTAATGACAAAGTAGCCGGAACTCATCACCATCAAGCGCGGCGGCAGTCCCAAGCCTCATCTGGGCTGCCGCCGCACTTCTATCACCCCGCAGCTCTGCCTCGATCTCCTCAATTGTGGGCAGCATCCCGCCCAGTTCCTCCGACATCATCTTGGAGAGCTCGTATTCGGATATGCCAATCGGCTGGCTGAAGCCTTCCGCTGCATTCCGCGCAAGTGTATTGCGCTGCACTTGGAATGAGTATTCAAGGGACAATCCGAGCGTCACTGCACCCACGTTTGGTAGACACCGGGCCATTCGGACGTAGGATAATAATCAATGACGTCACAGGGCTCCGTGAAGGACGGATAGATGAAAAAGGCAACACGTATCTCATACGACCCATATGAGAACTCGCTTAGATTCAAGGTCTATCACAGTGATGAAGATGCATGGGCTTGCCTTTCGGAAGGTTCCGACCTGTTGAAATACGAGAACCAGCTCGTTCTGTTCTCGAACTGCGTAAAAGATATCGTCAACACCATCAATGACAAGCAGAACTCCGCATCGGAAGGTCTGGAAATCCAGTTTGTGGGACCGAAGGATGACTACGAGCTGCTTGAGCACGAGGTCAAAGATGTTTACGACCAGCGGGGAGGAGCTGGACCGCTAACGTGCCGGCACATCGGAAGCTACCGAAATGCCAATGAGGTCCTCAGGACCATCAGATCCGATTACAAGTCAATCGCAAAGGAGTTCTCGCCATTTCTGCCGGGTGGGGAACGATATGAGGATGAATGGAGGAGAATCGGCGACAGCATCGTGAAGTTCGACGAAACGATCAGTGACGCCATCCCCGTCTGCATTATCGGTAATTACAGCGTAGGAAAATCGGCCTTAATCAATTCCCTGATAGGAGAGGACGTCCTTCCCAGCAAGGTCAACCCAAGCACCGCTAAGAACGTTGAAGTCATCAGATCCGATAGGTTCAGGGTCACTCTGTTCCTCCCCGACGAGAAATCCGAGATGTGTCCCCATAGCTTTGACATCGATGGCGGATGCCTAAAGGCAAAGTCAGAAGATCACGCTCTGTGCGACATAGCAAGGAGGCTGAACAAGATCGTCTCCTCCGATGGAGCGGACGAGAATGCCGTGATCAGACGCCTCTTAGATGCCCTCAACGACGGGTACCACCATGAGAGCGAATCGGAGCTTCTTTCCTCGTTTGGATGCAACGTCATCCTCGAGCTCCCGTTTAAGAAGTCATTACTCGACAGAGCAGACAACAAGATCGTGTTCTACGACACCCCGGGAAATGATAATGCGGAAGTCGACCAGCAGGAACACCGCCATGCTCTCGAGGACCTTCTTGGAACGCAGACCAACGCCCTGCCCATACTCGTCACAGAGCGAAGCAGAACCTCAGGAAGAAGCACGGGCGACGTCATGCACATGCTCGACGAATATAAGGAGAACTTCTCGAGCCCAAGCTGCCTGATTGTGCTCACAAAATGCGACAAGCATACCCGCTCCGAGCTCCAGGAAGCCTTGTCCCCCGAGCTGAGGAACTGGCACGGCAAGTCGATAATCCTCTTTACCACCCCGATCGGCGCGCTAGGCGAACGTAAGGGCGACGGCTCGTCATGGCTCGACGAATCGTATAGGGACATCTATGAAGAATGGAGCGATAAGCAGCTGGGACCGAAAAGGGTCTGCTTGCCCGACTATAACTGCTATCCGTGCGGCAGGCGCGGCACAAAGGAGGAAACTGGGGCGAGTGATAGTTTATATAACACCGGCATCCCCTCACTTGAGTATGAGATTCTTTACTATATCGAGAAGCATTCGAAGTATAAGAAGTGCGTCAGGGGTAGAAAGGACCTTCTCAACGCGTTGGCAACAGTAAAGCAAGAGCTCGACAATCGGAAAGCGAAGGCCACAGAAGCGCATAGGGAAGCAAAGAGGCGCAAAGCCACAAAGCGCGCAGCCCTACTCGCCGAGCTCGACGCCATTCACATCTCACTAACCAAGGGATTGGATGAGAACCTCGCCCACCAGTTTCAAAAGGAGCTTGACGATTATTGCGCCAAACTTCCCGAGATAATGGGCAACATTTATGATCGCCTTAACCCTGACGACCCCTTCGCTCTGGATGACAAGCTCAATGAGGCAATCAGGCAACACTGCCAGAAGAACCTCATTGACGCGGTCTACCTAGCAAATGGTGGCGCTAGAGAGAAGATCATTGAAAACATGACGGCGTATGCAGAGGACTATGCCGAGAAGCTCCAAGAGTACGTCAGCAAGAACGAATCACACTTTTCCGACTATGGAAAAGAACAGCTGAAGAAGTACCTCGGCAAGAATCTCGAGCCCCCGACCTTTAGTGAGGTAAAGAGCGTCCTAGACAGCATCGGTGAACTTTTCGAAAAGGCTTCGCTTGCCACACATGCCATCCTGAGACTGCTCAACAATCCCGATGCTGCAAAGAGCCAATTGGTCTCCGCTAAGTCCAGCTTCTTCGAGGGGCGTCTCAGGGACAAAACCGACTTCTTTGGACAAAAGATCCCCGGTCTCTTCCTCGAAACTGTCTTCACAAGGCCCATCAATGAATACTTTGAACAAATAACTGTCTGGACAAATATCTATAGAAAACATATAAAAATGCAGCTCGATAGCGACAACGCTCTGCTCAGCGATATGGAGACCCGGATAGAGGAGCTTGAACGAACAATAAGCGACCTCGAGGGCAGGCTCTCCGCCATCGCCGGAGTAGAGACGAGACTCGAAAGAATCCTCGAGCCGACTGAAGTGGAGCGCAACGAATGTTAAATCAGCCATTGAGCAGCACGGAAATTGAGGGGCGGAGCGATACAACATCGACCGCTCCGGCGCAGTCACCAGACGAGCTGTATGGCAGGTGCCTCGCTGAGGTATTCAGAGAGTATGCGCCGTATGTCGCTGAATGCTACTCGGTCGAAGAGCACCCCAGCCGCACCAGTCCGACCGAGTCCGTCGCGAGCTTCGAAATTACCAAGCTTGTTCTCGAGCAAGACGACCACATTGCCGCAAAGCTCAAGAACGTATATCACCTGCTTGCTTACTCGAGAAACAGCATCGCAATCGTTATCAGTCGGACCCATCGAGACTGCCGTATCTACATCGCAGTTGGAACCGAGGAGAACGATTCCGAGAAATCGAAAGACCTCACAGCAAACGTTCGTGACGCATTTTTGGGCAACTTCCCAGGTTCGGAATGCGGGCCCGTACGACACTATTCTGATGACTGGGACTCCGCATTTGGGTTCCTTAATGAGAGCACGCGTTTTGGCAACGTGAGCTTCAGCTCGGTGGGCATCGTGTCGAACGTTGCGACCGATTTCTCGGAAGAGTTTTCAGAGCAGAGTATTGAAAAGCTAATCGACGGCGTATCCCTCAACCAGGATGAGGAATACACGGTCATGCTCGTCGGCAAGGCGCTTCCACACGATGAAGTCGTTCGAAGGAAGAACAGGCTCTATAGCATCTATACCGGACTGAGCCCCTTCGCCAGCGTCCAGAGAAGTTGGGGCGTTCAGGAAAGTACAACCTGGACAAAAAGTGTGAGTGTTGGCAATTCCATCAACGTCCCGTTTTGTCCTTTCGGCCCGAGCCTCGGAGCAAACATCGGTTTTGGTTCCTCGATCGGAAGCGCCACAGGCACCACGTCCAGCGACACAGTAACCATCACAGAATATGGCGTGAAGCATATGCTCGACACGATAGAAAGACAGCTTGAACGCCTTGAGAGATGTGAGGCGCTCGGCCTTTGGCAGTTCTCAGCATACGTCATCTCGCCAGAAGTTCGTCTGGTGGATGAAGTGTCACGCATGTATCTGTCCCTCACCCAGGGACGGGATTCACATTTCGAAAGCCCCGCGGTTAATATCTGGAATGCGCTCAAAAACGGCGGCGCTCGCAAGGGGGAGTTATCCCGCCTGCGCGAGTACATGATGCATCTTGAGCATCCCGTGTTCAACAAACACCTTGGTTCAGGAGAACAAAGTTTTAACAGCCAAAACTGGCCACGCCGTGTCTCGTGTGCCGCAGAACTATCCGGCGCCGAACTCACCAAGGCCATGAGTCTCCCCCGAACGTCAATCCCGGGTCTACCCGTCATCAAGTGCGCAGCCTTCGGACGAGAAGTATCTTCCTATGACGGACAACGTGACAACGATATCCGCATTGGATGCATCCACCATATGCACCGTGATGAGGACATGCCGGTCGCCCTCTCGACAAAATCACTCGCGTCTCATGTATTCGTCACCGGTTCGACGGGATGCGGCAAATCAAACACGGTCTACAAGTTGCTCGATGAAGCAGAAACGAACTTCTTGGTTATCGAGCCAGCAAAGGGCGAGTACCGCTACGAATTCGAGGGCATCGCAAAGGTCTACGGAACCAACCCCCTTGCAGACAATCTCTTGAAAATCAATCCCTTCGTCTTTCCGGAAGGCATCCATGTATTCGAACATATCGATCGAATACTCGAGGTGTTCAACGTGTGCTGGCCGATGTACGCCGCCATGCCCGCCGTCCTCAAGGAAGCCGTGATTCGCGCCTACAGGCGAGTGGGCTGGAATCTCAGCACATCGACAAACCGTTTCGGCAATCTTTTCCCAACATTTAGAGACGTATGCGAGGAAGTGGACGCTTACATCGAGTCCTCTGACTACTCCACCGACACAAGGGGCGATTACAAGGGCTCCTTAAAGACACGACTGGAATCGCTCACGAATGGCATCAACGAGCTGGTATTCTGCAACGGCTGCATCCCAGACGCGAACCTCTTCGACAGCAAGGCAATCGTCGACCTCAGCCGCGTTGGCTCCGGCGAGAATAAAGCCCTCATCATGGGCATCCTCGTGATCAAGCTTCAAGAGCACCGGATGATTCAAAGAGGCCGCAACACCAATGAGGAGCTGAGGCACATCACGGTAATCGAAGAGGCTCACAATCTTCTGAGAAACTCCCAAGCATCCACATCCGCGGAGATGGGAGGGGGCATTACCGCCAAATCTGTGGAGATGATCTCGAACGCTATCGCCGAGATGAGAACATACGGCGAGGCATTCATCATAGTCGACCAAGCACCCGGTCTGCTTGACATGTCTGCAATCCGCAACACAAACACCAAGATTATCATGAGGCTTCCTGATGAACGCGATCGGAAACTCGTAGGAAGGGCGGCAAACCTCAACGACGCCCAGATTAGGGAGTTAGCTAGGCTGCAGACAGGCATCGCGGCGGTATATCAGAACGAGTGGATAGAACCAGTTCTCTGCCATATCGGAAAGCATGAGTCCATCTCCACGCCGTCCCCACGCACTGCCAACATCGCAGAAGGCACTCAAAAGCTAGGTGACGATGAGCTCCGTTACATGAACACCTGTCTTTTCGACCCCTCGAGGATTGATAGGCCGAGCGACCATGACTTTTCCGAGTGCGTCAGGAAATCAGATATGCCCGACTCCCTGAAGGCAAGAGCACTTGAGATGGCATACGTCCCCTATCAAAGAAGGCGTGAATCTTTTGCTAAGAGCGCTTACGGATACTTCAAGATGAGAGGGACTCTCAACCGAATGAGAGGACTTAATGCCGATGAGCTATCCAAAGCGATACGGCTCTACCTCTCCTCCGGCTGGAAGTTCGAGAGCGAAGTCAATCCCAAGCTGTGGGGACAGGCCCAATACTTGTTTATCCAGACTATGCTTAGCGAGCACGCCAACGCGCTTGCAGCATCGATCAAGGGAGTAGAAGCGGCAGAGTATCTTTCAGATCTCTCCGAAATTGCACGCGAACTCGCCACTCTGAAACCGGTGATGTAAATGGCACTTGAAAACCGCGAAGGTATCGAGTCCCCCCTCGACAAGATGGGCGCGGCCATTGACAGCGCCAAGCAGACGGTGACGGAATGCGCCAACAATACATGGAATGAAATTACCTCAAACGACGCGATATCCATGAGCATAAAAGCAATGCAGGATATTGCTGATGACGCATGGTCAACATGCTCGCCGCTTCTTGAGCAGGCAGGCGATATCGCCACCAAGGGTGCCAAAAATGTCGCCTACATCAGTGGTCGCGTCGGGCTGGGAGCCGCTGACCTCGTTGAGGATGCCTATATCGGTATCCGCTCGAACATCGAGTTCGTCACAACTGGAGAAGACGCTGCCGTTGAATCCGCCCAAACCGGTCTTATAGACAATGCGGTGGACGCATGGAACGACTACATGCAGGTCGACGATCAGGTTCGTGATATTGGAGATATGGCGCAGACAACTGGGCGATTCGCCGCAGAGGCGGCCGTAGGCACGGCAGCCGTTATTACTTCGACACCGTTAGCCGTAGCATCAGGAGCAGCTCTTGTAGCAAGCGAAATGGGCAAAACGCTCGAAGCCAATACCGAAGATGGCGAAATCTCCACTGGAGATATTGTCGAGCAGATAGCAGCAGGCGGCCTCACTGCAGCCACCCTTGCAGGAGGCAGACTATTGAGCAACTCTCTCCTGCCAAAAGGAGGGGCAAAAGAGCTAGGGAAGGCCGGTCAACTTGTAGATGATGCCGGCAATATCATTGACGATGTCGACAGCTTGGCTCCAAGGAAAAGCTACTTCGTCGACGGCACAAAATGTTCAACGGATGATCTTGGTAAGGTGTATAGGGTTGGTGATGACCTGGTGCCGGACACCACCTATGAGATAAATGGATATCGGTACACAACCGACTCGAAGGGCCGAATCACATCGGCAGAGGGAACGCTTCGCTTAAAAGCGCATGACGATCGCCTGTCGATACGCGACACCTTAGAGAAAATTGGAAAGGGTTTCCAACAGGCCTTCGATGAGCGCGGCCACTTGATTGGTGACAGATTTGATGGCTCTGCCGGCATGGAAAACATCATTGCTATGAACGGAACGGTCAACCGAGGAGCATATGCGAATATCGAAAGGAAATGCGCGGATGCTCTCAAACAAGGGAAGGACGTGTTTTACAGAGTCGAACCCGTATATGACGGATCATCACATAGACCTACAGCATTTGCCGTAACAGATATCATAGATGGGGAAGAAACCGTCACGTTTCTCCGCAACATCGCGAAAGGCTAATCATGAGCGAGCAAACTATGTTTCCCGGAATCGTCTCCGTTCTCGAGCATACCCTTCCCGATGGCTGGAACACCGTTATCTTTTACGCAGAGTATTCCGACGATGCCTTCTCCATTGAGTATTATGTAAAGATGCAGCGGTTGGACAATTTTATCAAATGTTTCAGTATTCCGGGAATTGAGAGAGCTGCCCTCCTCAATGACTTCCTTGAGATCGATGAGGTCATCTCCGCGGAAAGAGAGTCGCTCGACCAGTCCAAGCGCTGGAGTTCCATGACACTCGTCCTCCAGGCAAGCGGGAAGTTCCGAGTCGACTACGGATATGATAATTCGGACGAATCTCCTTACTTGAAAAAGCAGGAGTGGAAGAAGAAGTACCTTGGAGTCTCCAGCTGACCTGCCCCGCTTTGCCGTTGCATACTACATATAAAGCACCGCGCACTTCGCGATGGCGTTTCGGCTGACGCGGAGCCTACGGGCAGTCTTGGCCCTCGGCACGCCCGGCGCCCATCGACCATATATTATCCCTGTGTCCAGGGCACAACCCTCGCGATTAATCTGCTCTTTTTTCAGTGCTCGCAACTGCCCAGAAGCCGATGACCACTCAGACCCGTTCCTAGCGAACATCAACACGCGCACGGCTCGGACCCGTCTCGCCCTGCGCACAGCGAGCGATACGTACGGCCCCGCCCGCCGCTCCGGCTGTGTATTGCGCCGCGGCTCGGGTCAGCCGGCTCCGCTTTCGTATTGCTCCCGGCTCAGGCCAGCCGGCTACGCCGTCTGCCCTTCGCATCGGTCGCACACTCCGGCTGCGCCGTCTGCCCCTCGCACCGCGCGCATACACATCCTCCGCTCTGGGCGGCGCCTGACGGAAGTCTTACGTCGCGCAAGGCGGGGCGGGCCCTCGCTGCGGCGCGCACTCCGCTTCGGCGGACGGGCTGCTGCGTTTCCGTGCTCGCCCACGGGTGGTGGTGGGGTGTGGCATCCGCTCGCGACCCTCTCTGCGGGCGCCTGGGAGCGTCTCGGGCCCCCGGGGGGTGTCTCTATGGTTTTGTCAAGCCTTGAGCCCGCGACCTCTCGGCATGCTGGCGCCGGCCCCGCTGGTGTGTTTGATAGCCTCGAAGTTGCAGGTTTGAGCGTCGGAAAGTTTCGGGTCTGAGCACGAAATTCTTTCGGCTTTGAGCATGGGCACGCCGACCATCCGCAGTCGGCCCGACAATGTCGTTGCTTCGGTTTACGACGTGGGGAGGGCCAGAGAGGAATGATCGGCGTGGACAAGATAGAGGATATACGCAAAAGGGCCAGGGGCGGCGAGCCAATCGCCGCGATCGCGAGGGCGGTCGGCGTGTCGGAGCCGACGGCCAGGAAGCACGCCAGGATGGAGGACCTGTCGCCCGAGCCCCCGAGGCGGCACGAGCCTGAGAGCGAGCTGCTCGCGCCCTACGAGGAGACAATCGACTCCTGGCTCGACGACGACTGCAGGAACTGGCGCAAGCAGCGCCACACGGCGACGAGGGTCTACGTGAGGCTCCGCGACGAGGAGGGCTACGCGGGCAGCTACTCCACCGTGCAGCGCTACGTCAAGCGCCGCCGTGTGTTTTGTCAACTAGATTTGAGCAAAATGAGCACCGGAATCTGAGCAGCCTGCGCACGCGACGTGCGCAGGCTTTTTGAGCGCCTACCCCTCCTGCATGAGGGCGTGCCTCACTCGGTAGGACTCGCCCCGGAACTGGACCAGCCGCCCGTGGTGGACGATGCGGTCGATGACGGCGGCCGCCATCTGGTCGTCGCCGAACACCGAGCCCCAGCGGCTGAACTCGAGGTTGGTCGTGATCACCACGCCCTGCCTCTCGTAGGCGTCCGCGAAGACCTGGAACAGCAGCCTCGCCCCGTCCGGGTCCAGCGGCAGGAACCCGAGCTCGTCGACCACGAGCAGCCTCGCCCGCCCGATCTGGGAGGCCTCCCTGTCCAGGCGGCCCTCGTCGCGCGCCCGCCTGAGGCGCGCGACGAGCGAGGAGGCCGCGAGGAAGCGGGCCTCCATGCGCCTGTCGCACGCCAGCCGGCACAGCGCGCTCGCCATGTGGGTCTTGCCCGTGCCGACGTCGCCCATCAGCACGAGGTCCTCGCGGCGGTCCAGGAACGAGAGCGAGAGCAGGTCCTCGCGGCCGAGCCCCTCGGGCCACGACACCGCCGACCAGTCGTACCCGTCGAAGGTCTTGGGCGCCGGCAGCCCGCAGCGCCGAAGCAGGGAGGCGCGCTTGGAGGCGTCGCGGCTCGCGGCCTCGGCCTCGAGGTAGCGGGCGAGGTACTCGACCTGCCTCGGGCCGCCGGCCTCCACGACCCTGCGCGCGAGCTCCCCGCTAGCGGGCATCGGCCTCGCCTCCCCTCAGGAAGCCGTCGCAGGCGGACAGGTCGGCCCCGCCCTCCCCGCCGAGCGCGCCGGAGGCGATCCGCCTGGCGAGCACGTCGACCGTGGCGTCGTCGGGCATGTCTGTGTCAACGATAATTTGCCCTGATTCACAATCCGTCCGGGACACCTTCACGACGGGGAAATCCCCAGCTTCACGATTCCGCTACGACGACCGCATCAGTGCGTGTCGGAGCCTGTAGCTTTCGCCCTCGAAGACGACGAGCTGCCCGTGGTGCGCGACCCGGTCGATGATCGCGGCTGCCATCTGGTCGTCGGTCAGCACCGCTCCCCACCTGGAGAAGTCCACGTTGGTCGTTATGGCCAGCGACCGCCTCTCGTAGCTCGCGTCGATCGCCTGGAAGAGGAGGCGCGCGCCGTCCCGGTCGACCGGGACGTAGCCGAACTCGTCGAGCAGGATCAGGTCGGTCCTCTCCAGGGACCTCATGAGCTTTCTCGCCGTGCCGTCCCTCTTCGCCTCCGAGAGGAGCGTCGCCGGCTCCGTCGTCGTGAAGTAGCGCACCCTCATTCCCATGGAGCACGCGACCGTCCCCATCGCGACGAGCATGTGCGTCTTCCCGGTCCCGACCGGGCCGAACAGGACGAGGTTCTGGGCCTTCCTCACGAACGCGCACGTCGTCACGTCCTCCCGGGACAGCCTGGGCGGCAGCCTCACTGCCGACCAGTCGTACCCCTCGAAGGTCTTCGGGACCGGGAAGTTCGCGCGCTTGAGCAGGCGCCTCCTCCTGTTCGAGTCGCGGAAGGCGAGCTCGGCCTCCAGCATCCTGGAGATCGCCCCCTTCTCGACGTCCGAGTAGTTCTCCACGACGTCGCCCATGGTGTGGTTGGAGAGCATCACGGCCCTCCCGCAGGCCCTGAGCCTGGCGTCCGAGGCGGAGTCCGCCATGCTACACCGCCTCCTTCCCGAGGAACGCGCGGTCGTACTCGGAGAGGTCCGGTCCCGGGTCGGGCCCGGAGACGCCGGAGAGCAGCCTCAGGGAGAGGACGCGGAGGTCGCTGCGGCTGAAGTCGCCGCCACGCCTCACGAGCTCGAGCATCGACTCGCCCGCGGCCTCGATCCCCTCCTCCCCGGCGACCTCCGAGAGCATCGTCACGCTCCTCGACAGCGACGCCCTGTCGAGCCCGTCCAGGTACTCGACCACCCCGGCGGGCAGCGCCGAGCGCACGCGGGACTCGCGCCAGGCCCCAGGCCGCCGGCCAAGGAGCCCGAGCTCCGCCACGGGGTCGACGTCGACCGTGACGCCCCCGCCGAACCTCCTGCGGTACCTGGCGACGAGCTCGCCCGTCCCCTGGCTGACGATCGTCACCTCGTGGGCGCCGAGACCGACCGCGACGTCGGCGCCCGCGAGCTCGGGCCCGGCGCCGTAGGAGTGGGTGCCCACGGTGACCTCGCCCCACTTGTCGCACGGTCTCACGAGCCAGGTCACGCAGGAGAACGGCCTGGAGGGCAGGGGGCGGAGGGCGGCGCGGTCCGACTCGAAGAGCTCGCCCCACGTGCCGTCCCTCCTCCAGTGTCCCCTCTCGCCGAAGCCGTCTGCCACCCCGAGGAGGGACTCGTCGTGCTCCCGCAGGTCGCCGACGCGGGGGACGGGGACGAATACGTTGGAGCGCACGAAGGCGACCTTGCGCTCGACGTGACCCTTCTCGTGCCCCGCGTCGGGGCTGCAGAACCTCGCCTCGAAGCCGTAGTGGAGCCTGAACCTGCGGAAGAGCTCGGCCTCCCTCACCTCGTCGAGGACCCGGCGCCCCGCCCAGGCCGCGTTGTCGAACACGACGACGGGAGGGACTCCCCCTATGTGGCGAAAGACGTCGGCGAGGCCCTGACACACGCACTCCGACG
The DNA here is from genome assembly GCF_900119385.1 of Thermophilibacter mediterraneus. Taxonomy (GTDB): domain Bacteria; phylum Actinomycetota; class Coriobacteriia; order Coriobacteriales; family Atopobiaceae; genus Thermophilibacter; species Thermophilibacter mediterraneus. The sequence continues at coordinate 1,234,113 of NZ_FPKO01000009.1, forward strand.
CGCGCCCTCGGAACACCTGGAACCACGACATGCTGGAGTGCGGGAACGAGACCACGAGGAACAGCATCCGCTCCCTGCCGTCCGCGGTGTCGAAGTCGGCCTCGCCGAAGTCGGCCTGCGCGGTTCCGGGGGACCACTCGAGGTCGAGGAAGCCCTCGGGGGCTCGGCCCCTCATCTCGAGCTTCCTGTCGTGGACGTACTTCTGGACCAGGGTGTACCCGCCGTCGTAGCCGGCGCGGCGGAGCTCGGCGAGGATCTTCCTCGCGGTGTGGCGCTGCTTCCTCCAGACGTGCCTGTCGGCCTCCAGTATGGAGTCGATCGTCGGCTTGTACGGATCCAGCTTCGACGGCCCCGGGACGACGCCGGCGGGAGGCTCGGGCGAGAAGTCGACCTCGTCGAGGAACTTTCTGACCGTCTTCCTGTCGTGCCCCGTCCTGCGGGCTATCTCGGATATGCAGTACCCCTCCGACCACAGCCTTCGTATATCATCGATTTGCGGCATGCCCGGCATCCTCTCCACGACCCTTCTCCTCATCGCTGGCTTGGACCCCAACGACTCGAGGGTAGGTCGTCTCTAGGTTGTTCGGCATGCCGTCACTAACAAACTGGGGAATTCCCCGCCGTGATTCCGGGGCAGAGCCCCTGTGAATCCGGCCATTTATAGGCTATCTCAGACAGTCGGGCACGCGCCCGCCCTCGACGACGCGCAGCGCGGCCCGGCACGCCGCGCCGAGGCCCGACGCGGCGCTCGCGCGCGCCATGGACCCGGGCGTCTGCCTGCGGCCGGCGGCGCCCGTGCGGTCGATGCCCTCGACCAGCCCCTCGGGCATGTCCCGCCGTATCGTGGACTCGCCGAACGCGCGCGGCCTGGCGACGATCGCCGGGACGAGCGACAGCGGGTTGCGCACGGCGGGCCCGGCGCCGTAGGCCCTCGGGAGCACGGCCACCCTGCGCCCGCGGTCGGCGACGATCTCGACCGAGCCGGGGCGCATCCCGACGAGCAGCTCCCCTCCGTGCCACGCCGGGCCGGCGACGCACTCGCGGCCGTCGACCTCGACGTAGCCGCGCTTGTCCGCCCTGGCCCGCACCCACCGCACCGCGTCGAACGCGGCGCCGGGCAGCGCGCGCATCTCGGCGAGGTCCTCGCGCAGGGCCTCCGCCGACGCCCGGCCGTCGCGGCACCCCGCAGCGGCGTTCAGGCGCGCGCACCCCTCCGCCAGCAGGGCGCTCGGCTCGGCGAGCGACCCGACCCCGGGCACCGGCACGAGGAGGTTGCGCCTCAGGTAGCCGACCGCGCTCCCCGCCGACCCCTTCTCGTTGCCCGAGTAGGGGCTGCGGTACCTCGACTCGACGCGGTAGTGCCCCCTGAGCAGGGAGAGCGGCCCGGACTCCGTCACCTCGCCGCGGACCATCCTGCCCGCCTCGGTCGCGTTGTCCAGGACCAGCACCCTCGGGGCGCGGCCCCAGCGCGAGAAGATCGCCGCGAGCCCCGCGCACAGGCACTCCGACCTCTGAGACCCCGGCGCGAAGCACTGCCTGTCGTTGGAGTGGGGAGGGGTCGCCACCAGCAGCTCGGGGGCAAGCCCCTCGCCCGCGACGACGGCGCGGAAGTTGCCGAAGTCCGCCTGGCAGGTGCCCGGGGCCCACTCGAGCTCCAGGTAGCCCTCGCCCGCGCCGGCCGAGCGCGCGAGCCCCCGCTCGCGCACGAAGCGCTGGACGGTCGAGTAGGAGCCGGCGTAGCCCCTCTCCTCGACCAGCCGGTCGTAGATCCTCCTGGCGGTGTGGCGCTGCTTGCGCGGCGCGCCGAGGTCGGCCTCCAGGACCGACTCGACCCACCCCGCGTGCTCGCCGAGCGCGGGCCTCTCGCGCCGCGCCGGCACGGGGGCGGCAGGCGACATGTCCTCCATGTCGGCATACTTCGCGACGGTGTTGCGGCTGACGCGGAGCCTGCGGGCGATCTCGGCCCTCGGCACCCCGTCGGCGTCCATCGACCGTATATCATTCCTTGTGTCCAGGGGCACGGTCATCTCCTCCATCCTTCCCGGGCGGCCTCGCCAAAGTGCCCGCCCGGGACAACCCTACGGCGAGGGCCGCGCCCCTGGTCCAGGGGGCGCGGCCCTCGTGCTGAAGCTGCTCATTGTGTTTGATAACGTCTGACTTGCGGATTTAATCACCCGGAACTTTCGGGAATGATCACGAAAAACTTTCGGGTTTGGGCATGGGCACGCCGACCACCCCCGGCGGGCCTACCGTTGTCGATGCTTCGGTATTCGACGAGGGGAGGCCGGGAAGGAAATGATCGGCGTGGACAAGATTGACGATATCAGAAGGCTCGGGAGGAGCGGCGCGAGCGTCGCCTCGATAGCCCGGGACACCGGGGTCTCCGAGCCCACAGTGAGGAAGTACCTGAGGGAGCCGGACCTCTCCGAGAGGCCGCCGGCGGTCGGGAGGACGCCCGAGTCGCCGCTGCTGGAGCCCTTCGCGGAGACGATCGACTCGTGGCTGCGCGAGGACAGGCGCTGCTGGCACAAGCAGCGCCACACCGCGAGGAAGGTCTTCGACCGGCTGGTCGCGGAGGAGGGGTTCAGGGGGTCGTACTCGACGGTCCAGAGGTACGTGAGGCGCAGGCGCGGGGAGCTCGCCGCCGAGCTCGACGCCCGCGAGGCGCAGGGATTCCTGCTGCTCGACTGGGCGCCCGGCGAGTGCCAGGTCGACTTCGGGCAGGCGGACTTCCGCGTGCGCGGCGTCGTCACGCGGGGCCACTTCCTCGTGGTGGAATTCCCGCACTCCAACGTCGGGCTCGCGCAGGTCTTCTGGGGCGAGACGGCCGAGTGCGTCTGCCAGGGGCTGCGCGACGTCTTCGAGTTCCTCGGGGGCGTGCCGCTGCGGGCCGTCTTCGACAACGCCACCGAGGTCGGCCGCAGGGTCGGAGCCGAGATCAGGACCTCGGAGCTCTTCCGCCGCTTCGCCGCGCACTACGGGCTCGACTACAGCTTCACCAACCCCCACTCCGGCAACGAGAAGGGATCCGTGGAGAACAAGGTCGGGACGCTCAGGAGGAACCTCTTCGTGCCGATGCCGCAGGTGTGGGACGTCAGGTCGTACAACGAGCGGCTACTCGGGACGTGCCTGGAACTCTCGGACGGCAAGCCGCACTACCGCAAGGGCGCGAGCGAGTCCGAGCTCTTCGGGGACGACCGCGCCGCGCTCTCGCCGCTGCCCGCGGCGCCGTTCGCGTGCGTGACGTGGCTCACTCGGAAGTGCGACAAGCAGGGCTCGTTCAAGGCAGGCGGCGAGCACCGCTACTCGGCGGGCCCCGCCAACGCGTCGCGCGAGGTCGCCGTCGCGATGGGCGCCTTCGACGTCACGGTCGTCGGCGCCGGCGGCGAGGTCGTCGCCGAGTATATCCGCGAGTGGGGCGACGCGCCGACCGACTCCGCCGACCCCACGCTGCAGCTGAGGCTGCTCTGCGTGCGCCCCGGCGGCTGGCGCGACAGCGTGGTCAGGCGGTCCCTCCCGGGGGACCTCGTCGCCTTCCTCGACTCGGAGGCGCCCGCCGACCTCGGCGCGGACCTCAGGGCGCTGCGCGACGTGAGCGCCAGGCGGGGCTGGGCCGCCACCGTGGAGGGCGCGCTGAGGTCGCTCGGGGCCACGGGCGGCGTCGACGCCGCCACCCTCGAGCTCGCCGCCGCCAGGGCGGCCGCCGGCGACGCGCTCGTCGAGTACGACGAGCCGGTCGACCTCGCGGGGTACGACCGGGCCTTCGAGCTGCTGGAGGGGGGCGCCGCAAGTGCCTAGGGTCCCGGACTCCGAGCGCGAGGAGTTCTCCTCGCGCGCCAGGTCGCTGTTCATATCGAAGGCGACGGTGGCATGGTTCCTCGAGACCGCTACGCCCGGTCAGCTCGCCGCCTGCTCGGGGATGCTGGCCCGGGAGCTCGAGTCCCGGGAGCGGTCCAAGCGGGCGAGGCTGCTGCGCCAGGCGAGGTTCCCCGTGCCCAAGGCCGTCGAGGGGTTCGACTGGTCGAACGTGCGCTTCCCCGAGGGCTGGGGGCGCGACGAGATGCTCTCGCTCGACTTCGTCGGGCGCGCCGAGGACCTCGTCTTCCACGGGCCGACGGGCCGCGGCAAGACGCACGTGGCGACGGCCCTCGGCATCGAGGCGACCCGGCAAGGGATGCCGGTGCGCTTCTTCCAGACGGCGGCGCTGGTCCTGCAGCTCGGCAAGGCCAAGCGCGAGGGGACTCTGGATCGGGTCATCGCCGACATCGGGAAGGCGTCGCTCGTCGTCCTCGACGAGTTCGGCTACGTGCCGTTCGACGTGGAGATTGCGTGCCAAAAGTTGGTGTCACGGGCCGATTGGCTAAAGAAACGGCCATCACCTAGAATCTTGAAGTGTCGAAGTTCGAGATGAAAGGGATGGCCGCAATGGACACTTTACACGATGAAGGGGCTTCCGTGCTCGATATACCCCGATATAGCGACGGAATGATAAACATCCAAGAGCTCGGGCGCATGCAGCTCGAGCAAGCGATCAACCAGATAATGGACTGGCAGGCCGATGAGATATGCGGCGAGGGAAACAGGCGGAACGGATATCGCGAGCGAAAGCTGCTGACGCCATTCGGCGAGGTCACGCTGCGGATTCCCAAGCTCAGAGAGGGAAGCTACTTCCCCGATGAGCTGATCAGGCCGTACTCGCGCGCCGATAGGGCGATGATCGGCGTGGTCAAGGAGGCCTACGCGAAGGGCCTTTCCACGAGGAAGATAGAGAAGGTGGCCGACAATCTGGAAATAGGGTCTTTGAGCCCCTCCCGCATCTCCAGGATGGTCTCGGAGCTCGATGAGGAGGTGGCGGCGCTCGCCGAGAGGCGATTCGACGGGATGGCCTTCCCCTATCTTTGGCTCGATGCCACCTACATCAATTGCCGGGACGAGGGGCACGTTCAATCCCTGGGCCTGGTCACGGCGATAGCCTGCGCCCAAGATGGCTCGAGGCGCTTCGTCGGATTCGACGTCGTGGACACCGAGTCGGCGGCATCCTGGAAGGCTTTCCTGCGCAGCCTGCGGAGACGCGGGATAACCGGAGTGATGTGCGTGGTCTCCGATGACCACGGCGGGCTCGTGCAGGCCATAGCCGAGATATTCCAGGGCGCGGCATGGCAGCGCTGCATAGTCCATCTCGAGCGCGATGTCGCGAGGTGGTTCAAGTCGAAGAACGATAAGGGCATCGCCTTGGCCGCGATGAAGGCCGTGTTCGCGGAAAGGGATCCGCAGCTCGTCCGCGCGGCCTATCGTCGTGCAGCGGAGATCATATCCGGGCTGAGCAGGCGTGCCGGCGAGCTGCTCGAGGATGCGGAGGCGGATGCCTTGGCGTATCTGGACTTCCCCCGCGAGCATCACATCAAGCTCCGCACGAACAACGTCCAGGAGCGCGCCAACGAGGAGATCAAGCGCAGAACCAAGGCGGTGGGCGTCTTTCCGTCCATAGAGTCGATGAAGCGGCTGGCCGGCTCCGTGATCCTGGACATCAACGAAGATTGGATGGGCGGGCGATTCATCGATGCGGAATCCCTCGAGGACATCGCGAGAACGAAAGATGAGGACCCGACGATACCCATCGAGACGATGGAGAAGGCGAAGATGCTTATAGAGGCAGCGATCCGGGAAAGGAAGGCCGCATGATGCTGTAGAATAGAGCTGATTCCGGGTGATGCTCCGATTGCTCGGGCAGGCTAAAGCCTGCACCTCGCAATCGGAGAGATGACACCAACTTTTGGCACGCAACCGACGTGGACGGCGCCCGTCTGCTCTACCAGGTCATATCCGACTCTTACGAAAGGAGGAGCATAGTGTTCACCACGAATGTCGAGTTCAGCCGGTGGGGCACGGTCTTCGCGGACGACAAGCTCGCCGCCGCGATCGTGGACCGCGTCGTCCACCACGGCAGGCTCGTGGAGTTCGGAGGGCCCAGCCACCGGCTCGAGGAGTCGCTCATGCTGGGCAAGTCAGGAAGCTAGCGGCGCGCCCGTGACCGAACCCGAAAAAGTTGCGTGCCCAAACCCGAAAACTCTCCGTGATCATTTCCGAAAGAGGGACTTGACCAAACACACTCATTTCTAGATGCACGCGGTGCTCAAAAACCGGTGCTCATTCGGACCATTTCTTATTGCACATCAACAGGCGTCGGGTGCGTCGGCTACGCGGGCGCACACGTCGCCCTCCGGGGCCCCGAGGCGCTCTTGGGTGCCCGCAGTGTGGCCCTCGGGATCTTCGTTTGAGAGCTCACCGTTCTTCTCGTTCTCTACGCCGTATTGGCTTTGCATAGTGGTTGATGTAGTGGGCTTCCGCTCACCTTATGGGTCAAGATTGCGCTCTATCGTGCTGATATACTCTTTGCATGGGAAGCACTTCGAGTTAGGCATTATATGAGCGAATCCGACTTCACTTCGGACGTCCTCGATCCGGAGCCAGGTATATTAATTGAAAGCCTTCGTGATATAGGCTATTCATTCAATAGCGCGCTCGCAGACATCATTGATAACTCAATTTCCGCAAATGCGTCCCATATCGATGTTCTCGCCATCCCAGCCGACGACTTCCACGTCAGCATCATCGATAACGGCGCCGGGATGAGTGCAAGCGAGCTACGAAAGGCGATGCGACTGGGCAGTACAAGTCCTCGCGCCGAAAGGGCCCCAAAAGACTTGGGGCGGTTTGGCCTTGGTATGAAAACTGCGTCGTTCTCCCAGTGTCGCAGGCTGACAGTTGCCTCGCGATGTGAAGGCTCTCTCTCGGCGTTTACCTGGGATCTCGACGTAGTGATTAACGATAATTCTTGGAAGATTATTGAAAGACATGATTTTGAGAGCATTCGAGGTCTTGAGTATCTGACCGGCGATGGGACTCTAGTTCTCTGGGAGAAAGTCGACCGACTCTCCGGCGCAAGTGGTTCTGCGAAAGTTTCTTATTACGCTCGCGTTATTAGTGAAGCTCAGAGCCACCTCGCCCTCGTCTTCCATCGTTTTCTTGCTGGCGAGCCGGGGCTCTCTCGCATAGACATCTCATTTAATGGTCGCAAGCTTGACCCAATTGACCCATTCAACTCGAGACACAAGGCAACGCAAGTTCAGCCCTTCGAGGTAATCTGCCCTGGCGTCACCATGCAGGCATTTACCCTGCCGCACCGGTCTCATTACACGAGCCAACAAGAATATGATTACTATGGCCTCCGTGATGGGTATCTCAAAAACCAAGGTGTATACCTTTATAGAGCAAAGCGTCTTATCCTTTATGGCACTTGGTTCGGCGTCGCCAAGAAGACCGCGTTGACCCAACTTACTCGGGTAAAGATTGACATTGGCGTCGACCAAGACGAGCTGTGGAAAATAGACGTCAAGAAGGTCTCGGCTCAGATGCCTGAGGTCGTCCGAAACAGAATCAAGACCTTAATCGCATCCATTGGGGCGCCTTCGAAAAAGACCTATCGCAGGCGCGCGATCCGCCTGACCTCTCCCGAGGCGTATCCCGCATGGGCCGTGGAACAATCAGGAGAGAAGAGAATTTATCGCATCAACCGAGAGAACCCAGTCATATCAGCGTTACGCGCCGACGTTGGTGAAGAGAACGCAAAAGCTCTGGAGTCAGTCTTTTCCTTAATTGAGTCGACATTCCCCACTGAGTCGCTTTTCTACGATCTTGAAAACAACACGGAGAGCGTGTCTTTTGAGCCGATTGACAATGAGAGCTTCTCAGTTGCCGCAAAGGCATTCTTCTCCCAGCTCAAGCAACGGGGCATACCGGAAGAGGACGTTCTCGGCATCATGAGAGCTGCAGAGCCCTTCGCCTCAAGCTGGAGTAAGACCCTAGGTGCACTTGGAATCGATGAAACAGAGGAATAATGGTTGTGACTAGAGACGAGTTTTCCAGACTGGTGGATGAAACTGTTCGACGTATTCTTTCTTTGGGGGGCGAGAGCCCTGAGGAGGGACAGGTTAGGCAAGAGTACGAGCGATATTACGATATCCTTCAGCCTGCCTCGTTTCCAACTGCGACTGAGGAGGACAAGCTTTCCATCGTCCCGGCATTGGTAAAGCGATACTGCTCCGAGTTCACCATCAAAAAGAAGGTCGGGTTCGCCTATTTCGACGACTCGACTCATAAGTGGCTCGACGATGTTGAGGCCCAGATCGGATGGAAGTATTGGAATCGATACAAAGACTATTTGCTCTTTACGAAGAGATGGTCGAAAAACGCTGTGAGGACGCTCGATCGGGACACCTATAACCTTCTTGATCTCATGGCAGATCCTAGAGGCAGCGAATGTTTTGAGAGGCGAGGGCTAGTTGTAGCCTCCGTTCAATCGGGGAAGACGTCGAACTACATTGGTGTTATCTCGAGGGCGGCTGATGCGGGCTTCAAGCTCATCATCGTCATGGCAGGCGTCCACAACGTCCTGAGGAGCCAGACTCAGCAGCGCATCGAAGAGGGATTTACGGGCTTTACGATAGAGAACAATACTCGCCAACCTGTTGGTGTCGGATTGACAAAGCCCATTGAGCCCCACGTCATGATGTGCACGACTAGGGCGGAGGACTTTAATAAGCGACGCGCCGGAGCCCTGATGTCAATTCAGGTGCAGCACGTCACGCAAAACGTACCGCTGATTTTCGTCATAAAGAAGAACAGCAACGCATTGAAGCAGGTATATGAGTGGCTTAAGTCTAATGCGAACTCTAACGATCCCATCCTCATCATCGATGACGAGGCGGATAACGCCTCAATTAACGGAAAGTACAAGCGAGAGCATCGTGACGACGAGCCGACCAGAATCAATGGGCAGATTCGCAACATTCTCAGCCTCTTCAGTCGCTGCTGTTATCTCGGATATACTGCCACCCCGTACGCCAATATCCTGATTGACCCCGACCTCGAGTCCGAAGACTACGGAAGGGACTTGTTCCCCGGCAGCTTCATCTACACCCTAAGCGACTCGTCGGACTACTTCGGCGCCGAGAAGGTGTTTGGTGACTTTGACGAACCCCGCCCAAGACATCTTAGGTTCATCGACGACATCGACGACTTCCTTCCCCCGAAGCACAAGAGCACGTACAAGATGCACGCTCTTCCTGACAGCCTGAAAGAGGCTATAAGAGCTTTCGTCTTGGCCGACACTATACGTAGCCTAAGGGGACAATCATCTGAACACTGCACGATGATGGTCAACGTCTCCCCGTACAAGATTCCCCAGAAGTCAGTTGCTGACTGCATCTCAGACTACCTAGAGGTCCTCCGTGAATCGGTAAACGCTCTTGCCGGGCTGCCCGTTTCCATGGCTCTGAGCTGTCCCAGCGACAACGAGATCGTCATGCTCAAGGAGACGTGGTCTAGAGAGTATGAGACCACTCTGGACGACCGCTTCATCTGGGATGAGGTGCAGCCGGCGCTGATTGACTCGGTTGCCCGAATCCACGTCGTTAGCATCAACACCGACTCGAACGACGTCCTGAACTACGATGGCCAAGTCGAGCACGTTATCGCCGTCGGAGGCTATAGGCTTTCTCGAGGGCTCACCCTTGAGGGTCTGACAGTTTCCTACTACTCAAGAAACGCAAAGGCATATGACGCACTCATGCAGATGGCGCGCTGGTTCGGCTATCGTGCTGGCTACGAGGACTTGTGCAGGATTTGGATGTCACAGCAGGCAGCCGGTTGGTACAAGTTCGTCGCCGACTCCACAGATGATCTGATTGCGGACCTCCGAGAGATGAGGCAGCTAAGGAGCAACCCAAGGGACTACGGCCTAAAAATCCAGCGGTCTCCCGACTCTCTTACCGTGACCGCCCGAAACAAGATGGGGACCGGCAAGATCGTTAAGGCTCCAATTGACCTTAACAATGGTTTCGCGGAAACCGTGTCGTTTGTTAGAGACCGGAGAGTCATTGATAGCAATATTCAGGCGTGCTTCGACCTCCTTAGGAGTCTAGACAAAGCAAGTAGGGATGCGACGGAGCGGTTCCTCTTTAGAAACGTTCCGGTGTGTCACATCAAATCATTTCTTAGCTGCTACAAAAACGATGACACTGAGTCAATTCGATCCCAGACAACGCCGATTCTCAACTACATCGACGGCTGCCTTTCCATTGACGAGCTCACATTGTGGGACGTCCTCGTCGCACAGGGGGGCGATTCCGACGCTTCCATGGATCTTCCCGTGGTTGGTCGAGTCAGTTGCGAGCGGAGGTCACCAGGCTTGCGCACAAATGGCGCCTCGCTCGTCGTTGGCGAGAACAACCGCTTGGCAAGCCGCGGTGTCGAGAAGGCCGGACTTACCGAGGGTCAGATAGAGCGTGCCGAGGAGAGGTTCAGGGCCGAAAACCCGGAGAGAACTAAGAACTGCTCCGATAGGTACTATCGCGCCGAGAGGACGAAACCCCTTTTGGTGATTCATCCCGTGAACATGAAGTTCGGAAACAACGAGCGCTCGAAGAACTGGACGAAAATCGACGGCTGGGGCTCCCCTGAGCATCAAGAAAAAGCAATTGGATGGAGCATCAGCTTCCCCAAGAGCAGCGCCCAGGCAAACCTTGTTGATTACGTCTTCAACGAAGTCGCACTTAAGAACATCAGCAGCGATTTCAGGGAAGAGAGCGATGACGACTATGCGGACGACTAGCACACAATTTCCTTGGTTGGAAATCGAGAATTCGTCGGCTTCATCCGATTTCAACGTGCGCCTTGTCGGCGAAGCCGACAACCCCTCCGGCAGGCGGATCTTTTGGGGAAAGAGTTACGAAGGGCATCCGGCACTTCTAATCGAATATGGCACTGAACATTGGGAGCCGATAGCCATCCCCCTATTCGAGCATCTTGTGGTCTACGACTATAAGCACACGAGCACGCTGGCCATCATCTTAAGAAGCAACAGCATGGAGGACTTCTTCTATCGAGTTGCGCTAGACATCGTCCACTCGATTCAGGGCCTCAGCAAGGATGCCATACGAGCTGCGGCCATTCTCCGCCTGCAACGATGGAGCGCCTTCCTCAAGCCTACGCGAGCTCGGCTGTCCCGTGAGGAGCAAAAGGGCCTCATCGCTGAACTCATGTTCCTGCAAAGGTTTGCATTCGAGGTCTATTCACAGGGAGAGGCGTTGGCACATTGGGCGGGCCCTGACGCCGGAAGAAGAGACTTCGAGTTTGGCCAGACCTTCGTCGAAGTTAAAAGCAAGCGCGACTCCGCGAGCCCCGCAATATTGATCTCTTCCGAAATGCAGCTCAATAAGAACGAGTCTGAAAGGCTCTTCCTTTGCGTTGTAGAGCTTAGCGAGTCCATGGAGGACAACCCGAAGGCCTTTACTGTCTCGGACCTCGTTAGGGAGATCAAAATGTGTCTCGTGTCTCCATTCGACATCGCGATGTTTGAGAAGAAGCTTGCCAACGTTGGATACTTCGACGAGGACGACTACTCTGCCGACCGATGGACCGAAGGCGAAACGTCAATCTTCGAGGTACGCGGGGAGTTTCCAAGGATAACCTCTGAGAACTGTCCGGCTGGGATAATGAAGGTGAAATACCAAATCGACCTTAGTTGTTGCCAAGACTACTTGGCTAACGAGGATTCGCTGCTCGGCGCGATGGGATAAGACATGCAAACCATTGAAGAGTATTACGAAGAGCTGTATCAGGAAGTCGTCTCGTCAGCAGAGGCACAAGGCGAGTTCAAGGAGGACGCCTTCTTCGATCAAATGGTGGAGCTCCTCATCGATGCAGGCGAGTTCGACTATGCAGAGCGCTCTTACTTTCAGCCCTCGTCTCAACGGGGCATTAGGGTCGATGGCTTCTGCGGCGACCCCCTAGAGGTGGGGGTCCCATCCCAGGAGGAAGGCTATACGCTCGGCCTCATCGTGCTCGACTACTCTCAAGACACGAGCTTGAGCACGCTGACAAACACAGATATGGAGGCCGACTTTCGAAGGCTCGAAAAATACCTTATTAAGGCGCTGGATGCTAGGTTCAGGGCCTCCCTTGAGCCAACGGACCCGGGGTTTAATCTTGCTGACATGATTAGCTCGAGATGGGAGAAGATTTCTCGCGTCAACCTGTTCCTCCTTACCAACAAGCTTCTCAGCAAAAGGATTGAAGGCAAGAAGCAGGGCGATCTCGACAATAGGGAGATCGTTTACAACGTCTGGGACATCGAACGAATAAAGAACCTCGTTGAATCCGGCAAGGAGCGGGAACCCCTCCATATTGATTTTAACGAGCTTCCAACTGGTCCAATCCCCACCCTTCTCGCAAGCTCAACGAAGGATCGACGCAGGGTGTTCCTCGCCGCGATTCCCGGCGCTGACCTTGCCGCAATCTACGACCGCTGGGGGACAAGGCTCCTAGAGGCAAACGTCAGAGTCTTCCTTCAAGCCCGAAGCAACGTCAACAAAGGCATCAGGAGGACACTGGAGAATGAACCCGAGCTCTTCTTCTCCTTTAATAACGGAATAACGGCAACCGCTGAACGCGTTGGCGTTGTTGAGGATGACGGTGGACTAAAGATTGCAAGCCTTGAGAACCTGCAGATTGTCAACGGGGCACAGACGACGGCCTCTATTTATGCCGCGTTCAAGGCGAAGAAAGATCTTCGGAAAGTTTTTGTTCAGATGAAGCTGAGCGAGATTAGTCCCGAGGACGCCAAGGACCTCGTCCCCAGAATCTCCGAGTTTGCCAACAGCCAGAACAAGGTCTCTGCTGCGGACTTCTTTGCGAACCATCCCTATCACATTCGGATTGAAGACTTCTCGAGAAGGATTCTGGCTCCGATGAAGACCGATAGCTTCACTCAGACAAAGTGGTACTACGAAAGGGCTAGGGGCTCGTATCGGGATGCTCAGGCATATCTAACCCCTGCAAAGAAGCGCGCATTCGTTCGTACGTATCCCAAGGCTCAGACTTTTTCGAAAACCGACCTCGCTAAGTATCTCATGGTTTGGGGAGATAAGGGTTATCTGGTCAACAGGGGCGCTCAAAAGAACTTCGCCGAGTTCGCAAAGACAATAACCGACGAGTGGGAGAAGAACGACAAACAGTTCAACGAATACTATTTCAAAAGGCTCATTGCAAAGAAAATAATCTTCGACTCGACTGGGAAGATCGTCCAAGGCAGAGATTGGTATGAGGCTGGCGGATATAGGTCCCAGCACGTTGTCCTCACGATTGGAGTGCTCTCGGGTTCCTTGGAGAGAATGGGGAAGTCTCTCGACTTTCTAGCAATTTGGAATAGGCAGGATATTGATCCGCAGCTTGAGAAGGCTTTGGAGCTTGCGGCTGATAAAGCTCATGAGGTACTGATGAGCCCGGCGGAGGGATATCGGAACATCTCAGAGTGGGCAAAGCAGCAGAAGTGCTGGCTCACGGTCAGAAAGGCAGACATCCAATGGGACGAAGAGTGGATTAAGAAGCTCAATAGCTTGGAGGACGAGCGTGACATTGAGCGCCAGGAGGCCAAGAGCCAGGGAGAGCTCAACGGAATAGAGGCGCAGACTGAAGTTGTCGAAGCTGGCCCCGAATTCTGGAAGAAGTTCCTCAGCTGGTGTCTACGTGAGGGCGAAGGCTCCGAAAAGGAGCTTGGCATTCTAAAGGTTGCGGCGCAGATTCCTGCCAAGCTCCCCAGTGACAAGCAGTCTGTCATCTTGATTGACTTCTACAAGCGAATGAGAGGCAGCGGTTGCCCATATAAAATCAGGGCCAGCCGAAGTCGCGTTTAGCCCTTCATTGGCTTAGACCGGCTTTCTCCCAAGCGCATTGGCGACGACGACCGCGATTTGCTGGGCGAGCATTGGCGGCACGGCGTTTCCAACCTGCGTGTATTGAGAGGTTCGGTTTCCCTCGAACAGGTAGTCATCTGGGAATGTCTGGAGCCTTGCCGCTTCGCGCACGGTCAGGCTTCGACATTGGACGGGATCGGGATGGATGTAATGATGTCCGTCCTTTGCTATGTGCGACGTGATGGTTGTTGAGGGGCTGTCGGCCATCTGGACGCGGAACCGATCGTTGAACTTGAATGACCCTTCCTCCGCGCTTTGAACATTCTTATGATTGGGAAGGAGCTGCCGAGGGAAATCATCCAAGCGAGGGGGGACACCCTTAACTTCTGCATATGCTGAGCAGAACAAGTAGCGGTCCAAGTCCGAGGCAAGGTGGGCCCTTGCGACATGGCTTGTCAGCACCTTCCTATTCCCAAGCCTGCCCCGGTACCAGGAGTCATAGATGCCGTGGTCGGAAGTTATTTCCGTCCTCTCGTCTTTTCTGGGCGGATGGCTTGAGAGGACTCGCTTGAGAGCGGGGGCGATCTCCTCTCCCGCACTCGTCTCGAGAAGCCTCTTGGCTGCGGCGTCGACGTATGCCGCCCAGCTCGTGATTTCTGAGCTTTTGTTCCTTTTCGAGAAGTCGCTCCGTATCTTCGGAATTCCCATGAGCGCTTCTCCGAGGCTAACTCTCCTCTTCTTTTCCAAGATAGTCGTTTCGATGCCGAGGTCTTTTCTGACCCCCAGCAAGATGACGCGATGGCGTGTCTGCGGAATGCCGTAGTCTTCCGCGCGAACCACGTAGTCGCGCGGGCTTTCGGGGCTTTCAGTCACAAGGGAGCGAATCTCGTATCCCGCTCCCTCCATGTCAGCGACGATGCGAGAGAACATCTCATGGCCGTCATGGGTTGCGGATAGCAAGCCCTTGACGTTCTCCATTACGAATATGTCCGGCTTCAGGGCTTCGATGAACGACAGGTAGCACTTGTATAGAGTGTGCTTCTCGTCGTTCTCGAAGTTCTCGTCATGGGCCCTTCTTGATCTGCCGGCGAGTGAGTATGCTTGGCAGGGCGGTCCGCCTATGATGACAAGGGGGCCGTTACCGTTCTTCTTTCGCCAGTTCTCGAGACGCCTTTTTGCGATGTCTACGTGAGTGTTGTCGCCTTCCTTTAGTCTGGCTAGAAGGGCCTCTTCGTCGGATTGCTTCCAGAGGCGAGGCTTGTAAGAGATGAGCTCTTGGAAGCTCCTCTCATCGTGCTCCCGCATGTACTTGATATAGACAGAAGGCACCTTTCCGTCAGCCTTGAGGATCTTCCGAAGATAGGCGCGAAGCCTTAACGTCCTATGGGCTTGCTCGTCACACTCAATTGACAGGATGCTCTGAAAGATGGGTTTTCCCATCTCATCCCGCAACGAGGAGAATCCTTCACCGAGCCCCCCGGGACCAGCAAATAGATCAATCATGGGTATCACTGTGCTTCACCCTTTCTAAGATACATCCCCCAGGTTACCAGGGAACCGCATCTTTTTCCAGGGCGAGTCTTGTCTCCATGAGTTTGGTTATTACAAAAGGAATTGAACTTGTATCTATATGCTTGGCCTAGATAGAAGAGTGGTCTGATTGCGGTCCGCCAAGGCGGCGAAGCCCGGGCCCAACCACACGCTCGACTCCCCGGGCCCGAGCACGAGCGGCATGCGGTCGTGGATTGGCGCGACGCTGGCGTTCGGCCTGGTGGTGACGATCGAGAACCGGTCGCCCTCGCGCACGGCGGCGAGCAGGAACGCCCTGGCGCCGGGGAGGCGGAAGAGGTACTGTCGCTTCACAGGCTTGCCAGTCTTCTCGCTGGCGACCCTCTCCGTGGCGTGCCCCTCGTAGAAGGCGCGCACGGGGACGAGGCAGCGGCCCTCCGCTATGGCCATGGCCCACATGCCGCGCCTTCCCAGGCGCAGCTGCTCGAGGGCGGACTCTATGCGCGTGTTGAAGACGGCGTTGGGCTTGCCGTCGAGCGGGAAGCCCCACGTGAGGCGCGCGACGGCGAGGCCGCCGCCTTCGGGGACGTAGACGGGCACGATGCTGCCCGGGCGGGCGTCGCGCAGGGGGTCGGGGCGCTCGATGTAGCGGATCGCGTGCGCGCCGGGAGTGGCGCGCGCGTCCAGCACGGCCTGAGCCTCCTCGAGTGTGAGCGGGCACATCCTCACGCACATCGCTGCCTCCTCTCGCCCTCGTCCTTCTCCCCATTATCCCCTCGTCGTGCCACTTGTGACACGCCCATAGCCTGTACCCATCGTTTGGGTGCGGGTTATTCCTTTGCCCGCCTTACTGGAAGGACGGGCAGATGGATGGCTTGCAGGACGAGGCGAGGCTCGAGGAGCAGGGAGCGCAGCAGCAGGCGCTGCAGCGCGACGACCAGGAAGAGGCGTCGCAGGCGCAGGTGAGCGCGGCGGCTGCCGGCGGCGACACGGCCGCCCAGGCCCGCGCTGACTACGAGGCGGCGCTCGCGGAGCGCGACGCCCGCATCGCGGAGCTCGAGGGCGAGATCGCGGAGGCCGCGAAGACCGCCGAGGGCGCCGAGAGGCTGCGCGCCGAGATGGACGAGCTGCGCCGCAGGGGCGACGAGGAGCGCGTCGGCTTCGAGCTGCAGCTCGCAGGGGCGCGCAACGTCAAGGCGGCCCGCGCCCTTCTCGCCGACCACGACAACGACATCGAGAAGCTCAAGGCCGCGGAGCCCTGGCTCTTCTCGGCGCCCGCCGCCCCGGCGCCCGCGGGCGCGACGGGCCTCCCGAGCGCGGGCGCGGCCGGGGCCGACGAGTCGACGCAGATGAGCCGCTGGCGCAGGATCGCCGGCCTTCCCGAGAGCGAGGAGTAGCAGATGGCGAACAGCATCGCGTACACCAAGAACTACACGGCCGTCCTGGACGAGGTCTACAAGAGGGCCGCGTGCTCGACGTGCCTGAACTCGCCGCGCCGCATGGCTCGCGCGGAGCGCAACGCCAAGGAGATCATGATTCCGAAGATCGAGGTCACGGGCCTCGGCGACTACACGCGCAACGTGGGGTACAAGACCGGGTCGATCACCTACGAGTTCGAGACCAAGACGTTCAACTACGACCGCGGGATCAAGCTGCTCGCGGACGTCATGGACGTGGAGGAGGCGGGGGTGCTGGTGTGGATATTTGCTGCTAGGTTGATGCGATCCGCTAACTATATGGATAGCGGTTACTTTCCGAGACGACGAGAATAGAAACAATCGGGAAGAGGTCAGGAGGGCAGTAATGGTCCATTAACAGCTGCTTTGCGCTGAATCGAGCCGACCTCTTGGGGTTTTGCCAGGAAGAATGGACATGTCGTTATAGAAGAGACTTAGGATTAATCCACCTTCAAAATGAGATGCTGATACTGGCTGGTGAACTGCTTTGGTAACGGAGAGAATATGAACTCAGACCATCCCATTGAATCGTGCCCTGACGATGCGCTTGGAAGAGCGTCGGTTGCTCGTCGTGTTGCAGACCAGCTTGCGCTCGCCCCCATGGACCACTCGATTGTGTTTGGGTTGTATGGACCTTGGGGGTCAGGCAAGACTTCGCTGTTGAACATGGTTTGCGAGAAGTTGGAAGGTGTCGACAATCCACCAGTTATCGTCAAGTTCAACCCCTGGAACTATACGTCATCGGAGAATCTTGCCACACCCTTTCTAGCATTACTCTCTGAATGTATACAGCACGGGGCGCACAGCACTATCCCGGAGAAAGCTGCCAGGAAGCTCAGCAAAACAATGAAGAGGTACTCAGATGTGCTCGCTTCGGCTGCGGATGCCTTTAACTGGGTTCCTGCGGTGGGGGTTGTTTCGACTCTCCTTCGTCATATTGGTAGGGATGACGAGAAAAGCGCCTCTCCAACCAATCTAAAGAATCGCCTATCCAAGCTTCTAATTGACACAAATACTCGGGTAGTGGTGATAATCGATGACCTTGATCGTCTTTCAAACGATGCCGTTCGCTCGGTATTCCAGCTAGTAGCCGCTGTCGCCGACTTTCCGGGGGTGAACTATCTGCTTGCCTACGATCTAAACAATGTAATAAAGGCGCTGGGGTCGGTTCAAGAGTGTGAGGGCGAGCGTTATCTCGAGAAGATAGTCCAGATTCCCATTGAGCTTCACGAGCCGAATCCTGGAAGCATTCTTGAGCTGTTAGTGGATGGACTTAATCAGCTCCTCTCCAACCATAGGCTAAGTGACGACGAGGTGAACGACGTGGAATCCTGTCTTCATTTGGTATTCAGGAGGATTAGGTCGGTGCGCGATTTGCGGCGTCTGCTCAATGTGTTTGAGGTCGATTTGGCTGAGTCGTGCGGTGGGGTCGCTCCTGCGGACGTGCTTGTCATGTCCTCTCTCCGACTCTTTGCCCCAAGGCTGTTTCCGTGGATAAGCGCGCGTCGAAACGAGCTGGCAGGAGGAGCGCGGGGTGGTTATGAGCTCGCTTTGGCAAAGGAAAAGAGAGACGAGTTCAGCAAAGAGCTGAGGAGTATTCTTAATGGAGATGACGAGGCTGAGCTCTACGTGTTTGACCTGCTATGTAAGGCTTTTCCTCGATTTGAGAACAATTGCGGCGTCCGGGCGGTAGGCGTCTCTGAAGCCATGCTAAGACTGAACAGAAGGATTGCCTGCCCGGAGATTCTAGATGGATATCTGTCTGGATTGCTTGAGCGATACTCGTTCCCCCGAGAGGACGCCTTGAGACTTGTCAAGACGGGCTCAGCTGACGAGTTGGGGGCCTTTTTTGCCCAAGAGGGAGGGGAGGTTTCGTCCACGGTCTTGTCTGCAGCTGTGGAGCTTGCCCCTAGCTTGTCCTCTGCCCAGCTCGAAAACATTGTCAGAGCGATGTTGAGATCGGGCGGTGGTAATAGTAAAGACCCCACACTAATGGGGCTGTTCAGCGTATTCTGGAACTCGCTTGAGCACCTGATTCGGGAGCTTGGGAAGGAATCCGCAAGTCGGCTTATGGTTGAGGAGACACGAGGTAGGAGCTTCCTGGAGCTCGTCCCTCTCGCCGCATTTGTAAATGAGCAGGAGCTTTCCTACGCAAGGCTCGCGGGGGATATCGAAAAGCCTGATGAGCAGCTGATAACACTGGAGTCTCTCATCGAAGTCGAGAGAAACATTGTGAGCTCATTGAGAGGCGCAGAGATAAAGCCTGCTGATCTTGAGGACGGCGGATCGAGGATGCTGCTTTATCTCTGGAGCTGCTTCGATTCAGAGAGCTATGACCGTCTTGTGACTAACGGCGTACTGAGAGAACCTTTGGGCTATGCTCTACATGCGATGCATTATTTGGGGACTTTTGCTACTGGGACAAATCACGGTTGGTCGCTTTCAGAGAGCCGAGATGATATCGACCTTCCAAGGCTTTGCTCATGTATGGGCGATGTCGCTGAGTCTGAGGACTTCTGGAAGCTGCCCCGGGGTACACGGAGGCTAGTTGCCGCGCTGAGCGTTTGCGCAGAGAAGGCCGTGGATGGGGCGAGTGGAGTCGACTGGTACAGGGCGACTGCAAGCGAACGCGAAGCGGATATGCGCCTTCGATCATGGGCGGCCAGATTAATCTCATAGGCTGGAATGTCGGCATGACGCTGCTTCCTGTGAGGACAAGGAGCTCCGCGCTTTTCTCGCTCGCTTTCATGAGCTGGGCATCTCTCTCGTGAACCCTTCTCGTGTTCTTTACTGAAAATCTTTGGCGGTGACGCTCTCTCTTTTGACGGTTTTTTCGCCAAGTCTCGGATGACTTGGTGCATTCTGCTGGAGAGGCGGTGATGGGGGAAACTGTATCAGGAGCTCTCGATTGACATGGGTGTAGTTGTATGCCTTGTTGAGGATGTGGCTGCATCACGCCTCGACTGCTGCGAGCACTTTCTCGTTGAAGCCAGGGCCGGTACTTACCGAGACTTTTGAGTTTTGAGAACCATCGAGGTTGCTTTGAAATGCCTAGTGGGGGTTCCTGTCAGGTGCAGAACAGCTCATTTATCGTTTTTTCTCGACGTTCTTCTCATGCCCACGAGAGCACTCGATGACTATTGTGATGAACTTCTTTATGCCTTTGAGCTTGGGTATGTGAATCGTGACCTCACCGGAGACCGTCGTGAGCCTGAGCTTGTAGCGTCTGCTCGGCATGTCTTTCGGTTGGCGGTGCACTCGTATCGTCTGCGCCAACTAAGGTCGTTGACCTCCTCGTCAAGAAGGTCATTCGGCGTTATCTGGTGCTCTTCCAGACGAGTTTGCGTAGGGTGGTTCCCGGACCACCTCACTAAATGCTACGACGGACTCGGGGGCGGCTTTCCTCCAATACGCTTCTTGTCACGATATCTTGAATCATGCTGAGATTAGCCGTTTCTTCCCTACATTCTGGATGCAATTCCGCTATCAAAGAGCATATGAGAATGTACGTTACTACGAGTGAGGTGTGGCATCACAAGATAGTGGTCTACGATAGCTGGTCCATAGATATTGACTGAGCAGATTAAGAAGAGTGTCGAATTGGTACGGGAGGCAGCTTTGATTGCATTATGGATTATCGGTAACGGGTTTGACCTGAACGTGGGCCTGCGTACCGGATACCAGGATTTTCTTAACGATGTCTACTTGAAAGATGGGCCACATTCCGTGCGTAGGGACCTGCTTGTCAAGCTCGTTGACGAGGACCCTAGATTGAAAGGGGGCAAGTATTGGTCAGACCTGGAGGGTCTGCTTGCGTTTGCAACATCGATGTGTCCAGAACGGGTAAGTGAGCGTGACTTTACCGGTATTTTTGAGGAGATGCAGAAGCTGTTTGTGAAGAAGGTCGCAGCGGAGCAGTCGCGCTTGATGTTGCCCTTGCCGGCAGAAGCGATTTCAGAGTTCCGGGATTCCATCATCCGTGTGTCTTCTAGGATGTGCCCGCGAGATCGGCGAAAACTTCCTTGTAATCTATCTGTGCGTGAGAGCATCACCTGGGAGTTCATCGCTCTGAATTACACCACGGTTTTCGACGCCTTTCTTCGCTCTGCTATCAAGGAGAAGGGGGCAGAGTTCAATCGAAACACCAGTGGTCGTATTTTCGTCGACACTTTGAGAAATGATATTCTTCATCCGCACGGAATCATCTCTGACGATTCTGATGGAACGGAAATCATCTTCGGCACTTCCTCCCCTGATCAGTTTGGGGCTGAAAACCCCAGTGAGTTCGAACTTCTTAACGAGTTGTGGGTAAAACCCAACAAGAATCAAGTTATCTATGGTAACGAAAAGACCGAACGCCTTTCTGAACGTATATCTAATGCGCGAGTCTTTCTTTTGTATGGGGTTTCGCTTGGAGATAGCGATCGATACATATGGGAGATGATTGGAGAGCGCATGGCAGAAGCGACTGCTTGGACGGTACTCTTTTGCCATGGCTTGCCCCGATCCAGTTCACAGGATTCGTTGCTGTATTTAGACAAGAGAAGGCGACTCCAGAACCGGTTCCTGGACGCTATCGGCATTGATGACAAGAACCGGGACAACGTCCGAGATCGGATAATCGTTGTTCCGTCGGATGAGTACTTTATGTTTAAAGATATGCAGTTGGTGAATGAAGCTTCTGACGTATCTTAATGGACCTTCCGCTGATGACTCATGTGAGGATAAGGAGAATCTCCATCTTTTGGTGAAATGCGTTAGAGGACTATCGTCTCGCTTTTCAACTCTTCGAACATCCTATCAATATCGTCGTAGACCTCTCGTGCCTGCTGTTCGATTTCCGCCCTGACGTACTTGTCTCGTGCCTCTGGTTTCTCGATGAGCGTCCATTTAAGCTGTTGGTAGGAGTACTTTGCAAAGGCAATCCACTGGGCATAGCTAACTGCCATTGGATCCTTGGTGAAGGCTATCCTTCCTGCATTAGCTGCGGTCGCAATGGAGTGAGAGATGAAGAGCATTGTCCCGAGCTTGGGATACTTTTCTCGGTCCGTTGAGAAGGGAATCGCCTCTTTGATGGGGACGCCGTCCTTGATTTTGCGCAATGCATAAGCGAGGCGTACAACGATTTCATTCACAGCTACGGGGATTGACTGGGCGCAGAACTGTATGAAGTCGTATCCCTCGTAATACATTCCCTGTACGATTTCGGCTATGGTCGCCTCTTCTTCTCCAATCTTTCCAAATTGCATGAGGCTGAACAAGGCCATCCCGGGAGCGGGGAGTCCAGCAGGGGTGGTGACATCGGAGAAGAAATGCAAGATTTGGGTGATGAGTGCCTGTACAATATCTGTCTTCTGCAGATGGGCGTAGCGTTCGATAACCTGAACGACAACCTTGCCGTTCTTGTCGATGGTGGTCATGCGTCCGGTGAGGATGTCGGAGACGCCAACGACGAGACCAAGCAAGGGATCGTGGCCCAAGGAATAGAGTCGATGCATGCCGGGGAAGAGGCCTTCGACTCGTGTGGTTGTGAAGCCGTCGTTGATTGGAGCGTCATACGGAACCTTGCTCGCCTTCTCGAGCTGTCGGATTTGCTCCGGGCTAAGGGAGTTCTCGATGTGGTCTCTGATGAAGTTCGATAGTGGCCCTGCCTCTGTGCCGCTTGGCGTTTTCTTTGGGAGACCAATAAGCAGGATATCGATGGCTGCAGCAAGCAATCCCGCACCGGCGGCGATGGCAACATCAAGTTGATCGAGCTTGTGAATGGCATCGTACTCTGCGTTGAGTCGCCTGATTTCAGCAGAGTTTGTCTCGAGCTCTTCTTCCGAGAACAGGTTCTCTAGAGTGTCGTTGCCATGGCCACTTGCGGTTGCTTCGCTGAGCAGCACGTCCCAAGAGGGGAGTGCGATGGGGCGATGGGCTAGCGCAAGCGCAGACTGCCGTTCGTCGGCCCCGGCATCATCAGCGGGGAGGTCATACCCGAGTGATTTGAGCAGGGCTTCTGAAGAGCTGATGGCACTCTCGGCATCAGACAAATCTGGCATGGTGATGCCCTTCAGCTGGGCATCCTGAAACCCGAGCACCGCATTGAGTTCCTGCTCAGATTGGTTGTACTCGTAACGGCCCATCATTTCCCCAGATCGGCTCTCAGGTCATTGACGGCCTTGGTCAGGAGGACATTGAGGGACTGCAGGTAGTCGAGGCGCTCTTTTGAGGCGTCTGCCTCATCCTTGAGGGCTTGGATAATCGCCTGGTGTTTCCTCAGGGCCTCCTTGTACAGGCGCTCCTTCTCTTGTTTGAGTTGATCGGCCTTCAGCTTTGCCGCAAGACCGATTCCTACCCCCGCTCCAATTGCCACCGGAGCGGCAAGAACGAACACTCCCGCCGCCATGCCGCCACCAACAAGAGCCCCTGCCGTTGCGAGGGCCGAGGTCATCCCTGCAGCTGAAAGACCTACTGTTCCGAGGCCGTATAGGGCTGCGAATGAGGCGATTCCGCCGGCCGTTGCGCCCAGAGCTCCGCCAAGGACCTCGGGAATTGCGCTCTCACCGATGGTCCTGTCCTTATCGCTTAAGGCTGCCGATGCCTCGTTTACCACGTTGACTACGGGTTGAAGGGCTTCGATGCTTTGGAAGTTCATCGATTTCTTCTTTTCGAAGTCTCTCTTTGCATTCTCGATTCCGTCAGATATGGCACCCGCGGCATCACCTGCTGCTTTGCTGGCTTGGGACAGGGCCTCTCCCGTTGCCTTGCCAGCCTGAGATAACGCATCTCCGGCTGCCTTGCCAGCCTGAGATGCGGCCTCACCAGCAGCGTCTCCAATCTGGGAGGCAAGGTCGTTTGCTGCGCCACCAATTTGCAGGGCGGCCTCGTTTGCGGCGTTTGCCGCGTTGCCAGCGAAGCCTTGGATGGCAGCACCAGCGCTTTTGATTCCATCGAGCGGGTTCGGGAAGTCCATGCGATACCTCCGCGGTGAAAATGCATTAGCCAAGCATGTTTGATGGTAGTTCAAGAGAGTCGTGATGGAGTGAGCAACGTGGTTGGCGGTCTTGGTGGGAAGACCGGCGGTCGAATTGGAAGCTGTTTCTCAACCCCTATGCCGTTCAAATGGGGCGTGGTTGAGCACAATCTTGCGGCGTGAATTAGGTGGGCTATCCAGTTGGCCGACGTCCGACGTCTGAGCCCCTTGTCGACTTCTGACCAAGCATGCCCTCATGGGTATTGGCTTAATATGGACCAGTCGGCAGCCTCATCTCCCCGGAGCCCACATGAACGCCACGCCACAGACAATCGTCAGCCTGCTCAGCACCGCCAACCAGCGGATGGTCATCCCCGTCTACCAGCGCGCGTACTCTTGGGATGAGGAGCAGTGCCGGCAGCTCTGGGATGACATCGTGGCCGCTGGGCGCCGGAGCTCCGGCAACCACTTCACCGGTTCCGTGGTCATGGTGCTGGGCGGGGAGTTCAGCGCCGGCGGGGTGAACAAACTCCTGGTCATCGACGGTCAGCAGCGCATTACCACGATCAGTCTGCTCATCGCTGCGGTTGCCGAGTTCGCGCGCGAGCATCCCGAGAAGCTTACGCATGCCTCCTACGAGGAGATCATCGACAGTAGCTACCTCGTCCTCAAGCACAAGAAGGGGGAGGACCACTACCGGCTCACCCTCTCGCAGGGCGACGAGAAGTCGC
The DNA here is from genome assembly GCF_900119385.1 of Thermophilibacter mediterraneus. GTDB lineage: Bacteria > Actinomycetota > Coriobacteriia > Coriobacteriales > Atopobiaceae > Thermophilibacter > Thermophilibacter mediterraneus. Next base: position 1,258,522 of record NZ_FPKO01000009.1, read on the forward strand.
TTCGCTCCGTCCTCGACCACCTGGAGAACCCGGACGTCGAGGTCGTGAGCGAGTCCCACAGAATCGTGGACAACCTCGCGCTCTTCCGCACATGGCTGGGAAACATTGACGACCCCAACGTGGTCTGGGACGGCATCCAGCGCCTCGAGATCGTGGCTATCACGCTCGCTCAGGGTCAGGACAATCCGCAGCTCATCTTCGAGTCGATGAACTCCACGGGCAAGGATCTCTCAACGGCTGACCTCGTGCGCAACTTCGTGCTCATGGGCCTTCCCATGGACGAGCAGGAGGACCTCTATGCCAACTATTGGCGCAAGATCGAGGAGACGCTCGGGGCGGACAGCTACGACGAGGTCTTCGACGAGTTTCTGCGCGCCTGGCTCACGGTCATCAATGCGCCGGCCAGCATCGTCGCGCGCGACGTGTACCGCCTGTTCAAGCGTCACGTCGTGGACAACGGCTACGACAAGCCCGGGCAGATGGCGGTCTTGCTCAAGGAGATCAGGCGCTACGCCGGTTACTACGCCCAGATCACGATGGGCGCCGCGAACGACAAGGACCTCCGCATGCGCCTTGCTCGCATCAAGGCACTCGACGTTACCGTTGTGAACCCGCTGCTCATGTCCTTCCTTGATGACTACGATGAAGGTTCCTTCGGTCGCGACGACCTTCTGGAGATGCTTGATGTAACGGAGAGCTATCTCCTGCGCCGCTCCGTGTGCGACATTGCTACGAACAGTCTCGGTAAGTTCTTCTCGTCGGTCGTCGCTCGTCTCAATGCTGCCCAGGAGGAGGGACGCAACTACTTGGAGGCTTACGAGGCGATTCTTCTGGGCGAGGCGGGGACTGCTCGGCGCATGCCGACCGACGCGGACTTCGAGCGAGCGCTCAGGACGCGCGACTGCTATGCGTTCCGTCGCGGCTTCTTCCTGCTCTCAGCCCTTGAGAACAGCTACCATCCCAAGGATCCGCGGGACTTTGCGGGCGGTGCCTATACCATCGAGCACATCATGCCCAGAAACGCGCTTGCTCGGGAGGATTGGCGAAAGATGCTCGGCCCGGAATGCGAGCGCGTTCACGACGAGCTGGTCAACGCACTGGGCAACCTCACGCTCACGGCGTACAACTCGGAGCTCTCCGATGCGTCCTTTGCCCAGAAGAAGGCGCGCACAGTTGGGGGCTATGACAAGGAGCTTCTCGTTATTTCCAAGTCGCTCCAGGACACGGATGTCTGGAATGAGAAGACAATCCGCGCTCGTACGGACGCCCTTGCAAATCGAGCGCTTGAGATATGGCGGATGCCCCATCTGGATCACTCCGTCATTGATTCCTATCGTCCGGCAAAGAAGGCGGCATCATCCGCTATGCGCAAGATTACGTTCCGCATGATCTGTGCATCCGGTCATCTCAAGGCGGGAGATACTCTGGTCTCGTTCGAGGACGGGCGCGAAGTTACGGCAAAGATTACGGAGGATTACGCAATCCGCCTCTCCAACGGTGAGGAAGTCGACAGCCCCTCGCGTGCGGCCATTCGTGTCAAGGAACTCGAGACGGGCAAGCACTACGCTGTAAACGGCTGGCAGTACTGGCGGGTTGGCGTGGATGGCCCGTACCTTGCGGAGTTCAAAACAGCGTATCTCTCCGAAGCGGAAAGAGCAGACGAGCTTGATGCCGCTAGCCTTCGTGCGGCGTTCTGGGACGGCTTCTTTGACTGTTGCTCCGAGCGAGAGGACTTTGTCAGGGTATACGGCGACCAGTCCGAACGGTGGGACAACCGTGGGTGGAGCGTCTCCTTTGGACTGGGCATCCACGGCGCAAGCGTCCTTGCGTATTATTCGCGGCGTGGGTGGGTCGCTGCAAGCATCTGGATGTCGGACCTTGCCCTCTACGACAGTCTCCTTGCCCGTCGCAGCGAAGTTGACGAGGTCCTTTCCTCTCTTGGCGGGAAGATCGCCTGGAACGAGGGGAACGAAAAGTCTCGCGAGCTTCTTGTGCGCTTGGATACCGATGTCACGCCCGAGCATTGGGACGAGCTGTACGCGTGGCTCGTTGACGGGCTGCTCAAGATTCGGACGGTGGCCAGGCTGCTCGAGGCGGAGTAGATCGAGGCATTATGCTGCCATTGATACGCATGCGCAGGTAATGAATGACGCGTCTCCAGTGCCACATTGATGCAAGCTGGCATCGTCCGTAAAGTATTCTCGGACGATGCCACACGGGAATGACGAACCTCGGCAACGCTCTACTTGATATCAGATCAAACTTTGGTCTGAAGGACGCCGTTCCTGATGAGAAGAACTACGCGAACGCCGATCTTGAATCCGGGATCGATGCCTCTGAGTACCGGTTTGTCTTTTCGAATCGCGAGGGAGGAGTGAGCTCGACAATGGACAGGTCGCAGGAACTTGAGGATATCATCAAAGAGCTCTATACGCTCACAGGCAGGCTCGAGGCGATGTACCCCGGCAGGCACTTCACGCCTGACGGCCACCTCGTCGGGAGCATCGGTGAGGTGTTCGCCGCCGAGCGCTACGGAATTAGTCTGTTCACGGCGAGCTACGAGACACACGATGGAGTGGCTCCGGATGGGCGGCTCGTGCAGATCAAGGCGACCCAGCGGCGTGCCGTCGCAATCAGCAGCGAGCCCGACTACCTCTTGGTGTTCAGCATCGACGACAAGGGTCAGCTGACAGAGGTCTACAACGGCCCCGGGAGGCCGGTGTGGCATCTCGTCTCCGGTCGGAAGAGGCCGAAGACGGGGCAGTACCAGGTCTCGCTCGCGAGGCTGAGGCGGCTCAACGAGGACGTCTCGCCAGAGGAGAGGATACGGCCGGTCGCGTAGGCGGGCCGCCGCTATCCAAGCACAATCGAAGCTGCTGCCACCTCCTCGAACAGCTCATCGATGTCACCATAAACGTCTCGCAGCTGTTCATCTATCGCGGTCCTCACATATCGATCCCGTGCCGCGGGCTTTTCTATGAATACCCACCTGAGCTGTTGGTAGGAATACTTGGCAAAGGCTATCCATTGGGGATAGCTGACTGCCATGGGAGTCTTGGTGAATGCGACTATGCCCGCATTCGCGGCGGTCGCGATGCTGTGGGCTGTGAAGAGCATGGTTCCGAGCTTGGGGTTCTTCTCGCGATTGGTCGAGAGCGGGATGGCGTCCTTAACGGGGGTCCCTCCCTTGACCTTGCGGAAGGCATAGGCGAAGCGTACCAGGATTTCGCATACGGCAACGGGAATCGACTGGGAGCAGAACTGGACGAAATCGTATCCCTGCCAGTACATGCCTTGGACAATCTCGGCTATGGTTGCCTTTTCATTCCCAATGCTCCCAAACTGCATGAGGTTGAACAGGGCCATACCGGGCGCGGGCAGGCCTGCGGGTGTCGTGACGTCCGAGAAGAAGTGCATGAGCTGCGTGACAAGCGCCTGCACGACGTCCGTCTTCTGGAGGTGTGCGTAGCGCTCGATTACCTGAACGGCGATTTTCCCATTCTTGTCGATGGTGGTCATCCGTCCCGTGAGGATGTCGGAAACTCCCACCACGAGCCCCAGGAGCGGGTCGTGCCCCAACGAGTACAGACGGTGCATACCGGGGCAGAGTCCCTCGACTCGGGTTGTCGTATAGCCTTCGTTGACTGGTGCGTCATAGGGGACCTTTGCCGCCCTCTCCAGCTCCCTCAGTTGACTAGGGCTGAGGGAGTGTTCGAGATGACCGCGAATGAAGTTAGTGAGCGGGCCTGCCTCGACTCTGCTCGGCGTCTTGCAGGGAATGCCCACAAAGAGTGTGTCTGTGTGTCTGAAAGTCATTCTATCGTGGACCTGAATGCCGGCAATCGTCCCGTTGCTTCTGGGGATCCTGACCCGCGCCTAGGAGGGCGTTCGATGAGGGGAGATGATGGCGTGAGCGCTGCAGACTTCTTGCCATGGCGTACAATGTAATCATATAATTACACTCTCGGCACGGGAGGGTGATGGACGCAAGGGCGCTGTTTCTGCACCAAGTCAAGAAGTTCGTCGAGAAGAACGGCTTCGTTCTCGTGCCTCGCGAGCAGAACGTGACGTTCATGGCCGAGCGTGGCATGACGATGGATGACCTCAGGCGAGTGATTCTTTCGCTTGAGCCGAAGGACATGTTCGACGGCCCCGAGCAAGATCGAGACCCGCGCTTTAGGGACAAGTGGACCGTCGCGGAGTTTTCGCCTGCGTATGGGAGCGAGACGCTGTACCTGAAGCTGTCCGGCCGGACTGACGCCGAGCGATGCAAGTGCTTGTCGGTAAAGTTGTTTGTTGACCGACGGGAGACGAGGAAATGAGCGTGGAGAAGACCATTAACACCTACTGCCCAGAGTGCGACTGCGAGGTAGTCGCGATTCTCGAGCATAGGGTTGAGACGTTGTCCGTCAAGGGCGAGCCGACCTCCTATGATGCCGAGGTTGCGGTCTGCCCGTGCTGTGGCGGGGCAATCGGAGACTCCCGCATTGAGGGCGAGAACCTGCGCCGCGCTTACTCCGCCTACTGCTCCGCCCATGGACTCATGGCTCCGGACGAGGTCAGAAGCCTTCGGAACAGCTACGGTCTCTCCCTGCGCGAGTTCAGCAAATTCCTCGGGTTCGGCGAGCAGACCGTGGCCCGCTACGAGGCAGGCGCAATCCCCGATGACTCGCACAACACCACGCTCATGCTTGCCGCAACGGCTTCCGGGGCTGTCGCCCTGCTCTCGGTGAGGGAGGGCCAGCTGAGTGAGAGGACCGTCGCCGCGGTTCGTCGGTTCGTCGAGAGCAAGACCCCTGTCTCCGGAGCCTCTTCCGCCTTTACCGCGCGTCAGTGGCCCACCCCGGCAATGCTAGTTCCCGGCAGGTTCAACGGCTATCGCCCGTTCGATATAGATCGCATTGCCGCAGTCGTATGCGAGCTGGCGTCTCGTTGCGTCGACCTGTACAAGACCAAGCTGCAGAAGGCGATGTTCTTCACCGACTTTCTGTGCTACGCGCGCACCACACGGTCGATGACGGGGCTCTCCTATGCGCACGCGGACTACGGCCCCGTCATGGACGGGAAGGACCGAATCGTTGTGCTCCTTCAGGATTGCGAGGCCATTGACCTTGCCCAGAAGGGGTGGGGAGAGGTGGTTGTGTCCAGACATCGTCCGACTGGCATTTTGAGCGAGGACGAGATCCAGCTTGTCGACGAGGTGGCGGCCTTCGTTAATACGTTCGAGAGGGCAACGGACATCTCGTCCTTCTCGCATGGCCTTGATGCGTGGAAGGACACCGAGAGTGGTCGGCCTATCGATTACGTCGCAAACGCAGGGCAGGTTGCTGACGCAATCGAACGTCGCATGGCGAGATAGCTTCCCGTTGTCACGGCGGCTTTCTCGCGTTTGCCGTGCTGGGTTCTGGGCGGGCTGAGGGGGTCAAACAACATCTCTGCGCCTGCCCGTGGTTGCCGCGTTCCACCTCTTCACTTTTGCTATACTGCTATACAAGCAAGCGAGGTGATGGGCATGCCTGCGACAAACGCGGCGCCAGCAGCACGTCAGGTGCAGATGAACACGCGCATAGACGCCGAGCTCAAGGCAGCTGGCGACGCCGTGCTCGCGCATCTTGGCTATACGCCCTCGGCGGCGGTGCGCGGGCTCTGGAGATTCGTGGTGGACCACCAGGACGACGCGGAGGCCGTACGTGAGGTCATAGAGCCCGACGCTGCCTCCGCGCTCTCCGACGAGGCGTCCCGGAAGGCGGCAGCGATCGCCGGCCTGCGGTCCCTGTACGAGCAGACGGCCTGCGAGCTCGGCATTCCCGGCGAGGCCGAAGCGGAGCTCCCGTCCTGGGACGGCCTTCGCGAGGACTGGTACGACGAGCGCCTGGAGGGGGAGGCGTAGATGCCGCAGCCGTCGCGCGTTCTTCTCGACACCAACGTCTGGCTCGATGCGTTTGACGGCGCGCGACCGCGCTCCCGTGCGGCGAACGAGCTGCTCAGTGTCTGCGTGCGCAAGGGAATCGAGCTGCTCTACGCGGTCGGCACGGCAAAGGATGTGTACTACCTCGTGGGCGCCTCGCTCAAGCGCCAGGCGCGGGCGGCGGGGGAGACGCTCTCTGAAGGGCAGGCGCACGCGGCATCCGCCTACGCGGCGGCATGCGTTGCAAACATGGACGAGATCGCAACGGCTGTGGGCGCCGACTCGTCGGACGTCTGGCTCGCCCGGAAGTACCAGCGCGTCCACGAGGACTTCGAGGACTGCCTCGTGCTCGCCGCCGCGCAGCGTGCAAAGGCGGATGTCCTCGTGACGAGCGACGAGGCGCTCCTGCGCCATGCACCCGTGGCAGCGCTCTCGGTCGATGACTTCCTTGCATTGGTGGGGGAGTAGTCGGCTACACAGAGGCAATCACCATCTAACGTACGTTGTTGCGTACGTTAAACTTGACGTACGCAACAACGTACGCAAGGAGGCGCAATGACCTCGATCAGCGCGACCGCGCTCCGCAAGGACATCTACAACATCATCGCGCGGGCCAACGAGGACTGCTCGCCCATCGTCATCACCAACACCAAGGGCAAGGGTGCGGTGCTCGTCGGGGAGGACGAGTGGGCCGCCATCGAGGAGACCCTCTACCTCATGGGGATTCCCGGCATGGCCGAGTCTCTCGTAGAGGGTCGCGACGATCCCGTCGAGGACTGTGTGGACGAGTCCGCGCTGGAGTGGTAGCCATGTGGCGGGTTGTCTTCACCAAGCAGGCCGCGAAGGACGCCAAGAACCTCAAGGCGGCGGGGCTGGCAGGGAAGGCCAAGCGCCTCGTCGAGGTCGTGCGTGCCGACCCCTTTGGGACCCCGCTGGCCTACGAGGGCCTCGTCGGGAGCCTCGCCGGGCTCTGCTCGCGTCGCATCAGCATCTGGCATCGCCTCGTATACTCCGTCGACGCGACGCCGGTCGACCTTGACGGCACGAGCTACGAGGGCACCGTCAAGGTGGTCCGCATGTGGACGCATTACGAGGGCGTGCGCGGGTAGGGTGCGTGTCCGGGCTTCTCGCTCTATGTAGCTGTGCGCCTCACGCCAAGCTTGTCCCGCGAGCGGCTGGGTGACGGCGCTCGGGCTCTGCGGCTACCGTTGCTCCGCTTTGCTCACTTTGGATTACTCAAAAAAGTTGAGTCAAAATAACTGAGTAAAACGGGCTCTGTACGAAAAGCGCCGTCCTTCTCGCCGCTGATCTGTCCGCCCGTCCTGCTACCATCGCCTTAAGGATCGAGGCGGGAGGTCACCATGCCGTTCTCCATCGTTCGCAACGACATCGCGCGCGTGCGCGCCGACGTGCTCGTCAACGCCGCCAACGAGCGGCTCGCCGCCGGGGGAGGGGTCTGCGGGGCGATCTTTGCCGCCGCGGGTGCGAGCAAGATGGCCGCCGCGTGCGCGGGGATCGGCCACTGCCCCACGGGCTCGGCGGTGGTCACGCCGGGCTTTGACCTGCCGTGCCGTTGGGTGGTCCACGCGGTGGGTCCCGTCTGGCGCGGCGGGACGCACGGCGAGAGGGGCCTCCTGCAGAGCTGCTACCGCAGCGTGTTTGCAGAGGTGGCGCACCTGGGCGCGGCATCGGTGGCGTTTCCGCTCATATCCGCCGGCATCTTCGGCTACCCCGTGCGCGAGGCGCTCGACGTGGCCCGTGCGGAGGCGTCGGCGTTTCTCGACGACCACCCGGACGTCGAGGTGACGCTCGTCGTCTTCACGCGTGACGTGGTGGCGCAGGGCGTGGCCCTCCTGGGCGAGCTGCGCGAGTGCGTGGACGACGCGTACGTGGACGGCAGCCCGCACCTGCGCGACCGCTCCGCCGAGCTCCGGGAGCTCCGCGCTCCCGAGGCGTGCCCCGTTGCGGCGGCGCCCCTCGCCGCGTCCGTCCCGGCCCCCGGCAGCCTGGGGGCGCCCGACGAGCTCGCCGAGCGCCTGGCGCACCTCGACCTGTCCTTCTCGGAGGCCCTGCTCGCGCTGATCGACGAGCGCGGGCTCACCGACGCCCAGGTCTATCGCCGGGCAAACCTCAGCCGCCAGCTCTTCTCCAAGATCCGCTCCAAGCCGGACTACCGGCCGAGCAAGCCCACGGCGGTGGCGCTGGCGCTCGCGCTCGGCCTCACGCTGCCGCAGACGCAGGAGCTTCTCGCCCACGCAGGGCTCACGCTCTCGCGCAGCAGCAAGTTCGACGTGATCGTCGAGTTCTACCTCGCGCGCGGCGTCCACGACGTCATGACCGTGAACGAGGCGCTCTTCGCCTTTGACCAGCCGCTGCTGGGCTCGCAGTAGGGGAGGGCGCCCTCGCCCGGCAAATGTCACCCGGCGGTTTACCTGTGCGCCGGCGCCCCCGCGTAGCCTTGGTGTCGTCAGGTTGGCTGCGACAAGGGAGGCAGCAATGCGCACGGAGATCGTCTTCATCCTGGACGCGAGCGGATCGATGGCGGGGCTCGAGGCCGACACGGTCGGCGGCTTCAACAGCCTCATCGAGAAGAACCGTGATGAGCCGGGGGAGGCCGTGGTGTCCACGGTGCTCTTCTCGAGCGGCTCGCGCGTCCTGCACGACCGAATCGACATCCGCGAGGTGTCGCGGCTCACGAGGCGCGACTACGAGTGCCACGGGTGCACGGCGCTGCTCGACGCCGTGGGCGGCGCCATCAGGCACGTCGATCTGGTCCAGAGCGTGCAGCCCACAGGCTACGGGGCGGACAGGGTGCTCTTCGTCATCACCACCGACGGCCAGGAGAACGCGAGCCGTCGCTACACGTACCCGCAGGTCAGGCGCATGATCGAGGAGCGCCGGCAGAGGGGCTGGGAGTTCCTGTTCATAGGGGCCAACATCGACTCCGCGGCGGAGGCGGCGAGCCTGGGCATCGCTCCCGAGCGCGCGGCAGACTACGTGGCGGACGGACGCGGCACCGAGGTGCTCTACGACGCCGTGGCGTGCGCGGTGGCCGAGGCGCGCGCGTGCCCGCCCAGTGCGGCGATGGGCGACGCGTGGCGCACGGGGCTCGACGCTGACGTGCGGGCGCGGAGGCGGTAGCCGTGCAAGGCCAAGGCCGTCAGGTAGCGCTGGCGAGAAGGACCCGCTGCCTGCGGGTTCTTCTCGCTACGTGGGCACGCTCTCCTCTTCTCTGTCCCGCCGCCATGCGAAAATGAGACGGCACCGCAGGTGAGGGGGTCACATGTCCGTCTGGGTAACCGGAGACGTGCACGACAGCATCGACATCGGCAAGCTCTCCGGTCGTAGGTGGCCCGAGGGCAAGGGCCTCACGCGAGACGACCCGCTCATCGTGTGCGGGAGCTTCGGCCACTACCACGCCGAGCGCCCAGCTCGACGAGCGGCACCGGCTGATCTACCGCGACATCGTGCGGGCGGGGTAGGGGCGGTTGCCCCTAAAGACAGTGCGCCATATAGAGCGGCAGATACTGCCGGTGACCGGATTTTTGCAGCTGCTTGGGATGAAGGACGTACTCGGTCCCCACGCGCATCCCGTAGCGCGGCCTGAAGTCGTCCAGCGACACGGTGCTGTAGCTCTTTGTCGACTTGACCTCAATCGGACAGATGCGCAGCTTGTTGCCGGCGTCCGAGTAGGGTTGCGTTATCAGGAAGTCCACCTCGCGCGGCCGGGGCTTCTTGTCGTCAGACAGAGGGGGCTCAGACCACGTGCGATAGAAGAGTGAATGGCCGCTTGTCTTGAGCTGCTGCGCGACGACGTTTTCCGCGAGCATCCCCCTGTTCACCGAGACTCTGCCAAACTGGAGGTCACGGTGAACGGAGAGTGACTCCGGTCCGTCGGCGAACGCAAGGGACACGAGAAGCCCGGTGTCTGCCATGTAGCACTTGAGCGAGCTCTCCTCCTCGTTGAGTCGGAGCCCCACGTTTGGGTCGGTGCAGAGGCGACATATGTTGGCGATGTGCGCGTCAGCAAGCCAGTCCAGCGCCGCCTCGCTACTTTCGTAGCGAACCCCCCTGCCGAGCGTGGAGAACTTGAACCGTTTTGAGGATGCGGACAGCTGACCCGGGATGGCTTGGAAAATGGCGCGAGCCCTCCGGGAGTCACTTCCTCCAAACTTTGCAATGTCCTCCAGGTAGAGATTGAGGATACGGCGCTTGATGCGGTCGCATCCTCCGAAGTCCTTGTCGTCTATGAAAGCCTCGACCGATTGGGGCATCCCACCCACGAGCATGTACTCGTTGAACAGCCTCATGATTTTGGCGTGCACGCTGTCGGGGAGCCGCTGCAGGCTCGTGCGGGCTCTTCGTATCTCGTCAGCGTAGATGTCGAGTCCGCATGCCCACAGGTACTCTTCAAAATCCATGGGGTTGAGTTCGATTCGGTCCTCCTCCGAGGGGATGACGATGTCGGCAACGTTCTTTCGCAGCGAGACGAGAGACCCGGTCTCTATGTAGTCGAAGCGCCCGTCCTCGACGAGGTGCTTGACGCACTCCCGGGCTAAGGGAAATCGCTGCACCTCATCGAAGATGATGACGCTGTCACGCCTCTTCAGCTGCTTTCCGTACTCCAGCTGCAGCATGCGAAGGAACGTGTCAACGTCCTCGCGGTAATTGCGGAAGAGCTCGAGCGTTGTGGGACTCGCTGCAGAAAAGTCGATATAGAGGTAGTCGGCATATTCGTTTTGCGCGAATGTGCGGACGAGCGTGGTCTTGCCCACGCGTCGCGCGCCCTCGATGAGCAGGGCGCTCTTTCCTCTTGACCCCCGCTTCCATGCGAGGAGCTTGTCATAGCACTTGCGTCTATACATATCGTTACCTCGACAGATTGCAAAATCCGTTAGGTTAGTTAGCAATTATAGCAACAGTATCCGTTAGTATGGGATGGCTAATTCCCTGCAGAATCTGTCAGTCACTCACCATTGAATATCAGTTTCGGTGAGACGTCCCTAGGGCTCATCGAGGCGCGCATCGATGAAAGCAGAGCTGAGTTGCCCCTTGGGTCGGATTTGCCGACTCGAGATCTCGCGCCCCGCTCGCCACGCCCCCTGCCGAAAGACGTGTCCCCGTCTGCCGCCAGGTTCTTGTCGCCGGCCCCGCCGACGCGGTAAGTGAACAGCGGTAGCGCGCACACGGCGCGCAACGGCAGAAGGGATGCAGCATGCAGCTCGAGAACAAGGTCGCGGTGGTCACCGGAGCGTCGTCGGGCATGGGGCACGCCATCGTGGAGCTCTTCGCCCGCGAGGGCGCCAAGGTGGTCGCCGTCGCGCGGCGCAAGGAGCGCCTCGAGGAGCTGGTGGCGAGCCTGGCGGACGCCCCGGGCGAGGTCGCGGCCTATCCCGGCGACGTCTCCTCCCGCGAGGTCAACGAGGGCATGATCGACTTTGCCCAGAAGACCTTCGGCGGCTTTGACGTCCTCGTCAACAACGCGGGCATCATGGACGACATGTCCCCGGTCGGCGACGCCACGGACGAGAAGTACGAGCAGGTCATGGCCGTCAACGTCTACGGCCCGCTCGCGGCCATGCGCGCCGCGGTGAACGCCTTCAAGGCGTCCGGCACCAAGGGCTCGATCGTCAACGTGGCGTCCGTGGGCGGCATGCGCAGCTGTGCCGGCGCCGTCTACTGCGCCTCCAAGGCCGCGCTCATCTCGCTCACCAAGAACACCGCCTACATGTACATGGCCGACGGCATCCGCACGAACTGCATCGCGCCGGGCGGCATCGTGACGGAGATCGCCACGTCGATGGGCGTCCCCAACCCGGCGGGCTACGGTCGCATCAAGCCGGTCCTGGACTGCGCGCCCGCGCCGGGCAGCGCCGAGGAGATCGCTGCCGCGGCGCTCTTCCTGGCTAGTGACGCCGCGAGCTACGTCAACGGCGTCATCCTGCCCGTGGACGGCGGCTGGATGGCCGGCTGAGTCTGGGTGGCGGCGTGTCAGGCGGCGGGGCCGTCGGCTCTGTGCCGGTGGCCCCGCCTCATGTGGCCGAGAGGGAATACGTGTCCGGTCACCACGTTATCCTAGGGTCAGGATCTCGATTCTCGATCGCCCCGGGAGGGGCTGAAAGGGGGCGCCGTGTCGCTCGTTCGCCTGTCGGAGCGTATATCCTATCTCCCGCACGTCGAGGAGCTTGACCGTCCCGTGCTGGCGCTCGTGCGCGGGGACCGCCTCGCCCTCGCCGTCGACGCGGGCTACTCGCCGCGCCACGTCGAGGGCTTCTACCGCGAGCTCGTCTCGGCGGGCCTCCCGCTGCCCGACCTCACCGCGCTCACGCACTGGCACTGGGACCACAGCTTTGGCATGAGCGTCGTCGCCGGTCTCACGGTCGCCCGGAAAGAGACGAACGAGCGCCTGCTCGAGGCGCGCGGGATCCTCTCGGACCCGGCCGACCCGCGCCGCGCGGACATCTGCTCGGCCCAGGGCTTCGCCGAGGAGTTCCCACCCGGGGAGGACCCCGTCGTCGTGACCGCCGACCTCGAGTTCGAGGGCGAGCTCGCGGTCGACCTCGGCGGCGTGACGGCTCGCCTGATCGCCACGGACGCGCCCCACACCGACGACTCGACGCTCGTCTACATCCCCGAGGAGCGCACCCTCTTCGTGGGCGACTGCTTCTGCGAGGACTACGACTCCGGCGACGACCCGTCCGTCTGCCACCTCGACCCCACGCGGCTGCGCGCACTTCTCGCCACGATTGGGGGCCTGGACCCGGCACCGGAGACCTTCGTCATCGGCCACTGCCCGCCGGAGGGCCCGGACGAGTTCCTCGGGTACCTGCACGAGCTGCTGCAGCCGGCCCCGGGGGAGGGAGGAGCACGTGCCAGCGCTTCGTGACACGATCTATGGTCTTGCCGTGGGCGACGCGCTCGGCGTGCCGTACGAGTTCCGCCCGCGCGGGAGCTTCACCTGCACGGGGATGGTCGGCCACGGCACGCACGACCAGCCGGCGGGCACCTGGTCGGACGACACGAGCATGACGCTCGCCACCTGCGACAGCATCCGCGCGTGCGGGCGCGTTGACACGGGTGACATGCGCTCCCGGTTCCGCGCGTGGATCGACGGCGGCGCCTATGCCATCGACGGCGTGGTCTTTGACTACGGCAACACCACGGCCCGCGCGCTCGCCGCCGGAGCGGGACGTGCGGGCGAGCGCGACAACGGCAACGGCTCGCTCATGCGCATCGCGCCGCTCGCCTTCACGGACGCCACGGACGACGAGGTCCGCGCGGTCTCGGCCATCACGCACGCGCACCGCGTCTCCACCGAGGCCTGCGTGGACATGGTGCACGTGATGCGCGCGCTCGCGGCCGGCGCCTCGCCGGCGGAGGCGGTCCCGGACCACGAGGTCCTTCTCGCCGCCAGCGAGAAGGACGTTCGCTCCGGGGGCTTCGTGCGGGACACGTACTGCGCCGCGCTCTGGTGCCTTGCGGTCTCGGGGTCATACGAGGAGTGCGTGCTGCGCGCGGTCAACCTCGGGGACGACACGGACACCACGGCGGCCGTGGCCGGCGCGCTCGCGGGCATCGCGTACGGGATCGAGGGGATTCCGAGCGAGTGGCTCTCCGGGCTTCGGGGAAAAGACATCATCGAGCGCTGCCTGTTCTAGGGTGCCACCTGGATCAAAGGGGACGGCCCCATTTAGGGCTGCCCCGTGGCAGCGCCTCTGCATCGAACCCAGAGCGCGGGGCCGCGTCAGTGCTAAGCTCACGGGAGGTCGCGCGGCCCGGGGCCAGGTGAGGCCCTCGGTCGCGCTGCGCACCCACCGCGAGAGCCACAAGGAGCCCCCATGTCTGACGGCGCCATGATCCTTCTCGTCTTTGCCCTGATCGCGCTTCTCGGGGGCGGCACGACGGCGCTCGTCCTCCTGATCGCGAGGCGGGCCCGGGCGCGCAAGGAGCGCGCCTACACCGCCGAGACGGTCGGGACCGTCGTTCGCGTGCGCCCCGGCGGCGTCGACCGGCCGACTGTCGTCTACGTTCGCTACGAGGTCGACGGCGTCTCCTACGAGTGCCACGAGACCGTGAAGCTCTCGAGCGAGATCATCAGGCTCGGCCCCGTCCCCATCGGCCAGCGCAAGCGCGGCAAGATCGCCTCGCGCGAGGGCAGTCGGGTCCGCGTGGCGTACCTGCCCGAGGACCCGTCGCGGGCAATTCTTGCGGACAACACCGGCCTGATGAGCGAATAGGGTCGCGCCGCCCGCGCCCTTCTCGCTACAATAGCTGGGCCCGAGCTCAACCGTGCAAAAGTGCCTGTCCCTTTTGCACATCGCAGGAAAGAAGACGCATGCCCAGCCAGACACTCGCCGAAC